>MGRJ01000020.1 GCA_001798135.1 Deltaproteobacteria bacterium RIFCSPHIGHO2_02_FULL_40_28 | reverse complement strand
CCTATTCAAAAACTTTCCTCTTGCAAACGGGCGGGTCCATGTATGACGGAATCAAAAGATGGATCCCTGCCTTCGCAGGGATGACAATTGATACAGGGATAACAATTGATGCAGGAATGACACAAAGGATATTTTTCAACAGCAGCATAAGTAAAATATGAAAGTAGTTTTAGTAACATTTTTTCTCATTTTATTTTCTTTTACTGTTTGGGCACTTCCATTTCATGTGGTTCTTTTAAAAGCACCTCCTCATTTAAGTTTTGAAGCGCAAGGTTTAAGTGTAAAAAATGAATTTGGTTCTTCTCTTTACTTTTTGAGTTGGCAGAAAAACCTTTCTTTTCCATTTGTGCTTAAAATTATTGGTTCTGAGGGTGGTTTTATTGAAAAAAAAGTTTTTTCCTTGAATGATATTAAAAATTTAAGAATCCCTATTGGGATTATTACAAATAAAAATCCCAATCCCCCTTCATTAAGTAGTCTGCCCCTCCCCTGTCCCCGTGTAGAAAAAAAGGAAGACGGAAGTTCATTTTATAAAACCTTGGAGGATATTTTAAATAAAACTCCCACAGCGCAACTTTTAGATCCAGATTTTTTAGAAGGTATTCAATACAAAAGTTATTCACACTTTGATGAAAAAAATGTGTTGGCTATTACCAAGGTTATTCTTCGTTATGATTATGAAAATAATCGTATTATTGATTATGAGGGACCGTCATTTAAAACCGGGAAAAAACAAGTTATTTACGAGGGAGAGGGTGGCTTTTATGCTAATCTTCACTATGCTGTTGTTCCTTACTACAAGGGCATTCCTCGTATGGATCGACAAACTTTGCTTCATTTGGCGCAAGGAAAACTTTCCGAAATTGATAAAGACAATTTAAAGCCCGAGCTTCGAACTCATTCTTTTATTCCAGGTCCTTTTTTGGCCAAACAGGATTATATTTATCAGCAATGCGAATGGGGTGACACCACCTATCAGGCCCCTGTGCAAGAATTGCAATATGATCATTTGTTTATTTGGGATTGGGATTTACCTACCAAGAAAAAAGAGCATGTGCTTATTATTGTTTGGGAAGGAGATGAGGAAGATTGGCTTATTCAAGATCAAATGATTCACCCTTTTTATTTAACGGACGATTTGATTGCTGTGTTTGAAGTAAATCGGGCAGAAACACTAAAGCCACTTACTCTGATTAATCTAGATCAAACTCTTGAAATTACTGTTTTAACTCGGCAATGAGTCAGCAAGAAAAGTAACAAAAAGAGAAAAACAAACCGCGTTTGGAGGAAACCATTTATGAGAAAAGAATATGATTTTTCAAAATTAAAAAAGGCAGAACCCAAATATTTAAAACATTTAAAAGAACCTGTTACTATCCGTCTCGATCCTCAAGTCATTTCTTATTTTAAAAAACTAGCTCTAAAAAGTGGCATTCCCTATCAATCGCTTATCAATTTCATTCTTAAAGATTATGTTAATTTGGGATTAAACCCAAGATCAGGTTGGCGCCAAATACAAGATCAAAATAACCACTTCCCTTGACTTGATCTTTGGAGAAAAATTGTTTAAATCATAAAAGATGGATCCCCGCTGGAGTTTACCCTCGCGAAGGTGGGGGCGGGGATGACAACTGTAAAAAAATATGATTATCGGTCTCACAGGAAAAAACGGTGCAGGAAAGGGTGAAGTAGCCAATATTTTAAAAGAAGCAGGCTTTATCTACCATTCACTCTCTGACGTCATTCGAGATGAAGTAAGTAAATTAGGAAAAACAATCACCCGCGATCTTCTCATTAAAATAGGCAATAAATTAAGAGAAACGGGAGGCCCCTCAGTTTTAGCCGATAAAATTTTAGAAAAACTAGATCCCGAAAAAAATTATGTAGTCGATTCCATTCGTCATCCTGCAGAAGTACAAGCTTTAAAACGCAGGTCTGATTTTACCCTTGTGTGTGTTACAGCTCCACCCGATACCCGTTTCGAACGGATTAAAGCCAGAGCGCGTGAAAGTGATCCCGTAAATTTTAAATCTTTTTTGGAGTTAGAAAAAAAAGAGGCTGAAAATGCTGATCCAACAGCCCAGCAATTAGTAAGCACTATTAAATTAGCTAATCTTGAAATTGAAAATACAGCTTCTATTGAAGACTTAAGTGAAAAAGTAAAAAATATCATTCGTGATCTTTCTAAGAAAGCCAAAAGACCACCTTGGGATGAATATTTTATGGGTATTGCCAAGGTGGCTGCCCTGCGCAGCAATTGTATCAAGCGTAAGGTGGCTGCTGTTATTATTCGAGATAAGCGCATTATTGCTACAGGCTATAATGGAACACCCAGAGGAATTAAAAACTGCAATGAAGGAGGATGCCCTCGTTGCAACAGTTTTGGATCTTCAGGAAAAAACCTAGAAGAATGTTTGTGTTCGCATGCAGAAGAAAATTCCATTGTACAATCGGCCTATCATGGAGTTGAAATTCGTGATTCAACCCTCTATACTACTTTTTCTCCCTGCCTCATGTGTACTAAAATGATTATTAATTCGGGCATCAAAGAAGTGGTTTACAATGCCGCCTACCCCATGGCTGATCTTCCTTTAAAGCTTTTAGCCGAAGCCTATATTAAAGTACGAAAAGTTTAAAAATCAAAACGGGTCCTGCCGCCAGGAGGTTTCCCGCTGGTGCTCGCCCCGCCTGAAGCGGGAGCTGCGCGCCATCGGAAGCCCTCCTCCTGGCGTCACCCGTTAAGAATAGTGCTGTCCAGTTCGAATACAAGTATTTGCTTTAAAAAATATTTCAAACAAACACATCTCCTAATCCTATAAAAAAATCATTTAATTTCAATTAGTTATAAAATTAAACAGTTGGCATCTATTTTGCTTTCTTAACTCTCTGTAAGGGATGTGGAGGGAGAAAGTATGAAAAAGTTAATTATAATTTTAACAGTTGTTTTAGGATTATCTCAAAACGTTTTTGCTTGGGAGGGGGGATCTTTTAAGCCAAGCAAAAAATGGATTCCAGACCATGCAAACGGATCAGCGGGCACCTGGGGGATAAGAATGGGAGCTCCAGGCATGAAGGGTCATGGAAAACAAAAATAATTCCACCCAAACTCACCCATACTGCCAACGCCAACTGGCAGAAAGTGCTCCAAAAAAGGGGGGATATTCCCCTCTTTTTTTTTAAATTGTGCGCACTAATTCTGGAATAGTTCTTCTCACAAGCGGTGATAAACTACCTTGCCAATTGCCAGAGTGTGCTTGTAAACTTTGTGGAGCAGCCATTGCTTGTAGAACAGATTCAAATTCATCAACACTATCTCCAAACGCACTTGCTAAAAGAACAAGTTTTTCTTCTGCTTCCAAGTCTGGCTCTATTTCTTCTATTGGAAATCCTTTTTGTTCAAATAAATTTAAAAAAGTTGTTTTGTCTTCCCATCCTTGAGGCGGGCCATCCTGCCATTGTTCTAAAACTTCGACTGTTTGAGGACAATCTAATTGTCTATCATCAATCCAAGTTAAAGCGTCCCTTACATCTTCTTCCCAACTTGTATTTGCTCTTTCAACTTCAACAAGTATCCTGGGCTCTATCTGCAAAAAAGGCAAAGGCTGTAGAGCTAAGGCACCTTCCACAAGTAATCCACCAGAGCTTTGATTGGCTGAGTCAGAAGGAGGAACAAAAGCGCTGGGAGCATCTGAAGGTACAGCTAGAGTAGACGAATCTTGCGGCCTTAAATCTTGCAAATAAGCAGCAGGAACAAAATGGGTTTGTGCTGGCCGTTGGGGTCTCTCATCTCTTGCTACTTGCAATAAATCGGCTAAAACCAAAAGTTCTTGATCATAAGTTTGAATAGACCCTAAACTTCTTCTCATTTCTAAAGCCTGATTGACATCATCTCTTGCTAAACCAAGATAAGAAATATTTTTCGACCTGTTATACCATCGAAAATAAGAAAGGGCCCTAGCAAAAAGGGCATTAGCCCTCATGACTGATAATTCAGTCCCCACAAGAGCCTGGCTTGCAGCACCAACTCCTTGCTCTGGATCTTCTTGTGAAATCACAATGGCTTTTTGAAAATAAGCTGTTTGTGCTAAAAAAGGAATTTCTCTCCCCTTCGTTGTTACCAAAACAAGAGCTTCTTCTATTTGGGCCAAAGACTCTGATGTTTTTCTAACTTCAGCTAAAGTCATGGCTAAATTAAGAAGCGCATATCCCATCACTTCCCGATGACCAACTCTCTGGGCCAAGACTTTAGCTTGTGTTAAAGAGGTAACAGCTTCATCATACAATGCTGCACCCCCTTCTCTTGCTAATGACATCAGAGAAATACCTTGGGTTACAAGACTCTTGGCATGATTTTCAAAATCAAGCTCTGTTTCAAAAAGACCTCCAGCTATTTTAGCCTCAGCCAGAGCTTCTGCATAACGACCCTGCTTGAAAAAAGCCGTGGATCTTCCTAAATAACAAAAAGCCCTAGCCTTATCATCCACACTCGCATTAAGAGCCATCTCATACAGTTGGATGGCACGATCAAGATTTCCTCTTACAAATGAAAAATAACGCCCCCAAGTAAGATAAAAACGCGAAACTGCTTGCGATGACAAGTGAGAAAAACTGGGTTCCCAAATTTTTTGTTGTTCTTCAAACCAAGCATCATCTACCTGCCCCCAAATCACTTTGTAATTAGCTCTTTGCAAAATAATTTGAAATCTTTGTTCATCGTCTTGGTGTTCTCCTAAACTTTCTAATTGTTCTAACACACGATTCCATTCGTCTCTCCATCCCCTTCTTTCAAAAACTAGAGATTTTTCATTTAAAAGTTCAATATGGAGCAAAGCAACCTGTCCTGCATCCAAACTATGCCGAGCAGACCAATAAGGGAGAGAAGAAAAAGCACCGTCTACAAAATCTAAAACAGCTTCATGGGCATAACGGGCCTTGGCTCTATTGATTCCTTCTCTAAATAACTGATAGGCTTTTATTCCCTCTTTTGCCCTTAAAGCATGCAAGCCTGCTAAACCATAAATTTCATGATGAGCTTCATTAGTTTTTAATTGATCAGCACTGAGATGATAGGTGTCTTCAAACCATGCTAAAGCTCCTTGATGATAATTTCTTTTATCACCTTCCAGCATCACTCCACTGCTTGAAGAACCATTGCCTTGATAAATAAGGGTTTGGAGCCTTGCAGGATTAATGCGATACTCAACATAATCCAATAAATCGCTTGAAGGATTTCTTATTAAAAAACCTTCCTGTTCCAAAGCAGAAATAACATCAAAAATTTCTTTTCGAGTTAGATTCCAACGAGAAAAATAAGGATTTTCTCGATTTGTAAAAATAGATAAAATAGCTTGGGGCCAGCAAATACCAGAGGCTACAGCCATAACCACCTTTTTTTCAATCTCTGATAAACGATCAAAAGAAGCAAGTCTGGCCTCGTCACGATGAAAAGGAAGATTGTCTGTCCAGTTTAATTCCCAACCTCCCAATTCAGTAAACCGTAAATATTCCCCATATAAAAGCATTCTGATAATGCCAACTAAATCACCAGGATGACCAATACGACCTGCTTCGTTAAAAATACGATCAATTAAATCATCAGGCAACGGCGTGGCAACTTGATACCCCATACGAATCCACTCTTCACTTACTTTGTTGGCAATCAACTGTTTTGATGTTTCAGGATCTAAATGATAAAAATAAATAGGTGCGGCTTTTTCTAAACCAGGAAGAATGGACCAATTTTTGTAAGCCAAGTTAGAAGATAAGCCAATAACACAGATTGGGCAATCAAGTACCCTGTTTAAAATTTGAGAAACAAATTGCATGCGATCAGGATCGCAATTTTCTAATCCCTGAAGCTCAAGAACCAAAGGTTTTTCTTTTGCCAAAAAACGAAGATAAAGTTCGAGGGAATATTGAACCCAGTACAAAACTTGAAGCGGATTTTTTTCCAAATAATTTCTGGCCTCTTTGGGGGGCACAACAGGAAAACGTAAATAATATCCTAAAAAATAATTGAGCATAGCAGCAGAATCAGGAAACCCAATGGCATGAGCTTCTGCCCCATAATGAGCCATTTGAGTTAAATCACTGCAAGCAATATCATCAACGAGTTGATGAAGTTTATCAGGAGATCCTCCAAGACTATCATAATAATTTCTTAAAGCTCCCCGAAGAGGGTCTGATTGCCACGGAGTAGCATGCCCTGTGAGATGCATCAGAGGAGTTGGTTCTTGAGCTAAAAAACGGGCAACAGTTGCTCTCCTTCCAGAACCTTCCGGGCCTAAAAGAATACTCGATTTTAATCCACCGTCTTGTTTAACCAAAGCAAAACTCTCCCGAAGAGCCACACCTTGGGTTTCACGACCAAAATCGGTAATTTCCTGTAATTGTCTGCGTAATAAATCAATGGCAGCCCGATTCATATTTACAACTCGATAAGTTTCATGTCTCACAGGAACAAGATCTAATTCAAAAAAAGGCCTAATTAAATTTGCAGTTTCTTGATCTACAATAATTTCATCTACTCCTCCCATAGATTGCATTTCTCTCACTTGATCAATATCCTGGCCTGCAGTTCTTCTGCCTTTGATCAAAAGAGTAGCTTCTCTCACAGCATACCGTCCAGACAAGGGAGGCAAATGCTGTCTTGCTTCATTGATTCTGCGTAAATAGTTTCTAAAATCCCAAGCTCCTTTAACAGCCATGGCAGCATTTAATCTTTCGTCTCCAAAAGAAGGCACTCCATAACGCACTAAGTTTTCATCTCCTGCTCTCATCACTGTAATGCCGCCATTTTCTTCTAATTGTTCATCATATCCAAAAATAGGGCCAATCCATTCATACACTCGTTTTGTTGGCATGTGAGCACTACGGGTTGAAAATCCTGTAACATCAAAATCAAATAAATACACCCTACGAGCTTGAGCTATGGCTTGACCTTCAGCGATGGGCAGATCTTGTTCTGGAACAAAAAAAGTAGAATGCGTACCAGGCAAATCACTTCCATCCGAAAAATGGACAAGACTTGATCCCGAAAATCCCTTGAGAGCCAGATGTTCCATTCTTTGAAAACTTCTCTGTGTCAAAGGATCTAAAATACGAAATAAACTATCATCGATGGCAACCCGTTCATGAAAAGATTGTGTGTTACCTGTGAGAGTTTGCAGAACTCTTTTGGCTCTATTTACCGTATTACCAAAAACATCTCTTTCTTGTCTTCCTGACAAGCCAAGAGTAGCCATATGAATTTCACCAAAGCTAGCACCAGCTGTAATTTTTAAATCAGGATAACTTTGCTGGATTAAATTTTGAATTTCACCAAAAGTTTTAATCGCCTCAAAAGCCTTTTCTCCTGGAGTTCTTTGATCCATACCAAAAACTAAAAGAGTTTCTTGCTCCATGTTTTTAATATAAATTCTTTTTTGGTTGGCTACATAACGAATCAATTCTGCCACGCGACCCAACTTAACAAAAGCTTCTTCGGGAGGATCATTTTCAAAACCACTCACTGCAATAAAAATAACAACAACATGGGGATAATAAACAAGATCATGTGCTGCAGTGATAACAGAGGGGGTTTCGTCTAACATACTGGTCGAACGCACTAACTCGTTTGCAAGAAGAGGAATCAGAGATCCCGACGTCAAAGAGTAAACAAGAGTTCTTGTTGCCCCCAAGTCTTGATAGCCATACACATCAGGATTTGGAAGTGCAAGATAGAGGGGGTCACTCATGCCTGATGATTCTATCCAAGGCAAAGGATCAGGTGTGTCACGATAGCTTACTGGTTTAATTGCCATAAGGGCTTAAAAAAGAGTGTACAAAAAGGGTGTAAAAAAAGATCCCTGCCCCATCACTAAAAGCCCACCTAGGGCTAAAAGGCAAAGTAAAAGAGGGACAAGCCAATATTTTTTACGCACTTTCAAATAAAGCCAAATTTGTTGTAGCATTAAAATAATCTCTCCAGATGAGTTTTTATACTCAGTTTATCTCGTAAAATCCAGAAGGATTCTTTTTTCTGAAATCCCTTCTTTCCCTTGATCAGAATTAAAAAAAATCCCAAGGGTGTTAAAATAAAAAAATAAAAGAGGGTAAGTAAAATGGCGGCATTTATGTGTGAAAGAATAGTTCCAAATTTGAGCCAAATTTTTTCTAATCCAATTAAAAAACGAGGAGAAAAAACAGCTAACAGAATCAAAAAAAAACAAATCAAAAGCATGATTTGAGAAACAACAATGTAATGTTTAGAAAATTGAAAATAAGCAGATAGTCCTGCAAGAATACCTCCCATCAAAAAACCAAAAGCCCGACCTTGTGTTTTAATCCAATTCAAATTCACTCCTCCAGTTAACTGCTTCTTGAAAAGCAGGTTGTTTTTTTCGATCTAAAAGATAAGAACCTAAAACCAGATAATCCATTTCGGTTCTCATAAAACAACGATAAGCTTCTTGCGGTGTACATACAATGGGTTCACCACGTACATTAAACGAAGTATTAATAAGCAAACCACATCCCGTTTGTGCTTCAAATTTTTTAAGCAATTGATAAAAAATTGGATTTTGATCTCCCGTTACTGTTTGCAGCCGTGCAGAACAATCAACATGGGTTACAGCGGGAAAAGTTGATCTGTATTTTTTTGAAACAGGAGCAACAAAAAGCATGTAAGGACTTTCTTCCGAAAATTCAAAATAATCACTCACTCTATCTTGCAGCACAGCAGGAGCAAAGGGTCTAAAAGATTCGCGGTATTTTATTTTTAAATTCATAATAGATTGCATTTGTGGATTCCTAGGATCACCCAAAATACTTCTAGCACCCAGGCTTCTCGGACCAAATTCCATTCTTCCTTGAAACCAACCAACTACTTTTCCTTCTCCAATTAAACGTGCAGCCGATGAGGGCAATAAATCTCCTTCCAAAAATTCGAAAGGGATTCCCTCTTTTTTTAAAAAATAAAAAATTTGTTCATCTGAATAAGAGGGCCCAAGGTAAGAACCTTCCATTGAATCATAAGGGGGATTAACTTGTCTGGGTTGTCCCAGCAATTCGTACCACAAAAGAAGGGCACAGCCCAAGGCTCCACCAGCATCACCTGCAGCCGGTTGAATCCATATTTTTTTAAAAGGCCCTCTTCTTAAAAGTTCTCCATTGGCTACACAATTAAGAGCTACCCCGCCGGCCAAACACAAATTGTCGGATTGCGTTTCTTTTTTTGCAAAATGAACCAAACGCAACATAACATCTTCTAAAACCACTTGAACAGATTGCGCCAAATCCATTTCTCTCTGTGTAACGGGTGCTTCTAGTTTTCGTGGGGGGCCATCAAAAAGAGCATCAAACTTGGAATTTGTCATCTTAAGGCCAGTAGAGTAATCAAAATAATCCAGATTCATTAAAAAAGAACCATCCTCACAAACCTGAATTAAATGATCATAAATTTTATTTACATAGGTGGGTTTTCCATAGGGAGCTAACCCCATTAATTTATATTCACCTGAATTTACTTTAAATCCTGCTTGGTAAGTAAAAGCCGAATAAAGAAGACCTAAAGAATGTGGAAAATGAATTTCTTTGATAATTTCCAGATGATTTTTGCTCCCAATACCCAAGGAAGTGGTTGCCCATTCGCCTACTCCATCCACTGTAAGTACAGCTGCTTCCTCAAAAGGAGATGGAAAAAAAGCAGAAGCTGCATGAGAAAGATGATGATCAGAAAAAAATATTTTTCCCCCAATTTGATTAGAAAGTTTATCTTTAAGACCTAAAGTTTTAAGCTCTTTTTCGATAACTTTGGGAAGTAAAAGTTTTTGCTTTATCCAAAGTGGCATGGATTTTAAAAAAGAACGAATACCCTTTGGCACATTAAAAAGATAAGTTTCTAAAATACGTTCGAATTTAAGAAGAGGCTTATCGTAAAAAATAAAATAATCGATTTGATTGATATCAATCCCTGCTTCAGAAAGACAATAGTGTACGGATTTTATTGGAAAAGAAGCATCGTGCCTTTTGCGAGTAAAGCGTTCTTCTTGGGCTGCAGCTCTAATTTTTCCATCAACCAAGAGGCAGGCTGCACTATCGTGATAAAAAGCTGAGAGACCAAGAATATAAATCATCTGAGTTCCTCATTTATACACTGAGCAAAAACTTTGGCCCCAGTCTCAGTCAAATGAACAGCATCATAAAATAAATTACTAGAATTTTGTTTAGCCATGCATTCTGCTGTATCAAGAAAAATAATATTGAGTTCTTTGGCAACTTGAATCGTCAGTTTGTTAAATTCATTCATCAACCATCCGGCTTCAAGGATACCAAGCCTTTTCCCATCTACAATAGGAGTAACACGCAAATCCAATTTATTAGACGGAACATAATCCTCAAAAAAAGAATGAGGCTGGGTGAGAAGAATAACTTGAGAATGATGACTTAAAGCAAGATTTTTGATTTTAGAATTAATCTCCAATAATTTTTTGTGAAATAAATCTCTTTTTTCCATCCATGTTTTTTGTAAATCATCCATAAACATAGGTGGATGTTTCAAATTATTTTCTACTTGGCTTTTATAAAATTCTACATAATTCTGATTTTGAAAAAATTTTTTAACAAAAGTAAAAACATAAAAATGTCTTAAAATTGCGTTCTGCCACCAAACCCCATATTGATGTTGATAAGACGTTTCTTCAAAAATAAAACGATCACTCAAAAGGTGGCTTAAATTATTAACCCCATCTAAAACAAAAATAAATTGGGGATGAAGTTTGAAATGATCCAAAATATATTTTAAATTAAAATAAGAATCTATCGAATCAAGCCTACTTTTTCCATAGTTAAGAGTTGGCGTGTTGATTAAATCGGGCCATCTTTTTCCTTCTGGAAGAAGTGCACATTCGGTTGTAGAGCCTCCCAAACTTAGTGCATAATTTCCATGGGGAAGTTCATTTTTTTCATTTAAAATAAAACTAAGATGGGAAGTTTTAAATTTTACTTCCTTTAAGCCTCCATCAAAAACCTGATCCACATTTCTAAAAATTGTACTGAGATTCGGATAGTATAAAGCAGTGTTGGGAAAGGGTTCTGTGTAAGGGCTTTTCCATACAATTCTTAGTAAAACTTCCAAGAGTAGCCAAAGAATAAAAACATTTATTATAAAAATTGATGCCCATTTCTGTTTTTTTAAAAACATCATCCTACTAGGCAGGGATTTACTTCAATGGGAAGGGCTTGTCAAACAAGCCGGGGTAGGATAGGCAATGCACACTTTCCGGGATCGTCCAACGGCAGGACAACGGATTCTGAATCCGTTTATCTTGGTTCGAATCCAAGTCCCGGATCAGATTTACTAAATTTCGTCACCCCCGCGTAGGCGGGGATCCATCTTCAAATTCAAAGATGGATTCCCGCTTTCGCTGGAATGACAATACGATGAAAAAACCTAAAAAAACGAAGGAACCTTTTTCTTTAGTCCCTATTACACCAACAGAACAACTTCCAGCAACAATTGATCCCCTGCATCAATACCTTCGTGAGGTTTCCCAGTTTCCTCTTTTATCCAAAGAAGAAGAAACCAAAACTGCAGCTCATTACATAAAACACCAAGATAAAGAATCAGCCCAAAAACTGGTGGTTTCTAATTTGCGCTTGGTTGTTAAAATTGCACTCGAATATCAAAGGGCTTTCCACAATATTTTGGATTTAATTCAAGAAGGAAACATGGGGTTGATGCGTGCTGTTACCAAGTACGATGCAGCCAAGGGAACCCGTTTTTCTTACTATGCCAGCTGGTGGATTAGAGCCTATATTTTAAAATACATTGTTGATAATTTTAGGCTCGTAAAGATTGGAACCACCCAGGCTCAGAAAAAACTTTTTTATAATTTAATGAAAGAGAAAAAAAAGATTGAGGCCATGGGTTTTTCACCAAAATCGGCCCTTCTTTCTGAAACACTGAATGTAAAAGAAAAAGAAGTGATTGAAATGGAACAAAGAATGGGGGCTCCTGATATGGCTTTGGATGCTCCTGCCAGGGGTTATGAAGACAAACTTAATTTGGATTTTTTTACCTCGGATATTCCAGCACAAGATGTAACTATTGAACAGAATGACTTAAAGAAAAAACTTTTTGAAAACCTGGGTGAATTTTTAAGTGGACTGAAAGACAAGGAAAGAAAAATTTTTAAAGATCGCCTTTATGTTGAGGTGCCAAAAACCTTGCAAGACATTGCCGACCATTACGGCATTTCACGCGAACGTGTGAGGCAAATTGAAGAAAATGTAATTAAAAAATTGAAGGAATTTTTTAATAAAAAAGGGCTAACGGAAACAAGCGGGTGACATCAAAATGATCCCCCCTCCCTTGAGGGGAGGGGGTGCAGGGGGAGGGTGCAGTTGAACTCAAAGACCACCCTCTCCCTAACCCTCCCCCCTCAAGGGGGAGGGGACAAGAGGCGCAATAAATTGTGCCCATACAATATGAAATTCTCAAAAGCAACCATCATCAAACAAGTTCCTCAAACCCCCGAGCTTACCCACATTGAAGTTGAATGTGATGCAAGTATTTTAAAAAGTTTTACAACACCTGGTCAGTATGTAGGGATATCGTCCTCCAATGACAGGACCCGTTTTTTAAAATATTACGCCATGTCTAATCCGCCGGGAGAAAAACATTTTTCTTTTTTAATAAAAAACACAGGTGAAGCAGCTAAAAATATTTTAGACCCATGGTATAGATCCCAGGGCAAACCCTTAACTCAAAATTCAGTCGCATCACGGATTTTGAATCAGCAAGGCTCGTCCCCGAAGCCAACGAGCGTAGGGGACAAAAAAAACCCTCTTTTAATAAGCGAAGCTCTTGGAAATGGTTTTGCAACTTCGCAAACTTCTGACCAAAATATTTTATTGGTTGGAGTGGGAAGTTGTTTTGGAGTTTTCAGGTCTTTAATCCTTCATTTTTTTTCAACTCTTAAAAAACCACAAATTACTTTTTTATATGGAGCTAAAACAGCAGAGGATATTCCGTACCAAAAAGATATTGAAACCTGGGAAGTAGGGGCGGGTTCCAAACCCGCCCAAAGGATGCAATTTTTACCTAGCCTCTCAAGGCCTAATAAAAATTGGAACGGTTTAATAGGCCATGTTCAAACTCATTTTGATTCTGTCCTTATAAATGCCCAAACCTCTGCATACCTGTGTGGGATGAAGGAAATGATAGAAGATTGCCAAAAAAAGCTTGCCCAAAAGGGGGTTTCTCCTCATTCCATATTCTTGAATTATTGAATAAAATCAATATATTAAGTTATTAAATCCTCTGTCATCCCCGTGAAAACGGGGATCCATCTTTGAATTTTAAGACTGGATCCCGCATCAAGTGCGGGATGACAGATGATGCAGGGATGACAGAAAATTGGCTATTTCTCCACTCTTAATAAATCAACGCAACCTTTTTGATTTTTACCCGAGAATTATACTAGAGTTGAAGCGTGTGGGGCAGTCATCAATTTTTAACACCCTTTTGGGATTTTAGAGGAGTCATCTATGGCAAAAGAAACAATGTTAGGTCAGGTTGCCAATTTATCTTACGAAGCACAAAACCTGCTCATCAAAGAAGTTTTTGAAAGTGGTGATGGGGCTACCAAACTTGGAGAAGATTTTTCTGAAACTGCAGCCCATTTAGGAATTTCCTATGATGATCAATTAACTCTCATTGCAGCCTTTCACTCTGTACAAGGTGGCGGTTCAGGAACTGAAACCATTCCTGTTTTAAGAAATTCACTTTATTCCTATGAGAAAGCAGACACAGACTTAAGTGATCTGAGTATTGTATTCCCAGCCCCTGGTGGAATTAGCCATGCTGCAAAAGAAGTTTATGATGCCATCATTTACGATTATTCTCCCTATACTCATGATGGAGTCATGCCTCCTGAAGCCAGAGCTCTGATGACTGAAGGTCGCGTTTCAGATGCAGATGGTAAAAGAATGATAGATACCTATTGGTCACAAGCTTTCGTAAAAACTGATATTGTTGTAAAAGATGGTGATCCTTCTACAAGCACATCTACAGAAATTCATACTAAATCTGGAAATCCCTGGCTCAGTGTAATTGGAATACAACCCGTAAAACCTAATGAGCTAAACGGTTCTGCAAGAGCTGCTCTTGATGGTTTGATTAGTCGCAATCCTCCTCAATCAACTGGGGGAGTTATTCCCGACCATGAAATGCAAACCCTTTTAGAATCTGGAATTGAACCTCGTGAATTTTTGTGCATCCTGGATACTTATAAAGCCATTTCCTTTATTGCTACCAGTGGTGCCTCCTACGATTATGTGATGCGTGGAGATGCAGCTTCTGTTGCTGAATTAACATCTCGTAGAGATATGACCTCCGAAGCTGTAGCAGACCTTGATTTAAACAAAGATGGCATGGTGATGTTGTGGGAAGCTACAGCTTATGCCTATGGGTACCCTTTAGAAACTGATCGTGAAGGAGCTAGCGGCACTCCTCCCTCACCTGTTTCGGAAGCAGGTGCTCATCAAGCTTTGGAAGTTCGTCACACAAGAAATATTGCCCGTGATGCCGTATTTAATGATCCTCGTCGCTGGGTTTATGGAGCCGATGCGCGCTACCATTACTACATCAGTGATAGTAACGACTTATTCCCCTTACGCGATGGGGCCGAACGTCCTGATTTTGATGCTTTAACCCGAAAACAATTTGAACTTACTCCAACCTGGGGACTTCATACAGATAATGGCTCTGATCCCTGGGGAAATATGGCCTATGGTGCTGCTACTGTAAGCACCGGTATGCATATTGGTGAAGCAGACATTATTTCTGATTTAGATCCTAGTGATATTTCTGGTTCAAACAATCAAACCCAGTATATGATTTGGGGAGTCCGAGCAGGAGTTCAGGGTGAAGTGGGATTTAGACCCTTTGTTTGGGATTACATTCCAGTTTATGCTAGTATAGGAGGTGCTCTCCAACTAGGCTTAGATGAAACTTTTGCCAAAGATGACCCTTACAATCTCAAAACTCCTTATCTCGAAGGATCGATTTACAACCAGTATTCTGTACGCATTCCTACTAGTGGAGCTGATCATAACACGGGTACTTATGTAGAACCCTACGTCCGATTTACTCTTGCTAAATTTCGCGCCGATGATCAATACGCGGAAGGAACCAGTATTTTCCAGCCCGTGGAACCAGGTGAACCAGGAGCCATGCTTCAAAACTGGTCTGCAGGCTTACGCTTCTACGTAAAGTAAGGGCAATAGGCTTTAATTACACACTCTTTGCAATTAGGTTTACGTGCAAAACAAACCTTTCTTCCATGAGCAATCCATAGGTTTGGCAAAACAATCCAATCTTTTTGAGGAACTATTTTTAGCAAATCTTGTTCTATTTTCACCGCATCTTTTTTTTTGCTAAATCCCAACCTCTGTGAAAGCCGCATCATATGGGTATCTACACAAATGCCTTCTCTCACCCCAAAAGCTTCCCCTAAAACCACATTAGCTGTTTTGCGCCCTACACCAGGAAGTGTAATCATTTCCTCCATGCTTTGAGGAACCCTTCCACCAAATTTTTCCATGAGCACGTGACAACAATCTTTAATTCTCTTGGCCTTGCTTTTATAATACCCCGTTGAGAAAATAAGTTTTTCAATTCCAGTTTGCGTGGCAGAAATAAAATTTTGTGGTGTTTTAAAAACTGCAAAAAGACCAGGGGTTACTTTGTTCACTTGTTTATCGGTAGATTGCCCCGACAAAATAGTAGCAATGAGAAGTTGAAAGGGATTTTCATGCAAAAGGGCTGTTTTAGCTTGTGGATATTCTTTTTTAAGACGTGTGATAATTTGTTCCAACCGCTTTTGTTGAAAAGGTTTCATCATTAAATCTTGGCAAAGGGAACCACTTTGGATTTGAGAATGGTTTTATCACGCGTTACTAAGGGAATGTTGTAAAGGATACTGCTAGCAGCAATTAATTCATCTGCTGGATCACTTTTAAAATCTAGTTTACCAAGAGTAAGGCACAAATCCCGATCAATGGGCCAAACTTGAACGTGAGAAAGCAGACGAAGCAATTCTGGATGATTTAAATCGAGCTTAATTCGGCCTTTTTCCGCCAATTTAGCAATCTCCCAAAAAACCATGGAACAAAGGCTCCATTGCTGGTTAGAAAGCAATTTTTCCTCATGATGGGTTAATGTTCCCTGAACAGCATGGATAAGAATGTGTGTGTCAAGATTCAGCATCCCACTTGATCCCTGTAGAAAAAATATTTCCTTTAATTTTAATTTTGCCCTTCATGCAACCAATAAACTCGCCCATGCCCGATTCTACTGGAACTAATTTGGCCACGGGTTTGCCATGCTTGGTAATGATAATTCCCTCGGGCCCAACACGATCCAAAATGGCTAGACATTGTTCCTTAAATTTTGCCGCTGCTATTTGTTTCATAGCATTGATTATACATGTAGTCATAAAAAATGTCTAGTCATAAATTATGACTATGGGCAGGCACAGGGGGCCTGCCCCCACCTTCGTGAGGGTAAACTCCGGCAGGAATCCAGTTATTTCTTTAACTTCCCCTCGTAAATTAATTGTGCATCGGGAAGCCACCCTTCTAAACGTTTAGCTCTCTCCCCACTGGCAGGATGCGAGGCAAAAATATCTGTATTTTTAGAATTAGGGCCACCCCTTGCCGCTGCCCGTTTCCAAATATCCACAGCAGCTTCTGGTTTAAAACCAGCTTTAGCCATGTAAAAAAATCCCGCTTGATCAGCTTCTTTTTCGTACTTACGAGTATAGGCTGGAAAATAAAGATCAGCTCCCAAGGAAAAAACCTTGTCAAAGGCCACTTGAATTTCTGAACCAATTCCACGACCAATGGCAATGCTGGCCACCATTCCAAAGAGTCCCAAGCTCTGCATGGTGGTGAGCCTGCGTGTTACATGCCGAAGCGTTGCATGGGCAATTTCATGCGCTAAAACCGCTGCGATTTCATCGTCGCTCGCTGGATTGACTAACCCCTTTTCTTTACCCTTTGTCAACGTATCAAACAAACCAGAAAAAACCCCAATTTTACCACCTGGCAAGCAGTAAGCATTTGCAATATCGGGGCGATCGAAAAAATAAACTTCATAGGGAAGTCCTGGCATATCTGATTTGGCTATAATTTTTTTTGAAATGGAATCGATACGTTTGCGAAGAGCTTCATATTTTTCGGGATTAACGGGCGTATCTTGCTTTTTAAATTCATCAATCTGGGCTTTCATCACCTTCTCGCCCAATTTAATATCTCCATCTATGGAATAGAGATTAGTGCCATAGCGCTTGTATTCCCAGAGATGCTTGCCCGATTTTTCACCTTGAGAGCTTGAAACACTTTTATCTCCCGTGCTTGTGCAAGAAGAAAAAGTGAAAAACACTAAAATAATTGGAATTAAAAAATAACTTTTCATTTTGTGCATCCTTTGTCATCCCTGTATCAATTGTCATCCCTGCGAAGGCAGGGATCCATCTTTGAATTTAAGATGGATTCCCGTTTTCACGGGAATGACAGATGGAAGATGGATTTCCAGCTTTCTGCCAAAGACCGACCAGCCTCTGGCTGGCATGGGAATGACAATTTTACCCTATAGAACCCCGCGATGATATTCCCCTTCACCCAAATAATTTTTTAAAAAATGTTACCGTTGCATCACGATGGGCCCCCGCCATTATTTCTACTAACGGAATTCCCTTGGGGCAAGCAGCCTCGCAACTTTGGGCATGCCCACAATGATCTATCCCATGAGGCCCTGTTACAATTTCTTGGCGTTCATTTTTTTTCCAATGAGAATCCATCACATTAAAAAGTTGAAGCTCGGCCATGGGCCCAGCCCCCAAGTAAGGGGATTTGTCATGAAATTGGGGACAAGCCTCCATGCAAAGCCCACAATGGATACACCGCGATAAATCAATAAGAGTTTGATCTAAATTAATTTTTTCTTGGATTAGAAGAAAATGAAGCCCATCAAGCGGTTTAAGATTTAAAACTTCTGAAAAAGAATGATCAATTTGACGATGATCGATCATCAAATCTCTTAAAACAGAAAATTTATGAAGAGGCTCCAAGATAAGACTTTCACCCACATCTTCGATAAATGTTTCGCAAGCAAGAACAGCTTTCCCATTTACCAGCATCCCACAACCACCACAACTACCAATGCCACATACTCCTTCCCAAACAACAGGAGCAACCCTTTCACCCTTGGCATTCGTGGCATTTTTTTGAATAGATTTTAAAACAGAACGCAGGCTCATGCGCCCATGTGTTTTTATTTTAAAATCTTCCCAATAAGATTCACTTTCTGGATTATCTTTGCGTTTGATGCGAATGAAAATTTTTTTACTCATAGAATTTCTAACCCCTCACCCCTACCCCTCTCCCCAAGGAGAGGGGAAAGATTTTCGTAGGGGCAACCCCCCGTGGTTGCCCGCTCATGGGCGGCCACAGGGGGCCGCCCCTACATCCCCCTCCCTTAAGGGAGGGGAAACCTTAATTACATCAGCAAAATTTTCTCTCCTTAGGAGCAACCAAATGGGTATCTACATCTTCATAGGCAATTTGTGGCCCACTTGTAGAATAACTCACTTTGGTTGTTTTTAAAAAGGTTTCATCATCACGCTTGGGATAATCAATGCGATGATGCGAACCACGAGATTCTTTTCGATATAAAGCTGCTTTAACAGCTGCATGGGCTATATCGAGAGAACCATTAAATCTTCTCACATTCAAAAGTTCTTCATTTAAAAAACGAGAAACATCGGACAAATGAATATGAGAAGCCCTCTCCCGCATTTGAACAATCAATTTTTCTAACCCGATCAGATCTTTTTCTGATCGAACGGGCCCCAGCCCATGAAAGAGTTGATTTCTCAAATCTTCAAACAAATGCGTGATGGTTTCTGCTCCTGAAAGAACGGCAATATCCCGGTTAATTCCTTCTTGTTTTTTAATTTCTTCATCCAAAATTTTTTGGCTTATATTTTCTTGCTCTAAGCCAGAGGTATAATACACAGCTTGCGTTGCGGCCTTCATTCCACTGACTAAACTTGCTAAAATTATATTTCCTTCCAGACTTGATGCTCCATGATAGTGATACTGGCAATTTCCTGCTGCAAAAATTCCAGGGATACTGCTCATTAAATTTTCATCAACCCACAATCCACCCAAACTACACAGTACCGAAATATTCAAAGGAATGGGATTTTTAGTCAGCGATGTTTTTCCAAATTTATGAACCAAATCTTCAATTTCAGAAAGACGTGTTAATATAAAATCTTTTGGCCTATGAGTTAAATCCAAATAAAAATGGGATGGTCTTTCCACCATCAGTTTAACCACCTCATCATAAGCTGCCCTGTTTTTCCAAAGAGGAAATTTTTCTTCCAAAGGAAAAGAAGAAAAACTTTCTCCAATAATTCTGTATCTGGCTCCACAAGAAAGCATGGCATTTACAATTGAAAAAATTTGATCTCCACCAAAATCAACAGCTGGTGCAAATTGAATCATTTCAGGATTAGCCAACTTAGCACCAACTCGATAAACTGCCCCCATAGCCCCACCAGATGTAAAAGAAGAAGAAATAGAATTTGAAAAAATTCCACCATACCCGCCAGCACATAAAATAACAGCATCAGCGGGCCACGCTTCAACAGCTAAAGTTTTTTTATTAATAAATGAAGCTCCGCACAAATCTCCTTTAGGATTCATAAGAGTTGAAGCCAGCTCTAAACCCTCGTGCCTAGCTAATAAGCCTTCTTTTTCATAACGTTTAAGCTGACCATCTAAAAGATAAAGCAATCGCCTTCCAAAACTAATGGGCGAGGTTAATAAACGAAAAAAACGAGTTCCTTCACTTGTTCTAAAATCTGGATTTCCTTCGGGTGTTTGATGAAAAATAACCCCCAAGCGAGATAAAAAATTTAAAATTTCTGGGGCCTTGTAACACATTTCACGCACCAAGTTTTGATTGGCAAGGTATTCACCATATTGAAGAGTTTCTTCAAAATGTTTTTCAGGTGAATCACTAAACTCTTTAGGATTAGCTGCTACGCAAATTCCAGAACGATTTGTAACCGAGTTTGAAAATTGAGGGGGATGGTAAGAAACAAGACGAACGGGCATGCCCATTTCTAAAAGAGAAAGCGAGGCCATCATGCCCGATAAGCCAGAACCAACAACAATGAGACGAGGTTTTTTGAGGGCCATAAAATTATAAATTAAATTTAATCAGTACCAAACTTTGCACTATTAAACTCCATACAAAAAAAGCAGAACAAAAAATGAGAGAAATTTTTTGTGACTTTTTTGAAACCGTGATTCCCCAGGTGATTAAAAAACTCCACAAACCATTTGAAAAATAAAAAGAGGCACAAATCATTCCTACGATGTAAAAAACAAAAACAACGGGATGAACTAAAAGTTGCTCAAGCGCTTGCACATCAACATCACCTGCAAAAATCCACTTGGTTGTTAAAATATGATAAAAAATAAAAACCAGCGAAACAACACCTGTTAATTTTTGCAGGCTAAAACGAATATTAGCCTGTGCAGGATACTGGGTAAGATTAATGCGGGTTGTTAAAAGCGAATAAAGTCCAAAGCCCGCATGGTAAAAAAACGGGATGTATAAAAAAATGATTTTAAAAAACAAAAAGAAAAAAGAGCCATTCCAAAATTGATAAGTTTCATTAAAATGGGTTGAACCATCTTCGGTTAAAATAAGAGCATTTTGGTAAAGGTGAAAAAAGAAAAAAAGGCCTAGAAAAAAACCACTTAAAGAATGAAAACGCTTAGCCACAAAACCATAAAACCAGAATCTATCTTTATTGTCTATTTACAATTTTATCTCCAAAATTAATTTCTTCACATGTTCCACAGATTCGTTAAATAAGGCTTTTTCTTCGGAGGTCAAGTTTGCTTCTAAAACCCGTTCTGCCCCTTCTCCCCCAATAACAACAGGCACACCCACATAGTAGCCATTAACTCCATATTCGCCTTCCAAAAAGGCAGCACAAGCTAAAACTCTCTTTTTATCCTTCAAAAAGCTTTCCACCATTTCAATAGCTGAAACTGCAGGAGAAAAGAAAGCACTGCCTGTTTTTAATAACCCAACTACTTCACCTCCAGCCATACGTGTTCTTTGTACGATAGCTTCAATTTTTTCTTTGGATAAAAGTTCAGTTAAGGGAATGCCACTTACATTGCAAAGACGAATCACGGGCACCATGTCATCCCCATGTCCACCCAAAACCAGGGCAGATACATCACTAACACTTACTTTGAGTTCATCAGCTACAAAGGCCCGAAAACGAGCAGAATCAAGCACCCCTGCCATTCCCACCACCCTTGCCTTGGGAAAACCTGTAATTTTTTTCATGGTGTAAACCATGGCATCCAAGGGATTTGAAATCACAACCACAAAAGAGTTGGGAGCATATTTTTTAATTCCTTCGGCCACAGTTTTTATAATTTCCAAATTTTTGGCTAAAAGATCATCACGGCTCATCCCTGGCTTTCGTGCAAGACCCGCTGTTACAATCACTACATCAGCCCCTTCAATACCTGCATAATCATTAACGCCTTTAAGCTGAGTATCGGAGCCCATCACGGGGGTGGCTTCCCAAATATCTAAACATTTGCCCTGGGGTAAACCTTCAATAATATCAAAAATGATCACATCCCCTAATGCTTTTTGAGTAATAAGTTGGGCTAACACCCCACCAATATTTCCTGCACCAATCAGTGCGATTTTCTTTTTCATATATTTTCCACCTTTCTGAAGCCAGGGGAAGTATTTCTTTCGTCCCTGCGGAACTCCTCGCCCGAAGGCTCGTCAGACAGTCCTCGGTTCCTCAAGAAACACTTCCCCTGGCTTCAATAATCACGATATCTATTACATGTTTCTTACAATCTCTTTTCCAAATTCGCTACACTTCAACAATTTTGCACCCTGCATCAATCTTTCAAAATCGTACGTTACTGTTTTATTTTGAATGGTTTTTTCCAGCGCCTGTACAATAGCATCGGCTACTTCTTGCCATCCCATGTATTCAAACATCATCACTCCCGACAAAATCAGTGAACCTGGATTAACCTTATCAAGTCCTGCATACTTGGGAGCTGTGCCATGTGTAGCTTCAAAAAGAGCGTGCCCTGTTACATAGTTAATATTTCCACCTGGGGCAATGCCAATTCCCCCTACTTGAGCAGCCAATGCATCTGAAAGATAATCCCCATTTAAATTAAGGGTAGCTATCACATCAAATTCATCGGGCCGAAGAAGAATTTGCTGTAAAAAAGCATCAGCAATGGCATCTTTAATAAGCAACTTACCTGCAGGAGGCTTGCCATTGCAATCATCCCAGCTTACAGTTTGATCTCCAAATTCTTCTTTAGCTAATTCGTATCCCCAATTACGAAAAGCCCCCTCAGTGTACTTCATAATATTGCCCTTATGCACCAGAGTGAGACTTTTACGTTTTCTTTTAAGAGCATACTGGATTGCAGCTCGTACCAAGCGTTTGGTGCCTTCTTCAGAAACAGGCTTAATTCCAATACCAGAGCTTTCTGGAAAACGAATTTTTGTAACTCTCAGTTCTTTCTGTAAAAAGTTGATAAGCTTTTTTGCCTCAACTGATTTGGCTGCCCATTCAATTCCTGCATAAATATCTTCGGTGTTTTCCCGAAAAATTGTCATGTCAATTTTTTCAGGTTGCTTAACAGGAGAAGGGGTTCCGGTAAAATAACGCACGGGGCGCTGACAAACATACAAATCTAATTCTTGCCGAAGACTTACATTTAAACTTCTAAAACCTTCACCTACAGGAGTAGTAAGTGGCCCTTTAATGGCAACCAAGTATTCTTTGATCACATCCAAGGTTTCTTGAGGAAGAAAATTGGGAGGACAATCTTTGCCATAGGTAGCTCTAGCTTTTTCACCAGCATACACTTCAAGCCAATTAATTTTACGCTTTCCACCATAAACTTTTTTAACAGCTTCATCAAAAACATAAACCGAAGCCTTCCAAATATCGGGACCCGTACCATCCCCTTCAATAAAGGGAATAACGGGATCATCGGGCACAGAAAGAACACCATTTTTGAGAATTATTTTTTTGCCATTGGAGGGGATTTTTAACATATTGTACCTATACACCAAAAAATTTTCTTTTCACCCACATAACTGGATCATAAAAACGATCAACCACCCGTTCTTTTAACGGAATAATCCCATTGTCGGTAATATTAATATGCTCGGGACAAACTTCAGTACAGCAACGAGTGATGTTGCAAAGCCCCGAGCCAAATTCCTTGCGAATAGTGGGTATCCTGTCTGCGGTATCAAGAGGGTGCATTTCCAAACTGGCCAAATAAATCATAAAACGGGGGCCAACGAAATTATTAGCTTGGTCTTGATCACGAAGAACATGACAAACATCCTGACAAAGAAAACATTCGATACACTTACGAAACTCTTGAATACGATCAACATCCTCTTGCATCATTCTGTAGTTGCCGTCAGCATCACGTGGCTTGGGCTTAAGAGGTTGAATTTTTTCCTTTTGTCGATAATTCCACGAGACATCCGTAACCAAATCTTTAATCACTGGAAAAGTTTTAAGTGGTTGAAGAGTGACTGTTTCGTTAGCAGGCAGTGAGTTCATACGAGTCATGCAAGATAAACGAGGTTTGCCATTGATTTCCATACTGCAAGAACCACACTTCCCTGCTTTACAATTCCAACGAACTGCCAAGTCACCAGCAGATTCGGCCTGAATAGAATGAATGGCATCCAAAACCACCATGCCTGGTTCTATTTCGGTTTGGTAGTTAGCAAACTCTCCGCCATTTTTGTTACCACGCCAAATTTTGAATTGTCTCTTTGCCATACTTTTCGTTTCCCCTATACCCCTTCTCGTTCCAGATCCTCAATCTTTGCATAGGCAATCTTTTTTAAAGTTTCAGGAGGTTCTCTTCGTTCTACTTTTCGTACTTCCATTCCCTGTTCACCCTTTTTAACAACAATATTGTACTTGGCACACTCTTCACGTTCTCCCTCAAAATCAATACGGGTGTGTCCACCGCGACTTTCTGTGCGCATCTCTGCTGCCTTAGTTACTGCTTCTGCAGAAATTAAAAGGTTGCGAAGATCAAGAGCCTTGTGCCAACCAGCATTGTATTGGCTTGCCCCATCTGATTTAACAAGGGCAACATCTTTTTTAATTCGCTCGAGTTCGTTTTTGGCAGTTTGTAATTCATCGGCACTTCGAACAATTCCAACATACCGTTGCATCACATTTTGAAGATCTTCATGCACCAAGTAGGGATTTGTCCCCTTGTCAAGATTGAGAATATCAGTGGCGCTCCGAATAATGGAAAGAACTTGTTTTTCATCCGTTACCGATTTTTTCCCAATCGACTTAGAATACTCAGAAGCTCCAAGCCCTGCTAAGCGTCCAAACACTAAAAGATCCGACAACGAATTACCTCCTAAACGATTAGCCCCATGCATTCCAGCAGAACATTCACCACAAGCAAAAAGCCCTGGCACTGTACTTTGTTGAGTATCGTGATCTACTCGAATTCCACCCATAAAATAATGCAACGTAGGCCCTACTTCCATGGGTTCTTTTGTAATATCTAATTCTCCCAATTCCTTGAATTGATGATACATGGAGGGAAGTTTTTTACGAATCACATCTGCCGGCCTACGAGAAGCAATATCTAATAAAGCTCCACCATGGGCCGAACCTCGTCCTGCATTTACTTCTGCAGTAATGGCACGCGCCACCACATCGCGTGTTAAAAGTTCTGGAGGACGTCTGGCTGCTTTGTCACCTTCCAGCCAACGATTGCCTTCCTCTACTGTATCGGCTGTTTCGGCGGCAAATTTAGGAGGAACATACTTAAACATAAACCTCTCACCCTTGTTATTCAAAAGAATCCCGCCATCGCCACGAACCCCTTCTGTTACTAAAATCCCGCGAACTGAGGGCGGCCAAACCATGCCGGTTGGATGAAATTGGGTAAATTCCATATCCATTAATTCAGCTCCTGCGGTGTAGGCCATGCCATAACCATCACCTGTGTATTCCCAAGAATTAGAAGTAATTTTCCAAGCTTTACCAGCCCCGCCTGTTGCAAAGATAACGGCGTTGGCTTTAAAAACAACAAAACGACCCGTTTCACGAAAATATCCTACAAGCCCCGTAATGCGATCACCGTCTTTTAAAAGATCAAGAGCAGTGCATTCCATGTAAACCTTCATCCCTTGATGAATAGCATAATCTTGAAGGGTACGAATGAGCTCTAACCCCGTACGATCACCAACATGCGCCAAGCGTGGATAGCGATGCCCTCCAAAATTTCTTTGTGAGATTAAACCTTCTTTGGTGCGATCGAAAACAGCTCCCCATTCTTCTAGCTCGCGTACGCGATCGGGAGCTTCTCTAGCATGAAGCTCGGCCATTCGCCACTGGTTCATAAATTTGCCACCGCGCATGGTATCGCGAAAATGAACTTTCCAATTATCGCGCGCATCCACATTACCCATGGCTGCTGCCATCCCGCCCTCTGCCATCACGGTATGGGCCTTACCAAGCAAAGATTTACAAACAACTCCGGTATTCATTCCTTGTTTACAGCACTCAATGGCCGCCCGCAAACCAGCGCCACCAGCACCAACAACGATGACATCATGTTCGTAAGTTAAAATTTCAGAGAGAGGTATCATTTAAATTAATTTCCCCATGTGGATAGGTCGTGCCAAATGCCCATTGAAACCAAACGAACGTAAACATCAGAAAATCCCACCCAAAAAAGAGAAATCCAGGCAAAAAGCATGTGATTTTCGTTCAATAAGGTAACTCGTTTCCAGAGACCATACCGCGTGCTACTTGTGGCATCACACGAAAAACAATCAAGCTTCCCCCCCACAAGATGACGAAAAGAATGGCATCCCAAGGTGTAGCAGGAAAGAAAAGTGGCATTAAGTAACAACACAATGCTTCCTACGCCTATTCCCAATTTTCCGTCACGAAAAAAGGCCTGCACCGCATCTGAAAAAAGAATGATGATAAAAAAGAGGGCAAAATAAAGGGCATAGCGATGAAGATTTTGAAAAAGAAGTAAAAAAGTTTCTCCCTTATAATTTTTTTGGGGAAGAGCCGTTACAGCGCAACCGGGAGGGGTGAAGGCAAAGGCGCGATAGTAAGCCTTTCGATAATAATAACAGGTAAAACGGAAAGCACCGGGAAAGGCTAGAACCAAAAAGGCTGGCGAAGCAGGAACAAAAGAAGGCCACCAGGAAGGCCATCCTCCAAACCAGGCATGTTCAAGAGATGCCCCTCCAGTTACAGAAGGATCAACAAACAAGAGCGGAGAATAAAAGGGGGAAAGATAAGAACCATAAAAATAGTGATTTCCCTGAAGGGCTGCCCAGGTTGAATAAACAATAAAACTAGAAAAACCCAAAAAGGTAAGTAAGGGGCCAATCCACCAACGATCGGTTCGATGTGTTTGCGAAAACCCTTTAGAATATCCTCCAACTGCTATTTCTTGAGTGGTCATGTCGAATAGAAAAATAAAGACGTTAAAGATGTTGACGTTAAATATTAAAGGGGGCGTGGTTAGTCAAGGAAAAATATGCCTTGTCTTTTACTCTAACCTTGCATTTATGGAATTGTATGCCATAATTACAAGGATGATAAACCGTCGGGTAGCTAACCTAGTTGTTAAGAGACTGAAGGAATTTCCGGCTGTGGCGTTGGTGGGCCCCCGGCAAGTGGGAAAAACAACTCTGGCGCATGGGATTGCAGCTAAAAGACCGAGCGTTTACCTCGATTTAGAATTACCCTCCGACCGCGGAAAACTTTTAGATGCTGAAAAATATTTAAAACTTCATGAAAACAAACTTGTTGTGATCGATGAAATACAACGGGCCCCGCAACTTTTTCAAACCCTGCGAGGTTTAATCGACCAAGGCCGGAGGCAAGGGTTGAAGCAAGGCCGGTTTCTTCTTTTAGGTTCGGCATCGCTGGATTTGCTCAAACAATCAGGTGAAAGTTTGGCCGGGCGCATTGCCTACGTAGAACTCTCGCCGTTTGATTCATTGGAATTGCCGGAAACCCAAATGGAACGGCTCTGGGTGCGGGGTGGTTTTCCCAACAGTTTTCTAGCCAAAACTGAAGAACAGAGCAGCACTTGGCGTGAAGAATTCATCAGGACATACCTTGAGCGCGACATCCCCCAACTAGGCCCGCGCATCCCTAGCGAAACCTTACGGCGGTTCTGGACCATGCTAGCTCATGGGCAAGGAAGTCTTCTCAATGCGGCGGGGCTGGCCAGGGGGCTAGCTGTGGATGGCAAAACCATTGCACGGTATTTGGACCTCATGGTTGATTTACTTTTGGTACGAAGGTTAAAGCCCATTCATGCCAACATCGGCAAAAGGCTGGTAAAATCACCTAAAATTTTTATCCGCGACAGTGGCCTTGCTCACACGCTTCTGGGGTTAACCACGGAAGAAAGTCTTCTGGGTCATCCCATTGTGGGCGCTAGCTGGGAAGGATTTGTCATCGAATCGCTTTTGCGCGCTCTGCCCGAAAAAATAGAAAAAAGTTTTTACCGAACGGCAGCGGGCGCCGAAGTAGATTTGGTGTTGGAGCTGAAAGGTTCTAAGCTTTGGTTCATTGAAATAAAACGAGGTCTTGCTCCCAAACCGAAAAAAGGATTTTACCAAGCCTGCCAAGACATGAAACCGCAACGTTGCTTTGTTGTTTATGCGGGGAATGAACGTTATCCCCTTGGTGATGGTGTGGAAGCCATCGGGGTTAAAGCCATGGCCCAAGAATTGGCGAAGCTTGCTTAATCATCTGTGGGTGTAATGCGTTCTAAAAAACCTTCCCTTCGTAAAGGATTTTTAAAAAATCACCTATGGGATAAACATCCACCCCATCAAAATGATAGGGATGATCCCCTTGATAAACCCCAAACATTTTCTCCACCACCACCTTTCCAGAAGAGGCTAAGTCCCGCATGGGAGTTTCCCATCTTCGGTTCCATGTTTTTGCATGTTTGACTTCAACACAAACAACGTGGGCCTTGGAGGCACTAACAGCTTTGCGGGTTTCAATGATAAAATCGATCTCAATTGTATTGGAAACACGATAAAAAAATAAAAGTCTTTCCTTTCCCGATATATGGTTATGAACCCTCAGTTCAAGATAAACAAGTGTTTCCAAGGCATAGCCAAGCCAAGCTGGATCGGGAGCATCGTTTAAAAGGCCTGCGGCTGCACGGGCAACACCTGAATCAAACCAATAATATTTTGGATGAGTTTGCTCCCGCACCTTAGCTCTAGGCCGGTAAGAGGGAAGCCGATAACCAAGAAGTGTATCTTCCAAAATAGAAAAATAAATATCCACTGTGCTTCGCGGAATTTTTGCATCCCTCGCAATATTTTCCGCATTAATTTGTTGGCCATTCATCATGGCTGCAATTTCTAAAAAACGTACAAAGGGTTCTGCTTTTCTGATCAGCCCTTCTTCTTTAATTTCTTCCTTGATGTAGGTGTGCACATAGGAAACAAGAATGTCTTTTGCATCGGTTGGGTTCAAAACAACCAAGGGCAGCAAGCCCCATGCCAAAGCAAATTTACAACATGTTGTAAATTTGTAATACATTTTTACATTATGTTGTAAATTTGTAATTAAGAGCATCACTAAAAAACTATTCTATGTCATCCCTGCGAAAGCAGGGATCCAGAAACTCTTGAAAAGCCTGGATTCCTGCTTCCGCAGGAATGACAATTTTAGATTTTAATTGAGTTTTTAGATGTGTTCTTAATTTTTCTAGTTTTTTATTGTTTCTTTTTCAATCCAAGCCAAAAAATCAGGGTTTCCATTGTCGATAGAAAGGCTCACAATGCAAGGACAGGAATAACTATGAAGTTTTTTAACGACTGTAATCACATCATCCACAAGGGAAGTTTTTGTTTTAGCAATCAGCACACATTCGGTGGTTTCTTCGAGCTTGCCTTCCCAATGATAGATGGAAGTAGCGCCAGGTAAAATATTGGCACAAGCTACTTTTTTTTCAGTCACTAAAAACTTGGCGATTTTTTTAGCCTCATCAAGGTTTGCTACCGTTACATAAATTAAACTCAATTTACTCATCAAAATCATCCCTGCTTTGTTTTACAAAATCTTTTGGAAGCTCAAAAAGAGCGGGATCTGTATTTTGTCTTTCAATGGAAACAACCTCGGTTAAATGTTTTTGGCTTCCATCGGGATTGTATTGAGCCATGCGAATAGGAAGCCCGAGAGAACTAATTTTATAGGGTGATGTAAAATCTTTTGAAATAGCTTCAAACATTTCACCAAAAGAATTCATCACTGCAAAATCTTCTGGGCTCATAGATAAAGCTTTTAAATCTGTTGTCCACATTTCACTTACTTTTTTCTGATCCACAAATCCCTCATAGAGGGTACAAGTATAATTTCCAATTTTAATCCCATCAGCTTTTTTCTGATAAGTAACTACACTTGGCTTTGGCATTTGAGGCATCATTTTTTTCATGGCTTCCCTTTGAGCTTGCGGCATCGATGCCATTTGAGCTTCAAGTCTTTTGGTGGCTTCTTGCATTTTTTGCATCATGCCTGTAATTTCTTGTTTGGAAAGTTCTTGGTACTGTTTTTTTTCTGGATCAATAATCCACATTTTTCCTAAATCGGCTCGATAAATCATGAGATGATTATTTCCAGGGGTAGAAACATCAACCCGCATGCGATCTTTTTCTATCATGGCTTTATCGGTTGATTGAATTTTATCAGCCTGTGATTCGTAACGGCTTGTAATCACCAAACCAGCGTGAGCCAGCAGTGAAAAGTAAAAAATAGAAAAAAGAAAAGAAAAAATGAAAAAAATATTTTTCATAAAATTTATGGTGCTGGGAGGGAGACTTTTTCCGGTTTCTGCGGAACTCCTCGCCTTGAAGGCTCGTCAGACAGTCCTCGAAACCTCCAAAAGCCTCCCTCTCATCCCCTCATTATTCTTCTTAAATTGCTACTTCTCTGAAGTAAAGAAAGGATTTCATGCTCTTGACAAGCTCGCCCACCACATTTAGTGTGACCCTCATCATGAAAACTTTCAATACCTTTCAAACCCAATCGGTTTTAAAAGTAGGAAATAAAGAATACACTTATTTTTCTCTCCCAGCCCTTGCCAAAAAAGGGTTTGATATTGAGCGCTTTCCTTATTCCATCAAAATTTTAATCGAAAACCTTCTGCGAAACGAAAATAATCTTTCTGTTTTTTCTAAAGACATCGAAAATCTGGCTCGTTGGAATCCAAAAGCTCCTCCTCACCAGGAAATTAACTTCACTCCTGCCAGAGTTATCCTGCAAGATTTTACAGGGGTTCCTGCTGTGTGTGATTTAGCTGTCATGCGTGATGCCATGCAAAGATTGGGAGGTGATCCACAAAAAATCAATCCTCTTTTTCCATCGGAGTTAGTGATTGATCATTCTGTACAAGTTGATTCTTTTGGCACACCAGAGTCTTTTGCAATCAACGAAAAAAACGAATACGACCGAAACGAAGAACGTTATGTTTTTTTGCGTTGGGGACAAAATGCCTTTCGTAATTTTAAAGTGGTGCCTCCCGATACAGGAATTGTGCATCAAGTAAATTTAGAATTTTTATCCCGTGTTGTTTTTCAAAATGAAGGGGTGCTCTATCCCGATACTCTTGTAGGAACCGATAGTCATACCACCATGGTGAATGGTCTTGGAGTGTTGGGATGGGGAGTTGGTGGTATTGAAGCTGAAGCTGTGATGCTGGGCCAACCCATCACCATGCTTATCCCTCAAGTTTTGGGAGTAAAAGTAACGGGAAAACTTCCGGAAGGAACAACAGCCACAGATTTAGTTTTAACAGTCACTCAAATACTCCGCCAAAAAAAGGTAGTTGGAAAATTTGTTGAATTTTTTGGATCAGGCCTATCGGAACTTTCTTTAGCTGATAGAGCTACCATTGGAAATATGTCGCCCGAGTATGGTAGTACTTGTGCTATTTTTCCTATCGATGAAGAAACCATCAAGTATCTCAAATTTTCAGGGAGATCTGATGAACAAGTAGCCCTGGTTGAAGCTTACGCCAAGGTTCAGGGTCTCTATCGAACAAATGAAACTCCTGATCCCCTTTATTCAGAAACAATCGAACTTGATTTGGGAAGCATTGTCCCCTGTATTGCTGGGCCATCGCGCCCTCAAGACCGCATTGCTTTAACTGAAGCTAAAAAACATTTCGAAACCAATTTAAATACTTTATTAGCAGCTAAAAAAAATTCAAAATCAAATCCATCAACCAAAACAAAAGTAATGCTGGAGAAAAATTCCTTTGAACTTTCTCAAGGTGATGTGGTCATTGCTGCCATTACTTCTTGTACGAACACTTCCAACCCTTCTATACTCATAGCTGCAGGCCTTGTAGCTAAAAAAGCGGTTGAAAAAGGTTTGTCAGTCAAACCCTGGGTTAAAACTTCTTTAGCACCGGGCTCTCAAACAGTTACAGCCTATCTTCAAAAAGCCAACCTCTTAGACCCCTTGAGTGATTTAAAATTTAATCTGGTTGGTTATGGTTGCACCACTTGCATTGGTAATTCTGGTCCACTCCCTGATGCGATAGCTAAAGCTATTACCGATTCTGATCTCATTGTTTCTGCTGTTTTATCAGGTAATCGTAATTTTGAGGGGCGCATTAACCCCCATGTACGAGCTAACTACTTGGCCAGCCCTCCCTTGGTTGTAGCATATGCCATTGCAGGTAAAATGAATTGGGATCCTTACACCGAGCCCCTAGGGCAAGATAAAAATGGAAAAGATGTTTTTTTAAAAGATGTTTGGCCCAGTGAAAAAGAAATTTCTGAAGTGATGGTAAAAGCTTTAAGTAGTGATTTATTTAAAAAAACTTATTCCCAAGTTTTTGAAGGCGCAGCCCGTTGGAAGGCTTTAAAAGTTCCCAGCGGAGATCGTTTTGCATGGGATAAAAATTCCACCTATGTCCAGCCACCTCCTTTTTTTGATACCATGGAAAAAACAGCTAAGTCCCTCCAAAATATTACTAAAGCCCGAGTGCTCGCAATTTTTGGAGACTCCGTTACAACCGATCATATTTCCCCGGCAGGTTCTATTGCTAAAGATTCACCTGCAGCAAAATATTTAATGTCTCATGGGGTTGATCCAAAAGATTTTAATCAATATGGAGCCAGACGTGGAAACCATGAGGTGATGATGCGTGGTACTTTTGCTAATATTCGCATTAAAAATTTATTACTTCCTGGAACAGAAGGCGGGATAACGCGGCATTTTCCTTCTAATCAAAACATGAGTATTTTTGACGCTGCCATGAACTATCAAAAAGATGGGGTTCCTTTGGTTATTTTAGCAGGAAAAGAATATGGATCGGGATCATCGCGTGATTGGGCAGCTAAAGGGCCAGCGCTTTTGGGAATTAAGGTTGTTATTGCAGAATCTTATGAGCGTATTCATCGTTCTAATTTAGTAGGCATGGGAATCTTACCTTTGCAATTTTTAGAAAATCAAACAGCGTCTAGTGTAGGATTAACGGGCGAAGAAATTTTTGAAATTGAGGGGATGGCTATGCTTAAGGTTGGAAATAAAATCATCGTGAAAACAAAAAAAGATTCTCAAGAAAAAACTTTTGAAGCCTTGGTACGCATTGATACTCCCGTAGAGCTTGAATACTTCAAAAATGGTGGCATTTTACAGTACGTGTTGCGAGGATTAATTTCTTAACTAATTTTATATGGTTCCTTATATAAAAATTTTTAAAAAGCTCAATAAAGCGAAAATTCGTTATCTAGTAGCGGGAGGAGTTGCTGTTAATTTGCATCAAATTAATCGAGGAACTGTTGATCTTGATTTGATTGTACATTTGGAGCAAAAAAATACGCTTGGTTTTGTAAAGGTTATGTCCCAATTAGGTCTGGTCCCTAAAGTTCCAGTTGATCCAAAAGAATTTGCAAACGAAATATCTCGTGAAAAATGGATTAAAGAAAAAGGAATGATTGTTTTTAGTTTTCTTAACCCTGATAATCCACTTGAACTCGTTGATATTTTCGTACGTGAACCAATGCCCTTTCAAAAATTGTATAAAGGACGTAAAAATGTAAAGGCTTTTAACATAATAATCCCTGTACTTGGCATTCTGGATCTTATAAAATTAAAAGAAGCTGCTGGTAGAGATAAAGATCTGTTTGATATTAAGATCCTCAAGAAAATGATTAAGGAATAAAATGATGGCGATTTCAGAAAAAAAGATTTGGGCGAAATGGAATAAAAAAAATCCTCCTCCCAAGCTATCGGCAGAGGATACTTTGCTTTGGCTAGATGGTTATCGCCAACTTATGTTTGAAATTTGGAAAAAAAATCCATCCTTAAAACATTCTTTTAAAAAGTTACTTCTTTCAAAAAATTAAGATAGATCTCCACCTTCGTGGGAATAACAGAAGAACTCTACACTTTAAATCTTAAAATTTTGGGGAGGATTTCGATGGTAACGGGGAGATCGTTTACTTGATCGCCATCAGTTTGAATGGGAATTTGATCGCCCTCTCGGGCAGATGATAACTCAATTTTGCGGGCACGAAAAAATTCGACATCCTCATCACGAATATAATCTTTGCGATACAAACGAGGAATAAAAAGAAAAGACTTAGAAAGTGGCATGGATTTAATAACCACCACGTCTAATAATCCATCATCCACTTCTGCCTTAGGGGAAGCATACATTCCCGCACCAAAATAAGAACCATTAGCCACCACCAAATTAGTAACTGAAAAAACCCTTTCTACTTTTTCGGTTATGACACGCACAGACAGAGGCTTAAAAGTGAGCCCCCCACGAACAAGCCCATACAAATACCCAGAGGTGGCTCCAAAAAATTTGGGTGCTCTTCTAGACCAATAATCTGTTGATGCCCCCACACCCAAGTAAGCATTGTTAATAAAATATCGGCTTTTGGATTTTCGCCCATTTTTAAACCAAGTGATTTTACCCACGTCTAATCTTTGCACTTGGCGACTTAATAAGTGAGTAACAGCCACCAAGGGATCACGCGAAATACCCAAATGTCTGGCTAAATCCGAGCCACGACCATAAGGAAGAATTCCCAAAGTAGCTTTAGGATGAGTGGGGGAGCCTTCTTTTAAAAAACCAGTGACACATTCATTTAAGGTACCATCCCCTCCCATGGAAACAATAAGGGAATATCCCTTTTCTAAAGCTTTCTGAGTTAAAAGTGTGGCATCCCCTGTTTTTTGGGTTAATTCAAAATTAAAATGAAGAATCTCTTGAAGATTTTTTTTAAGTTTTGGCCAATCACGACCAAGCTTCCCCTTCCCTGCTTGAGGATTAACCACTAAAAAAACTCCATCTCGTGTCATAAATTAATCTTTGGTTCCTTCAATACAGTCGTTCAAATAACTCACCAAATCTTTGATAATCAAATGATTAGAATTTTTACGAAACTTATGAATGCATGAGGGACATTGAGTAATAATAGTTTGAATATTTTTTTCATAAACTTCTTCCAATCGTACTTTACAAATTTGATCCGAAACATCCTTATTCATAATGGAATAACATCCACCCTGACCCGAGCAGGCAGTTTTTTCACCATGATGATTAAATTCCACAGGTTGAATACCCGTAACTTGTCCAATCAATTCTCTGGGTCTATCAACCTCATGCAAATAACGGCAAGAATAACAGGGGTCATGATAAATGATTTTAGTACGAATGCTCTTTTTTATCTGGTAATTAATATTGTGCAAATAAGGTTCTAAAAACTCATTGATGGAAACTACACGCGACCCCAAGCCAAGCGCATATTCTTTATAAGTTTCCCTCAAAGTATAGACACAGGCAGGAGAACCTGTAATAATGGTTTTGTACTGCTTGAAGGTATTAAAATTAATTTCAGCCAGTTCAACAAATTCATCCTCTAATCCCCCCGTAATAAGAGGGTATCCACAACATTGAATGGATTCGGGATAAATTCCTACAAAATCAATTTTGAGTTTTTCAAACAATTCAAATGTATCCCTAATCACCTCAGGACATTGAGCAATGGTAGTGCAACTTGCAAAATAAATCACAGGAGTATCTTTTTGGAAATACTTTGCAGGAACTATTTTTTTGAGTTTTTGAAGTAAATCCTTTGAGAAGGGATTATTATGCCGATGAAATTTTTCTAAAAATCCAGTAATCTCAGGTGGTGCTAAATCGTGTTTAACCGCCAGTTTTCGCACCTCATGAAGTACGGGTGGAATTTCATTTCCATGATGACATTGTTCGGTACACGCCTTGCAAGTTAAACACTGATAACTTAAAGCCGCTATTTCTTCATCAAACGGAATTTCACCACGCCGAACCATATTGAGAGTTTGCATAATTCCCCAGGGGGCATGGGCCTCATTCCCTTCTGTTGCAAGCACGGGGCAGGCCGATTGGCACAGTCTGGGGCAGTAAGTGCAATATTCAAGTTGTTTCTCAAATTGATCTAACATGGGTTTCCTTCTCGTTTGGATTTTTTTCGAGATAACGAATTAAATTAAGTTCACCCTTGGTGGGTTTTTCACCTCGCGCTAAACCTTCTTCGTTAATTAAACTTGAATTGAGTTCTGTTTTCTCAGAAATTTTAGTGGGCCAATAGAAAATAATTTTTTTACCTTCATGTAAACGAATGAGGGCATCTTTTTGGGCTTCAACCATGGATTTCAGTCCTGAGAGCTTAAAAAACAAAGCAGAATCTCCATCGCTAGGAAGATTAAGTTTATGAGTTACAATATCGAGATCTTCATCATCAAGAATACGTGCAAAAAGAGGGTTAATCATCAAAACCATCATGGCACGAAAAATTTCAAAAGCAGCTTCACTATTTTTACAAAAAGCAATTCCCCAACTTTCGGCCTCGGGTATTGGAAAAAGACGCAAAACCACTTCACGATAGCAAGCTAGCCGCCATCCTTCACCCAAAATAGCTAAATGAAGATCTGGCCCCGTAGCTGAACGAGGAGCAATTTTTAAATCAAATAATTGCCCCTCGGCAGTATAGGCTTTGCCTCCAACACACAGCTTATCTAATCCTCCATATTTTAAAAAATAAAGATTGGGTGTGCGCTCTTTAAGACAATCGGCCATCGTTACATCTAATCCACTCACGGGATAATACCCTCCCGTTAAGCCCTGAGTATTAAGAAATTTTTCATAATCCCCAACTGTAACCTGGGAAACAACATGGGCTATCAAAGATGTTTTGTTTAAAGTAATCATGCAGCCTTCTCCATTATTTTTTTATCGGCACTATAAAGTTTTCCTGGATTCATAATTCCATAGGGATCGTAATAGTGTTTAAGTTTTAAATAAATTTCGGCACCATTTCCCCATTCAGTTGCCATGTGTTTCATTTTTAATCGACCAATTCCATGATGATGACTAATAACTCCGCCTAGCTTTTGAACAAGCTTCATCGCCTTATCCCAAATTTTATCGTAAAGAATCTCTGTTTTCTTTGAACCCGTAAGAGGTGCTACAAAAGTAAAATAAAATGAACCTCCATCCATATAAACATGCGAGAGATGCGCCATAATCAGGGCATGCTGAGAAAGAGATTTGATCATTTCTTTGTAAAGAACAGGAAGAACATCCCAGGTGCCTGCTACTTCGATGGTATCTGTAAAAAGGCCGTGATAAAAAAGTGGGGAGGCCTCATAAGAAACACGATAACGATTTTCCATCCAATGTTTAGCAGGATCAGGCCCCAATGTTTCTCCGCCCATATTTTTACTAATCTCCATCACAAGACGTTCTTCTTCTTTTACAATGCGCTTATGACCTTCAAAAACAAAAATAACAACACAACCCGTAGAAACAGCATGCACCAAGGCAGATAAAAATTGAGGCATGGCCAGGGCTGTTTTTAAAGATTGGTACTTAATAAGTTTGGAAAGGATATCAGTTAAATCATCTCTTTTTTTTCTCGATGGCGATTTAGTAGAAAGCAGCAAAAGAGAATCAAGTTTGTCATACAATCGCACAACCGAGGGTTTAATTCCTAATTGCATGATACGCCTGATGGCTTCTATCGCTGTACGCATATTTTTAAAACGAACACTTTGAAAATTTTGGGTTTCCGGTAAGGGATATATTTTCAACGTTGCTGTGGTAAAAAGACAAAGGGTTCCTTCTGAACCTACAAAAATTTGATTGAGATCCATTCCACTGGTATTAGAAACATCACGCGTATTCACAATTTCTCCTCTGCCAGTCACCACTTCCATCTCACGCACCATGTCTTCAATTTTACCATAACGAGAAGATTGCTGACCTGCCGACCTGGCAGCCAAGTATCCACCTAAACTAGCACACAGGATAGAAGAAGGAAAATGCCCCAAAGTGTATCCTTGCCTTTGCAGTTCATCTTCAAGAATTTTACCCAACATTCCTGCTTGGGCTGTAACGAGTAAATTTTTGGTATCGAGCTTTAAAATGCGATGCATCCGTTTCATATCGATAATCATTCCACCTTTAACGGCAATGGTACCGCCAGACACTCCAGATCCACCACCAAATGGCACAATAGGAACACGGTGGCGAATAGCTAACTTAACTAGTTTTTGAACTTGTTCGGTATTTTTAGGCCAAACGATGAGGTCGGGAGCGGCTTCTGTTTTGTTGTAATAAGCCTTAATGGTACTTCTAAAGTTAGAATCGCGTGTATAATTGAAGCGATCGATGGTTTTAGTAGAATAGCCGTTAGATCCCAACAGTGTTTCAATTTTGGCTAAGAAAGCCTTTTTAATGCGCGGTGCCTCGATAATCATGAGTTGAGTATCTTAGCTAGGCCTTTAAAAGACTGTCAAGGAAGGGTTTTAATTAATCGCAATTATCTCCAGTATCATCAGCTAAACCACACACAGAGCTATCGGCAGAGTTTTCCATGATCACGCAAAGTGTAGAGCATTCGGCATGGTCATAAATTTCATCACCATCGGTATCGTAACCACAACCATCCCAGGTATTTTCGTCGGTTAAAAGAGTATCGGAATCGGCATCGTAGGTTCCATTTTCATTCCAATCCTCATAGGCAAAATATTCATCAGCCTGCCCACGCGTAGGACAGGCTTCTGAATTGTCGGGAAAACCATCACTATCTGTATCGGTACTCGAAGTAGATAAGGTATCTTCTTCAGAAGAATCATCGTCGGCAGTAGATGGAACATAGGAAACAGAAACATCGGCAGTTACATCGCAAGCATTGCCAGCGCCATCGTGATCATCATCTAATTGATCGGGATTATTAATACCAACACAGTTATCGCAGTAAAAACGACTTGCTAATTCATCTTCGGTAACAGCACCACTTTCGTTATCATCGTAAGCAGAACACACCACATTTACATAGCCATCACCATCGCTATCACAAATAGAAAGAAAATCGATTTCAGTAGGATCGTTATCATCAACATCACATCCAACAGTTAATCCATCACCATCACTATCAACTAGAGCAAGAGGGATATCTGTCGTTTCACTACCTCCACCACCTCCACCACTACAGGCAAAAAGGAATGTAATTAAAAATAAAATAAAAAATAGACTTTTTACTTTCATAAAAAATATCCACAATCCCCACCCCGGGTTACTTTATGACAATTGCAAGGCCAATGCCAAAAATGATATATATAACTATTTGATATTATTAGTTATTTTAGTATGCTTTTTGTATGTTTGAGGTCTTAACCACTCGTTTTGGGGGGGTTAGACCACAAAAAGGATTTTTATTTGTTGACTTTAGATATTAGTAATTTTAATATAACTTAAAATTACTCATGAGTAATTTTAAGTACTATGAAAATAACTAATAACCTGCCAAAACGCTATTTAACCCCCTATATTCAAGAAGACTTAAAAGAAAAAATGGTTTTTCTATCAGGGCCTCGCCAAGTAGGTAAAACAACCTTGGCTTTAAATCTCCTAGGAGGAAGCGAAAACCATCCTGCCTACTTTAACTGGGATTTCTTAGAAGATCAACAGCTTCTCCTTAATTTTCAATTTCCACCCAATCAAAAACTTTTGGTATTCGATGAAATTCATAAATATAAAAGATGGCGTAATTGGCTTAAAGGTCTTTATGATAAAACAAAAACACAACGTGCTTATTTAGTTACAGGAAGCGCCAGACTTGATCTCTATAGACGTGGTGGAGATGCCCTTACGGGAAGATATCATTTTTTTAGACTCCACCCTTTTAGTCTTTTAGAACTAGACAAAGAGGCTCATGTTGATGCTGTAGAATCCCTCTTTCAGTTTGGTGGCTTTCCAGAACCTTTATTTTCCCAATCACAAAAAAAACTCAGGCGATGGCATCAGGAAAGATTTAACCAAGTATTACGAGATGACTTAAGAGATTTAGAACGTGTTGAAGAGGTAACTCTGGTTGGTCAACTTGCAGAAAGACTCCCTGCCTTGGTAGGGTCCCCTCTTTCTATTAATGCTTTAAGAGAAGATCTCCAAGTTTCTCACCCAACTGTTCAAAATTGGCTAATCATTCTAGAACGTCTTTTTGTTTTATTTCGTATTCCTCCCTTTGGAGCTCCTAAAATCAGGGCAGTTAAAAAGGAAAATAAGGCTTATTTATGGGATTGGTCCCTTGTTGAAGAAAAAGGCCCCCGCTTTGAAAACATGGTTGCTTCTCATCTCCTAAAATATTGCAACTTTATGGAAGATGTAGAGGGATTTCCTATGGAACTTCGTTATATCCGTGATACAGATAAACGTGAGGTTGATTTTGTTGTCTTAAAACAAAAAAAACCATTATTTGCTGTTGAGTGCCATATCAATCAAACAACAATTAATCCTTCTCTTTTTTACTATTGCCAAAGGCTAAAAATACCTCGCTTTTATCAAGTTCATCTAGGGGTAAAAGATTATGAACATGCCACTTTTCCCATAAGGGTTCTCCCTTTTGCTAAATTTGTAAAAGAGTTGCCTTATACCATTGTATAAAAAAGTATTTACTTATTTACCCTATTGTATAAAATACTCAAATGGAGCGGTATCTTCAAAAACAAATCCTTAAAGACTTGAATTCCAAAATGGTTTTCGTAGGTGGACCACGGCAGGTTGGGAAAACAACCCTCGCCTTGGATTTGGCTTATTCTTCCCATGTTTATTTGAACTGGGACATCCCAGAACATCGGGAACGTATTCTTAAATACGAACTCCCTGAAAAAGGGCTCCTTATTTTTGATGAAATCCACAAGTATCGTCAGTGGCGGAATTATCTCAAAGGACTCTACGATGAAAGAAAAAAGAATTGCCAATTTTTAATTACAGGAAGTGCTAGGCTTGATTATTATCGTTTTGGTGGCGATTCGCTCCAAGGCCGCTATCATTATTTGCGTCTTCACCCTCTTTCTTTTGCCGAACTGAAGATGTCTTCTTCCTCTCATTTACAACAACTTCTCCAATTGGGCGGATTCCCAGAACCCTATCTTAAAAAAAATGAAATTGAATCCAAACGATGGTCTCTTGAATACCGCAATCGCTTGATTCAAGATGAAGTGAGATCTCTTGAGGGCATCGAAAATTTAGGACAACTAGAACTTCTTATGATTCGTTTGCCTGAATTGGTTGGAAGCCCTCTTTCCATCAATAGCTTAAGAGAAGATCTACAATTAAATCATAAAACAGTTTCTCGTTGGCTCAATGTTCTTGAGCGACTCTATGCTATTTTTAGGCTTGCACCCTTTGGGGCTCCTAAAATCAGAGCTGTTAAAAAAGAACAAAAACATTACCACTATGATTGGACCCTTGTAGACAATTCTGCTCTTCGTTTCGAAAATATGATAGCTTGCCATCTTTTGAAGTGGACCCATTATTTGTATGACACGCAAGGCAGAGAAATGGCCCTTTGTTATTTTCGTGATGTGCATAAACGAGAGGTTGATTTTGTTGTAACTGAAAACCGTAAACCTTACTTGTTTGTTGAATGCAAGCTCTCTGATGATGCTCCTTCAGAAGGACTTAAATATCTTAAAACAAAATTTCCCTCCGTTCCAGCCTGGCAAATTTCACTTCAGGGTAAGAAAGATTTTCTTTCAAAAGAAAATATCCGTATTTGTCCAGCTGGTTTGTTTCTTAATCAACTGATCTAAAAAATATTTGCAATTTCTTTGTGAGCAACACATCCAATAACCTCAAGGGATGGACGAGATTGGTTTTTGAGATAGTGTTTTTTGATGCGTTTAATACGAGAATAAGATTCTGTTAATTTTTTTTCGAAGGCCTTACTTTTTGAAACTGATTTTTCTAATTGTTCGATGACTTCAATTTGTAGTTCTGGCTCTTTGCAAATAAGAGCAATATCACCCCCTGCCATAAAAAATTGCTCGCAAGCATCAGCTAAACTATACCTGTCTGCAATGGCCTTCATAAAAAGATCATCCGAAACAATCAAATTTTTATACCCCAAACGTCCACGCAAAATACGCGTTAAAATGGGTTTGGAAAGAGTGGCACAATTTTGTTTATCAAACTCCATGTATTTTACATGAGCTGTCATCAGCGTTGGCACCCTATGTTTTTTAATCAGCTCCCGAAAAGGGAAAACATCACGCTTCCATAAAAGCCTTCCAGGAGATTTTACCACAGGAAGTTTAAGATGCGAATCAACCGCTGTTTCTCCATGCCCTGGAAAATGTTTGATGCAAGAAACAACTCCAACACTATGCAGCCCCTTGATTACAGCTTCTGCACACTGTGTAACCACATGGGGATCGGGACTAAAAGAGCGATCACCAATGATTGGGTTTTGAGGATTAGAATGAACATCCACCACGGGAGCGTAGTCCCAGTTAAATCCCACAGCTTTGAGTTCTGTTCCTAAAAGTTTTCCTAATTGAAAAAGAACTTTTTTATTTTTGGTGCGCCGATAATATTCGCCCACAATGGCCATGGTAGGAATTGTCGTGAAGGGTTCCCCTAAACGAAAAACACGTCCTCCTTCTTGATCTACCCCCATCCATAAAATATTTTCTGATTTTTCTTGAAGACTTTGAGTGAGTTCTAAAACTTGATCTGTATTTTCAATATTTCGACGAAAAAAAATAAAACCACCCAAGTGATATTTTTGAACAAGCAAATGTAATTGCGCAGTTATCGTTACGCCATCAAATCCACCTACAATGTGCTCTCCAATAAGATGCTTCATAATAAAAGTCAGCGGGTCCTGCCCATTCTTCCCCTCTCCCCTTGGGGGAGAGGGTGCAGGGTGAGGGGTAATTCAAAATTTTCACCCTCTCCCTAACCCTCCCCCCTCAAGGGGGAGGGGACAAGGCCGTGTCACCCGCAATGCCTCTAAATATTCTCCCTTAATTGATCTCCAGCTAAATTAAAAATCAAAATGATTAACATAATGGCTAAGCCGGGAAAAAGCGCAATATGCGGAGCAACAAGCAATAAAGAACTTCCACTATCCATCATACGTCCTAAACTAGGCACTGTTGCTGGCACACCTAAACCTAAAAAACTAAGGGTAGATTCTATTAAAATTACCCCTGCCATTCCAAAGGTTGCTTGCACAACCAGTGGCCCTGCTAAATTAGGAAACACATGAAATGAAAAAAGACGCCACAAAGGAAGTCCCAACGCTCTTCCAGCTTCCATAAATTCTTTCTCGCGAAGAGAAAGCACTTGAGCCCTTGTTATACGGGCATAGCCTACCCATCCTACAAGGCACAAAATAACAACAACATTCAAAAAACTGGGTGGTAAAAAAGCTGCAATGGCAATGGCTAAAAGGATTCCCGGGAAAGCCTGAAAAAGATCAGCAATCATTAAAAAAATTCGATCAACCATTCCACCAAAATAACCTGCTAAAAAACCAATGATGGTTCCAAGAAAAGCACATACTAAAACCACCACAAGCGCAATTCCCATGGAAATCCGGGAGCCAAAAAGAATACGACTTAAAATATCGCGCCCATTTTCATCTGTGCCTAACCAATGCTGAAAGGAAGGTGTTAAAAATCCTTGGGAAAGATCATAGTGAAAAGGATGATGAGGAGCTAGATTGGGCCCTAAAAAAACAATCACTACAAAAAAAAGAGCTAAGTAAATAAAAAATCTATTTTTCATACTACTTGAGGCGTATTCTTGGATCAATTTTCGTTAATACCAAGTCTGCCAACAAATTTACCACCACATAAGCTAATGCAATTACCATTAAACAACCCTGAACCACGGCATAATCTCTACGACCAATGGATTCTAAAAGAAGGCTCCCTAAACCTGGCCATGAAAAAATTTTTTCAGTCACAATAGCTCCAGCCAGTAAAGTTCCAAACTGAAGAGCTATAAGCGAAACAATGGGAACAAGTGCATTTCCCAAGGCATGTTTAAAAACAACTTTAAAAAAAGAAAGCCCCTTAGCACGAGCTGTACGCACATAATCTGAATTTAAAATATCCAACATAGAAGATCTTGTCATGCGTGTTAAAATAGCAGCCATGGCCAAACCCAAAGTTAAACTGGGTAGAATGATTGAGCCTGATAAATCTTGTCCTGATGCAGGAAACCAATCGAGCTTGATTGAAAATAACAAAACAAGAAGTGGCCCCAAGTAAAAACTAGGAACAGAAATTCCAACAAGGGATAAAGCCAAAAGTAAACGATCAAAAAATTTTCCCCTTAAAACAGAGGCAAACACACCAGTAGGAATAGAAAATAAAATGGCCCAAACCATGGCTACCAGGGCCAACTTGACGGTTTGAGGATAGCGTTCACCAATCAGATCTCCTACAGATTTTCGGGTAAAATAAGATTGCCCTAAATTTCCTTCAAAAATATCTTTTAAAAAATGAGAATATTGCTTCAAAAGAGGCTCATCAAACCCTTGGCTAGTAACTAGGGCCAAGCGATCAGCCTGAGGGGCTGTTTCTCCCAAAATAAAATCGATGGGATCACCAGGAATGAGACGTAATAAAAAAAATACGAGGGTAACAACCACAAACATCACCGGAATAGAGAGTAATAATCGTTTAAAAAAATAAAAAAACATCGATGGGTATGAAGCTGGCAGGGGGGTTCCTGAAGGGACCGAGGACTGTCTGACGAGCCTTCGGGCGAGGAGTTCCGCAGGGCCCGAAAGGAATCCCCCTGTCAGCTTTGTATTTGTTATGTGTTGGGTCTTGACCCATGTAAAGTAGGCATGTTATGCCCTTCTCCCTTGGTTTTAAAGGAAAAAATAGACCACCCTTAAGGAGATTTTATGAAAACAATCAATATTGCAGGTCATCAAGAAACTATTATCGAAAGAGGCGATTACCCCAAAGAAAAATTACAAAAAATACTCAAAAATGAAGTGATTGCCATTTTAGGTTATGGCCCCCAAGGTCGCGGGCAAAGCCTTAACTTAAGAGATCAGGGTTTTAATGTCATTGTAGGTTTAAGAAAAGGATCCAGTTGGGATAAGGCTCAAAAAGAGGGTTGGGTTGAAGGAAAAAATCTTTTTGAAATGGAAGAAGCTGCTAAAAAAGGTACCCTCATTCAGTTTCTTCTCTCTGATGCAGGCCAAATTGCCTTTTGGCCCAAATTAAAAGAATGTTTAAATGAAGGTGATTGCCTTTACTTCTCTCATGGATTTGGCATCGTTTTTTCTAACGATACCAAAATTATCCCTCCTAAAAATGTGGATGTGGTTCTCTGTGCCCCCAAGGGCAGTGGGTTAACTGTACGCACCCACTTTTTAGATGGCCGAGGAATTAATGCCTCGTATGCTGTTTATCAGGATGCAACAGGCCGTGCCTGCGAGCGTGTGCAAGCTGTGGGTATTGCCATTGGCTCGGGGCATCTTTTTGAAACCACCTTCCAAAAAGAAGTGCACAGTGATTTAACAGGTGAGCGTTGTATTTTGATGGGGCTCATTCAAGGCGCTATTAAGGCACAATATGAGGTTTTAAGAGCGCATGGTCATTCTCCTTCGGAAGCTTATAACGAAAGCATCGAAGAAGCTTTTCAAAGCTTGTACCCCTTAATTGGTGAAAAAGGCATGGACTGGATGTATGCTAATTGTTCTACAACAGCTCAAAGAGGAGCACTTGATTGGGCCCCTCGTTTTGAAAAAGCCATTAAACCTGTGATTGAGGAATGTTACAAAAGTGTTCAAACAGGAAACGAAGCCAGAATTACCATCGAAGCTAATTCTAAATCTGATTATCGACCAAAGTTGGAAAAGGAATTAGAAACCATGGCTAACCAAGAAATGTGGCAGGCTGGAAAAATTTTGCGTGAATTTAGACCTGAGAGATTAAAGCCTTTAAAGTAGTCTTCGGGGAACTACATGAACGAAAGTAATCAAAAAATTGTTCGCTATCCTGCGGTAGCGGGACAATTTTATCCAGCAACTCCCACTCAATTAGCTGCCGCTCTCGATCAATACCTTCAAACTTCAGTTCAAAAAACAAAAGCAATTGGAATTGTAGTTCCCCATGCGGGCTATATTTATTCGGGCGCTGTTGCAGGAAAAGTTTATGCAACCATTCACATTCCAAACAAAGCCTTGGTGCTATGCCCCAACCACACAGGTTTGGGGGCCAAAGCTGCTCTGATGGATAGTGGCTCTTGGCAGCTTCCTAATGGAAATATTTCCATTGATGAAACCATGGCGATGGCTTTGATGAAAGAATGTTCCTTTTTAACCAAGGACCATCTGGCCCACTTGCGAGAACATTCTTTGGAAGTACAGCTTCCTTTTCTTTTGCGTCTTAATCCACAAATTCAATTTGTTCCCATCACTTTATCTCATTTAAAACTATCCGAATGTGAGATGTTAGGAGAAGCCATTGCAAGGGTTACTCAAAATTTATCTGAACCTCTGCTCATTGTAGCTTCATCTGATATGAACCATTATGAAGCACACGAGCTCACTCTTCAAAAAGATCAATTGGCCATTGATGCTGTGTTAGAAAAAGATCCGGCCAAACTTTATGAAACCGTACACACCAATCATATTTCCATGTGCGGTATCATTCCAACAACAGTTATGCTTTATGCCGCTAATCGTTTAGGAGCTAAAAAAGCTACCTTGATTGATCATCAAACTTCAGGACCTGTAAGCGGGGATTACGAATCGGTTGTAGGATATGCGGGTATCGTAATCGAATGAAAGATGCAGGCGTAATATCTTAAGCGGGTGACGCCAGGAGGAGGGCTTCCGATGGCGCGCAGCCTTAGGGCGAGCACCAGCGGGAAACCTCCTGGCGGCAGGACCCGCTATCGATTTATAAAACTTACAATTAATTTCGAAACCTCATCAGGTTTCTCCAACATCACCATATGTCCTGCGTCTTTTATGATTTCAAGTTGTGCACCCAAAATATTTTCAGCCAGAAATTGTGAATAAGATGGGGGCGTCATACAATCTTTTTCTCCAACAATAATCAGGGTGGGAATTTTAATTTCCTTAATACGATCTCTGATATCAAAATTATCACAAGCAACAAAATCACCCAGTAAAACTTTGGGATTTATTTTACTTAATTGTTTTTCACTTTCAGAAATAAGCAAAGGATCAGCATGAGTACTAAATAAATTTTGAGATAAAAACGAACTGATATTTTTCGAATGATTTTTTAACAATTCCATCAATTGAGAAGATACTTTGAGTTTAGCCCCCGTACTTAGTAAAACCAAACCACAAAGCCAACTTGGTTTGCCAAGAGCTTCGTACATGGCAATGGCGCCACCCATCGAATGTCCTACAAGCACCACTTTTTTAAGATTGGAATTTGTAACAAAATTGGAAACAAAATGAGCATAGGCGTTGGTAGAATCAAAACCCTCTTCCTTAGATTTACCATGCCCTGGCAAATCAAGAGCTACAATATTGATGCCTGGCAACTTTCTTAAAGAAAGGGGCCAGTTGGTATAATTTCCACCAGCTCCATGAATCATCACCAGAATTGGGGGAGTTATGACTTTATATTGAGTTTTTTGTTTCTGCATCTCTTTTTTGAAAAACTTCTGGTTCAACAAGAGAAATAAAAAAACGGATTTTTTCAGATTTAGCAAAACTAATCACGGCTGTTAAAAAAGGATCCCAACTTGGAGGGGGTTTTTCAATACATTGCAATTCAAAACGCACGGGGTTACCGGTGTATTGAACATACTGTTGAAATAAAAAACCCTCTAAAACATAACCCAAGTAGCTATTAAATTTTTCCTGAACCTGTTTTTGAGTAACGCTTTCCCAAGGCCTTCGTTCTTCCATCACCATCACCACTTCATTTTCACCGGGATCAAAGGTAATCAAATCCACAATGAGGGGATTTTCCATCCCACGTTTTAAAAGAGGTTCGTTCATAATTCGTTGACCCTATTCACACGATGTGCTTGATAGCCGTATAATCATGGTCAACACAAGTAAAAAACCCCGTTTTCGTTTTGCACCCTCGCCAACTGGATATCTCCATGTGGGGGGGGCACGTACTGCACTTTACAACTACCTTCTGGCTCGTCAATTGGGTGGGGATTTTATCCTTCGTATCGAAGACACAGACTTAGAACGTTCTACCCCCGAATCTATCCAGGCTATTTTAGACAGTATGAAATGGTTGAAAATGGAATGGGATGAAGGCCCTTATTTTCAAACCAAACGATTCGACTTATACAATCAATACATTGATCAACTGATTAAAGAAAAAAAAGCTTACCCTTGTTTTTGTACATCCCAAGAATTGGAAGCTAAAAGAGCACTGGCTCAAAAAGAAAAAAGAAAACCCATGTACGATCGTACTTGCTACAAACTTTCAACAAGCGATGTTGAAAAAAAAATAAGCTCTGGTGAAAAACACTGCATCCGATTTCATTCTCATGATGAAGGAAGTATTATCATCAACGATTTAGTTAAAGGCAGAGTAGAAATTGCCGAAAAAGAACTGGATGATTTGATCATTCGTCGTACCGATGGAAGCCCCACTTATAATTTCACCGTTGTCATTGATGACATGACCATGGGAATTACTCATGTGATTCGAGGTGATGATCACCTCAATAATACCCCACGGCAAATGCAGCTTTATCAAGCCTTTGGAGCTACTCCTCCTCAATTTGCACATCTTCCGTTGATTTTAGGAACCGATAAAAAGCGTCTTTCAAAACGCCATGGAGCCACTTCTGTGATGGCTTATTATGAAATGGGTTATCTTCCAGATGCTTTAATTAATTATTTAGCCCGTATTGGTTGGGCCTATAAAGACCAGGAAGTTTTTACAAGACAAGATCTCATTGAAAAATTTTCAATTGAAAGTGTGTCAAAAGCCGCGGGAGTTTTTAATCCTGAAAAATTATTATGGCTTAATGGTCTTTATATTCGAGAATCAAAACCAGAAGATTTAGCAAAACTTTTGCCTCATTATTTAGAAAAACGAGGAATTATTTCAAACGACACGAGCTTGTTTGTAGAATTAGTAAAAATAAGCCAGGAAAAAAGCAAAACCTTGGAGGAAATGGCAGACTTGGTTGATTTTGCGTTTAAAGAAACACGGCCAGATGAAGCCCTTCAAAATAAATTTTTAGGAAAAGAAAATAAACCCCATCTTAAACTTGTCTACGATCGTTTAGAAAAATTAGAAAATTTTGACATCGCAGGGATTACTAACGTTTTTACCACCCTGGTCCAAGAAACAGGACTTAAATTAGGCCAAATAGCTCAGCCTGTGCGTGTTGCCCTTTCAGGCAAAAATATTAGCCCCGGAATCTATGAGATAATTCGCATTTTAGGGAAAAAAACATGCCTGGCTAGGATTTCCAAATATTTGGAATAATTCAATTTTTATTAGCATCCCCTCTTTTTTCCATTGAATTTGATCCTCCAACCAGCTAGGATTCTTTCTTATTATTTTAAAAGGTCATGCATGATAAAACCTAAGCTGGCAGTTTCTCTCTTAACCCCTTATTCTAATGGCAGGCATTCTTTTCAGTTATTTCAAGATGCAACTCGTGTGATGAAGCTTGATTCGAACGAATCAAGTGTTCCCCCTTCACCTAAAGTTACAGCAGCTCTTACCGAATTTATCCAAAACTCTCCTCTTAATTGGTATCCGGATGTTGAATCTGAAATTTTGAGAGAAAAATTATCTCATTATACAGGGCTTCCCATTTCACAAATTCAAACCTTCAATGGATCAGACAATGCTTTGGAAGTTTTGTGCAAAACTTATTTATCTCCAGACGATCAGGTAGTCATTCCTATTCCCACGTATGATCATTTCAGAGTTTATGCAGAATCTTGTGATGCAACTATTGTCAATGTTCTCAATAAAAAAAATCCGCGGGCTATTTCATATGACCAATTAAAAAAATCCATAAACTCCAAGGTAAAAATGGTTTACTTGGTACATCCTAATAATCCAACTGGTTTTCTTTTTGAAAAAGAAAAACTAGAAACTTTGCTTAATTTTTTTCCAGAAACTTTATTTATTGTTGATGAGGCTTATTTTGAATTTACCCAAAATACAATGGCTCCTTTGGTTACCCATCATGATAATTTAGTTGTCACTCGCTCTTTTTCAAAAGCTTTTGGCTTAGCAGGCCTGCGTTGTGGTTATATTTTAACCCAAGAAGTAAATTTAGAAGCCATTAACAAAGTACGCATTGGAAAAAATGTAAATACTCTGGCACAAGTTGCGGCCTCTACAGCTTTGGAAGATTTGGAATATGTAACTCGCTATATTACTGAGGTAAAAACAACAAAAGAATGGCTGGTAAATAAAATTTTCTCAATGGATTTTTCTGTCGTTGACACCCCAGCCAATTATATTTTGGTAGAACTGGGTGATCCCGAAAAAGTACTGGCGTTTTTAGAAAATCAAAAAATTTTCGTTCGTAACAGAAGCAATATGGTGGGTTTAGATGGATTTGTACGCATTACTATTGGGCATCAGCATTTAATGGAACGATTCTGGAAAGTATTTCAATCTCTTCCACGCGAAATTCTTTTTTCAACTCAAAAAAAACAAAAAATAAGGGCATAAAAAAGCCCATGATTTTACTCACGGGCTTTTAAAAATAAGTTATAAAAAACTATTCTGAAATGGTACAAGTACTATCATCAGCAATGGTAACACTGACACCATCAGCATCAACACAATTGCTATTATCCCCGTCTACTTCTCCTGATTCTCCAGATAAGATAAAAATAGTACAATCATATTCTACGCTATCTACAGTAAAGCTTCCATAAACCTCGGGTTCATGGGTGCTGGTATTTCTCCAAATTCCAGATCCTGCTGAAATTGTAGTTGTGCTAGTTGACAAATCAGCTGCTGTACAATTTGCAGTAACCGCAGAAGCAAAATCAAAAGTAGCAAACTGCCCCGATCCATCTGGCCCACCAGTTGTTGAGGTGGAAACAGAACAAAAATGATCGGCTGTTACTACCATTGTGTCTGTAGTATCTGTATCGGCTCCATACGTCCCTGCAGTTCCGGTAGCTGATGTTGTAATATTATCAGGGCCATCATCTCCAACACAGGAACAGGTTGTAGAACATTCCCCTTCAGCCTGGGCTTGTCTTAAAAACAAATTCAAAATCCCTTTTGACAAGCTAGCACTGGTACTTGAACTAGCTCCAGATGAAAACACAGCACTTACACCAGCCCCCAAATCATCAGCTGAATCAGATGTACTTGTTGAATCACTATCTGAACTGCTACAGGCAGCTAATGAAAGAATAGTAATTAAAAAAAGAAATGACCAAATTGACTTGCTTCTCATCATGTCCCCCTTCCGCCCCAAATAAAGTTAAATATAAACATTGATTGTACAGGAATAAAAATGAAGGGTCAAGAAATACCTATAATTAATTTAAGATTAAAAAGCTTATGATTATCAACTGGTTAATTAAAATTATCCTTCCACCAATGAAAGGTAAGTAAAGAAAAAAGCTTTTTCCGGTGATTAGCCCGGCCTTCTAGATGTTCTTTGATCATAGACTGCACTACGGCTGGATTAAAAATTCCATCTCTTTTAATTCTTTCTGGGGACAAAATTTCTAAAAGATGATTTTTGAGTTCATTTTTTAACCACAATCCAACTGGAATCCCAAATCCCTTCTTTTTTCTAAATACGATTTGAGAAGGTAAAATTTCTTTTAAGGCTTCTTTTAAAATATATTTGGTCACTCTCCCTTTTAACTTAAAATGAGGAGGCAAGCTTGATACAAAAGAAACTAAATTTAAATCCAAGTAAGGAGCTCTTACTTCTAATGAAGCAGCCATAGAGGCCCGATCGGTTTTTACCAAAATATCATCAGTCAAATAAAATTTTTGATAAAAATAAAGAATGCGATCTAAAGCATCAGAAGAAGGACAACGATTTAAAACTTCTTTAACTAATAAAAGAGGATCTTTAAGTTGTGTGCTCTCTACAAATAATTTTTTTTGTTCTCCAAAATGAAAAGATCCCAACCACACCTGGTTTCGTAAAACAGATTCGAAATTGGCCCCATAAAGAAATTGCTTGGCCTTAAAATCAAAACTCATATCACGATGGGAAACAGGCAAATGATTAACAAAAAATCCAAGAGTTTGCTTAAAAAAATGGGGGAATTTTTGATATATTCTGGCCAATTTATCGGCATAAAATGTGGGATACCCTGCAAAAAGTTCATCACTGCCATCTCCCCCTAGAGCCACAGTGACTTTTTGTCTTGTAAACTGAGAGAGAAGATACGTGGGAATGATGGAATAATCTGCAAAGGGTTCATCCATAAAAGAAGCAATATGAGGCAAAATTTCCAACATTTTATTTGGAGTTAATACCTGGTGATGATGATCTGTGTTAAAAGTTTTGGAAATCAACAAAGCATGTTCTGACTCATCAAAACTTTTTTCCTCAAAACCAATGGAAAAAGTTTTAATACGAGATCCCTCACAATGCCTGGCCATCATGGCTACAATTGAAGAAGAATCGAGACCTCCTGATAAAAACACTCCAAGAGGAACATCACTCACTAATCTTTTTTGAGTAGCCTCATCTAAAAGTACAATAAGTTTCTTTTTACTTTCTTCCCAATCAGGAGAAATCTTGGATTGTTTTAAAGGAATATCCCAATAACTTTGAATTGAAAAAGAACCATTTTTCAAAATTAAAAAATGTCCTGCGGGAAGTTTTTGAACTCCCTTAAAAATACTCAAGGGGGAGGGGACATAGTCGTATTGAAAAAAACTAGCCAGCGCCTGATGATTTAATTCTTTTTTAAAATCAGGATGAACTAAAAAGGCCTTAAGTTCAGAAGCAAAAACAAAATGGGCAGGAGTATCCCAATAATAGAAGGGTTTTTTCCCAAAACGATCACGCGCTACAAAAAGAGTTTTTTCATCTTTATCCCAAATGGCAAAAGCAAACATGCCATTTAAACGATCAAGACACTTTTTTCCTTCTAAGGCATAGGCATAAAGTAAAACTTCGGTATCCGAACGTGTTTGAAAAGAAATCCCTTTTTTCTGAAGCTCGGCCCTGATTTCTAAAAAATTATAAATCTCCCCATTAAACACAATGGTATAACGACCATTGGATGTACTCATGGGTTGATGCCCACTGGATAAATCAATAATGGAAAGCCTTCGATGGGCCAAACCAAGATGCCCCTCACAAAAATAACCTTCATCATCGGGCCCCCGATGCGTGAGAGTTCGATTTATTTTTTCCAGAATAGATTGATTAACCGGTTGGTTGTTTTTATGGATAATGCCAGAGATACCACACATTAAAAATTAATCCTCTCCTGCACCAAGTAAATCGTTTTGCCTTGAGATTCGTGATAGGTACGCATCAAGAGTTCGGCTAATAAACCCATCATGACAAATAAAAACCCAAGAACAGATAAAAAAACAGCCAAGAGAAGTAAGGGATTTCGATGAGCAAAAACATCATGAAAAAATTTTTGATAAAGAACAAAAAAACCAAGAATCACAGAAATAACATTAAGGCCCATTCCTGCCCCACCAAAAAGATAAAGCGGTTTAGTTGCAAAAGAACCTAAAAATTTAACTGTAACCAGATCAAACATCACCTTAAAAATACGAGAAAGACCATACTTGGATTTTCCTTTTTGACGCGAAAAATGATTAACAGGAATTTCGGTAATCTTGGCTCCTGCAAGCTTGGCATAGGCAGGAATAAATCGGTGCATTTCACCATAAAGGTTAAAAGTATCTACATAAATAGAGCGATAGGCTTTAAGTGTGCATCCATAATCACGTAAAACCACCCCTGTTACTTTAGAAATAAGCCAATTAGCAAACCAAGAAGGAAGTTTACGGGTAATCAAAGCATCTTGTCTCATTTTTCTCCATCCTGAAACTACCCCATAACCTTCATCTAATTTTTCTAGAATTTTTGGAATATCGTTAGGATCATTTTGATTATCAGCATCCAAGGTTACATACACTTGGCCACGCGCTTCCCTAAAGCCTGCCGCCATCGCAGCTGTTTGGCCAAAATTACGGGTAAAACGAATAAGTTTAACTTTTGGATTTTGATGAGAAATGTTTTTTAAAATTTCAAAACCACCATCCGTAGAACCATCATCAATAAAAATAATTTCGTAGCTTTTTCCTAATTGGGGAAGAACTTTTTCCAATTTTTCATAAAGTTCTGGCAAATTTTCCTCTTCATTGAGAAAGGGAATAATCACAGAAAGGTCAAGGTTTTTGCTGGAATTCATAGCAATGCTAGCTATCAAATTGATTGTCGTGTGACAATCAGTTTGCTAGAATCAATTAAAATTTTAAAAAGCGGGTCCTGCCGCTTGGGGGGTATTTTAAATGCTCGCGCTCGTTACCGCTGCGCTTTTAAAACACCCCCCAGCGTCACCCGCATCTGAAAAAACTTAATATGATCTTAGTGACTGGTGCAGCAGGTTTTATTGGTTCCCATCTATCCGAAAATTTACTTCGGTATGGGCATGATGTAATTGGTTTGGATAATTTCAATGATTTTTATAATCCAGCCTTAAAACGCCAAAATTTAGCTTCTATTCAAGAAACAGCAAAAAAAGAGGGGAAATTTTTTCAATGCTACTCGGGTGATATTTGTGACGAAGACATGGTTAATACTCTGCTTGCCGAACACAAGATACAAACCATTATTCATCTAGCAGCCATGGCAGGAGTTCGCCCTTCCATCCAGAAACCACTCTTGTATGAAAGGGTTAATGGCCTAGGTACTTTAACCATCCTGGAATGTGCACAAAAAAATAATGTTAAAAAAATTATCTTTGGTTCTTCTTCTTCTGTGTATGGCCTTAATAAAAAAATTCCTTTTTCTGAAAAAGATCCCGTTAACCTCCCCTATTCCCCCTATGCCTCTACAAAAAGAGCCGGAGAGCTGGCTTGCTTTACTTACCACCAACTGTATCAAATCAGTTTTGCTGTTTTAAGATTTTTTACTGTTTATGGCCCCAGACAAAGACCCGATTTGGCCATTCGAAAATTTACCGAACTTATTTTTAAAAATAAACCAATCTGTATTTATGGTGATGGGCACTATCAAAGAGATTTTACCTATATCGATGACATCATTGATGGCATTATTAAAAGCATGACTTGGCTTAACCAAGCGGACAAACCTCAATATGAAATTTTTAATCTTGGAGAATCAGCAACAACAAGTGTTAACAATTTGATCAAACTTTTAGAAAAACATATAGGGCAAAAAGCCATCAAAGAATACAAACTAAAAGAACCAGGTGATGTACCCCAAACTTATGCCAATATTACCAAGGCAAAAACCATGATTGGATATAAGCCAAAAACTCCACTAGAAAAAGGCATCCCTCTTTTTATAGAATGGTATCGGGATCATTTAAAAAAGGAGTAAGATTTAACTTTTAAATACTATAAATGACAAAAACTTTTCAAAAAATAATTTTTGGTTTTCTTCTTATTTTCCCTCAGTTTTCTTTTGCTAGTATTGTTTTTCAATTTGCCTTTGTTTATCCTGGCGGAGAAGGCACAAAAGCAGCAGCCAAACCCTTTTTAGACGAACTGATGAATCAAATTAAAAAAAATGGTGGCCCTACAATGCAAGCAGCCTATTACCCAAGCCTTGATGAAGGGGTAGAAGCAGTGCGATTTAAAAAAGCCCAGGTTGGAATTGTCAGTTATGATTTTTATTTTTCAAACAAAGAAAGATTCCCCATGGAAATTCTTTTATCTACCATTCCTGTAAGTACTTCTAAACCTGAAGAACAATCTTATCTCATGATGCATCAAAGCACTTTACTTCCCCAAGGAGGAAGTTTGACGATATTTACCTCAAGAAATTTGGGAGATGATTTTTTAAGAACCGTGGTTTTTCGGGGATATACCAGTTCTCTTCTTAAATTTGAAATAGATCCAAATATTTTGGTTCGTCTTAAATCATTAAGTGGCACTCAAAATGCTGTTCTGTTAGATTCTTTTGAATATAAAGCCCTTAAAAATTTAAAACTCCCCTGGATTAATGAATTACAAACTGTTTATACTTCTAATCCCTATCCATCAGCTCCTGTTGTTTCTTTTGTGCCACTCGAATCAGAACTTAAAGCACAACTCACCAAATCTTTGCTTAAAGTAGCCAAAAATCCCCAAAGTCAGGAAATTTTAAATCAATTACGCCTCCAGGGGTTTACCCAATAAAATCCGTCATTCTCATACCTCTCCATGTCATTCCCACGAAGGTGGGAATCCATCTTAAATTCAAAGATGGATCCCCGCCTGCGCGGGGATGACAAATGATGCAGGGAATAACAAAGTCACATAGATCAAATAAGGGCTGCGCCCACAAGACCTGCCTCATCACCCAATTTACCTTTTCGAAAAAGAGTTTCTTGTCCAACTTTACGATAAATATGAGCCTTAAAAGATTGGCGCATGGCCTTCCAATAAAATGGAGACAAAGATAAAAGCCCCCCGCCAATTACAATTTTTTGAATTCCAGTTACATTTACCAAGGTAGCCAAACCAATTCCCAAATCAAAACCAAATTGATCCAATATTTTTTGAACCCCGCGATTTTTCTTTTGAGCCAAAATAAAAAGTGTTTCACCCAATTGAGAACGAGGAATGGATTTTAGTAGGGGCGGGGTTTTCCCGCCCTGTAGGGACGTCCTTACCAAACGTTTTAATCCTGAAGCAGAAGCATAAAGTTCTAAACAACCCCTTCCCCCACAACTACAGATGGGCCCTTTGGGATTAATACAAATGTGCCCAAACTCCCCTGCAAAACCCAGAGTGCCATGAAAAATTTTCGAATCAATAACAATGGCTCCCCCAATTCCTGTTCCTAAGGTTACCATTAAAAAAGTGGGCCAATCACGAGCTGCCCCCTTTTTATGCTCTCCCAAAGCAATAAGATTAGCATCGTTATCAAGAGCAACGGGTACTTTTAGCTTTTTTTGAAGTTCACTTCTCATTTTAAAATTTTTCCATTGAGGAAAGTGGGGAGATGAAAAAACAATACCTGTTTTTGCTGAAACAATTCCAGGAATACCAAGAGATAAGGCCATGTTTTCCCCATCAGAAAGGTTTTTGTAGACCTCCCCAATAAAAGAAATAATTGCTTTTTGACTTCGATTAACACCAACAATCTTTTTAATCGAACGCCCAAAATGTCCTTTTGCATTAACCACTGCACCACGTAAATGCGTTCCGCCTAAATCCATGACAATCATAAGTGTACCTTAATTTATCTTGAAACTTAAAATCAACTCATTCTAAAGTCTACCCATGCCTTATTTTAAAGCCGATCCCCATCAAATAAGTCAAGGTTGTGTTCTCATCACTGATGATGAAGCCTATCATATTTCTAAAGTATTGCGAATGAAACCAGGAGAAAGCCTAGCTTTACATGATGGAATTAAAACTCACTATGAAGGAAAAATTATAAGCATTGGAAAAACTGTTTGTGTAGAAAATCTTAAGAAAGTTGTAGAAATATCCCCTCCTTACCCTCTACATCTTTTTCTAGGCATGCTTAAAGGTCAAAAAACAGAACTGATTATTCAAAAGGCAGTAGAATTAAATCTAGCCTCTCTTACTCCCATCCACACTCGTTTTTCCATTGGTAAAATAGAAAAAGAATCTAGATTTTCTCGTTTTGAAAAAATTGCAACTGAAGCCCAAAAACAATGCGGACGCATTCAACCTTTAAAAATTAATTCTGCCCTCCATTTTGAGGAAGCCATTCAAAAACAAAAAAATCATTTCAATATTTTTTGCGCTGAAAAAGGAAAACATCCTTCTTTAGCCCAAATAAAATTTCCAGAGCAACTTAATGACATTAACCTCTGGATTGGACCTGAAGGGGGATGGCATCCAGCAGAAATAGCTCTAGGAGAAAAAGTTAATTTTACTTTGTGCTCGTTAGGGCCTTTGATTCTTCGAGTAGAAACAGCAGCCTTGCATGCAGCTTCAATTTTAACAACTAAGTTTCCCTTCTCCCCCTTGGGGAAGAGGGTGCAGGGTGAGGGGGTATCATGATGGGTATGTTAATTTTAGGCCATCGTGGCTCATCAAAGCGTGCTCCAGAAAATACACTTCGCTCTTTTCAATATGCCTTTGAGGAAGGGGCCGATGGAATTGAATTAGATGTTTTTCTCTCCAAAGATGGTCATCTGGTAGTAACCCATGATGAAAATTTAAAAACTTTAATCGGCATCAACGTATGGACAAGACGTTTAAATCTAAGTGAACTCAAAAAACTGGATTTTGGCGATGGAGAAAAAATTCCCACTTTAGATGAAGTTTTTGAAAATTTTGGCCAAAAATTTAAAATCATCAATGTCGAAATTAAATCGACAGGTATTTTTTCAGATGGAGTTGAAAAAAAATTGGCAGAATGTATTCGAAAATTTAATCTTACTGATAAAATTTATGTTTCTTCTTTCAATGTTTTAAATTTAAACCGCATGAAAAAAATTGCTCCTGAAATTAAACGAGGGCTTTTAATTGATCCCAAATGTACTTTAAGAGGGATTGGTTTCTGGATTCGTTACTTGAAAGTTGCTACTTTAAACTTGGAAACCAATTGGGCTACAGAAAAACGCCTTCAAAAATGGAACCCCTGCAAGATTGATTATTGGATTTGGACATTAAATGATCCCCAAAAACTATCCTGGTTTCAAGATAGACAAGTAACTGGAATTATTACAGATTATCCATCCAGGTGGCGCTAAACAAGCCTGATCTTGATTTTATAAAACAAGTCGTAGTAAGCATTTAACATATGATGAAACACTTTTATCCCATTGATGATGAGGTAACACTTGTTGAGTTGCGAGAAAATATCATGATGCCTATTTCTTTTCGTTCCATTAAAACAACTCCTTCATCTGTTGATGAAGTGCTGCAAGAAACAACCGAAATAGATGATGAAGAACCCACAAGGGATGAAACATTCAACCCCGCTTCATCTAAAAATAATTTTTTTGCCCTCATGAAAAATTTTGCAACTACCACCTACGATAATTTTAAAAGCATCTTTCGTTAAACTGTTTACAAAATAAGGAGTCCTTAAATGTCTGGTCATTCAAAATGGGCCAAAATTAAAAGAAAAAAAGGGGCCAACGATGCTAAAAAAGGCGCTCAATTTTCTAAACTCATTAAAGAAATCACCGTAGCAGCCAGAATGGGAGGAGGAGATCCTGAAGGCAACCATCGTTTAAGACGAGCTATCGATACAGCAAGAGCCGGGTCTATGCCTCTTGATAATATTGAAAGAGCTGTAAAAAAAGGAACGGGTGAGCTTGAGGGTGTGCATTATGAAGAAATCACTTATGAAGGATATGGACCAGGAGGAGTAGCTCTCATGATCGAATCGGTTACAGATAATAAAACCCGTACCGTAAGTGATTTACGTAATCTGCTCTCTAAAAAAGGGGGGCATTTGGGAGAAACAGGTTCGGTTGGGTGGATTTTTAAAAAGCAGGGTTATCTTTCCTATTCCAAAACAGGACTTACTGAGGATAAAATAATGGAAGTAGCCCTGGAAGCTGGAGCTGCAGACATTGTAGATGGTGAAGAAGAATGGGAAGTGTATTGTGAACCTCAAAACTTTGATGAGGTTAGAAAAAAAATAGAAAAAGCAGGGCTTAAAGCCCAAGATGCTGAAATAAGCATGATCCCCCAAAACACAATCAAGCTTGGATTAGCAGATGCTCAAAAAACTATCGATTTGATGGATAGCTTGGATGAAAACGATGATATTCAAAAAGTGTATTCTAATTTTGATATTCCACCAGAAATTATGGAAAAAATAGTTTAATCCTCTATGATAATTTTAGGCATTGATCCAGGAAGCCGCATCATGGGTTATGGAATTATTGAAAAAAAAGGTTCCAAAACCCTTCATTGCGATAATGGAATTATTGCTCCACCATCCAAGAGTGAATTTTCTGATCGGCTTGTTTCACTTTTTCAAGGATTAAATGAGGTGATCGCTCGCTTTAACCCTGAAGTTCTAGCCATTGAAAATATCTTTTTTGCACGCAATGTCAGCTCCAGCATTAAGCTGGGACATGCAAGGGGGGTAGCAATGCTAGCTGCTCGTTTGCAAAATTTAGCTGTTTACGAATATACCCCTTTACAAATCAAACAATCAGTTGTGGGATATGGGCAGGCCGATAAATCACAGGTACAACAAATGGTAAAAGCTATTTTAGGATTAAAAGAAATAGCAGAAGAAAACGCCTCGGATGCCCTGGCCTGTGCTTTGTGTTATGCTCATTCTGCAGGTTTGGAAAGTTTAATTAAAAAGGCAGCAACCTCATGATTGCATATCTTTCAGGAAAAATACTCCAGAAAACGTTAAATACCCTTGTTATTAATGTGAATGGGGTCGGCTACGAGGTTTTTATTTCAAAAGTAACTCTCGAAAAAACTCCCGCCCTTGGCGAAAATATTCATCTTCCCATTTATACTCATGTCACCGAAGGAAGTATTTCTCTTTTTGGTTTTTTCAACCCATCTGAAAAAATAGTTTTCAAAAAATTATTGGGGGTAAGTGGCATTGGTCCCAAAACAGCCCTACAAATTCTATCGGGCATTTCTACCGAAAACCTGGTACGTGCTGTTGTAGAAGAAAATGTGCCCAAACTCACCTCCATTAACGGTATAGGCAGAAAAACAGCTGAACGCCTGGTTGTTGAGCTTAAAGATAAGCTTAAAGAACTTTTTGACGAACTGTCCTTAAGAGAATTTTCAGATGGTGTCAAACCTCCCGTCTTAGTGTATGATGAAGCCCTCTCTGCTTTGGTAAACTTGGGATACAACAAGCAAGAGGCTGAAAAAGTTTTAGGTCAAATTAAACTTCCAAAGGAAGCAGGTTTGCAAGAATGGTTGAAACACTCCTTAAAGGCCATGAGATGATACGAGATAATGAACAGCTAACCCCCCTCCAGCTTGAGGAAGAAACCGGGCTTGAGTGGTCTTTAAGGCCTCAAACCTTAAAAGAATACATAGGCCAAAAAGCTGTAAAAGAAAAATTAGAAATTTTCATCGAGGCAGCCAAAAAACGAAGTGATACTTTAGATCATTGTCTTTTTTGTGGGCCTCCTGGGCTTGGAAAAACCTCTCTCGCCCACATCATTGCCAAAGAAATGGGAGTAGGAATTAAAGCCACTGCTGGTCCTGTTATTGAACGCCCAGGAGATTTAGCTGCTATCCTCACCAATTTAGAACCTGGATCAGTTTTATTCATTGACGAAATTCATCGTTTAAATCCAATCGTAGAAGAAATTTTATACCCCGCCATGGAAGATTTTCAGTTGGATCTTCTGATTGGGCAAGGGCCATCAGCAAAATCCATTAAGTTAGATTTGCCCCGCTATACCTTGGTAGGAGCCACAACCAGGGCGGGTCTTTTAACTTCCCCTCTCCGCGATCGTTTTGGAATTGTAGAACGCCTCGATTTTTATAGTGCTCAAGAATTAAAAACCATTCTTATGCGTTCGGCTCAAATTTTAAACGTAAACTTAGATGCCGATGGAGCGCATGAAATTGCTAAACGTTCCAGAGGCACACCACGTATTGTAAACAGGCTTTTAAAGCGTGTGAGAGATTATGCCCAAGTTAAAGGAAGCGGAATTGTTACTGAAGACATGGCAAAAAAAGCTCTCATTCTTTTGCAAGTAGATGAACTGGGTTTTGATGCCATGGATCGTAAAATTTTAAATATCATTATTGAAAAATTTGATGGGGGCCCCGTGGGAATTGAAGCCATTGCAAGTGCCATTCATGAACAAAAAGACACTTTGGAAGATGTGTACGAACCTTTTTTAATTGAACAAGGTTTTCTTAATCGCACTTCGAGGGGAAGGCTAGCTACCCGCCAGGCTTATGAACATCTCAAAAAACCACAATGAAAATAAGTGCAACCGGCAATTACAACTCTCTCTTCTATCTAGCGGCCTTTTTTACTTTTGTTATTTTTATAGGGCTAAGCCTTGGAGGGCAATCGGGGCTTATTCAGTTGTGGCATCTTAAAAAACAAAAAGAAGCGTTAATGACACAAAATAGAATTCTTCAAAACGAAAATCTTTTTTTAAGGATAGAACAAAAAAGTTTGGATAATCCAAAAACCATTGAACACTTGGCTCGTGAAATTTTAGGTTTTTCTTATCCGGATGAAATTGTTTTGATAACCCAAGAAATCTCTACCAACGAATAAGCCCTGCCCCCCAACTAAAACCAGATCCAAAACTCATAGTTAAAATAAGATCGTTGGGTTTCACTAAACCAGCTCTTACTGTTTCATCTAAAGTAATGGGAATAGAGGCTGCCGAGGTATTTCCATATTTTTGAATGGTGGTTTTAACCTTTGCCATCGGAATTTTAAGCTGATCGGCAATCGTTTCAATAATGCGAAGATTAGCCTGATGTGGGATAATATGAGTAAGTTGATTGGATTCTATCCCTTGCTCAATGAGAATTTCTTTGGCCACCAGGCTCATAGAAGTAACAGCATGTTTGAAAACAAAGGGGCCATCCATGGTGGGATAAGTATGGGGGCCTTCACACCATAGTTTGTTGTAGTGCACTCCATCCGAATGCAGTTTAGTCGCTAAAATGCCATGTGGCCCTTCGGTTGCTTCTAAAAGAACACATCCAGCCCCATCTCCAAAAATCACACTCATCAGCCGTCCCGCTTCTGTCATATCCAGACGCGGGGATAAAACCTCGCCTGCGGCAACAAGAATGCATTCATACTTTCCAGAACGAATAAGTGAATCACCCAATTCGAGCGCAAATAAAAAACCAGGTGAGGTATTATGCACATCAAAGGCAGGAATTCTACGACAACCGAGTTTATCCTGAAGTAAAACCCCAGAACCAGGAGCTTCATATTCGGGTGTTGTTGTAGCAAAAAGGATGCAATCGATATCTCGCGCCTCTCGATTAGCTGTTTTTAAAGCCTGTATTGCAGCATGAAGGGCTAAATCTGCCGGACCAATGTCTGGTTCTGCATAGCGTCGTTCTTTAATTCCAATTTTAGACCGAATCCATTCGTTGGTTGTGTGAAGTGAAACTTCTAGCTCAGAATTAGGAACCACACGGGAAGGTACATAAGAACCTGTGGCGACAATTTGTGCCCGTAAATGCTTCATGAAAAGTTTTTCAACAAACCCATTACAGGAACTTAAAACCTTTGATAAAGTTCTGAAAGGGCCTGGAATACAATTCAAACTGCTCGGCAGGAAAGCTTGCAGTAAGATTAATAGCAACTGTGTTTCTTAAGCAAGAAACCTGAATTTGCTGCACCATTTGACCATCCTGAATATGCTCCAAATTAGCAGCTTTAGGGCCCATCATGGTTTTCATAGCTGCCAAATCCCATGTACAAATCATCATTTTGGCAGGGATACCACTTAAGGCCACATCTTTCTCGCTTAATACCTTAAAGCTATTAATTCCCCTGGCTTGAACAGACTTTTTAATTTTATCAAAATAAGAATTGAGATCAGTTGGGTTTTGCAAACGTTCAACTGTAACAATAATATTGGGCCTCACCTTAGGGTCGGTAGAAGGCATTGTAAGCGTAATCATACCCTGATCCTTCCAATTGGGGGGAAGCTCTACTTCAAATTCACTCATAACAATCTTAGCCATTTTTCCTCCTCTTGATTGAACTTAAGTATTTTAAACGAAAAGAGATTTTGTGAAAAGGGAAAGTTTTAATTAGTAGTATAGTATTTTCACTTTTAGCTGGTGTATACAAAACTCTCTACCTCCCCTTACCCCTCCGAAGTCCCTGTGGGACAAAGGAGGGGAATTAAGATGGGTTCCTATCGCAGACTGTTAATCCTTAGAAAGATCTGTAAAAAATAATTTAACCTATTGATAAATAAGGCTTTATTAAAAATATTTTAAACTAATATGCACCATATCAAAGCTACTAAAAAGGATATAAATTGTATTGCAATTGTAGACTTTCGACGATAATTAGAAGATAATATGGAAGTGAGTGAATCAACTTTAAAAACAATTCCCATTAAAGAAGAAGTGGTTGAGCCCTCTGAATATCTTAAACGAAGAGATAGAGAAAAATTTAATATTGAATCTGTCCAGGTACTTCCCCCTAAGTTAGGTCAAAAAGATTTTGGTAAAATCAAAATCAAATATAAGTTGCCAGTTTATAAGGTTGTGCTAGGCAGCTAAAATGTCTGAAAACAATATAAATCTCCCTGCTGACCCAAACCAACTTCCATTAAAATTTCTTGAATTTCAGAAAGAAGAACTCAAGGTTCGAGAAAAAGAAATCGAAGCTAGGACAGCTTCTGATGAAAGAAGTTATAAGTATGCAGTGCAAAGCATGCAAGTCCAAGCAGGGGATCTAGAGTTAAATAGAACTCATCAAAGAGATATAATTAAAAAAATATTTTGGTTTGCAGGAATAAGCTTAACACTTATTTTGGGTTTTTTTGCATATGCTCTTTATCTGAATAAAGATGAAATTGTTAAAGAGTTCGTAAAAGCTATTCTATACATCGCTGCTGGTGGTGTAGGTGGATATGGTTACAAAAGTATTAAGATTAAACCTAATGACCCACCTGCCAACTAAAATTTTCATAGTTCCTCTTCACTCTTAAAATTCAAACTGTACCACTACTTCTTAAGGGAACCTCTAAAAATTACGGTTTCGTGTCATCCCTGCCCCTGCCTTCGCAGGGGTAAACTCCGGCAGGGATCCATCTGTACTCTCCCCCTTTGTAAGGGGGAGTTGGAGGGGGTAGAGTCTTACTAAACTCTCTACCTCCCCTAACCCCTCCTTACAAAGGAGGGGAACCAAGATGGACCCCCGCCTTCGCGGGAATGACAAATAGAAAAAAATTTGAGTAAATAGAGGTGCCTTTAATCCCTAAAATTGGAAAATTGAAGAGGAATCTCAAATGTTTGACCCTTCAAAAAAGAAATCGTGTCTTGCAAATCGTCCTTATTTTTTCCAGTTACTCTCACTTTCTCTTCTTGAATTTGGGCTTGAATCTTTAATTTCATATCTTTAATGATTTTAATAATGCTTTTGGCTTTTTCTTGATCAATTCCCATCACCAAAGTAACCGTGCATCTTTTTAAACTGCCGCCTGAGTCTTCTATTTTACCAAATTGAAGAGCATTAAGTGCAATGCCTCTTTTATGAATTTTACTTTGCAAAATATCAATCATGGCTTTCATTTTATAATCATCATCCCCGATAATTTGGATTAATTTTTTTTCTTTTTCAAAAGTAAGAGAACATTTAGATCCACGAAAATCATAGCGTGTTCCAATTTCTTTGGAAGCTTGGTTTACTGCATTGTCTACTTCTTGAAGATTGATTTCAGAAACAACGTCAAAGCTAGGCATTATTCCTCCAAGGTAAAAAGATCCTGACTTGGATTAGTTTTAATATCGATATTTTTAAAAACATAACGAGTTACATTTCCAGAAACATTGGAAAGAGTAGCTTCGGTTACCAAACTACTCACAGGTTCGATCCCTAAAAGAATTTTAGAAATCACAGAACTTTTTTTACGAGGAATAAGCTCTAAATATTGAAGCTCCTTGGGAATATCAAAACGAAAACTGGGATCTTTTACAGGATTAAAAGAACGTGTTGCAAAATCTTTTTCTAAATCTCCCAAACCATTTAAAAAAGTAATAGCTTCTTTGGAAAGAAGTTTGGACTGATCAAACACTTCAGTTTGATTTAAATCCGGTGAATAAATCCATACTTTTTTCCCATTACTTATATAAGTTTTAGATCCATGGCCTTGATATTCAATGCGCATTTCTCCGGATTTTTTCATAAAAATGCGCCCTTGTTTTTTAATTTTTTTATCTAAAATTTCCACATAGGTTTGTTGCTCAAAATCAGCAGACCAGAATTGAAGAGTTTGATAGTGTTCTTGAAGCTTTTGGGAAAGTGTAATTCCAGCCCAAATTTCTGAAATAAAACAAAAACAAAACAGAAATATTTTTATTTTCTTAAGCCTCATCAACCACCTTTTTAATTAACCTAGAAATTCCACTTTCAGCTTCTACAATATTTTGAGCCAACATATAAGCTGCGGTGGAGGCTATTTTATTTTTAGAATCCCAATGGAAATTTTCAACTGTTGTGTTTACATGTTTTGCTCCCATTTTTTCTAAAGCTTGCGCCGTACCTCTGTCACTTCCAATGGTAAGCTCTATTCCATAAGATCCTAACACTTTGCCTACAATAGCAGGAGCAATGCAAATAGCTCCAATGGGCTTTTTGGCTTGATAAAATTCTTGTATCACTCTTTGCACTTGAGAATTGACAGTACAATTGGGGCCTTTAACTGCAAAATCACACAAATTAAGAGCTGCCCCATAACCACCAGGTAATATAAGCGCATCTGCATCTACGGCTTTTAATTCTTTAATATCCCGAATATTTCCACGAGTAATACGAGCTGACTCTACAAGTATATTGCGAGAGGCCCCTTCGGCATCACCAGTTACATGATTGGTAACGGTGGCTTGTTTTTCATTGGGGGCAAAACAAAGGGGCATGGCTCCTTCCCTCACAAGATGAAGGAGAGTTAAAACTGATTCATGAATTTCGGAACCATCTTTAAAACCACATCCTGCTAAAATAACTGCAATTTTTTTACTCATAAACTCTCCTTTTTTACTTACGGGGTGGCATGGGAGGGCGTGGTGGTGGAATCCCTCGACTGGGAGCCCCTGCGGGCATGGGTCTACCGGTTACACCGGGTGCATTCCCCAGAGGTGGAACAGGACGACGTTTCAGCATGGGACGACGGCGCATTGGTTTTCTAAAACCATGACGATAAACAGGGGCTGCTGTACTATTGGTATCAATGAGTTGAATCATCTGGCCTGTTTGTCTCTCCCACTTTTTAAGAGCTTTTTCTAAAATGGGTTGATTGACTGACCAAACCATTTCATCTCTTCCTTCCAAAACACTTTCGTTAAACAAAGTGTAGGAAATACTAAAATTTTGGAAACCTGTTTCATCTGGACCACCCCAAGCAATAAAAGAACTTGGTTCTTGGATTTGAATACGCACCAGTTGATCGGGATTATGATGAGTGCGTAAAAAACCAACCAGGTTTAAATTAAGACGAAGGGTCCAGATGGGTTCTTTTAAACCTTTCATCATCAGCATTAATTCATCCAAAAAAGTTTGTTGTTCTAGGTTTTCTTTTCTTAAATGTTTAGTAGCGTTGTAGGTAATAATTTCTAAATTATCGGGCAAAACCAATCCAAAAAAAGAACGTAAAAAATTAAAAACTTGTTCAAAAAACCAAACATTGGTTTCTTCTGCTGATACTTTAGAAAAATCACGATTGGAGTTAAAACCCCAAGTCCCTACAACTTGGCGCTTAGAAGTAGCTTCGGCTAAAAAATCTTGAACACTGGTCAGCATGGAAAAAGTATAGACCGAATAAAAAAACAAAGCAAATTCGTAGGAGTGCTAAGGTATTTTATGCACTCAAGGCTACGTGTTTATTTCCCGCTGCTTTTCCCAAAAACTCATCGTGACTAAAATCATCTACGGTAATGGCATCAAGTCTTAACTTCTCAGCCAAGATAAGCTGATTTTTCTCTGTTGTAGTAATAATATTTTGTTTAACGGCTTCCTCAATAATTTGAAACAAAGGAACCTTTTTGGGCAGTTTGCCGGCCTTAATAGCTTTGCGAACTTTTTGCTCAATTCCAACAGCAATAATGATGGCACGGAAAGCATCTTCTTGGATCTTTAAAGCCTCTCCATCCTTTTTAGGAAAGAAAATTCCATCCGTTAAACGATCTCTTTGTTCACCAGATTTTTGAACAAGCTTGGCTACTTGCTGCCCTAAGGCATCATTGGGTCTATGCCCAATGGAATTACAGTTAGCCCACAAACGAATGGGACCTTTAAAAATCCAGCCTAATACGGGAACATCCATGTTAGCAAAAATACCATCAAAGGCTTGCTGGATTTGCTCAAAGGCATATTCCACAGAATATTGCACAAAGGGTAAATCTTCTTTCTTGCGTCCTTCAGCTTCAAACCGTCTTAAGGTTGAAAAACCAAAAAACATCCAAGAAAGAATATCAGCAAAACGGCCCGTGATTTTTTCTTTCATTTTAAGCTGGCCGCCCAAAGTACCCATGGCAATATCAGCCATGATGGCAAAGGAAGCTGAGGCCCAGGCTAATTTTTGATAATAACGAGAAGTCTTTCCACCCACGGGTGAAAAAGCTAAATGACCACGGGTTAAACTTAACAAACAAGAACGAAAAGTATTGCGCACCACATGACCAATATGCCCCCAGAAAGCATTGTCAAAACCACCTAAATCTTTTTCATCCATGGCTTTTACTTCTTTGTAGGCATAGGGATGGGCACGAAGAGCTCCCTGACCAAAAATAATGAGAGTTCTGGTCATGATATTGGCTCCTTCTACTGTAATCCCAATGGGCATTCCAATATAAGTATGAGCCAAAATATTGCGGGGACCTCTGGAAATACCGCTTCCTCCCATCACATCCATTCCATCAATCACAATTTTTCTAGCAAGTTCAGTTTGAGTGTACTTGGCCATAGCGGTAATAACAGGAGGCTTAATTCCCTTATCCAAGGCTCCACATACAAATTTACGGGCTGCTTCCATGAGGTAGGTTAGCCCACCCATCTTAGCCAAGGGTTCTTGGATTCCTTCAAATTGACCAATGGACACTCCAAATTGTTTTCTGATCACCGCATGGTTACTTACCGCTCGTGTGGTTAATTTAGCACCGCCCACACTTTGAGCAGGCAACGAAATACCACGTCCTGCAGCTAAACTTTCCATGAGCATTTTCCAACCACGTCCAGCCCATGGGGTACCACCAATAATGGCTTCTTCAGCAAGAACCACCACATCATTGCCTTGAGTTGGACAGTTATAGAAAGGCACACCTAAGGGATCGTGCTGTCTACCAATCACTACACCTTTAGTAGCAGCGGAAATGAGAGCACAGGTAATACCTACATTTTCGCCTTTCCCTAAAAAATTTTCAGGATCTTTCAATTTAAAGGCCACACCCAGTACCGTAGAAATAGCAGCCAAGGTAATCCAGCGTTTGTTCCAATTTAAGCGGATATAAAGTTTGCCATCATCTCCCTTAAATAAAACACCCGTAGCAGTAAGAGAGCCTGCATCAGAACCAGCTGTAGGTTCGGTTAAGGCAAAACAAGGTATGTCTTCTCCCACAGCTAAGCGAGGAAGAAATTTTTGCTTTTGCGCCTCGGTTCCATAGTGATTTAAAAGTTCTGCAGGGCCCAAAGAGTTTGGGACCATCACAGTAACTGTTGCTGGAATACAACGACTGGCTAGCTTCATAATAACAGCGCTATGAGCCAAAGCTGAAAATTCTAATCCCCCATATTTTTTAGGGATAATCATCCCTAAAAATTTCTCTTTTTTCATAATATCCCAGGCCTTGGGGGGAAGTTCACGATCCTGCCACACTTGCCAATCATCACAGGCTTCGCACAAGCGTTCTACAGGGCCATCTACAAAAGCTTTTTCTTCTGCAGTTAAATCAGGATAGGTTTCTGCCAACATTTTTTTGAAATTAGGTTTGCCCGAGAAAAGATCTTTTTCGATCCAGACAACACCTGCATTCAAAGCTGTGCGCTCGGTTTCCGAAATTTTGGGCATAAAACCTTTCATGGCCTTCATGAGAATGCTTGAGACTAAAAATTTCCGGAGAGGTTTTATGCTAAAAAGAAGGCCAACAATAATGAAAGTATCAAGCAACCAAAGAGGAGCCCCAAATCCCAAAAGGACTACAACAATGACCAAGGTCCACAAAATAAAAGGCACTCCCAGATATCCTAAAATCAGGCCCACACCAATGGTGCCTAGAATGGAGATGGTTTGACTTACCCCCAAAAAACTTCCATAAAATTGATTAATTAATTCCACTTCAGCCTCCTTTATATGAATGAATACCCATTCATTTTAGTTATAAACGACTTACCCTTTGAGATCAACATATTTTTATCAAGACTCATGCTTTTTCAGGCAGGCAGGCGTGCCAGGCACGCGTGTAAGTGCTTAATTAAAAAAAGCCCAGGGGGATCTCCTGGGCTTTATTATCATGTACTGAATTGAAGTGCTTTTTCTATTATGGACCTTGCTCTTGACCCTGGCCTTCTCCTTCTCCACTAAATTCTTGACCAGTTTCACCTTCTGCATGGTCTTGCTGTTCTTTATCTTCACAAGACTCAGTACTGCGTGAGCCTTCTGCTTCAACTTCCAAGGCAATACATGCAGACAATGAGACAAGGAGATCAGGATGCTCTGCTACCACAACTCGAGTAAACCCATTGGGAGCCGTACAATCCCAGGTTTCTTGGAAAGTAAACGTAGGTTCGTTAAAGTCCAAAAAGCTGGATTTGGCAGTAACAGCATCCACATAGGGAGAAGCAGAGGTATCTCCAAGCACCATGTAATCAAGGGCTCCGGCATCTGTTAAGTCATAAAAGAAACATTCAGTGTTATCGGTACTTCCATCTGTAAAAGTACACATGCCATTTGAATCAGCTGCTTCCACAAAATCAGTTGGCCAAACAGCAGTTTCATAATTATCCACTTGTTTCCAGCAAACATTATCAGAAGCGGCAAGGCCTAGAGTGGTTAAGTCTTCTAGTGAGAACATATTGCCTGCCACATCTCCCTTGTAGGTTCCCGTAGATTCGTGTACGCCACACCCTTCCTGAGAATCAAAAAGGGCATAACCTGTTGAACGCCAGGTACCCCATTCAGATCCTGAAGCTCCAGAACGCCAAGAAAAATCCATTTCATTGGTTATAACCGAGCTGGCTTTGTCTGCGTTAAAGTTAATGGTACCAGCGCCCCATTGACCATTAAATCCCATGGCAATTTCCACGGCTTCACCATCATCAAAGGATGCCGCAACATCATCAGCTGTAATGGTGATTTGATAACTGTCAGAACCCAAAATATCAGTTAATTGTCCACTAAATCGGCCGCCAGAAACGGTGTAGATCATTTCCAAAGTTTGGGTATAAGTGCCTTGGCCTTGACCATCATCATCATCAATTTCGCACAACATCACACTCAACTGGTCACTCACTAAACCAACGCGCACATAGGCTGTTTCTTCTCCCAAATCATCCGGGTCAAAACCACCTTCTTCGAGTTCATCTTCGAGTTCATCAGCAAACATGGATTCATCAATAATAACCTCGTAATAATTAAAAGCCCCATTACCCACTGCAATCAAACCAGCAGATTCAAAGGCTTTGTCAATACACATTTCAGACCGAAAACCTTTGACTTGGCTTTTAATTTCTTCAACAGCAGATCTCACCTCGCAAGCCGTTCTTGAATAAGATCTATCACTCGGCCTTGTACTTGCTGCCTTGACAAGGGAGGAAAGACTGGAGTTTGTGGTAGCACTATTCGCATCCATACTATCCACGTTTAAATCAGGGATGTTTGTTAAGGAACTTAAGGCATCGGAACTAACCGTTCCACTATCACTATCGCTATCGCTACTGGAACTCCCACTACAGTTGATGAGAAAAACAAAACTAGAAAAAACGACAAATAAACGTAAATACTTCATGATGACCCCCTTTACCCCGATGTGTCAAAAAAGTGTCATAATATTACCACTGTCAAAAATAATTGTAAATGTTTATTTTATAACTATATGATATGATTTGATTAAATGTAATTAGAGGTAAAAAACAACTGGAATTTTTTAATTTACTTGTTTTAAAGACTGGCCTTCGACTACAACTTTACGAACATGATAGCCTCTGGTTTTTTGAATAAGATGATCATAAAGAGGAACCTCTTTTTCATGTCCAACTAAATCGACCACGATATAGTCGGCTTTTTTGCCAGGCACTAAACTTCCTATTTCATTCCCCAACATCAAAATTTCCGCTGCACGAATGGTTACCATCTCCAATAAGTCTTGAGCAGTAAGACCAAAACCATGCTCCTTAGATTGTTGATGGGCAAAACGCATTTCATCCCAAAGCGAAAGAGTATTGGTAGAAGAAAGACCATCAGTTGCTAAAGCCAAAGGAATGCCTTTTTGTCGAATCAATTTAATGGGTGTTACCCCCTGACGCAAATAAGAATTAGAACGAGGACACCAAATAATTTTACTCTTGCTTCTCTCAATACGATCCAAATCCTGGGGAGTAACATGGACACAACCCACCAAAATGGGACTGGCCTCTAAAAATCCAATTTCATCCAGGTGTTGAACGGGAGTTTTGCGAAACTGCGGTGGAAGATTTTCACCCCAGCCAATATTAGGGAAAAGCAAAGTGGCAATATCACCCGTAGAATCATAAAAAAATTCCATCTCTGAAAAACTTTCAGCCACCTGCATCATCAAAGGAATACGAGAGGTACGTGAATACTGCGATAAAATACGTAAAATATTGCGAGACAAAGTATAGGGCGAATAAGGCCCAAGCCCCACACTAATGCGCTCAGAATCATACTCCAGATATTTTTCTACAATGGCTAAAGCTGTTTCAAATAAATCTCTTGCTACGCTACTGTCGTAACTTAAAACTTCAGGAAAAACAACTCCCCGCAAACCTACTTGCTCTAAGCTTTGAACAATGCCTCCATAATTTCCCATATCCCCCACACAAGTAATACCCGATTCAATGCAAGCTGCAATCCCCTGCTCCACTGCTTCACGCAACCGTTCTGAAGAAGTATTTTTTTTATATTCGATACAACCCAAAAGCCATTCTACAAAATGAGGTTGGGCTACCATAGAACGAACGGGATCCTGGGGATAATTAGTATGAAGCCCCATATCCAAATGAACATGAGCATTAATAAACCCAGGTAAAATAGCTTGATTGGCATAGTCTTCATGGAGAGCATCGGGATAACGATCAAGCATCTGGGATTCTGGACCTGTATCGATTATCTCACCATTTTCAATAACCATGGCTCCATCAAAAAGAGGCGGGGCAGCCATTGAAACAAGATATTTTGCAGAGATGATTTCAATCATGAGGAAAATTATTTAACACAAATAAAATAAAAAAATCCAGAATATAACTCAATATGAAGGTACGTGGAAGGCAGGGGGGAGTGTTTCTTGAGGAGCGAGGACTGTCTGACGAGCCCTGAGCAAAGTCGAAGGGCGAGGAGTTCCGCAGGGACGAAAGAAATACTCCCCCCTGACCAGAGATATCTTCCTTACACTACAATATTATCAATCAACCGCGTCTTTCCTACAAAACAAGCGACGGCAAAAAGGGTTTTACCTTTTTGATAGTGAGTTAATGGAGTTAAGTTTTCTGAATGAAGACATTCAGCATAATCGAGTCTTAACCCACAAGAAAAAAGTTTATTTTTAAGATGACTCATTAAAATAGCAATGCGCGTCTCACCCGATTTAATTTGATTTCGAATCCAAAAAAGAGCACTAGAAATCCCAACTGCATTTTTTCTTTCTTCTAAAGTTAAATAAACATTTCTGGAACTTAATGCCAAACCATCTTTGTCTCTCACAATAGGGGCTCCTATAATACGAATAGGAAAATTAAGATCAGCACCCATGCGCTTAATAACAGCTAATTGTTGAAAATCTTTTTTCCCAAGCACAGCCACAGTAGGCTGGGTAATTAAAAATAATTTTGAAACAATGGTTGTTACCCCACGAAAATGACCGGGACGTGAGCCTCCACAAAGAGGAAGTGATATCTGTGTAGTTTCTACATAAGTTTCAAAATTTTTAGGATACATTTTTGAAATTTTGGGGGAAAAAACATAATCAACCCCAGCTTTCTTACATTTTTTTAAATCTCCCGGAATGTCTTGTGGATAGCGGTTTAAATCCTCATGGGCTGCAAATTGTGTGGGATTAATAAAAAGAGTGAGGATAACAATATCTGAATATTTTTGAGCTATGCGAATAAGCGAAAGATGCCCTTCATGCAGATAACCCATGGTGGGTACAACACCGATTTTTTTGCCCTTCTTTTTTAAGGCAAAACTTATTTTCTGCATTTGCGGTATGTTGGTGATAACTTTCACTAGGAAAACTTATTTTTCACTTTCATGTTTAACGCGCTTACTTTTTTTACTACCCTTTTCTTTTGTCAATTCTTGTTTGCCACCACCTTCCAACATTTGTAATTCGCGATACACACTATGTTCCTCAGTAGGAAACATTCCCTCACGAACATCACTAATGTAGTGACCCAAAGCCTTAATACACACTTCATGAAAATTGGCGTAATTTTTCACAAAGCGGGGTTTAAAATGAGGATTGGCACCCAAGAGATCGTAAATTACCATTACCTGCCCATGACAACGTGGGCCAGAACCAATTCCAATGGTGGGAATAGAAACTGTTTCAGTTATTTTTTGAGCTACCTCCATAGGCAACCCTTCTAACAAAAGAGAAAAAGCCCCCGCTTCCTCTAATACCTGGGCATCGTTAATAATCACATCGGCATCCTTGGTTGTTTTGCCTTGAACCTTGTAGCCTCCCATGATGTGTACCGATTGCGGTTTTAAACCCACATGAGCCATCACAGGGATACCCACTTTGTTTAAATACCACACCAAATCGGCCATCTCTTCTCCCCCTTCAATTTTAACCGATTCGGCTCCTGCCTTAATTAATTTACCTGCATTGGAAACAGCTTCTTCATGGCTAATTTGATACGAAAGAAAAGGCATATCAGCCATCAAATGAGCCCTTTCTATCCCCTTGGCCACACAACGTGTATGGTACACCATGTCATCAATAGAAACGGGAAGAGTATTAGAATGCCCTTGAATTACCATGCCCAGGGAATCCCCCACTAAAACCATATCAATGCCAGCCTCATCGATAAGACTAGCCATGGTATAATCGTAGGCCGTTATCATGGTAATTTTTTCACCAGCTTTGGCCATACGTTGAAGCTTTGGTACTGTAATTTTCTCATTCATTTTGTGGATTTGATAAGACATGGTGGGTCCCTTTCTACCGGCTATCAATGGTGATATAATGCCGATCTTTGCGTGTCTTGATCATATGATACAACTCTTTCTTGAGCGTGTCATAGTCTTTTTTATTGTTCACAAAATCGATACCAGAAGCATTTACAACAAGAAGAGGGGTTTCTTGGTACTTGAAAAAAAAGTTGCTATACGCCTGAGAAAGTTGTTCTACATACTCATAACGAAGCGATTTTTCATATACTTCATTTCTCTTTCGTACCCGGTTCATCAAAACATCGGGAGAGGCTTGAAGAAAAATAACCAAATCAGGTTTTGGTAATCTGGCATCTAAAAGTTGATAGACTTCTTCATAAAGACTTATTTCTTCGGGGGTTAAATTCATGTGAGCAAAAATTTGATCTTTTGCAAAAACATAATCACACACCGTTATTTGATTAAAAAGATCTTGTTGTTTTAATTCAACCTGCTGACGATATCGTGAGAGAAGGAAAAAAAGCTGGGTCTGAAAAGCAAACCTGTCTGGATCCTCATAAAAAGTAGAAAGAAAGGGATTATTGGCTGGCTCTTCAAGAATGAGCCTGGCTCCTAAATCCTCGGCAAGCATACGGGTAAGCGAGGTTTTTCCAACCCCAATAGGACCCTCCACAGCCAAGTACTTAAGCTTTTCCATGGAAAAGCTATAACATCACCGATTTTTAATGCAACAAGGTATCGATTTTCCCTTGAAGCAAGAAAGCGATCACCAATGCGTAAATAACTAGTGATTCGATCAAAGCTAAGCCAATGATCATGGGTGTTTGAACCTTGTTGGCAGCACCTGGATTACGGGCAATACCTTCCAAAGCTGAGGCCGAAGCCTTACCCTGACCAAGCGCACCACCAAAAGCAGCCAAGCCAATGGCAATACCAGCACCAATGGCTAAACCAACAATGGCGCGTTCTGGAACAGTACCACCTTCGGCAGCTTGGGCTAACCCGCAAAAAAGGGTAAAAATAAAAGTTACAAGACCTGTGAGTGTTTTTTTCATTATATTTCTCCTCATGAATTGTTTTTAAAGTGAAACTTTTTTTCTTCATCCTCACTGTCGGTAAATCCCGCCCCCTTGGAGGTTGAATTTAATACCGAAGATCTTTCGTTTTACATTTTTAAAACGAACAATCAGTCAGTGTTCTTCGTGGGCTACTGCCAAACCAATATAAACGGTAGACAGCAGCGAAAAAACGAAGGCTTGGATGAAGCTGACAAAAAGTCCCAAAAACAGAAAAATAACAGGCACCACCAACGGCACCAAATCTGAAAAAATTCCTAAAACCACGTGATCCCCATAAATGTTGCCAAAAAGCCTTACCCCTAAAGATACCGGTCTCACTAAGTGACTAATCAATTCAATCACAACCATCAAAGGAGCAAGCCAAATAATGGGTCCCATAAAATGACCCAAATAATTTTTTAAGCCATGTGCCTTAATTCCCATGTAATTGTAGTATAAGAAAACAATGATGGAACAAGCATAGTTGGTATTTACATTATCGGTTGCTGGCAAAAAACCAGGAATTAATCCCAAAATATTATTTAAAAAAATGTAAATGAAAAGAGCTCCAATGAGAGGAAAATATTTTTTAGCATCATGACCAATAATGCCTTCCATTAAATTTAAAACAAACTCAACAACTGATTGAATAACATTTTTAAAACTAAAACCTGCTTCGGGAATTAATTCTTCTTCGATGGTTTTAAGTTTTAATTGATAAACGAAGGCTAAAATTAAAATCACAAGTGAGATAAGACCTGCAGAAAACAGATGAATGTTACCATGATTAACAAAATTAGAAATCCAACCAAACCAAGTAAAATCGTGCATAGGTATCCTTTAAAAAAAGAGTGATTTAACTCCTTCACAAAAAATAGCAAGCACTAAAGAAGAAAAACCACATAAAAAAGCAAGAGCCGAAACATTAATAACCAAAAGAAGGGTACCTACAACAGCAATGAGCAAAATCATTTTTACTAAAAACCGCAATCCATTACGGGATTTGTTTTTGCCGTCATCAACCAGGATTTTTTCAACGGTTTTTTTAATAAAACGAAAATTAATCAAGGCCACCAAGGTACCACCCAAAAGCCCCCCAAAAACATCCATAGTAGGCCATAAAAATAATCCAAGAGTGAGTAAAACAAGAGAAATACCAATGGTGATGCGTTCGATGGTTTGAATAGGCCAAAACTCGGGCCCTTGGAAGGTTGATAGTTGATTCATTCTTCTTCTCCTTTAGTAGTGTACTTTAATATCCGGAACAAATTATAAAATCCGGTAATACCCCCGAGAGTTAAACCCACCAAGGCCAACCAAGGCTTGGTTTGAAAGTAATCATCCACCTTAGAACCCAGGTACAATCCGCCAACAACACAAGCTGCTAGTTGAAAACCAACAGCCCCATAGATGCCCCAGCCAACCCAGGCCGAATCTTTCATGAATGGTTTCTTTTCCAAAACTGTGGAGGTGTTAACACATTAAAAAGGGTTAAGTCAAATGATCCCATTTATGATCCAAGGCCTTTCAAATAATGAAAACTAGCCCTTATTTGGATGGATTCTACCTGTTTTTCAATGCGGGGGGTCTTAACAAGTTGAGTTCCTTTCAAATGGTATTTGTTGCAAAAATATCGGAGAGAAGGGGCTAGCTGATCATCGGTTAGTTTGCATTCGATTAACTCTTTGATTTTATTTCCTACAACCAAACAAAAATCAACTTCCTTTTTTTCCTTTGTTCGCAAATTGGCCAATTGAGTTTTGTCACCCAGTAAATCACTTTTTTCAAACAGGTGAGTTAAAAGACTAACAGCAACAAAATTTTCAAGATGGGCACCAATATCTCCCACTACAAAACCAGTATTGTAAAAATAAATTTTGGGTTCTTTGAGTAAAGATCTGGCAATATTTTGAGAATAAGGAATAACACGAAAAATAATATAAAGATCCTCTAAGATCTGAATATACCGTTTAACCGTTTGTGGTGATATTTGCACATCTTCTGCCAGAGATTGATAGGAAACAGGGCTCCCAACATTTCTTTGTAAACGCTCTAGAATAAGCCTTATCGCTTTTAACTCGAAAATTCGTTGGAATTCAAAAATTTCTTCTCGCATTAAACTATCAAAATACAAAGACTGCCAGCGACTGGCCTCTTCTTGATTGGGAGCTAAAAATGGCTCTGGAAATCCTCCACATTCAATCAATTTTTGTTGATCCTCCAACGTAGAATTGGGGAGTTCGTTTAAACAAAAAGGCATGAGATGATGAACAAAAAATCTTCCAGCCAGAGAATCTCCTGCCTGACGAAAAGTTTCCAGGCGAGCACTCCCTGTAACTAAGATACTCAAACTCTCTGGTTTCGTGTCATAAACTCCTTTCAGGTAATTTTTCCATCCACGCATTTTATGAATTTCATCCAGAACGAGAAGATCGGTATCTGGCAGCCATTCTCTTCCTTTAAGCACTTGTCTATGGTCTGGATTATCAAAACTAAGATAGGTTGGTTTTTTAAAGTCCTTGGAAATATCCAAGGCAAGCCAGGTTTTTCCCACCTGCCTGGGACCTGTTAAAAACACCATTTTTTTTGTGAGATCTTTTAATATGGCCTGGCGTCTTTTACGAAACATCAAGACTATTATGCACTATCTTTATTTTTAGTCAAGACTATTCGGTAATATGATTAGTTTTGGTCGGTTTACTTTGAATACAGCCTGTACCCAAATTCATTACCAATAGAGAAGATCTTTTCTAATAATGCCCGATAATTAAACAGAAGAGGGACATGGGGAATAAAGTATGGTTCACTTTGTTCTCAATTCTGTTCGTGGTGATAACACCTCTGAAGATATTCCTGTTCAATCGGCCATTCAAAATGGATCGGAGTTTATTCCTCTTGATCACTTTGAAATAGTTGATGCCAGTATAAAGCCCAAAGATTTTTTCACTCAATTTGATAAACCCTTCTTTGATGAAATTATTTTTGAGCAAACCATTCATAACCAAAATTATCGCTACATTGCCTGGCTTGATCCAACAATAGATCTTAAACAACTTCCTCATGAATTAACCCTTATCCATTCTAGCCCTGAAAAAGGACTTAAAAAAACAACTCAAGCCAAACTACTTTGGAAAAATGAACAAGATTCTTCCAATTTTTCTTATGGAGGAACCAAGTTTGAATGGGGATATTCTTTTAGTTCTGTTGAAGGACCTCACTTAAAAAATGAGTGGCGTCCTTCAAAAGAAACATCACAACGTCTTGAACATTTAGAAAAAACCATCCGCAAAAAAACAGAAAAGATTGTTGGAAAAGATGGTGTGATTTCCGCTGAAGAGTTTGCTCAACTCGAAGGTATTTTTAAAAACATAGCCCAATCTCTTTTTAAAAATACCGTCAATGTTCTACCCATTGATATTAAGTTTGATGAAGAAGGAAAAGTAACCGTTGTTTATAAAATAAGCCCCCCTGTGGAAGGAATTGTTCCCTTGATTACAGATGATGAAGGCCTGCCCTATGCCAATCAAGAAATTCGAGATCAATTAACAAAAAAAATTCTTAGTTTTTTTGATTACCCTTATTCTCAAAAGAACATTGAAAAAGGAATATCAAAATTACAAAGTTATTTTAAGAAAAATAAAAAGTTTGAGCATTTTGCAGGTTTAGGAACCCCGGAAATTAACGACCACAACGAACTTGTAATTCCAGTTCTTTGCAAACCCCAATATCTCTCTGTTACACTTGATGCAACCATTGCAGATAAGGATGGACACCCCGTTAAAAATATTTCGTTTAATCCAGCATCTAAGGAAATAAAAATTCGTTACCCTTTAAACGAAAGAAACATAAAAGAACTCGAACAAGATCTTGTTGCCTACTTTAATAAAGGACAACTGGATGGACATTCATACTATGTTCAACCTGGTGGAAAACCTTGGGCCGATGGATCTACTCTTCATCTCAATTATATTTTGATTCCCATGCCCAAAAAAATTGAACTGCGTTCAGATATACAACTTAATCCTCATCGATTGGAACATTGGTTTAAAAACCATAAACCTGGGCGCAAACAACCTCAGTATACAAATAAATCCATCAATCGGGGTCTTGCCAAGTTAGACCAATATTACCAACTTGAAGAAGGTTATCTTTTAAAATCAGGGGTAGAAATAGATCCTGAAACAGATGAAGCTATGGATGCTAGAGCCGTTGATCTCTCTTATGATAATCAAAAACTCGTTATTGGCCGTCCTACTCCAAGTGGATTAACCAATCTTCATTTTGCAAAAATTTCAAAAATTGATTTTGAATTTTATGGAAAAGAAGACAACCCAGCAGCTTATGCCCAATTACAAGATTGGTTTTATACCCAGGGTGGAGAAAAAATGCTCCGCAAAAGATTGGATTTTGAAGGAAGGTATTACAAACATACAGATGTTGCTAATACCATTTTAGCTATTGGCAACAGAACAACAGGTTACTCTACCATTATCGACTACCAACTTGATCAATTAGAGCGCTCTGGGCTTCCAGATTGGAGCGACCATAATCGTATTGACCGCAAAGCTGAAAGTAAACCTGGAGGAAATTTTCCAGTACAGATTGTTTGGGATATTGTTCCCGATAAAAAACGCCCTGGAGATGTCATCATTAAAGTTAAATTAGCCAGGGATGGTATCCTCATATCTCCGGAATTTGGCATAGATGGTGGTGCCACAGGTGCCTCTCCTTATGGAGGTGCTACCACTCGCTTCATGAATGGGCACAATTTACTGACAAGTGCAGGTGTGAGTGGAATTCCTTTAGCCCCTGCTTTGAATGCAGGAGTGGGTTATACTATGCCCTACCTCAATAAGGCTGGAGATTCACTTACCTTGAATTCGGCAGTTAATTTGGGTTTTGCAAATAATTCCTATCAAGCAGCAAATTTGGGTTTTGAATTTACTCATCCCATTGGAAGCCCCACATCAGATTGGAGTGTTTTAGCAGGATATAATTTACAAGGTATTATATCGGCTCGTGAATTATGGAATCAACCCTATGTAGGCATTATGTACAATCCCAACACCAACACCATTGTAAAAATAACAGCAGGCCCTGGGATTTCTTTTAGTGGTGGGGTTTATGCGGGTGTAAATATATCGGCCACTCATCGAAAAAATTTAGTCCCCAATGGAAAACTTTATTTTAAAAGCCAATTGGAAACTGGAGTGAGAGTAGGCAAACAACCCTCTGATATGCTTGCAGGCCTTATGAACCCCGTTACAGCAGCTCTCCCTCTTTATGCCTATGCTTCTGCTAGAGGAGGAGTATTTTATGAAGTGGTTCCCAACCAATTGGGAGTAGGTTTAGGCATTGCTGCTGCAACAAATAATGGATGGAGTGGAGCCCCGGCCCTAGGTGGCGGACTAGCTTTTGATGCCATGGGACGTATTATGATTGCAGGAGTGGGGTTAGATGCCTCAATGGGATTTGCTCCTCTCATTGCACTATAAAATTAAATCGTTACAATAATCCATGCTTCCTAATACCCACACCCTTGAAGCATTTCCCGTTTAATGTAAAGGGCCTTAAAAATATTGACTATGATAACATTTTTATATATAATGTTATCACCATGATGAGAACACAAATAAGTTTGAATAAAGAAGAATATCAAATGGCTAAAATTGAGGCTAAACGCCAGGGGTTATCCTTAGCAGAACTCCTTCGTCGATCACTCCGAAATTTTTTACCCATTTCTAAAAACAAACCCTGGATGAAATTTGTTGGCTTTGTGGAGTCAGGCAATTCTTGCTCTAGTCAAAATATCGATAATATCATTTATGGCCAAAAAGATTGAAAGCTACGTCGATACCTCAGCACTTATTGCGTTCCTAGATCGATCCGATACTCACCACACTTTGTTTGCTCGCTTATTTTCTGATCCACCCTCGCTTATTACCTCGCCACTCGTCATTGCTGAAGGGCATGCATGGTTTCTTAAACGCTACGATGGAACACGAGCCATGCAATTTTTAAACTTTATCGAAGAATTAAAACCCCTATCCATAAAAGCTATAGGGAAAACAGAAATGGAAAAGGCAGCAAAGTATATTCGAAAATATTCTGACCAAACCCTAACCTTAGCTGATTCCTTAGGGCTTTTTCTGATGGATCAACACAAAATTAAATCTTGCTGGTCTACCGATCATCATTTAGCCATCACCGGTGTTTCATTAGTCATTCATGAATTTTAAGAATTGCTTGTTTATAAGCTTGAATGGTTTTCTCCAAATCCTCTACAGTATGAGCTAACGAAATAAACCCAGCCTCAAAAGCTGAGGGAGCTGTGTAAATTCCATTATCGAGCAAGGTGTGAAAAAAGGTGCTGAAATTTTTGGTGTTTGAACAAAGAGCGCCCGCAGCATCCAGTACAGGTTTATCTGAAAAAAAGACAGAGAACATTGAACCAACACGATTCAATTGAAGGGAAATTCCTACCTCACGTGCTGCTGATTTAATTCCTTCTTCTAAAAAATGCCCTTTTTCTTCCAACTTTTTATAAACATCTTTTTCCTGTAATTTTTTTAAAGTAACAAGGCCTGCCGCCATGGCCAGGGGATTGCCCGAAAGAGTTCCTGCTTGATACACGGGCCCAAGAGGCGCCACATATTCCATTATTTCTCGTCGTCCCCCATAAGCTCCTACAGGCAAACCACCACCAATAATTTTACCTAAACAAGTAATATCAGCTTGCAAGTTGAACAATTCCTGCGCTCCCCCAAAAGCCACACGAAAACCAGTCATCACTTCATCAAAAATAACAAGGGAGTGATTTTCGTGAGCCACGTTGATTAATTCTTTTAAAAAGTGAGGTTGAGGCAAGATACAACCCATATTCCCCATAATGGGTTCTATAATCACACAGGCTACTTCGTTTTTATTTTTTTGAAAAATATTTTTAACAGACTGAATATCGTTATAATTGGCAACCAAAGTTAAAGCAGCAAATTCAGAAGGAACCCCAGCACTATCTGGAATACCAAGAGTTTGCGCCCCCGAACCAGCTTTTACAAGTAGCGAATCACCATGACCATGGTAACAGCCCTCAAATTTAATGATTTTATTTTTTGCGGTAAATCCACGAGCTAAACGAATAGCTGCCATGGAACTTTCGGTTCCTGAATTAACAAAACGAATGAGATCAATGGAGGGATAAGCCTTTTTAACCTCGAGAGCCAATTCAATTTCCAAGGTGGTGGGAGCCCCAAAACTAGTTCCATTTTTCATCACTTGATTTAAAGCATTTAATACAAAAGAATCTGCATGACCTAAAATGGCGGGCCCCCAACTTCCCACATAATCGATGTATTCATTTCCATCGGCATCCCAAACCCTGGAACCCTTGGCGCGCACAATAAAAAGTGGATTACCTCCCACAGCTTTAAAAGCACGCACAGGCGAATTAACCCCACCTACCAAATGTTTTTGGGCTTGGCTAAAAAGTTTTTGTGAAGTTTGAATTTTTTGCATCAAATTAAGTAGAAGCTTTGGCAGCTTTAACAAGGTTTCTTACAGAAGCAAAAGTTTCAATAACAGCTGTGGGCTCGTATCCACAATGCACCATGCAATCATCACACTTGGGATTACGGCCTGTACCATAGTTTTTCCACTCCGTCTCTTTCATTAATTCTTTAAAAGTTTTTGCATACCCCTCTCCCAAAAGATAACAGGGCTTTTGCCATCCAAAAACATTTCGGGTTGGATTTCCCCAGGGAGTACATTGGTAATTATGCTGCCCCATTAAAAATTCCAAAAAAAGCGGGGAATGATTAAACTTCCATGTCTTTTTTGGAGAGGCCAAAACTTGTTTGAAAAAATTCTTTGTTTTTTCACGTTTGAAAAAATGTTCTTGGTCTGGAGCATGCTCATAAGCATAACCAGGAGAAATCATCATGCCATCAACTCCTAATTCCATGGCTTCATCAAAAAATTTGCGTACATTTTCTATATTTTCTCCATCAAAAATGGTGGAATTAGTAGTTACCCTAAAACCTTGTGCTTTAGCAGCACGAATGGCTTTTACTGCTTGATCATAAATCCCCGTGCGACACACCATGCGATCATGCACTTCACGAATGCCATCTAAATGCACACTAAAAGTTAAATACTGGGAGGGTTGAAAAAGATTGAGTTTACGTTCCAATAAAATGGCATTGGTACAAAGGTAAATATAACGTTTTTGTTTTACCAAACCTGCTACAATTTGAGCAATTTCGGGATGAATGAGAGGTTCACCACCTGGAATAGAAACCATGGGAGCCCCACATTCGTTGGCAGCATCCAAACATTCTTGAACGGAAAGCCGTTTATTGAGAGTTTCTTCAGGATATTGAATTTTGCCACAACCCTTGCACTCCAAATTACAGCGAAACAGGGGCTCTAACATCAAAACCAGGGGATAACGTTTTATTCCCTTGATTTTTTGCTTCATGATATAGCTAAAAACCTTAATTCCTTGTGATATGGGTATGGCCATGGCTTTCTCATTATGGGATCCAAACCCAAATCACAAGGGCAAAATGGGTTTTTGTTAAACACGATTGTATGAATTTCATTTTTGGATTATACCTCCTGTAACGGAGGTATTTATATTTTGTAAACAAAAAGAAAGTTTGGTTCCTGTTTTTTTTACTCTTCTACGTGTTGTGGTTGGCCTGATTATGGCTGTACATGGTTATGGAAAATTAACCAACATGGCCGAAATCATGGGTGGCTTTCGCAATATGGGAATACCCTACCCTGAAATAAGCACCTACCTGGCTATTGCAGGTGAATTTTTAGGTGGTTTGGGCTTGATGGTTGGACTACTCACCCCCATTGCTGCCTTTGGCGTGGCCTGTGTGATGGCTGTGGCTGTTTTTTTTGTTCATTTCCCCAATGGGCTTTTAACCAAGAATAATGGATTTGAATATCCACTTACCCTCTTGTGCGTAGCTCTTTATTTTTTGATACATGGTGGTGGAAAATACAGCCTCGATGCCCTGTGTTGCAAAAAAAAATAACCATTTTCTGTTGGTTCGTTTGAAATACAAAAGTAAAAAAAATTTTCTGCAAAAAGTGTCTCGGAGCCGATTTGTCTTTGCGAAAAAATTAAACAAATCGGCGAGAGCAAGTGGCTTTTAAGTCTCGATGACTTAAAAGACCACGGCTTTTTTCATAAAATTTTTTTTACTTTTGTATTTCAAACGTCATCCTAGAAATAATCAGCTTGTTTGTCATCCACGCCAAAAACCATCCTGCTGCCACGTCCAAAAAATAGTGTTGTTTGATGAGCAGCGTAGAAAATGCGATAAGAATCGACATCAGAAAAAAAATGGGCGCTTGTTTGTGCACAAAAATTCGTGAAAAATAAAAACAAAGAAATGGAAATGAAACATGCAAAGAAGGAAAATTATTGTAAGGACGATCCAATTGATAAAAATAAAAAAGTAATTTTAAAAAATCATTGGCTGGTTCAAAATGGGGTCTGAAAATATAGGGGACAGGATATAAAATAAAAAACAAATAATGTACCATATTTAAAATGAGAAAAACCCCCAGCATTTTAAAAAAATCATTTCTGGATTTGATTTGAATGAAAAGATAAAGGGGTAAAATATAAGTAGCAGAATAAGCTACAAAAAATGCAGGAATAAAGGGAATAAGCCCTTCTCCAGGCAATTGAAGTGGAATAAAATTGTGACCTTGCGCCAAATATTCTGCTAAACGCTGAACACATAGGTAAGAAAAAGCAAAATAGCCCACAGCAGTAAGTATCCAAAAAATTCTCAGTTTTAAAGAAATACGTTCATAACCCATAGGTAATAAAATTTGATTCACAAGGGGATCCCCAACATATTTTCATCATACCACTTTTAGGTCTGACAATAATCGTTGCCAATGTTTTGACAACCGAAGAATGTCTACAAATGGAATAACGACTAGGCATATTGCAATCATGGTCCTGTAGAATCAAAATTAAATCTTTTTCATTCATGACCGAATCTGGATTTAACAGCTCGGAAAAACGTTCTTTACGCGACCAATTTACTCCATGGATTAAAAGCCCACGAAGTTCTGGAGGAGATTTTGTAGGATGATAAAGAGCATCTTCGGGAATTTCTACCTCGCGCATTGTTTGAGTTTCATATTGATTAACTGAAAGAAGACATCCCTGCATGGCTGGCCTTATATGATGGCGGGTTCTCGATAATTCAATACAAGCCATGGCCCCAAAACGATCGGCAATCGTTAAAATACTTCCTCCATCACAAGGAAGGTTTGTAATAATTTTAATGGCTTCACTTACATCATGAGCAGTTTCCAGCGCCTCCTGAATAATAACAGAAGGAGGCAGTCCACGATTTCTAGCATCTATTGCATGCACTTGATTAGCAGCTACAGCAAAACCAGCTTCATTTACTCCCACAATAGATCCAGGCATTGGTGAATAAGTAAGACAATTGTTTTTTAAACCATTTTTTGGTTTTGATTGTCTTACAAATAAAAAAGGTTCCATGGTTGGTAAAAAATCATGATTGTATCCTAAAAGCACTCCACCACCATCGCTTACTTTTTCAGAAGAAAAAGAAAGAGTTGAACAATTAACCCCGCTTCCTGTTACATTGGGACGGCTTTCCAGCTCAGCAATGGCTAAAAGAGATCCAATTTCCATGAGAGATGTTTTGGAAATACCTCGAAGACGTTCCCACTGATTTGGAGTATGGGTTTTAAAAGATTTCTTTTTTCCTGCCAGCAGTCCCAAAACAGAAAAAAGCCGAGCAGAAGAAAATTTTTTAATCCAAGAAGGGCTTAAATCGGACTTTAAAAGAGCTTTTAAAACATCCAATTTAAAATTTTTTAAAAATTCCCCCTGCATTTTTCCCATTTCATAGTGAGTGCCACTACATTCAATCACAGGAAGCAATTTCATGAAGTTTGATCCTTCAATGTATCTAAGTAAAGCAGGGTTCCCCCCACAACAAAAAGAGGAGCAAATAAAAGATTGAAAAAAGGAATCATGAGAGGGATGCCAAACCCAATCAAACGAAATTTATTTTTCACACCAAACCGAAGTTGTTCTCTAAAAGGTATCAACTTGCGAGACATGGGATAAGAAACATAATTAAATCCCATATCCCAGGCTACAAACAAATTAGCTAAAATAGTATAGATGAGAGAACCAATTAAAGGGACAAAATTAATAAGCAAAAGAAAAAGGGGTACAATCACAAAAAAAATAAGCTTCATCAATTCCATCTTAATCATACGGCTTATATCATGGATCAGCCTTCCAAAAGAAAAAGCAACCGCCTCTAAACCTCTCTCCTGCTTTTCAACTGCTTCTGAAATCCAATCATAAAAAGGCCCATTAATCACTTGTGAAATAAAAAGCATACTCACCACTAAAACAATCATCAAAACCAAACCAAGTAAAAGATGAAGCAAACCTTGGAGAAGCCACATCAATCCTGAAAGAATATGAATCCACCAAGAATCTCCCATAACGGCAAGCCCAGCTAAGGGCTTGGTAATAAGAATAAATAAATCCCCGTAAAATTTAATCATCAGATAACCCAAAACAATAAAAAGAATGAGATTAATGAGGGTAGGAATAATAAGATATTTAAAGAGCGAATTGTGGGAAACGAGATAACTTGCCCCTCGTTTTATATCCCCAAATCCTTGGATCACATTACCCATGGTGGTATTTATACCTTATTTTGCATGAAAGGGAAAGAAACGCTTATTTTATTTTCCTTGATTTAAATAGTAAAATAGTATATACTAGTATATATGATTCAAACTGCTAAACTTTTTAAAAATGGTCATAGTCAAGCGGTGAGGCTGCCTAAAAATTTCCGTTTTAAAAGCACTGAAAAGGAAGTTTACATCCAAAAAAATGGAAATATCGTCATTCTCATTCCCAAAACTTCCAGTTGGAAATTTTTTGAAAAAAGCCTGGGTGAATTTTCTGATGACTTTTTAAACGAACGCCTTCAGCCTCAAATTCAAAAAAGATCTGAATTGTGAAATATATCCTGGATACCGATATTTGCATTTATCTAATTAAAAGCTGCCATCCCTTGCTTTTGAAACGTTTCCAGTTGGTGCCTCTTGGAGAGATAGGTATTTCTTCAATAACCGTTGCCGAATTAGAATATGGGGTTCAAAAAAGCTTATCGGTTAAACAAAATGAAAAAGCCCTGCAACACTTTCTTTCTCCCTTTGTTATTTTGCCATTTGATGAGAAAGCAACCAAACACTACGGAAAAATTAGAGCTGATTTGGAAAGAAAAGGAAAAATTATTGGAGGAATGGATTTAATGATTGCCGCCCATGTTTTAAGTTTAAGAGCAACTCTTGTTACAAATAATGTGAAAGAATTTGAAAGAATAAAAAAATTAAAAATTGAAAACTGGGTAGTGTAATGGGGAATTAAGTTTTTGATTGCATTCGGTAAGAATCAAGAACATCCATCCAGGGGAGAATGGTTAGATCATCCATTTTTCGTGGATGCGAGTCTGTTAATGAAGCAACAACAAGGGGTGTTTTTGGAAACTGTTTGTGGAAAGCCCGCCTGGTTGAAAGTGAAGGGATGTCTTGGCTGGTTTTGCATTCAATGGCCATAATCATTTTGTTTTTTCGTTTAATGATAAAATCGATTTCGTGGATTCCGCTTCGCCACAAGGCAATTTCGTCCTCCTTTTTTGTGTAATCGCGAATACGCACCAGTTCTCTAAAAAACCAGTTTTCAAACAAAAATCCCTTTTCAGATGGAGTAGGAAAATCATTTAAACGGTTTTGCAGGGCTCTCACAACACCACAATCAAAAAAGTAAAACTTGGGACGAGCTTTTTTTCTTTCGTTGCGATCATATGGCCACAAAAATTCACCCACAAGAGTGTCTTCCAATATCTGGTAATATTCCTTTACCGTACTCATTGGAATGGAGCATTCGCGCGAGATATTAGCATACTCAATAATTTGGGCATTGCTTTGGGCCGCAACCGGCAAAAAACGCTGAAAGGCGGCCAGGTTTCTGGTTAGGGCTTCAGCTTGAATTTCTTCTTTAATGTAAATGGTCACATAGCTTTTAAGATAGTCGCGGGCACTTTTTTCTTGGTTTTGAATAATGAGTTTATAAATATGTGGAAGTGTCCCAAAGGAGAGGGCTTTGGAAATATCAAAAAAATTTCCTATTTCTTGTACTGATAGGGCATGAAGCCTTAAATTGATGGCCCGACCACCCAATAAATTGGCACTACCCCGTTTTAGTTTTCGGGCGCTAGAACCTGAAAGAAAAAAACGATGACCTAGTTGATCGATGCCCATTTGAACATAATCGAGCAGAGTTGGAACCCGCTGGACTTCATCCAAAACAACTACTGATTTTTTGGGAAGGGCTTTTAATTTTTCCCAGAACAATCTGGGAGTTTGGCGATAATTGAGTTCTTCCTCGGGGTCGAGCAGATTTATGGTGAGATTCCTTTTTATCTTATCCAAAAGTGTGGTTTTTCCTGTCATACGTGGTCCAAAAAGAAAGGCTGACAAACGAAAACAATCCAAATGCTGCTCTCTTTGAAAGACAATAGTCATTTATTTTAAATAACATATAGTTGTTATTTGTTCAACATAAATAACATATAGTTGTTATTTAAGCCTGATATCAACGGCTTGGGCATGAGCTGTAAGGCCTTCCAGACGAGCTAATTTTGCGGCTTCGGGGCCTAGCTTTAAAAAAGATTCGTGATTAAACGAAAGAATACTGGTGGCCTTTAAAAAATCAGAAGTTTTTAAAACAGAAAAGTAGCGTGCAGAACCTTGAGTAGGAAGTACATGGCTAGGACCAGCCAAGTAATCTCCCATGGTTTCGGGAGTATATTCTCCTACAAAAATAGCACCAGCATTTCTAATTTTATCAACATAGGAACGGGGATTAGCAACCATGAGTTCTAAATGCTCGGGAGCAATGTCATTGATTAAATCGAGCCCTTCCTGGATATTTCGCACTAAAACAATGAGACTCATTTTTTGAATTGAAACAGAAGCAATGGCCTTGCGTTCTAAATGAGCCAATTGAATACGCACTTCTCCTTCAACACGACTTGCATAATTAGAATTATTGGTAATCAAAAGTGGACAAGCCATTTGATCGTGTTCGGCTTGAGCCAATAAATCAGCAGCTACATACCGTGGATTCACACTGCCATCGGCTAAAATACAAACTTCAGATGGGCCAGCCAGCATATCGATATCGGTTTGACCAAACACCATTTTCTTAGCCAAGGTTACATAGCTATTTCCTGGCCCAATAATTTTATCAACCTGAGGGATACTCTTTGTTCCATAAGCCATGGCAGCTACAGCATGAGCTCCTCCCAATTTAAAAATGCGATCAACACCTGCAATTTTTGCTGCTGCAATCACAGCTGGATTAGATTCGCCTCCTGGCCAAGGACTACACATCACAACTTCCGAAACACCAGCAACTTTTGCAGGGATAGCAGTCATGAGCACAGTAGAAGGATAGGCAGCTTTACCACCGGGAATATAAATACCCACGCGCTCAAGCGGGGTGTATCTTAAACCCAGCGTCACGCCTTGTTCGGTATATTCCCATGACTTGACTTGTTCGTGCCGGTAAAAAGATTCGATTCTTTTAGCTGCCAACTTTAAGGCCTTTAAATCTTTATCGGTTACTTTTTTTAAAGCTTGAGATTTTTCTTTAGCGACAACTTCAATATTTTTAGTATTAACAGAAAAATTATCGAGCTTCTCACTGTATTTAAAAAGAGCTTGATCTCCCATGCGCTTAACATCATCAAGAATGTCAGCCACGGTTTTTTCCAAGGCCTCGGAAACATCCATGCGGTTTTTGTAGATTTTTCCAAAATCGTAGCGGAAATTACGGTCGGTCGTTCGAAGAATTTTCATAGTTTCACACCCAAAATTCCATCCCCCCAACCAAAAACTAGACAATTTGATGACTTTAATCCAAAAATGAATGGTAATCAATACTTAACTTTAGTTCTTTTGATTCGAGCTCCAAGCTTTCGAAACTTCTTTTCGATATGCTCGTACCCTCTATCGATATGATAAACGCGGTGAATTTCAGAAATACCATGAGCAGCAAGACCAGCTAAAACCAAGGAAGCTCCCGCCCGAAGATCAGTTGCCATCACTGGGGCCCCAATAAGATGTGGAACCCCTTGAATGATTGCTGTTTTTCCTTCTAATTTGATATCAGCTCCCATACGAGCCAGCTCGGCTATATGCATGTACCTATTCTCAAAAATATTTTCTGTTACTAAGCTTACCCCGCTAGAAAGGGTCATTAAGGCCATGTACTGGGCCTGAAAATCGGTAGCAAAACCAGGGTAGGGCTGTGTAACAACATTTGCATTTTTAATGACTGATGGAGCTTTAATAAAAATCCCTTCTTTCTGAATTTCTACATGGGCTCCCACTTCTTCCAACTTAGCTATCAGTGCTCCAAGATATTCTGCAGACAATCCACGAGCTGTGAGTTCGCCACCCGTCATGCAAACCCCCATTAAAAAAGTACCCGCCTCAATACGATCAGCCATAATTTGATACTCTGCATCATGAAGTAAGGGAACCCCTTCGATAGTGATGGTATCTGTTCCTGCACCTGTAATTTTGGCACCCATTTGTTTAAGCACATTGGCTAAATCAACCACCTCGGGTTCGCGTGCTGCATTGCCTAAAATGGTAGTACCAATGGCAAGGGTTGCTGCCATCATCATGTTTTCGGTTCCTGTAACAGTTACATCTTCAAAAAGAATTTGAGCTCCTTTTAATTTTTTTGCTTTGGCTTCCACATAGCCGCCCTGCAGTTCAATGTGAGCACCCATTTGTTCGAAACCCCTCAAATGTCTATCAATGGGCCTAGCTCCAATGGCACACCCGCCAGGTAAAGAAACACGGGCGCGTCCGGTTCGTGCTAACAGCGGTCCTAAAACTAAAATGGAAGCTCGCATGGTGCGTACTAAATCGTAAGGAGCATGAGGGTCTTTGATTTCTTTGGCTTGAAGCTTCCATGTTCCAAAACTATTTTTAATCTTAACTCCCATGCCTTCTAAAAGATGCGAGAGAGTTTGAATGTCTTTGAGATCGGGCACATTTGAAAGCACTAAGGATTGAGCAGAAAGCAAACTAGCCGCCATAATAGGCAGGGCTGCATTTTTAGAGCCTGAAATCTCCACCTCTCCCTCTAATTTTCTGCCACCTTGAATAACAATTTTATCCATAAATCGTCACAATCGCGAGGCCACATAAAACTCCCCCCTCCCTTGAGGGGAGGGGGTGCAGGGGGAGGGTGACCTAAATTTCCCCCCTCTCCCTAACCCTCCCCCTCAAGGGGGAGGGGACAAGATGGCGTCACCCGCTTTATTGTTATTTTTTTGCTAACATCACTCTTTTCTGTCCGCCATAATCTTTTACCAGTTCCACCTTCCACTGACTACAAAACATTTCACAAACTTTTTCTCCAATTCCCCCATCTACTTCTAGGGCCACTAAAGAATGCTCTTTGGTTAAATGAGGTAAAATGGAAACAAAATATTTATAAAAATTTAATCCGTCCTCTCCTCCATCTAATGCCAAAGCAGGCTCAAAATTTTTTACATCTGGCATGAGATTTTGAATTTGATTTGAAGGAATATAAGGAGGATTGGAAACCACAAGATCATAATTTTGTGCCCAACTAGTCATATCCTGAAAAAAATCTGTCTTGATAAAACGAATTTGGTCTTGCACCCCATGAGCCTCTGCATTAAGGCGTGCATAATAAAGAGCCTCTTCGGAAATATCAATGGCCACCAATTGTGCTTCTGGAAATTCACAAGCCAAAATAATAGCCAAAATACCACTGCCACAACCCACATCTAAAATCGAAGTTGGTTTTTTTGGAGATGAGGTAAAAAATTTTAAAACATGTTCCACTAAAAGTTCTGTTTCGGGTCTAGGAATTAAAACTCCAGACCCTACTTGAAATTGACGAGACCAAAATTCTTTTGCACCTCTTAAATAAGCAATGGGTTCGTTTTGAGAACGCCGAACAATTAAACTACGATAGGTATCCAGTTCATTTTTTTGAATGGGGCGATCAAATTGAAGGTACAATTGCAATCGTTCTACATTTAAAACTTTGGCTAAAAGAATTTCGGCATCTAAACGTGCAGAGGAAATTCCTTTTTTTTTAAGATACCCTTCTGTTTCAGTAATTAAATTAAGAACGGTCCAAGTCATAAGATTTATGCGGGTCCTGCCATGCTCTCCCTGTCATTGTTTCTTCAACGCCTCTGCCTGAAAATATGATTGAAGTGGTATGATCACTAAATCCAGGTTGCCATCCAATACCGAATCCAATTGATGAAGTGTTAACCCAATACGATGGTCGGTCACACGCGATTGTGGAAAATTATAGGTGCGAATTTTTTCGCTTCGATCACCAGAACCAATTTGATCCTTTCGGTCCTTGGCTTCTGCCTCTCTTTGTGCGGTTAGTTTAGCATCATAGAGACGTGTTCTCAAAATTTTCATGGCTTTAGCTTTATTTTTATGTTGCGATTTTTCATCCTGACAAATAACCACCAAACCAGAAGGAATGTGAGTAATACGCACAGCAGAATCTGTTGTGTTTACCGATTGCCCTCCATGACCACCCGAACGAAATACATCAATACGCAAATCCTTATCCTGAATATCTACATCTACTTCTTCGGCCTCAGGCAATACAGCTACAGTTACTGCCGAAGTATGAATGCGCCCCTGGGCTTCTGTGCGTGGCACACGCTGTACCCGGTGCACCCCGCTTTCGTATTTTAAAAAAGAATAAACTTTTTCACCCGAAATCAGGGCAATCATTTCCTTAAAACCTCCAATGCCAGTCGCATTAGCCGAAGCAATTTCTACAACCCATTTTTGCCTTTCAGCAAACCTCTGATACATTCTAAAAAGATTTGATACAAAAAGAGCAGCTTCTTCTCCACCAGTGCCAGCACGAATTTCTAAATAAATATTTTTTTCGTCATTGGGATCTTGGGGCAGGAGAAGAACTTTGAGTTTTTCACTTAAAACACTAATCTCATTTTCTAAAACAAGAGCCTCTTCTTTGGCTAAATGTCGAATTTCTTCATCCCCCTTTTCTATGAGATGTTTATTTTCGAGCAATTCTTTTTGTTTTTGACGATAAAGCCGATAGGTTTCAAGAATGGGTCTTAAATCTGATTCTTCCTTGGCTACTTGCTGAAATTTTTGGGGGTGGGAAGGCAAGTGGGGATCGTGAAGCTGTTTTTGAAGCTCCTCATATTTTTTTTCAACTTCGTCTAATTTGGTAAACATATTCAAAAAAAAATCCCACCCCGTACACCAGGGTGGGATTATAATGGCTGCAGTTGTTTCCCACACCAGAGAGCCAACATGCAGCACAAAATTAAACTAATCAATCGTAATGGTTCGCGGCCCCTTAGGTTTAACCTCTTCTTTTTTGGCATACTTCTTTTTAAAACGTTCCACACGCCCTGCTGTATCCAAAAGTTTTTGCTTTCCTGTAAAAAAAGGATGACATTGCGAACAAATTTCAACATGCAGCTTAGACATGGTGGATAAAGTTTCAAATTGAGCTCCACAGGAACAAACTACAGTAATTTTGTGGAGTTCGGGGTGCAAACCTTCTTTCATAAAATCTCCTTAAGGGCTTTCGGCTTGTAACATCGCACCCTTTAAAGCTCAAGGAAAAAAAAGAAAATGAGCCTTGGGAGGGTTCCTTGCGTCGCCTGCGGAACTCCTCGCCCTAAGGCTCGTCAAACAGTCCTCGTCTCCTCCAGGAACCCTCCCAAGGCTCCGCTTTAAAACAACTTGTCCAATAAATCGGCTACGCGCTCCACAAACAAAACTTCGGTTCCAGGCAAGGAAGGGCTGTTTTTAAGGTGTTTAGGCAGCACAAAATGGGTAAAACCCACCTTTTTTGCCTCCAAAAGTCGTAAATCAAGCCCTTGAACTGATCTTATCTCACCTGAAAGGGCTATTTCCCCTAAAAAAACCAAATTTTTACCCAAAATTTTATTTTTAACGCTAGAAACCAGAGCTGCTAAAATCGCTAAATCAGCAGCTGGTTCAACCACCCTAAAACCACCTGCAGCATTAACATACACATCCTGATTGTAAAGATTAAGCCCCACCACCTTTTCTAAAACAGCAATCAAAATGGCCACTCGATTAGGGTCTACCCCCTGAGTTGTTCGCCTGGGATTAGTCAAAGATGAAAAAGAAACCAGGGCTTGAATTTCTACTAAAAATGATCGCCCCCCTTCGAGAGTAGCTGTGATGGCAGATCCAGGAGCAGAGGTATTTTTTCCAGACAAAAAAAGGGAAGATGGGTTTTGTACAACTTCTAAGCCCTTTTCATTCATTTCAAAAACACCAATTTCCTGGGTAGACCCATAACGATTTTTAATGGTGCGAAGTACCCGATAATGCTGGTGGACATCTCCTTCAAAATATAAAACACAATCAACTAAATGCTCTAAAAGTTTAGGCCCTGCAATGCCTCCTTCTTTGGTTACATGCCCAATCACAATGGTAACAAGGCCTGTAGACTTAGCTAAAAATAAAAGTTTGCCGGCGCACTCTCGCACTTGTGAAACAGATCCAGGTGCCGATTCTAAATTTTCCAAATAAACGGTTTGAATAGAATCAACCACTAAAACATCGGGTTTTATTTTTTGAACCTGTTCAACAATTTTTTCGAGAGAATTTTCAGCTAAAATCCAAATTTGACTTGAAATGCCTAAGCGATCGGCTCGAATACGAATTTGCTGCTTAGACTCCTCCCCTGTGGCATACAAAACTGTACGCCCCACACTTGCCATTTGATTAAGAGTTTGAAGAATGAGAGTGGATTTCCCAATGCCTGGATCCCCCCCTAAAAGCACCATGGAACCAGGGACTAAGCCCCCACCCAAAACACGATCTAACTCCGAAATTTGAGTAGGAAGACGCTGGGCATAATCGGATTCGATGGCAGGAAGTGAGGTGGCTTCGGTACTTGTGAGAGTAAAAAAAAGCCCCTCTTCCTCACGAACCGACTTCAAAGCCTCTTCTACCAAACTATTCCACTGACCACATTCGGGACAACGCCCCAACCACTTAGCAGAAGAAAAACCACAGTCCTGGCAACGATACACCGATTTTGCCTTGGGTTTGACCATAATATCCTTTATAATTAAACTCTTATGCAAGCAACCCATATTCGAAACGAACTGCACCATCTAGATCCTCAATTCGTTCGAAAAACCATGCGTTGGTTTACCCTACTCGATCGTTACTTTCGTTACGAAACGATTGGCCTCGAAAATATTCCTAAAGGCCTTGCTTCCCTGGTGATTATGAACCATGGAATTATTCCCTACCATGGATTTTTGTTAGCCAAACATTTGGTAGAAAACCGGGATATTTACCCACGAGGTTTGGGTGCAGGATTTTTATTTTCTATTCCCTGGATACGTCAACTGTTCTTAAAAAGTGGAACCGTTAACGCCAATGATCGCAATGCTAAAAATCTTTTGAAAGAAAAAAATTGCGTTGTGCTTGCCCCTGGTGGAATTTACGAAGGCTTGGTTTGTTATCCCGGCATGAAACGTATCCCCTGGGAACGGAGAAAAGGTTTTATTAAATTAGCCCTAGAAACCAACACTCCCATTGTTCCCAGTTACTGTGATGGCATTAATGAGGTGTACTATAATTTAAGATTTTTACTCAAATGGCGAATTAAAATGTTAGAATCCACACGGATTTCGTTACCTCTTTTTTTTGGGATTGGCTTGCTGCCCTTGCCTAAAAAGCTGATGCACTATATTGGCAAACCCATTAAACCCGTGAAGAAAAAAGGAGAAACAAATGAAACCGCTATTAATCGCATTCATGAAGAAGTGATGAATGTGATGAAAGACATGGCCATTTAATTAATTTTAATTGTTTTACGACCTAAAAATGGAGATAATAGTAAACTGTGTCAGGACAAATTGATAAATCCATTCAAGATAAGTTTCCTTTCTTTGGTGCGGGCGAACAATTACTCTTTGAAGAACTGCTCATTAAGTCCGAACCCAACACCCCTCGTTTTTTAAAAGCCAAAGAACAAGTACTCGATTTGCTCTACAAAGATTTAGTGCAATTTTATCGTTGGGATTCATCCCATGAAGATCGCATTCGTATTCGAAAAAGACTTTTAAACATCTCAAACCTTTTTGTTATTATTCCCGTAGAAGAACTTCGTAAAATTTCAGATAAGGCCAGGCTTACTTTAAAAAAGATTGTGTATGATATTCCAGATAATCCCTTTGAATTAACCAGAGCAGAAATGCATTCTTACGATGTAAAATATGTGGATCGTTTTGCTACTTTTTTTTCTCGCGTCCTCATAGAACCCAATGTTTCAGCCCTGGATTTTATTGCTGGTAATCGCGAAAAACGTCAATACCCACGTTCGCAATTTACTGTGTTTTTAAAAAGCATCCAGGATGAGGTGATTTCAAAAGATTATTTAACAGCATCGGCAGAACCACTTACGCAAACCCAAATTATCTCGCTTTATACTCCCGATGGAGAGATGCGTGATTTTTTTACCATTGGTTTTGACATGGTTTTCGAATCCGCTTTTATCGATTTTTTCCATACGGGAGTTAATGTAGCACCAGCAACTCTTTTGCGTAATGCGCACATTTTAGGTAAAAAGTTTTTAACTTCCTCAATGGATACCTTTATGCAAATGAGACGAACCACCAATGATTTTCAAAATGAATTTCCCATTTATCCCCTATCACGCATTGAAGTTACCACCAAAAGATTGGCTGAACTCCTCGATTTTTTAACTGATAATCTGGTGCCTCAAATTCAAACCAAAATCCAACAATGGAATTTGCAATTAGGCTTAGTGGCCGATAACGAGCAAATCTATTGGAGTGGAGAATAAATCTTTTCCAACTCAATACTGGCATGCGCTTAATGATGGCCGCATTCGGTGTGATGTGTGCCCCAGAGAATGTAAGCTGGGCATTGGTAAGCGGGGGCTTTGTTTTGTTCGTGCAAACGAAAACAACCAAATTGTACTTACAACTTATGGGCGCTCGAGTGGATTTTGCATCGACCCCATCGAAAAAAAACCACTCAATCATTTTTTACCAGGCACTCCTGTTTTATCTTTTGGGACAGCAGGGTGTAATTTATCTTGTCATTTTTGCCAAAACTGGGACATCAGCAAATCACGTGAGTTTGATATACTAGCTGATGAAGCTAGCCCGCAAATCATTGCTAAAGCTGCTATGGAGCTGGGCTGCCAAAGTGTGGCTTTTACTTACAATGATCCCACCATTTTTTTAGAATATGCCAGTGATGTAGCCGATGCCTGCCATGAGTTAGGCATTAAAGCAGTTTCGGTTACAGCAGGTTATATTAATGCGAAACCCAGAGAAGATTTTTATAAACACATCGATGCTGCCAATGTAGATTTAAAGGGTTTTACCGATGATTTTTATAAGAAAATTTGCGTGGGTGAGCTTGCTCCCGTTTTGGAAACCTTGGTCTATCTTAAAAAATTTACAAGTGTGTGGTTTGAAATTACTAATTTGATGATTCCTGGCTTGAATGATTCGGAAAAAGAAATTGAAGAAATGACGCAATGGATTGCGGCAAATTTAGGACCTAGTGTTCCCCTACATTTTACGGCCTTTCATCCAGATTATAAAATTTTAGACCGCCCTCCCACACCAGCTGCTACCCTTGCCATGGCTAGAAATATTGCCATTAAAAATGGCCTTCGCTATGTGTATACTGGAAATGTGCACGATAAAACTGGCAGCTCTACGTATTGCCACTCTTGTGGACAAATTTTGATTGGGAGAGATTGGTATGTGTTATCGGATTGGAATTTAACCTCCCAAGGTTGTTGCAACAAATGCCATACCCCGCTACCAGGTGTTTTTAATGGTCTTCCTGGCGATTGGGGTTCTAAACGTTTGCCTGTAAATCTTAAAAATTTCCAACAACTTTTGGTTTAGCTTACCGATAAGGGGCTATGGCTAATTTTGTTTTTCCAACCGCTGTAGGATGGCTGCAAATTGATGACCCTACTTACTATTGGCCTGTAGAGGGAACAAGGCCCACTCATCCACCACTATCAAGTACGCCTTCTCCCCTCCCTATTACTGCCTCGTTGGTACGTGGTGATACAATTGGACTCTACACCATCGATTTTTTACAACCTCCAAAAACCCGTACTCATCCCTGGGATATTTTAATGGCGCCAGAAAAACAAACTCGTGCTTTTACGCTTGTTCTTTTAGATCCTACTGCAAGAGCCATTGCACATTACACTCACACTATCCGTCCTACAGATCATGGAACTATAATCGGTGGTGAAAGAATTTATAAAACCGATGATGAAGTAAGCGGAGTTTTTGATGCCATGACCAGTGCCCAGGCCTTAGTGGCAGGGGCCTTTGGACTTCTTCATCCTTCTATTCCTGCCGAGCAAGAATTAGTTATCAATGTTCTTCCAAGCCTGATTACAAGTTGGCGAGCCAGACATGGGAGCCACTTTACAGGATCAGCTTTCACAGTTGGTGAAATGAGGCAAGCAGCCTCTATTTATGATGAGGGGCTTTTAGAAGAAGCCAGAGAACTTTGCCAAGAAAGTGGCCTGACAGAAGTAGAGGAGTTGATCAATCCAAGCCTTCTTCCAGCCCAAACATCAGCAATCTTAGCTTCTCGTTTGGCGAAAGAACAATTCCAATTTGATTTAGCAGAGCACATATCCGAAAGCCCCTTAGAACCAGCTCAATATATTTTTCTCTTCGCTTGTTTGGAAGCAAACCTTTCCCCAGAAAAATGGGAACAAGTGGGAAATATCATTTTTCCAGAAGCCCAAATTGATCCTTACAAAACCAGACAAACTACCATCCCAATACGTAGAGCACTTGTGAAAGAACTCCTAAAAGCAAAAATTTAAATTGGATTAGATCGCGTTTGAAAATTAGATCCTTCGTCACCCTTCGATTTCTCTCAGGGTTCCTCAGGATGACATCTCAATTAAAACTAAATTGACTATATCTTGACTCTCAACTCTAATCCTGATTTATAAACAGGCTTATCATGCCAAAAGTTACCTTTGTAACCGATAACATTGTTGTGGAAGTAACCAAAGGCACGCGTATCCAAGACATTGTTGAACAAGTGGGAGCCTCCCTTCCTTTTGGCTGCCGCATGGGGAGTTGCGGAACCTGCCGTGTATTGATCGAACATGGAATGCAAAATTTAAATCCTAAAACTCAGGAAGAAGAAGATTTATTTGAAACCCTAACCTCCGTTGGAGATAACGAGCGCCTTGGCTGCCAATTAATTGTAAACGGAGATGTAAAAATACATTCGTAAATCAGGGCGCGGCGAGCAGCGCCCCTACAGAAATTTCTTAGCCATGGCCACTAAATCGGGAGGATCAAAGGGTTTAACAATCACGTCATCAGCTCCAACATTTAAAGCTGTTTTTTTATCTTCGGCCCCCTGCCTTGCTGTTACAATCACAATGGGAATGTGTTTTAATTCTTCATCAAATTTCAAAAACCGGCACATTTGATAACCATCCATCACCGGCATCATCACATCTAAAAAAATGAGATCGGGCGCATGTTCTTGAGCCATTTGCAAACCAAGTTGCCCATTAACAGCAGTAAGCACTTCAAAACCCGCGTGTTCTAAAACGCCTGTCATAATCATGGAAAGATCTTCTTCATCATCCACAATTAAAATTTTTTTCTTTTCACTCATGGTTTCATCTCTGATATTTCATCTTTTGTTAAATCTCCAATGTCTTTTGTTTCCTTGGTTTTCTTTTTATCTTTTTTCTTTGTATCCTTCAAAAGTTGTTCATCTTCCGGATACCGTGGAAGCTGAGCAAGAGTCTGTTCTACAATAGAAGGTTTAATAAAAATAATCAGTTCTTTTTTAGATCTGGCTTTGGAAGTTTGCCTAAAAAGAGCACCAAAAAGAGGAACACGATTTAAAACAGGCACGCCTCTTTTACTCACTGTTTTTTTAACTTGAAATAAACCACCAATCACAGTGGTTTCACCATTATTTAAAACTACCGTTGTATTGGCTGTGTTATCGATAATAGAGGGAATGCCATCTACAGTAGCACTAAAATCTGCCTGGGATTCTGTTACATCAATTGAAAGAATAATTTTATGATCACTTGTAATCTGCGGAGTAACTATCATGGTAATGCCTGCCGTGATTTCTTGCAGGTTTGAACTACCGGACGTTGAAGCCGTTGTTGATGAAGAGCTAGATCCAATGCTTACATCCCCAGAAGTTTTAATATAAAAAGTGACTCCACTGTGAATTTTAGCAGGTTGGTTATTAACGGTAATAATGGCAGGACGCGATAAAATAGTTAAATCCCCCCTTTCTTCAGCAGCCGTTAATTGAACATCTGTGAGTGTACTTGCAAAACTTCCCAGGGCCAGGGCAATACCGCTTACTGGGGCAATTCCTGCAAGCCCCTTGGCTGCAGAATTAAACATGAAATTACGCCCAGTATCACCAGTGCCTACATCACTAGGGCCTGCTATTTTTACCTTGCCCGTTGTATCTGTAACTCCCCATTGCAATCCCACATTACGAATAAAATCATTTGATGCCTCTATCACTTTGGCTTCAATTAAAACCTGGCTGTCTTTTGTATCAATACTGTCCAAAAATTTTGTAATATCAGCCAGTTTAACGTTGGTATCTCGCACTGTAACTGAATTTGTGCGTTTATCTACCATGGAAGAACCACGCTCTGAAAGAAGAGCCTCCACTTGCGTGCCTATCAGCTCAGATTTGGCATATTTTAATTGAAAAGTATGAGTAATGAGATCATGCCCTTCGGCTTCTAAATCCTGGATGGTTGCAATGTGAATAATATTACCTGTGGCTACCGATCCCAAACCATGGGTTTTTAAAATTGCATCCAACGCTTCTGAAAGAGACACCGATTCAAAACTGGCTGTTACTACTCCCTCTAGCTTTGCAGGAAGTACCACGTTTTTGCTATCAAGCCGGGCTAACATGCGAATAACATCGTTAAGATCGGCTCCACGAATTTCAACAGAATAACTATTTCCTGCAAAAACAGATCCATTCATTAAAAAAAGCCCGTTCATCAAGAAAAGAAGAAGAAATAAAATTTTTGAAAAAAATCTCATTTAAGCTCCAATCGAAACACTCCACTATCACTTTGTAACATCACCCATTTACGTGAAACTTCCAACACTTTGGCTACTCCAATGTTTTCACCTTTTCTGATAATTTCACCATTAATAAGAGCTGCCTCAACCCCGGGGCCTACAACAACTGCTGTTAGTTTAAGCTCGTGAACATCCACTTGATTTACTTGTTGTACAAATGGATTGGTTTCCCAGGTGATGGGTTCTTCTTTTTCTTTTAAAAAATCTTCAATATTAAGTCCAGAAACCCCGGAAGCTTGTGCTAAAAAAGGCATAAGAAGGAAAATCAAAAAAATCAAAAATTTATTTTTTTGCATAAAATTTTCCCTTCATGGTGAGATTAACATGCCCATAATGGTTTGTGTTTTCACTCATGGTAAACTCAGAAATAACAAACGGGGCTGTTAACTTTTCTAAAAAAGAAATGTAATTTTTTACATGAGCAAAGGGGCCGGAAGCTTCCATGTCTACTTCATACCATAAAAGTTCACCTTCCTGTTTTAATTCAGAAAAACGATTAGAAGTAATGGTGGTACCTTTTAAGTTCATGGGTTGAGTCATTTGTTCTAATGCATTTTGTAAATCCATGCCATTTCCTAAAACAAGAGAAGCCAGCCCGGGGTTGAGAGCATTAGAGTTTGAAACTGGGTTTCCTGCAATACGATCTTTTTCGCTTTTTAATCTCTCTACTCTCTCAGTAGCCTCACTTAATTCATGATGATAGGGAAGATAGCAAGAACGCAAATAAAACAAAGACAAAAGCAAAAAAGCCCCAAAAAAAATCAGCTGCTCCCTTTTGGCCAGGGGCCGCTTGCAGGATTCCAATTGAGCCAAAATTTTCATGAAGCCCCCAATTGGCAACGAATTTCAAATTGATATCTTTGTTTGTCCCCACTACTTTCTTGCTCCGAAGAAACCAAAACAGCATCTAAAAATACAGCAGAGGATTTAAGCTTTTTTTGAAAAAGATTAACAACCTCAGGATTTGTACCCATGCCTTTTAAAATAACCTCTCTGGGAGTTACATGCCCCTCAATTGTATTTAAACTAATAAGTTCGGGACGCAAGAGTGTAATTTCTGTTAATATTTTACTCCAGTCTTGTCTGCCTTCTACATTTTTCCACTCTGTTGCTATTTTAACCTCACTATTTGTATTGGCCTGGGCAAGTTGTGCTACTTCAATATTAAGAGCATTCATTTGCTCTTCAAGTTTACCATAGGATTGTTTTTGCCAGGCAGAAATCACTATAAATAAAAACAACAAGAAAACAAGGGCGCAGCTTACCGTTAAAAGATTTAAAGAAATCTTGAAATTTTGTTTTTTTTCTAAAAAATTAATATGTGCCATCATTTAATCCAAGGCAAGCCCTAAGGCCGTTGCTAAAGAATACCGTTTTTCTTCAAATGTCGGATCCTTAGAAAAAATTCCTAAATCAAGGAGTTTGAAAGGGTCAAACAAATTGACACTCATTTTAATATTTTCTTTTAAATAATCAATCAGGCCATCCATTTTGGATGCTCCCCCTGTCATTAAAAGAGATTGCACTGGTAGCCCTGCATATAAGTTGAAATAAATTTCCATAGACCTTTCAATTTCCATTTCAAGACGTGTAAAAAAATGTTGGAAGGTATTTTGAATTTTTTTCTCTACTTCCCCGGACCAGGTACTTGAATCTTTTTTGAGAATTTCTGCCTCGTTTTCACTGATGCCAAGGTTTCTGGCTATTTGTTTGGTTAAAGCATCTCCCGAAACCCCGCCTAGGGGCCTCGAAAATAAAAGCCCTTTTTCATCCAAAATAAGAAAAAAACAATCAAGCTTACCCAAGGCAATAAGGGCTGTGCGTTCTTCCCATTGTTTGCCTCTCACAAACTGTGCTGCATGAGCCAGGGCAACAGTTGTGGGTTCGATAACACTCAAAGGGTAAAAACCCATTTCTTTTAATCTCTCTGTTTGCTTTGCCACAGCTGATTTTAAGGCTGCATAAACAATGTGATCTTCATCACCTACTCCTGTATCCAAAAAAGGGAGCGATTTGATCACAAACTCATCAACAGGCCCTCCTAAAAAATCTTTAGCTGCCCATTTTACAACTTCGTTTTTTTCTTCAGGTGGAACTTTTGGAATTGTTACTTTTCTGATTTTAATAGAAGGATCTTCAATGTTTGCTCTTAAAATGGCCCCCTTCAAGGGTTTCTTTTTAATCAGTTTGGCCATATGAGAAATGTTGGTTGTATCTAATTCTGCATGCGCCATCAATCGATACCCATTGCCCATATTTTTTAAGCAAACCATTTTAAGACCAGTGTTTCCTACATCAAAACCAATACTGAGAGTGTTTTTTACAAGCATTAAAGTCCTGTAAGCTCTTTAATTCTAGCTTCTACTTGGTTTTTAAATTCAGGTTTTGCCTCGATAGCTAATTCGATAAATTTTTTATAAGCATCCACAGCCAATTGAATTTCTTTTTTCTTTTCAAAGAGCACTCCCAAATTAAAATAAGGATCGGCATATTTATCATTAAGCAAGGTGGCTTTATTTAAATAAATTTGAGCTTCATCATTTTTGTTTTTTAAGGTCATTAAGTAACCCATATTATTACTACAGGGGGCACATTCGGTATTAAGCTCTAAGGCCTTTTTAAAATAGTCTTCGGCATTATCAAAAAGTTCCTTTTTTAAATAAACAAGACCCAGGCTGTTATAAGCCTGCCAATTATTGGGATCGTTTGCTACCACTTGACGATACAAAGCCAACGCTTCATCATATTGACCTGATGTAAAAAGTTGGTTTGCCATTTCCAGATCAACCACTTTTTTATTATTTTTAGAGCTTTGGATCATTTGGCGAATTTTTTCACGAGAAGCAGGCATCAATTCATCCAAGGAAGGCCCTTGTTCACCAATAGGCCCCGCAAAAAAACGCATCACAAAACTAAAGGCTACCAAACAAATCAAAATCCCAAGCAAAAGATAAATACGTTGATTTAAAGGCTTGGAAGATTTTTTTTCTTCCTCAATAAAAATACCCTGTGTTTCTTCAGAAGTCTTTTCCTGCAAAGTATTTTTATTTTTTTTTAAAAAAAAAGCCATTTTAATTTGTTGGGTAGAACAAGCGCCAAAATTATAACAAAATCATTTTGGAATGGATAGAAATTTGTAAGGGGAATGGCACAATTAGTGACATAAAATTTTGATAAACACCTTGATTTGCCTACCTTATTTTGTTTTTCAATTTGCACACCAACGATTTCAGCAGGTTACACAAAAATATGCTGGATTTTTTCACATGGAAATACCTATTTTACTCGAGGTGGTGATGAAATTACTTATTTTGTAAGCATGGATGATGACATTACAAATCAAGATTTAACCAATGAACTTAAACCAGAAGGCTGTAGTGAGTTACCTATTCGAATGGTATATTCCATTGGCTGTTATCACTCCAACATGAATGATGCCTGGCTTGATTTGGGAACCCAAGTGGTATCTGGAGCAACCTTGATCAATTTTTTTCCGACTCAGTATGGTAAATTTGTTAGTGAATGGAATAATGGAAAAACTTATTCTACCAGTCTTACAAACTCAAATACAGCTGCATCACGTACTATCGTATATGCCTATCTTACCGTTCTTAGTTTCACCTATTCTAATCAAGGAAAATGTAGTTTCATTCCAAATGTTTTAGGAAAAACAAATTGCGCTGAATGGTTTTTTACTGGTGGTGGCCCCTATGACCTAGGAGATAATTACAACTCATCAATCAGCGGCAAAGCAAACGTAAACCAATCATCAAAAAAGATTATTTCAGGTGATGGGAGTATTAAGAAAAACACAATCCTGGAATGGGAAATGTAGAATACTACGGGGCGTCCGGGGGGGTAAAGCTTGCGGTAGTTACAGAAGATCCGTCCGTAAAGTTAAATCTGAGAGTAAATGAGCGCGTACTCATATCTCCATTAAAGCGTATGTAATTTATATCAAAAGTTTGAGCAGCACTTATGGCTGTATCTGTAATATTAAGTGTAGCTCCTGATGTAGAATTACCCGACCACACAACAGTTCCATTAATGGAAATATTTCGAACTCTCCTAGAACCGCCGCCTGTCCAAGTAACAACCATGGTAGAAACTGTAATAGAACTAGATCCTGTATTGGAAATGGTAACTCCAAGCAAATCAACATCTCCTGTGCCTCCAATTTGGGCAGCTGTTGTCGAATAAGAAAAACTATTCGACATGGCATTAATGGTTACCGAATCACTGTAGGTGGTACCATCAATAAATGAAAAAACAAGATTGAAAGTGAGGCCCAATGTTACTGCATTATTAAAACGAATATAGTTAATGGCCTGGGCTGCGCTTCCATCTTGCAAATAAACATCATTAGTTCCAAAATCTGAAAGGGTTCCACTTGAACTACTGCCATTAAAACGAGTAACTGCATTAATACGAATAACCCGGGTTCTACGTCCAGCTTCACCCGTCCAAGAAACAGTAAGACCTGTTAAACCCATATCGGCTGAACAGGCATTTTGAATCGTCATGCCTTGGATTTCACGATTAGACGTGCCTCCCACAACAGCAGCAGATTTATTGAGAGTAAAACAACTTCCCTGGTTGGAAGAAAAAAGATCAAGCGTTGTATTTGTTGTTGTTGAATCAGCAAACTCCCAAAGAAAAGTGTAATTTCTCCCCAACATTTCGGCGCTAAATCTAAAATAATTCACCGTATAAGTGGTGGAAGCTGGAATAACCAAATCAACGGTAGCTTCAACTCCACTCGCTACACTCGAATTATAAATATTGCTTCCGTTCACCCTGATAGTTTGAAGGGTACGTGCGGGAGTGGATGGAGTCCATGTGGTGGTAATTCCCGTCATACGAATGGCTTCTGTACAGGTATTTTGAAGAGTCATTCCATTTATATCTCTAAAATTAGTAGCAAGGGCTGCAGCCGTTGTAGAAACTGTTAAACAAGAAGCTTGGTCTGAAGCTAAAAAATTAACATTCACAGTTTTTGTAGAAGCATCACTCATCACAAAGGTAATTGTAAAATTGTGATAAGTAACCGAGGTATTCCAAAACAAATAATCGAGGGGATGAGCAGCAAAATCATTGATCACTTTATCTGTGATATCAAAGGTGGAACCCGAACCCAAACCTGTTAACGAATTATAAAGCAAAACAGAGTCAATAGAAATTCTTCTGAGCCTCTCACTTAAATTAGGAACCCAGGAAACAATCATTTGGGTAATGGTTAACGAATCGGAACAACTGGCATTACGTGAAAGCACAATACCTTCCACCCTTTGATTAGACGAAGCTCCAGAGTTTCCATCAACAGCTGCAGATACATCAACATCCAAACAAGTAGCCCCGCTTGGAGGATTAGGATCGGTAATGCTGTAATCAGCCTGTGCATTGCCACGGGTTGTAGAAACATTAACCTTTCCACCCGTACGAGTAATGGTAATGGCATCTCCTTTAAAATCGCGGGACATACTGGTTGAAGAACTTCCTTCATCAATTTGACCCAAAGCATATTCAAAACCTGCATGCGTGGTATAAAAAGCCTGATCAGAATAAAGTTGTTGATTGCGGGTTACTTGGTTAGTAGCCACCATCACCGCAATACCAGCTCCCATGGCAGCCATGATGGCGATGCCGATCACAATACCTAAAGTGGTGAAACCAGAATGGGTTTTAAAATTACGCATCAACTTATGACCCAGCAGGGGATTCCTTCCGGCGCCTGCGGAACTCCTCGCCCTTCGACTTTGCTCAGGGCTCGTCAGACAGTCCTCGGGATCGAAAGGAATCCCCTGCTGGGTCCTTTGATTATCCGAAAAACATCAATTCGCTACAAAACCTGTGTATTCATTTCCGGTATTTCGTAAAAATACTTGGGTTTCTAGGCTTAGAGTACCATGATCTCCCGGGTCATCTAGTACAATTCCTATTTTTATTCTCCTCACATTGCTAGCTGTGCTTGTAGTTGCGCCCGCCCCATCGTAGTAAGTAAATGTGAGGCCAGAAATATTATCAGCTAAAATATCACTCTCCCGCATGAGGCTTGTACCCGAAAGTGAATAAGTAATGGCGGTGCCATCGGGATATTCAAACTGAAAACTCGTACTACTAGACACATCCACCACATCGGATGACGATTGAATGTAAGAAATTTCGGCAGCCATTCTTTCCATGGCAGCTCTTCCATGATTTACCAATTCTTTTCTGGATTGGATAATATCGTAGGATCTTAAAGCCGAAATGATGGTGGGACTTAAAAGAAAAGCCATTACTCCAAGGATGGCAAGAACTAAAACTAATTCAACTGTAGTAAACCCTTCTTTGTTTTTCATTTTTCTAGTGAGCGGCAATTAAAGTTTCTAATTGAATGCTATTGGCGCCCCCATTCCAACTCATAGCAACCGTCACCCTGGCATAACCAGAACCCACTTCCGCATCCTGGAAATCGTCAGTTGAATTATCATCATCAGGATTTACTTCTGTTGCTGTTGTATCCACCGTATAAGCTGCAAATCCAGTAACTGGGCTTTCATCATAAGTTCCAGAATTAATGGAAGCTAATGTGGTGGTATACCCGTCCACATCACGGGCAGCAATGATGCGCTCTAAAAAACTACGTCCAATGTAGGAAGCTACAATTTGTTGATCGGCTTCTGCAGATTGAATGGCCGAGTTTTGATAGGCAAACATAATACCAACAACACCAACAGCTACTAGGCCAAGAGAAAGCACGGCTTCAATTAAAGTAAAACCAAAATTACTTTTTAAATTCATGAAATAAAATTTTTTGTCATCCCACATCATTTGTCATCCCGGCGCCCGCCAAAGGCGGGTCCGCCTCTGGCGGAAAAGCAGGGATCCATCTTATTCCCCTCCTTTGTAAGGAGGGGTAAGGGGAGGTAGAGATGAATTTAAAATCTACCCCCTGTAGTCCCCCTTACAAAGGGGGACAAATAAAGATGGATTCCCATTTTCATGGGAATGACAGAAACTTACTGTACATTCACTTTGCCGGTATTCGCCGTAACCGCAATAGTCTTCGTATTTGTTCCGTCTGTCAAGACAACAGATCCGCCTCCACCAGTGGTTGGACTTCCCAAAGAATTAAATTCAACTGTGTAGTTACTTTGAATACTGATATTGGGATAGCGGTTAGAAAGAGTTAAAATCCAATCTTGTTTATCCAAAGGGTTGGCAATGGGTGTGGCCGTAGTTGATTGATAAACTGTTAAAGCTCCACTTGCTACAAAATCCACTCCATGAGTTGTGCGCGTCGTCATGGCATAATTTTTTGCCATTTCGATGGTGGATTGCACTTCTCTGGCAGCTGCCTGAAGACGACTGGTATTAGGTGATGGAGAGATAGTAACAACAGCAATGGCCACAAGTCCCAAAAGGCTTATGACCATCACTAATTCGATAAGAGTGTATCCCTTTTGCTTACGATCCACAATCGCTTGAGAGCACAAAGGAGCCAGTAGTACCTGAAGTGTATTGAAATTCTGAATCTGATCCATCATCAAAGCTTCCATCACCATCGGTATCGTAGGCATAACAATCATCATCTAATTTGAACCATTGGTTTGAAACTCCGTTTTGCAAGATGTTATCAAACATGCGATTGGTACGTGTAGCAGGCGTTCCATCAGCCAAGTCGGTTGTTTCCAAAAGAGAAGGATAACTTTCTGTTCCAGTTGAAGCTACTTGTTCCGAAGCATACAAACTTAAACCAGCTTGAACCGCCCCAACTACAGCATCCATGGAATTAGATCGTGCCGTTGTTAAAGATACACTAAACATATTAGGCATGGCAGAAATAGCTAATATCCCCAAAACGGCGATTACTAAAACCAATTCAACCATTGTAAAACCCTTTGAATTTTTTAAGTTTTTCTTCATTTGTACTCCTTTATATTTTGATATTTTTAATACTCTTACGTGCGCCAACTGACAAATTTTATCACAAATTTAAAGAGCTGACAATATTCCTTCTAAAATATTTTAATGTCAAATTAATGACTAAATGGTAATCACAAGACCCCTACTATTGGGCTCCTCCGTGTAAAACAACATTGGAAAGATTCCACATGGGAAGCATCACAGCTAATGCGAGTAAAATGACAAATCCAAAAATCACAAAAAGCAGCAAAGGTTCAATAAGGGTGGTGAGCATTTTTAAAAGATCGGTGATTTCATCGTCAAAATAAGTAGCTGTTTCAGATAAAAGTTTATCAAGAGCCCCAGTTTTTTCACCCACAGCTACAGCTTCACGCACCATAGGTGGAAAATAAGAACAGCTCTCCATGGCTTGCGACATGCTGGTTCCCTGATCCATGGAATTACGAATTTTTTTCACTTCGTTGGAATAAACCAGGTTATCCAGGGCTCCAATAATCACATCCAAGGCTGTTACCAAGGGCATGCCCGCCCCATATAAAGCCGAAAGCAAGTGACCAAAACGGGCATTGGCTACCAAGAGATTTAATTTTCCAAAAACAGGCATTTTTAAAAAAAGATATCCAAGATGAGTTTGTCCTAAAACGGTTTTGGAATAATTTTTCCAAGCAATCACAAGTCCCACTCCAAAACCTGCAACAAGAAACCAATACTTTACCATCAAATCACTGGCCCCCATCACAATACGGGTAGGCAGCGGTAACTCGGCATCAAAATTAGAATAAAAATCAGCAAAGCCAGGAAACACAATGGTAAGCATTAAGGTAGCCACACCAATCAAAGCACAAATAACAATTTTAGGATAAAGAGTGGCCGATTTAACCTGAGAACTAATGCGATATTCTTTATAGAGAAGATCCGTTAAAGCTCCCAAAGCTTTTTCTAACACACCACCCGCCTCCCCTACAGCCACCATATTAACATACACCGGTGAAAACACCTGGGGGTGTTTTCCAAATGCTTCCGAAAGTTTTGATCCTTGAGATACATCCTGAAAAACTTTCTCTAAAACTTTTTTTAAAGTAGGATGATCTGCTTGATCGCGCAAGGTATGTAAAATGCGATCCATCGGAAGGCCAGCTGCAAACATCACCCGAAACTGGCGTGTCATGTGAGCTAAATCTTTTTGAGTTACTTTTCTTCCAAAAGCTTCAACCGATAAATCCATTCCCTTTTTATGCACATCCACCGGAAACAAACCCTGGTTAGCCAACATATCCTTGATGGAAAAAAGAGTATCCCCAGTAACTTCTCCCGTTACTAACGCCCCCATACGATTCCTGGCTTTGTAAATAAAATGCGCCATTTCTTAAGCAACAACCCTTCTCATTTCGTCTACTGTTGTAATTCCTTGTGCTATTTTATCTAAACCATCCGACACAAGAGAAGTCATCCCAGAAGCTTTAGCTTGATTCATCAATACATCAAGACTGGCCCCTGCATTAATCAAGGTTCGTAATGCAGGATCAACCAAAACCATTTCAAAAATTCCAATGCGCCCCTTGTAACCTGTCATACGGCATTTTTTGCATCCCTTGCCCTGGTAAGTTTTTCCTGAAAAATTAAATTGCTCTAAAAAATCAACACAGGCTTGATTAAGGGTAGCCTCTTGCCTGCAATGCGAACAAACCCTGCGCACCAATCTCTGAGCCAAAACTCCCAAAAGCCCAGAGGCAATGAGGTAGGGCTTCATGCCCATTTCAATTAAACGAGGTATAGAAGAAAGAGCATCGTTGGTATGTAAGGTAGAAAGAACCAGGTGGCCTGTCATGGCCGCCCTAAAAGCAATGTCGGCTGTATCTTCATCCCTGATTTCTCCCACCATAATCACATCAGGATCTTCACGCAACATGGCCTTAAGCGTTGAAGCAAAAGTAACCCCGGCTTTTGTATTAATTTGGGTTTGTGCAACACCGGCAATCTCGTTTTCAACAGGATCTTCAACTGATAAAACATGGCGGGTGGTTCTCTCCATGTGGTTTAAAGCTGCATAGAGAGTTGTTGTTTTACCCGAACCTGTTGGGCCAGTAACTAAAAAAATACCATGGGGTTTATCAACAATACTTTCAAATCGTTTGCGATCTCCATCCGAAAAACCAAGATCCGAAAGGCCCAGGGTAAAATCCCTCGTAAACAAACGAATAGCCATGGCTTCACCATAAATGGTTGGATAAGAAGCCAAACGTAAATCCAACTCACGACCCACAACTCTCACACGAAAACGTCCATCCTGACTTTGTCTCCGTTCGGCTACATCCATACTGCCTAAAATTTTAAGTCTGGAAATCATGGCCTGATGCATGTTTTTATCCAAACGCTTAAACTCTGAAAGAATTCCATCAACACGAAGACGAATTTTTAAAAAATCCTTGGCGGGCTCTAAATGAATATCACTGGCGTCTTCCTTGGTGGCTAAAATAATAAGTTCGTTAACAGCAGAAACAATCTTGGCAGCCTTGGCTTCTTCTTGCATGGCATTGAGGGTTTCTGGAGCTGCATCCAAAAATTCATCCAATTCGATAATTTCTAATTCTGCAGAGGGTTGATTGATATGAAAACGAGTGGGATAATATTTATCAAGCGCTTCATCCATTTCACTTTCAGAAGCTAACACCACATCAACATCGCAATTGAAAAAATTGCGGGCTTCATCAATCACATCCAAATTAAAAGGATCTACCACACCCGCTGTGATGCGCCCTTCAACTTCAAAAAGAGGAATCAGCTTCCAAGCCCTGGCATGGGCACAATCAAGCTTGGTAATTACCTTGGAATCGGGCTTGTAAGATTTAAGCGAAATAACAGGAATACCATATTTTTTACCCAATCTTCGCACTAATTCTTTTTCGGTAATGTATCCCTTGGAAACAAGAATAGTGGCTAAATTGCCTCCATAAGTCTTTTGAGCCTCACGGGCAAAATCGAGTTGATCGGAAGTTAAAAGACCTTCGCGTACTAAATCACCCGTCAACCCTTCAATTTTTTTTATAAGCAGTTCCATAGGTTAGGAAAATCGCCAAATTTCTGGCAACGGCAAGCCAAAAAAATGACGTGAAAGTTACTCTATGTATTTGATTATACAGAAGAATTTTGATGTATGCAAAAAGAAAATTTTGTTTGGCGGGTCCTGCCATCTTTTTTAAATTGTATCAAAAAAAAAATGTGCTATTCCCCACAGATGAAAAAAACGGATAGTCTTTTCGTTTTCTTAATTTTTCTCCTAGCTGGGCAATGGATCTTTATTAAAAATAATGGGATTCACCTTCCCCAACCTTGGCTGGCCCTTTCCCCTGGCATTGCTATCTTTGCCGCTTCTTTCATGCTTTCTTGGGGAGCAGAACTGGCTCAATTTGAAATTCCAAAGGCCTTAGCACTTGCTTTTTTAGCCTTAGTTGCTGTGCTTCCAGAATATGCGGTTGATATGTATTTTGCCTGGCAAGCAGCCACCCAGCCCGAATATATCCATTATGCTACCGCTAATATGACAGGAGCCAACCGGCTGCTTATTGGTGTTGGTTGGGCCTCTGTGGTTTTTATGTTTTTTATTCGCCACAAAAAAGGTGAGATCATTTTAAGCCCGGCCAATCGTCTTGAAATTTCAGCGCTGCTTGTAGCAACACTTTATTGTTTTTCGATTCCCTTCAAGCATTCACTTTCTCCCATTGATTCGTTGTTTTTACTTTGTCTCTTTGCCTGGTACATGTTTAGAGCAACCAAGGCTAAGCACGAAGAACCTGAAATAGAAGGCCCTATTAAAAAAATCGCAAAATGGCCCAGACCCAAACGAATTACGGCTACACTTTTCTTTTTTATTGTTTCGGGCTACGCCATTTTTATTGCCGCCGAACCTTTTGCAGAAGGCCTCCTGGATGCAGGCCGCCATTTTCAAATTGAGGAATTTATTTTAGTTCAATGGCTTGCTCCCTTGGCGAGTGAATCGCCAGAATTTATTATCGCTCTTATTTTTGCTTTTCGTGGAATGGCTTCTTCAGCTTTAACCACCCTTATTTCTTCTAAGGTTAATCAATGGACCCTTCTTGTTGGCATGCTTCCCCTTGTTTATTCTTTGGCCTCTGGACAGCTTCTTGCCATGCCCATGGATGGAAGACAATCAGAAGAAATTTTTCTAACAGCAGCTCAATCTCTTTTTGCTGTTGTAGTTATTATGAATTTGCGCTTCTCCATTACAGAAGCTTTGATTTTACTGGTTTTGTTTGTCACTCAACTTTTTTTCACAGAAGCAAAATCCCGTCACATTTATTCGTTTGTCTATATTGGGCTAGCCATTGGATGGTTTTTAATTATTTCAGGTAATCGAAAAAGTTTTAAAGGGCTAGCAAAGGCTTTCATCAACAAATGAGTCAAAATAAAATTAGAAATATTGCCATTATTGCCCACGTGGACCACGGAAAAACTACCCTGGTGGATCAACTTTTTCGTCAAAGCGGAGTTTTTCGTGAAAACGAAATGGTAGCCGAACGCATTATGGATAGCATGGATTTAGAGCGCGAACGGGGCATTACCATCACTGCAAAAAACTGCGCCATTCGTTATAAGGATGCTAAAATTAATATCATCGATACTCCAGGCCATGCTGATTTTGGCGGCGAAGTTGAACGTTCGCTTAAAATGGTAGATGGCGTAATCCTTTTAGTTGATGCGGCCGAAGGGCCTCTCCCGCAAACCCGCTTTGTACTTCAAAAAGCACTCAGTGATAAACTTCCTGTGATTGTGCTGATTAATAAAATTGATCGTAAAGATGCGCGTCCCCAGGAGGTACTGCACGATATTTACAGCCTTTTTATTGATTTAGGAGCCGATGATCATCAAATTAATTTTCCGGTACTCTACACTATTGGCCGTGATGGAATTGCTAAAAAAAGTTTAGACGGAACAGAAACAACCTTAGAATCTCTTTTCGAGGCCATTCTTCATTACATTCCTCCTCCCTTGGGCAATGAAAATAATCCCTTTCAAATGTTGGTGTGTAATTTAGGTTACTCGGATTACTTAGGCCGCCTTGCCATTGGGCGTGTTTTCAATGGAAAAACTAAAAAGGGAAATCAACTTGTTTGTGTAAAAGAAGGAAATGAAGTGGTTTCATTAAAAGTAACTAAACTTCAAACTTATGAGGGAATTCGTTTTGTAGAAACAAATGAAGTAACCACTGGAGAAATTTTAGTGCTCTCGGGTGTGGATGAAGTGCAAATTGGAGATACGCTTTGTGAGGTTTCTAATCCCATTGCGCTGCCCAGAGTTAAAGTAGATGAACCCACCGTGATGATGCGCTTTATGCCCAACACTTCGCCCCTGGTGGGCCAAGACGGAAAACTTGTTCAATCCCGAAGAATTTTTGATCGTTTGCAAAAAGAAACCCTCTACAATGTGGCTGTACAGGTAGAGTCTGATCCCACGGGTGAAAGTTTTATTGTAAAAGGCCGCGGGGAATTTCAATTAGCAGTGCTTATTGAAACCATGCGTCGCGAAGGATTTGAAATGTGTGTGGGACGTCCACAAATTATTTTTAAAACCGAGAACGGAAAAAAATTAGAGCCCATCGAACATGTGGTGATTGAATGTTTAAATGAACACACCGGAGTTGTTACCGAAAAACTTTCTAGCCGAAAAGGACGCATGCTTAATATGCATCCCTTTGGATCTGATCGCATGCGTTTGGAATTTTCTGTTCCTTCGCGGGGGCTTATTGGATACCGCAACGAATTTTTAACCGACACCAAGGGCACAGGAATTTTAACAGCGTATCTTTTAGGTTATGAAGAATATCGCGGGGATATTTCATCTCGTCAAAGTGGTTCGCTGGTTGCTGATAGAATTGGGGAAGCCGTCGCTTATGGTTTGTATTATTTGGAAGCACGTGGGCGTTTGTTTGTAACGCCAGGCGCCAAATTGTATGAGGGCATGATTGTAGGAGAACATAGCCGCGATAATGATTTAAATGTAAACGCCTGCCGAGCTAAAAAACTTTCTAACATGCGGGCTGCAAGCAAAGATGAAAACGTTGTTTTAATTTCTATAGTTCCCATGACTTTAGAAAAAGCTATCGAGTTTATCAAAGATGATGAGTGGGTAGAGGTAACACCATTAAACATTCGTCTCCGCAAAGCCATCCTCCCTGCCAACCAACGCAAAGCCAGTAGAGATTCGGATTGAGTTGTCATCCTCGCGAAGGCGGGAAGGTGGATTCACATTTGAAGTGCAACACCTGGTTAATAAAGACCTCGGCAGGTGTTAAATAACCGAGGCACTTACGAGGTGTATGATTATAAGCCAT
>MGRJ01000019.1 GCA_001798135.1 Deltaproteobacteria bacterium RIFCSPHIGHO2_02_FULL_40_28 | reverse complement strand
AGTCCACAAACAAGCCGGATGTATGACAGCAAACCAAACCATTCCTATTCAAAAACTTTCCTCTTGCAAACGGGCGGGTCCATGTATGACAAATTCGTTATCCAGAAATTATCGTCGTATGCTTTTGTGATGCTACCGGAAATAGTGCCAGACCAAGTGGTGATAGTGGGCAAAAAACCATCGAAGGCATAAGTGAGAGTTTCGGAAGTGGGAGTTGTTATCGTATCCAACTGACCCGTCGTAATATTATAATCATAAAAGGTTGTTCCAGCCGATGTTGCTACAGTTGCAAGCCTTCCACCGGTGTCATATTCCAAATCGATTGTGGTACCGTCAGGACGAGTAACTAAATCTAACTGATGATCTAAGTTATAATCATAGTGAAGAGCCCCGCCCCCTGCACCCCCTCCCAAGGGAGGGGGGATATAATCTTCTTGGTAGTCTAGTTCATTGTAACCAAAACTATGAGCAGGTTTTCCAGGAGGAGTAATGGTTTCAAGGTTTCCATTGGCATCGTAGGTATACGTAATTTGCCTGGCATCGGGCAGGGTTTGGGTAACTACCCTTCCCGCAGCATCATAATCAAAAGTTGTTTGGCGAGATAAAGGATCTGTTATCGTATCCAAAAATCCATTTGTATCATAGTCAAGATTATAAGTTCTGCTTCCATCACTGGCTTCTTCAATAATATCAAGCCTACCAGAAGCATCATAACTAAAACTAATCGCATCTAAGCCTGCAACATCCAAATTTGTAATTCTTCCCTGGTCATCAATATCACTCACCACCTGCCGCCCTTCAGGAGATGTTGTCGTTAATTGATCATTGGAAGCATCAAAACTTTGGGTATAGCTTCGACCATTTATAATTGTGGTATCAGTTTGAAATGAGAGACTCAAATAATCATCTGGATCTGTTAACGAAATAGAACGCTCTGTCTCCATTGTAAACACAAGGCTAGCGGGGGTAGATATCGTATTACTTTCTAAAACCGGGGCCTGCATTCCAAAACGTGGATCCGGACCGTCTTCGACGGTTTGAGTAACTCCATTCGGATAAGTAATGGCCTTGGTTCCATTTGTTGCAATCACTGTTTCTGTTACTAAACCACTTGGATTGATTATCGTGCGTGTTGTGCTTTTATCTGTACCCACTTCAACCGAATAAATGGTTTCTAAACCCAATGATGTTGTGAGTGTTACTGTAAAATTATCATCCGCACCTGAACGAAACAAAGATTTAGATCCACCTAAAGAATCTAAATCCAAAATTAAATATCCCAAATCATCATAATCAAAAGTGGTTGTATTATTTTCAGGAGTCGTAAATTCTGTTAAAAGACCAGTGGCATCGTGAAGAAGTGTATAAGTTTCTGCTTCAGGATTTTCTACACTATTAAGATAACCATTTGCATCAAGAGCAACAATGGTTTCCTGTCCATGTGGTGCAACAATGGAAGTTAAATTATTATTTCCATCACGATTCAAAGTAACAACATTACCATCTCCGTCTGTTATTGAAGTTAAAAAACCACTTTCGTTATAGGTAAAACTAAGAAGTGTTTGGCCTGTTAAAGGATGAAGCGTATTTAAATGGCGACCTGTTTCATTAAATTCGTAAATTTCTGTTCCATCCTCTGAAGAAATAATAATGTGATCCCCAGAATATTTTTCAAAGGGTGAATAAATTTTTCGAATACGATGATAACTATACGAGGGCACATAGAGATTTCCTCTGGGATCAAGGGCCATGGCATAGGGTGAATAAATTTCCGCATCAGTTGCTAACCCATCATCACCAGCAAAACCACGCTCTCCATTACCAGCTACTGTTGTAATAACCCCATCAGGGGTTACTTTTCGAATGCGATTATTATCACCATCAATCACATATAAATTACCCACATCATCTACAACCACATCGTAAGTTCCATCAATATTAGCTTCGGTAGCGGGGCCCCCATCTCCCACTTCAGTGGCATAATTATCTCCCCCAACAATTGTAGTAATAATTCCATCGGGAGTGATTTTACGAACCTTATCACATACCCCATCGGCATAATAAATATTTCCTTGATAATCCACATCTATCCCCGCATAACCAGTGGTTGTCACATAGTAACAAAGCTCGGCATTGATGGCAGGGTTGTTATCACCATTGTCATTATTATCTCCGTTACCCGCAATGGTTGTAATGCTTCCATCTAATGTCACTTTTCGAATGCGATAATTTCCAGCATCTAAAATGTACAAATTTCCCTGATCATCCAGGGTAGTATCAACGGGATGATAAAGTTGTGCAGAAGCAGCCTCCCCTCCATCTCCACTAAAGCCAGCCGTGCCTGTACCGGCAATGGTGGTAATGGTACCACCAGCATCCACTTTTCTAACTTTATGATTTCCATAATCAGCAAAATAAAGATTACCATCGGTATCAACAGATAGGCCCTTGGCTTCATTAAGTTTGGCTGAGGTTGCTGGGCCGCCATCCCCAGTGGATCCTCTTACTCCTGTTCCTGCAATAGTTGTTATGATGCCCTCCGTAGAAATTTTTCTGATGCGATGGTTGTAATCGTTAGAAACATAAATATTCCCCTCAGCATCAGCAGCAAGTCCGATTGGTTTACATAAAACAGAATCTGTTGCATCTTCCCCATCTCCAACTGCATCTCCAGAAACACAGGTTCCATCCCCAGCAATGGTTGTGATAATTTTTTCAACTTCATCTACTTGCCGCCTTCTTCCATCACCTAAGTAAAGGGTTCTAGAAGTAGGATCATAAAAATGATGAGGGCTTATGCTCCATCCGCCCATTTTTAAGGAAGCTGCGTTAAAACCACCAATGGTGCGGGTTTGCTTTTGCCAAAAAGTAATTTCTCGGCGAGTTCTGTCACCAATAATTTCTGTTGTGTCTCCAAAATTAGCAAAACTCATTTCAAATGCATCTGCGGCACTCACATAAACCTGATCGTACACATAGCCAACACGGACAGTCAGTTTTTGTCCTCCCTGCAGAGCACGCCCATAGGCATCAATTCCATCCCAAGTATAGGTGTAGGTAGCATTGGTTGTGGCATCAACACTGGCGGTTTCTTTAAGCCCTGCCGCATAAATCTCAACTTCAATTCTTTTGAGACTCGTGGAAATGCTATCACCACTTAAGGGAATTTCTACCGTATACCCAGCCCCACGTCCTGGTACACGATCACTTCGATAGACAAGAGCATAAGAAGTGCCAACAATGGAAATCATTTCACCCAAGGTTTGATTTTCACACTCAATGATTGAACCTCCCTGGCAGGAAGGATCATCAATAGGCGCCCCTGGGGGCAAGGAAGCCAGTGTAGGAGCCACAGCATCATCGGGGGAGCCAAAGGGCCAGTTGCAATCCCAGGGAGTGAGATGAGGAATTTTTACCCTCCACAGGCTAGTGCCTGCTATATACAAAGAACCAAGTTTTTCCCTCTCAGCGTCGGTCACTCCTAATTCCGAAAGAGCGGCTGCATCAGCTGCCACTCCACTGCCATCAAGGTCTAAATCGGCTAAACCATCGGTGATGGAAAGAATTTCAATCACAATTCCATTTTCTGAAGGGATCCAAGCGCCAGCTTCTTTATCGTAATAACCAAGGGGAACAGCTTCTCCCACAGGAAAGTTAAGAAAATTATCGAGATGAAAAATTAAGGGTTCACTAAAAGTAACATTTGTTGCATCTACTTCTGTGGCTTCATCAATGCTAAACTCAACGGCATAGGTAAAAGCACTGGTGGGAGGAAGGTTCCCAGGCATGGCACTTTCGCCCGTAGCTCCACTGGTATATTCAGTGGCCCGAATATTGAGTGTACTTGTTGATTGAGTTGTTCCATCGGGAAGCTCCATTTGAGCGGTAATTCCTTGGGGAACAAGGAGTGTAGCCTGTCTTGTTCCAGAATCATCAGTAACACTGCTTCCTTGGGCCACTTCCATTTCTGTCATGACAGAAAGATCAATACTGGTTACAACACTATCGGCAACCAAAAGAACCACGTCTTGAACCCAGACATAATCTTGCCAAGGAGCATACACTTGACGCTGAACCGAAAAATAACCATCCTTCTCAAAGTTAACCGTAAACACTCCCCCTCCATTGAGAACAAAATCAAAGCTGCCATCTTCTCGCGTGAGAGTAGATCCAAATTCAGTATGATCTAGAATGTTGATGGTAACCCCAGCTAAGGAATTGGAACTGGAATCAAAAACTTGCCCACGTATCACGGCGGCTTCCGAAATATCAATTGTTCCCTCGGCTACTCCCGTTTGAGTGGCACCTTCTCCTTCGTAAAGAAAAGCAGTGCTTGCAGTGGATGATCCAGCTGTTGTGGAATCTACTTCTGTAGCAATATCTTCTGGATTAGAAGGAAGGGTTATTCCATCTTCACAATCGGGGACTTCTTCATCATCATCTATTTCTCCATCACAATCATTATCCAAAGCATCACACACTTCGACTCCCGCAGGATTTGCCTCGGCATGGGTATCATCGCAATCTGTGCTGCTTGAAACATAACCGGCAGGTTGAGAACACGCCACTTGTGGTGAGCCTGCCAGACCAAAACCATCACCATCTGTATCAGGATACCAAAGTGATGTATCAAGTGCTGTTGCATCATCTATAAGGCCATCACAGTTATTATCAATGCCATCACAAAGTTCAGAGGCCAAAGGATTTACATCGCTTCTAGCATCATCACAATCTCCTGTATTCGTCGTAAAACCATCCCCATCGGCATCAAGATCGGCACAAACTTGATCCACCTCATCACAATCTTGATCAACCCCATCATCACAAATTTCAACTTCAGGAACGCATGGGGGTTCTTCAGAAGACCACTCAACAAGGGCTGTGGGATAAACCAAAATACTCAAGGCTTTAAAAACTCCCTTTGCATAAGCCCCCGTAGCTACTCGGAGAGGACCTTCCGGTGCATACAATATCCCTTCAAAATAAGCATCTCTTTGAATGGTACTTGTACTTGCTGAAGGAGTGTACAAAATAAAATCGTAGGCCGCACTTGCAGTTCCTGTAAATTGCACATCCTCTGCCCCCCAATTAAAAGCCAGGGCTGAAATTAAAATACTGGGTGCATTCACAACTACTGTAGATGTGGAAGATAAAATAAGACGATTAATCTGGTAGGTTCCCCCTGCTAAAATAAGGGTGGCTCCATCAGCAACACTGATATTGTTAAAACTTCCTTCTCTTAAAATTCGAGTTTGACTGGCTCTTATCGTAAAATTTCTAGCTCCAGGAACAGATTCGTAGGAAGGAATAGAAACTTCAGGAAAATCAACAACACCTTCAGTTAAATCTCCTGTAATAGAAGCCGAGCCATTCAAAATAGCTTCAATACCAACAAAGACATCCCCTGTAATTAAACTGGCATCAGAAAGAGTGAGGGTTTCATATACGTAAACATCCCCTGTAATTTCTCCCCCAATTCCAACTTGTAAATCTCCACCCGAAAAAAGATTACCACCACTCACTGAAGTTTCAGCTCGCAAATCAATGGAATCTTCTCCATAAAGAACCGTATCTTCAAGTTCATCTGCAGGTGTTTGGGAAATAAAAAGAAAAAGAAGAAAAGAACCGAGGAAAAAACGCATGAAGGACTTCACAAAAAAAGCCCTAGTTCTTTGAATTAGAGGGGTCAAGTTTATTCTTAATAACCCCCTAAATAATCTTGTGTCCAAATCGTTTCCAGCGCACTCCCCCACGGTCTGAATCGAGAGAAAACCAAATAACTAAGGCCTTTCCTTTTAAATTC
>MGRJ01000018.1 GCA_001798135.1 Deltaproteobacteria bacterium RIFCSPHIGHO2_02_FULL_40_28 | reverse complement strand
TTCAGATGGGACGGTTGTTTATTCAACTTATTTAGGGGGTAGTGGTTCTGAATATGGTCTCTCAATTACCGTTGATGGTGATGGGAATGCCCTTGTTACTGGACTTACATACTCTTCAGATTTTCCCTTACTCAATGCTTTTCAACCAAGCAATAGTGGTGGAGCAGATATTTTTGTTACGAAGATTTGTTTTTCTAGTGTTTGTATCCCAGAAGTTTGCAATGGGATTGATGATGATGGTGATGGTGTTATTGATGAAGGCTTCCCCGACACGGATGGCGATGGCATTGCTGATTGTGTGGAGGTGGAAACCTGTGATGGCCTTGATAACAATGGTAACGGTATTACGGATGAGGCTGATTGTTTTGACCTTAATTTTGACCTGCGAACGGCTCTTCTTACAGAAGACGATGTTTTAACTCTTCATTACACCATTGATAATTTTTCTCCTATTGCCCAATACACCAATATTATTTTTCTGATTTGGGAATTTGGCCAACCCACACCCGTACTACACCCAGTTGATGTGGGGCCCGTGGGGGTGCCTGCTGCTGGAGGTATCAGTGGTTTAGCTTCTTTAAATTTATCCGGGTATGTAAATCCTTGGACACTCAATCTGGTTGTTGGGGTTTTATACAACAATGAAGATGCAATAACCGAGACAACCTGGATTGATTATTATTGGCAACCATTTTTTGTGTTTCCGTAACAATTGAGAGAGGAGAAATTATGAAAAAAAATCTTATTCTGTTTTTTGTAGTCTGTTTTTTGGGAAGCTTACCCATGCCAGCTTTGGCACAACCAGATATCAATCATGTTGTTTTACAATACATGGCTGGGCAAAGTGATGAGGCTATGGAAACTGTGTTAGAAGAAGTTGCTAATCCACGTCAAAAAAATTGTTTGTCCAAGGCTATGGAGTGCAGCTTAAACAAGAATATTTCCAATAAAGATAAATGTGGCATTATTTACAATCAATGCATGGCCAAAAAACAAAGCAGTTGATTCATTGATTTGTATTCTTTGAACACCAAATTTTTCTAAAACCACCCAGAATATAGCTAAAGTTTTAGATGTTATTTTATAATGTGAAATTGTTCTAAAATGGTTGCATAAAATTTTTCCAAATCTGGAAGACGGCTGGTAACAATGGCTTTGAGCACTTCCTTATCAATAATGGCATATTCGTGAACGGCAATATTTCTAAACCCAACCATTTTTTGCATTTTTTCGGAAAGGGCTTTATCGATGATTTTATTTTTTTGAAGAATGGAAAAATTTTCCTTGATTGTGTTAGGAAGGCCCAGCCCTTCATCAGCAACAACATGACCAGCCAAATCAATGGTTGTTTGAATAGCCCGTTGAAGATTAAGTGCTACAATATCTTGGATGTCAAGGTTATCGAGGGCAGAAGGATCATTTTTAGTTTTTTCGTGGATGCGTTTAATGGAATTTTGGATTTGGCCCACTTTTTCCAGTACTACGTCTTTATCCACCATAAATTTTACCCTTCATCATATTTGCTTCAATGGGTTTTCTCATTCTTTTAAGATCGTCGTATGCATTGATGGTTTTTACAATAAACGATGATGTCTTTTTTTGATTTTTATTAAATAAAAGGGTGCCATGCTTTAAAACCTGAAATTGAAGAATGGGATTAGCTGTATTAAGGGATACTAAATCAGTTTCCATTCCTAAATGGTCTGCTAAATTTTGTTTTTCTTCGATAAGAGATAAAACATCAGGCCCATTTTTTTCATAAAGAATGGCAATGTCTACATCGCTATTTTTAGTTGTTTTGCCCTTGGCCTGGGACCCAAACACATACGCTGCAGCTAGACCCTTTTTTTTCTTTAAGTAGGAAGAAATCTTTTTTAAAAGCTTATTATCCATACAACCAAGAATACACTTTTTTAGGTAAGGGAGCAATGGAACATTGAAGACTAGGAAACGTATTCTTTGAATACCACATTTTTTAAAAATCATCCAAAAACAGGGAGCAAAAGAAAACTACAACCGATAATCTTTAATGAAGGAATTTTTACCTTCATTGAAAAGGATTGTTTATGGTTTCTTCTATTATACATGGTGATATTGCGCGTTTTCGTAACTGCGGCCTTTTAGATGGTTTAACAGAAGGAACAGACTATACCCTCACTTCAACTGCTTCCCAAGAATTTAAAGTTAATTTTCTTAATTATGATGCCACGTGGGTTATGAGTGAGAGATTAGAACAAGAAAAAATTATAGCGGGTGTTGTGATTGATACCGATAACAATCCTTCCAATTATAACAATCAAGTTTTGATTTCTCAAACCCGATTAGATGCTATCATGCAGTTGGCAAGACAAAATCAAGCGGTTGCCCAGCTTTTATCTCCTGGCCAAAAAGCTTTTTTAAGTGGGATAGGCATGCTTGATGGAAGAGGTTTTTTAAAAGAGCCTTCTAATCCTGATGCCATTCACACTCATCAAGTTTATTATGCTGATAGAGACGGAAATTTGGATACTCCCCAAGATTCTTTTTATTTTAGTGTGGATGATGCCTCAGGTTTTGCAAAGAAAATTTTTGAAAGTATGGATCTTCCCAAAATGGCCGAAACCTACAAACTTTCCATATTGCTCATAAATGATATAACAGGAAATGTAGTTGCTCAGGAGGTGTCCCTTGATGATTTAGTTTTGTATACTGTTCCACCTGGTTACCATGTTCCTAGCACATTCGAAGAAGATTCTTTGGTAACTGTTTTCATTTCTTCTCAAACAGAAACTTATGGATCTTATCAGTTGGAGGATTTTAAGAGAAGATTTATCAACATCAAAACATCTGTAGAAGGCCCTAATGGGCAAGCTGTAGCACAAGCCGTTCCTTTTAATGCCACTATTTTAGCCATCCCCAAAATTGAAGATGCTTGTTCACCATTAGCTAATGCACATCATGGTTACTATACCTTCGATTTTAATTTTCATCCCCATGAAGTGAATAAAGTGAATGATTTTTTTGCCATCTACAACATTAACCCTCAAGCCTATGATGGTTGTGTGCAAGAGGTGGATGAAAACGGAGCTGAAAAGTTGCGTTTCAAAATTGACCCTAAGATTTTGCCTGCCATGATGAAGACAACGAGAGATGCATATATGATGTTGCAAGCCCACCAGATCCTGCGGGATGATGCCAATCCCATGTTGGTAGCCGCCTATGAAGTTTTAAGTGATATGGATCCCGATCGTAGACTCGAGTTTTGTACTCAATTTAGCAGATATACTATAAGACTAAATAGACCAGTAAGTATTTGGAATTTCATTTTTTAACATAAAACTGTATTTTTTTATCGTTTAAGGTTCTATTTTGGTCGAAAATTATTCCGTGAGAGATGAATCAGATTAGCTGAGCCAGAAAGTGGGCAACTGGTGCAATTCGAATAATGCTTCCATTGATAGAGGGAGGGGACCAGTCTTTTTCTCCTTTTAGGTTAATCTGAAAAGCATAGGGAATTTTTACCCGTTCTAGAAGATATTTCAGGTTTGGATCAAGAGAATCGCTTTCTGTTTTAACTTCAATAGCGCAATAAGGTTTTTCTTTGCGCAAAAGAATAAAATCTACCTCATGTCCTACCACATCACGAAAATACCTCAATTCCCACTTTTCACCGTTTACGTCCTCTTGCCAGTGGACAAAACGAAGGAGATGCATAGCTACCAAGTTTTCTAGGCGGGCTGATTCTTTTTCTACATGAGCCCAATCCCAAAAGTAGAGTTTTTGTTCTTTTTTGACCGCTTTGATACGAGGTCTACCAAAAGGGGGAACCCGAAATACAGCGTACAACCGTTCCAAAATGTTAACCCAATTACGTATTGTTTCGAAAGCTACTTCCAAATCTTCACGCAGACTATTCAATGACAAAACAGACCCGACAGTTACAGGAAGACGTTCCACAAGAAGCTGCACACGGTCTAAATCCTGTATTTGTTCTAAGGATCGGATTTCATCCCGGATAATACGACTAGAATAGGTGAGCCTCCAACGTGCTGCTTCTTGTTCACTTTGTGAGGAATAAGGTTCCGGAAAACCTCCTAGAGTTAAAAGAGTTTTAAGTGTTTTCTGTCCTCCCGAAGAAACCGGTTGTAGCATCTGCATTGCTTCTTCTACAGAAAGTATTTTTCCCCTGTTAAGTATTTCGGCCAAAGTGAAAGGGTGTAACCGATGAAAATAATAACGCCCTTGGAGTGAATCGCCTCCACGACTATAGGCATCTAATTTGGCACTACCGGTCACAAAAAAAGAATGCTTGGAATGGTGTTGATCATACTGCCCTTTAAGCCAATTTCGCCAACGACGAAACTTGTGCAATTCATCAAAAATCCATAGCTTGGCCTTGTTATCAATCTGACTTTTCAAAATCTGTCGGCGTTGTTCTTCAATGTCCCAGTTGTAGGAAACTGTTTCTCCATCCCACTTAATGGCAATGTCATTGGCTAAGGTTGTTTTTCCACATTGCCTAGGACCAGCCAGAATCACCATCTTTTTTTTAAGATCCTTTTCAATAACGGGGGCTATACGACGTTTAATCATTTTAGGTACCTATCTAGAAAAGTTCGAAGTTTTTCAGAGTATAGTCTAAAATAATACAATCTTTTTGTCATCCTATTTTTTTAATTTGGAACTTTAAAGATCGTATTCTTTGAATACCAAATTTTTCTAAAACCACCAAAAAACAGAGAGAAAAATAAAACATCTGCCGATAGAAGGGCTACAAGGAGGATGATATGGCAAATGTAAATCCAGTGAACGAGAGGGAACAAGCCCTTCAGTTTTTTAGTGAGGTTTATGAATTAGAAGGTGCTGGGGCAGTAGCGCGGGGCATTACTTCTGTGGCAGATTTATTGGAATTGAGTATGCCGCTGGGAGTAGATAGTCTAAAGTGGAATGAAGCAGAAATGTATTGGGAAAGATTATTTGCACGAGCAATACCAGAGCATTCTTTTTCTCCTCGAGTACATGATAGATTACATAGACAATTAATACAGGCTGATTCTGATCCACGCATCACTCTTTCTCGGCAGCTCATGTCTTGGGATGGTATTTGGCAAGGGAACGTACCCCCATCACAAATACCAATCGCAAGAGCTACAACTCTGAGAAATGAAGTTGCTAGTAGCGCTGCGGGTGTTGCTTTTCGTAATGATGGGAATAATCCGGTATCTGGAACATTAATTTTGAACCAGCCAGTACCTGGATACATTGATAGTGTATTGTCCAGGGGTGTGCTTCTCCCTGCGAGAGTGGGAGGAAATCAAGCTATCCGCTATGCTGTTCGGGATCTTTTTACCGGAGCCATGAATTTAATGCCCCCTGATGCCGAGGCAGAGGCAGTACACAGATTTAACTATCCTAGCCCGCACGAACTTCATTTTGATACGCGTTTTTTACAACGTAGCCTTGTTGATACACTGACCAACGATTTGGTTGAGGATTATGCTGAATTATCCCCGGATGATGTTCGTTTAGTGGTTGAAGAAGCTGCACAAGAAATTACAGATGGCAATGTTGTGATTGATCCAGAACTGTATGTTGCCTTACTTGCAGAAATTCAAGAGCGATTAGAAGGCAAAAAGACTGGGCCTAGCTCTGGTGTGCACCAAGCTCGTTGGGGCAAACCCTTTGTGCGTGAAGCCTACACAGCACAACTTTTAAGAGGAAAGATTTTATAAAAATCATCCTAAAAAATAATCACTGCATTTTTTTAAGATTGATGACCAAAAAAACGTTCGGCAGAAACTGAAAAACAGGTAGGTGAAAGGATACGGCAGATATCAGATTGCTTTGTAATTTGGATGAAAGGAATCTTTCCTAAAAGATGAGCATGATTTAAGTGATGTTTGTCTAACTCCCCATCTGATAATTTGCATTCTGCCAATAACCAGGGATTTTGATTTTTAAGAATCAGAAAATCGCTTTCTTTTCCATCCCGTGACCGAACATACCGGAGCTCAAAACGTCCAAAGCCAGCATCTGTCCAAAGGTGAACAAGCGCATAAAGTTCCAAGGCCAGGAAATTTTCAAACCGAGCAGCTGGATCAAGTACGTGAGTATAATCAAAAAAATAAAGTTTAGGTTCTTTTTTAACAGCGCGTTGGATTTTGTTTGTATAAGGTGAAAGGGTAAAAACAATATAACAAAGTTTGAGGGCTTCAAGATAATTACGGGTGGCCGTATAGCTGGTTTCCAAGTCTTCTCGAAGAGAATTTATAGAAAGAGGGCTCCCCACTCTTTGTTTAAGCAGTGTAACAAGGGTAGCTACATTTTCCAATTCGTGGATGCGAGTGAGATCACGCAGGTCTTCTCTTACAAGACGATCCAAGTAGTCATCCTGCCAATGTTGGTGAAATTGGGCATTGGCATTTGTGAAAGGTTCAGGAAAACCAGAAAAGGTCAAAAGTTGAGCCAAAAGATCGCGATGGGGATGACGGTTTGAAATTTGCTTCTCAACAAATGTTTTGGCAGAGGCAGGAGGAGGAACTGGAGAAGAAGCTTGAGGGGCTGTTATTTCGTAAAAAGTAAAAGGAAACATTCGAAAAAGAAAATAGCGCCCAGCAAGGCTATCTCCTGATTTACGAAACCAATCGAGCCGGGCACTGCCTGTTACAATAAATTTAAATCGGTCTTCATAGCCATCAAAAAAATCTTTGAGGATATTTTTCCACTTGGGCATTTTATGAATTTCGTCAAAGCAAACCCATAACTTTTTTTTCTGGGCGGACGGAGCATCTGCTGCGAAAAAATAAGGATTTGTCTTATAACGATTTCGAATTTCCCTTCGATCCCAATTGTAATAAAGAGCGGAGGAATTATTTTCTGCCAGAATTTGCTTGGCTAAGGTTGTTTTTCCTACTTGACGAGGCCCCGCCAAAAAACGCATTTGTCTTCCAAATTTCGGATCAAAAGCAATGTTTTGCTGGAAATGGATCATGAGACTATTTTACCTATATAGATAAAATAGTCACGACAAATTTTACTATTTAGAAAAATAAAACCAATAAAGCAAAATACAGTAAATGTAACCTATACGGCTCATATATTTGAAATTAATAAGTAAAATAAAAAAATTTGGCACTTTTGAATATTTACTAGTTTCAATCTATATGGAAGTTAAAATAATTTAGCATATTATAATAACTTATGGTAACTTCCCTATACATGGATCCACGTACTAATCCATATGCTCCAGGAGCAGGAACGATACCACCTGAACTTGCGGGTCGTGATGAAATTATTGAAAAAGCAGCTATTGCGCTAGATCGATGTCGAAACGGTCTTGCATCTCGGGGTCTATTTTTGGTTGGACTACGCGGGGTGGGAAAAACCGTGTTGTTAACTCGTATTTCACAAAACGCCGAAGCTAATGGTTTTGTCGTGGTTTCTATTGAAACACCAGAAAAACGCTCATTGCCAGCATTGCTTATTCCAACACTAAGAACTGCCTTGCTCAAACTAGATAGGGTGGCTGCTGTAGGGGATCTGGGAAAACGTGCACTACGAGTTCTAGGAGGATTTGTTGGAGCAATGAAATTAAAATATCAAGATATCGAATTTGGAGTGGATCTGGGAAACGAACCAGGAATAGCTGATTCAGGGGATCTAGAACATGACTTGGTAGCTCTTTTTACCGAAGTAGGTCGAGCTGCGAAGGAGAGAAAAACAGCTCTTATTCTTTTTATCGATGAAATTCAATATATAAAAGAAGATCAATTTGCAGCTTTGATTATGGCTCTCCATAAGTGTACACAAAATCAGCTTCCAATTACACTTGTTGGGGCCGGTTTACCGCAGCTTGTTGGATTAGCAGGACGCGCCAAATCTTATGCTGAAAGATTATTTGAATATCCTGAAATTGGACCGCTTAGTGAATCTGCAGCGAGGGAAGCGCTTGAGGCGCCAGCTTTAAGGTTAAGTATAAAATACGAAAAGTGTTGCACCCATTCGAGCAACATTGATTAGTAAAGGAATGATTTATAGTCCCTCCCATGGCGATAATCATTTTACAGTACCACTATTCAATGGGTACATGAAACGGGTGATACCAAGTTTCAATAAGCTATTTTGAAAAAATGAAAAATAAAAAAATGCCAAGTACTTTTTCGGATTTAACATTAATTGATGTTCTAGAAAAGAGCTGAAATCTAGTCCCTTCTTGTATTCTTTGAATACCACATTTTTCTAAAACCACTCACAAAGCTAAGGAAAAAGCAGGTGGCATTGCCGATAATGATAGATGGGAGATTTTTATGTTTAAAATGAATAAAATGATTTTGAGTCTAAGTTTTATCGTCATGGCTTTTATCTCTTCCAAAGCTTTTGGGTTTTCTTATTCTTCTTATGCTGGAGACCCGATTGTTTGGCCGGAGGGGGAAAGTGATACTTTTTATATTGATCACGATTGCTTCCCCTCCGATTCGGATGCGGGAGAACTTATCGTTAATTCCATGCACGAATGGGAAAATGTGGGAGGAGCTGATTTTGATTTCCACTATTCTTTTTCTGAAAATGAAGACAATGCTTTAAGACAAGGGGATGGTAGAAGTGAAATAATATATACCAGTGCTGAAAATATTGAAGACGCGGGCATCGATTATAGAGATGAAGCTGGCGGCGTACTGAAATGGTATGGTTGGAATTTAGTTTCGACATGGATTACCGAGACTGATATTTATTTTATTATTGGAAATTACTTGGGTTCTAATACCCCTATTCATGAATTGGGACATGCCTTAGGCTTGGGGCACACAACTGATTATGGGATCATGGGTTATGGCGGCAACCTGCAAGAAGGCGACCATTCATATGCTCCTGTAGCGGATGATCGTCAAGGAATCCGCTATCTTTACCCCGATAGCAGTAAAAGCGAAACAGATATTGGGATATCACTTATTGATGCGAATATAGTTGAATATTCCGAGCTTATTGATGAGGAAGTATTTGTGGGTGATTGGCTTTACGATAGTTCTGTTCCTGAAATTTGTCCCGGGGATAATATGAGCGTTGCCTATACCGTTTTTAATAATGGAACGGATACCGAAACTTTTCATGTGGCCTTTTATGCTTATGATGCTGGTGTTACCATTGAAAGTAATACAATCCATCAATACACCCTTTCTTCCGGGGTTGCCGCCACGAGAGAAAAAACAATCACTATTCCTCAAGGATTAGAACCTAAAGCAATATATGACCTTTTTGCCAAAGTAGTTTTAGAAGAGGGTGGTAGCGAAGAAGACTACACCAACAATGAAACTCTGATGAAAGGGCTTTATGTAAAAGCATACGACGAATGCCCTTCATCAAGTTGGACATTGGCTCAGCACATAGCCCATGGTCATGGTGATTTAAGCGGTTTAGAGTCCTTTCCAGGGGCAGAGTCGACTCTTCCTTCTTTTAAGGACTCGCCTATTGCAAAGGCCCCCCTTGATGTAAGAAACACCCTACCACTCAGTTCCACCTTACAAGACAAGAATTATGCTTCCTTCCCGGCATTAACTGATCCTGCAAATACCGGAGTGTATGAAGGAACCGTCAAAAAAGTAGAAACTCGTCGTGGAACCGACGGCAAAACCCCTTATACTTATACTACCTTTAAGGTTGAAGAAACTGTGAAGGGAAAAGTCGAAGCGGGGGAAGAAATTGTCATTCGCCAAGCCGGAGGTAGAATTTGGGATGAACAAAAGCAACAGGGAGAAGGATTGATGATCCCTGGCGCGCCTGAGCTTATTGAAGGGGATCACTTGGTTATTTTTCTTGGTCGAAACAATCACGACCTCATTCCCTTTGTCGGCGGAGAAGCAGGAGTGCTACGCATTGCTAACGATACCGACTATGGCGAGTTTGTCACCACCTTTAATGGTTCAAGAATTATGGACAAGGAGGGAGATGATTTTCTTTTGGGTTCCCATTGGGAGGATCAGGAGGTAACGGAGAGAAGAAAGCAAAATCCTCTACAACAAAAACAAATTTCTTCTAAAAAAGCTGAGGCAAGAAACAATGTTTCTCTTCAAGAGGAGTCTCCCATGCCCAAAAATGAATTTCTCCAGGCTTTAAAAGAAAACCTCCGAAAAAATGGGCCCTACGAGGAAATAAAATATCAAGAAAAAGAAGCCGGGGCGATTGTCATTCATGCTGCTCACCACAACTGACTGTTTTTGAAATAACTTTAATCTCCCCACCTATTTTTTACCATCTAATCCTCGTTTTTTAGATATATATATTCAATTGACGCGCGTAAATTAAATATATATAATCAATTTACGATGAAACACAGTCTCTTTAGGGCTCTCCCTCTGTGGAGTTTTGATGACTCGCTTGCTGATCTTTCCTCTCCCATGATTTGGATTACTGGTCCTAGGCAGGTAGGAAAAACTTTTTTGGCCCGGCAATTAGATGCCTCTTACTTCAATTGGGATACGCCCGAGGTCCGGAGAGCCTATCTTCAAGACCCTTATTTTTTCCGCACTGAAAAAAAACTAGTTGTATTTGATGAAATCCAAAAACGCCGCGACTGGAAAAAAATACTCAAAGGTTATTATGATTCTCCCTCACGACGCGAAAATTTCATTATCACCGGATCAGGGCGCATGGATCAGTATAAAAAAGCGGGGGAAAGCCTTCAGGGACGTTATGATCTCTTTCATCTGTGGCCCTTAACCCTTGATGAGATATCCCATAAAAAACAACAACAAATACCGGCCTCGCCTAGGAACTGGCAAAACTGGACTCCAACCAGTGACTCAATTTCCGACGAATCTTTGATCAAGCTTGGTGGATTCCCAAAACCTTTTTTGAATGGAAGTGAAAAGAAACTAAGACGTTGGCAAGATCAATATCTTGACCGGCTTGTCCGTGAAGATATCAGAGATTATAGCACTGTTCATCGATTAGATCAGCTTGACCTCCTGGCCAGGCTGTTGCCAGAACGAGTCGGTTCTCCCATTTCCTATCTGTCTCTTGCCGAAGATATCGAAGCAAGCACTGTTGGAATAAAAACATGGATTCGACTTTTCGAAACCCTTTATCTCGGATTTCTAATACGGCCTTATCATCGCAAGATTCATCGGGCTATTAAAAAGGAACCCAAATGGTACTTTTATCAGTGGACATTTGTTCAAGAATCAGCAGCTCGTTTTGAAAACTTCATAGCCGTTCAACTAGCGACCGCTTGCCAGGCCTGGTCAGAACAAGGGTACGGACGATGGGAGCTTTTTTATCTGCGCGATCAAGATCGTCGAGAAGTTGATTTTTTAATCTGTCATGATCTCAGGCCCATAGCTCTTGTTGAAGCCAAGCTTTCACTTCAGTCATGGCCTACAAGTCTTATGTATTATTGCCGGAAGCTGAGTATTCCAGGTTTCTTAGTTTATGCAGGCGATGACAAAAGCCCTGTTTCACGTAAAGAAAATTTAGGCTGGATTCTTCCCTCTTGTCGTTTTTTGAGCGGTCTTATTCTTAAGATTTAAAGTACCTGGTACCCTTGGATTTTATATCAATTCAATTTTTTGGACAAAACGGGCTCATTTATAACGTATTCTTTGAACACCAAATTTTTCTAAAACCACCCAAAAACAGGGAGCAAAAGAAAACTACAACCGATAATCTTTAATGAAGGAATTTGTACTCCTTCATGAAAGGATAATTTATGGCCGGATGTGATGGCTTATTTTTTAGTCCAAGAAAACCAATAGCAGATTTTGTTTATGAAACCTATGTGGCTACAGGTGAAGTACGTGCCTCTCTGCTTGTTGAAGCAGGATATTTAAACAGGGTAGATGCAGAGAAAGTTACACAAACATTTGAGGATGGAAAATATGATGTAAGCGGGGCTGATTTTCATAGAATGAATGATTATGCTTATAAGCGTAATTGGTTTGGTACATTGGTTATGAGGAAGGATTTTGAAGCTCTAATAGCCCTAGGAAATCGTCCTGTTAAAACAAGAGTTGCAAACTTAATTAAAATTATTAGTACTTATACAAAATCTTCTGGTGAAGTAAAAAGTGCCATGGATGGATTGCTGGCTATTTCTGGATTTACCGATCAAAGCGAAGATGAGTTTGATACTGGTGGTCATGGTTTTAATGAGGCCTTCTATACTGGTTTATGCCATTACCCAAGCCTTTACGATACCGCGGTGAGTATTTTTTCTGAAATAAAAAACAATGAAAATGTAAATATATATTCGGTTGAAAAATTAGAAGGGCTGGCTAATAACCAGGAACTTCCCCTTGAAATAAGAATGAACGCAGCTAAAGTACTTTATCAACTTTATAATCGCGGTTCCCATATTATTTCTATTTTTCTTAACCCTACAACCAATCAAGAAATTAAAAATTCTCTTTTAAAATTTTTAGTAAAAAATGATAACCTTGATGCCTTTGGCCCTAATCATTATCGATATCAGTATCCTCAATTCTTTGACACTTTATTTTCCACTTTTAAATCCTCCGATTCTTATTCTTATTATGCTGGTGTAGCTCTTAAGAAATTGGCCACTCCTGAAGATGCCGAAAAATATGCTTCTCGTCTTGTAAGTTTTGTTTCTCAAGATCAAGATGATTGTAAGGTAAGTCAGGCTCTTGATATTTTAGTTGAAATGAAGGCCAAACAAGCCCTGCCGGTCTTAAGGGAGATCAAGAAGCAAATTCCTCAAGATGATTCATCAGAAGTTGGATGTAATCCTTTATATCAGAATTTAAAATCAGAAAAAATTGGTTGGGCTATCTCGCAATTAGAGAAACTTTAATATATTACATTACAGGACGTTCAATTTTTTTTCCGTGCATTTTTTTGTTTCTGGTTCCCAGCATTTTAAGAGTAATTTGCTCACGCAAGGTTTCAAAACGTTTTAAGGGTGGATCTTCCAAAAGAAGATGCGCCATTTCAGAGAGAGAGCCATTCCAGTCTTGAGGCGGACAGGCATAAATACGATCTAAAATTTGATAACAAGTAGAATGTGTTTGAGAGGCTTTATCTAAATGTTTTTCAATGGCCTCGATTTTACTTTCCTCAAAATGAAACTGGCCTTTTAAATCGAGTAGAAAACGATATTTTAAACTTTCATGAATCTGAGTTGCTTCTACCAGACAGTGATCAATTTTTTTATGCAATGAAGCAATCAGTTCTAGATATTTTTCTTCTTCTGGATTTTTGGCTTCAATTCCCTCTGGTTTTTTCAAGTGCGAAACTAAAGCAGTGGTTAAAATAAGGGGCCTGGTAATATTATAAACGATTGCTGTTTCTGTTTGCACTTTGAGTGATTGTTTGGCAAAGGCTGTTGCAGTGCCGTTAATGCCAACAAACACTAAGTAAAGAGGTTCTTCTATTCCTTTTTTTGCCATTTCTATTAAAGTATCAACAGCAAGATAAGCACAGCCCTTTTTTAAGTGCCCCAAGGGGGAACAAATGTCTTTAGGTGACACGGTTGTATAATAACCAGCATCTCGTCTTTTTTCAGAGCGATCCATATTGCCTTTGGCACGTGTGCCTTGGGGATAAATGGCAATTTCAATATCCTTTTCACAGAGTAATTTTGCAGCTTGCGCCAGGTTTTGAAATCCTTTTTTGGCATTTTTTCTTTCAATAAAAACCATGTCCACTGTTTCGATAAGTTTGCCAACGCCTATCACTTTGTAGATAAAGGGATTATCCATAAAATGATCCTTGGCTGTAATGAAGCGGGGTCTTAGGGTGCGGTTTCCATTAATAAGCATGGCACTTAAGGCAAAGGAAGTAAGCCCAAAATCCAGCGGGCTTTTATGATTGAAGATAAGAATAAATTTTCCATGCTTGCCCTCTACATGATGTGTTCCAACAACTTCCATGCTTGCTTCCCAAAGCTCCAGCAGTCTTTTCCCCCACATGTTGGCCATGATATCAAAAACCTCGCGGGCATATTCTTTTCCCACATAGCGCAAAGCTCTCAGGCTTGTGTGGGCTAAATGAGTGGTATCCACAAGTGCGGGAAATAAGAGACTAAAAGTTTGTTTTGGTCTTTGATTTTTTTTAAAACTTACTTTGAGAGGAGAAACAGTTTCTTGCATGTGGGGGTCGGGGGTTTCGTATGGAAAAGGTCCGTAAAGATGATGGTAAACTTTAAAAAAAACTCCCGGATGCATATCCGGATTATTTTTTAAAAAATCAGACATTTTAAGGCTAATCAAAATAGCTTGATACTTGGTGGTGAGAGTTAAACCATAAAGTAACAGGGATACAATAATGCAGACAAAGTTTTGCCCTAAGTTTTTCTGGATAATCCCTTGAACAAATTCAAAAAGGGCAAAAAACATTAATAAATTGCCAATAACTAGATTACGCAAGCCTCTTATGTTATATTCAAAATGTCCCAGGCTTTCGTTGATTTGTAGGAGAAATTTTCCAAAAGGAGTAGTTTGATTCCAGGAAAAAAAGAAAGGTTTGATCACCAGGGAGAATAGAGGAACAAAATAAAGCACCCCCAAAAAAGCTAGGGCTATGTAGATCATGGGGGCAAACTATACAAAACAAAAAGTGGGGTCAAGCCAGGACTCGATTTTACAATCTCAATTTCATTGACGTTGGGGGCTGTGATCCCTACAATAGCGCCATCTCCATGAACACAGTACGTTTTTTTTCTTTTTTCTTAATTTTAGTTTTGGGGCTTGGTTCGTGTAAAAATATTACCCTCGATGATGTAACCAATCCCACCAAACTTTTTAAAAAACTTATTGGGCAGGAGGATAAGGGAGAAAAAAAGAAAAAAAAGAAAAAAGGGAAAAAAGAAACCCCGTTATCTCCACCAGCAATACCTCCACCCCTTATTCTTGATGAGCCTCATCCACCAGGGCCCGATGATGATTTGTTGAAACCCCAGGATGTTCAGAATGTTCAAAGTATTCAAGATGCGTATGATCCTTATAGTCCACCGCAAACTACAGCACCAACCAGTGCACCAACCCTGGTTAATCAAACCATTTTACCTGTAGATCCTTATTCGCCGGGAATGAGTTCGCAGGTTCCACCTTCTGCTCCAGGAGCAATTCCAAACGTTTCTGGTGCACAAATTCAAGCAAGTTCTGTCACTCCTTTATCAAATGAGGAAATGGAGAGACAAGTTTTTGAAATGAAGCGCGCAGATTTTGTTAAAAAATTAAGAAATCCTGCTCCCATGGTATTTTTAGATGCGTTGGGGCCCCCTGTAAACTTTATTACCCCAACTGAACGTTTTGTTTTTTTAGGCATGGATCGTAAACTTCTCATTGAAGATGTGGTGTTAAATTACCGAGCTACTTTTCCACTCGAACGCAAGGGCTTGGAGGTATCTGTTATTCCAACGGGCATGGATACACTTTGCTATGTGAAGGAAGAAGAAAATGTTTTGGAAATTGTTCGTATTCCCCAAAATGGGGATCCTGTTGGGGTGAAAAGCTTTAAAGCCGATGGACGCTTTGATGGAGTGTATCTTTTAAGTCGTCAACCCAAGGAAGGCGGGCTTCCCCAGGAATCACACCAAATTTTTGTTTATTTAAGGGATAAAGTACAGATTTTAGATTTAGTTAACCCCGATAAATCCAATATTGTTGGAGAAATTGCTGCGAGTGGTATAGAACAAGTTTATCCCTATGGGGATTATTATTTTGCAGTCCAAGGAAAACAAATCTCGGTTATTGAGAGAAAACACCTTTCAACTCTTTCTTCTATTTCTTTGAGTGGGGATTACAAAATTTTGGGTCATCGGGAAAAAGAAGGAATGATCTTTTTAATTTTGGCCTTGAAAGGTGATGGAGGAATAGGATTTAAAGGCATTCAAATTCTCCCTTTAGTTAAAAATGGTGGTGGAATTGCTGATCTTGGTGAAACTATTCCCTTTAATCTTGTAGCTGATGAGGTTTCTCTAGATCCCATGCAGCCCTTGGTTTTTCTGGTTGCTGGCAGGGGATTAAAAATCCTAGATTTAGATAAAAAATCTTTATTAAATGGGCAACCCTTTCCTTTTTTGGGTTTAAAATCCATTCGTTTTTTTCAGGGAGCAGCTTACTTTGTAGCCTCTGAGCAAGCAGGGAAGGTTGAATTTTTAAACAATACTCCTACCACTACTTCATCAGCAGAAGATTATCGTTGGGGAATTCCAAATTTAATTTCTTATCCAGCTGGTCTTCAAGCTGTTTTGTTAACTCCAGATAATCATGCGCTTGTTGTCCCTTATCAAAAAACATCCAAGCTTTTTTATTCGAATCAGGTTCCACAAAAATTGTTGCATTTAAGTTTTTTAGATTTGCCAGAAAAAACCCAAGGTAGTTTTAGTTTATTTCGAGTGACAGATTTTGGTTATTTTCTTTATGAGGAAACTACAAAGAAAATTTATTTAGTAAAGAAGGATTTTTCTGTTGTAGAAACTCTAGCACTTTCTCCGCAAATTGTTACAGGTTTTGAATTAACACAAGTGAGTGATAAGGATTTTTTGTATCTTGCTTCTAAAAAATCAGAAACAGGGCCTGCTTCAACTTTATCTGTTTACCAGGTTGATTCTTCCAAAATGGTTAAAAAATTATCGAGTCTTGATTTTACAGATGGAGGTGGATTGAAGCTTTATCAACAAGGGAAAAAAGCGCTGATGGCTTGTGGAGCCGAAGGAATTTGCATGCTGGATTTAGATGCTCCCAGGCCAAAAATGAAAGTTATTGCCAAGGTTAAAAATCAGAATCCAAAAGCCTTTGCCAGAGATTTGAATATTTTTCCAGATGAAAGAAAGGCTCTTGTTTACTACGAAGTAGAAAAAGAAACCCAAATTGCAGTTATTAGTTTGGATGAAAATTCGGTACGCGAATTAGTTATTCTTCCCAAATTAAATTTATCTTTAAGCCAATTTAGAGGACTTACTTTCTCTGCTGGGGGCAAAAAAGTAATTTTCCCAACAGAAGAAGGAATTTCTGTTTTTAATTTTTCGGTTCCAGAAACCCCTGTTCTTTTATTTAAATGGGATGTGGGTAAAATTGAATTTGTTGATGTAACCAACAGAGGACAAACGCTCTGTATGGCAGGGCCCATAGGCGGGGCCTGCGCCGCCTTTAAATAAAAAACCGTTAAAATGTCCATTTAGTTATCCATTGGGATGGTGACAACCTCGTCCAATTTGGGATCGAAGCGCGGAGGGGTTGCATTTCTATCACTCATGGCATCATTGGCGCTGGGACTTATTTCAATAACATTTCCATCTCCTTTAGGACCGCTTGGTTGTTGGCTTCCCGGTTCTGAGGCCACAGCATTTTTCTCATCTGGTGTTTCATATTTTTCCAAAGATTGCTGATAAGTTTTTTTGTTGTGCAGGGGATCTGGCTCGGTATCACGAGCTAAATCCAGGTTTTTTTCAACACCCTCTTCGATGATAAACTTTTTCTTAAAATGAGTTGATTGCCATTGAAGTTCTTTAAAGTCTTTAAGATTTACATTTGCAGGAAAAAAAAGATCAACCTTGGCTGTTTGGCCGGTTTTAATAGTATCTGGATTTTCTAATTTATTTTTTAATCCCTCGGGAAGTGTATTCCAAATTTTTTCACTAATAAAGCGAACATCATTAATAGCTATACGCAGTTTGCCTAAATGATCACGCACTTTCCAAACTTCTTTGTTCAAATCTAACTTAATGGTGTTTTGTCCCTTATTAGTTATCACCACATTTAAAATTTTATAACCAGGAACCAAGTGATCTAATCTGGCATCATAGGCTCCATCAAGAGCTAACCCCATTGATGGGAAATTAAGCCCCGCCTCGCCTACAAGAACTCCCTTGTTTGGTTTTTTTGCATGAGAAACACTTGGGTTAAAAAGAAAGCTCAAGATGAAAAAGAAGGAAATAATTTTGAAGAAACGTAAAAATTTCATAAGGTTATGATTTAACCCTCCATTTCTTTTACTAGCAACACACTTACATGGTTTGTCGATACAGACAAGTTAAAATCTAAGGATATCTATGGCGTATGTACAAGAAGTAAATGTTGCAAAAAACGAGATGGCTCGTGTTTTATTGGCAGCCACAGCCTTTGATGAGCTTAACAAACCTTTGGCAAGATTACGAAGGCGGTTAGCTGCATCTCCTGATGATCAAGTTACTCTTGGTGGAAGTGCAGTGAGAGATTTGAGGTTGGTCATTGAGGGTTTATCTTATCGAAGTTGGCGAGTTACTGAAAGGCAACCTCCTCTTATTTCTCCTCTTTGGAATACACTTTTGAGTGAGCCTGTAATTTTTGATGGAACAAATGACACAGGACGTCCCGCATTTTTGGAAAATCCAGAATGGTTTGCACGTTTTGATTCTGGTGAACAAATTATTTATCGCAAGTTGATCCAATGGTTTTTAACAGCCATGGATTATTTTGATAAAATTAGAGCGCGCACTCTCCCTTTACCAACACCTGCATTAACAAGAGAATTTGAACGCATCAGTGCTCGTGTAGAAGAAACAGTACGTCAGCTTAATGAACTCTATATTTTTCCTGATTCTGGATATGCAGCCGATCTCGAAACGAGAATTCGTATTTTAGTTCAAAGAATGGATGCCTTTGTAAGAGATTATACGGAAGTAACCAGGGGAGGAAATTGGGTAGTTAATTTAGAGCCCGTCATGAATGGAGATCCTCCTCCCGAAACACCTGTGACAGCACCAGGAAGGCGTACATTTCGAGCTGGACAAAGAATTTCTGCCCTTATCAATCGCAAAGTAAAAGGACTTCCTCCCGAAATTAAGCTACGGGATCATCAAATTAAAATGTTGGCTAAAATCAGGGCAGCCATTCAAGCTTCAAGAGATTTTGAACAAATTAATGAAGGAACCGTAGTTGCCCCCACAGGTAGTGGAAAAACACGGGTGATGGTGGCCTCTATTGCCATGGCCATGAAGGAATGGGGGCTTGATTTTTCTAAGAACGATAAAATTATTATCACCTCTCATCGCAAGGAAATAGCAGCTCAAATCAAGGAAGGTTTAGAAGAACTGTTAGCGCCCCATTTTGTAAGAACCTATGCTGGTACCCATCCTCTTAAAGTTTCTGTTGTTGATGGACAAGGCTGGGATACTTCGGGGGATATTATTTTGGCGAGTATTCCTTCGGTTCAAAGAAACACCGCACGTTTTGAACGAGAAGTAAAAGCCAGTTTAAATGGGGAAGGTAGGGTTCCTTTGTGTATGATGGATGAAGTACATCATTTAAAAGGAGCTGCAACTTGGCAGGAAACAAAAAAAACTTTGAAAGCCCTTGATCCTAAAACTTTTATTTTGGGTTTTACAGCTACTCCAACAGGTCGGGAACCCAATCCTATTATCAGGCTGGACGCTTTTGATCTGATGCTTTCGGGAGCACTTCCTTGGCCCGTTATTGTTGATGTCAATACCGAAGAGTATTTGAATGGACTAAGAACCCCAGGAGGTAAGCATTTTGATACTGATCAACTCTCTACCAGGCTTAATACCTACACGCGTAATCTCAAAATATTTAAGGCCCTAGAAAAATATGGAGTGAAGCAATACCGAGGATTGAAAGAAGGATTGGCTCCAACTTTGGCTTTTAGTGTGGATTTAAAACATGCGGTGGGGATGGCAGAAGCTTATCAACGTTTTTGTGAGGGTGTAGGCTCTTATACCGGCCATCCCTTGGGTGGAAGGCAAATTAAAATTGTTGGAGTGAAAGGTTTAGATGGGAAAGGCACACCCATTAAAATGAATGATAGTGAAACCCAAACCACCATCAATGAATACAAAAAAGCCATGCTTCAAGGAGATCATGCATATGGGGATGCTCTGGTTGCTGTGGTGTGGGGAAATATGGATGAAGAAGCCCGGAAAATAATTATGAGGGAATTTAAGGAAGGAAACATTGAAGTAGTTTTTAATTGTCAACTCCTCAATGAAGGATTTGATGGCCCCTTTATTCGTAATTTGGTGGGGGCAAAACCCAGCTTAGAACCCATGATGAAGTTTCAAGAAGCAGGACGTATTCTTCGATATGGTCGTGATGAGATAGACGATAAAGGAATTGTACAAGAAGTGGTTAAAAGAGTTGTTTTTGATGTGCGCGATATTTTAACCGACGGAGGTTACTTGTATACCTACCGCGAGGCTTATGGAATTCGTATGGGTGATTATATTTTTGGTGGAAAGAAAAAACGTCAAAGAAAAGTGGAGGAAAGTCCTGAAAATAATGGAGATGAAGATGAAGATACGTTACAGCCCAGTGTAGATTGGTCGAGGTTACGTGAGGTTTTACGTCATTTTCTAGCAGCAAACTATGATGATGTGGTGGATGAAATGGCTCTCGATTTAGATATGCCATCAGAAAGGCTCTCCGAAATTTTGGAAGCAGGTGAAATTCCCATCGAGCTTTCCGAAGCGAGGCGCCTTGCAACCTTGCTTTACCAAAGACGGAGTTTTTTTGATGGTACTTTTGCAGATAGTCTTTTAAATTCTCCTGGATTTGCCGAATTAGCAGGCATGGCTCTTTTAAAGGGAGCTCTCGATATTTATTTTCAACATGAAAACAGAAGACCAGGTCCTACCACTTTTCATGTTCGCCGGGGATTGGGTAGCGAACGCATTACATTTTCTACCAATGGCTACAGAACCCTTTTAGAAAATCGCATGGGTCCCTTTGCCATGAATGACTTGGCTTTGGGGCTGTACCACTATTTTGATCATCTTTATACCCAAGATCACATTGAATGGGCCATGACAGAAAGAGATAAAATCGCCACAACCATGGATCAAATTCGCGGTAGTAGATTGGGTTGGGATAATAGTTACTATGGGATTACACATTTAAAGGCGGGTCATCTTGAAGCAATAAATCCTGAATTAACAGCAAGAGCTAAAACAAATGGGGGACAAATTTATTTATCTGGAGCGCTTATTTATTCGAATGGAAAGTTTAACGGTAATTTTAAATTATATAATGCACCACAGGAAATTGCAACAGGATCTGCTTATTTTAACGTGCCGTTGAAATGGATGGAGGATGAAAATAAATGGGAGGTGGGAGTCATAGGTGGAAGTAAAAAATCCAAGGCAAAAATTTTAGCCACAGGTTTAGAAGTAGCAGGTGTTGCTCGCAGATCTTATCAGCAAAGATTGGCGGATATTAAAACCCTTGAAGAGCTTGGCAAATTGCCAAAAGAAACACGGGGTCTTTGGAAAAATTTTGGCGATGGTTTAGCTCGTGAGGTTTATGATTTACAATCAAGAGCAGCAGTGCCTACTGGCACAAGATTTTGGTTGAGTGGTGCCAAAGTAGTTGAAGAACCAAGACGGGGCTGGATGGTGTATGGTGATTTAGAAGCAACTTTGGAATTGCCAGAGAGACCCAGGCCTCATTTGTATGTGCGTGCCCAATTAGTTAAAGCAGAATCAGGTTGGGTTATTGAATCTTCGGGTGGAGATCGTATTCCTTCATTTTTAAAAGTTTTGGAAAAATCAAAAATTGCAAGTCGTACCCCTGCGGGGCGCTTAGCTGATATTGAACATCTTGATGAATTGATTCAGTTAGGGAAAGAAACAAATAAAATGTGGAAAGGGAGTTTATTTAAAATTGCAGAGGAGTTTTTAGGTAGAAAACCAATGAATGGGGATGGTTTTGTATTTGGTGGAGCCTATGTGGTGGACGATAGACGTATTCAGGGAACTACAAGGATGGTCCAAGAAATTCCTGCTGGGGATGCCCTCTCTCATGCTTGGGTTTATTTAACTTATCGAGATGGTTCTTTTATTGTGGAAAGAGATTCAGGAACCAGAGGTCATGTTTTAGCAGAGGCTTTAGACCAAAGTGGTTTGTTAGAAGGAAATGGAAGGTTGGTAACGCCTAGAAGGGTTGTAGCAGAAGAAGATGCCCGCGGCCCTGTTTTAGGAGTTTCTGTACCAGGAGGAAGAGCCAATGGAAGAAGTCGCCAGCAAAGTGATGAAGGAAATAGTGGAGATGGATCTCCTCAAGGATCTTTGGCTGTTAAACCTGCAATGATTGTAAAAGATATTTTAGTTGCCGATCCTCATAAGATGGAAGTTTTAGGTTTGTTGCGTGAGAGATCACTGGCACAAAGAGAAGAAGGAATTGAAGGTCTTGATTCTCTGATTACTCTTTTAGAGGAACAATTAGAAGATCCAGATGCAGAATGGATAAATGGTTTTGTGGTGGATGATGTAAGGCTGCGTCATCATCTTTTGGAATATGGAACAGACATTGTAGCTGAATGGGGTTTAGAAGAAATTGATCACTTAGATTTATTAACTTTAGATTTAGCAAGACGCATAGATTACTCGTTAGAGGATTTACATGCGTTGTGTGAAGAAATGGGAATGATTGAGACAAATAATTCCAGTTCATTAAATCCAAGAGAAACAGATCAAACAAGACAGAATTTATTAAAAACAAGAACGCGGGTCCTGCCGTCGGAAGGTGTCCCGCTGGTACTCATCCGCTAGAAGCGGATTGCGTGCCATCGGGAGCCCTCCTTCCGACGTCACCCTAAATTCACAAACGAAGTGCAACACTTTTTAGGTAAAGTGATGCAATGGGATCCAAATACAATCAAATATCAATGGAAGAACGATGTTATATTTC
>MGRJ01000017.1 GCA_001798135.1 Deltaproteobacteria bacterium RIFCSPHIGHO2_02_FULL_40_28 | reverse complement strand
GACAAAGTCCACAAACAAGCCGGATGTATGACAGCAAACCAAACCATTCCTATTCAAAAACTTTCCTCTTGCAAACGGGCGGGTCCATGTATGACAGATGTTTGTTGGTCGCCCGCGATGACAATTATATCTAAAGCTCTACTCAGTTTAACAATACTTTCACAAATTCCAAGTGATTGTTTTCTTGATGTCTGAAGAAATTATCATTATTCTGTTTTTCTTGTACCATTTTTTGATGCAAGACATGGAGAGGTGGCCGAGTTGGCTTAAGGCGGCGGTTTGCTAAACCGTTGTAGGGTCAAAAGCTCTACCGGGGGTTCGAATCCCCCCCTCTCCGCCAAAATAAAAATGGAGCTTTGGCTCCGTTTTTATTTTGAGGTTTGCGGGGATGAGAACCGTCCGCCAAAGGCGGACTTGTTCCGACCGAGGCGAGTGTCATCCGTAGGATGACCACCGAGGAAGTACCCGAAGGCGAGAGCCGAAGGGTAGAATCCCCCCCTCTCCGCCAGATAGGTATGTTCTGGGCATTTTCAAACATAACGCACCTCGTCATAAACCCTTAATTTTAATTTCCCACAACTTTATCTAAAACTTGCCGATAATTAGGAGGCAAAAGGGATAATTCGGCCAAAAAGGCCAATAATCTCAAATGCAAGGAAAGAAAAGAAGAGGTAGCTATGTCCGGCATCGACGATTTAAGGTCCATTCTCATTAACAACACCACACCTCCCACTTACGGAGCAATTGCTACCTTTGTTTACGAAGATCCTGTTATCCCCGATGCCAAGGTGTATGAAGTTTGGGACAAGTACCAAAGCCTTCTTGATTCAACCCCCGATACTGCAAAAAGAATTATAGCAGCCAATCAGGCTTTAAGCCTTTTAAGTAGCGGAACTACCCGCATAGCTCAACGCACGGTTACCCCAGCTGCTCCAGATCCAACATATGTTGCAACTGATTTAGAAGATTTAAAAGCCATTCTCACTTCTGATAAGCCTACTCAAGAGAGTATCAATGCATTTAAAAACAATACAACAAGCATTCCTAATGAACAAGTTGATGCTGTTTGGGCCAGGTATCAAGAAATTTTAACAGGAAAAACTAATCCAACTTTTGATGAACGCACAGCCGCTGCAGACAATGCCTGTCGTATTTTAACAGGCTCCCCTTCAGGCCAAGCCAAAAAAGCTGCAGTAGCTGTTGTTTATTATCAAGGTGTTCTTAATATAGTGAGGCCTATCTGGGGAACCATTGATTATGCTACAGGAGCCGCTCCTCCAAGTACAGGAGGCTTATTACTCATTGCTCTTCCAGCCCTCCCCCTTCCTCCTGGATCAGCCCAAATTTTAATGCCCAGTGTAGAAAAATTGAGCGAACAAGATCGAAGAGCAGCCATTGCAATGAATCGAACAGGACAAGTTTTATCGACTGGCTCTAACTTAGTATATGCTTTTGGCTCACGTCCTGTTTCTGGCGTATCCGGAGATGATTCGAGAACAACAGATGTTGATGGAAACACCTCAACCGAAAAAGTGGATCTTTATGAAGGTTATATTTCTGAAATGATGTCCATGGGAAACCAAGCTAATTTGGGCCATACCCTTTTACTCCTCTATGTTCCCAATCCAAACGCCCCCGTTGCTAATGGACTAGAAATGACAGCCGATGCCGCTCACATGGGAGCCCTCTACTTTGTGAGAACCGCAGGAAATGATGAACATCCAAGCCCTGGGGTTACCATGCAAACCAATGTTGAAACAGATTTAACCAATAGTCTTATTTCTGCAGCGGCAGAAGAAGAAGGTGAAGATATTGGAGCTAGCCAAAGTTTAAATGTTCTTTTTCCAGGAGTATCTAGCGAAGTGATTGATCATGGAGCCAGAACTGCCATGATTCCTCTCCGTATCGATCTTCAAACCAATGCTAACGAATTTGGCACAGGTGGATCGGTAATGGGTGTGATTGCTAATGGAACTCTTTATCTTTTAGGAACCTGGGCTCCCTGGGCTAACTACGATGAACAAGATCATCAAGATGCTAACGCCTTAGCAGACAATGGACGCTTAACACGTCGTGGAGAATTAGCTATTTGGGATGGAGTAGACGTTGGTGCTACAACAGCCATTGCTTTTATTGCCAATGGAGAATCCGAATGGATGAATGGCCTTGCCATCACTGACGAACGTTTTCAAGATGCTGTTACTGCTTATTACCCAAGACTTCAAGGCCCTGTTTCTAATCAGGCTATTATAGGAAGTGAAGAAGTGTTGGGAACCGATCCCATGGAATTAGGTAATGGAATTATTATTTTCTACCAACATACTAAAGATGCAAGTCAGGCCATTACAGCAGGTCTTAGAGACGGAAGAGATCCAAAAGATCCCAGACGTTGGCCAGATTACTGGGTAAACACAGGAATTGATGTAATTAATATTGCAGCCTCTGGTATTTATACGGGCACTAACTCCGATCAATTAGAAGATGGAACCAAATCACAAATCATTGCTACTTCAATCACCAGTGCACTTTTAAGACAGGGCCTTTATTGGCTTACCTACGGTATTGCAAAAACTTATTTTGAAAATAATGCCGTTGCTGAAAATTCTGTACTTAAACACATGGATATTGGCTTAGGTCTTACTCCTGATGGTCAAGGCATGACAGCATCGGTTACTCTCCCACTTGGAATGCCTCAACCTCGTGCTGATAATAGCCCACGAGCCCAATTAGCTCGTGCCCAAGCTAGCTTACAGGGCATGGCCATCGAGGCTCAAAGAATTTCAGGTATGCTTGAAGGAGATGCTCCCCTACCTGAAGGTACCACTTTAGAATATCTTCAACATCGAGTAGCTGAGTTAGCTGTGGCCATTCCAGGAGTTCAAAGAGATATGGCTGCATTACAAGCATCTGTTCTCCAGGAAACCCTTGATTATCTAGGAACTCCTGGAAATCGCAATGTGGCCTTTAATGGATCAAAATTCCATGAAGAAATTCTTCAAGTAGCTGCTCTTCAAAAATTAGATGAAGAAAAAACTGCTTTAAGAGCTGGGGAAGCAAATCCCGAAGCAGAAACCCGCTTGGCAGAAATTGCTCAGTTAAGACAAGATTTAGATGGCGATAATGTCCTTGCTACTTACGAAGCCATTACCGGCGATAAGGGTGCTAGATTCTCCATAGGACGTGCTGTAGCAAGCTTTGAGCAAGCTGTTCGAGCTGAACAAGAGCACTACTTGGCCCAAGCTAGTTACCAAGAACAAGTGGTGGCTTATCGAACCGAAGCTTTAAAAGCAATTCTGGGATAAAACTTAATCATTGCCATGGAGCAGGGGGAGTATTTCTTTCGTCCCTGCGGAACTCCTCGCCTTGAAGGCTCGTCAAACAGTCCTCGCTCCTCAAGAAACACTCCCCCTGCTCCCCACTATATCTCTTCTTACGCATAGCGTTAATTCAAGCTAGGTAACTCCTAGAAAACACGCAACTTTTTCAAAATTTACCCGAGAATTAAGATGGAGCCATGAAAGCTTTTTTTTCCATTCTATTCTCTCCTATTTTGAGGGGATTTTTTTCTCTCCTGATGATTTTTTTTCTCATCAATTGCGGAGCTCATTTTGAAGATAAAAATGGAGCTATCGATTTTGATGATGATCCCATTTCATTTGATGATGGAAATAACGAAAACCCTACCAATGATGGTACCGCATATGATCCAGGCGAAGAAGATTGCACCACCTTTGGCACTATAAGCATTTCTCCTTCTACCATCGATTTTGGTGTTAACGAAATTGCTGCGGTAGAATGCCAAAGCATCACAGTTGGTTCTTGCCTTAAATTTTCAGCAGAACTTTCTGGTTCTTCATCCACTGAATTTAATCTCACCAATGCAGAAGGAACAGCAGTTGATGGAAGACTTTCTAACCAAGAAAATTCAGCACAAGTGTGTTATCAACGAACAGCTGTTGGTACCCACAAGGGACAAGTAAATGTTGTTATTGATAACGGCGCCAGTATTTACGCTTCAGTCATTACTTTAGATGGAACAACTACCCCGTCTCTTTTTAACATCACACAACCACTAGAGGGCCAACTTGTTTGGGAATATGATGGCATCAGTTCTTACAGCAGCGTCGACAAAGCTTTTGTACTTCCTACAAGTGGTACTATCAATAGCGAGCTAGCCAGCATTATTACTTCGTACGATGTAACCATCACCATTGGTTCTCAAACACAAACTCTCGATGCTTCCTCATATACTTTTGCATCAACATTAAATGTTCCTGAAGACCCAGCTGTGTATCCAGTAACGTATAGCATTCCTACAACTCATGGCACTCTCTCTAAAGTAGTGAATGTCATTCGCTACTATCGCCCAGAGGCAACACTAGAAATACACGATACAAACGGTGCCCGTGTGAATTCTACAGAAACAGATGTTGCCAATCAAACCGATGCAGCAACTCACACTTTAGGAATCATTGTGGATAATCTGGATGTGTCTGGGCCTTCTGATTCCTCCCCTCTTGAAATATCGGTTACCATTACCAAGGAAGACGGCACCATTTTACAATATTCTGGATCCTCAGGTTGGCTTACCCAAGACACAGCGGTTGATCCCATTTCTTACTACTTGGGTTTAAATACCGATTCAAGTGAAGGTGAGAATGGCCGATGCGCTGATGATTTTGACAATATTGATTTTACTTACTGTGTTGAAATGCCTACCACAGCCGATTTAGGCAAGGGCACCAACATCATTCAAGCCACCCTCTGTAATGATTTTACAGAAAAAGAAGGTGTGTGTGTTACTGCCGAAACCAGCATGATTGTTGATAACGATCTCCCTCAAGTAACTCTTAGCTCACCCATTGAGAACCAAGTGTTTGGTGAAGAAACAACAATTACTCTCACAGGTACTGTTGAAAATTTTGTGATGACAGAAACCAGTACTGATGAAAACGGCAATACCACTGAAGAATGTTTAGTAAAAATGTGGCTTAATACTTCAACTGATCGTGATCCCATTTCTCTTTGCGATTATCTCACCATCATTAAAACCCAGGATGATAATGAAGCCCATGGTAACCAAGGTAATCTTCGTAAGGCGAGTTTTAGCTATCCCATAGATCCAACTCATACTGATAGCTTGGGCTACAATAAATTAACCCGCTTTACTAACCTTCTCCACTTTAAGGTACAAGATAACTCAAATCATGTAACTTATTTAACCACGAGTATTCAGCGAGGGGTGGTTAAAAAATCAAGTTTTCAAGCCCTGGCCTCAAAAACCAAGAAAGGTTATTCACGCAATGCAGATATAACCAGTGCAACCATGGGTACTGTAGCCAGTAATGGCACAACCACCGATACTCCCTTAATGCTCACCATTGGCGAAGGAACTTTTAATGGTTCCAATCAATCCACCAAAACCATGGTGGCTGTTACCGAAAAATTTTTAAGTGATAACCTGGAAATCAAAGACGTTATTACGGGCGGAGCCATGGGAGAAGATGAAAATGGCAATCCTCAAGTGGTTGCCAATTCTCATGGAACAGCCATGGAAAAAGTACGGGCTTTAATTGAACTTAATTTATGCAATGCCAATCCCAATTACGATAAAGAAATTTGTGACACCTACAAAAATCTTTACAATGAAGAAGGTGGCAACAATGTTATTTTCTTCCCGCCTGATTATCTGGCAGATTCGTGCGGAAATGTTCAAACTGTGGCTGTTATTTTTTATGATCAACTTCAATACGTAGCAGAAGATTATGTTTCTCCCGAACACATTTATGGCAAACACAATTATGATGAATGTGATGTGTACGAACAATGGGATTGTCCACTAGGAGAATGGCCTCGTGAAATTGCAGGGACCAATCTTAATTTTAACGATACCTCAAGTGGTATTTGGAAAATTAATAATCTCAATTTTAAAAGCCAAAGTTCTTCAGGAAAAAGTGGTCACTTTATCGATGTTGACGTAAGCCTTGAAGGACAAGATGGCGGACCTGCCCTTTGGTCTCATGGAGTGGCCTATAATTTATCTACCGGTGGAAGTTCGGGACAAAACGAAGCAGGTCTTGATCAAGCCAACCTAGAAGATCCCATCATTCCTGTTATCTTTAATATTGGCCGTTTAAAAATTAAACTTGAAGATGCAGTAGAAGTAAAAAAGATTCAATTAAATGATGATGGAAGCGAACCCTATTGCAAAGATGGAGTTCAAGTTTCCTCTTATAGTTCTGGTGCCAAGCCCTGTGATTGGGATTGCCAAGGCGGAAGCTGTTCCAACAAAGTTATTATTGATTCAGATCAAATCCAAATTAAATCAGAAGGCAACGATATTGAAATTAAAGCCTATCAAGACTGTGCCAGGCTTTATCGCAGCCTTTATGGCAGTGAAGTTAAACTTCCCTATGGCTGCTCTGATACAGGCGAAATAGAAGCAGTGCTTGTGGAATTAAACACCAAGTATGGTTATGATTTTTGGGTAGCCAGTGATTATGGAAATAACAAGGCCCTTTTAGAATTAATTAAAGAAGTTCTTTTGGGTGTTTTTAAAAATACGGTTGGTTGTATTAATAACCAGGCCATTAACCCCATTATTGATCCCGTGGCTTTTCCCTATCACTTTTCTGTATCAGAAGATGCGCGCATTAATAGCTTAACCATGGCCGTTGATAAAACTGATGACGGGGTAACTCTTGCGCTAGAAGAAGATGCTGTTAATCCAATCTTTAGTTTTACTGCCGATCTTAAAAATGCCGATCTCTTAATTGAAGACGGTTCTGCACGCGTTAAATTACCATCATCCTTGGGAGCTAGTAATGCCAGAGATCTTTCCACAAAAGAAAACAAAGAAGAAACTCGCGATGCTGGTTTTATGTCACGAGGAAGTACAAGTGATACTACTTTTGAAGACAGTTATCCCTTGGCAGAGGTTACTGATCTTCCTTATTTTGCTTTTTCTTTAGGTCTTGAAGAATTTTTAAACGCTGCTACTCACGTGATGTTTGCCAAGGGCTTATCGAGTTTAGCTGATCTCTTAAGTTTAGACGAACTCGAATTTCCCACTCTTGATAAAGCAACTTTTAACAAGGTAATTGCAGGGCGTTTTGGAATTTGTGGTAATTTAGATGTAGCCAGCACCGATTTGGCTCCTTCATTACTCTTTTCAGATTTTTCTTATCTTTTTACTTCAAATGCAACTTCACTTGATATTGGGGTCAATCGTTTTGAGCCTCCAACCATTGCAGTTCTTCCCATAGATGGCGATCCTGATGCAGCTCTTTTAGAAGTGGGGCTTTCCAACATTCAAATTGATGTTAAGAGTTTAAATGAAATTGAAACCAACCAATATCAAATTGGTGACAAGGTATTTACTGTTCGTCTTGATATGACTTTAAAAGTAGTGCTTAAATATATTCGTGATTCACGCCGCTTGGAAGTATACATCCTCCCCTACTCTGAAACACCCATTTATCTCAGTGTTGCCAACCGTGGGGTTACCTACAACGACGAGCAAGTAATCAAAGAATTACGCGATCAAGTTTTAAAACTCATTTGGCCTAACTTCTCAAAAGAATTTAGAACCGATGGAACAGAAAATACGCCAAGTATTGCCATCCTTATTCCTGAAAATATTTCTGATTTTGGAGACGAAGAAGCTGTTATTACTGAAAATAATATGGAAACTTCAAGTGTTGGAGAATGCGTTGAGGGAGAAGAGCCTCAGTATTATTCAGATAATGGTTCGGGAAGTGGAATTGCTCTCACCAAGCGAACAACTTTGAGTAGAAAATCTCAAGTGGCTTTGAAAACCATTGCAAAAACCATGGCTACCGCTGCTGTTACCTCTTTACCAAAACCTTCAGTGATTGTTGCCGATGTAAAAGAAATCACTCCCGAAGAAGATCCTTGTAGTTATTTGCCGGAGGGAGAAGTTTTAGACAACGATATTAAAGATGCTCTCTGTGATTTTGGCTTACAGGATATTTCTTTTGGAACGGGTTATCCCAATATTATTGTCGATTACGAACATGGTTATATTCATTTTTCAACAAGTCTCAATCCTACACCGTACGACGCTTTGTGGGAGGAGGTCTCAACCAATGATTAGAAAAATTATACATCTGGGGACTTTCTTCATGTTTTCTATGCAAGTTGGTTGTGGGATGTTTTTGGGAGAAGATAACAACAACAGTTCTGGGGCCATTGAGGTAGAAACTCAAACTGATGTTATCGATTTTAGTACAGCCACTTCTACCACCACCCCCATGAAGTCTGTTCCTATTCGTAATTCAACAACCTCTATCATCACCATTACCAATGTTTATTTCGAAAATAACTTGTGCGGTGATTTTTCTATTCAAAATGTCATGAATACAAGCGGACAAAGTATTTTAAATTCTTCTTCTTTGGTGATTACCTTCGAAGTAACGGCTGGCAGTGTGGCTTATGTAAATGTACGCTACGATGCCAGTGCCAATTGTGTTTTTACCAATTACGAAAGCCAACTCATTGTTGTGTATTCTTACAATGGAAAAGAAGAATATGCTTCTATTGCCTTAAAACCTGGAACAGCCACAGCCGATGGAGGGGATGAAGAAGAGTGCCTCGAATTTCCATCCGATTTTAATTACACCGATTTAACCGTTAGTGGCATCCCTGCCCCTGGAGATTACTACCTTCGTGTAGATCGCATGGCTGCTTTTATTTATCCTACGAGTGCTACAGGAAATGAAGCATTGCTTGGAACCGATGATGTAGCTGAAGTTTATGTTCCTACTTTCTTAAAAGTTACCGTCAACGATGGAAGTGGAAATATTACTTTGGCTCAAATTACTTCTTGTTTTGAATTCATTCTTCCCTCAGCGGACGACCATCCCTTTATGGCCGGAGCAGACACTCTTTTAACTTCTACTGCAAATGTAAATGGCACCATTGATGAAAATGGCGTTATTACCTTAAGTGGTTTGCAAGTAACCCTTCGAGCTGAAGGTATTGATACAACAGAATCCCTGGTTGCTAATGCCTCTGGCGTTTTTCAAGCCAGTATTGATGCCGATTTAATTACTGGTGAAACTATCGAAGACGAATTTTTAGGACAAGTTTTGCTTAAAAATGAAGCAAGTGTGATGAACCTCTTTGATTTAGATGGAAACGATCTTTACAACATGATTGGTGAACCCTTGGCTAATGGCCAAGCCATCTTGGTTTCCCGTGCACAATTTACCAATAGCAGTAATACCTTCATTGGTTCTGAAGTAGCCCAAGAAATTATGTTTGATGTAGAAAAACCAACGTATGGTTACTTGCATATCGAAGTTACCTTTACTGCCAGGGGAGAAAAAATTACGGAGGAATAATCCATGATACAAAAAATAACAAAAATTTGGATTATTGTAATAGCGCTATTCCTTGCTGCTTGCGGTGGTGGAGAAAACAACTCCACAAGTGATATTGCACCAAGCATTAGCCCCACCGATTCCGATGATCTAGCCTCATTAGTTGTAAATACATTTGTGCCTAATGGAATTAATATCACTGTAGATCCCACCTACTTTGACATGGGTGTAACTTCACTAGACGACAAACTCACACAAACTTTTATTCTTTATAACAATTCAGGAGAAGATAAATATTTTACTCTCACCATTAATGGTACTGCAGGTGGTTTTCGTTTTAGAACAGAAGATGGTGATAGAACAGCTTACTATCCCAATTATTTTATTACCTCTGGTTCTTCTCAAGAATTTACAATCGAATTTGATGCCAGCCTCATGGGAACCCGCCAGGCCAAAGTGGTGATTACAGCTTTAAATACCAATGGAACAATCGAGCTTCCCTTTAGGGCTAGTGTTACAGGAGGAGAAGATTTTTCAGTAATCCCCTCTTCTTATCTCTGCTCTGGTGAATCCAACCCAACATTAACTGAAATTGATTTTCTTAAAGTAGCTTCGGGTCGAAGTAAAACACAGAGCTTTAAAATTTGTAATACAGGTGGAGAAGATATTATTGTAAATCGTTTGGCTTTAACTTCAACCAGTAGTGGTCTTCAATCAGCAAGCCTTAGTTCCGATCTTTTTGAAGAGTTTGCATGGGAAGTAGAAAATACATTGAACAGCGCTTACTTTGATTATTACAATCCAAGCTCTCTTCGCTCTTTCACTGAGCCAACTCTTATTCCTTATACAGGCACCATTCCCGATCCAGTTACTGCCTTTGGTGTTGTAGAACATTCAACGGGAGGTGCCATTGAAAATATTATTGTAGCATCAGGTTCCTATGCCCGCTTTGATGTAGAATTTGCTCCAACCCTAGAAGCCGAGGCTCCAGAGGGCCAGCTTTACGAACCCATTAATTATGCAGCCAAACTTCAGGTAGAAACTTCTTTAGGGCCTGTTGACATCGAGTTAATGGGGGCTACCTCAGGAAAAGAACCTGTTTTAGAAATTACCTATCTTCCAGAAGGTTCTACCACCACCTACACTCTCGATACAGAATCCCTTGATGCTGCCATTAACTTTGGAACATCTTCTATTTTTGAAGATTGGATTACCGAAGATTCACGCGAGGTAACACTTACTTTAAGTAACGTTGGAAGCGGATCTAAAAATCTGGATGTTTGGCTTTCAGAAATAACCTCTGGTTATTTTACCTATGTGGAAGGATCAACCCCCACTCTCTTGCCTTTAGAAATTGCCACAGGACGTTCAGAACAAATTACTTTAACTTATGCTCCCACACCCGAAGAAGTAAGCAGCACTTATGATTTAGGGCAATTAACCCTCATGCACACAGGTGGTAATGGCCCCCAAAACAGGGTTACCTTAGTTGGAGAACAAGATGCCAGCACCGCAGTGGAAGTTTATCAGGGAGTGATCAGACTTAAAAGTTCTTATGAAGAAGGAAAAACTCAAAATCTCTGTGTGTTTCAAATTGGAACAGGAACAACCAAAGAATTTACAATCAAAAATAATTCCTCACTTTCAGGAAATACGTTAACAACAAGTTGGTCTCTTGGAGATACTGTGGGTGTGTCTGCCTCTCCTTCAAGTGGGAGTGTTTCAGTTGAACCTGGTCAAGAATCCACCTTTAGCGTTACTTTTACTCCCACTGGAAGTGCTGTTGATGGAGATGTTTTAACAGCAACTTTAAGTATCGAAAACCATTTTGCCTTAGAATCGCAATACGGCATTACCTTGCCCACTTATACTGTTCCTTTAAAAGCAACCGCTTCTACAACGGGAATATGCACGGGAGGTGATGGAACACCAACCACCGAAATGGCCACCATGGTGGTGGATCGTATTACCATGATTTTAGCTGGAGTTGCCATGCCAGCAACTAATCCCACAGCTTTCAAGTTACAAATTCCTGTTTATCTTGATTCAACCAATAATTATGCTGCCATTGGAGAAGTTCCTTATGATTATACTCAGCAAAGTTCTAGCAACGTGAGTATCTTTAGACCCTACAATCACGAAGGTTCTAATATAACAGGTGATTGCTATCCCTTGCCAGATAATCCTTACGCCACGGAGGATGGTATGTCTTGGCATGCCAATAGACGCACAGGGAGTTGGTTTGGGCCAGCCCGTGAGTGTACTTATGAATTTGAAGGTCGAACTCTTTATGGAAACGAAGTAGGAATTCCTGAAAATGGAGCCCAGGTTGTTTCAGAAAACGGAGAAAATATTTCTGTTTTCTATCACGAGTTTGTTAAATTTCCTGCAGAAGGTTCGTGCACACCCGAAATTGAAGGAAAAATTGCCACCTTTCATCTCAAACCTGGCGAAACCATTCCTGGAAAATTTCAAGAGATGGAAGATAAAGCTGGAATTGACGGCTCACAAGAAGAGTATGAAGCCATTAACCGCACCTATCAATTTGATTCCTACCTTCAGTTTAATAGCGATTACGCCTCCGGTGATTGCGTACACAGTGCAGGTGATACAGTTTCTGGTGATCCCGAAGCCATTAAAGTATGTTGGGAAGCTTTTAAAAATGATTCCAGCCTAATCCCAGCCATGGGAATGCGCGAAGAATATGCTTATTTCTTCTTCGTAGTAGAACAAGGTTGTATTCCACAAAACGCACCAGGGGTTGCTAACGCCCCTGCTGCCTATCAATGTAGCGATGCAACTCCCGACTGGAATGATAAAGACACCTGGACTGGTTTTGGTGAATATGAATCTTATGCCGATCCAAAAACAGGAGACATCGATGATACCAAACGCAGCTTTACTGTGCGCAATGTGCATCTCCAGGGATTTTTTGTTACCCATTCCCTTAACAGCTTCTATGGCCACTCCGGCAAACTTCTTTATTCGGATTTGTATGCCACCCTCACAACAAAAGCCGTTGGAGGAGATAATTCCAGTGATGACTGGCAAGATTTAATTGCTGTTAATAATCGTTCCGATTTTGAAGAAGATGATATTTTCACAGATATCAATAGCGATTCGGCTCATAATTTTTGGACTGAGGATGGAACTAATTCTGAATTTACAGCAGGTGGGGATGATGATGTGGATTGTTTTGACGAAACCGGCACACCTAAAACCTTAACCAGTTGTCGTGGAAATTACATGATTACTTCGGATGCCGCACAAATTATGAGTTCAGGAGAACCCTACGACTTTGTCAACGGTAAACGTGGACTTTTAACAGGCATTGCCTCATTTCATGGCCGTGATCAGCTAGCACCCAGCTTTGCTCGTGAAGCAGACGATGGCACGGGACGCGCTCTTATTTTTACTCTTCACAGCTGTATTTACGAAGGTGAGCCAGGAACAGATGTGGATTCTTCTGCGGGTTGTTATGATTATTATTGGGATAACGAAGAATACCGGCAAGCCTATGTGTCCCATGGCCTCATGGATTCTGTGGATGATGATAAGGCTTACATCAATTACAAAATCTTTACACGCGATCGCGATCGCTTTACCGATTATTGGAACTATCCCAACCATTATTACGTCGATCAAAATCTCCTTGTAAAAACCTGTGGGTATGGGCTATAGGCTGCCTCTTACATGTCTGTTCCTTCTACTCATTCTATAGCCTCATCTCCAAACACAGAAAACCAATTCGGTGTTTGTATTGAACCACCATTTGTTTACCCCCCCCAGAAAATAATAATGTATGTTCTGTATCAGATGACCCTCTAGCTGAAGGCCAAAACCAAGAAGAAAAATCATTTTTGAGGTCAGCAGCTGAGTATTTGGTTTATCTTGCAACGGGGTTGTTTACGACAACTGGCTGTACTCCAAACTGCGAGCTCGGTGAATACGGACTCTCCTATGATGCAGATGGAGATGGCGAAGGAAATTGTAACCCAAATATCTATGTTTGTTCCCGAGAAGAACACAATGAATATGAAAGTAAAGGTTATGTCGTCAGTGATAATCCTGCCCATGGAAGTCCAGAATGCGATTGCGATGATAATAATTTTGATGTCAATGATGCTGTGGAAGAAATTTGTGATAACGAAACCGATGATAATTGCGATGGGCAAATCGATGAAATGGATGACCAATGTATCGGAGCTAGAGATAACGATGGTGATGGTTTCTCTACAGATGAAGGGGACTGTGATGATAATGATGCTTCAGTTAATCCTGGGGTAGAAGACATTGCTGAAAATGGTATTGATGAAAACTGTAATGGTTATGATGGAGATCTAACTGTAGGATGTGGCACTGCCTCATACCCCACCATACAAGCTGCTATTGATGAAGCAGAAATCTCAAGCTCTGACCAAACAGTATTTATTTGTTCTGGAACTTATAATGAATGTGGCATTAATCTTTATACACATGAAAATGATCTACTGCTTGCAGGAGAATCAAACACTACCGTTGAAGGAACTACCCTTGAAGGACCATGTGGATCTACAACACCATTTATTTACGCCGATTCAGGAGATGGTGCAAAAATAACTATCAGAAACCTTAATTTCGATGCAACGGATACTTCAGGAACTGATGTCGATGGAGGAGGAATTCTTTTTGATTCAAGTGGTAACCCAGGAACTTTAGCGGTTAATCTAAAAGTTGACTTATGTAATTTCACCAATAATGAACTCTTGCATGGTGGTGCTATTGCTTTTCTAAACGGTGCAAATTTAACTGTCACTAGAAGTGTGTTTACTAATAATACCCCATCCTACTCCTCACTAGGTGGAGCAATCTATTTCCAAGGAAATAACCTTGAAATTTTAGAGTCAACCTTTGCCTATAATCAATCTCAAATGGGAGGAGCAATATTTTTAGATATTGGTGCTAGCACTACAATTGAAAATTCCAGCCTCTATGCTAATGAATCACCAGAATGTGGTGGAGCCGTTTACATGGATATCTCGACTTCACTAACTTCAACCGACACAGAGTGGTACGACAATTCTCCTGATGATATTTGTGTGGGTGAAACTTCTTTTGAAGCGGGCTCTGATCAATCTTTTACTTGTTCTGCTGATACAGCAACTTGCGAATAACTCCCCTTACAAACTATTGGTCAGTAAAAAAATAACAAGAGTTAACGTAACAATAGTTTTTAAAAACAAAAGGCTGGGTTTTGAAAAAGCAGCATCTCTTACAACATACATGGCGGGACGCCAGGGTTTTTTCTGATACATCTCATAAGCCATTCCACCTGCAAACATCCCAAGCACAAGCCCCACAAGGATAAAACTTAGGGCATTAAACATCAAAATAACCATGCCAATAAGGCCACCTATTAAAAGAGAAATCACAGTTTTTTGATTGTAAGTATCGTCTCTTCTTTTTACAACTGTGCTTAAATAATCCAAACATTCCACAAAAACCGCCATCAAAATTACAGGAAGTAAAATCCAAAAATCAGCCTTTCCATGATAAAAATCTCCCACCAAACTATAAAGAAAAGCCAAAGCTACAATCAGCCAAGTGCCAGGTTTTCCATAAAGCACAACAACTAAACCTGCCAGAAGTCCCAACACGTAAAGCAAAAATAATAATCCGGAAAAAAAAGCTGCAAACATGAAAACTCCTCTAGATCGTAACCCCTCCCGACCTCCCCTTATCCTAAGGGGAGGAGTCATCACCCCCTCTTAAGATAAGAGGGGGTTGGGGGGAGTTAACATTATCTCTCATCATGCCAAGAACGCATGGGTTCAAAAGAAAAACGATGACAATCCTTGGGCCCATGGTTTTTTACTTCATCCTGATGAAGTTTGGTACCATATCCCTTATGAATAGAAAAATGAAACAAGGGATATTTTTTTTCCAAGTTACACATCAACCGATCTCTGTGTACCTTGGCTAAAATGGAAGCGGCTCCAATAGCAATGGATCTTCCATCTCCTTTCACCAAAGTTTTCTGTGGAATATTAAGCCCCATTCCACGATTTCCATCCACCAAAATATATCCTGGTTGTGGACGAAGCTCGGCTACTGCTAATCGCATGGCTAAAAGGGAGGCTTCCAAAATATTCATCTCGTCAATCAAGGGAGATTCAACTGTACCAATACCAAAACTCAATGCTTCTTTAATGATGCATTCATAAAGTTCTTCACGTTTTTCCGGGGAAAGTTTTTTAGAATCGTCAACATCCTTGATGGATGTATAAGGCTTTAAAATAACGGCCGCTGCCACAACAGGCCCAGCCCAGGCCCCACGGCCTGCTTCATCTACTCCAGCTACAAATTTGATTCCCTGCCCCCAAAGAGATTTCTCAAAACCAAGACGATCATCAAGGGTTTGTAGGTTCAGATTGAGCTGGCTCTGCTTGTGTAGTTCCTTGGGCAAGAGAGTCATCCCTTTCAATGGTCTCAATACGAGCCTGCCGTCCAAATCTTTCACGCATGTAATATAATTTGGCTCGTCTTACCTTACCACTGCTTATCAGTTCAAGTTTATTGACAGAAGGTGAATGAAGAGGAAAAACACGTTCTACTCCCACTCCATAAGAAATTTTTCTTACAGTAAACGAGGTACGCATACCGGCATTATGAATTTTAATCACCACACCTTCAAAAATCTGAACACGTTCCTTTTCACCTTCCTTGATTTTCACATGAACTTTAACTGTATCTCCCGCACGAAAATTTACTTTATGTTTTGATCCATATTTTTGTTCGATCAATTGAATAGCATTCATACATTACCTCTAAAATTTTCCTAACAGTCGATCCAAAATAATAGCAACAGCAGAGCGAACTGGTAAATGATTGTAACTCCCAACACCACAAATGGGTTCCAGGATAAAATCAACCTTCTCTAAAACCTCTGGTGCCAAACCCCAACCTGTTCCAAACAAAAGTAAAAAAGGCCTGTCATTCTGAGTCAAGTCTTCCCTTAACTTATTGAAACTAATATTGTTTTTAATACTTCTAGCGCTGGTTGCAATAAGTGTGGGTGGTTTACCATGGAGTTTTTCGATTGTCAAACACGTATCTGCAATACTTTCAGACACTTCCATGGCATCAAAAGCCTCACTTCGATCAGGATTAAAAGAAGCTCCTATCCCTTCTTGCCAATAGTTGTGAATATAACGAGCCATGTTTTGTTGAGCTGGGTTTGGAGTAATGATGTAATAAGAAACTCCATAGGTTTTAGAAGTTCTTGCTAAATCATGAAGATCAAAATTAGTGATGGAGGTAGTAACAACCTCCCCATGTTTATTCACCACAGGATAATGCACCAAAGCCAAAGATAAAAGAGAAGGAGATGGAGTTTTCATTTTTGTTTTTTCAAAAACTTTTCAACTAAATCGGGGCGATTCTTCAAGGTTAACTTCAAAGATTCACTGTCGCGCCATTTTTTAATTTCTTCATGGTTTCCGTTTAATAAAATTTCCGGTACTTTTTTTCCCTCAAATTCAGCAGGCCTTGTGTAATGAGGATATTCCAATAAACCATTTGCAAAACTATCAAATTGTGGACTTTCTGAATTTCCCACAACACCTGGGATAAGCCTTAAAGCGGCATCAGCCACCACCTGAGAGGCTAGTTCTCCACCTGTAATCACATAATCACCTAAAGAAATTTCTTGATCAACCACCATTTGAATAGCTCTTTCATCAAGTCCTTCATAGCGTCCACAAATAATAAGCCATGAGTTAAGATTTGATAAATTTTGGGCAATGCTGTGAGAAAAAGTTTTTCCCCGTGGCGACATAAGAACCACATGTTCAATTTTAAATTTTTCTTTTAAATCCCTTACAGCAGAAACAAGCACATCTACCTTAAGTACCATCCCTGCTCCACCACCATAGGGTTGATCGTCCACGGATTTATGTTTATCTGTAGAATAATTTCTCAGATCATGAATAAAAAATTGAACTAAACCTTTTTTCTGAGCACGCCCTAAAATACTATGATTAAAATAATCGAAAAGATGAGGAAACAAGGTGAGAATATGAATTTGCCTCATAAAAAGGTCTCCAAATACCCTTCGGGAAGCTCAAGCCAAATTTGCTTTTGAGTAGAATCAATTTTTTTAATCCATAAACTTTGATCTGGAACTAAAAAACTTTTTCCTTCTTTATGTTCAACAACTAAAAAAACTTTTGCAGTATTTCCTTCCAAACCCTTTAAAAAACCAAGAGAAGCTCCAAGCATATCACAAACTTCAAAACCAATGAGATCAACAAGAAGGGCCTCTCCTTTTTTTGGTTTTATTTTTTGTTTAGAAACTAAAAGAGTGGCCTGACGAAAATTTTTAGCTTCATTAGGGGAATTTATATTTTCTAACAAAATTAAAAATCCTTCTTTATGAGGAGAAATTTTTTCTACATGGCTCTGCATTTCTTTTTCACCGCATTGTATTAAAATTTTTTCTCCTTTTTTTGGAGGATTCCCATCTGGAGAAAAAAGTTTAAACGTCATTTCGCCTTTAAGCCCATGCTCGCGATAAAGTTTACCGATTGCTAACCAATTTGAATTTTTTTCACGATTCATAAAAATTTTATTTCCAAATAAAAAACCCCTCCCGCATTGCGAGAGGGGTTTTGGTTTTCATTGATTCCAACTTCTACTCGATAATTTCCAATACGGAACGCTTTCTAATTTTTGTACTAGCAGCGCCCAAAATGGTTCGCATGGCTCTGGCTGTTCTGCCTTGTTTACCAATGACTTTTCCCAAGTCTTCCTTGGCAACTTTAAGTTCAATAACCGTGGTTTGTTCTCCTTCAATCTCGGTTACTTCAACATCTTCTGGTTTATCAACCAATGCTCTTGCAATCATTTCAACAAGTTCCTTCATAGTTACCTCCATAAAAATTTCTATCGTTTTATTTATTTGTTAAAGAGCAAAAGAAAATCTTTAAGATTTAAAGGTTCTCTCAACAATCTGTGAAACCAATGGGCTGGGCTTAGCCCCTGTTTTTACCCAATAGTCAAAACGTTCTTTTTTAATATTTCCCACTTGATTTGGTGATTTGGGGTCATAGGTTCCTAAAACCTCCAAGTAACGACCATCGCGCGGAAACTCCTTATCTGCCGCTACAATGCGATAGAAAGGATGCTTTTTTTTCCCATAACGGGTAAGACGAATCACAACTGCCATTTTAGTCCTCCTAGAATCCAGTAAACCTTTTCATATTCTGCTTTGAAAAATTTTTAAACACTTTTTTTAGCTCTAAAAACTCTTTTAGAAAACGATTTACATCAGCAACTTGGGTTCCACTCCCTAAAGCAATACGCCTTCTTCTATTTCCATCAATAATTTCATGATGATAGCGCTCTTTCAAGGTCATCGAGTTAATAATGGCTTCTTTCTTTTGAAGCCCTTTTTGGGCTTCTTCTAAATTAATTTTTCCTTTTAATTTTCCCATTCCAGGCATGAAATTTAAAATATTTCCCAAACCACCAAGCTTCCCCGCTTGTTTTAGTTGGGTTCGCATATCTTCAATGGTGAAGTGATTTTTACGAAAATTTTTCTCTAATTTCTGAACTTCGTCTTGATCAATAACCTCTGAGGCTTTTTCTAATAGGCTTACAATATCTCCGCGATCTAGCAGCCGTGAAACCAGGCGATCGGGATAAAAGGGTTCCAGGGCATCCATCTTTTCTCCCATCCCCACAAAGAAAAGAGGCAAGCCCAAAGTATGATGCACTGAAAAAAGAGCACCTCCCTTGGCATCTCCATCCAGTTTAGTAAAAATAAATCCGGCAAGACCCAAACTTTGATGAAAAGTTTTAGCTACATTAAGAGCTTGTTGCCCTGTAAGGGCATCTCCCACAAAAAGCATCATGGGTTCTACAAACTTTTTTTTCATCTGAACTAATTCATCCATGAGAGTTTGATCTGTTTGCAAACGACCAGCTGTATCTATTAAAAGCACATCAGCTAAATTTTGAGTGGCTGCATGCATTGCCTCATCTAATAAAGAAATGGGATTTGAATTGGGTTTGGTTTCAAAACAGGGAATGTTTTCTTGTTTTGCTAAAATTTGAAGCTGATTAATAGCTGCAGGACGATACACATCTGCTGGCACAAGGTAGGGATGTCTCCCCTTTTTTTTTAAAAACCTGGCTAATTTAGCTGCAGTGGTTGTTTTTCCACTTCCCTGTAACCCTACTAAAAAAATCACATGGGGTGCTGGCCCTTTTAAATCAAAGGTTGTAGCTGTTCCTTGAAGAATATTGATTAATTCTTCCTGAACTATTTTTAAAAATTGTTCTCCTGGATTAAGGCTTGCCAACACCTCTCTGCCCAAGGCTTTTGCTTTTACTCTCTCCAAGAATTGTTTAACTACAACCACATGAATATCAGCTTCTAGAAAAGCAAGGCGTACTTCACGCAAAGCTTCGGTGATATTTTTTTCGGTAAGTTTTCCCGATCCTTTGAGTTGATTGAAAACAACACTTAATTTTTTGGAAAGATTTTCGAACATGAAATTTGATAAAAAATAACTGTAGCGGCCTGGGCTACATTCAGTGAATTAAAATGACCAGTTTGTGGAATACAAAAAGATTCATCACACATTTTACGAACCAGGGGTCTTATTCCTTCCCCTTCACTGCCTAAAACAACAACAGTACGATCTGCAAAATCAAAACTATTTAAATTATTTTCGCTTTGAGCTTCTGCTGCATAAACCCAAAAACCATCTTCCTTTAAATTTTCGAGAGTTCGTGCCAAATTAGTAATGCGTGCAATTTTTAAATGTTCGATAGCTCCTGCCGAGGCTTTAGCTACCGTTGCATTAATTTCTGCTGAACGATCTTTGGGAAAAATCAGGGCATCAACTCCAAAAACAAAAGCACTGCGGCAAATGGCACCTAAGTTTTGCGGATCGGAAATGGAATCACAAGCAATAAGGGTGGCCTTTGGAGGAAAATTTTTTAGGTCTGGTTCGGACAAATAGGGATATTGTGAAACTTTTGCTACCACACCTTGATGGCGGCCTTCTTTTGAAAGGGCATCAAGCTTAGATTTATCAACCAAGTGACAAGCCACCTTTTGTACCTGGCACCTTTGGTAAAGTTCTGCGTTACTAGTTTGTCCTTTGTCAGCTTGAAAATAAACCTCGAAAATCTGGCGCCGATTAGCATTAATAACTTCTGTAACTGGATTAGTGCCAAAAAGAATTTCGCTCATAGGCACTTATGGATTAGCTTCGTCTGAGGAATTGTTAGAACCACCTTGGTTTCCTTCACCACCACCACCTTCTTCTTCATCGTTTTCAGCTAACTGCTCAGGGGTTAAAAACACATATTCGAGTTGTTTTAATCCAATAACAGCACCAAGCAAATGGAGATACTTGGGATCATTAGCAGGATTTGCCGTATCAAGCATGTCTGTTGGAAAAACAATATTGTCAGTAAATAAACTAGCGGCCCCTGAAAGAAAGGGCTTTTTAAGCTTGTTTTTGAGTTGGTGATATTCTTTAACTGCCTTGGCAACAGCTTCGGGATTAACAACTTGTGGACCTGGCACTGTATTACTTGCCTGTTTAACTGCACTATCAGCATTAGAAATGGGAATACTCCCTGGGGCACCTGTTCCTGATGTGGGTTTGATTGCCATTTAAATTCCTAATCCTTTTAAGTATTTATATCACTTATGAAGGGTTTCGGCAATCACTATATAGGAAGGCAAACTTAGTGGCAGGTATTGTTTCCACTCATTTGATCATAATCTTCTTCAGATAAATCCCATCCAAAAAGATCAGCTAAATCGGCAGCGAGTTTAATAAAACCATTATGTTGTTCGGGACAGTTGGGATCAAGCACACATTCGATGTCTTCCTCTAAATCGTTAATAAAACCATCAAAACTATCATGAAAAATGGTAAAGCGATTATAAGGCGCATCATGAATTTGCCTCATCATTTCACGAAACTCAGAGGTATTTTCTTCTATATATTCTAAAAACTCTCCTTCAGCCCCATCAGCCATGGTTTTAAGGGCATCTACCCGTTCTCTTAAACCATCAACAACAGCTTCCCCTAGGGCCTCTGTGGCTTCCTCAGTTAAGCAGCTTGCGGCATCTGTTAATGTTCCTGTAATTGAAGATCTATTAGCCATAATGTTCCACCTCTAACCCTTAACAATGCAATTCCATTGCCACTTGGGCTTAAAATATATATTTATATCTATATGAAATTATTAATGTTTTTAAATTATGAGGAGTCTATTCCTTGAAAAAGGAGTTTGAAATGGAGACTAAAGTCTCCTTTTGAGACTTTCATCCCTCAAAATTTTAAGGAAAATTAGGATAAAAGCGTTATATTGAAAAACAAAAGCTCGGACAGTCCTTAAAAACCTCCAGGAACGTCCCCCCGAGCTTTCTGTATCATTATGTCCATGTACAACCGCAAAGACCGCTATTACCAAAAAGCCAAGGACGAGGGGTATGTGGCACGTTCTGCCTACAAAATTAAGGAACTCGACAAGCGTTTTGGAATTTTTAAACCAGGCATAAAGCTTGTAGAGTTAGGCTGTGCTCCAGGGGGTTGGCTTCAGATAGCTTGCGGGGTTCTTAAAAATAAATCAGCTCGTATTGTAGGAATTGATTTGGAAAAGATTACTCTCCCCTTACCCAATTTTGTAACCACCATTCAGGGAGATTTTTTAGAAGAAATGCATCAGCAAAAAATTTTAGAGGCTTTGGGTGGCAAGGCCGATTGGGTTATTTCAGACTTAGCTCCTCATTTAACAGGAATTAAATTTTCTGATTTAGCTTCCTCCATGAATTTAGCTGAAGTTGCTTTTAGTTTTTCTCAAAAAATTTTAAAACCTGGTGGTAGTCTCATTATTAAAATTTTTCCTGGCCCAGAATTTGCTCTTTTTAAGAAAAAACTAAAATTACATTTTAAGCGTGTGGAGGAAATTATTTTAGATTCCACACGTAAAACTTCAAACGAAATTTATGTGGCAGGGATTCATTGCACATAAATAACCGCACCACTGAACTAAATCCACATACACTTTTTGGTGCCACTTACTTTTTTTCACTTACTTTTTTTCTACTTTTTTTTCTTTTTTTTACACTCAAGCGTTTTAAAATCGAACTGTGTATAGATTATTGAAAAATAAATTTGTCTGTAAGTTGATGTAATATAATGGATTCTATAAATTCTCATCTTGGCATCTTCCTTGCTTTAACAATTGGTGGATGCCTAGAAAAAATAGATCAGATTATATCTTCGATAACTGTGTTGTTCATGCACGACTCCAAATCAATAATGGAGAATTCCATTTCAAAAAAACAAGTCACTTTAATCTTTGGAGAAAAATAACTCTTCGTTACCTCAAAAAATACCCAACTGTGAAATTAACGGGGTATCAATGGATGAGTAACCATTGTCATTTAACCTTAGAGGCAGACATAGCCTTAGATTTATCTCGATTTATGCATGACATGAATTGGAGATTTGCCTTTGAATTCAACAAACTATCTCAAAGAAAAGGTCATTTGTTTCAAAATAGATTCCGTTGCTCAGTGATAGATAAAAATGAATATGAACAAACAGTTCAGCGTTACATCTATCGAAATCAAATCAGAGCTAGAATGGTTAAAAAAGTATCTCAAACCCGTTGGAGCAGTTACCATTTCTATGCTTATGGAAAAGAAGATCCCTTGGTTACTCCTTTTAGAACTTATGGACTATTTGGAGTTAAAAAAAGAATGAGAATGCTTCAATTTAGAAGATTTGTAGAAACCATGATGTCTCATGAAGAAAAAACATGGAAAAAACAACTTATCAACCCCACAATTAAAATCAAAAATAATACCTTCATCAATTATTCAATTAAAACTGGAATGGGATAGAAAAGATTTTAAAGTGTTGTACTCCTTTACTACTACCCCCTTCATCCTCTAAGCATAAACACGTCTAAAATCCCTCAAAATAACTTTAACAAGCCCTGAAGACACAACTTTAAAAACAAATTTTATCTTTTCACCACCTTTGTCATTAAATAAATAATTAAAAAACTAAATTCCACCTTTTAATAAAGGTTCATTAATAAAAAATGACTGCAAAAAATAATAAATAACAAATTAACTACAAAA
>MGRJ01000016.1 GCA_001798135.1 Deltaproteobacteria bacterium RIFCSPHIGHO2_02_FULL_40_28 | reverse complement strand
AGTTATTTGGTTTTCTCTCGATTCAGACCGTGGGGGAGTGCGCTGGAAACGATTTGGACACAAGATTATTTAGGAAGTCGTGGATACTGCAAAATTATTAAAAATCAGTTTTCTTCATTTTTTTTATCGCTTTAAGTTGGACTGAATCAGAATAGTCGGTAGGACGATTTGTGTTTTTTGTTTTCAAAAGGGTGTCAATGTCCACATAACGCACATCAACGTTTTGTATTTTTCTTCTGAGGCTATTTTTATAAGCTTCATCAAACTTAACCTGCCCCGCAACAGTTAATAAATCAACCCGTGGTTGGTCTCCAATAATTGTAAAAGGTTTTTTAGAAACTTCTTCTGCATCTAATTCTTTTGCCAATCCCCAAAACAAATTTTCAGCTAAAACTTCTAAAATTTTTTTCGTATTAGAAATATTTTTTGGAATAAGCAAATCAATATCACGCGTAGCCCTGATTAAACCATGTAAATTACAAGCTATCCCACCGATAATAACATAATCAACATGAGCTTGATTTAGCTTTTCTAAAACTTGAAGTAAAGCATCAATGGAATCAGGGCTTTGATTACCAATATCGCGGGTCTTTTTGTTTTTTTTTCCATTTTTCATATTCTTTAAATGAAGAAAATGTTTTAACTACAGGATGAAATAAAAAGGGAGTAAGTGCCTCAAACCTTTCATAAAGGGAAATACTTTTTTTAAGACGGTCAAAAGGCGTTAAACGAAGCCCTTCTTTTAAAAGAGTTTTATCAAAAAAATGGGGAAGAGTCTTATATTTCAATATACTAGATATTTTAACTAAAATTAAATTAGGCCACAAGACATATTCCAAGCCTAGAACATTTTTAAAGTAAAAACGTTGACTTCTGGGCTTATTTTCGATAGTTACTGAAAAGTTTTATTGAAGGAAAAAATGATACGGTTTTGCTCTTACACAAAAACAATGGGTTTTTCGCAAACCTCCCAAAACTAGGGAGGTTTTTTTTTATGAAAAAGATACTTAATGCCAAACAATTAGATGAAGTGCTTAAACAGCTGGCTGCCCAAATTGCAGCAGATTCTGGCAGGGAACAAATTGTTCTGGTTGGGATTAGAAGACGGGGTATCCCTCTAGCCCAAAGACTTGCCCAGTTCTTAGAAAAAACACATCACTTACAAGTACCCGTTGGCAGTTTAGATATTACTCTTTATCGGGACGATTTATCAAAAATTGCAGAACATCCCATTGTGGGTAAAACAGAAATCTCAGTTTCTCTGGATGATAAAAAAGTTTACTTGGTTGATGATGTTCTTTTTACAGGCAGAACTATCCGTGCTGCCATGGATGCTCTTTTTGATTTGGGAAGACCAAGTTTCATTAAATTGCTTGTTGTTGTTGAAAGAAATGGCAGAGAACTCCCCATTCAGTCTGATCTCAAGGGATTAAGCCTTGATGTAGGGCCAAAAGGTAATGTGAAAGTAAAAGTAAAAGAGTTTGATGAGGAAGAAGGGGTTGATGTTATTTAAAGGGAGATAAAATCGTTCGATGCAATTAAAAAATAAAGATCTTCTCGGCATAGAACAACTTTCAATCGATGAAATTTTAAGTATCATTGAAACGGCCAGATCTTTTCAAGAGGTGGCTACTCGCACTGTTAAAAAAGTTCCTACTCTTCGTGGAAAAACAGTGATTAATCTTTTTTTTGAAAGTTCCACCAGAACCCGCACTTCTTTTGAAATAGCCGGGAAAAGGCTTTCTGCAGATGTAATTAATATTTCACAAAGTGGTTCAGCAGTTGAAAAAGGCGAAAGCCTTCTTGATACTGCTAAAAATTTAGAAGCCATGGGGCCTGATATTATTGTGTGTCGGCATAAGGCCTCTGGTGCCCCCCACATTTTAGCCAAACATCTAAAGTCATCGGTTATCAATGCAGGAGATGGAGCCCACGAACATCCTACCCAAGCTCTTCTCGATATGATGACCATTCTCGATTATAAGAAAAAAATCGAAGGATTAAAGGTGGCCATTGTAGGCGATATTGCTCATAGCCGGGTTGCACGTTCTAATATCATTGCACTTAAAAAAATTGGAGCAAAAGTCACTGTGGTGGGACCTTGTTCTATGATTCCCAAAGAAGTAGAAAAATTAGGTGTGAAGGTAAGTCATGATCTTTGTTCCGGTATCGAAAACACTGATGTGATCATGATGCTTCGTATTCAAAAAGAAAGACTTGGATTAACACCTTTTCCAACCCTTCGTGAATATGCCAGGCTTTATGGACTTAATTTGGCCAAATTAAAGAGTGCCAAAAAAGATGTTACCATTATGCATCCTGGCCCTGTTAATCGTGGAGTGGAAATTGATCCAGAGGTGGCTGATGGACCTTACTCGGTTATTCTTGATCAAGTTGCCAACGGAGTTGCTATTCGTATGGCCGTGCTTTATTTGTTGTCTGGAGAAAACCCGGGGAGGGGTGTCTTATGATAGTTCACATTAAAAACGGACATTTAATCGACCCGCAAAACAAACGGAATGGCGCCTTTGATCTTATCATCGAAAAGGGCCGCATTGCCGATGTCATCAAAAGTGGCAAAAATTATAAGGAAAGCAAAATTCTTGATGCCAAGGGGCTTATTGTTTCTCCTGGTTTTGTTGATATTCACACCCATTTACGTGAGCCTGGTTTTGAATACAAAGAAACCATTGAGTCTGGCACCGAATCAGCTGCTTGTGGTGGTTTTACTTCCATTTGCGCTATGGCAAATACCAACCCTGTAAATGATCAAGCACAAGTGACTAACTATATTGTTAACAGGGCCAAGGAAGTAGGCAAGGTGAGGGTTTACCCTATTGGGGCAGTAACTAAAAACTTGGATGGTAAAGAATTAGCAGCCATGGGTGAATTAAAAGAAGCAGGTTGTGTTGCTTTTTCAGACGATGGCAAGTGTGTGGATAATGCTCAAATGATGCGCTTGGGGATGGAATATGCTCATAGTTTTGCACTTCCTATTATTTCTCATGCTCTTTGTTCTTGCTTAGGTAGCGGAGTGATGAATGAAAGTTTTGTTTCAACAAAACTTGGATTAGTTGGTATTCCTAATCAAGCCGAAGATACTATGGTAGCCCGTGATATTATGCTTGCAGAATTAACTGGAGCCCGTCTTCATATTGCCCATCTTTCAACCAAGGGTTCGGTTGAATTGGTAAAAGCTGCCAAGAAAAAAGGTTTAAAAGTCACAGCTGAGGTAACTCCCCATCATCTTTTTTTAACAGACCAAAGGATTAAAAATTACGATACCAATGCTAAAATGGCTCCTCCCCTCCGCAGTGAAGAAGATCGTAGAGCAGTTTTAAAAGCTTTATCAGAAGGAATTATTGATGCCATTGCAACAGATCATGCACCTCATGCCATTATTGAAAAAGAGGTGGAATTTGATCAAGCAGCTTTTGGTATTGTGGGTTTTGAAACAGCTCTAGGACTTGCCATGAGTTTTGTACATGCAGGTGAACTAAAAATAGAAAGAATGATTGCAGCTTTAACCACAGGACCAGCAAAAATTTTTTCACTTCCGGCTGGAAGCCTTGAGGTTGGGGCTTTGGCGGATATCACTCTTTTTGATCCAAAAAAATCCTGGATTGTGAAACCAGAGCTTTTTCGTTCGAAAAGTAAAAATACCCCTTTCGGAGGGATAAAATTGAAGGGAAAGGTGGCTTACACTTTGGTTGGTGGAGAAATTGTTTATCAAGACATATGAAAAAAGCTTATCTCATTTTAAATGATGGCTTAGTTTTTGAAGGGTGTTCTTTTGGTTATGAGGGAGAAACATCAGGTGAGGTTGTTTTTAATACTTCGATGATGGGATACCAAGAAATTTTAACAGATCCTTCCTATCAAGGCCAGATTATTGTGATGACATATCCTGAAATTGGCAATTATGGAATTAATCCTCTGGATATCGAATCACGAAAAATATTTGCATCTGGTTTTGTTGTTAAGTCTCTTTCTCCTATTGTCAGTAATTTTAGGGCCAAGGGAAATTTATCGGATTATTTAAAGAAAAATAAAATCCCAGGGATTTATGGCATTGATACAAGGGCTTTAACAAAACACTTGCGTAACGAAGGAGCCAGGCCAGGGAGCCTCATTGCTGGCAATATCAATCTAGACAAGGCCAAAAAGAAGGCGGCTCTTCTTCCTACAATGGATGGCCAAGATTTAGCTAAAGTGGTGAGTTGCACCAAACCTTATTTGGTAAGTAAAGGCACCTCTCAAATTATTAATTTTGAAAGTAAAAAATCTAAAAAAATAAAACCTAAAAATAAATATAAAATTATTGCTTACGATTATGGAATTAAAAACAATATTTTGCGTATGCTTTACGATTATGGGTTTAAGGTCAAGGTGGTGCCTGCCTGGTATGCAGCAGAAAATGTTTTAAAAGAAAACCCCGATGGAATTTTTCTTTCCAATGGACCAGGTGATCCAGCCGTGTGTGATTATGCTATTGCTAATGTTAAAAAACTTTTAGGTAAAAAACCTATTTTTGGAATTTGTTTAGGACATCAAATTTTATCTCTAGCTTTGGGAGCTAAAACTTTTAAACTTAAATTTGGACATCGAGGTGGCAATCAGCCTGTGATGGATTTAACGACGGGCTGTGTTGAAATCACAGCTCAAAACCATGGTTTTGCTGTTGATCCACAAAGTTTACCAAAGGATGTGAAGGTTTCTCATGTTAATTTGAATGACAAAACAGTGGAGGGCATTTCTTATCCTAAATTAAAAGCCTTTAGTGTGCAGTATCATCCCGAGGCGAGTCCTGGGCCACATGATTCCCATTATTTATTTAAAAGATTTTCAGATTTGATTGGAAAAAATTAAATGCCGAAAAGAGAAGATATTCAAAAAATTCTGATCATTGGTGCTGGCCCAATTATTATTGGGCAGGCTTGTGAGTTTGATTATTCTGGAACTCAAGGCGTAAAAGCCTTGAAAGAAGAAGGCTATCAGGTTGTGCTTATTAATTCTAACCCTGCCACCATTATGACAGATCCCGATTTAGCCGATGCCACTTATATCGAACCCATTACCCCTTTCGTGGTGGAGATGATTATCGAGAAAGAAAAACCCCAGGCACTTCTTCCCACATTGGGAGGTCAAACGGCATTAAACACGGCAGTGAGTTTGGCTAAAATGGGAATTCTAAAAAAACATGGAGTGGAATTGATTGGGGCTCAAATCGAAGCAATCGAAAAAGCAGAAGATCGGCAACTTTTTAAAAAGGCCATGGAAAAAATTGGTTTGCGTGTTCCGCGTGGAGGTTTGGCCCACAGTATGAAGGAGGCCTTAAAACTCCTTCCCCTGGTTGGTTTTCCGGCCATTATTCGTCCTGCTTTTACCTTGGGTGGTACTGGAGGCAATGTTTGTTACTCGATGAAGGAATTTAAAGAATATGCGGCTTGGGGTTTGGAATGTTCGCCTGTTTCTCAAATCTTGGTTGAACAATCCATTTTAGGTTGGAAAGAATACGAATTGGAAGTGATGCGCGATAAAAAAGATAATGTGGTGATTATTTGCTCAATCGAAAATTTTGATCCCATGGGTATTCACACAGGCGATAGCATTACGGTGGCTCCTGCTCAAACATTAACCGATAAAGAATATCAAATCATGCGGGATGCTTCTATTCGTATTATTCGTGAAATTGGAGTTGAAACAGGTGGATCTAATATTCAGTTTGGAGTTAATCCAAAAAATGGCGAGTTGATTGTTATTGAAATGAATCCGCGAGTTTCCCGTTCTTCTGCTTTAGCCTCTAAGGCTACCGGGTTTCCCATTGCAAAGATTGCAACTAAACTAGCCATTGGTTATACCCTGGATGAAATTGAAAATGATATTACACGTTATACACCTGCTTCTTTTGAACCAACCATTGATTATGTTGTAACTAAAATTCCGCGTTTTACCTTCGAAAAATTTCCTCAAGCCGATGATCGTTTAACCACGCAAATGAAATCGGTGGGAGAAGTGATGGCGATTGGAAGAACTTTTAAGGAATCCCTCCAAAAAGCCATGCGTTCTTTAGAAACAGACACCTATGGTTTTGAGGAAAAAAAATTAACAGCTAAAAAACCAAACCTTCGTAAAAAGGAACTGTTAGAAAAACTTAAAATTCCCAGGGCAGATCGCTTATGGTGGATTGGACAGGCTTTTCGTGAAGGGATGACAGTAGAGCAAATTTATAAAACCAGTTTTGTAGATCCATGGTTTTTAAAACATATCGAAGAAATAATTTCTTTTGAGAAAATCATCAAACAAAAAGCTTTAAAGGATGCACCTGTTTTGAAACAAGCCAAACAGATGGGTTTTTCTGACAGGCGCATCGCTGCGCTTGTTTCAAAAACAGAAGATGACGTTCGATATTGGAGAGAACAGAAAGGGATCTTGCCTGTTTTTAAAAGGGTGGATACTTGTGGTGCCGAGTTTGAGGCCCATACACCTTATTTGTATTCTACTTACGAATGGGAAAATGAAGCAAACCCTACGCATCAGAAGAAGGTAGTTATTTTAGGCGGTGGGCCTAATCGTATTGGGCAGGGTATTGAATTTGATTATTGCTGTTGTCATGCCAGCTTTGCTTTACATGAAGAAGGTTATGAAACAATTATGATCAATTGTAATCCCGAAACAGTTTCTACCGATTACGACACCTCAGATCGATTGTATTTTGAACCACTCACCAAAGAAGATGTTATTCGTATTCTTCAAGAAGAAAAACCAGATGGTATTATTGTGCAATTTGGAGGGCAAACTCCCTTAAAACTGGCTGTTCCCTTAGAGAAATGGGGGGCAAAAATTTTAGGAACTTCTTCTGATTCAATTGATCAAGCTGAAGATCGCGAGAGATTTTCTAAACTATTAGACGAACTTAAACTCAATCAACCCTCTCATGGTTTGGCTCGTACTCATGAAGAAGCCATGCTTGTTGCCGATCGTGTTGGATATCCTGTTTTGGTTAGGCCTTCTTATGTGTTGGGTGGAAGAGCCATGGAAATTATTTACGATGAAAAAGATTTAAAACGTTACATGCACTCTGCAGTTCAAGTGTCTGAAGATCGTCCTGTACTTATAGATCAATATTTAGAGGGTGCCATTGAGGTAGATGTTGATGCCATTTCTGATGGAGAAATGGTGGTTATTGGTGGCATTATGGAGCACGTAGAGCATGCCGGAGTTCATTCGGGTGATTCTGCTTGTTGTCTTCCTCCTAATTCTTTGGATGCAGCACAGATTGAAGAAATTTCGCGTCAGGCAAAAAGCTTGGCTTTAAGGCTAAAGGTTGTGGGACTGATGAATGTTCAATTTGCAGTAAAAGATCAAACCATCTATATTTTGGAAGTAAACCCCCGAGCTAGTAGGACAGTGCCTTTTGTTTCTAAGGCTATTGGCGTGCCCTTGGCCAAGCTTGCAGCCAAGGTTTCCGTTGGGCGTAAGCTGACTGAACTTGGTTTTACCAAAGAAGTTACTCCGCCCTATAAAAGTGTTAAAGAAGCTGTGTTCCCTTTTATTAAATTTCCGGGGGTTGATACCCTGTTAGGACCCGAAATGAAATCAACAGGCGAGGTGATGGGCATTGATGTTGATTTTGGAACCTCATTTTTAAAAGCCCAATTGGCCGCAAACACTCATTTGCCAGTGTCTGGTGTGGTGTTTGTAAGCGTACGAGATAAAGATAAAACAGAGCTTGTTTCTGTTGTTTTAGATTTAACTCGTCTTGGTTTTTCCATTATTGCTACCCGAGGAACAGCTTATTTCCTAAGTCAAAAAGGAATAAATGTTTCTGTGATTAATAAGGTGAGTGAAGGGTGTCCCCATATTGTAGATGCCATGGAGGATAAAAAAATTGCCATGGTCATTAACACTCACGAAGGAAAAAATACGGCACGTGATTCTTTTTCTTTAAGAAGAACAGCATTAATGGAAGGCATCCCTTATTTTACAACCATGGCGGGAGCCAAGGCTTGTGTTTTGGGCATTGAATCCCTTCAAGCTAAAAAACTGGGGGTTTTAAGTCTTCAGGATTATCAATCTGGCCGCTTAAGCGTTAAGCGGATATCTTTAATTTCCAAGCCAGCTGATTTTTGAATTTTTTCTAGAATTTCTTTTCTTTGTAAAGAAAGCTCGTTAAGCCAGGCTCCATTGACAACTTCTACTACCAAAATCTTGTTTCTAATAAAAAGTGGAAAACTTTTTTGTGAAATTTGATGGCCAACCAGGTTGGCCCAATTTTTGGTTAAAGCATAAGCGGAATAATTTTGATCGGGCTTTAAAACATCTAGGGAAGAGGCTAGGATGTCAGATATTTTTGAAAAATCTCCGTTTTTATGGGACATGTTAACCCCTTTTAACCTACAGATTGGCGATTGACAAATTTAAAAAATCAACTAACCTTAACCCTTATTTTTGGAGAGGAATGTTAGATGAATAAAAAAGATCAAAAACATTTTCAATCAATTTTAGAAAGACGCAAACAGGAAATTTTAAATCAAGCCGAAATAACCAAAGAAAAAGGCATGGCCTTTGACCCTGATGACTTGCCCGATGAAGTTGATTTAGCGTCTTCTGAGGCTGATCAATCGATGAATTTAAGGTTAAGGGATAGGGAACGAGTTCTTTTAAAGAAAATAGACAAGGCCTTAAAAAAGATTGAAGATGGCGAATATGGTATTTGTGAAAGTTGTTCAGAGGAGATTGGCGTTAAGAGATTAGAAGCAAGGCCTGTTACCGATTTATGTATTCGCTGTAAGGAAGAGCAAGAGCAAATGGAAAAATCCTTTGCCGAATAATGATTGATAAACAACGTTTGAAATCACTTCTTTTAAGCCTCTCTTATGAAAAACGTGAGGTTGTTTTAGCTTCTGGAAAAAAAAGTAATTTTTATTTTAATGGCAAGCAAACTTCTCTTCATCCCGAGGGGTCCTATCTTTTAGGTCATGCTCTTTATGATCTTATTACTACGAAGTATCCAACTGTAGAAGCTGTGGGTGGTCCAACTTTGGGGGCAGATCCTCTTGTTACTTCCATTGCTTTTGCAAGTTTCGGGAAACCAAAAAAACTACCAGCCTTTATTATTCGCAAGGAGCCTAAAACACATGGAACACGTGCCTGGATTGAAGGGGATAAAAATGTGCCTCAGGGGAGTCATGTGGTGATTGTAGAAGATGTGATTACTTCGGGTGGTTCTGCCCTAAACGCTTGTAAAAAAGCCCAGGAATGTGGCCTTGATGTTATTGGAGTTGCTACGATCATCGATCGTGAAGAAGGGGGCAGAGAGGCTTTAAAAAAAGCAGGATTTAATTTAGAAGTTTTATTTGTTAAATCAGATCTTATTGGGAGTCATGCATGAAGAAATTGATTTTGTTTTTAATTCCCCTGGTTTTTTTGTCTTATTCTTTGGATGCAAAAGAAAATTATCGCAGAGTTCAAAAAAAATTGACACGATCAGACCAAGTATATCGTTTAAAGGATTTAAATGCAGTTATTCTTTGGAGTGCCACTTATCTTTCCGATGAACTTTTAAATTCCGAGGCTGGGTGGATAGCCAAACACTATAATTTAAGCCAAACAGAAAAAGCAGATAAGCTGGGTGAACTTAATGCCCAAAAAGATGAAATGGGATATTTTTTTGTTTCATTTTTTTCAGACCAAAAAAAATTTTCCGATTTGGCCAATCCTCGTGATGGTTGGGATCTGCGTTTGGAAACGGCTGGAGAAAGACATAAACCTGTTCGGATTCAAAAAGTTAAAAAGCCTTCTCCGTTAGAAATGAAGCTTTATCCCTATATTAACTCTTGGTCAGAAAATTATTATGTTTGGTTTCCTATTAATCCAAGCACACCCTTCCAATTGGCAGTTTATGGACCTAAGGGAAAATCCCATCTTTTATGGAAGTAGCCATTGAAGTTGCCGATGCAGATTTGGCTTGTTTAAACATCTTGGGCCTTCCCGTCCTGATTAGGACTATCAAGGTTTTAATAAGAAAAGGGGCAGGGATTACTTTGTTTGGAAGAGAGGCCAACAAAGCCTATGATTTAGTTTTTGATTATTCTCTTGAAAATCAAGTTCGTCTTGGTAATCCAGAAAAACCTGTTTTAACTCTCAGTGCTTCTTATCATTATGACCCAAGCCTTTTATGTATCCTTCTTAAAAATCGTCCCCAAAATGTTTTAAGTGCCATGCAAACCCTGCCAGAACATTTATGGCAGCTTCTTTTATACAAACCAGAAGTTAAAAAAATTATTGAGAAAAAATTATTTAAAACCATTCGATTAAATACCGAGGGTCTTATTGCTCCTGCCATCAATAAAAGGGTTTCTTTTTTGCTGACTCGTTTTTTAGTTAAAACAAAAATAACACCCAATCAGATTACCTTTCTTAATTTAATCTTGGGGATTCTTGCAGCTTTTCTTTTAGCAGATGCTTCATGGAGCACGCGTATTTTAGGTGCCCTGGGGATCACGGCTAATTCTATCATCGATGGGTGTGATGGAGAAATTGCAAGACTGAAAGTGTGTGGAAGTAAAATAGGAGCTTGGTTTGATACTCTAGCTGATGATCTGGTAAATAATCTTTTCTATATTGCTTTGTTTGTAGGGCTTTCTTTTTCATTGCATTCTTCTTTTTATCTTTTTTTTGGATTTCTGGGACTTATTTTTTCTTTAAGTGTAACCGCTGTTATTTATCATCAATTATTAACGATGAAAAAAGGGGCTCATGCAGCTAGCTTTACTCCTGCTTGGGAGGGAAGGGTATCGAGGAGATGGTTTGAAAAAGTGAGGCCTCTTTTAAAGAGGGATTTTTTTATTTTTGTTTTAACAATTGGATTTATCCTAGATGTGCGTCTTTTTCTTTTTTGGTTGGCCTTTGTTGCTAATTTAATTGCAGCTTCCTTGTATGCAGTTTCATTTTTTAAAACTCTTAAAAATCGTAAATAAAAAATTCGGCCCCACTTCCTGGTGCTGTAATTCCGCCAGCCTCGGCATCATCTCCACCCAAATCGATAGGGGCATTAAGGGAATCAGCATTAATTTCTTGTGGAATATTAAATTGAGCCACGGGCTTGCCTTTTAAAGCTTCTTGCATGTAATAAACAAAAATAGGAGCTGCGGTTTTTCCTCCGGTTTCCCGGCCTCCAATTTTTTTAACTTGATCAAAACCAACCCACACACCGGCAACAAGATTAGGGACATAACCTATAAACCAGGTATCGGTTTCATCATTTGTGGTTCCTGTTTTTCCTGCTGCGGGACGTTTTAATTCTTTTACCTTGTAGCCTGTGCCATAATTGACAATGTCGTTCATGAGAGAAACCATCATGTAAGCTGTTCTGGGTGAAATAACATAACCTTCGGGGATATAATCCCCATAAAGAATTCGTTTTTCAATCTCGCTTATGCTTAGTTTTTCTTTTTGAATGCACTCTTCTCCTGCTTTCAAAAGGTTTTCATGATATTCCTTTGAGTTTGGTGATGGGGTATTGTTTAGGTTATTTTTTAATTGTTCAGTAAAAGGGACAATATGTCTTGGTTGATGTTCTTCTAGTATACGGCCATAACGATCTGTCATGCGAGTGATGTAGATATTATCTGGGAGAATGCCACCCGTTGTAAAAGTTCCAAAAGCCCTGGCTACTTCATTAAGCTTCATATCATTGGCTCCAAGAGCCATAGAATAATAACGTTGTATTGGAGTTGTAATTCCTAGTTTGCGAATGTAGGCTGCGGTATAATCTGTTCCAACATCCATTAAAATACGTACTGAAACAACGTTACGAGAGTTAACAAGAGCATTTCTAAAAGAAGTAGGGCCCTTGTAGCCACCCCCATAGTTTTGTGGAGACCAAAAGCGGCCAGGAGAAAATTCGTAATAAATGGGGGCATCCTCAATAATGGTAGAAGGTGTATAGCCTTTATCGAGGGCTGCTGAATAAAGAAAGGGTTTGAATACCGATCCTGTTTGCCTTAAAGCTTGAGTTGCCCGATTAAATTCACTTCTTGTGAAATCATAGCCACCCACCATGGCTTTTACAAAACCTGAGCTAGGCTCGTATGAAAAAAGAGCTATTTCGGCCTCTGGTTCTTGTTCTAAACTAAAATAAATAATGCCATCTTGGTAGCCTTTGGTTTTGGCTATTTCAGGTTTAATGATTTTTTGTTTAACCAAGACAACATCGCCTATTTTAAAAGTTCCCGCAGGATCTCTCACATAGTAAACATCATTATAGGCTGATGCATTGGTATTTCTTGTTCTGGCCCAGGTATAGTCGTGCACACGGATAATACCTTTTTGATGCCCAACTGTTATTTCTAAATTTTGATTTTGACGATCAACGTTTGTAATCAAAGCACGATAAAAAGAAATATCATCTAGTGGAGTAGGTTTTTTGAGCAGTTCTGAATCGACGGGCATATGAAAAGGATCTTGATCGATTTCTTCTATTTTTTTGATAATGGTAAGATGTTCTTCATCTGCAAAGGTTTTAAAGTCGGAAGCTTGAATTTGTTTAATGGGGCCCTGGTAGCCCTGCCTTTTATCCAACTCTAAAAGGCCTTTTCTTGTAGCAAAATCTGCTGCTTTTTGCATCGTTAAATCGAGAGTGGTTTCAATTTTAAGACCATGAGTGTAGGGCACTTGTTCCCCGTATTTTTCTTGAACCATGCGTCTTACGTGTTCGGTAAACCAAGAAGCGTATTGGTTGTTATATTCCTTGTCGGTTTTAGCACGATAAACTTTCAAGGGAAATTTTTTTGCATTTTCTGCTTGTTCTCCAGTGATGTAGCCCACTGTGTACATGCGATCGATAACATATTCTTGTCTGGCTTTAGCTCTGTTAGCATTGGCAAAAGGCGTAAAGATAGAAGGGGCTTTAGCCAGACCTGCAATCATGGCAGCTTCGGCAATATTTAATTCTTTGGCAGGTTTATGAAAATAGTTTTGTGCTGCTGCTTCTACCCCATAGGCTCTGTTACCGAAAAAGATTTGATTTAAGTAAAGATAAAGAATTTCTTCTTTGGAAAATTTTTGTTCAATGCGTGTAGCTAAAATGGCTTCTTTTATCTTTCGTGATATTTTTCTTTCTTTAGTGAGAAGGAGAGATTTAGTGACTTGTTGAGTAATGGTAGAGCCGCCTTGGACAATATGCCCTGCCTTCAGATTTTCGATTAAAGCTCGTAAGATTCCCTGATAGTCGATACCCTTATGCTCAAAAAAACGATCATCTTCACTGGCAACTACTGCTTCAATAATTCCTTTAGGTAATTCTTTGGGAGAAAGGAGGTAACGTTTTTCAGTCCAAAACTCGCCAATTTTACTTCCATCATTGGCAAAAACTTCTGAAACAACCGGAGGGTTATAATCTTCGAGGGTATCTAATTTTGGAAGATCCCTCGAATAATTATAAAAGAGAATCATGCCACCTAAGATAGCAAGGCAAAACAAGCCAACCAAGGAAACAAGGATAGTGCGGACAGTTTGAAAAAGATGAGTCATAATTGCGAAACATTAAATGTACACATTCTTTGTATTGCCTGCAAGCAGAAGTAAAAGGATTTGCTTTTCATGGGAAATAGATTATGAACTGATGCATAGGGCGCGAGTGGCGGAACTGGCAGACGCGCTAGATTCAGGGTCTAGTGGGCTTTATGCTCATGGGGGTTCAATTCCCCCCTCGCGCACCCAACTTCGCCGAGGCTTCGTCGCGGCAGGCTACTTCAATTGTGAATTCTAAAATAAACTTTAACTCAACTTTAAAAGGCAGCATCAAAATACATCGTGATGGCTTTGGTTTTTTTATTCCTGAAGATCCGGAAGAAAAAGATCTTTTCATTGCCCCCTCTCATTTAAATAAGGCTCTTCCAAATGATGTTGTGTTAGTGCGGAAAATCCCAGGAAAATTTGATCATAAACCCGAGGGGCATGTTGTTAAAGTTATTGAAAGAGGGCGCAAACATTGGATTGGGCGTATTGAGAAGAAAGGGAAATCCCTTGTAGCCCACATTGTTGGGAAGGGTTTTGATTTTTTTATTCCCTTAAAAAAAGAAAGCAAGGGGCTTCTTAATCAAAATATCATTATTGATTTAGATGGACACGTCATTCAAGTATTAAAGGATTCATCTTCAATTGAGGTCCTTAAAATTTTTACAGCTCATGATATTCCAGAAAAGTTTCCAGATGAAGTTTTATTAGATGCTAAAAACCTAGAAAATATTTCATTGCATAGTGATTACCGCAGGGATTTACGAAAGTTACCCATTCTGACCATCGATGGAATTAAAGCGAGAGATTTTGATGATGCTGTTTATGTACAAAAAAAAGCTGATGGTTATGTTCTTTTTGTTTCCATTGCTGATGTGGCCCATTATGTAAAACAAGGAAGTAGTTTGGATAACGAAGCAAGAAGTAGGGGTACATCGGTTTATTTTCCACAACTATGTGTGCCCATGCTTCCCGAAATTATTTCAAATCATTGGTGTAGTTTAAAAGCAGGGGAAGATCGTCTTACTTTAACTGCTGAAATTCATTTTTCATCTCAGGGGATAGCAGAAAAGGCTTTTTTTTATGAAAGTATCATCCGAAGTGTAAAAAGAGGAATCTATGAAGAAATTCAGGCTTTCTTTGATGGAGATGCAAATGTTTTAGAAGGAGAGGGTGGTTCACCCAAGGGTGATTCACCCGGGGGTGGTTTAAAAGAAAATCTTTTAATGATGCGAGAGCTCGCCCAGCTTTTGATAAAACAAAGAAAGATAAGGGGAGTTCTTGATTTTGATTTGCCAGAGCCCCAGGTTAATTTTGGACCTCAGGGAGAAATTTCTTCTATAACGAGGGGAGTGCGTCTTTTTTCTCATCAACTCATCGAAGAATTTATGATTGCAGCTAATGTGGCTGTGGCGCATGCCTTAACAAAGTTAGGGCATCCTCTTTTATTTCGAGTACACGATAAGCCCGATGAAGAAAAAATGTTTCAATTTTGGGAATTTTTAAAAGAAAGTGGCATCAAAATTCCTAAGACTAGTTTGTTTTCACCCAAGGAATTAGCTCAAAATCTGGAACCTTATCGATCACATCCAATGGCCCCCATTTTTCATCAAATGCTTCTTCGCTCGTTGAAGCAGGCCAGCTATCAGCCAGAGCCCATCGGACATTTTGGATTAAATCTTCCCTATTACTGCCATTTTACTTCACCCATCAGGCGTTATCCTGATTTGGTGGTGCATCGGGCTCTCAAAGATATTTTTCAAAATAAAACACTCGAAGTAAATTTAAATCACTCCCTTCCCAAAAAAGTTCATTTTAAAGATGATGAGTTTTTTCATAAATTAAAAAATCTTGGAAAATATCTTTCGAAGCGGGAACGTTTAGCCATGGAGGCCGAAAGAGAGATGCTTGATTACACCAGGTGCCTTTTTGCCTCACAATGGATAGGGGAAAGTTTTGATGGTATTGTGCGTCGGATGAACCGTACAGGATTTTTTGTTGAACTTGCTCCTCATTTTGTTGAGGGCTTTTTACCAAAAAGTGCATTAAGAGGAAACTATTTGAATATGGGTGATTTAATTCCTGTTGTGGTTAAGGATGTTTCCATGATTGATCGTCTTATTTTTTTAGAATTAAAAGAAAAGAAAGCCAAGCATTTCAAACGGGTTAAGTACCGAAGACGTTGACAGCTTTGGGTTTTCTCTGTATAAGTTCTAGTTTATATGTTTTTCGCTACGGCGAAGGCGGGAGTAGCTCAGTTGGTAGAGCTCTTCGTTGCCAACGAAGAGGTCGCGGGTTCGAATCCCGTCTCCCGCTCCATGAAACTTGAAGAGGTCGTCCCGTAGTACGGGATCTACCGCTCCATAATTTATGAACCCCATCTTAAAACATCGCAAAAAAATTGATCATATTGATTCCCAAATCTTGAATTTGCTTTCAACAAGAGGCAAGCTTGCCAAAGAAATTGGGCGTGTTAAAAAATTAAAAGGGGGTGTGGTATATGTTCCCGACCGAGAAAAACTTATTTTTAATCGTCTTTCTCGTATCAACCATGGCCCTTATAAAACAGAATCTATTCTTTCCATCTTTCGTGAAATCATTTCGGCTACACGTGCCCTGGAGGCTCCTCTGCGTATTACTTACTTAGGTCCCATGGCCACCTTTACACACATGGCTGCTGTAAAATATTTTGGAAGTTCTTCAGAATTAACTCCAGCAAATAGCATTTCCATGATTTTTGAAGAAGTAGAAAAAGGGCATACTGATTATGGAGTAGTTCCTATCGAAAATACAACTGAAGGTGTGGTGAGTCATACTTTGGATATGTTTACTTCTTCAACTCTCAAGGTATGTGCAGAAATTGTTTTAAAGGTTACTCATCATCTTTTAAGTGTTGAATCTAATTTAAAAGCAATTAAAGAAGTTTATTCTCATCCTCATGCTTTGGCTCAATGCCGTCAATGGTTACTCACACATCTACCACAAGCAAAGTTACGCGAGGTAGAAAGTACAGCTAGAGCTGCCCAAATTGCCGCACATAAAAGGGGAGCCGCAGCTATTGCTTCGGAAATAGCATCAAGTGTTTATGGTCTCCCTATTCTTAAAAAAACAATTCAAGATCAAACTAAAAATTATACGCGATTTTTAATTATTGGAGAACACGATTCTAAACCAACAGGTGATGATAAAACTTCTATTCTTTTTATTGCTAAAGATGAGGTGGGGGCTTTGTATAAAATCTTAGAACCTTTTTATAAGCAAAAGGTTAATCTTACTAAAATTGAATCACGCCCTTTAAAGAGTAAGGCCTGGGAGTATGTATTTTTTGTTGATATTGATGGTCATTATCAGGATAGGCGTGTTGCTAAAACATTAGAGTTAGTGAAAAAGAAATGTACCTTATTCCAGGTTTTAGGTTCTTATCCTAAAAGTCCCATTCTTAACTAGTATGCAACAACTTTTTAAAAACGTTGCCCTTTTAGGATGTGGATTGATTGGCGGATCCCTTGGTTTGGAAATGAAAAAAAGAGGGATTGCCAAAAGAATTATTGGTTATTCTCGCAGCCAAGCCAATTTAAATTTAGCAAAAAAAAGAGGTTTGATTCACGAAGGAAGTAACAACCTAAAACAAGTTATTTCCAAAGCAGATTTTATTATTTTAGCTTCACCTCTTTTAGCCTCGCTTGATCAACTTCAAATGATAGCTCATTTTGCAAAACCCAATACTTTGGTGATGGATGTAGGTTCTACGAAGTTTCAAATGGTAAGGAAGGCAGAAAAAATTTTCCCCCAAACTCTTTCTTTTATTGGAGCGCACCCCATGGCTGGTAGTGAAAAATCAGGTCCTCTCTCTGCTTATCTTGGATTATTTAAAGGGAAACCCTGTATTTTAACTCCGGGTTCTTCTTGTTCGAAGTTAGATTTAATCAAAATAAAAAAATTATGGAACATGTTAGGATCCAACGTTGTTATTTTTTCTTCTTTAAAGCATGACCAGTTGCTTTCTACTGTAAGTCATTTGCCTCAGGTCATTTCTTCTGTGCTTTTTGCAACTGTTACAAAACTTGTTTCTATGCAAGATCTCGAAAAACTTTCAGGGAATGGTTTTAAAGATACCACTCGTATTGCAGCTTCAGACAGTTTGATGTGGCGTGATATTTTTGTAACAAATCGTAATTTTGTTTTAAAATCAATTCATGTTTTTGAAAAAGAATTAAAGAAAATACAAAAATTAATCCGTCAAAAAAATGCAGCCCCACTTTATCGTTATTTATCCCAAGTTTCTTCGATGCGAAGGGGGTTTTAAATGATAACGGTTTTTCCAGCCCAGTCTTTTCAGGGCACTGTCACTATTCCCGGTGACAAATCAATTTCACACCGAGCTCTTTTATTTTCTGCTTTTTGCAATGAATCTGTTCCCATTTCCAATCTTCTTTTAGGTGAGGATGTTTTAGCTACTTGTTCTATTCTTCAAAGCTTAGGTGTGAAAATGTCACACAAGCCCCATCAATTAAAGAAGGGAGATATTTTAACTGTCGAAGGGTGTGGAGGACGTTTTACAAAACCAGAAGGAGTGCTTGATTGTGGTAACTCAGGCACTACTCTTCGAACTCTTTTGGGTCTTCTGGCGGCTCAACCTTTTGAATCTGTTTTAACTGGGGATGATTCTCTCAATCGCCGCCCTATGGAGCGCGTGATTAATCCCTTAACTCAAATGGGTGCTTCGTTTAAAGAAACTTGGGAAGGAGGGCGTCGTTTTATTTATGTTCAAGGAAATCCCAATTTGAACCCTATTGATTATACAATGCCGCAAGCTTCGGCTCAGGTTCAAACAAGTTTAATTTTAGCAGCTCTAGCGGCTAGAAAAAAAATCACTCTCACGTGGTCGGCTTCTTTTCGTGATCATACCGAACGTTTACTTTCTTACTTTAAGGCCAAACTTGTTCGAAAAGGAAATACACTGACTGTAGAAGGAGGGCTAGAAGGCGCTGCTATCCAAGTTCCTGGTGATTTTTCTTCAGCCTCTTTTTTTATAGTGGCTGGCCTTTTAGTTCCTCGTTCAAAAATTATTTTGAAAGCAGTGGGATTAAACCCAACACGTACGGCTTTACTTTCTGTTCTTCAATCGATGGGAGGCAAAATTGAGATTTCTCATTTTAAGGATGTGGGACAAGAGCCTAGGGGTGATTTGATGTGTGAATCATCCTCTCTTGTCAGTTCAAAGATAGTTGGAAACCTTATTCCCAATTTAATTGATGAAATTCCTATTCTTTCTATTGCCCAATCTCAAGCTTCTGGATTAAGCCATGTGCGGGATGCTTTAGAGCTTAGAGTGAAAGAAAGTGATCGTATTGCAGTGATGAGAAGTGAATTGAAAAAGGTAGGAATTAACTTAAAAGAAGTGAGTGATGGTTATGATATAAAAGGTTCGCAAAAATCCCTGGGTGGTAGCATCGAAAGTTATGGGGACCACCGTATTGCGATGAGCTTTGCCATCTTAGCCCTTGTTTCTAAAAATTCTATTACCTTGAACAATACAAATTGCGTGAGTACTTCTTTTCCTGGATTTTTTGACCACTTAAAGGCCCTAGGAGCTTCCCTTCAATAGTTAAAAAAACCCAAAAAATGTTTGACAAACAGCCGGGGTACCCGAAAGAGGCCAGAAGGCCTGTTTCGGGTCGGCTGGCAAGGTGTTGCAGAATTAATGAGGTGTCTAAAAAACCCAAAAAATGTTTGACAAGTTAAGGGTTTACGTTTAGTTGAGCCCTTCAGTTGTGAAAAGGAGATGTGAAGTAAATGACAACAGCAGCAAATCAAGATTTTAAGACTCTTTTTGAAAAATATTGCACTCAAACCATACAAATCAAGGAAGGTGAGGTTTTAAAGGGCAAGGTTGCTGCCATTAATCGTGATCTTGTTTTGGTTGATGTTGGCTTTAAATCCGAAGGGCAGGTGGCTCTTTCTGAATTTATTGATTTGGATGGTAAGCCCAAAGTTGCTGTGGGAGATGAAGTAGATGTGATGGTAGAAGAAGTAGAAGATGAAAAAGGTCACATTATTCTTTCGAAAGAAAGAGCTGATGCCTTAAGATCGTGGGATCGTGTGGCGCAAGTTTATGAGACTGATGGCATTATTGATGGTGTGATTGTTAATAAAATCAAGGGGGGCATGTCGGTTAATTTGGGAGGTATTAAGGCTTTCTTGCCTGGTTCCCAAATTGATTTAAAACCCGTTAAAAGTCTTGATAAATTAGTAGGTCAAAAATTTTCTTTCAAAATTTTGAAACTCAATAAGCTTAAGGGAAATATTGTTCTTTCACGTAGAACTATTTTAGAAGTGGAAAGAGAAACCCAAAAGAAAGGGCTTTTAGAAAACTTAAAGGAAGGTCAAATCATTAAGGGTTGTGTAAAAAATATCACAGACTATGGTGCTTTTGTTGATTTAGGTGGGGTGGATGGACTTTTGCATATTACAGATGTAACTTGGGGTCGTATTAATCATCCCTCAGAAATTTTAAAATTAGGGGATGAAATTGAAGTGGCTGTTTTGAAGTTTGAAGCAGGTTCTGAAAAAGTGTCTTTGGGCTTAAAACAATTGAAGCCAGATCCTTGGGATGAAGTTGATCAAAAATTTATTGTTGGTGAAAAAGTATCAGGCACCGTTGTTAACTTAGTTGATTATGGTGTGTTTGTTGAATTAGCTGACGGTATTGAGGGATTGGTTCATGTTTCTGAGCTTACTTGGAAGAAAAATATAAAGCATCCCTCTAAATTAGTGAATGTAGGTGATAAAGTAGAGGCTGTTATTTTAGATTTAGACAAAGCGAATAGACGTATTTCTTTAGGTGTAAAACAGTTAGAAAAAAATCCATGGATTGGTTTGGAAGAAAAATATCCTCCGCAAACTCGTGTTAAAGGAGTGGTTCGCAATGTAACTGATTTTGGAATTTTTGTAGGAATCCAAGGAGAAGAAATTGATGGGCTCGTGCATATTTCTGACTTAAGTTGGGATAAAAGTGGTACCCATCCTTCTGAATTTTTCAAGAAAGGCCAAGAAGTAGAGGCCATTGTTTTGTCAGTTGATAAGAGCAATGAACGTTTTGCCTTAGGAATTAAACAACTCAGTGAAAGTCCTGCAGATGCTCTTTATAAAAAGTGGCCTATTGGTTCTTTGATAACAAAGAAAATAAAAGAAATGCAGCCTAAGGGCATTGTGGTTGATCTTGATGATGAATACCAGGGGTACATTGCCAATAACGACCTTTCCCACACTCACGCACAAGAGGTCAGAGAAAAACTCAAAGTAGGTGATGAGATCACGGCTCAAATTAAAAAAATTGATGAAAAAGATCATAAGGTGATTTTGAGTGTGAAAATATACGAGAAAAATCAGGAGAAAAAAGATATAAAAGAGTTTCTTTCTAAACAAGGAGATGCATCTGTTAAGTTAAAGGATGCCTTCAAGATTTCTGAACCAAAGGAATAACGATGAATCGTCATCCAGTGATATGGTCGCTGATGATTGTAGGGGTAGTTTTCTTTTTTATTATAGGGGGATTAACGATTTTTCTTTTTTTAAGTGGGTCTCATTCCAAAGGTCTCTTAGATTTTGGTGAAATTGAAGTGATCAAGATAGAAGGCCCCATCTTTGATTCCCTCCACACGATCAAAGAACTCCATCGCCTGCAAAAATCCAATTCAATTAAGGCTGTTGTATTGCGTATTGATTCTCCTGGTGGGGCTGTGGCTCCATCTCAAGAAATTTACGAGGAAGTTAAAAAGCTAAAGGCTGTTAAAAAGGTTGTGGTTTCCATGGGAACCATGGCTGCTTCTGGTGGTTATTATATTGCCTGTGCTGCTGATAAAATTTTAGCTCAGCCAGGAACCATCACTGGTAGTATTGGTGTTATTATGGAGTCTTTTGGTTTTCAGAATTGGTTAGAAAAATCACAACTTGAAAATCGAGTATTAAAAAGCGGGATGTTGAAAGATGTTGGCTCGCCCTTCAGGAGCATGACTCCCGAAGAACAAGCTTATTTACAATCTGTGATCGATAATATGTATGGGCAATTTACAGAAGCGGTATCTCAAAGTCGAAATATTTCTCCTGAGAAGATTAAAATTCTTTCTGATGGGCGTGTTTTTACAGGAGAGCAAGCTTATGAGACAGGATTAGTAGATGGTTTGGGAACTATTTATGATGCGATTAATGAAGCTAAAAAATTAGCAGGATTGGCTGCCGATGCAGGTGTTATTTGGCCGCATGAAGAAAAGGGTGTGCTGGATTTTTTATTTCCAACAAGTTCTGTAAAGAGCAAAATTGAAAATTTTTTAGGTAATTTTAAAGGGTTCCAATTACTTTACATGATTTCTTATTGAGGTGCTTATGAATAAAAGTGATCTTGTTTCTATGATGGAGGCCAAGCTTAAAAATCTTTCTCGCCGCGAGGTAGAAATGATTATCGATACTATCTTTGATCAAATGACTCATGCCTTGGTTACGGGTGATCGTATCGAGATTAGAGGTTTTGGTAGTTTTGAAGTGCGTGTGAGGGAACCTCGCAAGGGAAGAAATCCTAAAACAGGTTCTGCAGTTTATGTAAACACACGAAAAGTGCCTTTCTTTAAAGTAGGCAAGGAATTAAAAGAAAGAGTGAACGAAACTTTAGGCTCATGACTCATATCATCAAATATCTTTTTTTAGCCTTTCTCCTTTTTGCTTCCTTTTGTCTTTTTTATTCCAATCTTCCCAATGTTGTTTCTCTTTCTTTTGAAGTGCCCTTTATTACCAAGATTTCAACCCCGCCCATTTCTATTAATTACTGGTTGATGATCAGCTTTTGTGCCGGAATTGTTTTTGCAGCTATCTTAGGTGCCTTGCGAGTTGGCAAGGTACGTGAACTGACAAAACAAATCCACGAACAAGAAAGATCTATTCATCAAGTTCTGGAATAAAAAACTTATTTTAAAATCTCAAAAAAGAAAATGTCATTGCGCAGCCCCTGTCTCGTCATCGCGAGCGACCAACGGGAGCGTGGCGATCCAGGTTTAATTAACCTGGATTGCTTCGTCGCCTAAGCTCCTCGCAATAAAAGAATGGACCCGCCCTGGATTTTGGGCTTCGATGAGCCAGAGTTGATCCAATAAAGGATCAAAACATACCAAGGAGGATCCAT
>MGRJ01000015.1 GCA_001798135.1 Deltaproteobacteria bacterium RIFCSPHIGHO2_02_FULL_40_28 | reverse complement strand
CGGATGTATGACAGCAAACCAAACCATTCCTATTCAAAAACTTTCCTCTTGCAAACGGGCGGGTCCATGTATGACGGAATCTAAAGATGGATCCCGGCCTCCGCCGGGATGATAAAGGGGCGCCGGGATGACAAAGAAACATCTTAGATGTTTTATATTGACATCTAAGATGTTTTATGTTTTATTTGTATGATGAAACGAGCCACGCTTTTATTGGAGGATGCCATTTATCGGCGCGCCAAAGCCTTAAGTAAACAAAGGGGTGTAACCCTCAAGGAAATTTTAAACGATCTCTTAAGAAAGGCTTTAAATTATTCTTTTTCACCCTCTACCAGCCCAAAGTTTAAAATTCCACTTTATCAAGGAAGCGGGCCCAGAAAAGGAATTGATATTTCCGATCGAAATTCTCTCTACGATCTCATGGAAGGACATTAATGGCCATTGCCCTTGATACGAATATTTTCATCTATGCCCACCATAACCAATTCCCAGAACATAAAAAAGTTCGTTCTTTTTTAGAACAACTACTCAAAGTACCCGATTCAATTTATTGGAGTTGGCAGGTCTATTACGAATATCTTCGTATTGTTACTCATCCCAAGGTTCTTGTTGTTCCTTTTTCTCTTGCCGAGGCCAAAAAGGGGCTTGAACCTTACTTGGATAATCCCCAGTTTCAAATTTTAGTGGAAACTCCGGAGCATGCAGCCTCTTTTCAAGAGATTTGTGCTTTGCTTCCATCGGCACGTGGTAATTTTATCCATGATTGTCATTATGCCACCCTTCTCAAAGAACACGGCATTCAACGCATTATGAGCACAGATACCGATTTTAAAAAATTTGGTTTTCTGGAAGTAATCAATCCACTTGTCCCTTAGTGCCAGGCACGCCTATTAGACCTATTGGATAATAACAGGAGCAAATCCAGTTATAGCGTCTACTCCAGCTCCTGCTAGAATGATATTGTCACTTGTATCAAATACAAAACCAGCTCCAGCTGCAGGAGCACCTGTCCAGCCATTCATGGTAGTGGCTCCAACGCCCAGGCCAACTCCTAATTGATTGGGAATCACTTCATAAAATACCCCCCCAACTGCACTGGCATAGGCATGAACAGGAATGGCAGAATTGATGGGCATGAAAATAGTGGAAAGAAGATCCGAGGGTTGGTACCCAATGCGCACCCTAGCCATAGCCTGGCCTTTGAAGTACAGTTTACCATTGGGAATAAGGTTTCTTCGATGCGTGGCAGAAACCTCAGCTTCCCAACCAAATCCATTTCCTAACAAACTAAAAACAGGACCTGTTTTCAATTGAACAATGGTGTTGGTGTTGTGGTTGTAGGTTATGCTAAAACTGGCAGGTCTTAACAAAAGGTCTTTTGATGAAATAAGACCTTCGAGTTCAGGACCAATTCCTACACTCCAATCAGAATAGGGGCCACCAATGGGTTGATCGAATTCAAAACCAAATTTGGCAGAGCGGTAGCCGTTGGAACCAAGCCCAAACATACCGCCGGTATAAAGACTCAAGGAAGTGCCTGATTCATTGAGAAAGGGGATGGTGTAAGCAATCTCTCCATTGAGGGAAGTATTTCCCACCATGGACGGTGCCAAGGGCACACCTGTAACACCCACGCCCGTGAAAAGATTGTGCCCATTCATAAAGCGGGTGGTGGCTCCTACATAGGGGGCGGCTCCTAGGGCATCGCCATTCACCCCATACTCGATCCTCATGGGGAAACCTTCTTTAGCCAGTTTTACTTTAATGATCATGTCGCCGGGATTGTTTTCATCTTCTTCAAAGTCCCACATGATTTGCACAGGAAAATTTCCATCTGAATCAATAAGGCTTTTTTGATCATGATCCGGATCATGAGGATTGTGATCGACATACCAGTCTGGAAGGGTGGAATGACCTGTTACTTGATTTCCAATGGCTAAAATGGCATCGGTAACCTCTGAATGTTTGTAGTAACGACCTTCAAAGGGAAGGCGTTTTTCGAATAAAGCCTTGCCACCGTCTTTTTCAAACCATTTTCTAATTTCCTCAGTTTCTGCGGGGCTATCACCATAGAAGCTAAATTGAATGTCGGTTACACGAGCACAAGAAATATTGGTTAGCATGGGTTCGCCTTCGGTGGTTACACCATTGGGCTTGCCAATAACAATTTTTCCATGGTCATAACTAAAATCAAATGGCAAAAAAAGAGGCTCTCCGGTTTGGCGGTCATAGGTTCCTGTCCAGCCAGGTTTCAAAATATATCCTTCCTGGTTGTTATAATAATCCATCATTTTTTTAGTGCCACGCTCGATGGATTTGTTGGTATAGCGGGGTTTATCTTTTAAATCGATGGCCTTGTTTCTAAACCAATGGTCAAAACGACGGTCTCCTGGTTTTACATCGGCCATTAAATCAATACGGGTTGGCATGGGTAAGAGCATAAGATTCCAATGATAGGTTGTGTCTGTTAGGTTTCTATGATCTTCTGGTTCTTCTTGAACAAAATAAAATTTTCCATCCAACTTTCCTTCATTTAAAAATTCCATAATCTCAGCCTTGGCCCTAGCTATATTTTTTTCATTAATGGGGTAATGAATTTTAATTCCCTTATTGGCGGGATTAAAGTGGCCATTTTTATCTGTGGGGTTTTCGTTTTTATCGCACACCACATACTGCACATCCATTTTGAGGTATTGAGGTCTTACAGTAAGGGGAATAATAAGCTCGTTACCTTCGTTTAAGTAAGGTTGGTCAGCAGGATTTCCAGTAAACTCTGCAGTGAGCCGGGCAATGTGTTCAATGTTTTTATTTCTTCCAAAAAGTTTTTGAACTTTTTGCATACCCTTGGCTATGCTTTGTTCAGAGTAGGGGTATTTAAAACATTTTTGAACCTTTTCAGTAATTTCAGCTCGAATGGCTTCATTAGCATACATGTCTCCATTTTCGTCGGTGATGGTTGGCACTACATTGTTAACGGGCGGACTTACCTTAAAGACAATAATGGCTTGGCCATCATCATTAAAACGAGTATCAATTCTAGTATCGTAAGTATTTTTTCGAAGCCTTTCTATCATCTGACCCTGCATCTCGCCAATTTTGTTTAATTCTTCCTCATTGATAACACCATCTTTGCCCACAATTTTATCTGTTTTACGCTCGAGGGTTTCTTGAAGGCGTTCTAGTTTGGGAGAAGCTTGGTGCGCCACGATGCGCCATTCATCATCCCAGTAATAACCTGTTTCAAATTCAACTCCACCATAGTTCATGTTTGCTGTTGCTTCTTCATCCACAGCTCTCCAAAGAAGGGAAACATTTTTGGTAGCTAATTCGGTACCCTCGGCCATGTAGTGCAGGGTTGGTGTATTGGTTAATCTGCTAATGGGAGCTTCGTTATCTAAGCGGGCTAAAAAGCGAGCACTTCCTTCTGGGCCAGTGATTTCGTAAATAAATTCGTCTTTGAAAGCTTTATCATGCAGGTTTCCATACTCGGCGGGATTAGCACCTGAAGGAAGGTACTCTCTATCTTCAATCTCGTATTTTGTTCCATCAATGGTAACCAATATCGCATCGATTTCAGGAACACTTGAACTTGGGCCTGGTGACTGTGGCATAATTTATCATTTTTCCACCCTTTTACCCCGCAATTCCTTAGATGCAGGAAGCACACCAAGATTATCGGCAAAAAATAACAAATGTTGCTATGTATTAAGTATATGAAATTATTATTAAAATATGAATTTTTAGAGTAGCAATACTTTCTTGCCTAAAGGTGCCAGGTACATTTTTAGTTCCACATAGAGGGGTCTAAACCCCGATTTTGAGGGGGTACCCCGCAAATTTCTTGACCAAAAGTTGAGGGGGGGGGTATAGAAGGGCCCTAAGAAAAGGAGAATTTATGGTTTGTGATGGAATACCAGTATCGACCTTACTCAGTTCAGCTTATGAAAAGCTTGAAAAGCTTCCTTTTCCTTTTCCAAATAGCTATTATGAAGAAAGTGTAAAACCCGCTATTGATGCTGCAGATGGCAATAAAGATGGCTGTGTGAGTAAAACAGAAGCTCTGGCTTGTTTTGCAGGCCAGGGTGCTTACGCTAATAAACAAGGTTTTCAAGATATCTTTGTTGGAGAGTGGATGGATTTAGCCGATCAATACGTTGAAGCCCAAACACCAGAGGCTTTACGTTTTATGCAAAATTCCCCCCGTGCCTCTTGTATTATTGGTGTAGCTCATTTAACACAAAGCAATTATTATAGAGGACTAGCTTTATCTGGCGTCTACTCAACAGCTGCAAGAGATCATGTTTTATGGAGTATAGGTAAAACAATAAAAGACATATTGCGTGCTCAACTACCTGCTTCTGATCGAGTAGGTCTGCCTGAAGAATCCCGATGTCCCCCCGGTCAAACAGTTTATCAACAATGTTATAGCGTTTCTAATACTGTTTTTGGTCCCAGCCATTCTAATTATTACTGTGATTGTGATCATCAAGGGAGGCGGGTACGTATTACCATGCCTTGTGATTCTGAAAAATCTCAAGTATCAGGATCAAGCTCTTTTGGCCATTTTGGGTTTAGCTGGGATTCTCATCACAACAAAGACTTTGCTGTTGCAAGTATATTCGGAACAGGAATAAGCATACAAACTTACTATGATTGGCTTGTTTCCGCTTTGGAAGGAAATCCAACTGAAGATTCTAAACATAAAATTCTCGACTTAATGATAACCTTTAAAAGTTATTCGCAATTATCTGTTTATACCGATATGGTAAATCCCTATCACGAAAGACTTACTGCCCTCTACCAGCAAGAAAGAAATCCAGCTATTAAAAGTAAATTAGGCCAGCTTCTCTAAGAATTTATTGAAGTAGATGTGGCTATTGGCTTGGCTCCTGTTATTATTCCTTAACATTTTGATCGTGGGTTTACCACCGGGAGACTTTACCTTGGCAGCTTATGAAAAAAATGGTATCAAGTCACTGAAATGCCAACGATTTTTAAAAAAGATGGGTATCGATTTTTTTTCTACAGTGCTGATGGGTTTGAACCCATGCATGTTCATGTGGAATTTGGTGAGGGCGATGCTAAGTTTTGGTTATCTCCACCACGATTGGCTTATTCATATCGAATGAAAGCCCAAGAATTAAAAAAAGCTAGATTTTTGATTGAAGAAAATTTAAAATTAATTGAGGAAAAATGGAATGAATTTTTTAATATCACAAAATGATACTACGGCCATAGCCATTCAGGTTCATTTCTCAGATGATATGATTTGTCTTACTTTATCTGATGGTCGAGAGATAAAAACCCCCATAGAATTTTATCCCAGGTTAGCTGCTGCATCCCCTGCAGAATTAAGAGATTTTCGTTTTATTGGGGGAGGAAGAGGAATTCATTGGGAAAAATTGAATGAAGATTTATCAGTGGATTCAATTATCCACGGACGACGTGCTTCGAATTATCCAGTATATTCATAAGGGGTATCCTTAAACCAACCTTTTAAGGCTTGCAAACTGGACAAAGTGTCTAAAATCAGAATCGTGGGCGATGAGGGGAATGTCATGATCCAAACAGCTTTGGGTAATTAAGGTATCAGCTAGTCTCGCTTTACATCCGTGAGATAAAATTTTTGATCGGAGTAAACCCGCTCTTTCCCAATAGCCCTCTAGTGTAGGAAGGATGGGGATTTCCTGAAAGGTTTTTTTGATGCTGAGAGGAAGTTTTGGATCGCTTAAAAGTTCGGTAAGAACAACAGGTGGAAAAACAACCAATTTTTGCTGAAGAGCCATTTCCACAGCATCTGTGTCGGGACGTTTTTCGCCATCAAGGTAAGCAACAAAAGAACTTGTATCAACCGCAATCATTTATTGTCTTCCCGTAATTTTTGGAGATCGAGAGAGAATTTTACTTTTCCTCTTAAGCTTCGAAGTTTTTCATAGGCAAGGCTTGCGGCAATCAATTCAAGCCCCTGCCTAATAGTAGGGGTAATGCCCCGGCCTGTAACTTGCTGTGCCTTGTGGAGAAGATCTTCCGAGATTTGAATGGTAATTTTTTTAGCAGCTTCCATGGCTTTAAAATACCAGCATTGATACCATAAGTCAATACTAGAATATGGTGTAGGGCAGGCCTCGTGCCTGGTTTTTTCTTGACAAAAATAGGTAAATTATTTAATAATTAACTGATAATTTATGGAAAAATATATACCCAATATGATTGGCATTGGTGATTTTCAAAAAAGAGCATCGTCTTATCTAAAAAAAATTAAGGAACAAAAAAGAGAGGGGATTTTGGTTTCTCACAATAAACCACAGGCAGTCCTGATGAGTTTGCAGCGCTATCAAGAACTACGCCAGTTAGAAGAAGAAAAAAATCATGAATTTGAGGAAGTCTTACAAATTGTTACCAAAGGAAATGATGAATTCAATCAGGGTAAAACAATAAAAGCCAAATCAATGAAACGCCTTCTTGACTGATTTTTTTCATGATTGTTCATTATACTTCCCATTTTATTAAATCCTTTAAAAACTTACCCAAACCTATTCAAAAACTAGCAATTGAGCAGACTCATGACTCATGGTGCCAGGTACATTTTTAAGGGTATTGCTTTTATTGTTGTGATTAGGTAAGATTAAAAAAGATTGGGTAAGATTAAGTAAGATAAAAATAGATGAAGGAAAATTATGATTAAAACAGAAGTGTTTGCAACCAAATTGCCCGTTAATCTTAAAAAAACCCTGGATAAAGTTTGTAAACAATTGGGGCTTCGTAAAAATTTCGTGATTGAAACAGCTCTGCGCGAAAAATTAGAAGATTTATTAGATCAACATGACCTTCAAGAAGCTATTTCTGAATCAACTGGCTTTCATGATTGGCAATCCATTAAGAAAGACTTAAAAGTTTAATTCTTATGAATTATCAGGTTCTTTTGGAAACTCGTGCTCAAAAAGAATTTTTAGATCTCCCTAAAGAAATTCAATCAAAAATAGGGCCTGTTTTTGATAACTTGGTATTTAATCCCCGCCCCCCAGCCTCCAAAAAGTTAACAGGTAAAGAAGGATATCGAATTCGTAAAGGAAATTATCGAATTTTATATACCATTCATGATCAAGAATACCTTGTTAGGGTTTACCGTGTGGGGCACCGCAGAGAAATTTACCGATAAACTTTTTGGGTATAGTTTATTTTTCCTCAAGCAACTTTTTCAGGCATTTTTCTAGAATGGGCAAATAAGAAGGGATATGGCCATAAATTTTTTGGGCGATGTCTTCGTTGTAGGTATGGGAGGTATCGTTGCGGTCTTGGAGCATTTGAAGCCACAAATTTTCATCACCAATCCATCCTGCTTGAAAAGCTTTTTGAAGGGTTTCCCTTGGTGTTCCTGTTCTGATTCCTTCCGTTTCAAGTGCTTTCTGCAAGGTTTTCCAACACTGTTCAAAAACAAACTCAAAACGTTGGATGCAACCATCAATTAACAAAACATTTTCAGAACCCTGTGCAAGGGCCTCTTGCAATCTTTGGATGGCTTTCTGCAATTTTTGTACACTAAAAGCAAGTTTTTCACTTTTCATAAAGCACACACCCTTCTTTTAAAATACGTTCTTTTAAGGCCATTTCTGCTTCTTCCAGGCACACTAAATCAATAGGAAGTAGGGTCAAGCCCTGTTCCTCGAAATAAGCTTTCAGTTTTGGCCAATTTTTACCCCCTTCAATAGCTAAATCAATATCGGAAGTGGGACTATAATCCCCCCTAGCTCTGGAACCATAGAGGATAATGCGCTTGGGCTTGGCTAAAACAACAATATGATCAAGTAGTTGTTTTAATAAAGTTTTTTGAAGACCAAAAGTACTAAGAGGTGCCAGGTACATTTTTTAAAAATTATCTTGTACCCCTTCATTTGTCACGTGATTTTCATTAAAGGGGGGTCCTTTAATAATTTAGCAACCTTCCCTTGATTTTGCCGATAAATGGAGGGAGAGGGTGGGTGTATTCTTTTCAGCCCACCAGGAGATACTGATGAGAGCCCTTAATAAAATTATTTTGGTTTTAATCTTGGTTCTATCTTTAGGAATCACTATCAACAAAGCCTATGCTGGTTATTGCATGGTAACTGGCGAAGGCGAATCAGGATCTAATAATGCAACTTTAAGAGGAATTATCGAAGGCTCTTACAATGTGCTGGGTGAAGATGCCAACTGCGTACCTCCCAGTGTTGAAGGAAACAACAATGATGATGGAGATTATTTTGAACAAGTGGTTGTATTTGCCACCCGCGAATGGGGCTGGGAAAATGATGTTAACACCATTGTTTTTACCTCTCCTTTAAAATTTAAAAATACAAAAGATGGAGTGGTGATTGGTAACTGGGCTCCTGATGTAGTGGATAGCGATGTGGCCGGTTATTATTCTGATTTTAATTATGACGAAGGATCTGATTATTATAATTCCATCATCAATGGCCGCGATTATGGCAAAGTAGTTCTTGATTTTAGTCAAATTGCTTCTGGCACCATGCCCCTTCAATGCGAAAATAGTGGAGCTGTTGTTGCTGCCTTTCGCCATGTAACCATTATTACCAATGGAATTTTTGATCATGATCTTTTCAATGCTGGAAATACTTTAACAGCCTGTCTTCGTCGTTATGGGGATGTGGATGTTGATGCAGGAAGACAAGAAGATAGCGATGACGATGGAAGCCCCGATGATGAAGATTGTAACGATAATGATGCTACTATTTATCCAGGTGCCACTGAAATTTGCGATGATAAAGATAACGATTGCGACGGACAAATTGATGAGGCCGAAGATTTAGACACCGATGGTGATGGTAATGTATGCGAAGACGATTGTAACGAAGGCGATGCCAATCAAAACAATACCGAAGTGTGTGATGATGGCTATGATAACGATTGCAATGGAATGACAGACGAATACGATGATGCCTGCCAAGATGATCCTAATACCGATAACGATGGTGATGGTTCTTTGAGTGGTGATGATTGTGATGATAACGATGCCACCGTTTATCCAGGTGCCACCGAAGTTTGTGATGGCAAAGATAACGATTGTAACGACGTGATTGATGATCTGGATGCCGATGGTGACGGTTATTACTCTGATTGTGAAGAGGAGACTGCAGAAGCTGGTGATTGCGATGATAGTAATGCCAGCATTAACCCAGCTGCTACCGAAGTATGTGATGGCGTGGATAACGATTGTAACGATATTGTGGATGATGTGGATGCCGATGGTGATGGCTATTATGGTTGTACCACCAGTGAAACCCCCGATTGTAACGACAACGATTCAGGCTTAACCACAGCTTCTTCGGAAGTGTGTGATGGCATCGATAACGATTGCAATGGTACAGCCGATGATATGGGAACTGTATATGCCGATGCTGACGGTGATGGCTATGGTGATCCCAGCGTTTCTGCCGATGCTTGCAGTGCCCCCGATGGTTATGTTGATAATAGTGGGGATTGTGATGATGGTGTTGCCTCTACCAATCCTGGTGCAAGTGAACTGTGCGAAAATGGTGTAGATGATAACTGCGATGGTTTAGTTGATGGTGACGATACCATTACGTGTGCAGGATCAGCAACACCCCCAGATGAAATCGAAAGCACTAACTTCCTAGAAGGTGGAGCAGGCGGATGCCAACTTGGTTCCAATACTCATCAAGCTAACCCCATTATCGTACTCTTAGTTCTCATGGCTTTGATGGTACCAGCTCTCATTCGAAGAAATACAGTAAAGTAAAAAAACGGGTCCTGTCATTGAGGGATACCTTTAATTTTTTGTTCCTGCGGAACTCCTCGCCCCTCGATTTCTCTTGGGGCTCGTCAGACAGTCCTCGGAATCAAAAAATTAAAGGTATCCCTCACGCCACCCGTTTTTTTACTACTAGGTCACCCATTCTTCACACAACTTTTTCAAAATAAAGCCGATAACTCATAGAGAAGAAAGGTGCGCCTATTGTCCTGTAACGCACTGCCCCATTGGGAAGAGGTATCAGTTTATGAAAAATATTTTTCGTGGCTTATTTGGTATTTTATTAGTGGTTTTGAGTTTTTTGGCCACTAAGCCCGCCTTTGCTGGTTACTGCATGGTAACTGACGGAAACGATTCTTCAACCGATGATGCTAGCCTTCGTTTTATCGTAGAAACAGTTTTCAATAAAGCAGGGGACGATGATGCCTGCGAGCCTCCTTCTAAAGATGGTGAAGCCAACGATGACTCCGATTATTTTGCTCAAGTGATTGTATTTGCCACCGCCGAATGGGGTTGGGAAAACGATGTTAATAAAATTACTCTTGGTTCTGATGAAAAGAAAGACAATCCCTTAACCTTCACTAATTCTTCCGATAATCTGGCCCTTGGAAACTGGGCTCCAGAAGTTGTTACCGATAGCAGCGCTTATTTTGAGTACGATAGTTCAACTGATTATTACACTTCTATTAGCGAAGGACGCGACTACGGTGCAATTACCATTAATGGTAAAACAAATTTTAGTTCAGGTGTTTCTCCTTTAAAATGTGATGGAGCCGTAGAGATTGTAGTGCGTCATATCACCATTCAAACTAATGCCGTATCCTACAATGTGATGTTTCATCCCGATTATCAAACCACAGAAACCAACTGCTTAGTGGATGGTGGTGATGTAACAGTAGAAGCTGGATTTGTTGATGGTGATGAAGATGGTTATAACAGCGATGAAGATTGTGATGATACTAATGCTGCTATTCATCCTGATGCCACAGAATGGTGCGATGAAGTTGATAACGATTGTGATGGCTTAATTGATGATGACGATTCTGATGTGGATGATCAAACAACCTGGTATGCCGATAGCGATGGTGATGGCTATGGTGTTGATGATGAAGCCACTAATACCCAAGCTTGCAGCCAACCTACAGGGTATGCGGGTGAAACTGAAGACAGCAGTTGTGATGGGGATGCTACTCAAAACCCAGGAGCCGAGGAAATTTGTGATGACGAAATAGACCAAGATTGCGATGGAGTAGACGAAAGTGAAGCCGATGGCGATGAATGTACGCCAAGTGCCCAATCCCAAACTGACGATGATGGTGATGGTTATTGCGAAAGCACCGTTAGCTGCTCTGATGGATCAACCATTGGAGATTGCGATGATGCCGATGCTCTTTACCATCCAGATGCAGAGGAAGCCTGTGTAGAGGGTACACCTGATTACGATTGTGATGGAAGCGCAGGTTCAGAAGATGCCGAGTGTTCAGATACCACGGACGTTGATGATGATGGCGATGGTTATTCAGAAGCCGAAGGTGATTGCGACGATGCCAATGCTGCCAGATCTCCTGGCATAGCCGAAGTGTGTGATGATGCCGGGGTTGATGAAGATTGCGATTCTTCAGCTGATGATGCCGATTCGGATTGCTCTGCCTCACCCGATACCGATAACGATGGAGATGGCTATACCGAAAATGATGGTGATTGCGATGATACAGCGAGTAGCATTTATCCTGGTGCCGAAGAAGACATTACCGATTTTGTCGATAACGATTGCGATAGCCTTGTAGATGAAATTATCGCCGATATTGCAGCCGAAGAAGGTGACAATGATGGTGGTGGGTGCTCTATGAATTCACGCTCACCTGCCCATATTCCTGGCATACTTGTTGTATTGGTAGGATTGATGAGTGTGGTGTGGATGCGGCGCAGCCGAAATTCCCTAGACATTTAAAAACAATTTGATTATTTCAAGGGGTTTCCTATGGAAAACCCTTCTAATTTACTTCAGAATTTTGAGAACTCCTGCCGTCTTCGCGGAAAGGCTCCTTGTCTTCGTTTTAAAGAAGGAAACAAATGGGTTTCACTCAATTGGAATGAGGTTTATTCCAAAGTGCTTGATCTGGTTGGTGGCTTAGCCAAGCTTGGCATTAAGCCCGGAGATCGAGTGGGTATTTTTTCCCATACTTGCTATGAATGGACTTTAGCTGATTTAGCTATTTTGGGTTGTGCCGCCATTACGGTTCCCATTTACGAATCCACAACAGCAGATGGAGTTGCTTATATCCTTCAAAACTCAGGTGCTAAAATTGTTTTTGTTCAAAACGCCCTTCAATTAGAAAAAATAAAATCTCACTTAAAAAATCTTCCCGAACTTTCACAAATGATTATTTTTACAGAAAGTGAAGCCGGGGCCTTTTTAAACCAAGAAGGAGTTTACGCTCTTTCTCAGGTTTTTCTTTTAGGGAGCGGGGGAGGCGAGTCTATTTTTAAAACTCATCTTAAAACTCTTAACAAAAATTCGGATGCCTCTTTTGTTTACACTTCTGGTACTACAGGCCCACCTAAGGGAGCTATTCTTACTCATGGAAATTTTTTGGCAGAAATTAATGGCCTTAAAACCATGTTGGATTTTCCTAGTTATATCGAAAACCTTCTTTTTTTACCTTTGGCCCATATCTTGGCACGGGTAGTTCAATTTGCTCAGATGGAATTAGGTTTTGTGCAATGCTATGCCGAAAGTATTGATAAACTGATGGATAATATTTCAGAGGTAAAACCTCATCTGATGGCTTCTGTTCCCCGCATTTTTGAAAAAATTCATACACGTGTTATGAATGGCTTGGAAGGTGGGTCTCGTTTTAAGAAAGCCATGTTTAATTGGGCTGTGAAAGTAGGAAGTAAAAGAGCAGAATTAAAACTTCAAAAAAAATCCATTCCCCTTTCTCTCATGTTAGCTTGGATTCTGGCATATCGTTTGGTTTTTTCCAAGTTACACAAACGAATGGGAGGAAGAATTGATTATTTTATTTCCGGAGGCGCTCCCTTTGCTAAAGACATTGGAGATTTTTTCCAAGCCGCAGGCTTTACCATTCTTGAGGGCTATGGATTAACAGAAACCACGGCTGCCATTACTGTAAATACAAAAAAAGAACTAAAGATAGGCACGGTAGGTAAAATGCTTCCTGGAGTAGAAATTAAGATTGCATCGGATGGTGAAATTTTAGCCAAGGGACCGGTGGTTTTTAAGGGGTATTATCAACTGCCTGAAGATACAAAAAGCGCTCTTACGTCTGATGGATGGTTTCATACAGGAGATATTGGGGAGTTTGATAATGATGGTTTTTTAAAAATTACAGATCGTAAAAAAGATATTATTGTAACAGCAGCGGGTAAAAATGTAGCTCCCCAAAATATTGAAAGCCTGATTAAAACTGATCCCATGATTTCACAAGTGATGGTGCATGGAGATAAAAGAAAATTTCTTTCAGCTTTGGTTACTTTAAATAAAGATCAACTGCTGCATTATGCACAGGCTCATCATATTTCTTTTCAAAATTATTCCGACCTTGTGAAAAATGAAAAAGTATATCTATTAATCAAAGGGCGTATTGAAGAAAAAAATAAACAATTGGCAAAATATGAAACGATTAAAAAATTTGCCATTCTTGAAAATGATTTTTCCATAGAAACTGGAGAATTAACTCCCACGTTAAAGGTAAAAAGAAAATTTACCTCAGAAAAATATAAAAATTTAATTGATCAGTTCTACCAAGAATAAAAACTAAAAGGAGGTTTCATGAATCAAACTCAATCTCAATCTCAAGGAAGTGGCTTGGCCCCTAATGTGGCAGCCCTTTTATGTTATGTATGCCCCATATTAACAGGGATTATTTTTTTAATCCTGGAGAAAGAAAACCAAAAGGTTCGCTTTCATGCTTGGCAGGCTCTTATGTTTGGGGTTACTTCCATTGTAGTTCAAATTGGTTTTTCAATTTTGGGAGCCATTTTGGGAGCCATTGCTAGTTTCTTAGGCGCTATCTTAGCCATCCTTTCTCCCATTGTTTGGTTGGTCTTTTTTGTTTTTTGGATTGTGTGTATGGTAAAGGCCTACCAAGGGGAGCAGTATAAATTGCCTTTGTTGGGCGACATGGCTGAAAAGCAAGCTGCAAAGGGATAAACGTGGCATTTATTGCGGCCTTGCTTATTTTGTCCGCTGGATTTTGGATAACACCTGCAGAAGTTGAAAGTATTCCTCTTTGTGTTTTTCATTTCTTAACAGGGTGGGATTGCCCTGGTTGTGGATTAACACGAAGTTTTTTATCCATGAGCAGGCTCCACCTTGTGGATGCTATTCGTTTTAATGCAGCAGGGCCCATTCTTTATGGAGCCCTTTTTGTTTATGCTGTTAATCTTTGGTTTCGTCTTCTTGGTTCTAAACGGCACATTCAATTTACATTCCCCTTTTTCCCTCATTTGCTTGTGATTATTTTGATGGGGCAATGGGTAGTTAAAAGTATTCATCATTTTATGATTGAATTTTAAGGTAGTTCAGATAGAAATTACAAATGGAGGATATCTTATGGCATTGACAGCGAAACAAATTTTCCAAGAAAAAATCGCAGAAAAACTGAAATTAAACGCAGATAAAATTCAAAGCATGCAAGTCATTTATGAATTTAAGTTAACAGGTAGTGAAGAATGTACCTGGACACTCGATCTAACTCAGCCTGGCGGGGTTATCAGTGAGGGTTCTTCTGGGAAGGCTGGGTGTACAGTGACTATCAATGTGAATGATTTGGCTGATATTGTAGAGAAAAAATTGAACCCTCAAATGGCCTTTATGTCCGGTAAACTCAAAGTGGCTGGAGATATGGGGTTAGCTCTTAAGCTAGGCAATATTCTCTAGAAAAATCTTTGCATTCTCTCGTCAAAAGTATGTTGGACGGTGATAAGAGGGCGCTTTCCCGTCTCATGACCTATGTTGACAATCGTCACGAAGATTTAATTTCCATCATGAGTGATGTGGTTGACCATGCCAAGGGTGCGTGGCGTATTGGTGTAACAGGCCCGCCTGGATCGGGCAAGTCTACCCTTGTTGACAAGCTCATTGGAATTTACCGAAGCGAAGGACTTAAAGTAGGGGTGGTAGCCATTGATCCTAGTTCGCCTTTTACAGGGGGGGCTGTTTTAGGAGATCGTATTCGCATGATGGATCACGGTGGTGACGACGGTGTTTTTATTCGTTCCCTTGGTTCACGGGGTTCTCATGGAGGCTTATCTCGTGCCACACGTGATGTTGTTTTATTGATGGATGCTTTTGGTTTTGATGTTATCCTTATAGAAACTGTGGGTGTGGGGCAAACCGAATTAGACATTATGGCTGTGGCTGATACTACGGTTGTGGTTTTGGTTCCTGAATCAGGCGACACGATTCAAACCATGAAAGCAGGACTGATGGAAATTGCCGATGTTTTTGTTGTTAATAAAGCCGATCGTGAGGGGGCCGATCGTATTTATGCCGAGCTTGCATCTCTTTCACAACTTTTTTCACATGTTCAAATTCCTGTTTTTAAAACAGAAGCCATACATAAAAAGGGAATTGAAGAACTGGTTCTCGAGTTGAAAAAATTAAAAACAAAAAAATCGAGCAAACATTTCAAAAATCTTCTCGTTGAAGAAACTCTCGATGTTTTTTTATCCGAACTGGCTACTCATGTTACCCAAGAATTAAGTACCAAGGGAAAATTTAAAAAACAATATACTGCACTAACAGCTAAACATAAAAATCCTTATCGATGTGCACACGATTTGATAAAATTTTTTTTAAGGAGATTGCATGGCAAAACTAACCATTAAAAATCCTGCTACAGGTGAGTTTTTAGGTGAGGCCCCCATTTTAAGTGAGTTCGAAGTTAAATCAGCTGTAGCTATTGCTTTAAAGGCCTATCCCTCATGGAGAGATTTGGGTTTTGAAGGCAGAGCTAGTTTACTACTCAAGGCCAGATCTCTTTTACTTACACGGATGGAAGAACTAAGCATTCTTGTTTCAAAAGAGAACGGGAAACCCTTGCTAGAAGCCATTGCACAGGATGTAATGCTTTTGATGGAAGTAATTACTTACTATGCCAAAAATACAAAAAAGATTTTAAGAAAAGAAAAAGTGCGTGTGGGTAAATGGGCCTTTATGGGTCATCATAGTCATATCGAATACGAACCCAGAGGAGTGATTGGTGTGATAGGGCCTTGGAATTATCCTGTGTCTAATCCCTTTGGTCCTGCGGTGATGGGGCTTATGGCTGGTAATGCTGTTTTAGTAAAACCTTCTGAGTTTACTCCTCTTACAGCTTTAAAGGTGGGCGAAATTTTTCATGCAGCTGGTATTCCAAAAAATATTTTTCAAATTATTACAGGTGATGGATCTACCGGTGCTGCTCTTTTAAAATCAGGGGTTAATCATATTAGTTTTATTGGTTCGGTTAAAACAGGAAAAAAAATTATGGCACTGGCCAGCGAAACTTTAACTCCCATTACTTTAGAGTTGGGTGGAAAAGATCCTTTGATTGTTTGCTCCGATGCCGACCTTGATTTAGCTAGTTCGGCGGCTGTGTGGGGAGCTTTTTCTAATAGTGGCCAAGTGTGTGCCAGTATTGAGAGAGTGTATGTACACGAATCGATTTTGGATGCTTTTACTCACATGGTTGTTGAAAAAACAAAAAAATTAAAACAAGGGCCCAGCCTTTCTCCTACCACCGATTTAGCTTCGATGACGGCTCCCATGCAGGTTGCAATTGTTGAAAAACATGTGGAAGATGCCAAAGCGGGTGGTGCTCATGTGTTATTTGGAGGTACAAGAAGAAGAGATTTAGGACCTCAATTTTTTACTCCCACCATTTTATCAAATGTAAATCCAAATTCTCTTGTGATGAGAGATGAAACCTTTGGGCCCATATTGCCCTTGGTGCCTTTTAAAACAGAAAATGAAGCCATTGCCATGGCTAATGATTCGCCTTATGGCCTTAACGCCTATGTGTGGACAAGGGATGTGGAAAGGGGCATGAGAATTGCTTCTCAAATACAGGCAGGGACAGTGAATGTAAATGAAAGTTTGTTTAGTTTTGGTGTTCCACAAACTCCCTGGGGTGGAGTAAAAGAAAGTGGTTTAGGAAGAACGCATGGAACCATTGGCCTGATGGACATGGTGACGATGCGTCATGTGTATGTGAATAAAAGACCATCGAAGAAAAATAGTTTTTGGTGGTTTCGTTATTCCGGCAATAAAGTTGAAATGCTTGAAGGTTTATGTTGGATGCTTTTTGGTAGTGGCTTAGAACGCCTGCGTGGTTTTTGGCGCTATTGGAGGTCTTCTCGCAAGGTTTCCACCCTTTGAAATTCCAATCTTTTTTCACTTTAAATCTTTACTCAATAGTCCTTGACATTACAGGGAGTAGCAGTATAAGCACTTGATTTTGTTTGAAATATTGCTGTCGGTATTGGTTAAAGTTTGAGACTGTTCAAAATTTTAACGGGGCACAGAAATTTTTTTAGACAAGGAGCCTTGAGGAAGGCACCGGAGACGTACTTAGAGTGTACGTTGAGGATGCCAGACGAGAGGCGACGCAGTATAAAGAAATTTATGTGCCCCGAGTTAGGCGCGTAGCTCAGTGGTGCAGCTCAAAACCTGCCGAGCGAGTAGCGAGGATTAAAGATTTTGAGCTGGCATAAGTTCGTAGAGTTTTTGAAGGTGTCTTAAATAGGCGCGTAGCTCAGTGGTAGAGCACTTGCTCGACACGCAAGGGGTCGACGGTTCAATCCCGCCCGCGCCTACAGAAAAAATATGGTGTGTAGACCAGGACATGAAAATGATTCCCTAGAGCGTATGCGGCATTCTTGTGCTCATATTTTAGCTGATGCTGTAACTCAGCTTTACCGAGGGGTTAAGGTTACAATTGGTCCTTGTGTGGACAATGGTTTTTATTATGATTTTGATTATAGTAAACCCTTTACCCCAGAAGATTTAGAAAAAATCGAAGCCAAGATGGCGGAGATTGTAAAAAAAAATACGCCTTTTTCCAGAAAAGAATTATCTCGCAAAGAGGCGCTTTTGTTCTTTGACAAGCGGGGAGATAAATACAAGGTAGAAATCATTCAGGGTTTACCTGAAGATGAAAAAATTTCCATTTATGATCATGGTAGTTTTGTTGATCTGTGCCGTGGGCCTCATCTTAATTCCACGGGAGAGATTGGTGTTTTCAAACTTTTAAGTGTGGCTGGTTCTTATTGGCGTGGTGATGAAAAAAGAGAACGATTGCAGCGTATTTATGGAACTGCTTTTGCCAGCCAAAAAGAATTGGAAGTGCATTTAGAAAAGTTGGAAGAAGCCAAAAAACGAGATCATCGCAAACTAGGAAAAGACTTGGAGCTTTTTACATTTTTTCCAGAGGCACCAGCTTCACCTTTTTTCTATCCCAAGGGAACTTTGATTTTAAGATTTATTGTAGATTATTTAAGGGATTTATACCGAAACGAGGGATATCAAGAAGTGATAACACCAGAAATTATGGATATTTCTCTTTGGGAAAAATCGGGGCATCTTGCTCACTTTAAAGAAAACATGTATTTTACGGAAATTGAAAATCGTGAGATGGCCGTAAAACCCATGAATTGTCCGGGTCACTGCCTTATGGTAGCTGAAAGGAAGTGGTCTTATCGCGAGCTTCCGTTAAGGCTTGCTGATTTTGGAAGGCTTCATCGCTATGAGAGAAGTGGGGTTACTCATGGGCTCACCAGGGTTAGAACTTTTTGTCAGGATGATGCTCACATTTTTTGCACACCCGAGCAGATGGAAGGGGAAATTGAGAAGTTTATTTTTTTAGTAGAAAAGGTATACAAGATTTTTGGTTTTGAAGAAGTCTTAGTGGCGCTTGCTACAAGACCAGAACATTATTTAGGAGATTTAGAAAATTGGAATAAGGCCGAAAAAATTTTAGAACTATCTTTGAAAAAAGCAAAGTTGGCCTACACCTTAAATCCAGGTGAGGGTGCTTTTTATGGCCCTAAAATTGAATTTCAAGTAAAGGATGCTTTGGGGCGTCCTTGGCAATTAGGCACCCTCCAAGTGGACTATTCTATGCCCGAGCGTTTTGGTTTAGAATACATTGGAAGCGATGGGGCAAGCCATAGGCCAGTTATGCTTCATCGGGCTATTTTAGGTTCTTTGGAAAGATTTTTAGGCATTTTGTTAGAGCATAGTGCAGGAGCCTTTCCTTTATGGTTGGCTCCAATTCAAGTTGAATTGATTCCCATTACAGAAGCACAAATTGCTTTTGCAACTCAGCTTGAAAGAGATTTAATTAAAGAAAATTTTCGGGTGCATATTGATGGCCGAAATGAAAAACTGGGGCTTAAAATTAGGGAAGCGCAATTAAAGAAAATTCCCTACATGGCTGTTATTGGGGCCAAAGAAGAAGAAAAAAGTGTTTTGGCTATCAGGCACCGAAAAGAAGGTGATTTGGGTCAAATGAATTTATCCAGTTTTTTGGATAGATTAAAAAAAGAACAAAAACCCTTTTAACTTGTTTCTACTGGGTGGCCACAGGGGGCCGCTCCTACTCTAGAGACGGTGAATTGGTGTTTTGCTAGGAGGCAATATTTTTCCACGTCCGCGTCGTTTTTTCCAGAGGAAGCCCTCTGGACCAAGGGTGAATGATGAAATTAGAGTTCCACAAGTAAGGCTTATTGGATCGGATGGCAAGCAATTGGGATTATTTGCAACTGATGGAGCCATTAAGCTTGCCAGGGAGGAAGGGCTTGATTTAGTAGAGCTAGATCCCAATGCAAAGCCTCCAGTTTGTAAAATTGTTGATTATGGCAAGTACAAGTACATGCTGCAAAAGAAACAGCACGAAAGTAAAAAGCATCAGATTGTGGTGCATATAAAAGAAATTAAAATCAGGCCCAATATTGATGAACACGATATCGAATTTAAGTTAAGACATGTAAAACGCTTTTTGGGTGATAAAGACAAGGTTAAGGTTACCGTTCAATTTCGTGGTCGTGAAATTCAGCATGTAGAGCGAGGAATGGATGTGTTAAAGAGATTTATTAAAGAAACAGAAGATGTGGGACAAATCGATACTCCACCCAAGTTAGAAGGTAAGAGTATGTCGATGATCTTATCACCTCTTAAATAAGGAGTTTGAATGCCAAAGTTAAAAACAAATCGTGGGGCAAAAAAAAGATTTCGTCCTACCAAAAATAAAATTAAGTACTCTAAGGCCAAGCGGAGACATTTGCTTGAGTCTAAGAGTCCTAAGAAATCACGCGATATGAGAAGGGCCACCTATGTGCATCCAAGCAATATTCGTCAGGTGAGAGCCATGCTTCCCTACGCGTAGGCTCCTGAAAAACGTTTCGAGGTTAAAGATGATTCTTTAAGAGTCACACCGTAGGAACAAGAAAGGTAAGTATGTCACGCGCAACTAATAATCCTGCTTCTCATCGAAGAAGGAAAAAAATCCTCAAGGAAACAAAGGGATTTCGTGAAAGTCAGGGAAAACACATTCGCAAGGCCAGCGAAAAACTAAGAAGGGCCTGGCAATTTGCCTATCGTGACAGGCGGGTGCGTCGTCGTGAAATGCGTTCTCTTTGGATCACTCGTATTGGGATTGCATCCAAGGAGTTAGGTGTTTCTTATTCGCGTTTGATCAATGGGCTTAAAAAAGCACAGATCAATCTGGATCGGCGTATTTTATCTGAATTGGCAATGCACCAACCCCAGATTTTTAAGGAAATTGTTGACCGGGTGAGATGAACGAGCTTCATCAAAAATTAGAAAGTTTGAAGGGCCAAGCCCTGCAAGCTTTTTTAAACGAAAAAACAGCTGATTCTCTTTATCAGATGAAGGTTTATTTTTTGGGGAAGAAGGGTCTTTTAACTGACATCCTCAAGGATTTAGGAAAACTTCCACCAGAGGATCGTCCTCAAGTTGGAGCCTTGGCCAACCAACTTAAAAACGAGCTAGAAAAAACCTATCAAAGCCGCTTAAACGAAATTCAAAGAACCGAAGTAGAACAAAAACTCAAAAGTGAATCCATCGATGTAACTCTTCCTGCTGTTGGTGTTTGCAAGGGGAGTATTCATCCGGTGAGCCAGATACTTACTGAAATTTGTTCTTTATTTGCCGATATGGGTTTTGATATTTTTGAAGGCCCGGAGATTGAAACAGATTATTATAATTTTGAAGCATTGAATATTCCAAAAGATCATCCTACCAGGGATATGCACGATACTTTTTTTCTACCTGATCAAAGAGTGCTTCGTACCCATACTTCACCTGTTCAAATACGTTTGATGGAAAAAGAAAAACCTCCTCTTCGGATGATTGCTCCGGGAGTTGTTTATCGCCGTGATTCAGACGTTACTCATACGCCCATGTTTCATCAGGTGGAGGGTCTTGTGGTGGATGAAAATATCACCTTAGCTCACTTAAAAGGTGTGGTCGAAACTTTTTTAAGAAAAATTTTTGATTCTAAAACCAGGGTAAAATTTCGTCCTAGTTTTTTTCCTTTTACTGAACCTTCAGCTGAGGTGGATATTGGATGTGTTTTTTGTAAGGGGGATGGTTGCCGTGTGTGTAAGCAAACGGGCTGGTTAGAAATTATGGGTTGTGGCATGGTGGATCCAGAAGTTTTTTGCTCTGTTTCCATCGATTCTGAACGCTATACTGGTTTTGCTTTTGGGATGGGAGTTGAACGTATTGCCATGCTTAAACTTGGCATTGATGATATTCGTCTTTTTTTCGAAAACGAAATCGATTTTTTAAAACAATTTTAAATGAAGATATCTTACTCTTGGCTTAAAGAAATACTTCCTGGTTTAAAGGCGCACCCCCAGGCTTTAGGGGAACGTCTTACAAATGCAGGGATTGAAGTTGAAGCTGTAACCAATTTAGCTGATAGCTATAAAAATATTGTGGTGGGGGAGGTGGTAGAATTAAACCGCCATCCCAATGCTGAAAAGCTTTCTGTTTGCAAAGTTTCTACGGGCAAGGAAGTTTTTCAGATTGTGTGTGGGGCTTCTAATGTTCTACTACATGGCAAATATCCTCTGGCTAAAATTTCAGCCAAGCTTCCCAATGGAATGGTTATTGCCACAGCAAAACTTCGGGGAATTGATTCGTATGGAATGTTGTGTTCGGCTTCTGAATTAGGATTAGAAGGAGAGAAGGGTTTATTAGAACTTCCTTCCCATGTAAAACCTGGCGAAGAATTTGCAAAAGTGTATGGTTTTCATGACACCATTTTAGAAATAAGTCCCACTCCCAATCGAGGGGATGTTTTAAGTCATTTTGGTTTAGCAAGAGAAATTGCTATTTTGTATGGACTCCCCTTAAAAACAAAGGATATTAAACTTAAAAAAGAATCAAAAATATCTCCTCTTAAGGTTCGAATCGAAAATAAAAAGGGATGTTATCGTTATGCTGCAAGGGTGATTTTGGGAGTTCAAATAGCACCTTCGCCTTTGGTACTTCAAAGAAGATTAGAAAATTTAGGACTTCGTTCCATCAATAATGTAGTGGATGCCACTAATTTGATTCTTTTGGAATGGGGGCATCCTGTTCATGCCTTTGATTTGGATAAGATTGAAGGATCTCAAATGATTATTCGTCATGCCAAGGATAATGCATCTTTTAAAACCTTAGATGGTGTAGAAAGAAAATTAGAATCCAATGATTTGGTTGTTGCTGATGCAGTTAAGCCTTTGGCCTTAGCGGGTATTATGGGAGGGGAGGATTCTGAAGTTACAAATGCGACGAAGAATATTGTTTTAGAAGTGGCTGCTTTTTCTGAATCCAGTATTAGACAAACCTCAAGAAGACTTGGAATTTTAACAGAATCATCTTATCGTTTTGCTCGTGGGGTTAGTGCTTCTCAAGTTGATTTGGTGATGGAGCACTTAACAGAATTAATTTTAGAATTGGCTGGAGGAAATGCGTATTCTAAAATTGATTTATATCCTGTTTGTCAAAAACCAATTTCTCTTTCTTTTCGTAAAGCCAGGTTAGAAAAAATTTTAGGAACTTCTTTTTCTTCTTCTCATGTTTTATCTCTTTTTCGTGGGCTTGGTTTTAATCCTAAAAAAAATAAAACTGGATTTCGTGTTACCATTCCTCCACATCGTTTTGACCTAACAAGAGAGATTGATTTGATTGAAGAGGTGGTGCGTTTTACTGGTTTTGATGCGCTGCCTTCCCGGCTGCCGTTTTTTGAAGCGAGGCCAATTTACAGAGATGCTGGGCTTGTTTTTTCTCAAAAAGCAGCTGAGTTTTGGAAGGCGCAGGGTTTTCGTGAAACCATTCATTATAGTTTTATTGATCCGGCTTTTCTTTCGCAGTTGGGCCTTGCTGGTGGTTTAAAGCTGACAAACCCTTTAAGTAGTGAGCTTTCTGTTTTAAGGCCAACCCTTTTAGCTTCTCTTTTACAAGGCTATTTAAGCCTTGCCCCCAGGTATGGGAGTGATCTGCGTCTTTTTGAGGTGAGAAAAATCTTTAATGAAAGGGGAGAAGAAAAATTAACCCTGGCTGGTCTTTACTCAGGGAAAAAGGATATGGATAATTGGCAACACACTTCAGATAAACTAGGGTTTTATGAGGGCAAGGGCTGGTTAGAATCCTTTCTTAATTTTTTAGGTGTGCAAGGAGTATGGAAGCCTGCACAGATGCCTCTGTACCATCCTGGAGAAAGCTTGGCTTTGTACAATGAAGCAGGGGTTAGTGTGGGGCACTTGGGGCTTTTACATCCACACATTCAAACAGCCTTAAAACTAGGAAACTCACCCTATATTTTTGAAATTGAAGCCTCCCCAATACTTAAAAATATAAATAAAAATCTATTAAAATACAATAAGATAACGCAGTTTCCTAAAGTAATACGTGATCTATCTCTTGTGGCTTCTACAGCGTTATCTTATCAGGAAATTTTAGATGAAATTAAACGCCAAAATCCATCATGGTTGGTTGATTTAAATTTAACTGATCTTTTTTCTGGAGGTAACTTGGCAGATGGCAAGCATTCTTTAACGATGAGTTTAACTTATCAGAACAATGAGCGGACTTTAACAGATGAGGAAGTAAATCGTGTGCATTTTGATTTAGTAGAAAAACTAACAAAAAGCTTAGCAGTTGAACTTCGGTAGAAAAACATTAGAAAAAACAAGTTGTTTTCTGTTTTCATTTTGGATAACATAATTAAATTATTAAGCTTTTGGTGGTGGTTTAAAGGAGGGTTAAATGACCAAGGCTGAGATCGTTGAAACTGTCTACGAAAAAATTGGTTTTTCCAAAAAGGAAGCTGCAGAGATTGTTGAGATGGTATTTGATACCATGAAAGAAACTTTGGAGCGTGGAGAAAAAATAAAAATTTCTGGCTTTGGAAATTTTGTTGTTCGTCAAAAAAGACCCCGCATTGGAAGAAATCCTCAAACTGGTGAAGAAATTGAAATTACAGCCCGTAAGGTTTTAACCTTTAAACCTTCTCAAATTTTAAAAATGGCTCTCAATAAGTAAATGAAAATGCCTACTATTCCCGATATTCCCGACAAACTTTATTTTAAAATTGGAGAAGTGAGTGAACTGATTGGAGTGAAACCCTATGTTTTGCGTTACTGGGAAACTGAGTTTAGGGATATTGCGCCTGTAAAATCTCGCACTCAGCAACGCCTTTATCGCAAGCAGGATGTAGAACTTATTTTTAAAATCAAAGATCTGCTTTATAATCAACGCTTCACTATTAATGGTGCCAGGCAAAAATTAAAGGACGAAAATAAAAGATCCAGATTTGAGTCTCAAAAAGAAGGCGATCAATTAGGTTTGGGTTTAGCCGATGATTCCTTGATTGCTGTTGGGCATTTAAAGGAAGTTTTAAATAGCCTGAAAGTGATCAAAAAAGAAATGACTCAAGGACAAATCTAGTTTATCCAAGTCATTAAAGAAGGGATCTCAGAGAAGCGTACCAAGTATTCCCTGTAGTCTTTGAATGGAGAGGCTTTTATGGCTCCATCTTTCAACTCAAAATCCCTCAATCGTGTGAGTAAAAAACGCAGTGCACTCTCAAAAAGATAATATTCAAAAGAAGATTTTTCCTCTTTTGTTAAAACACGTACCGATTGATAGCCTGTTAGGAAAGCTTGTACCCTTGGCTTTATGAAATTTTTCTGATTATGGCAAAGCGCATGGATGCCCACTGCAATATCAAATAAAAAAGGTCCAAATCCAGCTGCCTCAAAATCAAGCATGCCTGTTAGTTTTCCTCTAGAAAATAAAATATTTTCAGCAAAAAGATCGGCATGAATTAAACCCGAGGGGATCTTTTTATTTTTATTTTGAAGAATAATTTTAAGCCACTGACCTACCATGAGATCGATGGCGGGATGTTTTTTAATCAGTTTTTTTCGGATTTGAAAGTAAACCCTTTTAAGTTCTTGTGGTGAAAAACGATGCTCTGGAAGAGAGATGTTTTTTGTTTTTTTATGAAGCAGGCCAAGGGCTTTTCCTATTTGTTTTAAGGCGGCAGGGGACAGCTTTTTTTGATCTATTGAAATTCCAGGAATTTGTTTAAAAAGAAGAATTGGTTTTTTGTGATAAAAAACAAAGAATTTTTGATTTGCTGTTTTAAGAGGAATGGGGGTTTGAAATTCTTTAATTTTTTTATCCAGGATTTTAAGTATTTTGATCTCTTTTTTAAGCCTGGGCAGTTTTGCTACCTCATCAACCTTAAGAAAAAAACTTTTTTTGGGATAATCGAGGCGATAATAAGTGTTTACTGTGCCTTCCACAATTCCCTTGGTTTTAACGGGAACTGGTAGACCAAACTGAGAGGCCAGTTTGGATAATTGTTTGGGAGTTATCAGGGTGTATTGTGCCATATCTAAAAAGTTGACCGTAATAAAGCCTGCTGCTAAATCAAATCTATGACAGAAGTATCCCCAATGGTCAAACAGTACCTGGATGTAAAAAAAAATTACCAGGATTCCATCCTTTTATTTCGATTGGGAGATTTTTATGAAATGTTTTTTGATGATGCTGTTTATGCTGCTCGGATTCTTGATTTAACTTTAACCAGCAGAAATAAGAATAAAGAAAATTCTATCCCTCTTTGTGGTATTCCGGTTCATGCTTCTCAAAGTTATATCAATAAACTTTTGCAAACAGGACATAAGGTGGCTATTTGTGAGCAGATTGAAGATCCTCAGTTGGCCAAAGGTATTGTTAAAAGAGAAGTGGTTAGTGTTTTAACACCAGGTGCTGTTTTGGATCCTGATTGTCTTGATAGCAAGAGCCCTCATTTTTTAGTTTCTGTGGTCATCAAACCCGGCTTCTATGGTTTGGGTATTGTTGATATTACAACGGGAATTTTCAAAGCTTGTGAATTACCCAATGAAGAAAAATTAATCGATGAGCTCAAAAGATTGGATCCCAAAGAAGTGATAATCTCAGAAGCGTCCAAAGATACTCCTTGGATGCATGCTCTCAAACATTCTAGCCAATTTCGGTTGAGTATTCTTGCGGGATGGCATTTTGATTTTGATTATTCCAAGGATTTACTTACAAGCTATTATGGTCTTAATTGGGAAGCCCTTGCCCTGGATGAGTTTCCCACGGCAACTATTGCCTTGGGTAGCCTTTTATCTCTTCTTAAAGAAAATAAAGTTTTAAAACCTGGCATGATTTCCAGACCAAAAATGTATTTTAATCGTTCGGGGCTTTTTTTGGACAAATTAGCTATTTCTAGTCTTGATTTAATCGATGAACAAAAAAACATGCAGTCGAAAGGTTCTCTTTTTTGGCTTCTTGATTGTGCCCAAACTTCTATGGGATCTAGGCTTATTCGCGAATGGATTTTAGCACCCTTAATCGACTTAGGAGAGATTAAAAAAAGACAAGAAGTTGTTTTGGAACTCGTGGAGGACTCTCATTTTTTAGGCAAATTAAAAGAAATTTTAAAGCAAATTTCTGATATAGAAAGAATTCAAAATCGTGTTATTGCACAAAGTGCCAATGCAAGAGATTTGATTTCTTTAGCTAGTTCTTTGCAACAAATTCCTTTTCTTATCGATTTGCTTAAAACATCCCGTACTCAGCTATTTAATGAACTAGCTGATGAGATGGATTGCTTAAAGGAGAATACAGTAAAAATACTCCAAACTCTTTTTGCAGATCCTCCTTTATCTCTCAAAGAAGGAAACCTTATTCGTGATGGAATAAATTTTTCTTTAGATGAATTAAGGGATATTGAAAAAAATGGTAAGTCTTATATTGCAAGTCTGGAAATTAAAGAAAGAGAAGCCAGTAAAATTTCTTCCTTAAAAATTCGTTATAATCGTGTTTTTGGTTATTACATTGAAATTACCAATACTCATAAAGATAAAATTCCGCTGCACTATATCCGAAAACAAACTCTTTCTAATGCCGAACGATTTATTACGCCAGAACTCAAAGAATATGAAGATAAAATCCTAGGTGCTTCAGAAAAAATTAAACAAATAGAATATCAAATTTTTGTGGATTTAAGAGAAGAACTTAAATTTCAAACTGAAAAAATCAAAAAAAATGCCCGGGCTATAAGTATGGTAGATGCCTTAAGTGCTTTGGCTTTTGTGGCCCTGGAGCGTCATTATGTGTGCCCTGAAATGACAAACGATACAATTTTAGAAGTTGAGGGAGGTCGTCATCCTTTAGTTGAAGCCCTTGTTACCGAAGAACCCTTTGTTCCTAATGATATCACCATGGGCGAGGATAAGAATTTACTTTTGATTACCGGCCCTAATATGGCTGGAAAATCCACAGTGATGAGGCAAACGGCATTAATTGTTATTATGGCTCAAATGGGATCTTTTGTTCCTGCAACAAAAGCTCGCCTTGGAATTGTAGATCGAATTTTTACACGGATTGGAGCTTCGGATTTTCTTCAAAAAGGACTCTCTACTTTCATGGTTGAAATGTTGGAGACGGCTTCTATTTTAAGAAATGCAACTTCAAAAAGTTTAATTCTTTTAGATGAAATTGGACGAGGGACTTCAACCTTTGATGGCCTTAGTATTGCTTGGGCTGTGGCTGAGATGATCCATGATGAAATTAAGGCGCGAACTCTTTTTGCAACCCACTATCATGAATTAACTGATTTAGCCTTGGAGAGAAAGGGTATTGCTAATTATCAAATGTTGGTTAAAGAATGGAATGGAAAAATTACCTTTTTAAGAGAATTAAAACCGGGTGCTGCTAATAGAAGTTATGGAATTTTTGTAGGACAAATGGCAGGACTCCCTCTTGCTCTTATTAAAAGGGCAAGGAAAATTTTATCTCTTTTAGAAGAGAAAGATTTAAGCTTTCAAACCCAGGTAGCTTTTAACTCTCATCAACCCACTCTTTTTGATGATGTCAATTTAGCCCAAAAAGAAATGATGGAAAAATTAAGACAAATTAATGCAGATGAATTATCTCCAAGGCAAGCTCTTGATTTGATTTATACACTTAAAAAAGAGCAGAAAAAAAATGGTTAACCAGAAACTTTTTTCTTATATCGAGTTTAATGAGGCCGATTTTAAACGTCATCTGCCCAAGCTTGTCTTTCATTCACAGCTAAGCCTTAAAGAAGATGTTCTTTGTTATCTTTCTTTATGCAAAGCTAATTTAAAAAAACTTCATCACAATTGGTCTAATTCTTCTTATCTGTTGGGCGTGCAAACCAAAATGGTGGATCGACTCATTTTATTTTTGTTTAATCACTTTGAAAAAGAAGTTGTAGCCAAGGAAAATTATTGTGGTCCAAGAGCTAGTTTGATTGCCTTGGGAGGATATGGCAGGGGAGAAATGAACCTTCACTCGGATATTGATCTTCTTTTTTTACATCCTAAAAAAAAGGGGGCTTATATTGAACAGTTAACTGAAAAGGTTCTCTACCTTTTATGGGATCTTAAAGTCGAAGTGGGTTATGCAACTCGTACCCCGGATGAATCCGCAAAACTTTTTTGTGAAGACGTTACCATTATGACTTCTCTGCTTGATGCTCGTTATTTAATAGGAGATGAAAATCTTTTTGTTGATTTAGAGGACAAGATAAAAAAAATACTTGTCTCAAAAAACATGGCTTCTAAATTGGTAGGTTTAAAACTTAAAGAGCGGAGAGAGAGAGTTAAAAATTATGGAGGTTCTGTTTTTGTTTTGGAACCAAACGTAAAAGAATGTGCAGGAGGCTTGCGTGATCTGCAAACTCCGCTTTGGATTGATAAAATTTTAGGCGGACCTGGAAGCTATGAAAATTTCAAGGAAAGAGAACTGATGAGTAACGATGCCTATAGCGCCCTTATTTATGCTAGAAATTTTCTATGGCGGGTGAGAAATGAACTGCATTTTCTTTTTGGAAAAAAGAATGATCTTTTAATTTTTGAAAAACAGGAACAAGTAGCTCCTGTTATGGGATTTAAAGATCAAAAAAGTGGTATCTTGGCTGTAGAAGAGTTTATGCAAAATTATTATAGCCAGGCCTACCAGGTAGAAGCCATTACCAGCATGATTAATAGGCGCTTAAGTTCTGGCCAAACAAAAATTGGTAAAATTTTGTCCAAAATAAGAACTAAAACTCTCGATGATTCTTTTCGTCTGATGGATGGACAAATTGTAGTGAAGCATCCAACAGATTTAGATGATCCTGTTTGTGTTCTTACACTTTTTAAATGGGTACAAGAAAAGGGATATGGTATTTCTCCCGAAACCAAGGATTATTTAAGAATCTTATCTGCAAGAATTAATGAAGACTTTCGAAGAAATTCCCAAGCGATAATTCTTTTTAGGCAAATGCTTAATACCTACAGGGGATTAGGCCAGGCTCTTTTTGCCATGCATGATGTTGGTTTTTTAGATGCTTGGATGCCTGAATTTAAAAAACTACGTTGTCGTGTTCAGCATGATATCTATCATATTTACACCATTGATACGCATTCTATTTTTGCTGTTGAAGAATTATCTAAACTGATCAATGGAGATTATGATGACAAATTTCCGTTTTATAAGCAGGTGATTGGAGAAGTAAAAAAACCAGAACTCTTAACTCTTGGTCTTTTTTTACATGATATAGGCAAGGGGGAAGGTGGAAACCATTCAGTAAAAGGTGCCCAGATTGCCAAATCAATCACAGAGAGGCTTAAATTTAATACTGAAGAATCTCAAGGTATTGATTTTTTAATTATCTCACATCTTTTAATGCCCCATCTTTCTCAGAGGCGTGATTTGGAAGATCAAGAATTAATTATCAAGTTTGCCCAATCTGTTGGTAATCTCGACAATCTTAATATGCTTTTTCTTTTAACTTGGGGGGATATTAGGGCAGTTGGTCCAGAAGCTTGGACGGATTGGAAGGGGGCCTTACTTGAAAAATTATATCTCAAAACAAAGGATCTTCTTCTTAAAGGTGAATATTCCAAAGAAACAGCAAAAGCCAGAGCTGATAGAATTCGCAAAGCCTTTTTGGAGCTTAAAAAAGACAAATATCCCGAAGAAGCATTAAAATCTTATCTTTATTCAATGGGGCTTCGTTATTTTTTTGCAGTTGAATTAGAGGATATGGAAGAACATTTTCTTCTTTTTAGACGCTTAATTGATGGTGAAAAAACAGTGGTAACCATTGTGCCAATTGAAAAAGACAAAATGAATGAGCTTCGCATTGTTACTCAAAGTAATTTGGATGTTTTTCCAAGCGTAACAGGTGTGTTGTTAGCTCATAATATCAACATTATTAAAGCAGATCTTTTTCAATCCCATGATGGTGATAGGCTTATTTTAGTGAGAACTACTGATGCAAATGCACAAATGATTCAAAATGAAGCAGTTTGTCAGAAAATTATTAATTCTATGGTGAGTATTCTTAATGGGGAAGGTCGTGTGGAAGAATTAATTCAAAAAAGAAAATTACCCGACTATCTTGCTAAAAAACCCCTTCAGAAAGCTCAAACTAAGGTGGTTATTGATAATGATGTTTCTGCTTATTACACTGTAGTTGATATTTATGCGCACGATCGCTTGGGACTTCTTTATGATATTGTTTACACCTTAAATAAACAAGGTTGTTATATTGATGTGTCTAAAATTACCACAAAGGTAGAACAGGTTTCTGATTCTTTTTATTTAAAAGATATTTTTGGTCAAAAAATTACCTCCAAAGAAAAATTAAAGCAGTTAAAGCTAGCTTTGGAAGCTGCTATTAATCCTAAACAAGAGCAAGGGGTTTTGGTATGTTAATTTGGTATTTTTTATTTGGAGCATCTCTTATTATTCTCTTATTTTTCTTTTTTTATTTACATCGGAGGGATCAAAAATATTTAGGTCTTTCTACAAAAGAAGCCATGGATGATGCCTTAAGAAAAAGTATTGAGGAAGAAAAGCAAACTTTTGATTTTCGAAAAAAGAAATTTAATTCAAAAATTGCAAAGGTGAAACAAAAACAAAAAGCATGAACCCAAATTTGCCGAAAATAGCTCTTGTTGGAAGGCCCAATGTAGGAAAATCAACTTTGTTTAACCGTTTCATTGGGCGAAGACTAGCTTTAGTTGATGATACGCCTGGTATTACACGTGATCGTCGTTATGGGACCATGAATTGGGCTGGAATGGATTACACCGTTATTGATACAGGTGGCATGGAAGAAAGTAGCCATGAACTTAAAGCAGCAGTAACCAAAGGGGCCATAGCAGCTCTTCATGAAGCAGATTTGATTATTTTTGTAGTTGATGGAAGAAGCGGTATTGTGCCACAAGATCTCAATTGGCTTAAAAAAATTCGTCAGATCCAAAAACCCTATCTTGTTGCTGTAAATAAAATTGATACAGCTAAAACAGATGTCCTTGCAGTTGAGTTTTATGAAACAGGTGAAAAACTTAATTTGATATCAGCTGAAGGTGGAAGAGGAATATCTGAACTTTTGGATGAAGTTGATGTTATTATTAAAAAAACATTTCAATCGAATATCACTTCTTCTCCGGAGGAAGATAAACCTGTTGGTATAGCCCTTATTGGAAGACCTAATGTAGGAAAATCTTCTCTCCTTAATAAACTTTTGAATGACGAAAGAGCCATTGTGAGTTCTATCCCCGGTACCACGATGGATCCTGTGGATACTCTCATTGAATATCAGGGCACTTCTTTTTTACTGATAGATACAGCAGGCATTAGGAGGAGGGGACGGGCTTCCGAAAAAATGGAGAAAGTTTCTGTTCAAAAAGGAATTGAATCCATAGAGAAATCTCATGTGATTCTTCTGCTTTTAGATGGAGAAGAAGGTATTTCAGAGCAAGATGCACATGTAGTGGGTGAAGCTTTTAAGCGGTATAAGGCTGTTCTCCTTGTTGTTAATAAATGGGATTTGGGTTCTAAAAATAAAACTCAAGATGAAGTAAGAGATGAAATGTCGCGAAAACTTAATTTTATCAGTTATGCCCCCATTCTTTTTATATCAGCTAAAACAGGAAAAAATATTGATAAGGTTTGGTCTACTATTCAAAGAGTAGTAGGTCTCTACAAAACCCAAATTAAAACTTCAGAATTAAATAAAAATTTTGAAAAGATTATTAAATCCCATCCTCTTCCCATGTTTGCCGGAAAAGCTATTAAAATTTATTATGCTACCCAAGTAGGCACCATGCCACCTCGGTTTGCTATTTTTGCAAATCAGCCAAGCCATATCCATTTTTCTTATAGGCGCTATCTTCAAAATGCGATTAGAAAATCCTTTGGAATGATGGAAGTTCCTATTTGTTTGACCTATCGTTCGAGGTCTTCATGAGTGATGAAAAAAGGATAAAAAAGATTCGCACCCAAATCAAACATCACGATGAACTTTATTATCAAAAAAATAAGCCGGAAATTTCAGATGCAGAATACGATCGTCTTTTTTCTGAACTTAAAAAATTAGAAAAACAATATCCTCAATGGATAACGCCTGACTCTCCCACTCAGAAAGTAGGGGGAAGATTAACTGCCAAATTTTCTCCTGTTACGCATAAGGTACCTCTTTTAAGTCTGGATTCCCTTTTTGAATGGGATGATGTGTTGGCCTTTGATCAGAGAATTAAAAAATTAATTGGAGATAGGGCTTTTGAGTATTCCTGTGAACCTAAGTTTGACGGTCTTTCTGTTTCTTTGGTTTACAAGGATGGGCACTTTGTTCAAGCTGCAACACGTGGTGATGGTTCTGTTGGCGAAAATGTAACTGAGAATGTGTTTCAAATTCATACTCTGCCTAAAAAATTGAAAGGAGATTATCCCCAGGAACTTCATTTGCGTGCTGAAGTGATTATGACTCTTTCTGGGTTTTCTGAGTTGAATAAAAAAATGGTTCAAATGGGAGAAGACTCTTTTGCCAATCCACGCAATGCAGCCAGTGGTTCTTTGCGTCAGTTAGATTCCAAGATAACGAAAGAACGTCCACTCGATATTTTTATTCATGGTCTTCCTTTTCATATGGGGCCAGCTTTTTCTAGTCATTGGGAATCCCTTGATTATCTTGATGAGATGGGTTTGCCCACAAGCCCTTTAAGGAAAAAAGCCGGAACTTTGGACCAGGTTCAAAAATATTATGAAAAGTTGAATGCAAAAAGAGAATCCCTTGATTATGAAATTGATGGCATTGTCGTAAAACTTGATGATTTGAATTTGTGTCGTGAGTTGGGTTCAAAATCACGTTCTCCTCGTTATGCCATGGCTTATAAGTTTGAGTCGCGTAAAGAAATAACTCTTTTAGATGATATTGTGGTTCAGGTGGGCAGGCAAGGAACCTTGACTCCTGTGGCTTTATTAAAACCAGTAGATGTGGGTGGAGTGACTGTTTCTAGGGCTAGTTTGCATAATCTGGATATTATTCAGAAACTGGATGTAAAAATTGGAGATACGGTTCGCGTGGCCAGAGCAGGAGATGTTATTCCTGAGATTACAGAAGTGTTGCATGAAAAACGAAGTGGGAAAGAAAAAGCATTTAAAATGCCAGAGTCTTGTCCCGTGTGTCATGCCCCTGTTTGTCGGGAAAGTGTTTTTTATTATTGCACGGGTGGGTATAGTTGCTTGGCCCAGCTTAAATGGTCTATTATTCATTTTGCTTCCAAGGGTGCCATGGACATTGATGGTTTAGGCAGGGAGACAGTTGATCTGTTAGTTCAAAAAAACATGATAAAACATTCGGCAGATCTTTACGTTTTAACAAAGGATGATTTTTTAAATTTAGAAGGGTTTAAAGAAAAAAAGGCTCAAAATCTACTTGATGCCCTAGAGAGCAGCAAACAAAAGCCTTTAAATCGTTTTTTGTATGCCTTGGGTATGCGGCATGTAGGAGCAGAAAATGCAAAAATTTTGGCAGATCATTATGGAAGTGTTGCAAAATTAAAAACAGCAACTTCAGAGGAACTTATGGATATCCATGGCATTGGACCTGAAATTGCTTCAAGTTGTGTAGAATTCTTTTCAGAAAAAAAGAATTTAGCACTTCTTGATGATTTTAAAAAAGTGGGTGTTAATCCCATCCAAGAAGTAACTCTTAAAAAAGGGATATTTACTGGTTTTACTTTTGTTTTTACCGGTGAGCTTAAAAATTTATCAAGAGATCAGGCCATTGAAGTAACAAATCAATTGGGTGGTAAAATTACTGGATCGGTCAGTCAAAAAACATCCTATGTGGTGGTTGGGGAAAATCCCGGATCTAAGTATGAAAAAGCCATCAAACTAGGCGTTTCCATTCTTGATGAGCGAGAGTTTCTAAAAATAATTGGAAAAGAAACATGAAAACAAATCAACCAAAAATATTAGTGATAGAAGATGATAAGGATATTGCAGAGCTTGTTGAATATAATTTAAAACAAGAAAAATTTAAAACAGAAGTTGCTTATAGTGGTTCTAGAGGATTAGACAAAATTAAAAATACCAATCCTGATCTCATTCTACTTGATCTCATGCTCCCTGATATTGGTGGATTAGAAATTTGTCGAAAGCTTAAAACCCAGGAAAAAACAAAATCTATTCCCGTTATTATGATGACAGCCAAAAGTGAAGAAATTGATCGTATTGTTGGGTTTGAGATGGGTGCCGATGATTATATTTGTAAGCCTTTTTCTCCTCGTGAACTTACCTTAAGGGTTAAAGCCCTGATTCGTCGTAATACAGAACCTGCTTCTGTGATGCCCCAAGAACTTAAATTTGGAAAACTTGTGCTTGATGCTGAAAAGTTTTTGGTTACTTATGGGGGAGAGGCCATTAAGCTTACCGCTATTGAATTTAGGCTTTTGCAATATCTTATGGTTCATAAGGGAAGAGTTGCAACCAGAGACAGTCTTTTAGATCAGGTTTGGGGTTATGATTCAGCAGTAACCACAAGGACAGTAGATACTCATATTAAACGATTAAGACAAAAATTAGGTACAGCAGGGGATTACATTGAAACTTTAGTAGGTGTTGGATATCGCTTTTTAGAAAAATTATGAAAAGTCTATTTTGGAAAATTTACCTTCTTTTTGTTGGGGTAAATTTTTTAACTGTTTTTTTTCTTTCTTTTCAATTCTCTTTTTCTTTTACTCGTTTTTTTATTGCTTTAATCCCGTCTTTTTTTATTGGATTTTTTCTTTCCCATTATTTTTCAAAAAAAATTACCTCATTAAATATATCTATTAAAAATTTATCTCAAAAAATGGAAAATGAACATGATGCCTTAACGGAAGAAAAAAATAGATTAGCCACAATTTTAAATGGCATGATGGAAGGTGTTTTGGTGACTGATGCCAAAGGTGTGATTACCCTGGTGAATCTTTCATTTCAAAATATGATGGGAGTCAAAAATTGTCTGGGTAAAACCATCATAGAATGCATACGCAACAATGAAATTCATTCCATTATTACCCAGGTTTTATCTGAAAAAAAATCTTATGAGGGAACTTTTTCTTTTATCATAGCTACCCTTGAGCTTCATTGTATTGTTCATTCAGCACCTTTGATTGCCAATGGATTAAGTCTTGGGTCTGTTACTGTTTTTTCAGATACAACCCAGATTAGGAAATTAGAAAATATCAGACAGGATTTTGTAGCTAATGTTTCTCACGAATTAAGAACCCCTCTCACATCCATTATTGGTTATGCAGAAACTATTCGTGATGGGGAAATGACGGATAAGGAAACAACGCTTCGTTTTATCCAAAAAATTGAAAAGAATGCCATTCAACTTAAAGATTTGGTGAATGATATTTTATTTTTGTCACAGATGGATTCTAAAACACTTCATTTAAATATTCAAATTTTGAACTTAAAAAATCTGGCGACTGAGCTTTTGCAAGATTTTCAATCCCGGGTGAATGAGAAAAAAATTAACCTCTCTCTTGATTTCAAAGATGATTTAATGGTGAAAGCCGATGAACGTATTTTAAGACAAATTATGACCAATCTGCTTGATAATGCCATTAAATATACTCCTTTGAGTGGTGAAATAAAATGGATGGCTAGCCAACAAAAAGATCAAATTTGTATTGCAGTAAAAGATACTGGAATTGGAATTTTGAAAGAAGATCAGGCACGTATTTTTGAACGTTTTTATCGTGTTGATAAATCAAGATCCAGAGAAGTAGGTGGCACTGGTTTAGGCCTTGCTATTGTTAAAAATCTGGTTCAATTCCATGGTGGAAGTGTTTCTGTTCAAAGTGAAGTGGGTTTTGGTTCTACCTTGTCATTTACCCTGCCGCTCTAGTTAAATTGTCACAAACATGTCACACAAAGCTCATTACCTTGTCACAGGCCTATTAGCATTGTCCCCTCGTGTTATTTAACTTTAAAAAGGAGAACCTAATGAATAAAAAACTACTTCAAATTGCGGGAATAGCCGTGTTTGTGGGATTGTCCACAACATCAGCAGTACTCGCAAACGGAACAGATTCCGGGAAGGATAAGGATGGCTCTGTCAGCGTGGGATACGACAAGGGTGTCTATATCAAGACGGATGATGGAAAAAATAAACTCAAAATCAATGTTCACTTACAACCCCAGTATCAAACCTTGGTCATGGAAGGTCAGGACGATGTTCATACTTTCCAAATTCGACGCGGTCAGATTCATTTCACAGGAAATGCTTTTAGTGAAAATTTAACCTACCGTGTTCAATACGAAGCCATTGGTGGTCGTACTAATACAACCAACGAGGGTGAATTAAGAGCTGATCAGCTTTTAGATGCCTACATCAATTACAAGTTCATGGATGAAATTGAAATTCGTGCAGGTCAATTTAAGCCTTATTATAACCGAGAAGAATTAACATCAGATACCAAGCTTAACTTCGTTGATCGAAGTACGCTTAATGATGTTGTGAGTCTTGGTCGCGATTTAGGCTTAGCCATCCATGGTAAGGTATTTGATAAAAAGTTAGAATGGGCTCTTTATTTAACCAATGAAGGAAATAATGTGAACCGCACTAACTTTAACTCCGAACTCTTAATGGGTGGACGCTTTGTTTATAATATCATGGGTAACCATGGCTATGAACAAGGAGATGTTAAAGATTCTGAAGATCACCATTTAGCAGTTGCTGTAGCTGGAAACTACAATAGACCCAGTAATGCTGGCCAAAATGATATGATGGCCATGGCTGGAGATGTAGCTTACAGACATCGTGGATTCTCTCTTGTAGGAGAAGGCCATTTCGTAAGAGATCTTGATGCCGATGCAACCGTATTAGGTTTTATTGGCCAAGTTGGTTACTTCATTGTTCCTGAAAAATTTGAAGTAGCTCTCCGTGGAATTGGTGTTGTTCCTACCCAATCAGCTGTTGTTAATGGTTACGAGTATGGCGGTTCTTTCAACTATTATTTCAAAGGACATGATCTCAAACTTCAAGCTGATTATGCCATGTTGATTAATTCTCCCTTGGTTCACAATACAACGACCGGTGCAAGAAACTTTATCACCAGAGGTGGTACAGGTGGTTTTATTCAAGACCAAACTGATCATCGCTTCCGGATGCAAGCAACGTTGTTCTTTTAATGAAAGGAAATAATATGAAAAATAAAATCTTAAGTTTAACTGTAATATTTTTAATGGGATCCATCCTGTCTCACGCTGAAACAGTAACGGTTGATCCTACAATACCAGCTTACGCCAAAGTTGGAGGTGTATCAGGAAATTTAAATAGCATTGGGTCAGATACTTTAAATAATCTGATGACCTTCTGGGCCGAAGGTTTTAAAGCTAATTATCCTAATGTGAATATACAAATTGAAGGAAAGGGATCATCCACTGCTCCTCCTGCCTTAACAGAAGGCACATCTCAATTGGGCCCCATGAGTCGAGCCATGAAAGATACAGAAGCAAGTGCTTTTGAACAAAAAACCGGTTACAAACCAACACCTGTTAAAGTAGCTATTGATGCTTTAGCTGTGTTTGTTCATAAAGATAATCCCATTGAATGCCTTACTCTCGATCAAGTGGATTCTGCTTTTTCTTCCACTTTTAAAAGAGGTGGTACATCCGTTGATAAATGGGGTGCGCTAGGACTTGCAACTGGTTGGGAAGGAAAACCCATCTCTCTGTATGGTCGTAATAGTGCTTCAGGCACCTATGGTTTTTTTAAGGAACATGCCTTAAAAAATGGAGATTACAAAACAACCGTAAAAGAACAACCAGGTTCTTCCTCGGTGGTTCAAGGAATTTCCAGTGACTTAAATGGAATTGGTTATTCTGGTATTGGTTACAAAACAGCCGGTGTGAAAGCTGTTAAGTTAAAAGGTGAAGATGGTACTTGTTATGAGGCTAACTTAGACAATGCTATTGCCGGAAAATATCCTTTGGCTCGTTTTCTCTACGTGTATCTTAATAAAGCCCCAGGTAAATCTTTAGGTGCTTTAGTTGGTGAGTTTATGAAGTATACTCTTTCCAAAGATGGTCAAAACGTCGTTGTGAAAGATGGATACTTTCCACTTCCTGCTAAAATTGCTTCTGAAGAGTCCAAGAAATTGGGCAAGTGACAAGTAAATTTCAATTTGATATCTATCCCCTTATTGGGTACCGAGGTATAAAACATCTCGGTACCCATTTCACATGAATATTCCAGAACGTTTCAAACCTTCCAGGTCGGTTTTGATGATCGATCAATGGATGACCCGATTTATTCGCTTTGGCGGAATGAGTTTAATTATTGCTGTTTTTGGTATTTGTTTTTTTATCTTATCACAAGTGATTCCACTTTTTGGTGGTGCCGAAATTACTCTTTTACATCAATTTAAACTGGATTCTCATTTTAAACCTTTAACTCTTATTTTAGATGAATGGGGAGAGCTGCCACTTTTTGTTAATGAAAATGGAGAGGTGAGATCTATTTCACAAAAAGATGGTAGAACAACTCTACTCATTAACCTCGTTTCTGATTTAAAAGGTAATTTAACGGCCCTTCGTTATGAACCCGAACAAAATAATCTTCTTGTAGGAACTGATGCCTTGGAGATTGCTGTTTATAGAATTGATTATGAAAGGTTTCAAGATGGAGATCAAATGCAGGGTAATCCTTCCTTTCATAAAATCCAATCTTATTCGATTGAAAAACTTCTTCGCGAGAATCTTTTTAAATCTTTAAAGGGCAAAACTTTTATAACTGATTTAGCTTATGTTGAATCAGGTTCAAGAAAAATTATTGCTTCTACAATTAAGAGTGAAGAAGGATATCACTCTTATCTCATTAAACTTAAAGAAGCCTCTTCTCTTTTGGGTGGAGGTGAAGTTACTTTTGATGGGCTAGATGAATTAAAAGGGAAGGCGGGTGAAAATATCCAGAAAGTTTATGTCAATAATCTAGCTGATGCAGTAGTGGGCCTTGATGCTACGGGTACTTTTTTTTACTATTGGTTAGATTCAGATGGGATAAAATTAAAGCAAAGTTTTGTTCCCTTTGATGAGGAAAAACCAATTTTTGCTGATTTTCTTTTAGGAGGTAATTCGTTTTATATAATTGGTGGGGAAGGAAGCAATCTCATTTATAGCCTTAATTTAGATAAAAATGGAGAAGAAAGGCTTTTTCAAAAAACAAAACAATTTAATCACTTGGTTCCAACTTCTTCTTACGCCTTTGCAAAAAGTTTACGAAATAAAGCATTTTTAGTAGCAGCAGAAAAAGAAATTTCTCTTCGTTATGCTACAACTGAAAATATAAGGTGGGAAGGTGAATCTTTAGTACCCATCCAACATGTAGCCCTTTCACGTAAGTATGAACATTTAGCTTATCTTGATTCGGCTAACCAATTTTCTTTATATAAACTTAATGATCCGCATCCCGAAGGAGGATGGCGTACGTTTTTTGGGAAAATTTGGTATGAAGGAGCTAGTAATCCTGAGTATGCTTGGCAGTCTACCGGTGGAACTGATGATTTCGAACCTAAGCTTTCTCTTATTCCACTTATTTTTGGAACTTTAAAGGGTACTCTGTATGCCATGCTGTTTTCTTTTCCCATTGCCTTTATTGCAGCTCTTTATACTTCAGAGTTTTTGCATCCAAGACTTAAAAAGATTGTAAAACCCACCATGGAAGTCATGGCTAGTCTTCCTTCTGTTATTTTAGGTTTTATTGGAGCTTTTTGGTTGGCCCCTCTTTTAAGTGATAGAGTTCCTTCTCTCATTTTAATTCTTATCTTTTTGCCTCTTGTGGCTGTTTTTTTAGGAATTATTTGGGCCCAATTACCCAATCAACTTCGAAGAATTTTACCCAAGGGAATGGAGTTTTTTATTTCTATTCCCGTTTTGTTACTCGCAATTTTCTTAGCTTGGAAACTAGGACCACTTTTTGAGCTCATCGTATTTACAGTTATTGATCCTACAACTGGTCAGGTTATAGCTGATTTTGGAACGTGGTGGTCTCAAATTACTGGCCTTCCTTTTGAACAACGCAATTCATTGATTGTTGGGATTGCCATGGGTTTTGCAGTAATTCCAATTATTTTTACCATTTCAGAAGATTCACTAGCGCAGGTTCCTCTTTCTTTGCGTTCTGCATCCTTGGCTTGTGGGGCTTCACGTTGGCAAACAGCCATTCGTGTTGTTGTTCCAACAGCAGCAGCAGGGGTTTTTTCAGCTACCATGGTTGGGTTAGGAAGGGCTGTTGGTGAAACCATGATTGTTCTCATGGCTACAGGTAATACTCCTATTATGGAATGGAATATTTTTTCAGGTATGAGAACTCTTTCTGCAAATCTGGCTGTGGAATTGCCAGAGGCTCCTTTTCATGGAACTCTTTATCGCGTGTTGTTTTTAGGGGGGCTCATTTTATTTTTAATGACTTTTATTGTTAACACCATTGCCGAACTTTTACGTCAGTATATTCGGGAGCGGTATAAAACTTTATGAAATTTAGTTTAAGAAAAACTTATGGAGAGCCCTTTGTTTGGTTAACCGCTACAGGACTAGCTTTGGGGCTTATTATGGTTGTAGGTCTTGTAGGGCTTATTATGGTGAAAGGGATGGAGAGTTTTTGGCCAAAGAGAGTATTAGAAATTGTTCTCAAAAATTCAGAGCAACCTCTTTTGGGACAAATTGTTTTAAAAAGAGATCAATCAGGCTTTAAAGATAAAAAAGAATGGCAAATTTTTTTAGGAAATCGTGATCGTTTGGGTGAAGGATTTCGTTTTATTCAGGAAGATAAAATTAGCAGGCTCAGTCAACCTCTGGATATTGTTGTTATTGAAAGACGAGAATATGGGCCAGCTCTTGGAAGATTTTTAAAACTAGAACTAGCTCAAAATAGAGTCTTGAAGGTTGGTGATCAGGATTTTTATAAAACCCTCAATCAAGAATTGGATATTGTTTCTAATCAATGGGATGAAATTAGAGATTTAGAGAAAAATCAAATCGGAGATATTAATGCTAAAATTCAAAAATTAATTGAAAAGAAAAAAGGTTTAGAAAGAAAAAAATATTCCAGTATCAGTAAAAAAATAAAAGTAATTGATGATAAAATTCATAAATTAAATGAAACCTATAATGCCTTAGCTGCAACCGCTTCAAACTTGCGTCAGCTTTCATCTCAAAATAAATTGGTTTATCAAATTTTTAATGGTGAGGAAGTGGGTTTGGCTCTTGGACAAATTATTTCTTATTATCGCCCTAATCAGATGGGTTTGTTTTCCAGAACTTTTAAATTTTGTACTCATCTTTTTAATTTTTTATTAACAGAACCAAGGGAAGCAAATACTGAGGGTGGAATTTTCCCTGCCTTGTTTGGAACCATGATTATGACTATTTTAATGAGTGCAATGGTTACTCCTTTTGGAGTGATAGCTGCTATTTATCTTCGGGAATATGCCAAGCAAGGTTTTTTTGTTCGCTTAGTGAGAATTTCAGTTAATAATTTAGCCGGGGTTCCTTCTGTTATTTTTGGTGTTTTTGGACTTGGTTTTTTTGTATATTTTTTAGGAGGATCTCTTGATCAACTTTTTTTTAGTAATCGTTTTCCAACGCCTACCTTTGGAACGGGAGGTTTACTTTGGGCTTCACTCACCCTTGCTTTATTAACTCTCCCCGTTGTTATTGTAGCCTCCGAGGAAGCCTTGGCTGCTGTGCCCAGAGGGGCCAGAGAGGCGGCTTTGGCTTGTGGTGCTTCTAAGTGGCAAATGATTCAACGTATTGTGCTTCCTGCGGCTTTACCAGGTGTTTTAACGGGGCTTATTTTGGCTATGGCTCGTGGAGCAGGAGAGGTGGCTCCTTTGATGTTGGTGGGTGTTGTCAAATTAGCTCCTACCTTGCCTTTGAATATGACCTATCCCTTTATACACTTGGATCAAAAATTTATGCATTTAGGATTTCATATTTATGATTTAGGTTTTCAGTCACCAGATTCAGATGCAGCCAAACCCATGATTTATGCCACGGCGCTGCTCATGATTATCTTGGTTTTGGCCTTAAATTTGGGTGCAATTGCTATTCGTGAACATTTACGGAGGAAGTATGGATCAGGAGCATTCTAAAAGTTCCATTGTTGAAATTAAAAATTTTTCATTCTTTTATGGAGAGTCCCAGACTCTTTATGACATTAATTTATCTATTCAAGAAAAATGTGTCACAGCTCTTATTGGTCCTTCGGGTTGTGGTAAGTCTACCTTGATTCGAAGCATTAACCGTATGAATGATCTTGTAGAAGAGGCCAGACATCAGGGAGAAATTCTTTTTCAAGGTGACAACATTTATCATCCCAATATGGAGGTTATTTCGCTTCGAAAACGTATCGGAATGGTTTTTCAAAAATATAATCCTTTTCCTAAATCTATCTACGAAAATGTTATTTTTGGTCTTCGTGTTGCTGGTATCAGAGATAGTAAAATCTTAGAAGAAACAGTTGAAAAAAGTTTAAAGGGAGCTGCTCTTTGGGATGAGGTAAAAGATCGTTTACACGAAAGTGCTTTTAGTCTTTCGGGTGGTCAAATGCAAAGACTTTGCATTGCCAGGGCCATTGCTAATGAGCCCGAGGTAATTTTGATGGATGAACCTTGTTCCGCCCTAGATCCCATTGCTACAGCTAAGGTAGAAGATTTACTTCATGAACTTTCTAAGAAATATACCATTGTGATTGTAACCCACAATATGCAGCAAGCAGGGCGTGTTTCAAACTATACTGCTTTTCTTTTCATGGGTAAGTTGATAGAATTTGGATCAACGAGTGATCTTTTCACCACTCCACGTGAGAAAAAGACTGAAGAATACATTACAGGGAGGTTTGGATAATGACAGCACATACCGATAAAGAGTTTGAAGCCCAACTTCAAAAATTAAAAGGAATGATACTGGCCATGGGAGCTGATGTAGAAGCCATGATTAGCATGGCAATGAAGTCTCTTAAGGAAAATAACCTTTCCCTAGGCCAGCAAATTTTTATCAAAGAAGATGAAGTGAATCATTTTGAAATGGATGTAGGTGATCTTTGCATTAAAATTTTAGCTCTTAGGCAACCTGCAGCTTCTGATTTAAGATTTATTGCCATTGGCATTCGCATTAGTAACGACTTAGAGCGCATTGGCGATTTAGCTGTTAACATTGTTCAAAGGGTAGAAAAATTAACTCATGCTTCTATTCCACAAGTTCATGATAAGCTTTTTACTCTTTCAGAAAAAACACAAAAAATGGTTAATTCTGTTTTGAATGCCTTTGTAGATCAGGATGTAGAATTAGCCCAAAAAATTCTTGCAAGTGATGATGAGGTTGATGCACTTAATAAAGATATTCATCAATCTCTGTTAACGGTGATGCAAACGGATTCAAAGCTTATTCCTTCAGCTATCATGCTTCTTCTGATTTCCAGGCATTTAGAGAGAATGGCTGATCATGCTACCAACATAGCAGAACAAGTTATTTACATGGTGAAGGGGCAAGATATTCGCCATGCAGGTAAATCCACAAATTCCTTGTCTTAAAATTCTAAATCAACTTATCGTTTGTACAGATTCGCATTGACGTAAAAGTTAAAAATTATTTATAAGGACGCACTATGAAACTATTTCCCAAATCACAACAGTTTTTTGATTTTTTTGAAAAGGCTGCTAACAACGCTTTAATTGGCGCGAAGCTCTTGGATGATTTTTTTTCTGATCCAAGCACTTGGGCAACACAGGTGAAAAAAATAGAAGATGTGGAACACGAGGGCGATCGAATTACCCACGATACTATCGAGATGTTAAATAAAACCTTTATCACCCCGTTAGACCGCGAAGACATCCATGGACTCATTAGCGAAATTGACGATATTTTGGATCTCATCTACGGAACGGCCAATCGAATGGTGTATTACAAAGTTCCAGCGCCTAACGCGGACATGAAGGCTGTAGTTAAAATTTTGGTACAGGCTGTGGAAGAAGTTGCTAAGGCCGTTTTAAGACTTCGCAATATGAAAAAGCCAGAGATGATTTTAGCCCAGTGCATTGAAATCAACCGTCTAGAAAATGAGGCTGATGAAGCCTTAAGGTTTGCTATTTCCAATCTTTTTGAGCGGGAAAAAGATCCCATCAAACTTATCAAGGAAAAGGAAATTCTAGAAATGTTGGAATCAGCTACAGATCGTTGTGAGGATGTTGCTAATGTGATCGAAGGTATTGTACTTAAAAATGTTTGATCCCAATTCCCTCATTGTGATTGGTTTTGTGGTTTTTGTGGCCCTCGCTTTCGATTTTATCAATGGCTTTCATGATGCCGCCAATTCTGTAGCTACTATTGTTTCTACCCGTGTTTTATCCCCTTTTGCTGCTGTTTTTTGGGCAGGCTTTTTTAATTTTTTGGCCTTGTTTATTTTTAAGGTTCATGTGGCTACCACCCTAGGCAAGGGGATTGTAGACCCATCCATTATGAGTGTGGGGGTTGTTTTTGCTGCTCTGATGGGAGCCATTATTTGGGATTTACTCACTTGGTGGTGGGGATTGCCCAGTTCTAGCTCGCATGCCCTTGTTGGTGGTTTTGTAGGGGCAGCCATTACTAAAGCAGGTTTTGGCGTTTTGATTTCCAGTGGACTTATTAAAATTTGTTTATTTATTGTATTGTCACCTCTGCTGGGCATGACTTTTGGGTTTGTGCTCATGAACCTCATTAATTTGTTTTTTCAAAATACTTCTCCATCCAGGGTAGATAAGCACTTTCGCCGTCTTCAGTTGATTTCAGCTAGCCTGTACAGTTTAGGTCATGGGGGCAATGATGCCCAAAAAACCATGGGTATCATTACGGTGCTGTTGTTTAGTTCTGGTTATCTGACTGGGGATTTTTATGTGCCCATTTGGGTCATGGTGTCTTGTCATGTTGTTATTGCTTTAGGAACCATGATGGGCGGTTGGCGTATTGTGAAAACAATGGGGATGAAAATCACCAAACTTCATCCAGTGGGGGGCTTTGCCGCGGAAGCAGGGGCTGCCACGACTTTATTCATGGCTACCTTTGCTGGAATTCCTGTGAGTACCACGCACACCATCACAGGTTCTATCATGGGGGTAGGTGCTACCCGTCGTCTTTCCGCAGTGCGTTGGGGAGTGGTTAGTCCCATCATTTATGCTTGGATTTTCACCATCCCGGTTTCAGCACTTATTGCTGCTGCTTTTTATGTCTGTCTTCGGATCTTATTTTAATTTTACTCCCACAAATTCCTTGTCTTAAGGCTCTAAAATCATTACTATTTTTCTTCAATGACCCAGCTCGCCGATAAAATCGGTCATTATCTCATTTTGGAGAAAATTGCCCATGGGGGCATGGCTGAGATTTATAAATCTAGAACAGCTGATCCCAATGGAATTGAACGCTTGGTTGTGATCAAGCGAATTTTACCTCATATTTCTTCTCATCCAGAATATATCGAAATGTTTGTTAATGAAGCCAAGCTTGCTGTTCATTTTACTCATGGAAATATTGCGCAGGTTTATGACTTGGGAAGAACCGGGGATGATTACTTTATTGTGATGGAATATGTTGATGGAAAAACTTTTGGTCAAATTATCAGGGATTTTAAAGACAGGGCCGAAATGCTTCCCCTCGATATTGTTCTTTTTTGCATCGCAGAAATTTGCCGGGGCTTGGATTACATTCATCGCAAAACAGATTCGCAGGGGAGAGAACTTAAAGTAGTTCATCGTGATATTTCCCCGCAAAATATTATTCTTTCTTATTCTGGCAATGTTAAAATTATTGATTTTGGAGTTGCTAAATCACTTGATCGTATCATCCAAACCGAGTCTGGGGTTTTAAAGGGAAAATTTGCCTACATGTCTCCAGAGCAAGCCGATGGAGGAGCCATTGATCGGCGTTCGGATATTTTTTCTGCTGGTATTCTTCTCTGGGAATTTTTGACTTTAAAGCGACTTTTTAAAAGAAATACCAATCCCGAAACCGTTAAAGCTGTGAAGGCTGCACGTATTGAACCTCCTTCGCGCTATCGTGCTGGAGTTAGCAAAGAGCTTGATCGTATTGTTACAAGAGCCCTGCAAAAAAAACGGGGCAAAAGGTATGAATTTGCCTCCCAAATGGCGGATGATTTAGACAGGCTTTTGCACATTGTTAATCCTAATTTCAAGCCCAGCCTGGTTACAAAATTTTTATATGGTTATTTTGGCCCTGAAGCAGATGAAGAAGGATTACCGCCCGAATTTCCTGAAATGACAGTGAGTAAAATCAAAAAAGTGAGAACCTTGTCTGATGAAATTGAAGAAGATATTCTAGAAGAAATAACCAATGAGGAAAGAACCGAAAAAGAGAGATTAAAAAGTATCCGAAAAAAACTTTTTGAAAATGTTTCTTTTGGTTTTTTTGATCATTTAAGTCTTTGGTTCAAGATCCCTCTTATTTTAGGAGTTCTTTTTATTTTATTTTCTTCTTTTTTTATGGGTGTTTCCTGGTTTTCTAGAGGGTATTTAAAAATTACAGTCTCTCCTCCTAAATCGAGGGTTTATATTAACGAAAAACCTCTTATGTCTACGCAAAAAAATTTAGGTTTTTATGAATTAAGTCTTTTTTCGGGGGAAACAATTACCCTACGAGTAGAACTAACGGGATATGACACTTACGAAACAGCCCTGGTTTTAGCTCATCGGGAAAAAAGAGAAATGATGGTACACCTTGATAAGGCCATCAATCCACCTTAAAACAGACAAAATTTTGACACTCTTATTTGAAGAAAATGTTTTTAGAAGTTCTTAAATAGAGTTATAATTAACTTATTCATGAATGGCGATGAAACCATTATAACGAGCATTAAAACTCTCGAAAAAGAAAGTGCTACGGTTAAAAAACCTTATCTTACTTTTTTGAAGGGGGTGCGCTTGGGCCAAATTTTTCCTTTAAATACGGGAGAAATTGTTATTGGAAGGGCACCTGAGTGTGATTTGTATGTGGATGACAATGCCATTTCCAGACGCCACTTTAAAATTGTGATGAATAAAAATCATGAAGTGTTTTTGGTTGATTTGGGATCTACCAATGGCACCTATGTTAATGGGATGAGGGCTGCAAGTGTTACTTTATCTGATGGAGATAAAATTCAACTTTCTCAAGACACAGTGATTGAACTTACTTTTATGGATGATACTCAAAGAGTTTCAGAAGAGCGTCTTTATTCCATGGGGGTTATGGATCCTGTTCTTAATATTTATAATAAAAGATTTTTCTTGGAACGTTTAAAAGAAGAATTTGCTTTTGCTAAAAGAAAAGGGGCTAAGCTTTCCCTGATTATGTTTGATATCGATCACTTCAAACTTTTAAATGATACTTATGGGCATTTAGCAGGAGATTTGGTGTTGCAACAAATTGCCAAGGCTGTTGCTACCTGTATTCGCACTGATGATGTTTTTGCCCGTTTTGGGGGCGAAGAATTTATTATTTTACTTCGAGATGCCGATGGGCATGCAGCCATGGATTTAGGCGAGCGTATTCGCAAAATAGTGAGCGCACTTGCCATTCAATACGAAGGCAAAAGCATTTCTATTACCATTTCCCTGGGAGTTACAACGCTGATTGAAAGCTCATCCGATGCTCTCCATATGGTGGATGAAGCCGATAAATTTCTTTATCACTCCAAAAAAGAAGGCCGTAACCGTCTGAGCGGCCCATTTTAATCTAAAACATTAATATTTCTATTCTAATACTATGTTTTTTATTATTTTTTTTATGTTTCTTATTTCGTTTTTAATGCCGGTAAGATGAATTTGTTTTCCGGTTCCAGCCCATTTTTTAGCAGGTTCATTCAAAAGACTCGTTAAAGACCTGATATTTTTAGACAGCATATCGAGGGGAGTTGTTCTCGGTTTGATAAATTTATTTTTTCTTTTTTCGATAGTTTTGAGAAGAGTATAGGGCAGAAGATCCAGGGTTTGTTTATTTTTTAAAAGATAATCTGCAGCTCCTAAGCGAATGGCATCAATGGCTTGTCTATCATCTCTTTGTGAAGTGAGAATAACAATGGGTGTGCCGCGACTTTTTTCTGAAAGTTTGGTAATCCATTCTCCTTCTTCCATGCTGAAATTTTCGGTTAAAACCAAGTCGTAACGCTTGCTTTTTAACATCAATATTCCCTGCTCCATATTAAGAGCCCTGGTAATGTGAAAACGAACTTGTGGGAGTTGACCAAGGCTGCTCATTAAAATTTCAAAATGGTAAGAGTTAGAATCAATAACTAAAAGTTGTTTTTGAAGCATCCCCTTATTCTTAATCGTAACCCCTCTGGGATGTCAAAAGAATAAAATAGCGCAGTGAGTCATAACCACTTGATTTATCAAGAGAAAATTGTTAATTTATCCTCAGTTAGGAGTTTTTTTGTTTGAAAAAAAAATTCAATCTAAACTTCAATGTTGGGGTCTTTCTTTATCCGATGATTTGGTTTGTTTAGTTTCGGGTGGGATTGATTCGATGGTGCTTCTTTATGTGCTTTGGAAGCTTTCTTTCAAGGTTTCTGCTGTGCATTTTAATTTTCATTTAAGAGGAGAAGAATCAAACCGTGATCAAAAATTTGTAGAAGATATACTCCATAAATGGGGTATCCTGCTTGAAGTGGTAGATTCTCCTTTAGAGAAGGGGGCTGGGGTACAAGAGCGTGCTAGAAACATGAGGTTAGATTATATTCTTTCTCAAGCTGATAAAAAAAAGTGGAAGTATGTAGCAACGGGACATCACGAGGGAGATCAATTAGAAACTCTTCTCATGCGCCTTTTGAGAGGGGTAGGTTTAAGAGGTTTTTGTGGTATTCTGCCCATTAAAGCTTTTACTCCCAAAACTTCCTTTGTGCGTCCCTTGTTAGAATGTACAAGAGCAGAAATTTTTTCTTATGCAGCATCTCAAAATATTCCCTTTGTTACAGATTCAACAAATTTAACTACCTTGTATTTTCGTAATTGGGTGAGGCATCAATTACTGCCACATCTTCAAAAAAACAAACCACATCTGCCCCAGCAACTTTTAAGTTTGTCCGCGCAATGTCAAAAAATTTTTCCAAAACTCAAAAAAGATTGTGATACTTTTCTTCAGAAACATGCTCAAGTTTGGATGTGCAGTGAAAGTTATTTGGCACTTTCTCGTGTGCTTCGTTTTTTTGTTTTGGAAGCCAGGTTACAGAAAGAAGGTTTTCATTTTCTTTCACAAAAGCTTTTTATAGAACTTGACTCCCTTATTGCTAAAAAAAGAACCCTGGAAAGGCCTGTGGGAGCACTGTTTTTAAAGATAACACCAGATCATTTTGGTTTTTTTAGGTTAAAGGTAGAAACAAAGGAAGCTTTTTTAATCCCAGGTCCTGGTATTTTTCATTTTCCAGATTTTTCACTTCAGGTGGAAGAGTTTAATTCGTTACTGCTTGCTGAGATTAAAGACAAATGTCAAAAAAATATTGGTTCTAGACCTCTTTTTTTGAAAAAAGATACACTTTCTTATCCCTTGGAATTGAGAACTCCAAAAAATGGAGAACGTTTTAAACCTTTTGGTGCTCCCGGGTCTAAAAAAATTTCAGATTATTTGATTGATAAAAAGGTGCCTTTTTTTGATCGTAGAAATCTTTTGGTCCTAAGCCAAAAAGAGAAAATTGTGGCTCTGGTAGGTTATGAAGTAGGGGATGATTATAAAGTTAAAAATTCTAGGGAGCCTATTTTATGTATTTTAAAACATCAAAACCCTTAAGCTTTACTGTTGATTCTTTCTGGTTAACAGGTTACATTGGAAAAGCTTGGGGGATAGAGGTTTGCCGCATATGAAACAAACACAAAAAACGTTGGCTTTATGGATTATTGTTATTTTAATGTCCTTTTCTGTTGTTCATTTTTTTAATGCAAAGCCCTCTTTTAAAAAAGAACTCACCTTCAGTGAATTTGTTTCTGCTGTACGTGCCAAACAACTCGAAGAGGTGATTGTAAAGGGTGAAGAATACACAGGTAAGTTTAAAGCGGATGTCAATGAAGGCGTTTATTTTACTACGATTGGTCCTATCGATAATAGCAAAGTAATAGAAATGCTTTCTAACGAAGATTTAAAAGTAGAATTTCGTAAAAAAGAAGATACTCCTATTTGGCAACAGTTTTTGTTCTCGTGGCTTCCCATGATTCTTCTGTTTGTTTTCTTTTTCTTTTTTATGCGGCAATTACAAATTGGTGGTGGCAAGGCCCTGTCCTTTGGCAAATCAAAAGCTCGGCTGATGTCTGATACACAAAGAAGAATTACCTTTGCTGATGTTGCAGGAGTAGAAGAAGCTAAAGACGACCTGCAAGAAATTATCGAATTTTTAAGAGAGCCACACAAATTTACCAAACTGGGAGGGCGAATTCCCAGGGGTGTGCTTTTAATGGGTGCTCCAGGAACAGGTAAAACTCTTTTAGCGCGTGCCATTGCTGGTGAGGCGGGAGTTCCTTTTTTTAGTATTTCGGGAAGTGATTTTGTGGAGATGTTTGTTGGAGTTGGTGCTTCACGCGTGAGAGATCTTTTTGAACAAGGGAAAAAAAATGCTCCCTGTATTATTTTTATTGATGAAATTGATGCCGTAGGCAGACACCGAGGAGCAGGCTTAGGTGGAGGGCACGATGAACGCGAACAAACTCTTAATCAACTTTTAGTTGAGATGGATGGTTTTGAAAGTAATGATGGGGTTATTTTAATTGCAGCAACCAACCGTCCCGATGTTTTAGATCCAGCTCTTCTTCGTCCTGGGCGTTTTGATCGCCGTATAGTAGTTGCAAGGCCCGATTTAAAAGGGCGTGAGGCTATTCTAAAAATTCATGTTAAAAGAGTTCCTTTGGCTGATGATGTCGATCTTATGTCGATTGCTAGAGGTACTCCTGGTTTTTGTGGAGCTGATTTAGAAAATTTAGTTAATGAATCAGCTCTTTTTGCAGCCAGAAAAAATAGCAAAGAAGTCAAAATGATGGATTTTGAAATGGCTAAAGATAAGGTTCTTATGGGTTCAGAAAGAAGATCCATGTTGATCAGTGATGAAGAAAAAAAGGTGACGGCTTATCATGAAGCAGGGCATACTTTGGTAGCCCGAATGATACCTGGTACTGATCCAGTGCATAAGGTAACTATTATTCCTCGTGGCATGGCCTTAGGGCTTACCCAGCAATTGCCAGAGCGCGATAAGTACATGCAGTCACGAAAATATACAGAAGATTTAATTTCCATCTTGATGGGGGGGCGAGTAGCCGAAGAACTTATTTTTGGTGAGCTCACAACAGGTGCTGGCAATGATTTTGAGAGAGCTACTGATATTTCACGTAAAATGGTTTGTGAGTGGGGAATGTCTGAAAAAATGGGTCCCTTAACTTTTGGAAAAAAAGAAGAGCAGATTTTTTTAGGACGAGAAATTGCCCAACATCAAGATTACAGTGAATCAACTGCCGTCATGATTGATGAAGAAGTAAAGCGTATTGTGTTAAAGAATTATGAGCGCGCCAAAAATATTTTATCCACCCATCTTGAAAGCCTACATCAAATAGCAACTGCCCTTTTGGAATATGAAATTTTAACTGGTGAGCAAATTGATATGATTATGCGAGGAGAAAAATTGCCTCCCTTAGCTAAAACAGTAGAAGAAAAGGTTCCAGAAAAATCTGAAAATCCTTCGTTCAAGCCTGTGATTTCACCTATGGCTTATCCCGGCAAAGCCTAATGAAAATTTTTGGTATCATGGGGATTATCAATTGTACGCCCGATTCATTTTATGCTCAAAGCCAATCCCATCATTTAGAAAAGGCAATTGCACGTGCTCTTCAGATGGAAAAAGAGGGAGCAGCTTTTATTGATGTAGGAGGTGAATCAACAAGGCCAGGAGCTACCCTTGTTTCTGAAGAAGAAGAATTAGAGAGAGTTTTGCCTCTAATGATTGCTCTTAAAAAGATTCTTCGTATCCCTTTGAGTATTGATACAAGAAAAGCAAAGGTTGCCCATGAAGCTGTTTTAAAAGGAGCTAGTCTTATCAATGATGTTTCAGGATTATCTTACGATTCTTCTATGGCTTCCCTTGTAACTAAGCTGGGAGTTAAGGTGATTATAATGCATGCACGTGGTAATCCAGAAACTATGGATGCTTTGGCTTCGTACGATGATGTGGCAAGAGAAGTAGCCAGTGAGCTTTTAAAAAAAGTTTCGCTGGCTTTAAAGGCTGGAATCACAAAAGAACAAATTATTTTAGATCCGGGTTTTGGTTTTGCCAAAAACCTCTCGCATAATTGGGAACTTCTTTCCCATTTAGACGAACTGTGCAAACTAGGATTTCCACTTTTAGTTGGACTTTCACGTAAACGATTTTTAGGAGGGGCTACTCCAGAGGAAAGACTTATTCCTTCTCTTCTCGCTGCCTTTGTTGCTCTTCAAAAAGGGGCTAGTTTGATTCGTACTCATGATGTGGCTCCCAGTGTAGCTCTGCTTGATTTTTCACGGCATTTTGTTTAAAAGGAAATTATGGAAAAATTGTTTGGAACAGATGGAGTCAGAGGCAGAGCCAATCGTTATCCCATGACCCCTGAGGTAGCTTTAGCTCTAGGGCAAGCCATTGCCTTTCATTTTGCCAGAAAACAGGGTTTTGGACGCATTGTTATTGGCAAGGATACCAGAAGATCAAGCTATATGTTTGAATATGCTCTTTCGGCTGGAATTAGCTCGATGGGTTCTATTGCTGTTTTAACGGGGCCACTACCTACCCCTGGCATTGCTTTTTTAACAACAGCCATGCGGGCCGATGCTGGTGTTGTTATTTCAGCTTCGCACAATGGTTTTAGTGATAATGGAATCAAATTTTTTGATCGTGATGGCTTTAAGCTTCCCGATGAAATCGAATCTCAAATGCAGGATTTTGTTTTTCAAGCTGTTGACGATTCCATACGTCCTACAGGCGCTGATATTGGTCGTGCTGTGCGTATTGATGATGCTGTAGGGAGGTATGCAGAATTCTTAAAATCAACTTTTCCACGAAGCTTGACCTTAAAAGGTTTAAAGGTGGTTGTAGATTGTGCCCATGGAGCAGCCTACCATGTAGCTCCTTTAGTGCTTTCTGAGATGGATGCTGAAGTTGTAGCCATTAATCATGACCCTAATGGAGTTAATATCAACGAAAAATGTGGGGCCTTGCATCCAGAGGAGTTGTGTAAGAAGGTTAAAGAGTGCAATGCTGATTTAGGCATTGCTCTTGATGGAGACGCCGATCGCCTTATTCTTTGTGATGCCAAAGGGCGTATTATTAATGGAGATCGCGTTTTAGCTATTTTAGCCATGGAGCGTAAAAGTGAATCCAGACTCTACAAAGATACAGTGGTTGGTACGATTATGAGCAACATGGGTCTTGAAAGCTATCTGCACGATCAAAAAATTAATTTTGTACGCACAGCTGTGGGAGATCGCTACATTGTAGAAGAAATGCGAAATAAAGGATACACAGTAGGAGGAGAACCTTCTGGGCATTTAATCATGATGGATCTTTCTACCACGGGAGATGGATTGTTGGCAGCTCTTCAAGTGTTAGCTTGCATGATTAAGAAAAGTCTTCCCTTGGAAGATCTTGTCAATGATATGCTGGTTTTCCCACAAAAAATAAAAAATATTTCAGTGAAAAAGCAAAGGGATATTCAAACAGATAAGGTCATTCAGGATGAACTTCACCAGATCGAAAAAGATTTAGGAAAAGGGCGTGTTGTTATTCGTTATTCTGGAACAGAACCTTTGTTGCGTGTGATGGTAGAAGGGGAGAGTGATGATAAGGTGAATCAATGTATTGATCGCATTTCTGAATGTCTTCAAACCCACCTTTGATTTTTAAATCATGGCTAGACTTGGTGTTAACATTGACCACATTGCAACCTTGCGCGAAGCCAGAAAGGGAGTGGAGCCTGATCCCTTTTTATCTCTTTCGATTTTAACCTCTCTCAATGTAGATCAAGTCACTCTTCATTTACGTGAAGATCGTCGTCATATTCAAGAAGACGATTTAGCTCGTATTATCCAATCAAAAGTTTTGCCAGTTAATCTTGAAATGTCAGCTAGCCCCCAAATGGCGGAGTTCACCCTTCGCTACAAACCTAAAACAGCCACCCTGGTTCCTGAAAATCGGTCAGAAATTACTACCGAAGGTGGGCTTGATCTCACAAAAAAAACAGATGAGATTCAAAAAGTAATTTCATTACTCCAGGCAGAAAAGATTTGTGTGAGTTTATTTATTGATCCAGACATAAAACAAATAAAATTAGCAAAAGAATTAGGAGCCTTTGCGATTGAAATTCATACGGGGGCCTATGCTTATGCCTTTGGTAAAAAAAATGAAAAAGAAGAATGGTCTAGAATTAATGATGTAGTTAAATCAGCTGGTCATTTAAAAGTTTATGCTGGTCATGGTTTAAATGTTTCTAATTTACCTTCCTTGGTTTCAATTAAACAGATCGAGGAGTACAATATTGGGCATAGTATTATTTCACGTGCTGTTTTTGTTGGTTTAAAACAAGCGATTGCTGAGATCCAAGCTATTTTAAGGTGACTATGGATATTTTAACCAGAGAAGAAATGCAAAAACTAGATGCCAAAAGTATTGCTGCTGGTATTTCCTCGTTAACTCTTATGGAAAATGCAGGTCGTGCAGTGACCAAAATTCTTTTGCAAAATTATCTTAAAAAAAAGGAAAGCGTTCTTATTGTTTGTGGCATGGGAAATAACGGGGGAGATGGTTTGGTTGTAGCCAGGCTTTTATTTCAAAAAAAGATTTCAGTTACTGTGTTTATTGTAGGAGATGAAAAAAAATTAAAGGGCGATGCTTTTATTCAATATAAAAAATGTCCTAAAAAAATTCCTATTTTTTTTGTTCAAGATAAAAAAGATTTAAAAATTAAAAATCATTCTGTAATTGTTGATGCTTTGTTTGGTACGGGTTTAAATAAACCTTTGACTGGTTTGCACCAGAAATGTGTTCATTGGATGAATGGTTTGAATGTACCTATTGTGAGCATTGATATTCCTTCTGGATTAGATAGTAATACAGGAGAAGTTTTGGGAACAAGCGTATCGGCTCATCGCACCATCACGCTTGGTTTTCCTAAGCTGGGCCTTTTTGTAGGAGATGCCCATGACTATGTGGGGCTTATTGATGTAGTTCCCATTGGTCTTAAAAACGAACTTCTTATATCAATGAACCCTTCCCATCATTTAGTGACGAAAGAAAAAATAAAAGTTTTATTTCAAAAACGTACAAAAAATTCTCATAAGGGAAATTTTGGTCATGTTTTTGTTATTGGAGGGTCTCTTGGAAAAATTGGAGCTGGAGTTTTATCTTGTTTTGGAGCTTTAAAAGCGGGAGCAGGGCTTGCTACTTTTATTTTGCCAAAAAATTCTTATCAACGCATTGATTATTCTCATTTAGAGGTCATGTACGAACCTATTGGTGATGGAGATTGTTTTAGCAAAGAACATGTTCCAAAAGTTTTAGAAAAAATAAAAGAGGCTTCCGTTGTTATTTTAGGACCTGGTTTGGGAAGTAATTCTTCTACCATAGAATTTGTTCACGAAATTATTGCAAAAATTAAGATGCCTCTTATTTTGGATGCTGATGCTCTTAATGCCTTGTCTTTAAACCTTAATTTATTACGTGAAAGAAAATATCCAACTCTTCTCACTCCACACCCTGGTGAAATGGGGAGGCTACTTAAAAAAACGAGCAATGAGGTTCAAAAAAATCGCATTTCCTTTGCTAGAAACTTTTCAACCCAGTATGGGGTTTGTCTTATCTTGAAAGGTTATTGTAGTGTGATTACTTTCCCAGATGGTGATCAATGGATTAACCCAACGGGCAATCCAGCACAGGCAAGCGCTGGCCAGGGTGATGTGCTTTGTGGAATTTTGGCAGGATTAATTTCGGAACATGGGTTTTGCATCGAGGCCATTTTAGGAGGGCCTTTTTTAACTGGGTTAGTGGCAGATACCCTAGAAAAAAAAGGACATCGTGTTGTTTTAGCTTCTGAGATTCTATCGCATTGGAAGATTTATGCATTATACAAAAAGTAATGAGGAAACTGAAAATTTGGGAAGTGCTTTTGCCAAGAATTTAAAACCAGGGTCTTGTCTTTCTCTTGTTGGGGAGTTAGGAGCTGGAAAAACAACTTTTGTGCGAGGACTTTATGAGGGTTTGGGGGGGGTACACTTAGAGTTAGTGCATTCTCCAACCTTTTCCTTGATGCATCAGTATCCTCTTGCCCAAGGTTTTCTTTATCATTTGGATTTTTATCGCCTAGATTATTTTAGAGAAGTGCTTGATCTTGATTTTGAAGATCAAATTAAAGACAATATTACTGTTATTGAATGGGGAAATAAATTTTTAGAGATGAGAGATTGGTATACCCACCAAATTATTTTAGAAGTTGAAAATGGGGGAGTAAGAAAAATTTCGATGGGTTAAACAGTAAAGGAAACGCCACAGCCACAGGTAGCCTTGGCTTTGGGATTTTGAACTACAAAACCAGAACTTTTTAAATCTTCAACATAATCAATTTGTGAGCCATGCACATAAAGCCTGGTTTGAGAATCAACGAGTACATTTAAATCTCCACAGCTTACCTTAATGTCTCCTTCCTTGGGATCATCAAAGCTAAAGCCATATTGAAATCCACTACACCCCCCACCTTCTACTGAAATTCGGAAAAGTTTTCCTTCATAGTTTGGGTTTGATAGGGTTACCCCCTTGATTTTATTCATGGCTTTTCCTGTCAGGGTTATAATGGGGATAGTTTCATCTAATGGTTTTACTTGTTGATTTTGTTGTTCCATACCTTTCCTTTTATTTCATTTTATCCTCTCTGTCAAAACAATCCAGTTGTTTTTAGTCAAAATTTTGACTATCATTGTATGATAGTTAGAAGGAGGGCGGGGTTGTTTTTAGAACCTTTGACAAAGAATCAGGGTCACAAGGTAACCACTTATCTTTATTTGGTAGATACTTTGCTATCCTACCTCGGCCTTCATCTTCCTCGTTGGATTGAACGCGATGATTTAACCCACGCTGGTATCTTGGGGCTTATTGAGGCAGTGGTTCGTTTTAACTGGGATGGAGATCACAATCTCTTTCCTACCTATGCCCGTATTCGAATTCGCGGATCTATCCAGGATTACTTAAGAAAACTAGATCTATCTTCTAGATATCAAAGGAGAAATATTCGTCGACAAGAACATCTTTTAGGGCTGATGCAAAATCAAAAAAATTGGTTGGAGGTTGAAAATAAGGTAGCTTGCGAAGCAGTTAATCTATCTTATGAAACAGAAGTTGATGCAGCCGAAATGGTTGATTATCAAGATCAAAAAAATTGGCTTTATTCACGTCTTAATCATCTTGCACCCCTAGAGAAGAAAGTAATCTATTTCCATTATTTTCAAGACAAACCCTTTGCTCAATTAGCTCTGGATCTTGGTGTGTCCAAGGCTAGGGTTTCACAAATTTATCATCAAGCCTTAAAGCACCTTAAAAAATCATCCTAGCCAAGTGACCGAAATCAATGTATTATTTTAAACTATGCCTCAGATGATGGTAAATCCTCAGATTCAGGAGGCCCTGCTTATTGCCACGGTGTTCTTGGGGTCGATTACTCTTCTTGTGGCCTACAAGATTAGTGGATGGGTTAGTTTTGGGCTTTGTGCTCTTTTTTTCTTTTTCGATGGGGCTTCTATTTTTGGAAGCCGTTTTTTTTTCCCAGAACATTCTCACCGTTGGTTTGCCCAGCGTTTTTTTGAAGCGGGTGGATTTTTAGTTTTTTTATTTTTTCTTAAATGGACCAAGGATGTAGAAAAACTATCTGTAAGTTGGATGATGAAAATCATCCTTACTTTTTTAGGACTGTATCTTATTGGCACTTTAATTTATTTCAATTTTTGGGGAACAAATTTTCTATTACTCAAATGGATTAGTTTTTTTCTTTTTCTTGGTGGAGTTGTCTTTTTTCTTTTTTTAGATTCTCTGAGAGGTATTTTTGAACGCATGCTTTTAGGCATGGCCTTGATTGAATTTGTTTGTAGTTTTTTTGTTATTTTTTATCCTGCTTCCCTTGTGAGTTGGTCTCCAATTCCTGCTTCATCTCTGAGGCTTTCTGGAATGCTTTTACTTTTGGCCAGTGCTTCTCTTGAAATTATCAGACAATTCAATTTAGAAAAAACTCGTCAGCAAGTGCTTGCTCAAACAAGCCAGCTCTTAAGTTTACAAAAAGATGAAATTGAAAAACGTAACCGTGATTTATTGGTTTCTTATGCAACCCTAGCTAAGCTTCAAGAAAGATATTCACTGATTATAGAAACAGCCAATGATGCTTTCTTATCACTTGATGAAAATGGAGTGATTAGAGAATGGAATCAACGAGCCGAAGTTCTTTTTGGGATGAGCAAAAAAGAAGCTTCTGGGCAAAAGTTATCTGCTCTCGTTTTATCTGATGATTTAGCGTGTCACCTGCAAACAAGAATGAAAGAGTATCTTGAAAAAGGAGCAGATCCCATTTTGAATCAAAATGTAGAGGTTAAAGCCTATAATAAAAAAGGGGAGGCTTTTCCGGTTGAAATTTCCATGTCTATTTTCCCATTTGGTGAAGGATACTCTTTTAATATTTTTGTAAGAGATATCACTGAAAGAAAAAAATCAGAAAATTTGACAATTGAACAAGCGAGACAGTTAAAAGAATCCAATCATGATTTAGAACAGTTTGCCTATGTTGCTTCGCATGATTTGCAAGAGCCGCTTCGTATGATTACTGGCTTTGGGGATCTTTTAGAAAAAAAACTGGAAAGTCAGGATGAAAAAACCCTTGGCTACTTACATCATGTTGTAGATGGAGCTAAAAGAATGCAACAGATGATTTCTAATCTTTTAGAATATTCCAGAGCCACCAAGCATGAGCAAGAGATCGATTTTGTTAATTCCAATGAAGCTTTAGAGTGTGCACTTAAAAATTTAAGTGCCACCATTCAAGAAACAAAGGTTGAGATTAAAAAAGAAGTTCTTCCACAAGTTCGTGCCTATCAAGGAAGTTTAGAGAGACTTTTCCAAAATTTGATTTCAAATGCTATTAAGTTTAAAAGAGATAAAAATTTATTGATAGAAATTAAATCAAAAGACGCTGGATCTAATTATATTTTTTCGATTGCTGATAATGGAATAGGGATTGAGAAAAAAGATCAGGATAAAATTTTTGATCTTTTTGCAAAACTTCATGCTCATACACAATTTAGTGGTTTTGGTATTGGTTTGGCCGTGTGTAAACGTATTGTAGAATCACATGGTGGGCAAGTATGGGTAGACTCTGCTCCTGGGCAGGGAACCACCATTTCCTTCAGCTGGCCTAAAGAAGGAAGTTATGTCTAATCAAGAAAAAAATGTTCTTCAGGTTTTAATGATAGAAGATAACCCAGGTGATGTTGCCTTGATTAAAGAATATGTGCAAAATATTTCTAGTCCTGGTTATCACATTACGGCAATCTTAAGCTTAAGCCAAGCCCTGGTTTGTCTTCAAAAAAATCATTTTGATGTTGTGCTTTTGGATCTTTCTCTCCCGGATACCAAGGGGGTTGATGGCATTATTCAAATTAAATCCCTTAATCGTAAATGGCCCATTGTTGTTTTAACCGGCTTTAAAGATGAAAAAAAAGCTATTGAAGCCGTTCATCTAGGAGCTCAAGATTATTTAAATAAGGGAGAAATTACAGCTCAATCTCTTTCTAAGGCCATGCTTTATGCTATCGAAAGGCAGAAAATTGAAGATCAAATCTATTTTCAAAAATCTCTTTTAGAATGCCAATTAGATTCTGCTTGGGAAGCTGTTCTTATTTTGTTGAGTGACCACAGTGTTTACAAAGTTAATCAGCGATTTTTGGATATATTTAAATTTAAAAAGGAATTGCTTTATCAGTGGGATGACTCACAAATTTTTATACATATCAAAAATATGCTTTTAGAAGAGGATGAATTTGCAAAACATATTATTTTAAATAATCACTTAAGTTTAGAAGTGGCCTCAGGGGAGATTCAATTAAAGGATGGTCACATTTTTGAATATTATACAGTCCCAGTAAGAGGATTAGATGCTACTTACTATGGTCGATCTTGGTCTTTTTTGGATGTGACTCAGAAAAAACGGATGGAGGTATTGAAAGATGATTTTGTAAGTACGGTATCTCATGAATTACGTACTCCCTTAGCTATTGTTAAAGGAGCTATTTCTAATCTCGAGTACGGTATTGTAGGGTCTTTAAGTGAAAAACAACAGGCTTTGGTTAAAACAACAAGTCGTAATGTTGAAAGACTTACCAAGCTTATTAATAATCTTTTAGATATGGCAAGGCTTGAGTCTGGAAAAATTACGGTACGTTTACGACGAGTTGATTTAAAACCTATTCTTGATGATTTAATTAAAAATTATGAAACCCAAGTTAAACAAAAGGGTATTCAATTGATTCTCGATCTTCCCCATTATCTGATGCCTTGTTATGCTGATTCAGACCTTTTGGTTCAAGTGCTGCACAATCTGATTGATAATGCCCTTCGTTTTGCCAAAAGTAAAATTATTATCAAATGCCAAGATATTGTGGGAGACCAAAAAAACCAACTCCAAATCAGTATTATTGATGATGGTGTAGGCATTGAAAAATCTCATCAATCGGTTTTATTTAATAAGTTTGAACAAATCCATCGTCCCATGGGTGGCAGTGGTTACAAGGGTACAGGTTTAGGGCTTGCTCTTTGTAAGGAGATCATCGAATTACATCAGGGGAAAATTTGGATGGAAAGTGAAGTAGGATGTGGCTCTAGATTTCATTTTCTCATTGCTCAGTACGATATCGATCATGATTTTAGAACCCTTTTAAATGAGGCGATGATTTTAGCTTCGAGTAAAAATTTTTCTCTAGGTGTTTTTTGTTTTTCAGTTCAAAATCTTAAGATCTTGCGAAAAAATTTAGAAGACATCGAACTTGGTAAATTATTTGAAATGGTTGAAGATCGCATCCGCGTGCATTGCTTAAGACAAACTGATCACCTGTTTCATTACACACTTAAAGATTTTTTAGCTATTATTCCTGATATTGGGCCCATGGGAGCCCGCTCTATTTTAAATCGTATCAAACAAACAATTGAGGAATGCGTGAGAGACTACTTGGGATCTAAAATAGAACCTCATGTGGCTTGCGGATTTGCTATTTACCCTGAACTGTCCACAAGCCCCGAAGGCCTGATTGCCATGGCTCTTCAATCGATGAGAGGGGAAATCAAAAATCAGAATTAGAAAAAGTGATTAATATCAATAGGTTATAATGTGAAGAAAAGAGAGAGGGGGAAGCGTTGACTTTATCTCTAAAAACTGATATTTTTATGAATGAAATTGAATGGTTATCAAACCTAGATTTTCCCAAACGAAAAAGGGGGCGATATGAATAAATCGGAATTGATTGATATTATTGCTGAAAAAATGAAACAACCGCGCCGGAAGGCAGAGGATGTGGTGAATCTGATTTTTGATTCAATGACGGATACCTTAGCCAAAAGTGGCAGAATTGAAATTAGAGGATTTGGAAGCTTTGTAAATAAGGAATATGGGGCCTATATTGGAAGAAATCCACGTACAGGTGAATCTATTCAAGTAAAACCCAAGCGTCTCCCATTTTTTAAAGTAGGAAAGGAATTAAGAGAACGTGTTGATGGAAAATGGACAGGAGAAAGATACGATAACGATGTTGGTACTGACGACCCTGATGGTGGAGAGGGCGGACAGTAAAAAAAATCGTTGCTTTTTTGAACCGCTAATTTATCTATGCAAGGGTGATAGACGATTTACCAACTACCGTAGTTACCCTTCATCATCCTTTTTATCCTAAAATTTTAAAGGAAATTCATAATCCACCTTCGACTTTTTTTGCTTATGGAGATGTTTCAATTTTAAATGCGTTTTCTTGGGTTGGTATTGTAGGGACAAGAGACTGCACAAATTATGGAAGAGAAGCTACCAGGCATTTGGTGACAGGCTTGGTTACGCAAGGTTTAGGGATTGTAAGTGGGTTAGCCATAGGTATTGATACCGAAAGTCATCAGGCAGCCCTTTGTGCTCATGGAAAAACGGTAGCTGTTTTAGGAAGTGGTTTAAAATATATTTATCCTTCCAGAAATCAAGATTTGGTTTATGAGATTGTAAAAAGTGGAGGTGTTGTTCTTTCAGAGTATTCTCATTCAGAAAATGTTGCGCGCTACAATTTCCCAAAACGAAATCGAATCATTTCAGGTTTATCTCGTGGAGTTGTAGTTGTGGAGGCTGCTCAAAAAAGTGGTGCTTTAATTACAGCCAAGTATGCCTTAGAGCAAAATCGAAATGTCTACGCTGTTCCTGGGTCTATTTTTTGGGAAAAATCAGTGGGGCCACACTTTCTTATTTCCCAAGGTGCTAAACCTGTAACCCATCCCAATGATATTCTTTCTGATCTTAACTACCCTTGTATTGAAAAAGAAAATTCACAAGTTACAAAAGATGAAAAACAGATTTTAGATTTTTGTTCGACTCAAAAAGCAAGACTTGATGATTTAGTTTTTCATACCGGTTTTTCAACAGAAAAAGTGATGGAATTAGTAACGATTATGGAACTCAATGGAAAAATAAAGGCTACTGATGGGGGCATTTATGAATCTATTACAGGTTGGAGTAAATGATGAACAAGGGATTAGTTTACTTAGTAGGAGCTGGCCCAGGAGATCCGCAATTAATCACACTGGCAGGGGTAGCTGCTCTTGCCAAGGCTGATATTGTTCTTTACGATTTTTTAGCTAACCCATATTTTTTGTCTCATACTCAAAAAACATGTCAGTCATTTTATGTTGGCAAACCATGTGGAGCATGCTCCATGCCTCAAGATGAAATTACGAGGTTGATGATTTTTTATGCCAATCAAGGAAAGATTGTTGTGAGATTAAAAGGGGGAGATCCCTTCGTTTTTGGAAGGGGTGGTGAGGAGGCAGTAGAACTAGCAAAAGCACATATTCCCTTTGAAGTGATTCCTGGGGTTAGTTCTTTTAACGGCGTATTAGCTTATGCAGGCATACCACTCACTCACCGTTCTTATTCTTCAAGTTTTGCTGTCATTACAGGTTATGAAGAATCACAACAACAAAAAACAGACTGGGATGCTGTTTCTAAAATAAGAACTCTTGTTTTGTTAATGGCTACTTCTCGTATGAAGGAAATTGCTCAAAAACTTATGCATGGTGGTATGGAAGAAAATACTCCTGTGGCTGTTATTAGTCGTGGAAGTTATGGTGAACAAAAAACCTTAACTACAACACTTAAAGATGTGGGCCAAATGCTTCATCATCATCCTCTGCCCCGTCCCACCACCATTGTTGTGGGGAAAATAGTAGAGCTAGGTAGCCAACTTTCTTGGTTTGAAAAAAAACCTCTTTTTGGTTTATCTTTTATGCTCACACGTTCTTATGAGGGAAATCAAAAATTATCGGTGAGGTTAAGAAATGAGGGAGCCATGGTGCTTGAATGCCCTACGATTCAGGTTAAAAAAATTCCTCTAACTCCGGAGGGTAAAAAGATTTTAAAGAATCTGAAAGAGATTGCATGGATTGTATTTACAAGCAGCAATGCAGTAGATCTTTTTTTGGAAAGTTTGAGAAGTGATGATTATGATTTAAGAGATATTGCTCATGTTAAAATTGGAGCCATTGGTGAGGCTACTTGTGAAAAATTAAAATCATACTTTTTAAAATGTGATTTAATTGCCAATCCCTCTACGTCAGAGGGCTTGGCTTTAAGTTTAGCCAAACAAGGTATTGCTGGTAAGAAAATCCTTCTTCCTTGTGCAGAAAAAACAAGGGGTATTATTAAAAAAATATGTGAGGAAAATCATTGCCAATTAATTGAACTACCCATCTATCGAGTAGAAAAAATTCAGCTTTCTCATGATCAGATTAAAAATATGATGAAAGTTCCACCTCACTGGGTTTTGTTTGCTAGTTCTTCTGCTGTAGAAAATTTTTATGAGATGACAAAAGATTTTTTATCTTTGGAACATTCTCGTATTGGCTGTATTGGACCCATAACAGCAAATACAATAAAAGCGCTTGGTTTAAAAGTAGCTTTAGTTGCATCAAAGCCCACCGTAGAAAGTTTTGTGCAAGATTTGATAGGTTTTATTAAGAAATAAATTTTCACTCCATATATTTTGAAGGATTTTCGAGAATGTCTACTAGCATTTTTGCCATTTGTGAGCCGACAAACCCATCAATAAAACGATGATCTAAGGTAGACCATCACAGATCCAAAGGGGTTTGTTGAAAGATTTAATTTTTTAAAATTTTTGCCAGGCATTATTTTTTATGTTTAACGGTAATGATGGTATGAATTCCGCCTCTTACATAAAAATCGGCAATAAGCGTTATTTCTTTTGGGGATAAAAGAAGTACTAAGTCATTTAAAATTTGGTTGGCTACTTTTTCATGAAAAGCTCCCTCGTTTCGATAAGACCAAAGGTAGTGTTTTAAAGATTTAAGCTCAATACATTTTTGGTAAGGGATATATTGAATCTGTAAGGTTGCAAAATCAGGCTGCCCCGTTTTAGGGCAAAGACAGGTAAATTCTGGACAAGTAAAACTAATTTCGTAATCTCGTTCTGGATTAGGATTAGGAAAGGTTTCCAAGTTTTGAGAAGGTTGGGTCATTTTGTTCAGGATGCTTCAGGATTGTAGTAGGGATTAAGGCCAGCGGCGTGATCAGTTGTATCATAGATAGAACCTAAAAATGGAATTTCTTGTCTTAATGTTTGTTCAATCCCTTGTTTTAAAGTTGCTTGCGACATGGAACAACCTTGACAGCCTCCACCCATTTTAATGAAAATATCGTTATTTCGCACATCAAGAAGTTCAATATAACCCCCATGACTTGCTAGGGAGGGATTAATTTGTTCTTTAATTAATTTTTCTACTTGTTTTCGAATCTCAGTTGTTGCTGGCATTTTTTTAATCATTTCTTCTGAAATTAAGGGCACCCCAGAAGCTATAGCTTCTCTGATAGCAACACCAAAATTTTTACCATACAGACGCCAATCTGTAGGATCTTTCATGGTAACGATAATTAAAGTGGGAGCAATAAATAGTTCAACTACACCTTCAATTTGAAAAATTAATTCAGCGAGTTTTGAATTGATTGTTTCTTTTTTATCCCTGAAAAAATAAGAACCTTTAATTGAAAGGGGAGTTTCTAAAATAAATTTACAACGCCATGATTCTTTTTGGGGTTCAGCTATAATTTTTATAAGAGTTTCCATATATGATTTTCTTATCATGTGGTGTAGAAAATACAACTTCTTTTAAGGATTTACCCCGCATGAAGAGGATGATGAGGGGCATCTGTTGATATAAAATGGGGATCTGTTCCCTCTCCAAATACAGGAGGTTTTTTATCTAAAATAGGTGAATGATAAATTTGTCCAGAATCAAGATCTACTTCAATTCTTAAAGTATTTTGTACCTCCTGTTTAGTAAATAAACCGCTGTCCCTTAAATTACTTGGCACTTTTCCTTTGTAGTAGTTCATATAAGAATCTACAGAAGCTTGGAAAGCATGGGTCATAAAAGCGTGGGCCCTTGTCCCATAAGGATAATCGCTGAGGTGACCCAAGAGATCATGAAAATCATTATTATTAAAAAGATTAGCTTCATTGATTAAGTTTGTGCTTTCCGGATTAGCACGAAGAAGAGCATCGTAGTTTTCGAGCCAATGTCTGTAATAAGAAATGTAATGTTGATAATTGGTAATGATGGGCAGAAGGGCCGCTTGCATTTTTAAATTAGGATCATTTGTAGTTTCCAAAACTTGACTATGACTGTGACCCCCATTGCATTTTGCATGTTCATCTGTAATACCTGTATTTACTCTCATTAAGGCAGCGATAGTTTGGATCCTGTGGTTAAATTTTTCTTCGTACTCATTTAATTGATAAGTATTAATAAAAGTAGTTTCATCTGTACGTTTTCTGTTTAAAACGGCATTATAATATTGGGTGAGCATATCCAAATAATCGAGGGTATCTTCTTCAAAAGGGCGAACCTGGCTAGCAAGTCTTGGATCTGGGCTTTCCGATAAAGACATTTTTATTACGCTTGCAAATAATCTCACAAAGGTTTGTGTATCTGCAATCATGGTAGGAATAGTATCTTCTGTAACTATTAAATTATGAACTGCCCCAGGTCTTGCAATAAGATCTAAAGCTAGCTTGATTTGTTTGGAGAGAGTAGCATCTAAGTCGGTAAGAGCACCTATTTTTTTATCATCAAGATACTCTTTTGCCTTTCTATTGCTGGTTAAATCATCATGTAATTGATAAATTTCGTTATCTACTATGGGATCATGTCCTGGTGGAGTCAAGTTATCAAGGTTTCTATAATTAAATTCTAAAACAAGACGCTCTGGATTTTGATCATCGAAACCAAATTTCATCCAACCCATTTCATAGTTGTCAGCAATGGAAGAAACTGTAATTTGAGGAAGAGGAGTACGTCTATGAATGTTGTATTTAATAGCATACTGCTCACTATTGAGGTTTATAAAACCTCTTTCGTGTGTATGGGCTCCCATGAAGGCAATGACAGATTCATGAGATAAAAGTGGTCCTAAAAGAGAAGCATTGTAGATAGAAGTAACAGGATAATGGCTACCAAAAATAAATTTAGCTCTTGGATTTAATTTCAACATGGCTTGCATAAAGGCCCAAATAACTTTAATTTGAATGGGTGAAACAGTTCCTTGAACGGCTCCAAACTTGGTAGTAACCTGCATGTAATCCATACTATCGATATTGATAAAATAAAGAGGCACTGCTCCCTTGGGTGTGTTAAATTCATCCATTTTCAGAGCCGAGCAATACATCAACTCTTGTACGCTATCTACCATTTTACCTTCACGATAACTGATCAACGCATTATAGGTTCCATCAGATTCTTGTTTCCAAATATCTTGATAAACTTGATCTGTATTTTTCCATGAAACCCAACGGCCCTTGTTAACTTGATAGTTTACTGCATTGTAACCAGTAAGATAGGCAGGTTGCGGTGAATGATTATAAAAATTATAATAAATTTGATCGATTAATTTTTTCTTAGTGAGGCGATTTTCTACTCCGCCTACTTCAATGCCGTGAATATCTTTTTCATAAGTACGTTCTTTACTTTGGAGATTAAGAAGGACTCCAATCAATCCAAAATAACTATTTCCTGAACGGACAACACCTGAATGGAAAACTTCGTGATTACCAATGATGTAAGCAAGAATACGATGACGAGGATCGGCTTTAACAAGTGCATTTTGTGTATGCAAAAACGCATCTAATTCTTCGTCTCCTGCAATGTCAGTGGCATCACCCATGGAGATCAAGCCTAAGTAATCATAGTTTCTGTATTCACTAGGCATAGACTCTCTCACAAGAGTTTCATGCCCTTGTGAAATAAAACCATTAACCCCCGGAGCTCTCAAGGCTGGAGTATGTGTATTAACAGTGAGAGAGCGAATAATTCCACTCATTCGAATACGATGATATTGTTCGTCACCAGCAAAACCAATGACTTGGTAATTTCCTCCAGAGGTAGGGGTTGTAGGAGCATTAGCGAGGGTATTATCGGTAGGATGGAATGGAATTAAATGGGGTTTAATGGAGAAACGAAGTCCTACTCCCCAACTTCGACCAACGACGGCTCTTGAAATACCAGAGGGTGATTGATTTTGTAATCCAACACCTCGAATGCCTAGCTTGGCATAAAGCCCAAATCCAAAATCAACTTTTTTTCTTTTGATGGTCAAATCGATTCCAGGATTTAAGCCTACTCCTGAATAATAGAGCGGAGTTTCCATTCCGGCATATTCACCTAATCCAAGCGGCATGGAACCCGTCATATAGCCTGCTTCAACGTAAGCCCCAAAGGGGAAAGCAATACGGATTTTATCATCGATGAAAGTGTAAACCTGGCCTGCAGCAATTTCCCCTCCAAAGCGATTAAAGGCTGCCATGTCAGTGTTGTCGCGTTGGTTTTCGATGGATTTACTCCCTTGAGATAAGACCCCATTAACATCTACAAAACTAGACCAACCAATGGGTTGGCCAATATGAATTCTCACTCCTAATTTTTCTTCGATACTCGTGTAGGGTTTGCTTTCAAGGTCAGACTTGGTTTGAAAATTATCAGTACCTATTGTTGTGTGAAGGGTAAGATCTACCGGTGTCCTTGTAGGATCCAAGAGAGAAGGATAGTTACCTATTGTGTCAGTTAATACTCTAATAGCCATAGAGATATTCCAAGAAAAAAGAGAAATGCCGCATTGCGGCAAAAGCCCTTGTTATCTAGGCAAATTGTTTTTAGCTTACAATGATATTATCGGCAGATTTTGGAGAATGTTTCTCAACGGGCCAAAACCTACTTTTTGCGTTTTAACGCACTGTGCTAGGAATTTCATTGACCCCCTGAATCATGGAATGATAATGCGTTTTAACTTGAGACAACAAGAAAAAAATAAAGAAAGGGGAGTATGTCAAAAATTTCAAAGATTTTAGCGCGTGAAATTCTTGATTCGAGAGGAAACCCTACTGTAGAAGTAGATCTTTTTCTTTCTTCCAAAGCTTGGGGACGTGCCTCGGTGCCTTCGGGTGCGTCTACTGGGGATGATGAAGCTGTGGAACTAAGGGATGGAGAAAGACGTTATGATGGTAAAGGTTGTCTTACGGCTGTTGAACATGTGTTACATGAAATTACAAAGGCAGTGAGTGGAGTTAGTTTTAGTGATCAACGTGAGTTTGATGGAACCTTAATTAAACTAGATGGCTCGGCCAATAAATCACATTTAGGAGCTAATGCTCTTTTGGCTGTATCACTGGCCTATGCTAAGGCGCAAGCGGTTGAAAAAGAAATTCCTCTCTATGAATTAATTGCACAAGAAATGGGAACAAAACCTCAAATTCTTCCTGTGCCCATGATGAATATTTTAAATGGTGGGGCTCATGCTGATAATAATGTGGATATACAAGAATTCATGATCATGCCTGTTCATTTTCCTTCTTTTTCTAGAGCCTTGCAAGCGGGCACTGAAATTTTTCATTCTCTTAAAAAAGTTTTAAAAAACCGTAAACTCAACACTGCTGTGGGAGATGAAGGAGGGTTTGCACCTTCTTTAGAATCGAATGAACAGGCCCTAGCTGTGATTATAGAAGCTATCGAAAGTGCAGGATATCAACCAGAAAGTGAGATTGTTTTAGCACTTGATGCCGCAGCCAGTGAATTTTGTGAAGATAACATTTATACTCTCGAAAATGAAAAAAATCCTATCAAGTCTAGTGAAGAGATGATTGCTTTTTATCAAACATTAAAATCAAAGTATCCCATTTATTCTATCGAAGATGGATTATCTGAACATGACTGGGAAGGATGGAAAAAAATCACTGCGAGCTTGGGGAAAAAAATGCAATTGGTAGGGGATGATCTGTTTGTTACCAACACCAAAAAACTATCTCAAGGAATTAAAGATAAGGTAGGAAATTCTATTCTCATTAAATTAAATCAAATTGGAACTTTAACCGAAACACTTGACGCCATTAGTTTAGCTCAAAAATCAGGCTATACAGCAATTATCTCACATCGTTCTGGAGAAACTGAAGATACAACAATTGCGGATTTAGTTGTGGGATCTAACGCCGGACAAATTAAAACTGGAAGCCTTTGCCGTACCGACCGGGTAGCTAAATACAATCAGCTTCTTCGCATTGAAGAAACACTGGGTACAATGGCTCACTATCCAGGAATGTCTGCCTTCCAATATGATTCTCTCTAAACGAGCTCTGTCTATTAAGCCTTTTATTGCCATGGATATCTTGGAGGCTGCACAAAAGTTATCTGGGCAAGGTCATGAGATTTTTAATTTTGGTTTAGGTGAACCTGATTTAGCCCCACCTGAAGGAATTCAAGAGGCTTGTATTGAGGCTATTAAAAATGGGGATTTAAAATATACACATTCTCAAGGTCATAGTTCTTTTCGAAATATTATCGCTCAATTTTATAATAAAAATTATGGGGTTGAGATAAATCCAGATTGTATCATTGTTACTTCAGGTACTTCTCCAGCTTTTTTTCTTGTTTTTTCTGCTCTCTTGAATCCTGGTGATGAGGTTATTCTTCCTAATCCTTATTATCCTTGTGATTTAAATTTCATAGAATATTTAGGAGGAAAGGCGATTTTTTTAGAACTAAAAGAAGAAGAAAACTACGCTTGGAATCAAAAAAAATTAGAGTCGCTTATTTCTAAAAAAACAAAAGCCATTTTATTAACAAGTCCTTCTAATCCTTTGGGAACCATTGCTAGCCCAAGTCTTTTAGCATTTCTTGCTCATTTAGATATTCCCATTATTTCTGATGAAATTTATCACGGGTTAAACTACGTAGAAAAAGATAGAAGCATGCTTCAATTTAGTAAGAAATGTTTTGTTATCAATGGTTTTTCTAAATCTTTTGGCATGACGGGATACCGGCTTGGTTTTACAATTATTCCTCCTCATTATGTAGATGCTTTTCGTAAAATTCAGCAGAATTTTTTTATTTCAGCTAATCCCTTTGTTCAAGCAGCGGGGGCTTATGCCTTAACCCATTGTGTCCCTGATTTAGAAATTAGAAAAAAAATATTTCAGAAAAGAAGAGATTTGATGATTGGTCTTTTATCTGAAATGGGTCTTGCTGTTCGGTATCATCCTCTGGGAGCTTTTTATCTTTTTGTAGATACTTCTTCTATTAATCCTAATTCTTATGAATTAGCCTTTCAGATTTTAAATAAAGCTCATGTAGCTACAACTCCTGGTATTGATTTTGGAAGTTGTGGAGAAGGGCATTTAAGATTTTCATATGCCACAGATGAAAAAAAAATTAAAACAGGAATGACAGCTCTTAAAAATTTTTTAAAGAAGACATGAAACTTTCTATTTCTATCCAGGAAACAGGAGATAAAACACGCCCTACTTTTATTGCTTTTTTTAATGGAGAAAAAATAGGTTTTTTAGAATGCTTGATTACAAATCCCTCTATGGATATTGTTCAAATTGATGTAGCTGAAAAATTTAGAAGATTACAGGTTGGATCAAGGCTTATCCGTTTTGCCTGTGAAAATAATCCTCAAGTTCATGAAATTTTTATTGAGGTAGCAGAAAATAATGAAGGTGCTATTAAATTTTATCACTCTCTTGGTTTTACTTTTATTGGAGAAAGAAAGCATTATTATCGCAATGGAAAAAATGCCATCAATATGGTACTTAAAATTTGATGTATTCGCTTCTTAAAAGAATTCTTTTTACTTTCGATCCTGAAAGCGCCCATCTTTTTGTTAAAAATCTATCACCTTTTTTACCTAAAAAGCTTCTTTCAAAAAAAACAAGACACGCCTATCCAGCTTTAAAAACCTCACTTGGGGGTACTCTTCTTGATAATCCCATAGGTTTAGCTGCAGGTTTTGATAAAAATGGGGAAATGTTAGAGCTAATTTATGCTTTAGGTTTTGGATTTTCAGAAATTGGATCAGTAACCCTTCATCCCTGTCTTGGAAATAAAAAACCACGACTTTTTAGATATCCAAAAGATGAATCTTTGATGAATCGTTTGGGATTACCTAACCATGGAGCTCAAGTTATTGCCACCAGACTCAAAAAAGAGACCCCAAAACTTCCCTATGGACTTAATATTGCTAGAACGCCCAATTTTGCAGTGCCAAAAAATGATGCTCGCAATGGCATTTCAGATTTTTTATCTACCTATGAAAATTTAAAAAATTTAGGTTTTTACTCTGTTCTCAATTTAAGTTGTCCCAATACAGAAGATGGAAGAACTTTTGAAGATCCTGGCTTATTTTCTGAATTAGCAGAAGCTCTTCTTAAGAAAAAAAGTAAGAAACCTCACTTAATTAAAGTTTCTCCAACACTTCCATTACAACAATTAAACAGTCTTTGTGAATCGGCTCTTAAATTAGGATTTGATGGTTTTGTAGTCTCTAATACATCTGCGACAAGCGAGGGTGGAGTAAGTGGTAGAAGACTTTTGAGTCAAGCCAATGCACAATTAAAAAATGTTTTTGAAATAACAAAGGGGAAGGCACTTCTTATTGGAGCAGGAGGTATTTTATCTTTTGAAGATCTTTTAACTAAATTGTCCTTGGGGGCAGAATTTTTTCAAATTTATACAGGCCTTATCTATCGAGGGCCTTTTTTTGTAGCTCATTTGAACAAGCAATTAGCCAACTTTTGTAAAAAGCTTGGAATAAAGAACTATCGTGAATTAATTGGAAATCCGGAGATTCTAAAAATGTAGATCATCTGTCATCCCCGTGTCTGTAAACTTGCCCCCGCATAGACGGGGCACGGGATCTATCTATATTCTTATCTTCTAATTTTTTTATTTTAAATTTATATAAATATATCATATATTTATATAATATAATTGAATTTATTTTTAATAAAAATACTTGCAAAATAGAGTCTAATAAATGTAAAATAAAACCATGGAATTAGAACTTACACATAAGCTGTTGGAGCACATGAAAAGGGGTAAGGTTTATAGGCGTGCCGATTTGAAACAATACGCCACTTCAATTGATCGGGACTTAAAGGAGCTTTGTGACAATAAAGAAGTGCTTAAATTAAGTCCTGGTCTTTATTGCCGCCCCAAACATTCTGCTTTTGGTTTGCAACCGCCGGAAGATAAAGAGTTGGTACGTTCTTTTTTAAAAGACAGCCGTTTCTTAATAACCTCCTTTAATCACTTCAACAGTCTGGGTTTGGGTTTCACACAACTTTATAATAGTTCTGTTGTTTATAACTATAAAAGGCATGGACGAATGGTTTTAGCGTCCAAAATCTTTGAGTTCAAACGAGTCAGCGATTTTCCTAAAAAATTATCCAAAGAATATTTGGTGGTGGATTTGCTCAATAACAGCAAATTGCTTGTTGAAGATGAGGCTACTATTACCCCCAAACTTAAAGAAAATTTTTCGGAATTTGATTCTGATGAATTGATGAAAATAGCCTTGAAATATGGTCGCGCACGAACCAAAGATTTTATAAAAGAATTATATGTCGCACATTAATTCCTTCCTGCATGAAAGAAGTGACATTCGTAATCTTTATCAAACCCTCAGTTTGGAAATGGGAATTTTTCCACAAATTATCGAAAAAGATTACTGGCTCATGCATTGCCTGTGGGGACTTAAAGAACAAGGTTTTGGTTTAGAATTGAAAGGTGGAACTTCTTTATCTAAGGGCTGGGGTATTATCGATCGTTTTTCAGAAGATGTGGATATTAAAATTTCAACCCCGGATGTTACAAAACTTCCTGTTGGTAAGAATCACGATAAAACGTCACACATAAAAGCAAGAGCAGACTATTTTGATAAATTAGCACAAAAAATTGTGATTTCAGGTATTAAGAAAGTGAAACGGGATACAGCTTTTGACGATGGTAAAATGCGTGGTGCTGGTATCCGCTTGATATACGATAGTGCTTTTGAACCCTTATTAGGAGTGAAAGAGGGGATTTTGTTGGAAGTAGGGTTTGATATTACTACGCCCAATAAACCAAGAACAATTTCCAGTTGGATGATGGATAAAGCACACACGGTTGCTTTGTCAGTTTTGGACAATCGCGCCTATAAAATTTTATGTTATTTTCCGGAATATACTTTTGTTGAAAAACTTCAAACAATTTCGACTAAATTTAGAAACTTTGAATCTAAAAATGTGCTGCCAAAAAATTTTATTCGCCACTATTACGATGTTTTTAAATTGTTGGAACAGGATCGTGTAAAAAAGTTTATTGGAACGCCAGAGTATCTTTCTCATAAAAAAGAAAGGTTTGCTGCCAGTGATGAGCCTGACCTTAGCAAAAATCAGGCTTTTCTTTTGTCAAATGACAAAACCAGAAATCTGTTCAAATCAGAATACCAGAAGACCCGTAACCTTTATTTCAAAGGCCAGCCTGACTTTGAGGATATTCTTAAAAAAATAACGAAGCACTTAGGAGATTTATAGTCATCATATCTACTTTTTACAGTAAAATTGAGGGTTTGCACTCCTCTCTTTTTTTGATAAAATAGAAGTATGTTAAGTAGCCAGGTTTTAGTCCTTAATCGATCCTATATTCCCATTCAAGTAACCAGTCTTAAAAGAGCTCTTTGCCTTTTGTATCGTGGTTTGGCTAAAGTAGTTGATCAGCAATACGAGCTTTTTGATTTTCAGTCTTGGGCAGAACTCTCTGTTGTAACTCATGCCGAATCTTTGGGATTAGTACACAAGGCGATTCGGATCCCACGCGTTATTTTACTCCATTTTTATGATAAAGTGCCTCATAAGCCGGTGCGTTTTTCACGTCTTAATGTTTATTTGCGTGATCAAAATACTTGTCAATATTGTCGAAAAAAATATTCTCGAAGCGAACTCACGCTCGACCATGTACTTCCCTTATCACGTGGTGGTGGAACCAGTTGGGAAAATATTGTGTGTTGCTGTGTGGTTTGTAATGTTCAAAAAGGTGGAAAAACTCCACAAGAAGCAGGGCTTCATATCATGCGTACTCCCATGCGTCCCGATTGGTCTTTTATGTTTCGCATTTTAACCAAGCCCATTCATTATAAGGAATGGTTTCCCTATCTTAATATCCTAGATTATAGTTACTGGAATAATGAACTTGAAAGTTAGTCAGGTTGTCTTTTTAGAAGAAAAATCTTTAAGGCTCGATGTCTTTTTGGCCAAGAATCAATTTTATTTAAGCCGATCTCAAGCTTCTTTCCGGATTAATCAAAAACATGTTTTAGTTAATGGGAAGGGAGTTAAACCCTCACTGCTTTTAAAAAGAGGCGACCAAATTACTTTTATTCCTTTTGAGATAAAAAAATCAGAACTGATTCCTGAAAATTTACCCCTTTCTATCCTTTTTGAAGATTCTCATCTCATTGTGATTAACAAGGCTCCTGGTCAGCTTGTTCATCCAGGAGCTGGTCATCCCAGGGGAACTCTCACACAGGCTCTTCTTTCTCATTGTAAGGGATTATCTCAAATTGGAGGTGTTGAGCGTCCTGGTATTGTTCATCGTTTAGATAAGGGGACCTCAGGTGTTTTAGTAGTTGCTAAGGATGATATTTCTCATATTGAACTCTCAAGGCAATTTAAAAATCGTGAGATAGAAAAAATTTATTGGACCCTTGTTTATGGAAAATTAAAATCTATTGGAAGTATTAAAACTTTATTATCAAGACATCCAAAAAATAGAAAAAAATTTGCTTCAGCTTTAAAGGGCAAAGAGGCTATTAGTCATTATCGTAGGTGTGATGAGGCTTGTGGTTTAAGTTTTGTAGAAGTTAAAATTGATACAGGTAGAACTCATCAAATTCGTGTACATTTGAGTGAATTAGGTTTTCCTATTGTGGGAGATTCTACTTACGGTGGAATTTCACCTGCAAAAAATTTAAAAGATAAAAATTTGTTTTCTCTTATTAAAAATCTTGATCATACTTTGCTTCATGCTCGTACACTTAAGTTTGTTCACCCTTTTTCTAAACAACCCATGACTTTTACAGCACCGATACCAGAATCTTTTCGAAGTATTGCCCAAGTAGCTTTTGGAAAAATTTATGATTCTTAGATCACGCTTATTAAACATACCAGGCTTAGAACATGGTTTCACCACACGCGGCTTAGGCTCTGATTACAAGCGTTTAGGTTCCATACTTGATTGGCCTACTTCTCAAATCATGAGTTTAAAACAAGTGCATTCTCATCAGATTTATCTTTTCCCATCATTGTCTTTACCAAAAATTGGTTCTGGATTGGTTTCAGGTGATGCTTTGATGACCCAAAAAGAAAAAGTACTTTTAGTGATGAGAGTGGCTGATTGTATTCCTGTTTTAATTTATGTTCCAGAAAAGCCTGCTATTGCCAATATTCATGCAGGTTGGAGAGGAGTTGTATCTCAAATTATTCCGCGTACTATTTCCTCTCTTGTAAATCTGACGGGAGTTCATCCGGGGGCAATGAAGGCTGTTATTGGGGCAGGGCTTTGTAAATCTTGTTTTGAGATTGGTCCAGAAATTTTAGAGCAATTTAAAGATTTACCTCAATCCCTGATTACTCAGGGAAAAGGAGATCGTTTTTTAGTTGATTTAGTTGGAGCGTGTTATTTTCAACTTCAATCGCAAGGATTAAAAGAAATTGAAAGGATGAGTTATTGTACCCAATGTGATCGAAACTTATTTTATTCTTATCGAGGAGGAGATAAAAAAGAACGCCAGATTTCTTTTATTGGTTTGAAGTGCTTCCCCCAACCGTTAAAAGAGGAATCCTAACCGTTGGCATGCCATCGGTAATAGGAACATCTTGTCCATCTTTTTCACAAGTTCCAACAGAAAAACCAAAATCAGAACCAACAAGATCGATAGAGGCAAGTACATGAGCTGCATTTCCTACAAGGCTAACCCCTCTGACAGGTTCGCCTTTTTTTCCATTTTCAATCAAATATCCCTCGGTGACTTCAAAAACAAAATCTCCATTCACAGTATTAACTTCGCCTCCACCCATCATGGTTACAAAAAGTCCATGGTTTACAGAACTAAGTATTTTTTGAGGATCATCGGGGCCAGGTAGCATCATGGTGTTAGCCATGCGTACAATGGGTTTTGCAGTAAAATCTTCACGACGTCCATGGGCATTGGATTTCAAGCCAAATTTAAGGGCGTGGAGTCGATCACATAAAAAGTTTTTCAGAATTCCTTTTTCGATAAGAATTGTATTTTGAGCACGAATGCCTTCATCATCAAACATGTAAGAACCTCGTTTACCTTGAAGTGTGGGGTTATCTGTAATGGTTACTTTAGAACTTGCTACTTTTTCCCCCAGTTTATTTTTATAAACAGAAAGCCCTTCTAGGGCTAAATCAGCTTCTAAACCATGTCCAATGGCTTCGTGAATGAGAGTGCCACCTGATGAAGAAGAAATCACAACGGGCATCACTCCTCCTGTGATGGTTTTAGCTGACATGTTTGTTATAGCCCTTTGGGTGGCCAGTAGTGCACATTCTTCAAAAGCATCAAGAGAGATAAAGTGTGATCCAAATTGCCCTCCTAATGAATGAAAGCCTGTAAAATTTTTTCCTTTTTTAGAGACAGTGATTAAAACTGAAAAACTAGCTTGAGGAGTGCTTTGTTTTAAAAAGCTAAAATCACTGGTTGCCATTTCGATGGCTCGTAGGGAATCGGAGTAGGAAAGTTTAACCTGTACGCTATGGGGCGACATTTTCCAGGCCAATTTTTCAATTTTTTTTAAATGGGTTACAATTTTTTTTAAACCCACTTGTGAGGATGGAGGACTTATTTTACTTGTACCACAGGCACTTCCTTTGGTCGTTGACTTCGGGGACCGTTTGTTTTTTTTAATTGATGTGGCCAGGAGGTTTGCTTCTTTTAAAAGATTTGGGATTGAAATATCTTGGGTAATAGTAAGATAATTCTTAAATTCAGAGATAACGCGAATAGCAGCTCCAGTTATTTTTCCAGAAAAAATTTGATCAATTGTTTTGTTTTCAAGAACAATATGAGTTTGATGTTTGGATTCCAGAAAAACATCAGCATACTCTCCTCCAGATTGGATAGCTTTTTGAATGAGTAAAAAGGCTTCTCCTGTTTTCATGATTTTTGAAATCTAGTTGGAGTGAGTGCGTCTTGCAAGTTAAGAAAAAACATTGAAATAGAAGAAGGCTTTAGTATAGGGAGAAGATATGAAAAATACAGAATTGATTGGAATTATTGGTGGAAGCGGTTTGTACTCTATGGTTGACTTTCGGTTGAAGAAAAAAGTTTCTTTATTAACTCCTTTTGGTAAACCATCGGATTCTATTTTATTAGGCACCTTAGAAGGGAAAGAGGTAGCTTTTCTTCCAAGACATGGGGCAGGACACCTGATTAATCCCACCCATATTAATTTTAGAGCCAACATTTGGGCTTTAAAAAAGATAGGAGTAAGCTCTATTATTTCTGTTTCTGCTGTTGGTTCTTTGAAGGAAGAAATAAAACCTGGTGATATGGTTGTGGTTGATCAATTTATCGATCGAACCTATGCCCGTGAATCTAGTTTTTTTGATCAAGGAATAGTGGCTCATGTGAGTCTGGCTGAGCCTACTTGTCCCAGCCTTCGTTTAGCTTTAATTGAAGCTTCTCATAAGGCAGGGGCTTCTATTCATCCTCAAGGGACTTATCTGTGTATGGAAGGTCCACAATTTTCTACTCAGGCCGAATCACATTGGTATCGATTAATGAATGCTCATGTGATTGGCATGACCAATGTGCAAGAAGCTAAACTCGCCAGGGAAGCCGAAATGTGTTATGCCACTTTGGCTCTTTCTACTGATTATGATTGTTGGCGAGTGGGACATGAGGAGGTTACAGCAGATCAAGTGGTAGAAGTTTTAAAAAATAATATTGTCATGGCCCAGAAAATTTTAAAGCAGGTGTTAGTGTTGGGAATTTCTGCTTGTACAGGGAAATGTCGTTATGCTTTAGCTCATGCAATTTTAACAGATCGAAAAAAGATATCCGCTAAAACCAAGAAAAAACTTTCTCTTCTCATACAAAAATATATTTAAACGAAAGGATACTATGGGTATTTTAGTTATTGGTTCGGTAGCCCTTGATACAGTAACCACTCCCTTTGGGAGCATGACAGATGGTTTGGGAGGTTCGGCTACTCATTTTAGTGTATCTGCCTCTTATTTTACCAAGGTTTCAATGGTGGCGGTGGTAGGAACCGATTTTCCTCATGAACATGTTGAGTTTTTAAAAAGCAGGGATATTGATGTAAGTGGATTAGAAACTGTACCTGGAAAAACTTTTCGTTGGACAGGACATTATGGCATTGATTTAAATAGTGCCCAAACTTTAAAAACAGAACTCAATGTTTTTCAAAATTTTATACCCAAGGTTCCTCAAAAATTTGGGCAGAATGATTTTGTTTTTTTAGCCAATATCGATCCTGATTTGCAAAGGAGTGTGATAGAACAGGTTAAAAAACCAAAACTTCTTGCTTGTGATACCATGAATTTTTGGATTGAAGGAAAAAGAGAGTCCCTTTTAAAAACGATAAGTTTAGTTGATATGATCGTTATTAATGAAGGTGAAGCCCGTCTTTTATCTGGTAAAACCAACTTGGTTAAAGCTGCCCAAGTTATTCATCAATTAGGTCCTCGTATTGTGGTGATTAAACAAGGTGAGTATGGAGCCTTGCTTTTTTATGATGGGCATATTTTTTCAGCTCCCGGGATGCCACTTTCAGATGTATTTGATCCTACAGGGGCAGGGGATAGTTTTGCAGGGGGGCTTTTTGGTTATCTTGCCATGAAAAATGATTTAAGTCTTTCTACCTTTCGTCAGGCGATGATTGTGGGAAGTGTGATGGCTTCTTATAATGTAGAAAAATTTAGCTGTGATCGTATACGTCATTTAACTCAAAAAGATCTTCATGCTCGTTATACTGCCTTTAAAAATTTAAGTCATTTTGACGAAATTAGTTTTTAATATGTCGCTTAATCAACAACAAAATTTGTTTCAAACTATTCAACGTCTTTTAAGAATGGGCGCAACAAGTAATGCTAAAAATTTAATTACTAAACTTCACCCAACTGATATTGCTTCGATTATTCCTCTTTTTCCAGCAGAAGATCAAGATTGTATCTTAAGTTACCTTTATGATATCAAAAAAATAGCTGATATATTTTCAAGGCTTGGATCATCTTTTTTAAAGAATTACTTAAAGAATCATCAAGATTACGCCCGGATGGCTAAAATTTTAGAAATGGTGGCCAGTGATGATCGGGCTGATTTACTTAAAGAGTTGGATGATGTTGATGCCCAAGCCCTTTTAAGTTTAATGACCCAAGATAATTCTTCGGAAGTAAGTGCCCTTCTTCAGTATCAGGAAACAACGGCTGGGGCCTTGATGTCTACGGAAATTTTTAAATTAACAGAAGAGATGACAGTACAAAATGCCATTAAAACTTTAAGGGAGGCTCATAAAGCTGAAACTATTTATTACATTTATGTAGTTGATGAGCTTAATAATTTGAAAGGTGTGATTTCTCTTCCACAACTTTTTAGAGCTAAAGACGATTCGCTCTTAAAAGAACTCATGTTTAACGATGTGGTGAGAGTAACTGTTGATGAATCGCAACAAGAAGTAGCAAGACTCGTGAGTGAGTATGACTTTGTGGCCTTGCCTGTTGTTGATACTAACAACAAATTGATGGGAGTAATTACTGTTGATGACGTGATTGATGTGATTCAAGAAACAGCCCAAGAGCATGCCATGAAAATGGGGCAGGCCAGCATTAGTGATGTAGAAGGTGATGGAGGTTTGCGCGGTATTCGCAAAAAACTGGCTTCTTACATGATTATCTTTTTAGGTGGTTTAATTATTTGCGAGGTGATTACCGATTTTTATCAGTGGCTTCCTCCAGAAGGTATTTTTGCTGGTTTTATTCCCATTATTCTTCGCTTTACAGGTTTAATTGCCAGACAAATGTCGACCATCAGTATTTATGAAATGTCTCAAGGTTTGTTTTTACCAAAAAGGGTTTTTCGAATTTTGATTGGACAATTATGTTCAACAGCTATTATCGGGTTTTTTAGTTCGTTAACTGTTGTGGTTTATGCCTTTTTTCGTTTTCATGACAATTTTAAACTTTCATTGGCTATTGTGATTTCACTTTTCTTTGCCATGTTTATTTCTGTATTAGCTGGTTTTTTTATCCCTTATTTTTTACGTAAAATTCGTATTGATCTAACCCATGCCACAGGTCCTGTAGTAAATTTTTTCCTCGATATCTTAACCCTCTTGTTGTACTTTGGTACCCTTATTCGTATTGTAAAATAAGGGGGCTTAAATGGAAGACAAAAACGCCTTGGTCTTAAGGCGTATTCCTTATGGCGAGTCAGATTGGATTTTAAGTTTATTTACAGAAGAAGGTAATAAAATTTCTGTTTTTGCTGCTGGGGCCAGAAATTCAAAGAAAAGATTTGGGTCTTCACTTGATTTATTTAATCTTGTTTCTGTTACTTTTGATCATAAGCCTGGTCGTGATTTACCCCTCTTAAATGAGGCTTACCTGGTAGAGGGTTTTGTTGCATTAAGAAATGATCTTACAAAATTTTCTGCAGCTAGTTTTTTTGGAGAAATGATTTCCGAGTTTCTTCCTGAAAAAGATCCACAGCATAAGCTTTACCAAGCCTTTCTTGGTTTTTTAAGAACCATGGAATCCCAAGCTTTTTTGCCCGACCATTTTATTCCTTTAATGGAGCATCAATTATTATCTCATTTTGGATTTCAGCCAAGGTTTACTTCCTGTTTAATTTGTCAGGAAAAACTCAAAGCCTCTCAATCCTATTATTTTCATGGAGCAAAGGGCGGGGTTGTTTGTCTTGCTTGCCATGAAAATACTCCTGTGGCTCATAGTGTGTATTTACTTGATTATGTTACTATCCAAAAAATGCTTTCTCAATTAGGGCGTGTTCCCCAAGATTGGCCCAAAGAAAGTTGGGGTGCTGATGAAACCCTTAAAATGAGAAAGGCCTTAGAATATTTTATCCAATTTACTGTGGGCAAACCCTTAAAGTCTCTTAATTTTTTAAGTCAAATCCTTTTAAAATAATCATTGACTCTTTTGCCTATCTGTTTTTTACATCATTTTTCGTCTATGAAATTGTCTAAACCACTTTATCTTCTTTTTCTTTTCCCACTTTTTGCAAGCATGTTGTCTTGTACGCCAAAACAAATTGCTTCAGATATTACATCTCAAATTTTTAAAGCAGGATCTCCTGCTTTTGAGATGGAATCTGACGTAGAAATTGCCGAAATCTCAGGGCTTACCATGATGAAAATGTTGGAGACCTTCCAACACGACAATCCCCGAAATGCCAATTACCTTCTTTTGCTTTCTCGCTCTTATGCTAATTATGCCTTTGGTTTTTTAGAATGGAATATGCTGAAGTACAAAGGGGTAGATGAAGCTAAGGTGGATGTTAATTTAAATAGAGCTAAAACTTTTTATTCAAGGGGCAAAGATTTTGGGCTTCAAATTCTTAATCGTAATTCAGCTTTCGAACAAAATCTTAATAAAGATTTAGATTCCTTTAAAAAAGCCCTGCATGGAATGGGAAGAGGGTATGCTCCAGCTCTTTTTTGGACGGCTTTTAATTGGGGGAGTTATATTAATCTTAATAAAGATTCGCCCTTAGCCATTGCCGAATATCCCAAGGTAGAAGCCATGATGAATCGAGTGGTGGAGTTGGATGAATTTTATTTTTATGGGGGGCCCCATTTATTTTTTGGTGTATCCTATGGCTCACGTCCTAAAATGTTTGGTGGGGATCCAGATAAATCAAAAGCTCATTTTGAAAAAGTAATGAACACTTATAATCATAAAATTTTGATGGCCAACGTTTTATATGCGCAATATACAGCTGTTCAAAACCAAGATCGTGCTTTGTTTGATTTACTTTTAAACCAAGTGGAAAGTACAAATGCCGATGTAATGCCCGAACAACGTTTGGCTAATGAACTGGCAAAACTTCGGGCCCGGTGGCTTTTAGAGCATGCCAGTGGTATGTTTTAATAATAATAATGTCATAACTCCCCCGGTTGGAGGGGTTACGACGAATTTAAGGAGGAAGAATGAAATCTTTTATATTTATTTTATTAGTGGTTTTTAGTTTTGTTTCACAAACGGTTGCAGCTGCTCCTTGTGCTACTCCTGCCAAAACCTTGAAATTGGCAACCTTGGCTCCCGAGGGAACGGGCATGTACAAGGGCTTGGTGGCTGTACAAACCAAAATTAAGGCTCAAACGCAGGGTTGTGTGGATGTGCAATTGTATGGAGGCGGATCTGCCGGGGATGAAAAAGATGTTGTACGTAAAATGCGCATTGGTCAATTACACGGAGCTGCTTTAACAGGTGTTGGTTTGGGACAAATTGAACCCGAAATTAGAGTGTTAGAACTTCCCTTTCTTTTTAAAGACTACGCCAAGGTAGATTCTACTTATGGGCAATTAAAACCTTATTTTGAGCAAAAATTGAATGAAAAAGGTTTTCAACTTTTAGGATGGGCTGAAGTTGGTTTTGTGCAAATTTTTTCTAACAAGCCTATCAAATCGAGGGCGGATCTTTCTGGGATGAAAATGTGGATGTGGGAAGGGGATGCCCTAGCCCAAGCCATGTACGAATCCCTCAAGGTAGTCCCAGTTCCTTTGGCTGTAACTGATGTTTTAACCTCCCTTCAAACAGGTTTAATTGATGGCTGCTATGCTCCTCCATTGGGTGCTATTGCTTTTCAATGGCCAACCAAAACCAAATTTGTAACCAAGGTTGATTTAGTGATGGGAACTGGAGCCCTTATTTTAGCTAATTCTGTTTGGCAAACCTTGGCTCCAGCAGAACAAACCATTGTGAAGGCTGTAATTAGTGAAGAGGCCAAGGGTATGGTGGCTCAATCGCGCACCGATAATCAACAATCCATGACAGCTTTGCAAAGCATGGGGCTTCAAATCGTAACTTTAACTCCTGAGGCGCAAACGGAATTAGAATCCATTAGTAAAGAAGTGGCTACAAAGTTGGTAGGAAAGCTGTATCCTCAACCTATTTTAGATAAAACCTTGGCTCTTGCTGGACCAAGATAAAGTCTAGATAATTAGGCAAGGGATTCACGAAGCTCTTTTAATTCATCAATGACTTTGGTTAAAATGTCGGCATTGTAGGTTGCACCTGTGCCACCAAAGTTAGCTTTAATAATATCCCCCACTCCTTGTTCTAAGAAGGAATTCTCATAGGAACTAATAGAAGCCATGCCATCTAAGTGCCCCAAGTATTGCAGGGCATAGGCTAGGGCTGAATCCCCATCCATTTCAGCTTTAATGGATTCCTCTGAAGATTCATCAAAATATTCAAAGCTACCATTAGCTTTAAGATAATCTCTTTTCTTTTCTAAACGAGCAATCAGAGTATCAAGTTCTACCAACTTATTTTGGGCATGGTTGCCATAAAACACAAGTGACTGCAGGGTGTAACGATTTAAGGTATCTCCATCAACATCCCGTTTGGATAAACCTGGAAGAACAGATTCAAACCATTGTACCAAATCACTCATTTGTCTTCCATAGCCTCCATCAGGATTCACTATCTGATCGGGCATCATATGGCCTAAAAGAAATTGGACATAGGTGATATAACGTTTGTGTTCAGTGGGTGGAACATGTTCATTGTAAGGGCCTTGTCTCATTTCCTGGCCACCATAATGGATATCGAGAGAGCGAGAATTTTCAAAAGCTGTGGTGATGTATTCATCAGATACGAGATTGGCTACTACCAAGGGATTTGAATAAAGAAGTTTTTGATCGGCTTCATCAACTTCACTGGAATCTCCAGCAATGTTGGCTAAACGAATAAAAGAATCGTGGTCTCGTTCAGAAAGAGCCGAATTCTTTGCTTTAGCCTCTGCCCAACTTACACCATCTTGGTAATCAGTAGCCGTAAAACCAACTTTGTTTAAAAAATCACCAAAAGAACGAAATTGAATTGTCATAAGTACTCCTTACTACCCTTAGTTATCGGTTAGAAGTTCAAAAAGTTGCCCCCTGACCTATATAAAAAATTATTATAAATCAATAACTTATTTATATATACTTAAAGTTTTTTAATAGAAACTTGGCCAAGGAGGGGGGTATAGGTTATTTGAAAATCACCTGCTTCACTAAAATCAGTTATATTTTTATAATTTCCATTGGTGGAGTAAAGATATTCGGTTGGGCCCTTTTTGTACCACAGGTGATCAGAAAGCTCTCGTGGGAGAATAAATTGAAAACAATTTTCGCATTTTTGCTCAACGGGATTAATATCTAAAAAAGCAGGATAAACATCGGTATTTTGAGTGACAACCGATTTGTAATGCCAAGCTGCAATGCCTGATTTTAAAACTTCGACAAACTCATGTAACTCTCTTTCTCGTGATTGAGTTTTAAGCCAATAAAAAAGGGGAATAGAACCTACCGTGATAGTGGCCATTAAAAAAATTACCACAATCAGTTCTTTAATTGTCATGCCAGAATTTGTTTTCATTTTCACGGCAAGCCCATTGTAAAAACTTTGAAGGTCAGAAGCAAGTACTTCGTGCAAGCATTTCATGCAAGCATTTCATGCACGCGTTGATTGACAGTGCACTATCCATTTGTTACATCACCTCTTCCTAATTAATTTGGAGGATCTATGAAAGAAACCGTTATTGTTTCAGCAGCCCGAACACCTGTGGGAAGTTTTTTGGGGAGCTTAGCTCCTGTCTCTGCCCCTCAACTGGGAGCCATTGCCATTAAAGAAGCTGTAAAAAGAGCCACTATTAAAGGCAGTGATGTTGAAGAAGTAATTATGGGATGTGTTTTAACAGCAGCCCTCGGCCAATCCCCAGCAAGGCAAGCCCTTTTAGGTGCCGGCCTCCCCAAAGAAGTAGGGGCTTTAACCATTGGTAAAGTGTGCGGGTCGGGTCTTAAAAGTGTGATGTTGGCAGATCAAATGATTCGGTCTGGAGATAGAGAAATTATGATTGCTGGTGGAATGGAATCAATGTCCAATTCTCCCTATGCTCTCTCAAAGGTAAGAGAAGGTTTGCGCATGGGACATGGCCAGCTTTTAGATACCATGATTCAAGATGGTTTGTGGGATCCCTATAACAATAAGCACATGGGTAATTGTGCTGAAATGTGTGCCAAGGAATACAAGGTAACTCGTCAAATGCAGGATGACTTTGCAGCGGAGAGTTATCGCCGGGCTCAAAAGTCAGTGAAGGAAGGAATTTTTAAAGAAGAAATTGTGCCCGTTCCCATTCCTCAAAAAGGAGGAGAATCCTTGATGGTGGCAATAGATGAAGAACCAGGCAAAGGTAAGATTGAAAAACTACCCTCATTGCGTGCTGCCTTTGAAAAAGAAGGAACAGTTACTGCCGGCAATGCTTCCAGCATTAACGATGGTGCTGCAGCCCTTGTGGTGATGTCTGCCGATAGAGCCAAAGCCCTTGGATTAAAACCACTGGCTCGTATTCTTTCTCAAGCACAGGCAAGCCGCGAACCCGAGTGGTTTACCATGGCTCCAGCTGATGCCATGGATAAAGCCTTAAAAAAGGCCAAGTTGTTGGTGAATGACATTGATCTTTTTGAAGTAAACGAAGCCTTTTCTGTTGTAGCCATTGCTAATAATAACAAACTGGGAATTCCAGCAGATCGTGTAAATATTCGTGGAGGAGCTGTGGCCATTGGACATCCCATTGGAGCTTCAGGTGCTAGAATCTTGGTAACCCTTTTGTATGCCTTAAAACAAACGGGTAAGAAAAAAGGCTTAGCCTCTCTTTGCATCGGTGGAGGAGAGGGTGTGGCTTTGATAGTAGAAGCATTGTAGAGTTAATGATAAAAATGGTGTGAGAGCCAGAGGGAGTGTTTTTTGAGGAGCGAGGACTGTCTGACGAGCCTTCGGGCGAGGAGTTCCGCAGCGACGAAAGAAATACTCCCTCTGGCTCCTCTGAATAATTTACAAGGAGTTAATATGTCTTACGAAACCATTACAGTTGGTATTGAAGCGGGTGTTGCAACCATTACCATTAATCGTCCCAAGGTTTTAAACGCCTTGAACGAAACTGTTTTAACCGAATTAACGAAAGCTTTTCGTGATTTAAAAAAAGAAGCTAGCCTTCGTGCTGCCATCATTACAGGTTCTGGAGACAAATCTTTTGTAGCCGGAGCCGATATTGCTGTGATGCAAGAGATGACTCCACTTGAAGCAAAAGCCTTTGTCGATCTTGGCCATAAATGCATGCATGCCATTGAAACAGCATTTTTTCCTGTGATTGCCGCTGTAAATGGTTTTGCTCTTGGAGGGGGATTAGAATTAGCCCTAGCCTGTGATTTTATCTATGCCTCTAAAAATGCCAAACTTGGACTTCCAGAAGTAAATCTTGGAATTTTTCCAGGCTTTGGTGGAACCCAAAGATTGTCTCGTCTCATTGGAAAAAATAAGGCCAAAGAATTAATTTATACAGCTAAAATACTGAACGCCGATGAAGCCTTGGGATGGGGAATCGTTAATAGCGTTTATGAACCCGCAGATCTTTTAGGAGCTGTTAAAAAAACCATTGATACCATTTTGAAAAAAGGGCCTGTTGCCATCTCTCTGGTTAAACGAGTGATCAATGATGGGACCGATTTAGATTTAACCTCTGGCCTATCTTTAGAAGCTCTTACCTTCCCTGTAATCTTCTCGACGGAAGATAAAAAAGAAGGAGTTAAAGCTTTCCTTGAGAAAAGAGAAGCTAAGTTTATAGGAAGATAATAAAAAGATGGATCCCCGCTTTCGCGAGGATGACAAGATTATGGACTTTTTATTAACAGAAGAACACCTCATGATTCAAAAAATGGCGCGAGATTTTGCCCAAAAAGAAGTGGCGCCTTTTTCTATGGAGTTGGATGAGAAAAGTGAATTTCCTTCCAGGCATTTAAAGAAAATGGCCGAGCTTGGTTTTATGGGTATGATGATTCCTACCCAATGGGGAGGCTCTGGCCTGGATATGATTTCTTATGTTTTAGCCTTAGAAGAAATCTCAGCAGCTTGCGCTTCAACTGGCGTTACCATGTCGGTTAATAATTCACTTTATTGTGGGCCTATTTCTCGTTTTGGAAATGAGGGGCAAAAGAAAAAACACCTCATCCCCTTTGCCTCAGGTGAAAAACTAGGAGCTTATTGTTTATCTGAACCAGGAACAGGATCGGACGCTGCTAATCAATCCACCACAGCTAAATTTAATGGAAGCCATTATGTGCTTAATGGCACTAAAAATTTTATCACCAGTGGTCCCCATGCCGATGCCATGGTTGTGTTTGCCATGACAGACAAAGCCAAAAAACATAGGGGCATTTCAGCCTTTATTGTAGAAAAAGGATCCAAGGGTTTTTCGGTTGGGAAGATTGAAAAAAAATTAGGAATTAGAGCTTCATCCACTTCCAGCATTATTTTAGATAACTGCGAAGTCCCCAAAGAAAATATTTTAGGAAAAGAAGGAGAGGGTTTTAGCATTGCCATGAATACCTTGGATTATGGCCGTATTGGTATTGCTACCCAGGCTTTGGGCATTTCTCGTGCTGCCTTTGAAGCTTCTGTTAAGTACGCCAAAGAACGCGAAGCCTTTGGACAAAGTATTTCGAACTTTCAAGCCATTCAATGGATGATAGCCGACATGGCAACTCGCATTGAAGCTTCCAGACTTTTGATTTATAAAGCTGCTTTTTTAAAAGATAAAAATCTTCCAGCATCTAAAGAAGCTTCTATGGCTAAACTTTTTGCATCAGAAACCTCTAATTTTGTAACCAATAAGGCTGTTCAAATTCATGGGGGATATGGTTACTGTAGAGAATATCCCGTAGAGCGTTATCTTCGTGATGCGCGCATTACCGAAATTTATGAAGGCACTTCCGAAATTCAGCGTTTAGTGATAGCACGTCATTCTTTAAAAGATTGATCATGCCAAAAAGAAAAGTATCCAATTTTAAAAAATGGGAAAAAACAGTTTTAAAGCCTGTTTTAAAAAAACAAGCTGAATGGAAACCTGAATTTACCACTCTTTCTTCAGAACCCATCGAGCGTCTTTATACTGAAGAACATGTTCAAAAAACAAAAACTGAACTTGGATTTCCTGGTGAATATCCTTTTACACGTGGAGTGTATCCTACCATGCATCGAGGGCGTTTGTGGACCATGCGCCAATTTGCAGGTTTTGGAACAGCCAGGGATACCAATACACGCTTTAAATATCTTTTAAAAAACGGGCAAACGGGTCTTTCCACGGCTTTTCATTTTCCAACCTTGATGGGCTATGACTCTGATTCTCCAAGGGCTAGAGGGGAAGTTGGTGTGTGTGGAGTGGCTATCGATAGTTTAAAAGATATGGAAATTTTATTTGATGGAATTCCTTTGGACTGCGTGACGGTTTCCATGACGATCAATGGTCCCGCTGCTATTTTGCTGGCTTTCTTTTTAGCTGCAGCAGAAAAACAGGGTATTGATTGGGCAAAGGTGGGAGGAACCATTCAAAACGATGTTTTAAAAGAATACATTGCACAAAATTCTTACCTCATTCCTCCAGAACCAGCCATGAAAATTGTGGTGGATATGATTGAATTTTGCACCAAGCATGTGCCCAGATGGAACACTATTTCAATTTCGGGCTATCATATTCGTGAAGCAGGTTCTACGGCTGTACAAGAATTAGCTTTCACACTAGCTGACGGCATTGCCTATGTGGATGCCTGTATTAAAAGAGGCCTTGCTATTGATGATTTTGCTCCAAGACTTTCTTTCTTTTTTAATTCTCATAGCGATTTATTTGAAGAAGTAGCCAAATTTAGAGCCGCTAGGCGTATTTGGGCTACCGTTATGAAAAAACGGTTTAAGGCCAAAAAAGCAGAATCCATGAAGTGCCGTTTTCATGTACAAACAGCAGGATGTTCACTGACGGCTCAACAACCTGAAAATAATATTGTGCGCACCACCATTCAAGCTCTGGCAGCCGTGATGGGGGGATGTCAGTCTTTGCATACCAATTCCATGGATGAAACTTTGGCTCTTCCTACAGAAAAAGCCGTGCGTATTGCTTTAAGAACCCAGCAAATTTTAGCTTTTGAAAGTTTCGTCGCTAATACCATTGATCCTCTGGGTGGTTCTTACTTTGTTGAAACACTAACGACAGAGATGGAAAAAAAGGCCATGGATTATATTAACAAGATTGATCGTATGGGCGGCATGGTGGCAGCGGTTAGAACCGGATATCCTCAAATGGAAATTGCAAATGCTTCGCATCGCTATCAAAGAGAGGTTGAGAATAAACAAAAAATTGTTGTTGGAGTAAATGAGTTTGTGTTAGCTGATGAGCCTCCTGTTGAAACTTTAAAAATAGATCCTACGGTAGAAAAAAGACAAATTGAACTTTTAAATCAGGTGAGAATAGAAAGAGATCAAAAAAGGGTTGAAAAATCTTTGATCAATTTAAAAAAAGTAGCACAAAATGATCAAAACATTATGCCCGAACTGCTTGATTGTGCCAGGGTCTATGCAACAGTGGGAGAGATTGCACAGGTTTTAAGGTCGGTGTATGGGGAATATCATGACCCGGGGATATTTTAAAAAGCTTTCAAAAAAAGTCCATCTACTGCGTTGCTCATTTCGGGCCACTCCTTGCGACGTACCATCATAAGTACGTCTCAGTCGGGCCCTCGTGGGCGCCTTGTAGCTGGAGCTTTTTTGAAAGCTTTTATAGGTGTGTTATGAAAAAGAAGTTACGTATTTTAGTTGGAAAACCAGGGCTAGATGGCCACGATCGTGGAGCTAAAATTGTAGCAAGAGCTCTGCGTGATGCGGGATACGAGGTTATTTATTCAGGCTTGCATCAAACCCCAGAAATGATTGTCAACATGGCCATTCAAGAAGACGTGGATGCCATTGGGCTTTCTATTTTATCGGGGGCACACAATTATCTTTTTCCTGAGGTCATCCGTCTTTTGAAAGAAAAAGGGGTAGGGGATATTGTTGTTTTTGGCGGGGGTATTATTCCCGATGATGAAATCCGTGATCTTAAAAAGAATGGTGTCGCCGAAGTTTTTACTCCAGGCGCCGATACACGGGAAATTGTTTCCTGGATTGCGAAAAATGTTGCACCAAGAATGTAGTTCTATTTTCCCTTAAAATGTGGGGGTCTTTTTTCGCGAACGGCGGCAATTCCTTCTTTAATATCCTGGGTTGTAAAGCACTGGGCTTGGGATTGGGAATCATAATCAAACAAGGTTTCTAAGCTTTGGGTTTCGGCCATTTGAATGCCTTTTTTAATTTTAGAAATGGAAATAGGACCATTAGAGGCTATTTTTTTTGCAATTTTTTGAACGTGTTCGAGTAGATTTTCTTCCACCACCTCATTGATTAAACCCCAATCCAGGGCCTGTTGTGCTGTAAAGAGTTCTCCAAAATAAAGAATTTCAGCCGCTCTCACAGGCCCTGCTAGCTTTGTAATGAGATAGGTGCCCCCCATGCCAGGAGCAAGCCCTAACTTTGAAAAATTTGCTCCCATGGGAGCTGTGGCTATTGCGTAACGCAGATCGCAAGCTAATGCTAAACAAAACCCAGCGCCTACGGCTGCTCCGTTAATGGCTGCAATCACAGGAATGGAGAGGGTTTTAATGGATAGAAAAAATTGATAGAATTTTTTGAGTTCTTTTTTATTTTCGGCAACACTTTTTTGTGTTCTTAATTCCAACATATCGAGATTGCCACCACTTGAAAAAGCACGACCTGCTCCAGTAATAATTAAAACACGGATGGAAAAATCTTTTTTGATTTCTTCAATTTTTTTCTTAAAATTAAGCCCTATTTCTTCATCCAAGGCATTGAGAGATTCTGGTTTATTGAAAGTGATGGTTGCAATGCCATCCTGGGTTTCGTATTGAACAGAGGTAGACATAAAATTTCTCCTTTAATTGAATTACAAAAATTTAAAGATAAATGAAATCAAATTTTCCCATCCAAACTCGTTTTTTTTCTGGGCAAACTCCTTATGCGGAAGCCATGAAGCTTATGGAAAAATTACGTCTGCAAAGAACAAAGGAAAAAGTGTCTGATCAAATTCTTTTTTTAGAACACCCACCCGTTATTACCATGGGGCGCAGGCCCGCACACCAAGACTTAAAACTCACACTTGATGAACTTCATCAAAAAGGTATTGGCTTTATCGAAACAGACCGAGGCGGTAAGCTTACTTACCATGGCCCAGGGCAGTTGGTCATTTATTTTATTTTTGATTTAAATCAGCGAGGCTTGAGCATTGCTGATTTTGTATGGAAGGCCGAAGAGGGCCTAAAACTTTACCTTGAAACTTTAAATATTCACACCGAACGTGATGCTAAAAATCCAGGTCTTTGGATTAAATCCCACAAAATTGTCTCGGTTGGTTTTCATATTCAAAAGGGGATTACAACCCATGGTGTAGCGCTTAATCTTACCTGCGATCTTACTCCATTTTCTTATCTAATTCCCTGTGGTATTCCTACATCTGTTCCTACTAGTGTTTTGTTGCAGGTGGGTAAAAGCATTTCTGCTTTGGAAGCTGGTCAAACTCTTCAAACTTGTTACACTCAAATTTTTTAAATAAAAAAATTTGAGTTTTTTTTCATTCCCATCCAAAAAATTCCTTACAGGCGGCTTCAAGTTCATGGCTTTTTTCGGAAGAGAGGTCTCCGAGTTTTTCGTGAAATCGGTTATTATCCCAAGCAAGAAATTGATCGACAAGAATCATCGAATCAGTCTCAAGCCCTCCTTCACCAGATGGTAAGTAAACCCGAAGAGGAAAGGCATCTTTTCTTACATTTTTTGAAGTAATGGGTAAGATCACCGTTGAAGGGTGAAAAACATCGTTTAACACATCATCTTGAATAACAACACAGGGGCGTAATTTTCCTGGCTTGGTACCAATGCGTGGGTTTAAATTTACAAGGTAAACACCCCAACGTTTAATTTTCATCATGTTTCAAACTCGTTGAAAGGGGAGCCCATTCTTTGTTAATTTTCCCTGATTCCTTGGAAATTTTGAGAGACAGATTTTGAATATGAAGGCGACGTTTTTTATCCTTGAGGAACTGGCTTAAAGTACGAACACCTTCCATGACAACAGCTTTTTTAGAGGGTAATTTTAATTCTCTTTTAAGCTGGCTAATTTCCATGTCTTCATCAATTGTAATTTGAATGGTGGTTAAGGCTTTCATGTAGCATTAGGATAACATTAGTTTTAACAATTGTCAAAACAATTGAATAAACAACTGTGATGACAATATTATCCCATAAACACCGAGCGGCGTTTTTTGAGAAGATCGATGATGATGTTTTGAATTTCAGATCGTACCTGTTCTGAAAGTTTGTGGATGAGGAGTTCATCGTCAATGGCTTTTATTCCATGACGTTCAAAAGAAATGGGTTTGCCAAAGTGCATAGCCCATTTGGTAGGAAAGGGGATGCATCCCAAAAGGCCCAGGAAAGGAAAAGTAGGAGTAATGGGAATGTAGGGGAGGCCAATGGTTTTAGCTAAAATATTAGATTTAAAAATAATGGGATGAATTTCTTCGGCTCCAGTAACTCCCACAGGGATAAGCGGGCTTTTTGTTTTCATACAAAGTTTGATAAAACCACCTCGCCCAAAGCGCTGAAGTTTGTAGCGTTGATTAAAAAATTTACCAATTCCTTTAACTCCCTCGGGAAAAACAACAACCAAATGTTCTGAGTTAAGTAAAAGTTCTGCATTTTCAGGGCAGGCTCTTACCCCTCCAATTCGGTACATCAGATTTCCCATGAAAGGCATGTGATAAACAAAATTTTCTACTAAAAATCGGGCATCTTTTCGTTTTGGATGCTCATTCATAATGGCAGCCTTAATCATGGCTCCATCGTAAGGTACAGTCCCCGAATGATTAGCTACAATCAAGGCACGGCCCTCATTCGGGATATTTTCAATGCCTGTTGTTGTGACACGCCAATACTTGTAATAAAGAAAATCAAGGATGGGTTTAATTTTTTCAAGAAGCCTTTTATCCATTCCAAAAGGGTCAACTTCTTCGGTGTATTCGGCATTGCCCAGGCGATCAAGAACGGTTTTATAAAAATCAAAAGATAAAAGTTTAATTAAATGGGAGGAGGCTTTGCGAATGCCCTCAATGGTTTCGGATTGTTCACGACTCCCAGAGGCGGCTTCACGGCTTAAAAGTTTCAAGGTTTTTTGAAGCCTGGATTCTAGAATATGATTGAGTTGATGCAGATCTTGCTTTACCAAAGTTTCATCACCATGTTTTTTAGATTTAACAGCCTTTTGAATATCGGACTCCAACATTTGGATAGATTCCATGAGTTCGCGCTCTAATTTATCAAGCCTAATTTCAATTCGACCAGCCAAATCTTTAAACAATTGGCGATCATTTTCTGCATGTGATTTTTCATCAAATGAGAATTTTAAGGGAACTACATTGGGGCGATTGTTAGAGTTCATGCGTTAAGTTCAATTAAATTAATTTCACGAAGTCGTTCTGCGCCTACAAAACTCAACAGGGCATCTTTTGTTGAAAATCGGGGAGTAAATCCCATAACTTTTTTAGCCTTACTTCCATCTGCAATACAAAGGTAGCGAAGAAAATTAACATGGGAGCTAGGAGCTGGAGCAATATCTAAATACCATAACAGTTGCACTAAGGTTTTAAAACCAATTTGAGGAAGGGGGATGTGAAACTTGCCACTAATAGCAAGCACGCGTGAAAGAGGCAGTACTCCATCACCAACAATATTAAAAATACCTGGGCAATCTTTAAAAATAGCCAAATGAAAAGCAGCCATGATGTCGTCTTCATGAATAAATTGAATGAGAGGATCAAAACCTAGCATGGTGGTAAAGAAAAAACGTCTTAAAAGACGGGTTTTAAAACTTTGAACTGTCGGACCTAAAATAGTACAGGGTCTCAAAATTGTAACAATGCGGTCGGGATATTTTTTAGAAAAAGAGAGTGCTTGATTTTCGGCATCCATACAATCAGCTAAAAATTTACTTAAAAGATCACCCTTGGGTTTATGGAGATTTTCTTGTAAAAAATTAGGATTGGTTGGAAAAGCCCCATAAACATCGGTTGTTGTAGGCAAAATAATTTTTTTAACATCAGCTGCCGCACAAGCTGTTAAAACATACATGGTTCCAACAGAGATGAGTTCGTGTGAATAAGCTTGATCTCTGGGGGGTGTAATGGGAAGGGCGCAATGAACCAGGGTAGAACATTTTTCTTTTTTTAAAATTTCAGTTAATTGGGCATCGGCTGTAGTTTCGGTTAAATCCAAGCGATAAAAACGAGCCTTCTTAAGGGAAAATTGAGGTTTGTGCTTATCAATGGCAACAAGGTTTTTAATACGGGGGTTATTTTCTAGTTCCCTCAAAAGGCGTGAACCTTTAAAACTTGAGGTGCCAGTAATCACCACGGTGCCCGGTGAGGTAGATGAGTTATCTTGAAGTGGTTTTTTAGATGCCATGATGGAGTATCTAACATTCCGAGCAGAGGAGCAAATAATTATTATGTCGTATAATGGATATTATGTTAACTTTTATAAGAAGGCGCGGCTCAGCGCCCCTACGATTCGAGTAAAAAGAGGTTTCGATTTTTATTCTAATAAGCTAACCTCCCTTCCCAATTATTTATTTTTTTATCAGATATGGAATCGAAACTCAGTCTTAAAAAACTAGAACAAGAAAGCTCCTATCTTACAGAAGTTATTGATAAGGGTATCGATTGTCTTTTCTCTCATCAATCGAAATCTGGCTATTGGTGGTATACCTTAGAAGCTAACGAGTCTATCTCTGCTGAATGGATTTTTTTAAGCCATTACCTGGGACTTCACTTCATCCAAAACCCCTTGGTTAAAAACCGCATTTTATCCGAGCAACATCGAGATGGTTCTTGGGCACTTTATTTTGATGGCCCTGGGGATTTAAGCACAACTATCGAGTGTTATTTAGCCCTTAAAATGTTGGGGCAATCCATGAATGATCTGCCCATGGTAAAGGCCAGAGAGTTTATTTTAAGCCATGGGGGCATTTCCCAGTGCCGTGCCTTTACCCGCATCCATTTAGCTCTTTTTGAACTTATTCCTTGGAAGGCTTGTCCCACACTTCCTCCCTGGCTTCTTTTTCTTCCTTCTTTATCTCCCATCAATATTTACGAATTTTCTAGTTGGGCCAGAAGTTGCATTGTTCCTTTGATTGTTATTTTACATCAGAAAAAAACAAGTCCGCTCCCGCAAGATTACCTGGATGAACTTTATTATGAAAAAAAATCGGAAGATATCGATTGGTCTTTTAAAACTTCGAGGGGATTTTTTTCTTACGAACATGGGATGATTTGGGGTGATTGGTTGTTAAAAAAAGTTGAAAAATACCAACCCGAAAACTTGGCTGGGTTGGCTATGAGTAAAGCCGAAAACTGGATTAGAGAACATATCGAAAAAACAGAGGATATCTATCCGGCTCTAGCCTATGGGGCTCTTGCTTTATCTGCCCTGGGTTATCCTCTTTCTGATCGCATCATTCAAAAGGCCCTTGTGGCCCTTCAAAGTTTTCAAATGGTAGTAGCCAAGAAAACTCTCCCCCCCCTTCCAGAAAAATCAGAAGGGGATCAAAGCCTTTATCAACAGTGTTGTATTTCTCCTGTATGGGATACCCCTTGGGCTGGAGCCGCTCTTCTGGAGGCCGAGGTTGAAATTTCTCATCCAAAACTTCATCTGGCTGCCGAATGGTTAGTTAAAAAACAAATTACAAAAACTTATGGGGATTGGTCGATTAAAAATAAAAAATCAAAACCAGGTGGTTGGTCCTTTGAATTTGAAAATGAATATTTTCCCGATATTGATGATACCCTGCAGGTGCTTTGCTTTCTTCATCACTTGGAGCCTCATCATAAAAAATACAAGGAAGCCATTAACCTGGGTCTTGATTGGCTTTTGGGCATGCAGTGCTCTAACGGAGGATGGGCTGCCTTTGATGTTGATAATAATCGGGAGTTATTAAACCACATTCCTTTTGCTGATCATAAAGCCTGCTTGGATCCCCCTACTCCTGATATTACAGGTCGAATGGTAGAGTTGCTTTCTATTTTGGGTTACAAAAAAAACTTTAAGCCCCTGGCCCGCGCCATTCGCTTCCTGGAAAAGACACAAGAAAAAGATGGAGCCTGGGAAGGTCGTTGGGGAGTTAATTACCTCTATGGCACCTGGTGTGTTTTGCAAGGATTAAGGAGAGCCCACTATCCAAAAGACGTTTCCCTTGTTAAAAAAGCAGCCAATTGGTTTTGCTCTGTTCAAAGAGCCGATGGGGGTTTTGGAGAGTCTTGTCAATCCTATGACCTAGAAAAATTTGTATCTCTTCCTCAATCCATCCCTTCTCAAACAGCGTGGGGATTAATGGGTTTAATTGGGGCGGGTTTAGAAAAAAGTATTGAAGCTAAAAGATCAGCTGATTTTTTAATGCAAACTCAGAAACCAGATGGCACTTGGGAAGAAAATCATCATACGGGTACGGGTTTTCCAGGACACTTCTACATTCGATATCATGGATATCGCCATTATTTTCCACTTTTAGCCTTGGCAAAATATCGGAGAGCTATTTCTTAGATACATGGCTTTTTTTAATGGTGGTTTTTGGCCTTCCACCTTTTTTTTCATCAAAATCGATACTGGCACTTAAATTAATCACCAAACCCTTTAAGGCTTTAATAACTTCTTCAGAAACATTGACTTTCCCAAGAAATTTAGAAACCTCCCTCGCTAACATTTCAACTAAATCATCCTTTGTTTTCTCAGCTTTACCTAATAAGTTTGAAAGTATCTCTTTAGGTATAGAGGTTTCTTTGATAAGACCCTTGGCAAGTGATGCGCTTCCCAGACTTGTAAGAATAATTTTTTTAGCTAAATCTCCCAAGCCTTCAATTTTGGTTTCATTTTGGTTGCTCATCTAGTTTTTCCCTTTTTTACCCTCAATCCTTTTTTTAAAGGCTGACATCATAGCTGGAAGATTACTTCCAACAATGATTTTTGAAATGGGCCCTGGAACAAAAAGGCCAAGTTTAATATCAATGGTGTAAGTAGCTTTTGTTAAATTTTTATCCAAAGCTTCTAATGTCCAGCTTCCATTATTTGATTTCATCATGTCCCCTTTTACTAGTTCCCAATCAAGAGTTTTTGGAGCTTTTCCTGTCATTTTAAGGGTATAGGAAAATTTTTTAATCACCTCGGTAGTAAAACGAACAATCCAAGTATTTCCTGATTTTTTTTCGATAACAGCTTCTTTGGATTCTTTTAAAAATTCAGGATAATTTTTAAAATCAGTGATTACCTCGTAACATTCTGCGGGTGTTGCCTTGATTTCAATAACCTGACTTACTTCTGCCATGGGTTCCTCAATTAAAAAGTAATTAATAAATTGGTTTTTTATCTGGGCGATGGCTGGATTTAACAAATCGAATGGTTCCCGAACGGGATCTCATAACCACAGAATGAGTAGTAATAATACCACCCTTAAAGTTTACTCCCCGTAAGAAATCTCCATTGGTAACTCCAGTGGCTGCAAACATAACATCTCCACTTGCCAGATCATCAATGCCATAAATTTTGTTTTCATTGGTAATTCCCATGCGGCGGGCTCTTTCACGTTCTTCATTATTTCTAAACTTAAGCCTTCCTTGCATATCTCCACCTACACAACGCAGGGCAGCCGCTGCAATGACTCCTTCAGGAGCTCCTCCTGTGCCCATTAAAACATCAATGCCACTTCCAGAAAAACAAGTAGCAATGGCAGCAGATACATCTCCATCTCCAATTAATTTGATTCTGGCTCCTGTTGCTCTTACTTCTTTAATCAAATCCTGATGTCTGGGGCGATCAAGAATAATCACTGTTAAATCTGGAATGGTCCCACCTTTCTTTTTAGCAATATTTTTTAGATTTTCAGTAGGGCTTAACTCAAGATCGATAGTTCCCACTGCCTCAGGGCCAACCGCAATTTTTTCCATGTAGGTGTCTGGTGCATGAAGAAAGTGGCCTTCTTCTGCAATGGCAATAACAGAAAGAGCATTTGGTCCGCCTGTGGCGCACAGGTTGGTTCCTTCCAAAGGATCCAGGGCGATGTCAATTTTGGGGCCCTTCCCTGTTCCCACCTTTTCGCCAATATAAAGCATGGGGGCTTCGTCTCTTTCCCCTTCACCAATCACAACAATTCCATCAATAGCAATGGAATTAAGAGCCTTTCTCATGGCATCTACAGCTGCTTGATCGGCCGCATTGTTATCTCCCATGCCCATGAGACGGGAAGAAGAAATAGCAGCTGCTTCTGTTGCACGCACTGTTTCTAAGGCCAAATTTCGATCCATATTTTTTACAATTTTAAAATTTTTACTAAATCGTCCAATTTATTTTTACAAGTGAATGGTTTTGGAGAATTTTTAATAGCCACATCTGGATCCTTTAAACCATGACCTGTTAAAGTGCAAACTAGAATTTGGTTTTTCTTGAATGGATTTTTTTTATTAAATTTAATGATACCAGCAATCGAAATAGCTGATGCGGGCTCACAAAAAATCCCCTCAAGTGTACTTACCATTTTATAAGCCTTTACTATCTCGGCATCCGTTATTTTGTCAATTGTCCCATTGGATTCTTCTTTGGCCCGAATAGCAGAAGTCCACGAAGCTGGATTTCCAATACGAATCGCACTGGCAATAGTTTCGGGGGATTTGATTGGCTTTCCTAAAACCAAGGGAGCAGCTTTGGCTGCCTGAAAACCTAACATACATGGTGTTTTGCTTGTATGCCCCTCTTGCCTCCATTCCTTGTAACCCATCCAATAGGCTGAAATATTGCCCGCATTTCCTACAGGGAGACTATGAAAATCAGGAGCATCACCCAGGGTTTCACAAATTTCAAAAGCCGCTGTTTTTTGTCCATGAAGACGATAGGGATTAACAGAATTAACAATATGAATGGGAAAATGTTGCCCCAGTTGAATCACCATTTTAAGAGCTTCGTCAAAATTACCCTTTATTTGGATAACAGTAGAACCATGCACCATAGCTTGGGACAACTTGCCATAAGCAATTTTCCCCTCTGGGATTAAAACCACACATCGAATATTGGCTTTGGCTGAATAAGCTGAAGCCGAAGCTGAAGTATTACCTGTGGAAGCACAAATAATGGCCTTGGCAGAATCTTCATGAGCCTTAGAAACGGCATAGGTCATGCCTCGATCTTTAAACGAACCTGTTGGATTCATTCCCTCAAATTTTAAATAAAGACGAGCTGTGAGTCCAATAGCCTTGCGAAGCCGTTCTGCGGAAATGAGAGGAGTATTGCCTTCATGCAGCGTGATGATACTCTCTGTTTTAACAGGCAGATATTTGTGATAGCGATGGATAACGCCTCTATAATTCATGACCGTTCAATTCGGATAAGCAGGGTTTTCTGCGCTACCGTGGGGAGTTTGTCGATTTCTTTGAGAGCACAAATCACATTTTTTTCTTTAGCTCTATGAGTTAAAACCATAATAGGCACTTCGTGGCCTTCTTCTCTTCCTTCTTGATGAACCGAAGCAATACTAATTTCATGGTGCCCCAATACATGAGCAATTTTAGCAAATACACCTGGTTTATCAACTGCAGTAAAGCGAAGGTAATATTCGCTTTCTATTTCTTCTATGGGTTTAATTTTAGCTTTCTGTATATTTTCAGCTTTAAAACCTAAAGGAGGAATACCTCTAACTTGTCTTGAAATATTACGAGCAATTTCGATGATATCAGATGCCACCGCTGTTGCTGTTGGCTTTCCTCCTGCTCCTTTTCCCATCATCACTGATGGGCCCATGTACTCTCCTTCTATCATCACAGCATTTAACACTCCATAAACATGAGCTAGAAGATGAGTGGCAGGAATCATTGTAGGATGAACTCTCACATCAATTTCTTGATTTGTTTTTCGTGAGATAGCCAAAAGTTTTAAAGAAAATCCAAATTTTTGAGCCATTTCGATATCAAAGGGGGTGATTTCAGAAATGCCCTGGCGATAAATTTTATCGTAAGGAATAAAAACTCCATAGGCCATGGTAGCCAGGATAGAAAGCTTACAGGCGGCATCAATTCCCTCAATATCAGAGGTGGGATCGGCTTCGGCATAACCATTTTTTTGTGCATCGGCCAAGGCAACTTTAAAATCGGCTTTTTCTTTTGCCATCTTGGTTAGAATGTAATTGGAAGTTCCATTGATGATTCCCTGAACTGAAATAATTTTATCTGATACAAAACCCTCTCTTAAAGTTCGTAAAATGGGAATAGAACCAGCCACTGCCGCTTCAAAATAAATATCAACTTCATGTTTAAAAGCTTCAGAATAAAGCTCTAAACCATGATGAGCTAAAATTGCTTTATTAGCTGTAACCACATGTTTCCCTAATGAAAGAGCTTTGAGCATAATTTCTTTAGCAATGGGTTTATCTCCAATGAGTTCTACAACAATTGAAATTTCAGGGTCGTCTAAAATATCACTGATTTTATTGGTAAGAATACTGGACGCCAATTCGTATTGTTGTTTTTTTTTGGGATCAAGTTCACAAATTTTGGTAATTTGAATGGGATAGCCAATTTTTTCTGCAATAAAATGTTCGTGATCTTTAAGGATTTGAAATACACTTCCCCCCACTGTTCCTAAACCAAATAACCCCACATTAATTTTTGGTATGCGTGTCATTTAAGCAAGCAACTCCTTAATGCCTCTGATGGCTTGTTTAATTCTTTTTTCATTTTCTACCAAGGCAAAACGAACAAAACCTTCACCGTATTCTCCAAAACCAATACCAGGCGAAACACATACTTTAGCTTTGGCTAAAAGAAGTTTGCTAAATTCTAATGATCCAAGCGAGGCATATTTATCAGGGATTTTAGCCCAAACAAACATGGTGGCCTTAGGTTTTTCTATAGCCCACCCTACTTTAGTTAAACCATCACATAAGGTGTTTCGACGTTTACGATAAGTTTCACAAATTTCTTTTATACATTCTTGTGGACCGTTTAAAGCCACAGTAGCTGCAATTTGAATGGGCTGAAACATGCCATAGTCCAAATAACTTTTAATTCGAGTGAGCGCAGCAATCATGTTGCGATTTCCACACACAAATGCCACACGCCAACCTGGCATGGAATACCCTTTAGAAAGTGAATAAACTTCAACCGCTACATCGGTGGCTCCTTTTACCTGCAAAATACTGGGCGCCTTATATCCATCAAAAACTAAATCAGCATAAGCTAAATCGTGGATAATCATCAAATTATTTTCTTTGGCAAAGGCCACTACTTTTTCAAAAAAACTTAAATTCACAACATGAGTGGTGGGATTAGAAGGAAATGAAAGAACAAGAAATTTTGGTTTTGGTAACACTGTTTTAACGGAGTTTTCCAGATTTTTAAAAAAATCTTCGAAACAATCCATGCGAATTCCCCTGATGTCGGCTCCTGCTAAAACTGCAGCATAAATATGAATGGGATAACTAGGATTGGGAACTAAGACAATATCTCCTGGCTCAGTCATTGCTAAAATAAGATGGGAAAAACCTTCTTTGGCCCCCATGGTAGCAATGGCTTCATAATCCCAGTCTAGCTCTACATTATAGTTTTTTTTGTACCAGGCAGTAATGGCCTGACGCAGTTTGGGAATACCACGAGATACCGAATAACGATGATTTTTTGGTTTTTGTGCCGCTTCAATTAATTTGTTTACAATATGAGGTGGAGTTGGAAGATCGGGATTCCCCATGCCTAAGTTAATTATATCTTCTCCCTTTTTTCTTTGATTAGTCATTTGCCCTGTTACCTGCCCCAAAATATAGGGTGGAAGTCGGCTCATGCGTGGAAAAGTAATTTGAGAGGAATTTTGAGTCATAAGAATAATAAAGTTTAACTGGGATGGGATATTTTGTCAAAGAATACCGAGGCTTGTAGGGTGGGTTGAATTTTTTGATAGAGCTCCTCAGCTAGGTAAGAAGATCTAACAAAAGGACCAGAAAAAACAGATTGAAACCCCATTTGTATTCCCTTTAATTTATATTCTTCAAACTTATGGGGATGCACGTAACTCATAACAGGAAAATGATTTGCAGTAGGCTGAAGGTATTGCCCTAAAGTTAAAAGATCACAGCCTTGTAATTTTAAATCGTACATGGCTTCTAAAATTTCGGATTCTGTTTCGCCAAGGCCCAACATAAGCCCCGATTTAGTAATGATGGAAGGATAATTTTTTTTAACGTGACGAATTACTTTTAAAGATTGATCGTACTTGGCAGCCGATCGAACATGAGGCGTTAATCTTTTTACTGTTTCCAAATTATGATTGAAAATAATTGGATTTGCTTTGCAGATTTGATTAATGAGCAGTTCGCGTCCCTGAAAATCCGGAGTTAAAACTTCAATGATAGTTTGGGGGCAAGCTTTTTTAACATAGTTGATAGTTGATGCAAAATGAGTAGCCCCAAGATCAGCTAAATCATCCCGATCTACCGAGGTAATAACTAAATGTTTTAGTTTTAAATTTTTTGCCCAGTTAGCCACGTGCTCTGGTTCGTGGGGGTCTAAGGCAAAAGGCTTGCCTGTTTTTACGGAACAAAATTTACAAGAACGGGTACAGATATCACCCATAATCATTACTGTAGCAATCCCCTTAGAAAAACATTCGGGCAGATTAGGGCATTTGGCCTCTTCACAAACAGAATGAAGCTGGTCCTCCTTAAGCTTGTTTTGCATAGATGCAATGCCTGAAAGGGGAATTGATTTTTTGATCCAGGAGGGTTTGCGAATCATTTTTTTATTTGATTATGAAATTTGTCCCAAATCTAGTTTTTCTTTCCAGCGTTCCCAGAGGATATTTTTTAAAATTTGATGTTCTATCTTTTTAAGTTCGTTATCTTCTGTAACAATTTCAGCAACTCTTTTTTGAGCTAATGTAATTAAGTTTTGATGCCTCAAAAGATTTGCAATTTTAAATACTGGAAGACCCGATTGCCTTGTGCCTAAAAAATCACCAGGCCCACGAAGTAAAAGATCTTCTTCGGCTATTTTAAATCCATTTTCTGTTTGCTCCATGATTTTTAATCTTCTTTCTGTTGTTTCTAATCCTCTATGATCGCGCATTAAAAAACAATAAGAAGCAAAGCGGCCTCGTCCAATACGTCCCCGTAATTGGTGCAATTGGGAAAGCCCAAAACGTTCGGCATGCTCAATAATCATCAGACTTACGTTGGGAACATCTACCCCCACTTCAATAACGGTAGTGGAAACCAGAATTTGAATCTCATTTTTTTTAAATTGATTCATGATAATTTCTTTTTGGGCAGCATCCAATCGTCCATGCATGAGTCCAACGATGTAATGAGAAAAAAAGCGTGTTAATTTTTCTGCTGTTTTTGTTGCGTCTTTTAAATCTATTTTTTCGCTTTCTTCTATTAAGGGGCACACCACATACATTTGTCTGCCTTGGGCTAATTCTTTTTGAATAAGGGGAAGGATGGATTTTTTATCTTTGGGTGAGATAATTTGTGTATGAATGGGTTGTCTGCCGGGAGGTTTTTCGTCCAAAATGGAAAGGTTTAAATCAGCATAAATACTCATGGCTAAAGTTCTGGGAATGGGGGTGGCAGACATAACCAGAACATGGGGAGAAGGACCCTTGTTTTTTAATTCCCCCCGGGCGCGAACACCAAAGCGATGTTGTTCATCGATGATGATGAGCCCTAAATTTTGAAAATCAACACCCTCTTGGATTAAGGCATGGGTACCAATCAATAATTGAATTTTTCCAGTTTTAAGTTCAGAGAGAAGAATCTCTCTTTCTTTTTTAGAAGTGCCAGAACTTAAAAAGGAAACACAGATTTTATCCCCAAAATATTTTTGAAAATTACTCAAATGTTGAGCTGCTAAAATTTCAGTTGGAGCCATGAGTGCTACCTGAACCCCGTTTCCCATAGCCCAGAAGCTAGCTAAAAAAGAAACAATTGTTTTTCCACTTCCCACATCTCCTTCTAACAGACGATTCATGGGGATATTTTTTTGAAGGTCCTGGATAATTTCACCAAGGGCCACTTCTTGGGAGCGTGTGAGTTTAAAAGGAAGGAGGTGCAGGGCTTTTTCATAAATTGGGGAAGATTGCATCAGGGGATTGGCGTTTTCTTTCAGGATACTCTTCCGCATTTGCAAGCCCAGTTGAAGATAAAAAAGTTCGTCATAAGCCATCCTTTGATGCCAGATGGTTTCGTGTTCATTTAGTTCTTCTATAGAAGCATTTTCAGGAGGATGGTGAAGAGCATACAAGGCTTCTTTTAATGAAAGTTTAACCTGCATGGTTTTATGAACAGCCAGAGGAGTTTCTTCAAGAAAGGGTAAAAATTTTTCTAGTGCATTTCCAATAATTTTACGCATGGTTTTTTGATGAAGACCTTCAGTTAAGGGATAAACAGGCAAGATGGGATGAGAGAGATGTTTCCCTTCTTCATCTAGTTCTTCAATATCAGGATGAACAAATTGAAACTGGGAACGAAAAGTTTGACAAAGGCCATGAACCAGTAGTTTTTTTCCTACTGGATACTTCTTTTGAAGATAATCTTCTTTGAAGTGAAAGAATATCAAAAGTGCAAGACCTGTTTCATCTTTAATTAAAATTTCGTAAATTTTTTTTCGTGCTCCTAATCTTTTTGGAGCGCCGCCAACAACAGAACCAATAATGGTTTGAAAAACTCCAGGGATAATTTTTTGGATGGGTTGAATGTTTCTTCGATCGGTATAGCGATGAGGAATATGCCAAAGAAGATCAGCCACTGTTTTAATTTGCATTTTATCAAGACGAAGAGAAAGGGTTGGTCCCACGCCTTTGAGATATTGCACTGGTGTTTTTAAGTTTTCTTGCCTTTGAATCATGAAAACGCTAAGACTTTGCCTTTCTTTTTTATACGGGGCGTAGCGCAGCCCGGTAGCGCACTCCCTTGGGGTGGGAGTGGTCGCAGGTTCAAATCCTGTCGCCCCGACATAGGTTTTTAGGGGCCCATGAGGGGCCCCTCCCTCTTATCTTTTGTTAATTCCCCTAAATTGAATTTTGTGTTTAGAAATTTCTTTTTCATATTGTGCTTCTTCATAGGGTTCCAACATATAATCTTTGTTGTAATCAAACTTCTTTTTTGTTTTTGTATTAGCGAGAGGCCAGTTAAAATGAAGCTGGGTCCTTATAAGAGAATTTTCATAGGTATTTAAAACTCCATTTTTATCTAAATCAAAAAACTGGGTTAATTTTTTAAGAGAAGGACGATTTTCTGCCCTTGTGAGATGAGGAATAAAAAAAAGAAAACAAAGGATTAAAAATTTTTTAGAAGGCCGGGAAACCCAGCCCCTACTGGTTTTTTTTAATGATGTTTTCAAGAGCTTGGGTACTGTCTTGTTCCAAATGATTTTCTGTTGGAGAAGGCTGGATTGATGTATTTTCTTGTTTGGTTGTCTTGATTTTATTTTCTATTTTGGATTCCAGCAATCCATCTACTTTTTGGATTAGGTTTCCTATGCCCTGCTTGATTTGTTTCTGGTGGGTAGGGCTGGCTAAAAATTCATCCACCCTTTGTTTGATATTTTTTCCTGCAATTTTTAAATCAGCAACAAAATAAGCTAAAATGATGATTGTAAAGACCCAAAAAATAAGTTTAATAAGACGAAACATGCCTCTTTATATAACTTAAAATGTCGCCAAGTACAAGCGCCAAACTTTTGTTTTTCTTGTTTGCAAGTGCAAATTTTGTGATAAAATAAGATACTTAAAACCCAATGGAAATTTCTCAAACAATACAGGTTCCAAAGCTTTCAGGACTGTCCCGTCCCCGGATTCTTATTGTGGATGATAACCCAACGAATGTGGAATTAATCTCTGTTCAGCTCAAACCCTATCATTACGAGGTGATGAAAGCCTATGATGGTGAGCAAGCTCTAGAGATAATCCGTAGTTTTCCACCTGATCTTATTCTCCTCGATTTGATGATGCCTCGTATGAGTGGGTATGAAGTCTGTAAAATTTTAAAAAGTGATCCCGCTACTCGTTTAATTCCAACCATCATTGTTACTGCACTTCGTGAATTGGATGATAAAATTAAGGCTCTCGAATTAGGAGCCGATGATTTCTTAATGAAACCCTATAATAAATTGGAATTAGTAACTCGTGTTCGTTCACTTTTACGTGTTAAATCTCTTTATGATGCCCTAGAATCTTGTGAAAATATTGTTTTTACCCTGGCAGAAACTTTAGAGGCCAAAGATGTTTATACCCGCGGTCATTCCGACCGAGTATCCAAGTATTCTGTTATGCTTGCCAAACAACTTAAATTAACTGCAGAAGAAGTAGACGAAATTCGTCGAGGTTCGCTTTTGCATGATATTGGCAAGGTAGGAGTAAAAGATAGTGTGCTCAATAAAGAAACAAAACTTACCCAGGAAGAATTAGCCCATATTCGTACTCATCCTGAGCGTGGTTTTGAAATTTGCAAAAAATTAAAATCTTTTAAAAATCTTTTACCCATTATTCGTCATCATCACGAACGCATGGATGGGCGCGGACATCCAGATGGCTTGAGTTGCGATCAGATTGCCTTGGGAGCTAAAATTTGTTCCATTACCGATGCTTTTGATGCCATGACTTCTAACCGCCCTTATCGAAAAGGCATTCTGCCTATTCAGGCCGCCGATATTTTCGAACGGGAAATAAACTCGGGGCAATGGGATCCCGATATTTCGCGTGTTTTCATTCAAATGATTCGCGAAGCTTCTAAACGTTCTTAGCCATGCTTCTTTATACATTGGTCAAACGTCCTTATGTTTTTTGTTTTTTGCTGGTTTTTCTTTTTTTATCTATTCGACGACGAGGCACTCTTAAAACCCTCATTTTTTTAATCACAGGATACTTGATTGCTTGGATTTCTGAATGGTGTTCCATTAATTATGGTTTTCCCTATGGCACATATCACTATGTGTATGAGAATTTACAAGGCGAGCTTTTAAATCATGGGGTGCCTGTTTGGGATTCGCTTTCTTATGTTTTTCTTTGTTTTGCAGGACTTGAGTTGGTTGAATTTGTGCGTGGACCCACAGGAAGAAATGTAGGATCTATTTTACAGAACACACTTCTTTCCGCTCTTTTTGTAACCCTTCTTGATGTTGTGATTGATCCCATTGCTCATCTTGGACGTTATTGGTTTTTAGGTGAGATTTATTTTTATCCTCATCCCGGAATTTACTTTGATGTCCCCTTTTCCAATTTTGCAGGCTGGTTTTTGGTAGCCTTTTTGATTAATGGTATTTGTTTATTTTGGGACAGGGGTTCTCAAAACCCTCCTTCCCTAGGGGGAGTATTGCTCTATTTTGCCATCCTTGTTTTTAACACGTCTATTGCCCTTTTTCTAAAACAATGGGCCCTGGTTTTAGCCGATTTATTCTGGATTGGGCTTCTCATTTTTTTTCTTGTCCTCCTTTCTCGAAACAACAAAAAGCGCTTGAAATCATCCATGATTTTATAGATAAAGGAGGGCTTACCTCTAGGGGTTTGCTTTTATGGAAAAACGAAACCAACAAGGCCTTTATTCATCAGTCCACGAGCATGATAGCTGTGGTGTGGGGATGATTGTGCACCTCAAAGGTTTAAAATCACATGAAATTGTTTCCCAGTCCCTTCAGGCTTTAGAAAATCTTGAACACCGTGGTGCTTGTGGATGTGAAAAAAATACAGGAGATGGAGCTGGAATTTTAATCCAGATTCCCCATGATTTTTTCTTTGAAGAGGCTCAAAAATTAAACTTTAAGCTGCCTTCTCCAGGCGAGTATGGCACGGGATTGGTTTTTCTTCCTCAAAATGCAGAAGATAGAAAACAAGTCAAAGCTCTTTTTGAAAAAATCATCAAGGATCAAAATCAAACCTGCCTGGGTTGGCGCATTGTTCCAACTCATGATGGCATGCTGGGCAAAACGGCTATTGACGCCATGCCCCATATCGAACAAATTTTTATTGGGTTAGGTGCCAAGGGTGCAAATCTTTCTGGGCCCAAAGATTGGGCTTTTGAGCGCAGACTTTTTATTATTCGAAAAACTTTCGAAAATGAAATTAACAAACTTAAGATTACTTCCCACAAGCTGGTGTATATTCCTTCTCTTTCTTCCAAAACTTTTATCTACAAGGGAATGTTTATTTCATATCAGGTGAGACAATATTTTCTTGATTTGCAAAATAAAAAAGTGGTTTCGGCTTTAGCTTTAGTTCATTCGCGTTTTAGTACGAATACTTTTCCCAATTGGGAATTAGCTCATCCCTTTCGCTATATTTGTCATAACGGAGAAATTAATACCTTGCGTGGAAACATCAACTGGATGCGGGCTAGAGAGTCTATGCTTTCTTCTCCTCTTTTAGGAGATGAGCTTAAAAAAGTTCTCCCTGTGATTCGTGAAGGGGGTTCCGATTCAGCTATGTTTGATAACGTTTTGGAAATGCTGGTGATGGGTGGTTATAGCCTGCCTCATGCTGTGATGATGATGATTCCAGAAGCCTGGAGTGGTCATCAAACCATGAGCCCGGAAAAAAAGGATTTTTATCGTTATCATTCTTGTTTGATGGAACCTTGGGATGGCCCCGCTCTTATTGCTTTTAGTGATGGTGAAACCATTGGCGCTGTACTTGATCGTAATGGTCTTCGTCCTGCCCGTTACTATGTAACACGTAATGATTGGGTTATAATGGCTTCAGAAGTTGGAGTTTTGGATATCAAGCCCGAAGATGTTCTCATCAAGGGACGATTAGAGCCTGGAAAGATGTTTTTAATTGATCTGAAAAAAGGTCGTATTGTTGAGGATGCTGAAATTAAGCATCAATTAGCAACGGCTCATCCTTATGGGGATTGGCTTTCCAAGTACTTAGTTAAACTAGAAGATATTCTTCCTAGTGCTCCTGTGGGTCAACCAGATCCAGAAAGCTTACAGCATCGACAAATTTTGTTTGGTTATACCCAAGAAGATTTAAGCATTCTCATGACTCCCATGGCAACTGATGGAGGGGAAGCTTTAGGTTCTATGGGAAATGATGCGCCCTTAGCTGTTTTAACAGAGCGTCCGCAACTTCTTTATGCTTATTTTAAACAGCTTTTTGCCCAGGTCACTAATCCTCCCTTGGATGCCCTTCGTGAAGAGCTGGTAACCAGTGTAGAAACAACCATTGGTTCAGAGGGAAATTTATTTTTACCAGAACCAAACAGTTGTCATCAAATTGCACTTCATAATCCCATTATTGATAATCACGATTTGGCTAAACTTAAAAATCTAGAAAATAAACCCTATTGTGGTTTTCGTTCTCAAACTATTGCCATGCTTTTTGAGGCAAACAAAGGTTTTAGGGGTTTTCAAAAAGCTCTTGATGAAGTGTTTTCAAAGGCCGATCAAGCCATTGCTGCTGGTTGTAATATTTTAATTTTATCAGATCGTGGTGCCAATGAAAGCATGGCGCCGCTCCCCTGTTTGCTAGTAACAGCGGGGCTCCATAATCATTTGGTGCGAAATGGCACACGCGCCAAAGTAGGTTTGGTGATCGAATCAGGTGAACCGCGCGAAGTGCATCATTTTTGTCTTCTGATTGGTTTTGGTGCTGGAGCCATTAATCCCTACCTCGCTTTTGAATCTTTGGATCATCTCATTGCAGATCAAGTTTTAAAGCTCACTCATCAAGAAGTTCTCGAAAATTACATTAAGGCAGTTAAAAAAGGAGTGGTGAAAGTGATGTCTAAAATGGGCATCTCTACCATTCAGAGTTATCGTGGCGCGCAAATTTTTGAAGCTATCGGCCTTAATCGGAGTTTAGTGGATCGTTATTTTACTCATACGGCTAGTCGTATTGAAGGAATTGGTTTGGAAGAAGTTTTTCAAGAAACCATTAAAAGGCTTGCCTTGGCCTATCCTCAAAGACTTGCTGGCACTCCCTTGTTAGAAGAGGGTGGAAATTATCAATGGAGACGCAATGGGGCTTTTCATCTTTTTAATCCCGACACCATTGCCAAGCTGCAACATGCAACCAAACTCAATGATTATTCCATCTACACAGAATATGCCCGTTTGGTAAACGATCAAAGTAAGAATTTATGTACCCTTCGGGGTCTCATGAAATTTAAAAAAGCAAATCCTATTTCCTTATCTGAAGTAGAGCCTGCCGTAGATATTGTTCATCGATTTAAAACAGGGGCTATGTCTTATGGCTCCATTAGTAAGGAAGCTCATGAAACTTTGGCTATTGCCATGAATCGCATGGGAGGCAAGTCTAACACAGGTGAAGGTGGAGAGGATGCAGAGCGTTATTTATCACTGCCTAATGGGGATAGTAAAAATAGTGCTATTAAACAAGTAGCTTCGGGCCGATTTGGAGTAACCAGTGAATACCTGGTTCAAGCAAAAGAACTTCAAATTAAAATTGCCCAAGGGGCAAAACCTGGTGAAGGCGGGCAGCTTCCAGGCAAAAAAGTTTACCCATGGATTGCCAAAGTACGTTACTCAACACCCGGTGTGGGGCTTATTTCCCCTCCCCCGCATCATGATATTTATTCTATTGAAGACTTGGCCCAACTTATTTTTGATCTGAAAAATTCTAATCCAAGAGCTAAAATTAGTGTGAAGTTGGTAAGTGAAGTGGGTGTAGGAACAGTTGCAGCTGGCGTTTCAAAAGCCCATTCGGATGTTGTGGTGATTGCAGGGCATGATGGAGGAACGGGCGCTTCCCCTCTTACCAGTATTAAACATGCAGGAGTGCCTTGGGAGTTAGGTTTGGCTGAAACCCAACAAACTTTAGTGCTTAATAATTTGCGCGATCGTATTGTGGTTGAAGTGGATGGGCAATTAAAAACAGGACGTGATGTGGCCATTGCAGCTCTTTTGGGAGGTGAAGAGTTTGGATTTGCTACAGCACCGCTTGTTACCTTGGGGTGCATTATGATGCGGGTTTGTCATTTAGATACCTGCCCTGTAGGAGTGGCTACTCAAAATCCTCAATTACGTAAAAAATTTTCTGGTCAACCCGAATACGTTATTCGTTTTTTTATGTTTTTAGCTGAAGAATTAAGAAATATTATGGCCGAGCTTGGTTTTAGAACTATGAATGAAATGATTGGCCGTTCTGACCTTCTTGATTTCAATGAAATGATTGCGCATTGGAAATCCAAGGGACTCGATTTTTCTCCCATGTTTTATCGTCCACAAGTACCCCATGCTCTTTTTTGCACAACAACCCAAGATCATGGTTTGGAAGGAGTGCTCGATTACAACTTGATTGAAAAATCGGGTGAAGCTCTTAAAAATAAAAAACCAGTTCGTTTTTCTTCTGCCATTTGTAACCGTAATCGCACCACAGGCACTTTGTTGGGATCTGAATTAACGCGTCTTTATGGTGAGAAAGGCTTGCCAGATGATACCCTGTGGATCGACTTTCATGGATCTGCAGGACAAAGTTTTGGAGCTTTTCTTCCCAAAGGCATTACTCTAAACCTAGAGGGGGATGCTAACGACTATGTGGGCAAGGGTTTATCTGGCGGCAAACTGATTGTGGCTCCATCTCCAAAATCTTCTTTTAAACCCGAAGAAAATATTCTTGTTGGAAATGTAGTCCTCTATGGCGCTACCTCTGGCCAAGCCTTTTTTAGAGGAATTGCTGGAGAACGTTTTTGTGTTCGTAATAGTGGGGCTCGTGCCGTGGTTGAAGGAGTTGGCGATCATGGATGTGAATACATGACGGGAGGACGGGTTATTGTACTCGGAAAAACAGGACGAAATTTTGCAGCGGGCATGAGTGGCGGATTAGCTTATGTTTTTGATCCAAAACAAAATTTTGTCATTCATTGTAATCAAGAAATGGTTGCCCTGGAAAAATTAGAAAATGAAGATTATATTTATTTGAAAAACATGATTGAATTACATAAACATTATACCCAAAGTGAACTCGCAGCTTCTATTCTTCAATCTTTTGAAACTCAGAAAGCTTATTTTATAAAAGTATTTCCCATTGATTATAAAAAATCTTTAGTGGCCATTCATGAAAAAATGAAAAGGCTTGGAATTTCTGAAAGAGAGGCCATGTATGGGTAAGGCCACGGGCTTCATGGAATATGCACGGGAGTCTTATCCCGAACGCGACATTCCTAAACGCCTTCATGATTACAAGGAAATCTATCTGGATTTTCCAAACGAAGCTCTTCAAAAACAAGGAGCCAGGTGCATGGATTGCGGAGTGCCTTTTTGCCATCAGGGCTGTCCTTTAGGAAATCTTATCCCCGAATGGAATGATCTTATCTATAAAAATCGCTGGAAGGATGCCATTGTTCGTCTTCATGCAACCAATAATTTTCCGGAATTTACGGGTCTTCTTTGTCCCGCTCCTTGTGAAGGAGCTTGTGTTTTAGGCATTAATGAAAAACCAGTAAGCATCAAGTATATCGAATTTAACATCATTAAAAAAGCCTTCGAAGAGGGTTGGATAAAGCCCGAACCTCCCAAAAAATTAACAGGTAAAAAAGTAGCTGTGGTTGGATCTGGGCCTGCAGGGATGGCTTGTGCCTGGCAGCTTCGAAAAGTTGGCCATGATGTAACAGTTTTTGAACGGGCCGATCGTATTGGAGGTTTACTGCGTTATGGAATTCCTGATTTTAAGATGGAAAAATATCGCATTGATTTGCGTGTAAAACAAATGAGTAAAGAAGGAGTTATTTTTAAAACTAGCGTTCATATTGGCGGGCCAAATTATCCTGTTCAAAAATTAACAAATGAGTTTGATGCCATTGCTCTTTGTATGGGAGCAACAAATGCCAGGGAGTTAGCCATTCCTGGAAGAGAATTAAATGGGATTCATTTAGCCATGGATTATTTAACCCAGCAAAACAAAAAAAATGCCGGGGATAAAGATTTGGGTTTTCCAATTGATGCCAAGGGGAAAAATGTGATTATTTTAGGTGGTGGAGATACTGGTGCTGATTGTTTAGGCACTGTTCATAGACAAGGTGAAAAATCAGTTGTGCAAATTGAACTTTTACCCAAGCCTCCTGATGAAAGAGCGTCCTCTAATCCCTGGCCGCAGTGGCCCATGGTTTATCGGGTAAGCCCTGCCCATCATGAAGGTGGAGATAGATTATATTCCATTATGACCAAAAAATTTAGTGGTGAAAATGGTCAGGTTAAGAAATTACATCTTGTTCATCTTGGTCCTTCTTTTGTAGAAATTCCTGGAAGCGAAGAAACGCTAGATGCAGATTTAGTTCTTTTAGCTCTTGGTTTTGTGGGACCAGACAAGAAAGGTCTTTTAACTGATTTGGGTCTTACCCTGGATGCGCGTGGAAATGTGGCCACTAATGCCAAAAAACAAACAAACATCCCTCAAATTTTTGCTGCAGGGGATGTAAGACGCGGTGCTTCCCTTGTTGTTTGGGCCATTGCAGAAGGACGTCAATGTGCCAAAAGTATCGATGAATATTTAATGGGTGCTAGCCCGCTTCCAGATTAATTTTCTGTCATGGTAGAAAGAAGAAGCCCTGATCCTTCGGGCAAGATGATATCTTGAGTAGTTAAAACAGCTGAGGCTCCTGCTTTGATGGCCTTTTCAAGAATCCAACTATCACTTTTTTCGGAGTAGTACATAACAGTGGGAGTATTTTTTTCTTCGGTGATGTTTTTTACTTTTTTGAGGGTGGGGAGTCCTTCATCTCCGTTTAAATGGGCGTTAATCAAAACCAGGTCCCATTTTTTTGAAAATAAAGGCCCAAAGGCTTCTTCGTAAGAGCGACACCAGAGGATTTCAAGTGGTTCTTTTAAATTTTTACGCAAGGCTGTGCTTAATAAAGTACACTCACTAAGACGATCCTCAATCATTAAAAGTGAATAAGTCAGATTGTCCTCCCCCAAGAAATAAGTTAGTTTAACAAAAAGTACCCCATTTGTCCCTAAAAAAGTGATAGTAAAGTAGAATATAAGATTTATTACTTTAAACTATTGATTTATAAAATTTTTTTATATATTTATTTTAAATAATGGCAAAACTTTCTCGAAAAATTCTTGTGCTGGGGGGGCATAAATTGGCCGTGAACTACCTAGAAAGAATGCAAAAAGCTACTTTTGAAGGCCGTTTTCCCTTTGTTCCGAAGTTTTTTTGTGTAGATTCTGATGAGCATTGCGTGGTGAAAACTGGAGGGGCACAGCGCGCTGTGCCCCTACCTGATGTAGCATTTATTCATTCAAGCTATGTTGATTTTTTAACCGATTCTTTTTTTGATTCTCAAAATTGGGAAGAAAGTTATTTGATTCCTGATCACACAGCTCCCCATGTTTTTTTTCAACTTTTTTTAAATTTAATTAAAAAAAAATTATGGAAGGCTACTTTATTGGACTTTTCGAAGGATATTGTTTTTCCTTTTCAAAAAAAAGTTCATGAAGGAGTATATGCGTTAAGTTATGCAACCTGGATTTGTCCCCCAGAATGTGATGAGCCAGAGGTGTGCCCTGCAATTGAAGGTGAACGTACTTGGAATTTTTCTCGTATGATTTTGGATCTTAAACCTGCCCAAGCTTCTTTTCCTGTTTATTCTGTAGCTTTTTCTTGTGAGCAACTTGTGGATGGTATTGCCTATCTTCCTTTGCAAAAACTTTTCAATGCCTGGAATTTATTTAAAAAGGAATTAGAAAGGCAAAAGTCACTCACCTTGACGCTCACAACCCATTCAAAATGTCACGCTATTTTAGGAATGGCGGAAATTTCCATTAAATAGAGCGGGTCCTGCCACTGGGGGGGTATTTTAAGTGCTCGCTCCCGTTATCGCTGCGCGCTTAAAACACCCCCCCAGTGTCACCCGCAACTTTAATTAAAACTTCGAACAGTGTTATAAAGTGAATCACGTTGAATTGGAATACGCCCGGCTTCACGGATTAAGCGATGTAGGTTAGCCTCAAGAAGCATAACTGGTGCCCTACCCCCTGCCATATGCGTAATATTTTCTTCCATCACCGTTCCATGCAAATCGTCGGCTCCAAAATGCTGGGCTAATTGAGCCATTTCTACACCCGACATAATCCAATAAGCTTTAATGTGTTTGATGTTATCGAAAAAAATGCGGGCAATGGCCAGGGTTTTAAGATCATCAATGCCCGAAGTATATCCCTTGCTTTCAAATTCAGTGCCCTTGGGATTGAAGGCCAAGGGAATAAAACACATAAAACCACCTGATTCATCTTGCAGGTTTCGAATTGCTTCCATGTGATTGACTCGATTTTGAGCTGTTTCAATATGGCCATAAAGCATAGTGGCTGTGCTTTTAAAGCCCAAGGCATGGGCTCTTTTATGAGTATCTAGCCAATAGTGGGCCGGCCCCTTGGGGCCGCAAATTTTTTTTCTAATTTCGGGGTCAAAAATTTCAGCTCCTCCTCCAGGAAGAGAATCGAGTCCTGCGTTTTTTAATTCCTCTAAAACTTTTTCTTCAGTTTTTCTAAATTTTTTTGAAAAATAACGAATCTCTGCTGCTGTAAAAGCCTTAATATGAAGCTTGGGAGCTACTTTTTTTACAGCTCTTAAAGTTTCCAGATAAAAATCAAAAGAATGAGTGGGATGAAACCCTCCTACCATGTGAATTTCGGTGATGCCTACCTTAAGCCCTTGCAAAACCCTGCTCACAATATCATCAATGGTAAATTCAAAACTTCCTTCTTCCCCTTTTTTTCTGGCGAAGGCACAAAATTTACATTTGATGGCGCAGATATTGGAATAATCGATATGGCGATTAACAATGTAGTAGGTTTTGTTGCTATGCAGTGTTTCTCGCACCTGATTTGCCAATTTTCCGAGAGAGATGAGATCGTTAAAATCAAAAAGGGCCAGGGCTTCGTCCGAAGTAATGCGTTCCTTTTGAGATATTTTTTTTTGTACATTCTCAAAAATTTGCCGACTTGTTTGCATGACTAATGAAGAATTTTGGGCTTAAAATCAACGGAGTGTCTCTGATGAGCAATTTCTAGTTGAGCAATTTTTTCATAAAGAAAATTCATCACATGGTTTACTCTGTCTTTTCTAGAGATGGTTTCTAAAAGTTTTTGTTTTTCTATCGTGGTGGGTAAAAAATAAAAACCAATAAAGTCAGCCAAGGAATGGGGAGTTAAAAAAAGATCAATATAGCGAATGTATTCATCATTAAATTCAGGATTTAAAAAAACCCAACGTCTAGCCAGGTTGGAAATTTTTTGATGATATGCTTTTTCTTCATTTGGTGAGCTAAAAGGTTCATCTGGAATGGCTTGGGCTAATGCTTTTAAGTAGGGTTCGGTTTGAATGTATTTTACAATTTTAAGTCGTTTTTGTCCCTGAACAATAATGTCTTTTCTTCCATCTGGAAAATCTTGAAGCAAACCCACGCTTCCTGCCCCACAAATAAGACTGGGCTTAAAATTCCCCTCCTGGTTTGACTTGGTTGCAAAGCTCATGGCGAGATTAATTTTAGAATTAATTAAGTCTTCGGTCATCAGTTTGTAACGATCTTCAAAAATGTGCAGGGGAAGTACTGTTCCTGGAAAAAGAACTGTGTTGGGAAGAGGAAAAACACAAACTTCTTCCAAAGGGGTTTCTGGTTTTTTTCCTAATTTTTTGAGAAATTTATCAATCATACTCCTCTGTCATTCCCGCGAAAGCGGGAATCCATCTTAATCTTAAAGATGGATCCCTGCCTTCGCAGGGATGACGAAACCTGCTGCCCTAAGGCTTAATTCGTAGAAGGGAAGCTGTCAAGTTAGGCTTTAACAAGAGTTTCAACGGTTAAAGTACGTTGAGCTGTGTTTGCAGGCAATCTGGGTCTATAAGGAAGAATATCTGCATTATTAGCAGGTTGGTATTGCCTTTCATATAGGTCGATAAGATTGAACCCTTCAGGTTGTGCCATTTCAATTCTAGCAATGACAAGCAAGGCTTGATAATCAAGATCATTCATCGTGTCATGAATTTCTTGCAGTTGGGACGCCATCACATCACGTTCATTATCAGCTACATGTTCTAAAAAATCCTCTTCTGGATTATCCATATCTAAAATTTCATCGGGAGTTCTTTCTCCTGTGGCTAACTGATCCAAGATTTTTTCTGTGTCTGGTGTGAGTGCAAGTTCGGCCCGCCATGTTTTCATGGCTCCCAAGTAAAATTCCCATTGATTTCTATTAAAAGCAGCAATCTGGGCTTGATCTGCTGTGGTGGCCCTTCCACCTGCTAGAAGGTCAAGGGTGGCACCAAAATGCAAAGTATTGTTTTCTGGTACTACCGCTCGTACTGTTCCATCACGATCGTTTACAAACTCATACTGACTTGATGGAGTGATTAAATCATTGGCGCTTACTTCTCCAATCCATGGGGTATCCAACATGTCTTTTGGTATGTCATCGAGTGGCTGTTCACCTGTGTATATTGTACTTGCGTCTGTTGTGTGAGAAACAGGACGAGAAACATGTGGACTGGTACTTGGTATTGGCACTGGTCCATAAAATACACACCTCCTGGTGCTGCCAGTTAAACCATGTCTATAAGCTATCTCTAAACCTCCTTTAAAGGGCCATGATTCTTGTTTAAGTCCCGCTAATCTGTGGTCAAGTTGGTGCTGTACTTCCTCAACATGGTTTCTCCATTCTCCGGCGGTACGAAATTCTGCACGTGGGCGAATGCTATCTACCACCATGCTTACAGTTAAAGTTCTTTGAAAGGGTTCAAAACTTGCCGGAGCTGTATTTGAAAAAACAAGATCGTTTGGATCTACATCGGTATCTGTAGTGGTGCTGGGACGCCAAATAGGCAGGCGTAAAATTTGAATTTCTGTTTTAAGCTGAGTACTCATTAATGTGATGTCTGCTGATATCAGGGCTTCTCCAACCTGTTCTTGTGAAAGGCTTGTGCCATCCATGTGCTCTTGAGGAAATGCCAAAACAACTTCATTTGCGTGAGTATTGACAAAAACAGGACGTGCAGAAAGATTGAGGGTTGTTCTTAAGTGTTCCAAATTGTTTTCATTTTGAAGCCAGTTTCTCTGCGTTGCATCAGGAATATCAAAGGTATGAAGTTGCATGGTTACCTTGTGATAATCCTGAAAGGGTTTATCAGCAAAATGAGTTTTTACTTCTTCTTGAACTTGCTGAGCAAATTGAGGAGAAGTTACATAAGCATCCGTTGTAAAGGCAAAACTAAAATGATCTCCTGCTGTAGGATCAACTTGGGGATGGGGAAGATTGTGAGTTGCAGCTGTTTCATAAATTTTATCTTGAATGCCATTAATGTCTGGATCAACAGGGCTATTACTTAAATGTGTTGCATTATAAGCCTTAAAAGAATCAAGCTCAACCACTGCCAGGGTTCTATGCCTATCAGCAGCTACTTCTTGTACAAATAAATTGGCATTAACGTGGTATTCTTGATCTCCTCTTCTGATGGATGCAGTTTTATAGTGTTTCATATTCCAAGTATAACGAGGGCTTGTAACAGCATGCCCATATACAGTTCTAAAGGCATCTCTTAATTCCCTTGTTACAGTTTGGAGAGCAGTTAAATTCCTGCGGATGTTCTCGTCAGTTACACTTGAGGTAAAGGTGTGTAGTGCTTCGCCCATTCTTTGGAGGGCTCCACGGCTGCCTGGTCTTGTGTGAGAAACAAGCCCGGCAACATGTTTTAACCTGGGGAGCATATTCAGGAGGCGATTTAACTGAGGATTATCTGTTTCTGTTGGGTGTGCTAAACCATATTGTTCCAAGTAATGATGAAAGGCGTTAGGAAATAAAGCAGAATTTTGTAATCCTGGATTTTCTAAAACGGGATTGTACTGTCCTACACCCACATAGCCTCTCCGGCTTCGAACATAACTCTCCCATACCCTTACTTGATCCGGATTTGATGCAAGGTGTTGATCTAACATTTTTTTGGTATACAGGTTTTCTTGACCAGGATAATTTTTCTCAAAAAAAGTAGTTTCAGAAGCAAGCTCTACATTGAAATTAACCAGAGCATTGGTTATTAAACCTTCTAAAAGAGAAAGACGGGAAGGGTGAGTGTCATCCTCCCCTATCATCATCAATGCTTGGAAAGAAAATGGGGCATCCCTCAATCTGACGCGAAATGTTTCAAAAGTGATTGTATCTGCATCATAGAGTGCTAATAAGTCTTGCTGACTATTTTCAAGAATCGATCTAAATAACTCCAGATCATCGGGTGTTGCTATGCCATAGTAAAGAATGCTATCTTTTGTGATAGACCTCTCAGCAACCCAAATTTGAGGTTTAAATCCAGCAATTAAATCACGCTTGGCACCAGGCATTTTTCGCATCATGGCTTTTATTTCTAGTTCAAAATTGGCAACGGCTGTTTTTACTTGTATGGGATCGACTCCAATAAATTGAAAACTTGTTCGTTCTGGGTTTTGCACGATATTACTTTCTCCAAACTTGATTTGGAGCCATTTTTTAACAGCAGCTAAGTAAAGTGAACCTTGAGTATTGGTGGGATCAAGTTCGTTTAAAGAAGTCATGTTAATATGAACGCGATACACCCTTACCTCACTATCATGTCCATGCCAGAGACGATTAATGATTGTATTGTATTGAATGCTAGGAAGTGAATCGTGTTCTACCATCAGATCATTGAGATCCAGAAAGGCTGTTTCTAAAAATTCCATTAAAATGGGATTATTCAAGAGTGGAAAAAGAGCAAGGTAGTTTTTGTCTGGATCTAAGGCTAAAATAGCTCCCAAAACTTGTTCAACAACCAACATTGTATCTGTTTGATGGGTTCGTAGTTCTGGATCAACAGCAAAATACTTGGCCAGACCCACTTCAATGGGAGGAGGCTCATCGACCATGGCATAGGCCAAGTAAAGAGCACCAAAGCGCAAGGGATCAATGCCTTCAGGAACCATGATTGGAAATTCCATGGGGGTAACAATTCGAATGCCACGATCTTGGACTGGTTTAATTCCCTCGTAATGTTCTGCTGTGCCAAACCAGCGTGAAAACTCCATGAAGTGAGGTCTGGTATTAGAAGAGGGATCGTGAGCAAGAGCATAGAAGGCTGTTCGTAGTTTCTCCCAATTTTCTATGGTTTGAGGTTCTGCTGTTAGTTCTGTATCTCTTGGCAAGGGGCCTATTATTAATTGCCGATAACGATCCATGACTGTTCGAAATAATGCTGTTGGTTCTAATGCATTAGCCAAAATAACCTCACTTTATATTCCTAAAAAAGTGCTTTCTTATCGCCCTTTTTTAAAAAAGGTTGCGTTTTCTTTTAATTAATAAACACAATAATAACAAATACTTATAAATAATTAAGGGATGTATATTGAGAGTTTTGTCACCTTAATTATTAATATAACTATTTTGACAACCTTTTCTTGGTGAACCCCGATAACAACTTATCTCTAGACAAGCTATGTGCTTTTGTCTAGAGAATAACGCAATGCGTTAGTTTTGAGGGGGTTAATGATGGACAATGATGGAAAGGATGAGAATGAAAATTCACGCCCCCAAAATAGCTTTCTATGCTGCTCTTTTGATCATGCTTGCTCAACTTTCCTGTGCCTCTGTTCAAAAAAATGCCGTTCTCTATAAAAAAGATCATAAAAATTATCCCACCACTTATGCAATAGCTTCCTGGTATGGGATTCCCTTCCATGGACGTAGAACCGCCAATGGCGAAACCTACAATATGTACGAGTTAACCGCTGCTCATAAAACCCTTCCTTTTGGAACCCTGCTTCTAGTGACTAACCAAAAAAATAAAAAACAAGTTCTTGTTCGTATTAATGACCGTGGGCCCTATGTTGGCCAACGTGTACTTGATCTCTCCTTCCAAGCCGCAAAACAAATCGATATGATTAAAACAGGGGTTTCATCTGTAAAAATTGAAATGATCTCACAGGGACTTCCCAAACGGTATGCTCTCAAGTAAAAAGCGCTAAGAATTTACAATTATCTCAAAAAGAATTACTCTGTAAGAATGCAAAGGGAATCTGTATTTGAAAAGAGTGCCAGACCTCTTGAAGCCCGCATAGAATGGGATCAGTTTGAGAAAGCCTGTCACAGTTTTTCTTCTTATTCTTCCCATCCCCATTTTCCTTATTTTTATAAACTGTTTGGGAACAGTCGTTTTTTAACACGATGGTTGTGTGGGCATCCCCAAGAAGTAAAAGAGATTCTTGATTCACCCTTTTTTTTAAGGCCTAAAAAATTAAAAAATTATTCATTAGAAATTAAAAAACTGGTCAAAGGAAAAATAGATGAAGATATCAAAGCTCTTCGCCTCTACAAATATCGTGAACTCTGCCTTATTACCCTTCGTGATTTAAATTCACTGGGAAGCTTTGATGAAATTTTAGAAGAGCTTTCTTTTCTGGCCAAAACCATTCTTTTCACTTTGGATCAAATTTTATTGAAGGAAGATCAAAAGAAAATACCTCCCTACTCTGCTTTGGCCTTGGGTAAATTAGGCGGGAATGAAATTAATTATAGTTCGGATGTTGATCTTATTTGTATTGCCAAAAATTTGGATGGATCAATAGGTAACATTACTTTATCCGAATTTTTTATTCGTCATCTTCAGACTTTAAATCGTATTTCTAATGAGGTGAGTCCCGATGGCTTTCTTTACCGCCTTGATTGGGATTTGCGTCCCATGGGGAGGCAAGGAAATCTTATTTGTACTTTTCAAACTTTTGAAGACTATCATGAAGCTCATTCTGCTCTTTGGGAGAAGCAAGCCCTGATTAAAGCCGCACCTCTTCTTGGCTCCACTGAATTGGGAATAGGAATTATTGATTGGATTCGGCCTTTCATTTATCGAAAATATTTAGATGTCAGTTATTTTAAGGCTATTGAAGAAATGAAAATAAAAATTGAAACAACTTTAGAGAGAAAAAATGAGCAAGGTTTTCATGTCAAACTAGGATATGGAGGTATTCGTGAAATCGAATTTTTTGTTCAATCTCTCCTTCTTGTTTTTGGCGGCCGAAAACCGGAATTAAGAACTGCAAATACAAGAGAAGGTTTGCGTCTTCTTTTTAAATATCATCTCATTTCAAAACCAAATTTTAATACCCTGGATGAGGCTTATTGTTTTTTAAGACGCCTGGAGCATGCTCTTCAAATGGTTGATGAACAGCAAACCCATTTTTTATCTTATGATGAAAATCAACGTATTCAAATGGCTAGATTGCTCGGTTATACAGAAGAACCAAACGAGGCTTATGCAAGGTTTCAGGGAGATCTTAACCGTCATACCGAAGCCACCCATTCCCTCTTTTGTAACCTCCTTGTAGAAAATACATCCTCACTCAAAACTTCTACTGATGCATCTGAAGAAGATTGGAATCGAGAACTTAAAACAATTCTCTCTTCTGCAAATCATTATGAAGACAAAATAGAAGTGTTGCGTATCTTTCAAAAAGACAAACTCAAAGATATCAAGAAACTTGAAGAAAACAAATTAGCCAGAAGACGTGAAATTTTAAGAAAACTTTCCAAATTAGCCATTACGCTTTGTGGTGAGGCTCTCCAAGTTGCCATTGATGCATTAAGGCCAATCTATGGTGATCCACTCTATTTTAAATCAGATAAAAGCAGTGATCTTTCGAGTTTGATCCTTTTAGGCATGGGAAAATTGGGAGCTTATGAAATCAACTATGGATCAGACTTGGATTTAATTTTTATCTTTTCTGAATCTGGAAAAACAAACGGAAGCCATCAAATTAGTAATACAGAATATTTTGCCAAATTAACTCAAAAGTTTATTAGTCTTCTTTCGATGCAAACTATTCATGGCAGATGTTATGAAATTGATTGTGAATTAAGGCCCTCGGGGCATCAAGGCACTTTAGTGACAAAATTTCAAAGTTTTATGGATTATCAAAGTGCCAGTCATGAAGTGTGGGAAAAACAAGCCCTTCTTCGTGCTTCTCCCATAGCTGGCCCTTCTTACTTATCCAGACTCATGAATGGGCATATTGAAGCCTTGATCTACTCTCAAGGCATGGATCCAACTATTGGTTATGAGATGGATCGTTTAAGAGAACGTGTCTTAAAGGAAAAAGCAAAGGAAGCAAAAGATGTGCTTGATTTTAAATTAGGGCGGGGTGGCTTGATGGATATTGAGTATATTCTGCAGTATTTTCAACTTATCCATGCTGGAACAGTGCCTCGTTTACGAGTAAAAAATACTTTTGAAGGTTTAGATGGCCTTTTGGGGACCCATTTATTAGCCCCAGAAGCTTGTGAGCTGTTAAGAGAAGCCTATGTTTTTTACCGGACTTTAGAATCTAAAATTGCCCTTGTTTTTGGATATCATGTGCATCGATTAAGAAAAGATAGTTATATTCTCCAAAAAGTTTATGCTCTTATGGAATATAAAAACCCGGAGTCTTTATATGAGGAGATCCAAAGTTTTAAAACCGGGGTAGCCCTCATTTATAAAAATATTTTTAAAGAAAAAAAACATGCTTGATCCCTTGGACCAAATTTTAAAGGAAAAAGAAAAAACAATCAATGATTGGATTGAACAAAAATGGGCAGGATTAAAGCCTGTTTTTTATTTATCTTGTGACATCAGACATGCGGGTTATAAAATAGGTGTTGTTGATGCCAATGTTTTTCCTGCTGGATTTAACAATCTGTGCTCTAATTTTTCAAAAGAAACTGCCAGTGCCTTCCATTCTTACTTTGAACAGTATTATCCCCAGGCAAAAAATATTCTTATTTATGCCGAAGAGCATACACGCAATAAATTTTATTTTAAGAATTTGATCCATATTAAAAATCTAATCGAAAAAACCGGGAAAAAAGTTCAAATTGGCATGCTGGGCCAGTTTATGACCAATTCAAAGCTTGTTGCCAATGTTGAAAATCAACAAATTATGATTGATCGTCTTTCTAGGGAGCAAAATCAAATAAGCGCCAATGGGTTTATTCCTGATTTGATTATTTCTAATAATGATTTTTCTTTTGGACTTCCTGAAATTTTTAAAGACATAACTCAAGAAATAATACCAAGCCCGCTTTTGGGTTGGCATCGTCGGAAAAAAAGTAATTTTTTTACATATTTTGATCACCTTATTGATGATTTTTCTGCTTTGATTGAAATGGACTCTTGGTTTTTGAAACCCATGACGCTTTCAATAAATGGAATCAAACCCGACGAAAAAGATTCTTTTGATATGTTGGCAAAAGCTGCAGAAGAAGTTCTTTTAAAAACCAGGGAAAAATATGAGCACTATGGAATTAAGCAAGAACCTTGTGCTTATATTAAAAGTAATTCGGGAACCTATGGTATGGGTCTTATTATGGTTTCATCTAGCGAAGATGTTAAATCATTAAATAGAAAACAAAGAAATAAATTATTTGCTTCTAGATCTGGAGAAATAAGCAGTTATCTTGTTCAAGAAGCTGTTCCAACAGCGGATTTTTATAGCGGTTATCCTTTGGAGCCTGTTATTTACTGTGTTGGCAAAAAAGATGTTGGTGGTTTTTTTAGAATTCATGAGTCAAAAAATGAATGGGAAAGCCTCAATGCACCAGGCATGACTTTTTCTTGTTTATGCCTTCATCAATTAAATGAACCCCATGAAACCTTGTTTTTGGATTGTAAACAAAAAGAAAGTTTGGTTAGAATTTGCCGTTTGATGGGTCGTTTGGCATCGATAGCAGTTAGCGAAGAGGCTAAATCCTCTTTTTAATCCAAGCATCCATATTACTTAAAACAAGATGATAATCTAAATCGTTAAAAAGTTCATGATAATGGCCTGGATAAATTTGAAGATGTTTATCAGGACTTTTAATTGTTTTAAATACCAATTCACTTCCTAAATGATCACAAATTTCATCACCACTCCCATGTTGAATTAAAGCTGGAGTAGTTATTGCTTTAATTTTTTCTAAAAGTTTTTCTTGGTTCTTAAAAATTTCAGAAGCTAATTTTAAAGTAATTTTTGGGGATGTCATCGGATCTTTTTGGTAGTCTTCGACTACTTTTGTATTTCTGGATATCCATTTAGCGTTAATATCATTGCCTAGACTTAATTTAGGAAGAAAATAAGCCAGAGACATGCCTAGATTTTTTTTAAGCCAATTAATTTTAACTTTAGTAAGAATATTGGGAGATGAGGCAATAAAACCACTAACCATTTTTGGATATTGGCTAACAAAATCTAAAACAATTTGTCCACCCATGCTATGCCCGATAAGAAAAATTTTTTGGTGTTTTGCATTTTTATTAATGAGCATCAAAAAAGATTTGAGGTCTTCAATATAGTCTTCAAACTTTTCTACATGGCTTCTAACACCATCTGAGCGCCCATGCCCTCTTAAGTCAAAGAGATAAAGGGAGTATGGTTTTTTTTCAAAATAATGGATTGGATTTTGATATCGTCCCGAATGTTCATTGAGGCCATGAACAAAAACTAAAATGCCTTGAGGATTAGTTTTTTCCCAATATTGATAATAGAGACGATATTTTTTTTGACTGCTAAAATAGGATTCTTGGCCTTTCATAAAACCCCCAAATGATTATCCGATATCCAGCCTTTTTTATTTCTATCAAAAGAAACCTGGTACCATACTTGTTGATCAGAAAAAATTTCTTTACTCAAAATAGTTACTTCGGAACCAGAAGAAAGATTTTGGAGAACTAGATTTTCCTGTAGATAGTTAGGATGCACTGGAGCATTTTCTGTTATGACAATAGCTTGTGGATGTAAATATCTCCATAAGTTCATTCCCAAGGGAATAGTGTGAAGACAAAGAAGTATAAAAATAAGCCGAAGAAAGCTTGTCTCTTTTTTAAAAAATAACTGGAGTAGAAATACTAACCAAAGAATATTCCATAAGCTTATCCAAATTATCATTGTTGATTTAAATGATAAAAATTGATTCCAAAAGAAAATCTTAGTTAAAATTCGATAGAAAGGTTCAGACACCAAATTTCGATTAGGGATAGTTTCTAGTATGGTTGCAAGGCCCTGTTTGATATCCTTATTCCAGGGGTTTTGCTTATAGGCTTTTTTATAGTGGAAAAGTGCGTGAGCCCTGTCTCCTAGTTGAAGGTAAATCAAGCCCTTGTTATAGTCGAGATCCGCATTATTTTCATGGTTTTCTATTTTCAAGAAAGATTCAAGTGCTTCTTGATAGTGTCCTTCATTAAAATCCTGATAGCCTTTTTCTAACCAATCTTGATTTGTTTTTTCATAGGAAATGCCAAGAGATGGAATAAAAACAAACAGGAAATAAAAACCAGATTGAAGTATTATCTTTTTCATCAAGTTATTTTTAAAATCTCTTTTGCCACTTTAGAGATCATGTCGGTTATATTTTCAGAAATTTGACCAGATTTTCCACTATATTTTGTTTTTTCTAAAAGAATATAGAGGTGTGAAAAATCATTTAAAACTTTTTTATGAGCCCCACTTTTTTCTAACAGGAACATAAGCTCAGACAGGGTTAGAGATCTGGCCTGGGTTTTTGTTCTTGCACCAATAAAATCTTTGAGAGCCATGATCATTTTTTCAACACGATTTTCCATTATACTGATACGTTTTGCCACTTTAATTTGAGAGAGAAGCTTAGAATAGCTTCTGCGATATTCTTTTTTAATTAAACTTTGCGGTTTAACTTCCTTGATTTTTTTAAGAAAAAAATAAAGCAAAGGTAATGGAATGAAAAAGATTAACAGGAGAATAAACCAAAAAGATTGAGGCATGATGGATTTTAAAACCACCTGATGTAATAAGAGGGGGTTTTGTTTTATTTCTTTTAGGTCTGTATTTTTATTGATGGCAACTTGCCTTGTATTTTCAGTTTCTTTCACTGAAATAAGTAATTCTGTAATATCCAAATTTTTATAGGCTTCTGCAGTAGGATCAAAATAGCTAAGAGATAAGGGAGGAATCTGAAATTTGCCCACTTGAGTTGGTACAAATGCCCTTTTAAAAATTTTTTCTCCTTTGATGCCTGATTCTAGTTTTACTATATTTTGAGTGGGCTTATCTTCATACACTTTAAGTCCTAAAGGAGGGCTTATTTTAGGGAGGATGATATCTTTGATATTTCCTATTCCTTCAAAGGTTAGAGTTTGAGTAACGCTATCTCCATAATCAATTTCTGATGGTGTGGATTGTGACTTTAATTTTAATTCACCAACAAAACCTATAAAATGAGATGGGATGGGTTCTGGTAAATCTTTTATGACAAGGTTTATTTTTGGAGAAATTAAATTAAAGCTGCGTCCTTTTGTTTTTCCAAATCCAAAGAAAGGATCTTGAAAAAAACCACGTGGCATAGCAGTGGTATTATATACTTCAACTTTAAGATTAGTTGGCTCAATCTCTACAGGTCCTTTTTTAAGAGGGAAAATGGCAATGACTTTTTCTGAAATAACATATCGTTCATTATTAATAGTTTGGTAGTATTTTTTTTCTGGAACAATCTCTTCAATCGTAAATCCATCAAAAGCAGGAAGAGTAAGAGTGGCTGTTTCAATATTAATTTTAGTATAGAGTTTAAACGTATAAAAAATTTGTTCTCCTTTATAGGGGGTTTGATTATTAACGGCTACTTCAATCCAGTAGGGTTTATTGTCATTTGTTTCGTCAGGATTTGGAGAAGTTGGAGGATTTGTTGGAGGATTAACATTGCTCCCTCCTCCTAGGTTTTGCTGATCAGGATCAAGGGGAACCCTTGGTTGTGGAACCATAGCTGAACGTCCAATTTGAATTGTGAGGGGGTTACTTTTATAAACCTTGCCATTGATAGTGATTGAAATGGGTTCGATGGTAAATTGCCCTTCTGCCTGAGGAATGAGAAGGTAAGAATATTCTTTCTGTACTGAAAGAATGCCATTGATCATTTGAATATTAGAAGAAGATCCACTAGCTACAATATGAAAGGCAGGCATGGAAGGCAGGTTTGGTTCTGCTGTTGATAGTTCCCCTGAAATAGTAATGGTTAACTCAATTTCATCTTCAAGTGTACCCGTGTTTCTATCCAGACTTGCCTGTATACCTACACTGGCAAAAGAAGATTGAGCTAAAAAGAACGATAAAAGAAATGTGATTCCAAATAATTTACGCATTACCAATCCTTTTCAATCCTTTCTGACAAACCTTGATTATCGCGTAAAATCATATCTTGTATAGCTTTTTTTGGATTATCATCTAAATTCTGAAAAGTTTTTAAAGCTTCACTACTACTCTGTGGTTCTGGTTTTTTTTCTGGATTTTGCTCTTTTTGATTTTCATTTTCTTGCTTCTTTTCTTCCCCATTTTTTTCTTCTTGTTGTTGTTGCTGCTGTTGTTGATTTTTTTGTTCTTCTTCTTTTTGTTTTTCTTGATCTTTTTCTTGCTGATTTTTAGGTTTTTCTTGTTCCTTTTCTTGTAGTTTATTTTTTACATATTCCAAATTATCGATGGCCCATTGATCAGAAGGATTAAGGCTCAAAGCTTTTTCATAATAATCAATAGCCTGGGTAAGTTGATTATTTCGATAGGCACTATTTCCCAGGTTATAAAGGGCTTGTTGCCTTGTTTCTTTTTTTCTTGAATTAAGTGCTTCTAAAAAATGATCGTTTGCTTCTGTATACAAACCTTCTTGATAGAGAGAAACTCCTAAATTATAGTGATTTTCAGGAGAATTTTTTTTGTTCACTTTAAGCTTGTAATATTCACTGGCTTGAAAATAATTTTCTTCTTCATAGGCAGTATAAGCTTTTCTTTCTTGTGCCATGCTAGAAAGAGGAAAAATAAAAAAAAGAAAAAAAAGAATTCCTTTCATGTTATTCCCCTATTTTTCATCTTTAAATCCAAGAGATAGAAACAAAAGGCCAAAAGAAGTGGAATTTGAAAGCGTTCCCTGGGAATCTTTTTTTGTTCTGGGGCAAGAGTACTTTCTTTTTTCTCCTGGTGAATTCCCTCATAATATATTTTTTCTAAATCGATATCCCCTGTTTCTGAACGTACATAAATTCCGCCAGTCTCGAAGGCCATATTTTTCAAGTCGGCTTCATTCATTTTTGAAATAACAATATTACCTTCCATGTCTGTTTTAAAACCACCACCATCCGGGTTGGGAATGGGAGCACCGGCCATTGTTCCTGTGCCAATAATATAAATTTTAATTCCCTTCTTTTTGGCTTCCATGCTCGCATGAGATAAATCACCCAGAGTTGATTCACCATCGGTGATGAGAATAATAGATCCTAAACGTTGGGTTTTTTTGTCGAAGGAAGATAGAGCTAGTTTAATGGCAGCTTCATGATTGGTGCCCTTGATTGGAATAAGACTCACATCAATGGTGTCTAAAAAAATTTGAAAAGCATTGTAATCATAGGTTAAGGGACAGGCCACATAACTTTTCCCCGCAAAAGGAATAAGTCCAATACGATCTCCTTTTAACATTTGAGTCAGATCAATAATTTCTCTTTTAGCACGTTCTAATCGGCTTGGGCTTTGATCGGTGGCCTGCATGGAATCTGAAGTGTCAATAAGAATAAAAATATCACTCCCAATACGTTTCACCTCTCTTATTGTGTAACCCCATCTGGGCCCAGAAAATGCCAGGATAAGAAAAAAAAGGCCCATTAACTGATACATAGCAGAGCGATAATGAGAAGTGCCATTATTAAAATTAAAACAGGTTTTTAATAAATGATTTTTTTTTCTCGAAGCAGAAAAAAGAATCAAGGCTATTGGCAAAAGCAAAAAAGCAATAAGCCCCAGGTTGGATGCGTGTTCAAAATTCATATCAAGGAATGCTAAAACAAACCCAATTTGTTAAAATAATCTCAACAATAAAAAATAAAATAGAAGACATCACAAACCATCTATAAAGTTCAAAGTAATCATTATATTCTTTGGTTTTAATTTCTGTTTTTTCTAATTGATCAATAACCGAATAAACTTCTTTAAGTTCATGAGTGTCACTGGCTCTAAAATAACGACCCCCGGTTTTTTCTGCGATTGATTTAAGTAAATCTTCATCCAGATCAAGTTTGGCAAATATTCTTTTAGGACCAAAGGGTGTTTGTTCAATATAAGGAACCGGGCCATTAGATCCCACTCCAATAGTATAAATACGAATGCCTAATCCCACAGCCAATTCTGTCGCAGATTCTGGGCTTAAGCTTCCGGCATTACTTCTACCATCAGTTAAGAGGATAATAATTTTTGATTTTGTTGTTTGGTCTTTAAGCCTTTTAAGACTAACAGCGATGGCATCACCCACGGCTGTTCCCTCCCCCACAATGCCAATACGAACCCAACTTAAAAATGATTTTAAGGTATTTTTATCCGTAGTTAAAGGACACTGTGTATAGGCCTCGTCTCCAAAAATAACTAATCCAATGCGATCCGAATCTCTCTTATCTAAAAAATCATTTACCACATCTTTGATAACCTCTAATCGGTTTACTTCTCTATTATTTAATTTAAAATCAATGGCCTTCATACTGCCTGAAGAATCAATGGCTATCATCATGTCAATACCTTCACTGATAATCTCATTTGTTTTATTGTTAAGTGATGGCCTGGCGAGAGCTAAAATAAGAAAAAAAAAGGCCAGGATTCTTATCCATGGAATAAGAGGTAATATTTTAACTTTAAAGCCTTTTGATTTTTTTGGCATAACCTGTAGTGAAGAAAAACCAATTGAAGGAGGAATGGTTTTTTTAAGCCAAAAAATAAAAAGAGGAATCAAAAGTAGTAAAAAAAGAAAGTAGGGTGATTGAAAAACAAATGTTTGTTTCATTGGGAAGGCTCTCCCATCCCCGTGTTTTTAATAAATTCATAAGTCCATTCCATATCTTTTCTAGCCAGAGGAGTCTCAGTCATTTGAGATGTAAATTTGGCTAAATCTGATCGTTCTAGAAGACTCATAAGATTTTGATAAAAATTTGTTAGGGGTTTATGATGAGCTAAATCATTTCTTATTTCGGGCGTTGTTTTTTCTGGTGCATTATAATGAAAATGTTGCATTAAAAAGATTTTGATAATCTCGGTAAGAAAAGAATAAAATTTTTTAGGATCCCCCTTGGTTAATAATTCTTGTTTTTTAAGGCGTTCTAGTTCTAAAAAGGCACGTTCAGATGGAGTTAAAAGAGTTTCTTTAAAATTAAGAATAGATTTTTTCTTTCGACGCAATAAAAAAAATGAAGTTAAAATTATTAATAAAATTAAAAATGGAAAAATGTACCATAAAAGAGAAGTGGGAATGAGTGGCCCCCTAATATCGTGGATATCTTCCATGCCTAATTGAGTGGTAGTTTCATCTGGCATAGCTTACTGCCTTTTCCCTTTTCTTAAAAAACTTAAGCAAGGCCTTGAAATAGTCTTGCCTGGTTTCTACAAAAAGAGAATCAAGGCCATACCTGGTAAACCAGGCGCTAAGCGATTGCATTCTTTTTTGAAAAATCTGGGTCAGTTTTTTTTGAGTTTCTTCATGGCTAAAATCAATCATTTGGATTTGCCTTGATTCAAGATCGTGGAACCTAATCATAACCTTGGCGGGTGGTTTTCTTTCACCTTGGTCATAAAGAACAATAGGAATGAGCTCGTGTCTTAAAGAAGCCATTTTTAATTCAGTTTCGTAGCCTTCATCTAAAAAATCAGAAATTAAAAAAGCAATACACCTTTTATGGATAACCTGGCCTAAAAATTTTAAGGCTACCTGAATATTTGTTTTGTCTGAAATGGGACAATGTTTTGAAATTTCGGAAATCACCTTCCAAACATGGGCTGTCCCTTTTTTGGGTGGAATAAACCGTTCAATACGATCTGAAAAAAGAACAAGCCCTACTTTGTCACTTGATTTAATGGCTGTAAAAGCCAAAAGTGCTGCAATTTCAGTGGCCAAATCTTTTTTAGATTTTGCCAGGGTTCCAAAAAGAAAACTTTTAGATACATCTAAAAGGAAAACCAGAGTTTGTTCCCTTTCTTCCCTAAAAAGTTTTACAAAAGGGCGATCCATTCGAGCTGAAACATTCCAATCAATCAAACGAATCTCATCTCCTGGAGTGTATTCCCTGTATTCTTCAAAGGTCATACCAGAGCCCTTAAAAGCTGCGGCATATTGGCCGGAAAAAATGTCATTGGCCAAAAAACGCCCCTTAATATAAAAACCTTGCACTTTTTTAAGTAGTTCTAAGGGTATCAATTAAGGAACCTCAATGTGATCTAGAATTTTTTTCAAAATATCATCTGTACTCAAACCTTCAGCCTCCGCTTCAAAAGTTAAAATGATGCGATGTCGCAAAACATCCAGTGCCATTATTTTTACATCTTGTGGAACTACATAATCTCTTCCTTGAATAAAGGCATAGGCCTTGCAAACCATATTAAGTGAAATAGAAGCTCTGGGAGAAGCTCCATAACGAAGATAACGTTCTAAATCGAGACGAAGATCTTTGGGCTCGCGTGTCGCAAAAACAATGCGAATAATGTATTCATTAATTTTGGGATCGAGATAAGTTTGCCTGATAATTTTTCTCATCTTAAGAATGGTTTCTGGATCTAGGATTTTTTTCATTGAATCGGTTATCCCTTTGGTTACACGCTCCATAATCATCAGTTCTTCACTTTTAGTAGGGTAACCAATTTTTAATTTTAACATAAATCGATCCACTTGTGCTTCTGGAAGCGGATAGGTTCCTTCTTGTTCAATTGGATTTTGGGTAGCCAAAACAATAAAAGGTTCTGGAAGCGGATAAGTTGTGTCTCCAATAGTAATTTGTTTTTCCTGCATGGCTTCCAAAAGGGCACTTTGCACCTTCGCGGGTGCCCGATTGATTTCGTCAGCTAAAATAATTTGGTGAAAAAGAGGCCCCTTTTTTACAAAAAAATCCTGAGTCTTAGGATTGTAAATTTGTGTTCCTAAAATATCCGCGGGTAAAAGATCGGGGGTGAATTGAATTCTCTGAAAGGAAGCATCAATAATTTCAGCCAAGGTTTTTACGGAGGTTGTTTTAGCTAAACCAGGCACTCCCTCAATTAAAATATGCCCATCAGCTAAAAGGCCCATCAAGAGGCGTTCTACCAGGTATTGTTGCCCAACAATCACCTTGGATACTTCTTGGAAGATTTCTTGAATTTTGCCTTGAACCCATGGGTGACTATCTGTGGGTATCGAGTTATCTTTCATGCTTTTCCCCCTTAAAGGCCAAAAAGCCTTTTTTTAGATTTTTTCTTTATAACGTTTTCGGATGAAGTTTGGTTTTCTATATCCATACTCTTAGAGATTTCTAAAAGCAGCTCTTTTTGTTTTTCAGTAAGATGCTTGGGTATTAAAACTTTAATCGTCAAGATATGATTTCCTGTTTTATGGGTTCTAATATCCATAACTCCCTTCCCTTTAAGGATTATAGTTTCCATTGATTGGGTGCCAGGAGCAATGTGAATTTTTTCTTCTCCATGAATGGTAGCTACAGTAAAAGTTGTGCCTAGGATAGCTTGAAAAACAGTGATGGGCAGCTCGCTTAAAATATGATGGTGATCACGTACAAAAGTTTCATGCTGTTTAACATGGATTAAAAGGTAGAGATCTCCAGCTTGTCCTCCCCTTTCGCCTACATTCCCTTCATGATGCAGTACCAGTCTTAATCCATCATCAACTCCCGCAGGAATTTTGATTGAAAGTTTTTTTTCTTTTTTAACCATGCCCCTTCCCCTGCATTCTTCGCAGGTTTTGGTAAATATCTTTCCATGTCCGTTGCATTCTGGACAAGTTGTAGCGATAGTAAAAAACCCTTGGGCATGTCTTACTTGCCCAGCCCCATGGCAATAAGAACAAGTTTTAGGAGGATGATCTTTGGGATAACCTCTTCTCTCACAAATTTCGCAGGGGACATTTTTTTGCACGGAAATGTTTTTTTCCACTCCAAAACAAGCTTCAATAAAATCAATGGTAGTTTCTTGTTCTAAATCACTTCCTCTTTGACGCCTATTTTTTGAAGAGGAAAATCCAAAAAAATCTTCAAACAAGTCTCCAAAACTTGAAAAAACATCCTCTACATTTTGGAAACCACTAAAACCAGCACCTTGAATCCCTGCATGCCCAAATTGATCATACAGAGCTCGTTTTTCAGGATTTGATAAAATCTCATAGGCTTCTGAAGCTTCTTTAAATTTTTCTTCACTTTCTTTATTCCCATGGTTTTTATCAGGATGATATTGAATGGCCAATTGGCGATAAGCCTTTTTAATGTCAGTATTATTGGCAGTTTTTCCTATTCCTAAAATTTCGTAATAATCTTTTTTCATTTTATCTATATGAAATTATTATATTAAAATAAAAAACAGCCCTTGACTTGACAGGGGCGCCTTTGATTCTTATTCTTAAATAAGCGAGAACGATTATCATAAAAAGGAGTTTTATGTCAGCAAAGAAATCAAAAGTAATTGGAATTGACTTAGGCACAACTAATTCTGTGGTGGCTGTTATGGAGGGTCACGAGCCTAAAATTATTACTAACCAAGAAGGTGCCAGAACAACTCCCTCAGTTGTTGCTTATACTAAAGATGCAGATGTATTGGTAGGACAAGCTGCTAAAAGACAGGCTATTACCAATCCAGAAAATACCATTTATTCGATTAAACGGTTCATGGGCCGCAAATTTGATGAAATTGATCAAGAAATTAAAATTGTTCCTTATCAAGTGATCAAACGCTCTAATGGGGATGCTTGTGTTAATATTATTGGCAAGGAATATACCCCGCCCGAGATTTCTGCAAAAGTCCTCATGAAATTAAAAAAAGCAGCTGAAGAATATTTAGGTGAAACTGTTACTGATGCTGTCATTACAGTACCTGCTTATTTTAATGATGCTCAAAGACAAGCAACCAAGGATGCAGGGGCCATTGCAGGACTTAATGTGTTTCGTATTGTGAATGAACCAACAGCAGCAGCTCTTGCTTATGGTCTCGATAAAAAGAAAGACGAAATCATTGCTGTTTATGACTTTGGTGGAGGAACCTTTGATATTTCTGTTCTGGAGGTTGGTGAGAACGTAGTGGAGGTTATTGCTACCAATGGAGATACTCATTTAGGTGGTGATAATATCGACCAAAGATTAATCCAATATTTAATCGACGAATTTAAGAAAGATCAGGGAATTGATGTTTCTAAAGATAAAATGGTTCTTCAACGCTTAAAAGAAGGTGCTGAGAAGGCCAAAATAGAGCTTTCTTCAGCCTTGGAAACTGAAATTAATCTGCCTTTCTTAACTGCTGATGCTAGCGGTCCTAAGCATTTAAACATGAAACTAACAAGGGCCAAATTAGAGTCACTTTGTGAAGATCTTCTTTTGAGATCATTTGAACCCGTTAAAAAATGTCTTGCCGATGCTGGCAAAAAAGCCAGTGACATTGCTGAAGTGGTTTTAGTGGGTGGACAAACCCGTATGCCACGTATTCGAGAAGAAGTAAAAAAGTTCTTTGGTAAAGAAGCTCATATGGGGGTTAACCCTGATGAAGTTGTGGCAGCTGGTGCCGCTGTTCAAGGAGGAGTTTTAACTGGAGAAGTAAAAGACATGCTTTTGTTGGATGTAACCCCTCTCTCCCTTGGCATTGAAACTTTAGGTGGTGTGATGACACGGCTTATTGAACGAAATACAACAATTCCCACCAAAAAATCTCAAATTTTTTCTACGGCAGCAGATAATCAAACTTCTGTAGAAGTGCATGTGCTGCAAGGTGAGCGCGAGATGGCTAGAGATAATCGAACTCTAGGACGTTTTCATCTGGATGGCATCCCTCCTGCACCCCGTGGCATTCCTCAGGTAGAGGTTGGTTTTGATATTGATGCTAATGGTATTGTCCATGTACAAGCCAAGGATTTAGCAACCAATAAAGAACAAAAAATCACCATTACTTCTTCCTCGGGTCTCAATAAAGATGAAATTGAAAAGATGGTGAAAGATGCCAAAGAGCATGAATCTGAAGATAAAAAGAAAAGAGAGATTATTGAAACTAAAAACAGAGCTGATACTAGCATTTTTGAGATAGAAAAAAATTTAAAAGAACATCGCGAAAAACTACCTGCCGACGATGTTACAAAGATTGAAGAAGCCATTGCTGCTCTTAAAAAGAGTATCGAAAAAGATAATTTAGATGAAATTAAAGGAAATCTTGAACTGCTGCAACAGGCTTCTTTTAAGATAGGTGAAATCATGTATAAAAATGCTTCTGCAGCACAAGGTGAACCCCCTCCTGCTTCTGAAGAACAAGGAAAGAAAAAAGATGAAAATGTTGTGGATGTAGAGTTTGAAGAAACGAAGTAACTAAATCAGCGATTTTCCATCAAGACCATCTGGGATTGGTTTCCCAACAGCTTTTAAAAGAGTTGGAAAAACATCCATAGAGCGCAAAGTTGTTCCTCTTGTAATTTTTATGTTGGTGATCAACGGGATTTTCATGTGTTCACTACATAAGGCCCCATGACTTGACTTGTGTTCAGGATGCTCAAAACGATCTCTCAAATCAAACCCTGATCTTGCTGAAACAATCAAATCTCCACTTCTGGGAGACTCAAAAATTTTTGAGAGTTGATAAAATAAATCTGGAGTGTGTGAATCCCAGGTAAGAGCATAACTTTCATCTAGAGAAAAATGAGCCTTTCTTTGAGTGTTGCCAGGAATTTTTAAACTTAAGGGATCTTGATGTTGCCATTCATAATGGACTTGGTCATTTTGAATAGAGAAAGCAGCATGCCCTTTATCATTAAGGATATGAATGCTTCCATTTTGACTCACGCCAGTAATAAATTCAATTTCCCTTCGATGTCTTAATTCGTCTAAAAGAAGTCCTTTTTGCAAAAGATCTTCTATGGATGTTCGGCCCGATTCCCATTTTTTATCATTTTTAAAATAAAGATGAGCCATGCCATTACCCGACACCATCGAAGCTGCTTCAAAGCGCATTTTAAAAATTTGAGTATAAAAAAAAGTGCGTATTCCTTTGCTCTCTAAATAAGGCCCAATATCAAAATGTGTTTTAGTTTCTGATAGTCCATGATCTGAAGTTAAAACAAAAAGAGTCTCTTCAAGAACACCTTTATCTTTTAAGGATTTTACAATTGCACCCACTTGACTATCAAAATCTCTATAAGCTTCCCTGGTACGCGCATGAAAAGGACTACCAATGTGAGAATATTCATCAACCGAAGGATACACGGCAAAGATATAATCAAAGTTTGGTTTATTATTGATGATTGAAATAATACTGTGAGTGGTGACCTTATCAATGAAAGACCAATGATCTGTTAAATGAGCATAATAGTAGTACCAAATTCTTGAAAAACGAGTTGTATTATTTTTTTTCCTAACCCCCCTATTAATCATATTCATCACACTGTAGGGTTCATTAAAAAGATCATAAGCAGTTTTAATAGTGGGGTTTAAGTCATGATTCATGAGGTAGGTTTCAAGACCAACATAACTTCGGAAACTTTTAAATGACCAGCCTCTTTGAGCATAACTTGTTTTGTCAAACCAGCGAATACCAGGAATATTGCATGTTCCTGGATGCATGCCTGTAATGAAAGGGAGATAAGCTGGTCCGGTTGTAGAAGGAAAAACAGTAACCATGCTTTGATTACTGCCTGGTTCTACAATGTGGCGTGCTATGTTAGGAAGATTTCCCAGTGCAAGTTCTTGATTGAGAATATCTGGTCTGGCTCCATCAAGCAGAAAGAAAACAACCCGTTTTTTTAAAACACTCAATCCATCTCCTTTAACTTTTTTTGCATTCTTTCTTTCAAATTAGAATAACCATTTTTTCGGATAATGGTATCAAACTGGAATTTATAATTTTCAACCAGGCTGGCTTCATCCACAATCACATCATAAATTTTCCAGCCTGTTGGGGTATAAATAAGCTCATACTTGATATCCAAATCAATTTTTTCAGAGGGTACAAAAATTGTATTAAAAACAAGAGCCTTTTGTTTGGCTGCATCAAGGTATTTTTCACCCTTGTAAACAATTTTATAGGGCTTGTCATTTCCCTTTACTTGTTCTTTTGAAAAAATGGCTTTTCTTTCCAAAAGGCTTGTCATGAGATGGGTAAATTCCCTTCTTTCTTTATCTGGAAGAGTATCCCAATGGGTATCAAGTGCTAACCTGGATAGTTCCTTGATATCAAAAGTTCCCTGGATGATTTCTTTTTTAAGTCTTTTATTTTGTTCTGTTTCTTCTGCAGTTAAAGTGGATCTGGTTTGATAAGATTCGAGTTTTTGATCCAAATCTTTAATCGCTTCCATCGGTGTAAATTTGGCTCTTTTCTCATCAAAAGGAAGTTGGATGTCTTCTTCACTTATTTGTTCACTAGGAATCTGGATTTGCGCAAGAGAGGTGTCTTTTTTAGTGCAAGCATTTGTAGTTTGAAAAACAATAAAAATAAAAAGTAAAAATTGTAATTTTTTTAAACTCATCTTCAATACCTTTCTTCATCTGGATTATGAAATTCTCCAATGCGAGTTTTTAATTCACTGACCGCTATATTGTAATTATAAATAGACTCAAATTCCCTGCCCTGAAACACAAGATAGGATTGAAGAGCATCAAGATAATCCTTTTTTTCACCTAATCCAATATCTAAATTACTTTTAGTTAGAAAAACCATTTGTCTGGCTGCCTTTTTTTCATCCCTGGCACGATCCGATAAATTTTTTGCCTCAATAACCTCTAGATAAGATTTTTTAATATCGAGTTCAAGCCCTCTTATGGCTGCTGATTTTTGATACGAAGTTTTTAAAAAATCAGCCTGTGATTGTTTTACTTTGGCACTAGTTTTATTAAAATCAAGCTCTCCTTTTAATTGAAACCCTCCACCTGCTTTTGTATAATTAAAAGGATTTGTAAAAGAAGAATCATCTTCATCTCCCGTGATATTTGGGGCCCGGCCAATATCAAAAAAACCGCCATAACCTAAATTAGGTAGATATTCTTTTTTATCCAATGTTAATTTTTTACTTTTGGCTCTTACTCCTGCTTCTAAAAGTTTGTATTGGGGCAGATAATCTCTTGATTTAGCGAGATAGATTTCTAAAGGCTCCAGTTTAAAATTAACAGGAATTAAAGAGCTATCTTTTAAACTTAGTTTTTGATCATCTTCTAAACCAAGCTGAACCCTTAAAGCAGCCCAGGCCAGGCTTTCCTTTTTATTGGTTTCTTCTACTTTTCTTTGTACCTCATATTGGGCTACTTTTAACTTTAAGAGTTCCAGTTGATCCACAACCTTAGATTGCTGAATCTGTTCGAGTTTTTTTTGAATGCTATCCTCGGCTTGCTGAGCAAGGCCCTTTAATTCCCCTGCTAACAGGATGCCTTGATAAATCTGATAAATTTTCAAGACGATGTCATCCTTTGTTTTTTGGAGAGTAAACCAACTAGCATCAATGCCTAATTGAGCTAAGTCTTTGGCTGTTGCCAATTTTCCAAAAGTATAAATGGGGGCACCAAGCTCTATTTTAAAACTGTTAAAAACACTCATATCACCATCAAAAAAGCTGCCTGCCGCATTATCCACATCTTGAGGCACAGGAGCAATTTTGTGTTCATATTTAATAACAGGAATCCCTTTTGGATTGGCTTCTTGATATTTCCCCTTAGCAAGATTGATATCATAGCTAGATGCATGAATTTGTGCATTGTTTTTTAAGGCGTAGTTGGCACATTCAGAAAAATTAAATCTGAGGGCTTGGTTTTCTCCAAATGAGGCAGGAATCCACAAAAGAAAAAAAAATAAAAATAAAAGAAAATTTAAATTCATTGCTATGGTTTGAGGTTTTTAATTCTTAGTCTTAAAGCATTAAGTTTAATAAATCCCCCGGCATCTGCCTGATTATAAACTGAGTCTTTTTCAAAAGTTGCCAAGTCTTTATTAAAAAGACTGTGCTCTGATTTTCTTCCAAGTACGACTACATTTCCCTTAAAAAGTTTAAGACGTACAATGCCAGAAACATTTTTTTGGGCTTCATCCATAAAATTTTGCAGAAGTTCTCTTTCAGGGGCATACCAAAAGCCATAGTAAACTAATTCAGCATATTGAGGGATTAATTGATCTCTTAAGTGAAGTACTTCTCGATCAAGGGTTAAGGATTCGATGACTCTGTGCGCAACATGGAGAATAGTGCCACCTGGCGTTTCATAAACACCACGGGATTTCATGCCTACAAAACGATTTTCAACCAGATCAACTCGGCCTATGCCATGCTTGCCTCCCAAGCGATTAAGATGATCCAACAATGCATGGGGAGACATGCTTTTACCATCAATTTTTACAGGATTTCCGGATTGATATTCAATTTCGATCATTTCAGGTTTATCAGGTGCCTTTTCAGGTGAGACCGTTAGAACAAACATGTCTTCGGGTGGTGGAAGCCAAGGATCTTCTAAAATTCCTCCCTCGTGACTCATGTGCAAGAGATTGCGGTCGCTACTGTAAGGTTTTTGAGCTGTAACTGTGATGGGAATATGATGTTCTTCCGCATAACGAATCAGATGTTCTCTTGAATTAAGGGTCCATTCTCTCCAAGGAGCAATCACTTCAATACTTGGATTAAGAGCGTAGTAAGTTAATTCAAAACGAACCTGATCATTCCCCTTCCCTGTGGCTCCATGGGCTACAGCATCAGCCCCTTCTTGTTTTGCAATTTCAATTTGTCTTTTAGCAATGAGTGGCCTGGCAATGGAGGTACCTAAAAGATAAGACCCCTCATAAACAGCATTGGCACGAAGCATGGGAAAAACAAAATCACGAACAAACTCCTCACGCAGATCATCAATATAAATTTTTGAAGCCCCGGTTTTTTTGGCTTTTTCTTCCAAGCCATCTAATTCTTCGGCTTGACCTAAATCGGCTGCAAAACAAATAACTTCGCATTGATATTCTTTTATAAGCCATTTTAAAATAACTGAAGTATCCAAACCTCCCGAATAAGCCAGAACAACCTTTTTAATTTTTTTTCTCACTTCATTCTCCTTTTTTTCCCAACTAAGTATTCTAATAAAGCCATTTGTGTATAAAGGCGGTTAGCTGCTTGTTCAAATACCATCGATTGAGGACCATCGATGACTTCATCTGTTATTTCCTCACCTCGATGAGCAGGCAAACAATGCAAAACAATGGCCTGAGGATGAGCTTGTTTTAAAAGACAAGTATTGATTTGAAAAGGTTTAAAACTTTCTTTTTTAGTTTCACTTATTTCTTGGCCCATTGAAAACCATGTATCTGTGTTAATCACATCTGCGTTCTTAATAGCTTCTTCTGGGTCATGGGTGAATAAAATATGAGAATGCTTTTTTATTTTTTCTAATAATAAAGAATCAGGTTCATAGCCCTTAGGACAAGCAATGTTAAGTGTTAATCCTAAGGTTAAGGCAGCCTCTATCCATGAGTTCGTCATGTTATTACCATCTCCAATGTAACAAATTTTTGTATTTTCAAGTTTTTTATCAGCTTCTACCAGGGTCACTAAATCAGTTAAAACCTGACAGGGATGGTGGAGGTCGGTCAGCCCGTTAATAATGGGAATTGTAGAATATTTGGCTAATTCTTCGATGTCTCTTTGCTCATAAGTTCTTACCACTAAAGCATCTAAATAACGCGATAAAACCCTGCCTGTATCTGCATAACTTTCACCACGTGAAATTTGAGTTGATTGTTGCCCCAAATAAATGGCGTGTCCCCCTAATTTGAGCATGGCCACTTCAAAAGAAATCCTGGTTCGGGTAGATTCTTTGGCAAAAATCATTCCCAATACTTTTCCCTTTAAAACCGCAGGTGGCTTTTTTGTTTTTTTTAAAGTTAAAGCCCTTTTAATAAGGAGTTTAAGCTCGGTAACAGAAAAATTATTAATATGTAGAAAATCTTTTTTCATTTTATTTATAAAACTTGGTTTAAAATATCTAACGCTTCATCTATATGAGTAGTTTCAACAATCAGAGGTGGAACAAAACGAAGTATTTTATTTTGAATTGTATTGATAATAAGCCCTTTCTCTAAACATTTTTGTACAATTTCTTTACCTCTTGCTTCGTTTAACTCTATAGCTACCATCAAGCCCATACCCCTTATTTCTTTAAGAAGCGGTTTCTTTTTTTGGATTTTTTTAAGCCCCTCTAAAAAATAGAGACCTTTTTTTTCTACATCTAAAAGAAAACTTTTTTGAGAAATGATATTGAGGGTTTCTAAAGCAATGCGTGATGCCAAAGCATTTCCACCAAAAGTTGAAGCATGAGTACCTGGAGTAATGGAGTCAGCAATATTTTTATTAACTAAGGTTGCACCTATTGGAAAACCAGAGCCCAGACCTTTGGCCAAACAAAGAATATCAGGCTTCATAGCGTTTTTTTCATAGTTTTTTTCATAAGCAAAAAGAGAACCAGTTCTTCCTATGCCTGTTTGCACTTCATCTAAAATGAAATAGATTTTTTTATCGTCACAAAGCTTTCTCACTTGTGTTAAATAATCTGGATGAGGAATACGCACCCCGCCCTCTCCTTGGATGGGCTCTAAAAGAATGGCTGCTGTATTTTTTGTAACCAATGTTTCCAGGGCTGGACAATCATTATAGGGTGCTTTGACAAAACCTGGAACCAAGGGACCAAACCCGGTTTGATATTTTTCCTGCATCGTTGCAGAAAGTGCGCCTAAACTTCTTCCATGAAAAGAATCTTCACAGGCAATAATTTCATAAGCATTTGATCCTTTTGCTTTGATAGAAGAATATCGTGCTAATTTAAGAGCAGCTTCAAGGCTTTCAGTACCTGAATTACAAAGAAAAACTTTGGAAAGTCCAGACAGAGAAACCAATTTTTCAGCCAGGTTTGCCTGTTCTTCAGTGTACATCAAGTTAGAAACATGGATTAGTTTTTGAGCTTGCTCATTTAAGGCCTTTAAAATACGGGAGTGCCCATGTCCAAGATTATCAACAGCTAGGCCTGCAAAAAAATCCAAATATTTTTTACCTTCTGGAGAATAAACAAAAACTCCCTCTCCCTTCTTAATAGCTAAGGGAAGCCTGGTATAGGTACCAAGAACACACTCATCAGTTTTTTGAATAATTTCTTTTGTATTCATCAGGGTTCAATTAAGGTTCCTACACCTTGATCTGTAAAAATTTCTAAAAGAATGGCGTGTTGCATTGTTCCATTAAAAATATGAACTGTTTTCACTCCTTGACTTAAGGCATCAAGAGCACAGTTTAATTTGGGAATCATGCCACCCGTTGCTATGCCCTTGGTAATAAGATCCTTGGTTTCTTTTATGTTGAGTTTAGGAATTAGATTTTCTTTTTGATTTTTTACTCCATCCACATCTGTCATGAGTAAAAGCTTTTCGGCGTTAAGAGCAACTGCTACAGCTGCTGCTACATTATCAGCATTGATATTTAATGAAATGCCGGCATCTGATACACCCACAGGTGCAATAACAGGGATAAACCAACTATCTTCTAGAATGGTGAGTATTTGGGGATTAATTTTGGCAACATCTCCTACTAAACCTAAATCAATAATTTCTGAAGTGCGTTTGGTCTTTTTTACCTGCTGAGGATCCATTTTATTTGCTAGGATTAAGTTTCCATCTTTTCCTGAAAGTCCAATGGCTCTGCCACCAAAATGGTTGATTGATCCAACGATTTCTTTATTTACTTTTCCAACTAAAACCATTTCCACCACATCCATGGTGTTAGAATCAGTGATTCGAAGGCCATTGTGAAATTTGGCTTCTATTCCCATTTGAGATAAAACTTTTTCGATTTGTGGGCCGCCTCCATGAACAATAATGGGATGGATTCCAATAAGTTTTAAAAGAATGATGTCTAAGCAAAACCCTTTTTTTAATTCCTCATCTTCCATGGCATGCCCGCCATATTTGAAAATAAAGCGTTTTCCCTTAAACTTTTGCAGGTAAGGAAGGGCTTCCATTAAAACTTTGGCTTTGTTAATTAGATTTTCCATAGTTTCCTCACAAAATATAACGACTTAAATCCTGGTCTTTGACGATATTTTCAAGTTGTTTTTTTACATAAGTAGCATCGATGTTGAATTTTTCTCCTGTTTTTTCTGATGCCGTAAAAGAAATCTCATCTAAAACTCTCTCTAAAATAGTATGAAGCCGCCTGGCACCAATATTTTCCATTTCTAGGTTAACAAGAGCTGCAAAACGAGCAATTTCTTTTAAAGAATCTTCTGTAAAATTTAAATTTACCTTCTCAGTTTGAATGAGGGCAACGTATTGTCTAATCAAAGCATTGGCTGGTTCTGTAAGAATTCTTAAAAAATCTTCTTCTGTGAGTGAATTAAGTTCTACTCGAATAGGAAAACGCCCTTGAAGTTCTGGAATGAGATCCGATGGTTTAGAAACATGAAAAGCTCCTGCAGCAATAAAAAGAATGTGTTCAGTTTGTACCATGCCATACTTGGTTGAAACCGAAGATCCTTCTACAATGGGAAGAATATCTCTTTGCACCCCTTCTCTGGAGATATCAGGTCCGTGTGCGTTTTGTTTATCGGAAGAAGCAATTTTATCAATTTCATCGATAAAAACAATTCCAGTGTTTTCTACTCTTTCAATGGCTTTTTTAATTACATCTTCCATTTCAATCAATTTTTGGGCTTCCTCAATCTTAAGAAGCTCTAAGGCCTCAGAGACTTTTACTTTTTTTCGTCTGTGTTGTTTGGGAAACATCTGAGAAAACATGTCCCGTAAATTTTTATTTAAATCTTCTAGATTGGCTCCAGAGGTTACTACTTCGATAGCAGGAAAATGAGTTGGTTTGCCATGATTTGGGGCAAGCTCGATGGATCGTTCATTAAGCTTGCCAGATCTTAACATTTGCCTCATTTTTTCTCGGGATTGATCTTCGGTTATTTCTGCACCTTCTTCAGAAGAGTTTTCTTTTTTTCGTGGAGGGATCAAAAGATCAAGTATTTTTTCTTCAGCTAATTCTTCTGCCTTCACCTTAACTCTTTCTGCTTCTTCAGTACGCACAATGTTTACAGCAATATCAGTAAGCTCACGAATCATGGATTCTACATCTTTTCCTACGTACCCCACTTCAGTAAACTTAGAGGCTTCAACTTTAATAAAGGGCGCATTTGCAAGTTTGGCCAGTCTTCTGGCGATTTCAGTTTTACCTACACCTGTTGGTCCAATCATGATGATATTTTTAGGTGTGATTTCGTCTTTTAAATCACCCGTTACTTGCTGTCTTCGCCAACGGTTTCTCATTGCAATAGCAACGGCCTTTTTAGCCTCATTTTGGCCAATGATGTAGCGATCTAACTCAGAGACAATTTCTCTGGGTGTAAAGTTTTTAATGGTGGATGTCATGATGGGATAACCTCAACCGTGATATGATGATTGGTAAACACACAAATAGTGGCAGCAATGTTCATCGATTTTTCCACAATTTCTTTTGCAGATAATTTTGTATTAAGCAGTAAGGCTCTAGCAGAAGCCAGGGCATAGGCTCCTCCTGATCCAATAGAAGCAATTCCATCATCAGGTTCAATCACATCTCCATTGCCTGAGAGTGTAAAGATATGATCCCGATCGGCTATAATCATCATGGCCTCAAGCCGTCTCAAAACACGATCACTTCTCCAATCTTTAGCCAGCTCTACAGCGGCTCGTACCAAATTTCCTGAAGATTCCTGTAATTTAGTTTCAAATTTATTAAACAAGGTAAGGGCATCGGCTGTAGATCCAGCAAATCCGGCCACAACCTTGCCATTTAATAAGGTTCTGATTTTGAGAGCCTTTGATTTCAAAACGGTATTGTTAAAAGAAACTTGTCCATCGCCGCCCAGGGCTACTTCATTTTCTTTTTTAACTGCTAAAATGGTTGTTGATCGAACTTTCTGTTCCATAGTTTATGCCTTTGGATGAGATTGATCATATACCTTGGTGAGTTGATCGAGATTTAAATGGGTATACTTTTGGGTTGTTGAGAGACTGGTATGACCCAAAAGCTCTTGAATAGATCGCAAATCGGCACCAGAGTTTAATAAATGAGTTGCAAAAGTATGCCTTAATACATGGGGTGTTACTTCTTTAGAAAGCCCACATTGGGTGATGGCACAATCTACAATACGTTGAATACTTCGTACGGTGAGTCTTCCTCCTCTGGCATTGAGAAATACGGCTTGGGATTCTTCTTTTTTTGAAACGCTGGGCCTTAATTCTAAATAAGTTTCAATGCATGAAATCGCTTTTTTCCCAATGGGAACAATGCGCTCCTTGTTTCCTTTTCCTTTCACCTTAACTAATCGAGTATTTAAATCGATATCTTCTAGATTAAGTCCCACAAGTTCACTTACACGTAAACCACTTGAATACAGAGATTCTAATACAGCTTTATCGCGATATCCTTTAAAATCTTGGGTATGAGGAGCATCGAGGAGTGAAAAAATTTCATCTACGTTCAAAAATTTAGGAATTCTTTTAGGTACTTTAGGAGAATGAATCGTATGGGCTGGGTTTTGAGTCATTTTCCCTTTTTTGATGCAAAATTTTAAAAAACTTTTAAGACAGGAAAGTTTTCTCGCTACCGAAGATGGACTATTTTTTTGAGCAATAAGACTTAAATAACTTCGGAGAACCAGGGGATTTAATCGATCTAATTTAATTTGTCCTTCTCCTGTAAGAAGTACAGTCTGAAATTGAAGTAAATATTGATAAAACTCAGCTAGATCATGAAGGTAATTTTTAACAGTATGGAACGAAGCGCCCTTTTCGTGGGTTAAATAGTCAGAAAATTCAGTGATTGTCTTATCTTGTGCCATCTCCAAGTCCGGAGCTGACATTATACGAAGCATTTATTCAGGTCAATGGTAATATTATGATTCGCTTAGTAATTTTCTAAATTCTTCTGTTAAAAGAGGAACAATGGTGAACAGGTCTCCTACAATGCCATAGTCGGCTTTAGAAAAAATAGGAGCTTCTGGATCTTTGTTGATGGCTACAATCACTTTAGAAGTTCTCATACCAGCTAAGTGTTGAATGGCTCCAGAAATACCACAAGCAATATAGAGCTTTGGGTTCACAACTTTTCCAGTTTGTCCTACTTGCATATCGTGGGGTGCATAACCCGAATCAACTGCTGCCCTACTGGCTCCAACGGTTGCTCCTATCACATCGGCCAATGCCTGTAGGACTTGAAAGTTTTCACTTTTACCCATAGCCCTCCCGCCTGAAACAATAATTTCAGCCTCGGTGAGATCTGTTTTTCCAACCAAACCTTGAACCACTTCTTTAATTTCTGCACAAAGAGTTCCAGGATCAAAAGTAACAGAGCTTATTTCTGCTTTGGCATTGGGATCTGCTACTATCATGGGAAAAGAATTGGGACGCGTTGTTGCCATTTGAATAGGAGTATTAAAATGGCCTGTGGCAAAAGCTTTCCCAGAATAAACAGGTTTTTTAGCAATGAGTTTACCTTGATTGATTTTAAGCTCGATACAATCTGTAACCAAACCTGCTTTTAACCTAGCTGCTAGGCGAGGAAAAAGATCTTTACCCATCGGGGATGCAGTGGCCAAAAGAATTGTAGGTTTTGATTCTGAGACAACTTGGGCTAAAACTTGGGTGTAAGCGATGGTATTATATTTTTCAAGTTGGTCCTGATTAACTAAAAAAACTTTTTGAGCACCATAAGCAGCCAAAGCATGAACTTCACTTTCTGTTTTAGAACCAATAAGACACACGTTTATACTTCCACCTAGTTCTTTTGCTAAAAGGGAAGCCTTACCCACCAACTCTAAGGTTGTTTTTTTAATTTTTCCTTCTACATGCTCTGCTAAGACCAAAATATTATACATAAAAACTCCTTATAAATCAATTATATAACTTTAGATTCTTCACGTAATAATTTAACTAACGATTGGGCTTGAATTTGGGGTTCGCCTTCTAACTTTTTTCCAGCCATTCTTTCTGGTGGAAGCTCATAGTTTTTGTAGCTAACAAAGGCAGATTGACCTTCTAGGTAGTTACTCACAAGAAGTTTTTCTACAGGCTTGGTTTTAGCTTTCATAATGCCAGGCAGCGAGGCGTAGCGAGGAGTATTAAGGCCCTTTTCACACCCAACCAAAAATGGAAAGGCAATCTCATAAATTTCTTTAGCTCCTCCGCCCAATCGTCTTACTAATTTTGCCCCTGATTTATCTTCTTTTAATTGAAAGCTCTCAGTAATCATTACGCAAGGCCAATCTAACATGTCAGCTAACATTTGAGTAAGCTGCCCATGGTCAAAATCGATTGCCTGCTTACCAGAAAAAATAACCGAGATATTTCTTTCCTTCAACACTCCATGAAGTACCTTTGCTGTGAGATAGCTATCCAAAGCTGGTTCGTTATTTACAATGTGAATGCCTTTATCAATTCCCATAGCAAGGGCTGTACGAATGGCTTCACCAGCTCGTTCTGGCCCTATACTCACTACAAAAGTAGTGGCTCCTGGAATTTTTTCTTTTGTTTTAATGGCTTCTTCTATGGCAAATTCATCATAGGGGTTCACAATAAATTTAATATCCCCTTCTTCAATTCCAGATTGATCTGGTTTAATTTTAATTTTTGTTTCTGTATCAGGAACTTGTTTAATCAATACGGCAATATTCATTATACTTCCTTTCTCATTTTAAACCTTTAACAAACATCTGGCATAGCTCATAACTTGCTTCTTCAATGGAATAACGTTTTTTTTTCATCAACACCCACTCGAGAGCAATTTCGTCAATAGCACCAAAAATAGCTCTTTTTAAAATGCCTGCATTAATATCCACATTAAATATTTTTTGTTCTTTTCCCCTCTGAATAATTTTTTCTACAATATTGAGATAGGAAAAAAATTTTTCGTTGGCATATTCCTTGATAAATTTTGAACTTTGCCTCAGTTCAATTTGAATCACCTGGGCCAGCTCTTGATGTTTATGAACCAGTCTTAAGTGAAGATCAATGAAGCGTTTTAATTGGTTTTCAGCTGATTTTTCTTTGTTTATTTCCTCTTCTGCAGCCTGGATAAACATATCCATACTTCTCTCAAAAATAGAGATTAAAAGATCATCCTTATTTTTAAAGTAAAGATAAATGGTGCCGTCTGCAACACTAGCTTCTTTAGCAACATCAGCTACCGTGCTATTATAAAAACCCTGACGGGCAAAAATAATTGTAGCAGCCTGGATGATACGTTCTCTTTTTTCTGAAACTACCTTCACTTTTATACTTCCTCGTCATTACCAAAATCATCTCCAGAGTCCATTTCGTCTGTGTTTTTATCAAATTCAACCCCATCATCATCTTCTTGTTCTTGATGATCAGCAAAAGCCAAGGTATCATCTACCCATACATTATTTTCAAATTCAGGCAGGTCAATGAGGTCATTTAAAATATCTTCTAAAATTTGAAGCTCCTCATCACTTTTAATACGCCCCGAAATGGTTGGTAAACGATCACTACATTCAATTTTGATGTAGTCAGTTGTAACACGACTATCATCTTCTAAGGATTCATACAGGGATTCGATGATTTCTTCATCGGATAAGCCTTTAAGTGACATAAATTATCCTTTTTCTTATATGGGCTTGGCACTATAGAAATCTAGATAAAAAGATCAAGTCTTTTTGTGTTGTCTTAAAGGATGGGGTTTGACCTCCAAATAAAAAAGCAGATAACCAATTAAAACCCAAAAAAGAAAACGAGAACGGCGAATCATTTGCATAGCCAGGCCAGTTTGGGCATTAAGCCCATTTAACATAAAAAAGGCGGCATAAAGCCCTTCTACAAGGCCCAGGGCCCCAGGAATAAAGCTGAAAAAAAGGTGGACTACAGAAGTTAAAGAAGAAAGAACCAGGGAAATAAGCCAATGGGGAGAACCATAAAGATACCAAAAAATGCAGCCAATTTCGATGGTACCCAAAAATCGGCCCAGCCAATGAAGTAAAAAAGCAGGATAGGAAAATCCAATCTCTTTTAGTCCAGAAATGCTCTCTAAAAACTTGATTTTTAACCTTTGAAAAAAAATAAAGCGGTTTAAAAGGCTCCATTCTAAAATTCTTTTCAACAAAATGTCTTCTCCTTGAAAAGCGAGATGACAAGCTTTTGCAATGAAGAGAAAAAGTAAAAAATAAATACTAACCAACACCGCGGAAATAAAATGTGGAATTCCATAATGAAAAATAAAAAGGGCAATGAGACCAATCAAGACATGAAATAATGAAGCTAGGGTATGAATAAACCGATCTGCAACAATGGCGCTTCCATGGGTCTCATTTTTATCTGATTTAATCAAAAAATAGCGAACCGGATCTCCCAGGGCAAAATTAAAGGGAGTCATAAGGGCCACTGCCTCGCTCATGATTTTTATTTTTAATAATCGAAAAAATCCCTTATTGTTTTTGATTAATAAGGACCAGCCCATGCTATAAAATAAATTCCACAGCAAAGAAATGCCCAAGAGAGCCAGGGTCCATAACCCAAGTCCACCCAGGGTATGAAAAATATTTTTAAGACCTAATTGGGTAATCCAAAAAATAAGAAGAGCACCACCCAAGAGAAAAAAAGTAATTTTAATTATTTTTTTACTCATGGTAATTTAGTAAAAAATTTTTCAGCTTTTTCTTTATCTTGGGGAGTATCTACTTCAAGCCACCATGAACCACTTACATTAAGACTGTGGATTATTTCTCCTTCACTGACTAGTTGATTGAGAACAGCCTCTACATGCAGATGGGTTTGATCAGTTTGAATAAGTTTTTCAATACAGGCCTTGTAGATGGGGAGTTTTGTTTTAGGAATAAGACTGATGCCAATATAACCTTCTTCATAATGATCAAGTGTTTTAGACATGGTTTCAAGAGAGCCATCTTGCTTTTTTTTCACTTTCATATCATCTTCAATCAAAGTGCGATCTGTATCTGTAACAATATGAATGAAAGAATGAGAATTTGGAAAACTCCTTACCTTTTCCAAAACCTTGTTCATGATCACATCAGAAAAAATATGATCTGTATTGAGAAGCATAAGCGAATCTTTTAAATACGGGAGAACTGTAGCAAGCGTGAGAATGCTTCCCTTTTGATAATCTTTATTTTCTAAAAGTTTCAATGAGGAGAATGAGGAAAGATGCTTCTGTAATTCTTCAAAACCATAACCACCTACAATCCAAATTTTTTGATGAGCAGTAAGCTTATGGAGTTGATTTAAAATAAGATCAATAAGAGGTTTCCCAGCAATAGAAACAAGACATTTGGGAATTTTTTGTGTAGCTTCTTTGAGGCGCGTGCCTTTACCTGCAGCAAGCAGTAAGATATCCATTAGGTTTCAAGAAATAAATTTTGGGAGTCTAAAGTTTTATTTTCAAAAATTGGAATTAATTTATTGAGGCTATCAATATGGGCCAAAGCAATCCCTTGTTTTTTAAAAGTAGAACTAGAAAAGGTCCCTATTCTAGCAATAAAAGGAATATTGCATTTTTTAGCCATGGCTCCATCATGTAAGGAATCGCCAATAAAAATCATTTCGTTTGTGTTACAAGCAAGTTGGTTTTGAATATGATTAAAATGTTGTGGCCCCTTTGAAAAGCCTGTCCGATATCCTAAAATGAGATCAAAAAATGAGAGATGGTTTACCAATTTTTGACGAATAAGACTTTCTTTATTGTTAGAAGATACAACCAGGCGGTAGCCATTTTTTTTGAGATTTTCCAAAGCTTCTTGCACATCCGGAAAAAAAGGATAGGTTTTGTAAAAAGCTTTTTTATATTCTTCAAAAATCAGGGAAATCAAGAAATTAAGAGGATGTTTGGGAAAAATTCTTTCTAATTGTTCACAAAAGGGAAGCCCTGAGGTAAGTTGATATTGTTTTTTGGCCCACTCTAGCTTTGTACCATAATAATCACCCATCAAATGAGCAGCAAGAGAGGCAAAAGAGCCCATCGAGTTAACGAGAGTACCATCAAAATCAAAAATGAGAACAGGTTTTTCTGCCATAAAGGCGGATGATATGCCCTTTGGCCTTACGGGGTCAAGCTTTAAAGACCATCAGTTTCAGCATCTAAATAAGGAGAAGCGGAGTCATAACTTTTCAGTTTGTTTCGAAGGGTACGTAGTGAAATCCCAAGCTTGCTTGCAGTTTTTGTTTTGTTTCCATTACATTCTTGTAATGTTTGGATGATAACTATCTTTTCAATGGCGCCCAGGGTCATATTTGTAAAAGGAAAAGTTGATTTTTGAGAAGATGCTTCTTGAATATTATTGGATAGAGCTTGGTTTTCATCAATCACATTAAAATCTCCCACTAGAATGGCTCTTTCCATCGTATTTCTAAGCTCACGCACATTGCCTGGCCAGGCATAAGAGCTAATTTTCTTTTTGATGTTCTCATCAATTTTTAAATTTTTACGAGCATGAAGAGTGGCAAATTCGTCTAAAAATTTTTGGGATAAAAATAGGGTATCTTCTCCCCTCTCTCTTAATGGGGGTACAATAATCGGAATCACATTCAATCGATAAAATAAATCTTCCCTAAAATGTCCTGTCTTCATGTATTCATAGAGATCTCTATTGGTAGTAGCAATAACTCTTAAATTGAGGGGAATGGGTTTTATACCTCCTACACGATATATTTCACATTCTTGAAGCACTCTTAAAAGCTTGGTTTGCATGGCAAGACTCATCTCGCTAATTTCATCTAAAAGAATGGTCCCATTATTTGACAGCTCAAACTTACCTACTTGTCTTGCCACGGCTCCTGTAAAGGCCCCTTTTTCATGACCAAAAAGTTCTGATTCTAAAAGAGTGTCAGGCATGGCTGCGCAATTAATCGCAACAAAAATTCTGTCTTTTCGTGGACTAAATTCATGAATCATATGGGCTACAAATTCTTTTCCTGTTCCCGATTCGCCCTGAATTAATACTGTGGCTTTGCTTGTGGCGATTTTTTTGGTATTTTCAATCATTTCTAACATGCGTGGATTATTGGTAAGAAAACGTTCGGATATTCTGATATGAGAAGCAACATGGGCTTCTTGTGATGGATTTTCTAAATCTTTACTAAAGGGTGGTTTGCGATCGAGAAAGGCTGCGTTAATGGAGGTTTCTAAAACTGAAAGAGAAAAAGGTTTGACTAAAAAGTCATAAGCCCCCACTTTCATTGCTTCGACGGCTTTTTCAATAGAACCAAAGGCTGTCATGAGAATAACCGGAATATGGGGGTATTTTTTGATGGTAAACTTAAGCAGGTCAAAGCCGCTTAAACCTGCCATCATGATATCGGACAGGATGAGATCAGTTGAAGGGTTTATATGCTTTGTAGCTTCTTCTACTGATTCAAAAGCTTGGACAGAATAGTCTAAGCGTTCTAGAAAGCTACGAATAGCTAGACGCAGTGTGCCATCATCTTCAACTAGAGTTATGTTTTTTTCTGTCATTTTTTTGGCGCTTTATTGAGTGATATCAAATATTTTACATTAGTTTTACAAATGCGTAAAGGTAGAAAAAAGGGGTAATTAATGCAGACAACTTCCTTAGATTGTGTCCAAGTTCATTATTTAGATAACGGCTTAAAAATACTCATTGAATCAAACCACCATGCTCCCGTTGTTTCACTCCAAATAGGCATTAAAGTTGGTTCTGTGATGGAAAAAAATGAAGAAGCTGGTTTGAGTCATGTGTTAGAACACATGGTTTTTAAAGGGACCACTTCTTATAAGCCAGGAGAAATTGCCTCCCTTGTTGAAGCTAACGGAGGCGAACTCAATGCTTACACTGCTTTTGATCAAACAGTTTATTATATCAACTTGCCCAAAAAAAATTGGATCCTTGCTTTAAGGCTTTTAAAAGAAATGATGTTTGATGCCATCATTGATCCGGTTGAACTTTCACATGAGTTGGAAGTTATCTTAGAAGAATTGAAACGTTCGAAAGATAATCCCCGCTCTGTTTTATCTGAGCATACTTTTTCAAAAGCCTTTCCCCACCATAACTATGGTCGTCCCATCATTGGGTATGAAAATACTATCAAAAGTTTTACTCCAGGAATTGTTAAGGATTACTATCAAAGATGGTATCATCCCGCCAATATGGTTCTTGGTATCTGTGGTGATGTAAGCGTGGATGAAGCTCTTGAAACCGTAAAAAATATTTTTTCTCATAAACCCATTCATAAATCCCCGGTTTATGTTCCTTTTCAAAGCATTAATCCTCCCTCTTCTTTTTCACTTCATGGTTCTCCTTTTGAATCTAGTTTTATGAATATTGCTTTTCCTATTCCTGATATTAAACATCCTCATGTTCCTACTCTTGATTTACTTTCCCGTTTTTTAGGTGAGGGTGAAACCTCACTTCTAGAACAAAATGTAAGAAAGAAAAAAGAATTAGCTTTTTCAATTTATTCTTATGCCTATACCCCAAAAGAGGCAGGACTTTTCTTTATTTCAACTAATCATTTTTCAGGAAAAACAAAGGAACTCATTAAAGCCATTGGTATTGAAATCGAAACAGTTCAAAAAAATCTCTGTGACCCAATGGTTTTAGAGAGAATGCGATCTGATCTTAAAAGCTCACTTTACTATACTAAGGAAACTTGTGAAGGCTGTGTCAGAAAATGGATGATGTATGAAACAACAGCCGGGAGTCTTAATTTTGAAAAGGAATATTTAGAAAGATTAGATCAAGTAAAGCCCCATGATATACAACATGTTGCAAACACTTATCTTAATTGGAGTAAGGCAGGGATTAATATTCTTCATCCTCATAAGGAAAAAATCAAACTCACAAAAGACATTCTCATTTCCTTGGCCAAGAAAAAAAATAGAATTCAAAAAAAATACAAACAAGAACAAAGAAAAGATTTAACCAAAATTGTTTTTGCTAATAGCATCACTCTTCTACTTAAACCATCACACAGGCTTCCTTTGATTTCAGTTAAAATGGCATCGATGGGGGGACTTGGTTATGAGAATAAAAATACAAATGGAATTTATCAACTGATGACTTCCCTGCTGGACAAAGGAACTACAAAAAAAAATGCCCTCCAAATTTCTGAAATTTGTGAAGAAATTGGCGGATCAATCAATGGGGTTTCAGGAAGAGATAGCTGGGGTTTGTCGGCAGATTTTCTCTCGGATAAAAAGCAGTTGGGCTTGGATCTCTTTTTGGATGTTTTTTTAAATCCTACTTTTGAGCGAGTAGAGGTTAAAAAAGAAAAAGATCTTACCCTAGAAGCTATTCGTCAAGAAAATGATCACCCCGCACAATTAGCCTTCAAAGGTTTTGCTAAAACCCTTTTTCCAAATCATTCTTATGGCATGCCAGCAATTGGTACAAAAAATACTGTTCAAAAAATAGATGCGGAGGCCCTTAAAGCCTTGAACAAAAAATGTCAAAAATCTCCTTTTGTTTTTTCTGTCGTTGGTGATTTTAATCCAGAAGAAATAATTTCATTTTTTGAAGCAGAGCTTATGCATTTGAAATCTTCATTTAGAAAACAAGCTTGTGCCTCTGTTCCTCTTCCTGCAAAATCCATCACAACCATCGTACACAAGGATAAAATGCAGTCTCATTTAGTGATCGGATTTGGAACTCCGGGACTAAAACATCCCGATCGTTATGCTCTCGAAGTTTTAAGTAATGTTCTTTCTGGTCAAGGGGGAAGATTGTTTCTCGAATTGAGGGATCGCCGCTCGCTGGCTTATACAGTAACGTCTATGACATCCTTTGGCTTGTCTGGTGGATATTTTGCCACCTATATTGCTTCGGATCCTTCCAAATTAGAAGAAGCTCAAAATGCCATGGTGGCCCAATTAAACAAAATTTGTGGAGAATCTATTTCTGACAGCGAATTAGATCGCTCTAAAAATTATATCATTGGCAATTATGATTTGGATCTTCAAAAAGGATCTAGCATTGCTGCGAGTCTTGTTTATTCAGAACTATATGGTTTGGGTTTTGATGCTTATCTCCATTATGCGCAAAAAATTGCAGCAGTAACTTTGGCAGATATTTCCAGAGTTTCAAAAAAATACTTAAATTTCAAAAAATGTATTACTTCTATTGTTTGCCCTGAAACGTAGGGGCGGCCCCCTGTGGCCGCCCATGAAAAGGGCAACCACGGGGGGTTGCCCCTACCTCTTTGGAATTTTTTCTTTGGCGGTAATCTCATGATCTTCATCAAACACATTAAGCTCGGTTAAACGATCAGGAGGTAAATTGGCAGGTGGGTCCGTTTTGGTGTCGGTATGGTCGGCATGGAGATAATGAATAAGAGCATCTAATGTGCCCTTTTTGGCAATATAAGGGCTTCCTCTCAAGAAATCAGCAATCATTCTTAAATCCCCTGGCATCCCTACTCCCAGGTTTACCTTAACCAAGGCAGTCCCTACAATTTCCTTGTCCATTCGGGATAGTTCTAAGTATTTATTCCTGATTTTCTCTTTATTATTCATGTTTAATGTTATAGGGCCGAACAGGGTCTCTATGCAAGTATAACGTGACTAGAGGTTATGGCTTATAAAAATTTACATCATTTTATAGAGGTTTTAGAACATGAAGGGGAATTGATCCGTATTCAGGACACCATTTCTACTTGTTTAGAAATTACTGAAATTTGTGATCGCATGAGTAAAAGTAAAGATGGTGGATTGGCTCTTCTGTTTGAAAATGTCTACAATCATAACAATCAAAAAAAATCATCCCAGCCTGTTTTAATTAATGCTCTTGGTTCAAAACGAAGAATGAATTTGGCACTTCATGTGGAAAAAATTGATGAAGTGGCAGACGAGATTAGGGCCCTTATCAAACAACAACCACCCACAACTTTTCTTGAAAAAATTAAGATGCTTCCTACCTTGGTGCAAATTGCTTCTTTTGCACCAAAAAAAGTTTCAGAAGGGAGTTGTCAGGAAATAGTGATACAAGGTGATGCCATTAATCTCAATGATTTTCCCATTCTAAAATGTTGGCCCAAGGATGGTGGATCTTTTATCACCTTTGGCGGAACCATTTCAAAGGACCCAGATACAGGCATTCGTAATGTAGGGATGTATCGTGTGCAAATTAAGGATAAAAATAAGGCAGCGATGCATTGGCAAATTCACAAACACGGTTCTCGGCATTTTCAACGCTATCAAGAATTGGGACAAAAAATTCCCGTGGCCATCTTTTTGGGAGGAGATCCTGCTATTACTTTTTCTGCAGCCTGCCCTCTTCCGGATAATTTTGATGAATTTTTATTTGCAGGTTTCTTGAGAAAAAAGAGTGTGGAATTAGTGAAGTGCAAAACAAATGATTTAGAAGTTCCGGCTAGTAGTGAAATGATTATAGAAGGTTATGTTGATCCCAATCTGCCATTAATTCCAGAAGGCCCTTTTGGAGATCATACAGGTTATTACACCCCCATTGATCTCTACCCTGCCCTCCATGTAACAGCCATTACACATCGGAAAAATATGATTTATCCAACAACCATTGTTGGGGTTCCCCCTATGGAGGATGGTTTTATGGGGAAAGCGATCGAACGTATTTTTCTTCCTCTCATTCAACTCACCTTCCCGGAAATTATCGATATGAATTTACCAGTAGAAGCCTGCTTTCATAATTTGGTAATCCTTTCTATTAAAAAATCTTACCCAGCCCATGCCAAAAAAATCATGAGTAGCCTTTGGGGAATGGGACAACTCATGTTTTCAAAATGTATTATTGTTGTTGATGAAGATGTGAATGTACAAAATTTAGCAGAGGTAACCTGGAGGGTCTCTAATAATATCGATGCCCAAAGGGATATTATTTTTACAGATGGGCCTGTAGATGCATTAGATCATGCAGCTCCTTATTTTGGCATTGGTTCTAAAATGGGTATTGATGCCACTACAAAGTGGAGGGAAGAAGGTTATCAACGAGAATGGCCAAAAACAATTGTTATGGAAAATGAAATAAAAAAGAAAATGGATATTTTTTGGTCAAAAATAAGGAACGCTTAAAATGAGTGAGCTTGTTAAAAATTATTTTGATTCGATATCATCAAGCTACGATGTAACTAATCGTCTTTTAAGTTTTGGGCGCGACCTTGCCTGGAGAGAAAAAGCTGTTTGTCAATTAGCGTCACTAAAAGATAAAAATTCTGTTATTCTCGACTTGTGTGCAGGAACCCTGGATTTAACTCTCGAGACATTAAATTTTTTACCTCTTTCTCGTGTTTCGGCTCTTGATTTTTCGAAAAAAATGTTAGACCAAGGGAAAGACAAAATTCCACCTGCATTTTTAAATCGTGTAAGCCTTGTACGTGGAGATGCATTAAACACCCCTTTTTCAGATGAAACCTTCGATGCCATCCTTTGTGGTTATGGTTTCAGAAATCTCGACCATCCTCAAAATGCTATTCTGGAGATAAAAAGACTTTTAAAACCAGGAGGCATTGTTCTTCTTTTGGATTTTTTTAAACCCCAAAGGTTTTTCTCCCGTCTCTTTTATGCCACTTATGGGCGTTATATCATGCCTTGGATAGGAGGTCTTATTTCTGGAAATGGGGAAGCCTATCATTATCTTAATCGATCCATTGATAATTTTTTTACTTTGGATGAAGCTAAAAATCTTTTCTCAAAAGAAGGTTTTTCTTTTTATCATTCACATGATTTCTTTTTCGGTATTTCAAGTCTTATGTGTGCACGAAAGGTTTTATGAAAATTATTATTGGAGTTACAGGGGCCAGTGGTGCCATTTATGCCAGACAAGTAATTGAGTGTTTAAAAAAAACAAATCATGAGGTTGCACTGCTTTCTTCTCATAATGGCAAAAGAGTTTTTCGTGAAGAAACAGGATTAGAATTATCTGAAATGGGATATCCTCATTTTGAACCCAACAACTTTGATGTTCCTTTTGCTTCTGGATCAGCAAAGTATGATGTAATGACCATTGTCCCTTGTAGTATGGGATCCCTTGCCCGTATTGCTCATGGAATTTCAAATGATATTCTTACTCGTACGGCCGATGTTTTTTTGAAAGAAAAAAGGAAATTAATTCTAGTGCCTAGAGATACTCCCTTCTCCCTTATTCACATTGAGAATTTAAGATTACTTGCTCTTGCTGGTGTTACTCTGATACCAGCTATTCCTTCTTTTTATTCGAGCCCACAAAATATTGAACAAGTAGCAGCAACTGTTACCTCTCGTATTTTGGATCATATGGGAATTGATAACGCAATGATGAAACGGTGGAAAGAATGAAGGCCTTTTTTTACAAATTAAGAACAACTCTAGATTTTGTTAAATTTTCTCATACCCTCTTTGCCATGCCCTTTGCCCTAGCTTCTTTTTTTTTAGCTTCAAGGGGTAATTTTAACCTTAAAATCTTAATTTTGATTATTCTTTGTATGGTTACCGCTAGAAATGTAGCCATGGCTTTTAATCGATTAGCAGATGCTCATTTTGATGCTCTTAATCCACGAACAAATTCAAGACATATTCCTCAAGGCCAAATTTCATCCGGGTTTGCCCTTGTATTTATTTTTATTAATGCACTTTTTTTTGTTTTTTTCACTTTTCAGCTTAATTCTCTGGTTTTCATTCTTGCCATCCCCACCCTTCTTTTTCTTTGTGCTTATTCTTATCTTAAAAGATTCACCTATTGGACACATTTTTATCTCGGGGCCGCTTTAGGGTTATCTCCTCTGGCCTCCTGGATTGCTGTTACAGGAAAAATCGAACCTAAAATTCTTTTTTTAAGCATGGCTGTTTTATTATGGGTTTGTGGTTTTGATCTGCTTTATGCCATCCAAGATTATCATTTTGATCAAGATCAGGGATTAAAATCTCTTGTGGTCAAATGGGGAATTCCAAAAACACTGCAGATGAGCTCTCTCTTTCATTTCTTTTCTCTTATTCTTTTTTTTATTTTTGGTTTTGTGATGCAGCTTAAAGCCGTCTACTTTATTGCTGTGTTACTCATAGGATTTATTTTACTATGGGAACATGCCATTTTAAAACCCACCAATCTTTCTAAAATTAACCAGGCTTTTTTTACAGCCAATGGTTTTATTTCTTTTATCTTTTTCTTGGGAGTTTTATCGACTTTCTTCTAGTGCTATTCTGGCTGGTCTTGAAGGAAGAGTAAAAAAGAAATGAGATCCCTGATTAAGTCTGGATTCTACCCAAAGACGTCCTCCATGCCGCGCAATGATTTTCTTGGCAATGGATAATCCAAGGCCTGTACCATTAAAACTTCTTGTAGGTCCTGGACTTGCTTGCCAAAACTCATCAAAGATTTTTTCTTGATCTTCCTCAGAAATCCCAATGCCTGTATCTGAAACACACACTTTAATCATCTCGCCACTTTTAGAGATGGTGATTTTAATTTGTCCTTTCCGGGTAAATTTAATGGCATTTCCAATCAAGTTCATCAAAATGGTGCGTACCTGATCTTCATCCCCAAAAACAATGACATCATCTAACAGAACAAGTTCTACTTGATTTTCAGCAGTTGCCAATATTCCCTCAAAAAGAGCAATAACCTCTTTAATCATGGGCCCTAAATTAATCTTTTTAACCAACATATCTCCTTTAGAAGACTCGGCCTTAACCAGCGAGAGGATATTATTAACAATTTCTAAAAGAGATTCTCCAGAGGCTTTAATCATTTCTAGATGCCTTTTTTGATCATCATTAATGTAACCATCAGCTCCTTCCAGAATTAAATCAGTGAGGCCCAGTATTCCATTAAGAGGAGTTCTAAGCTCATGGCTTACATTCCCGATCATTTGGTTTTTAAGCTGGCTTAATTCAGCTAATTTTTTATTTTGATTAACAACTTGACCCAGCAGTTCTGTATTAGAAACAGTGTGGGCCAACCAATAACCCATCATCAGCATAATGGTTTTATCCTCAATGCCATAGGGTTCCGAACCGGCACTACGACCAAAATTAAGTAAACCTACAAATTGATTTTTAATGAAAAGACTCACAACGGCACAACAAGAAAGTTGAGTAAAAAAGTTGATGCCGGATTGACGAATGTCTACAAAGCGATTTTCCTTTACAAGGTCGTCTTTAAAAACCACATTCTTGACTTGTTTCAGATAATGTAAAAACTCGTAATCCCCGGAAATTGAAAGATTAAGCGGTTTGTGATTGATCCATTTGCTTAAAACAAAAAGGTTTTTTTCTTTCTGGAATAAAAAAAACGATCCCCCTTCTGCCCCAACGATTCCAAAAATAATCTTAAGTAAGGCTTCAATATTTTCAGAAGAATCCTCAAAATTAGTTACTTGATCCAAAAGAAGAGTAAAAATTTTTTCATAATCATAGTTTTTATTTTTTTTACCAAAGAATGAAAACATTTTTTTATCCAGCCTATCTAGCCTTTTTAAAATTAAAAAACAAGTAAAGCATGCCTCCTGATAAAGAAAGAATAAGTTGCAACGATCTCGCAACAATAAAAACAGAAATAATTTCTTCTTTGGAAGAGTTGAGATAGTCAAATAAATACACACCACTCAATTCTTTTACTCCAATGGAATTAATGGTGATGGGAATAAGCTCACTTAAAGTGGTAGAAGTGGCAAGCCATAAGCCTTGGTAAAAAGGAAGACCAATATGGAGAAAATGGAAAATGGAATAAAGGGATAGAGAGCTTAAAAATTGAAAAAAAGTGGAAATCAAAATAATCTTTAATAAAATTTCAGTTTTGAAATTAAGAATATGTTTGAGAAATTTTGGTTTTAAAATACAGGCAAGCATCATTAAACCCATGCCCACTGCAGACAAGAGATAAATAGCCTGTAAATCAGTGTGAGCCCGGATCAAATCCTTTACACTGAAACCTAAAAGAAGAATAAGCAAAAGAATGCCAAAAAATCCACTGGCACGATCTATAATGAGAATATTAATGTTTGTTTTAGAATGAAGTTTTAAATCTCTTAGTTTTTTAAACCGGAAAACATCACCTCCCAGGCCCGCAGGTAAATAGTTGATGAAAAAAAGAGATTGCCAATAAAGCACTGCTATTTTTTTATAACTGATGGGATGTTCTTTTTCTCGCAAAAGAAAAAACCATCTTAAAGCTCCTAGCAAAAGTGAAACTATCCATACCATTGTTGGAAAAATGATAATCAAAGCATTGCTTTGTTTTATAGAAAACCAAACATTGTCCCATTTGATCCAAAAAATAATAAGAACAATTAAAGCAATGGTACAAACAAGTTTAAAAATAATTTTAAGAGAAGATGTCATGAGTTGAGTTGATAAAAAGATAATCCATCATAAATTCCAATAAAATGATAGTTATCGATAATAAATTTTTTAAGTAATTCATAGTGAGCAAGAGGATAGCTAGAAAAACCTCTGGCACCATGAGTTGAAGTATCAATAAAAATAACAGGTGGCGTTTTAAAAAAATCAGAGAAAAGTTTTTGCCAAAGAGGATTATCAATTCGGGATAGAACTTCATTAATGGTTAAAAGTTCATTTTCATTTAAAAAAGATATCCTATTTTTTGTGATAGGATCGTTTTTAGATATATTTTCTTTATAAGGGGCTAAATCTTTAAGTACTTCTTCAGGAATGGTGAGTTTTTTACCTGTTATTCTCATGTATTCCATTGCTGGAGTGCCTGGTGAAAATCCAGCTAAAGAATCTGCCCATATCATTGTGCTTGCTGGTTTCCGACTCGAAAGATAATAAATCTGAGGTAAGAGTCCCCACACAAAAATAGGCTGATGGGGTTTTGAATACGTTTTAATATAATTAATTGCAGCTGGAAAAGTTTGATGAGAGACACTCCATCTTAATACTCCATCTGAAAAAAAAGCAATAATTGAGGCCAGTCCAACCAGATGAACTAAAAAAAGAGTTTTTGATTTCAAAATATTTTTAACACTTATTTTTTTAGCTCCTATGGTGATGGCAGCCATTAAACAAAGCGGAGGAATTATGAAAATAAAATAATGATAAAAAATTCTCTTACCTAATGTAACCACAAACCACATACTTAAAAGCCACAAAAACAAATAGATATGCGCTATGGATTCATAATTAGGAATGGAAATTCTATCTTTAAAATAAATTTTTACCGAACGAAAAGCCAAGTAAGTAACAGGCAGCATAGCCATAAAAATAAGCAGGGTGCGAATCAAATATTTAATTAACCAATAGGTAAAAGGGATTTCACTATAAGCTTGAATATACCCTTTGTTAATCCCACGGATTTGATAAAAGCCATCTTTTATAGAATGATAAAAATCACCTTGAATCAAATAAGGGACAGAGAGAGTGAGAATTAAGCCTAATAAGGCAATAAGAGAATGTCCCAAGGGCTTTTCCGAATAAAAAATAATAGCAAGTATGAGTGGCACAATAATGATGCCCGATGGGGATTTGAAAAGACAAGAAACACCAATGAAAAGCCCAGAAAAAAATAAAGATTTGGAACTTTTATTTTTGATAAATCCTAAAAAAAACAAAAAAGCTAATGAGGCTGGAAGCAGGGAAAATCCTTCTGATAAAGCAGATTGAAAATCCTTGGCAAAAAAAGCAATAGAGAAAAAAGCATGATAGTATCCGGCAAAAAGCCCTCCCCTATGAGAGTTGGTTAATTTTTTACCACAAAAATAAAGGACTAATGAAGTAGAAGCATTCCATAAGGCGTTCATCACATGAATCGCTAAAAGGTTATTTTTTCCAAAAATAAAATAAACAAGTACATAGAGGTAATGGGTTAAAAGATAAGTATTTCCTAAGAAATCTTTGAGATTTAACTGGTGATCCAAAATAAAACTAGCAAAGATGCCATTGGTAAGCTCATCAATATTAAGAAAATGAAAATTAAAAGTAGGTGTTCTTATGAGGAAAGAACATAAAAATAAAAAATAAGGGCTTCTAATGAATTTTTTCATGGTTGTTAGGCGCAAAGACTTAAATAATCTCTTGCCACTTTATCCCAAGATAAAAGATGAACTTTTTTGAGACCATCTTGGGCTATCTTTTCTCTTGTTTTTTCATTATTCATCATAGAAAAAATAACCTGTGCTAGTTCTTCCGGATTTTCAGGAGTAAAAAGATAACCATTAACCTTGTCTTCTATCAGATCAGTATTTCCTGTTACACGACTTGCAATAACAGGTAAACCTGAAGCCATGGCCTCTAAGAGAACATTGGGCATACCCTCACAGAGAGAAGAAAGTACAAAAAGATGAGCTTGCCTATAAACGCGTTTAATTTGTTGGGGATTAAGCCATCCAAAAAAAATAACATCCTGATTAAGCCCCAAATGAGACACTAAACTTTCTAAATTTTTCTTTTCAGGCCCATCTCCTACAAGCCAGAGTTCAATTGGAAAAGAAACAGTTTTTTTAATCAAATGAAAAGCTTGAATAAGAGTGGCTACATCTTTTTGTTTAGAAAATCGTCCAACAGTCAAAATTTTAAAAGAGCCTTCAGAGACTTCTTTTTGAATGCGAGATTCAATCTCAAAAAAACTGAGATTTTTTTCACCAGCAAAAAAATTTAAATCTACTCCATTGGGAATAATTTTAATTTGGGCATTTTTTTTGGTTTGGAGTGCTAAATTTTTTAATCCCTCACTATTAGCTACAATGGATGAGGCTTGTGACCAAATATATCTCGTCAGAGGTTTTGTTAAAGTATGATAAATGCCAATTTGCTGATGCATAAATCCAGGAACATCACCACCACGAAGGGAAACAATAAAAGGAATACCCAAAAACTTTTTAATAGCTAGGGCTGCAGGAGCAGAAGGAATGGTAAAAAAGGCAATAACAGTCTTAGGCCTGTGTTTATAGGCCCAAAAAAGTCCAAAAAAAAGAGAGGAAAAAAGAAAAGCAATCATTTCATGAATACGACATTTTTCCTGGTATGCTCGAAGAGAAGGGATCCTGATCACTTCATAACCATCTATTTTTTCTACCCTGGCTAAACCTTTAAAATGGGAGGTCATAACCGTAATGCTATGGCCACTGGCTGCCATCTCCTTGGCAATTTGGGCTAAAGCCCTACCCCCACCCCCTCCTAAAGGAGGAAATTCATAATTAAGAAGAAGAATTTTGTGATGGATAGTTTTATCCATAATAAGGTAACCCTTTTAAATCATTAAGAAAAATGAATCAAATGAAATCTATATGACTTATCGGTTTGATTCGCTTTTAAGTTTCCACTAATCTTTTCCCATGAATCCATTACTAACCGTTGTGATTACTTCTTACAATCATGCCTCTTACATCACGAACGCCCTAGAAAGTGTTTTAAATCAATCTTATCAACCCATAGAAATTATTGTGATTGATGATGGGAGCACCGACCACTCTGTTTCTCTCATTAAAAAATATGAGTCTAGGTTCAAAATAATCTTTCAGGAAAATAAGGGGGTTGTGCATGCTCGAAACCTGGGTTTAAAAATGGCCCAAGGGAAATATATTGCCTTTGTTGATAGTGATGATGTGCTTGCCCTCGATCGTTTTGAAAAGCAAGTTGCTCTTTTAGAGAAACAAGACAAATTAGCCCTTGTTTATTCTAATGCAGCCATCATTGATGAAAATAATAAGATTTTAGGTTATTTTCATGATGTTTATAAGACCTATCAAAAAAATCCCGATATCATGCTCTTTGGCAAATATTGTTTTATCCCCATGATTACAGTCACTCTACGAAAATCAGTTTTTGATCAACTTGGACCTTTTGATGGATATGGTCCTCTCTGTGATTATTTAAAATGGATTGAAATTGCTTATTTCCATCCTATCTATGGCACAGACGAAGTTTTAGGATTTTGGCGTCGTCATCAAAAAAGCACTTCCCTTAATTATGACCCCCGTCAAGTTTATGAACAGATGAGAAACAACCTCACAAATCTTTGCAATAAACATCCAGATTTTAAAAACAAATTAGGGAAAGTTTTTTCAAACAAGATGTCCCACACCTACTTTATGGAAACTTTTTACTTGGGAGTGGAAGGAAAAATAAAAGAGGCCAAAGAATCAGCACGGAAGGCCCTAAAACTCAATTTTTATTTTTTAAATCTTGGACAATATTTGTTTCTTTTGATCCCATTGCCTCAATTAATTCAAAAAATTTATCAGAAGATAAAAGAAAAAAAATTACCTTGGTAATTCGCGAGTATTCATTTGATTTTTAATTTGATAAGTCAAAGTGGATTTTTTGTTTTCTAAAGAATTAACCCGTACATTAAAAACAGGTTCCACTCCCTGATAAAGTTCTTCAATTTTTTTATTCTCTCTTGAACAAATAGAAATTCCATAAAAAGAAGACCCCTCTCCCCTCACACTAGACCAAGTATAATAAAAATAATGGGGATTAATAAAAGCAGCTTGAAAAATAGCCCCGGGCATTTGGCTTACGAGAGTATTCATTCCTCTATTTAGCCAATGAAGCCCTTCCTGATTAACATAAATTTTTTCGTTTGTTGTTTTATCTTCCGATAGATAGGAAGGAGGATATTGGGATTTTAAACTCAAGTAATCAGACCGGCCTTTTAATACCTGAAAATCAGAATCCATTTCAATTTTATAAAAATAATAAGCAGCATCTTTTTGTACAAGGGGGGTTATCTCGCTTAAACTTTGGGAAATTTTTCCAGTTTTGCAGTAAGAAGCGGCAAGCAAGTAGCGAGAAGTTTCATCATGAGGATCTAGTGAGATGGCTTTAACAAAATAAGGAATGGCCTCAGAGTATTGATGATCCATATAGGCTTCAATACCAACCAAACGCATAGAAAGGGCATAAGCAATGGTACTCTGAAAAACACCTAAAAAAAGTAAAAATAAAAATCTTTTCTTCATGGGAAAATAAGTCCAGACTCATGAGAGTATAAACGAGAGGAAGGAAGTTGGAAAGCTAACTTTTGACTTTGCAGCATCAAACGTTTGTAAGGCGCTCCTCCGTAGAGCCCATCCCCTTTGATAGGACAACCTAAAAAACTTAAATGAGCCCGGATTTGATGCCTAAAACCAGTGATTAAACGGATTGCAACCAAAAAACCTTCCTGTGTTTTTTGAAAATCAATAATCTCAGTTAAAACTTCTTTTGTGTTTCTTTTTTCTTTTGAGAAAAAACTTACTTTTTTAGAGCCCCTGTATCGCCCAACAGCATAAGCACGGTGCAAATCAAGAGGAGGAGATTTTTCTGTGAGGCATAAATATTCCTTTTGAACCAGTCTCTTTTTAAACAAATCGCGTGCTAATTGATAAGCCTGTGGAGAAAGAGCACATAAAAGAAGACCTGAAGTTTCAAAATCAAGCCGGTTTAAAAGACCCATTTCTAATGGAGATGCCCAAGATAAATTTTGAGGAATCTTTGCATGAAGCCAGTTAACAACAGTGGTTTCATCTTTTTCATTTAAGGCAATACTATGAAAGCCATGGGGCTTATCAATAAAAAGATAGTCGTGATCCTGATAAATAATTTTAAAAGGGAGATGATTGTTGGGTTTCACAAAATTAAGAGATGGCATAGGCAGCATAAATCCTTTGCCACTTTTCGGGAAGACTTACGTGAACCTCCACTCCCTTATGTGTATTCTTCGAGAGAAGAACACACCCATAATGATAAAGATTAGAGAGCAGAGCACCATAGGGATGAGGAAAAAAGAGTCTCATAGATTTCTGCTTCTGGGATAAAACGCAATCAATCCTGTTTAAAAGCACTTCTATTCCTTTTCCATCCAAGGCAGAAAGTTGAATCAGATGGGATGAACTTTCATTATCTGCAGAAATTTGATCAATTTTATTGGCAACAACAATCACAGGAATAGCATCAAGATGAAGATCATGTAAAACATTATTTACAATTTCAATTCGATGCCTATATTGGGGATGGCTTACATCTACCACATGCACCAAAATACTCGAAAGGCTTACTTGTTCAAAAGTGGAGTGGAAGGCTTGCACTAACTCGTGTGGTAAATCACGAATAAAACCCACTGTATCAGTTAAAATAATTTCTTGCCCAGAGGGTAATTCCATTTTTTTTGATTTAGGATCCAAGGTTGCAAAAAGTTTATCTTCTACAACCTGAGCCCCTTCTGCTACTTTATTAAACAAAGTTGATTTTCCAGCATTGGTATATCCCACTAAAGTAATAGTAGGCATAGGAACCGATTCTCTTTGACGTCTTTGAATTTCCCTGGCACAGGACATTTTTTTAATTTCTTCACGAATCCGAGATATTTTTTCTTTTACTCTTCGTCTATCAACTTCCAACTGGGTTTCACCTGGGCCACGTAAACCAACTCCACCACCTCTCTGTTTTGACAAGTGGGTCCAAGCTCCAACCAACCTGGGCAAAAGATATTCGTACTGAGCTAATTCAACCTGCATTTTTCCTTCTCTGGATTTGGCATGCAGAGCAAAAATATCCAAAATAAGACTGGTGCGATCTAAAACTTTTACTTTCCATAGTTCTTCCAAGTTTCTATTTTGCGTGGGACTTAAGTTGCCATCAAAAATAACAACTTGGGCATTTAATTTTTGGATTTCTTCTGCAAGGCTTAAAACTTTTCCACTTCCCAGGTAGGTGGCAGGATTAATGGCTCTTACTTCACACAGGGTTGCGCCTACTTCAATTAAATCCGAGGTTTTAACTAAAGATTTAAGTTCATTTAAAGCATCAATTCCATCCCATTTTTTTCTTTTGATGGAATCATAATAACCAACAAGGAATGTTGTTTCTTGTTCTCTCAATGATTATCCTCTCTTTAAAAATCTTAAAACTTTAAAGAAGAAACCTCCTTTTGAAAAATACGGTTTACTTTAGTAAATAACGCTTCTCTTTCAGACAAACTAAGGCCCACAGGTAATTCCATGACAGTTTCAGAACACCCTTCGTCAATAACGTGAACATAACTTTTAAATGGCCCTGGATATTCACCTAAAATTTGATGAAAATGTTGCAAGCGATCATTGGTTAAATGCTGCAATGGAATCGTAAAATGAATACTTCGTGTTTTTGTTTGGAGGATTGCCGTAAGTAAATTTGCCTCCTTAGCTATTATTTTAACCCCTTCTGTGGATCGGTCAAGTACTCCTTTTATAACTATTGGATATTCTTGAGAAAATAAATCTGGATTTTTTTGAAAGAGATCTGAAAAAACGATAATTTCGACTAAACCAGAAAGGTCTTCTAAGGTTACAAAGGCCATCCGGCTGCCTTTTTTAGTCGTGATAATTTTAACTTTGGTTGTTATCCCAACCAGAGTAACCTCGGTTTGATTTGCAAGATGGGGCAAAAGCGTGGAGTTTGAAGTTGAAATTTTTCTCACTTCATTTTCAAAAACTTTGAGAGGATGTCCCGAAAAATAAAAACCAATTGATTCTTTTTCATAAGTTAATTTTTCATTTTCCATCCAGTCAGGAATATCTGGATATTTTAAGTGAGGCGTTTCATGATTTTTGGCAGCTATAAATTCAAAAAGATTTGATTGCCCTATACTTTTTTCTTTTTGAAGTTTTAATGCTGTATCAATAGCTAGCTCTAATGAATTAAAAATACCCGATCTTGTTTTTTCTATTGTATCAAAAGAACCACTTTTAATTAAAGATTCGATAACACGCTTATTAACTTTGCGATGGTCGATACAAATACAAAAATCAAAAAATGATTTAAAAGGGCCATCCTTTTTTCGAGATTCGATGATAGCCTCAATGGCTCCTTCACCCACATTTTTTAAGGCGCCTAAACCATAATGAATTGTTTTATTGTCGATAACTGAAAAACCAAAAAAACTTTCATTAATATGAGGTTTTTCAACGTTGATACCATGGCTTTGGCAATCGTGAATATAGTATTGAATTTTATCTGTATCTTGCATTTCAGAACTGAGGATTGCAGCCATGTATTCGACTGGGTAATAATTTTTAAGATAGGCTGTTTGGTAAGTAACCAGCGCGTAAGCGGCGCTATGAGATTTGTTAAATCCATATTCAGCAAATTTAGCCATGAGATCAAAGATTTTTTCGGCCCTTTCTTTATGGATTTTATTTTTTTCACAGCCTTGCAAAAATCGAATTCTCTGAGCCGCCATTTCTTCTGGCTTTTTCTTTCCCATGGCACGACGTAAAAGATCAGCCTCTCCTAGAGAATATCCAGCAAGTACTGAAGCAATTTGCATAACCTGTTCTTGGTAAACAATAACCCCATAGGTTTCTTCCAAAATGCCCTTTAATTGGGGTACATCATAGATAATGGGAACCTTTCCTTGTTTTCGGTTGATGAAATCATCCACCATTCCACTTCCCAAAGGACCAGGACGATAAAGAGCAAGTACAGCAATTAAATCTTCAAAACAATTTGGTTTTAATCGTGTTAACAAATCTTTCATGCCCGAACTTTCAAGTTGGAAAATACCAGGAGTATCTCCATGTGATAACAGCTCGTAAACTTTTTGATCTGAAACATCGATGTCCAAAATATGAAGTTCACGTCCCTGGGTTCTACGGATAATTTTAATAGCGTCTTGGATGACAGTTAAAGTTTTAAGACCCAAAAAATCAAATTTGATTAATCCAACTTTTTCAACAGCCTTCATATCAAACTGGGTTACAATATCGTTATTACTTCCCTTATAAAGAGGTAAAAATTCAGTTAATTTTCGATCTGAAATAACAACACCTGCTGCGTGGGTTGAAGCATGACGATTAAGTCCTTCTAGCTTATGAGCAATTTCTAAAAGTCTTTCTACCTGGGGATTTTGATCCGAGATTTCTTTAAAACGAGGTTCTTCTTTTAAGGCTTGGTCGAGAGTAATATTTAAAGCATTGGGAACTAATTTGGCAATGCGATCTACCTCAGCATAGGGGATTTCTAACACACGTCCTACGTCACGAATAACAGCTTTTGCTTTCATTTTTCCAAAAGTAATAATCTGTGAAACATTGCCATATTTTTGATTTACATAATCAAGGACTTCATTTCTTCGATTCATACAAAAATCGATATCAACATCTGGCATAGTCACACGCTCTGGATTTAAAAAACGCTCAAACAGAAGTTTGTAAGGAAGCGGATCGATATCGGTAATTTCTATACAGAAGGCCACTAATGAACCAGCAGATGATCCACGTCCTGGCCCCACAGGGATTCCTTTAGATTTGGCATAACGAATAAAATCTGAAACGATTAAAAAGTAGCTTGAAAAACCCATTTTTTTAATCATGTTCAATTCAACTTCAAGTCTTTTCAAATATTTAATCTTAAGGCTTGCTTCATCCTCTTTCTTAATCAGAGAAGGCCATCTTTTTTCTAAACCCTCTTTGGCCTGATCTTCTAAATAATCATCTAAACTTTTTTTAACCGGGGGTTCAAATTTAGGAAAATAATAATTTTTTAAATCAAAAGAAAAATCAATTTGTTCAATAATTTGAGGGATATTTTCTAGGGCTTCTGGTACATAGGCAAAAGCCTCATTCATTTCTTCAACGGTTTTAAAATAATAACCATTGGTTGAATATTTAAGGTGATCTGCGCCGCCATGCAAGGTGGCTCCTGTTTGAATACATAGAAGAGTTTCAAAAGCCTCTGCATCATCTTGATTTAAGTAGTGGCAATTATTAGTGGCTACAAGCGGAATATTTTCTTGTTTGGCTAACTGGACCAGTTTTTGATTAATTTCATGTTGTCCTTCAATGCCATTTTCATGAAGTTCCATGTAAAATTTGTTTTGAAAAAGATTGTGATAAGTGTGAGTTACCTCCCGGGCTTGGGCTTCTTCTCCCATAGACAAGTAACGGGAAATAGCTCCATCCCAACCTCCTGAAAAAGCAATAAGCCCTTCTGTTCTTCCTGTTAAAAGCTCGGTATCAATACGTGGTTTGTAATAAAAACCATCCAGGTAACTTTGTGTGATAATTTCACAAAGATTGAGATATCCTTTTTTATTGGTAATTAAAACCAACAACTCAAAGAGATAATCAATTCCTCTGCGATGAGTCTTAAGTTTTCTTTGATTGTTCGAAGGATGATATAAAACTGCTCCAATAATGGGTTTAATGCCTTGGGCTTTGCATTCTGTATAAAATTCAATGGCACCAAAAATATTGCCATAATCAGTGAGGGCAACAGCAGGCATGCCATAAGCCTTGGCCCTTCCTACTAGATCTTTAATGCGAATAGCGCCTTGAAGCAGGCTGTAGTCGGAATGATTATGGAGATGGGCAAAAGTCATAGTACCAAAGCTTATTCCCATTCAATGGTTGCTGGTGGCTTGGAGGAAACATCATAAACCACACGATTAATACCTTTTACTTCATTGATGATGCGGTTTGAAATACGCCCTAGTACAGATTTAGGAAGCTCAGCCCAATCTGCTGTCATCCCATCGGTTGATTCCACCATACGAAGAGCACAGACATTTTCGTAGGTTCTTTCATCCCCCATCACGCCTACCGATTTTACTGGTAAGAGCACAGCAAAAGCTTGCCATAATTTGGGATAGAATCCAGACTTTTTTATTTCAGAGGTAACAATAGTGTCAGCCTGTCTTAGAATTCGCAGACGTTCCCTTGTTATTTCTCCAATAATACGAATAGCAAGCCCTGGACCAGGAAAGGGATGGCGGCCAATCATTTCTTCTGGCAAACCAAGCTCTCGCCCAATTTTTCTCACTTCATCCTTAAAAAGTTCACGAAATGGTTCTAAAAGCTTTAAACCCATCTTTTTGGGAAGCCCCCCTACATTATGGTGACTTTTAATAACAGCAGAGGGCCCCTTAAAAGAAACACTCTCAATCACATCAGGATAAAGAGTCCCCTGTCCTAAAAAGGAAACTCCCTTAATTTTTTTAGCTTCTCGTTCAAATACTCGAATAAAAACTTTACCAATAATTTTTCTTTTTTCTTCGGGATCAACAATTCCCTTCAAAGCTTTTAAAAATTCTTTGGAGGCATCAATACAAGTAAGTGAGATCTTGTAATGATCCTGAAAAGTTTTTTTAACTTGTCTAGCCTCCCCCTCTCTTAAAACTCCATTATCAATAAAAATGCATTTGAGTTGATCTTTAATGGCCTGATGGATTAAAACAGCAGCAACTGAAGAATCTACTCCTCCAGATAAACCTAAAATTACTTTATTTTTCAATATATTATATTTAATTTCTTTAAGTTTTTCTTTAATAAAAGAACTCATAGTCCAATCGGGAGTGATGTGGGCAATTTCGAAGACAAAATTCTTTAAAATTTGGGTTCCATTTTGAGTATGTAAAACTTCAGGATGAAATTGCAGGGCATAGATTTGTTTTTGGAAACAGCCCATGCCGGCAATGATGCCATTTTCTGTTTTAGCCATAATGGAAAACCCGGGTGGAATTTCATGGATTGAATCACCATGGCTCATCCACACCCCATTGTTTTCAGGAATAAAACTTAAAAGTGGCGAATGGGGATTAAAGATTTTAATTTTAGCCAAACCATACTCTCGAAATTTTGAAGGCACTACCTTTCCACCAAGGGTATGAGCCATCAGTTGCATTCCATAACAAATGCCTAAAAGAGGAATGCCCATCTGCCATATCTTTTTATCCACCTTGGGAGCACCTTTTTTTAAAACACTAGCGGGGCCTCCGGAAAGGATAATGGCTTGTGGATGAAAGGTTTTAATTTTTTCAAAAGGGATATGACAAGGCCAGATTTCAGAATAAACACCCATCTCGCGGATCCGTCTGGCAATCAGCTGGGTGTATTGAGAACCAAAATCAAGGATGAGAACTTTTTGATGCATCACTAATCGAAATGATAATTGGGAGCCTCTTTAGTAATAATAACATCGTGCACATGTGATTCTTTCAAGCCTGCAGAAGTAATTCTAACGAAGCGGGCTTTTTTATGCACTTCTTCTATGGTTTTGCAGCCTAAGTAACCCATGCCTGAGCGGATACCACCTACAATTTGATACAGGCTACTGGCCAACGATCCTTTATAAGGAACTCTGCCTTCAATGCCTTCGGGAACAAATTTAGATTCGTTTATTCCCATTTGAAAATAACGATCAGAACTACCTTGTTTCATGGCCTCCATCGATCCCATGCCACGGTACACTTTGTAACTTCTGCCTTGATAGAGAACAATCTCGCCTGGAGATTCATCGGTTCCTGCAAAAAGAGAACCAATCATCACACAACTCGCCCCAACAGAAAGTGCCTTTACAACATCTCCAGAATATTTGATGCCTCCATCAGCAGTAACAGGGATACCTGCTGCTGCTGCAATAGAAACACATTCCCTAATGGCTGTAATTTGAGGCATGCCTACGCCCGTGACAATACGAGTGGTGCAAATAGAACCAGGACCAACCCCTACTTTTAATCCATCCACTCCGCATTCGATTAAATCTTTGGCAGCCTCTGCTGTGGCAATATTGCCGGCCACAAGGTCTAATTTTGGAAAATTTTTCTTAATTTCTTTAACGGTTTCTAAAACCATTTCAGAATGTCCATGTGCAGTATCAACTACAATTAAATCAACCCCTGCTTTAAAAAGAGCCTCTGCCCTTTGAAAGCCACTTATACCAACGGAAACAGCTGCTCCTACACGCAATCTGCCTAATGCGTCTTTAACAGCATGGGGAAACTGTTCAGCCTTTTCAATATCTTTTACTGTAATCAGCCCGATTAATTTATTTTTTTTATCAACCACCAAAAGTTTTTCAATACGGTGTTTATGTAAAAGACTTTTAGCCTGATCGAGTGTTACTTTTTCGGGAACGGTGACCAAGTGATCTTTTGTCATCATGAGAGAAACTTTTTGGTCTAAATTTTTTTGAAAACGCAAATCTCTGTTGGTTAAAATTCCTACCAATTTTCCATCTTGGGTTACAGGCAAGCCGGAGATATGATTTTTTTTCATAATCTCTACAGCTTTACCTACAGTAATATCTGGAGGGATGGTTAAAGGATCAACCACCATGCCCGATTCTGATTTTTTAACACGATGTACTTCCTTTACCTGATTTTCAATCGACATGTTTTTATGAATGATTCCCAAGCCTCCGTGCCTGGCCATAGTAATGGCTGTTGTGCCTTCTGTTACTGTATCCATGGCTGCTGAAATCAGTGGAATAGCCAAAGTAATTTTTCTGGTTATCTTGGAATTTGTATTGGCATCTTGAGGGAGGACGCGACTCTTTGCAGGGACTAAGAGAACATCATCAAAAGTAAGGGCTTCTTGGAACTCTTTCTTCATAGAGTTCTCTGGATTCATAGAGGAAATGGGGGAAGGAAGCAAGCCTTTTATGATTAATTCGCTCTTATAGCATAAAGCCTGGCTGAGGCTGTTAAAAGATAAATGTCCGGGCCATTCATAGTTAAATTTCCAATGGCGCCTCCCGATAAACCAATATCTTGCAAAATTTCACCTTTGCTGCGATCCATCACGTAAAGGCGGCCTAATTCAGTAGCAACCAAGACATAATCGTTGAAAACTAAGGGAGAAGAAAGGGTTCCGGCATGAAGGTTTAACTCCCACTTTCTTAAACCCGTAGAACGAGAAAGTGCAATCACCTTTCCATCAGTTGTGGTTAAATACAAACTGTCTTCATCAAATCCCATGGTTGCACCAGTAGAATAAGATTTTTTCCATACAGTGTGGCCTGTTGATTTGGCAATTTGTGCCACTTCTCCAAAATAACCAGAAGCATAAATAAAGCGATCGTCTACAAGTAAATCGCCGTCAATATCCCGAAATTGGGAATTTCCTTGGTCATATTGTTTGCTCCAAATAAGATCACCTTCCAATGAAATAGAAGCTATTTGGCCATCAGAAAAAGCAGCATAAAGTCTTGAGCCATCTAAAGACAAACCCGCATGACCTCTCATCGTAATCTTAGAATCAAAGCCTTTTACATAAGCCACCCATTTTTGTTTCCCCGTATCTTTATCAAAGGAATAAACTTCACGACTTGAGGTAACAACATACAAACTGCTACCATCAGAAATAGGTGCAGCTAAAATTTCAGCCCCTACATAATTTGACCAAGCTTGTTTGCCAGAAGCTCCATCCAAAGCATACAAAAAACCCTTATTATTACCAAAAAAAACAGAATTGCCATCAGCATGAGGCCCAGAGGCAATGGGACCATTACTATTGAATTTCCAATCAATCGCCCCATTTTTATTGACGGCATAGAAATATCCCGAATGAGTTCCTACAAAAGTATGAACACCATCTGAAATGGGAGAAGATATTTCTGGAAAATATCTTTTTTTGGAAGGACCCGGTTTAAGTCCTTCTGACCAAAGAATTTTAAATATTTTTTGTCCCTTGCTTTTAACAGGTTTATCCGAAGCAAAAGCTGTTGAAAAAATAAGAACAGAAAAAAATAAAAAAAATAATAGTTTCATATTATGGCTTGGAAAGACCCAAAATAATTCTTTCTACAGCCATGCTCCTTACTAAATCATTTTCGTTATCAGCCATGGAAAGCTTTTCATAAATTTTAAGAGCTTCTGTCCAGTTTCCTTTCTCAGCCAAAAGATCTGCCTTAAGTAAAAGCAAATGAGAATCGTTAAAAGTCTCATTTGTACTTTGACTATCTAAATACTGAATGGCCTCCTCGTTTTTTCCTTCTTGTCTTTTTAATTCTATGGCACTTAAAAGACGAGGAATTTTAAGGAAGCTTGCTTCTTCGATATGGTTCATAGCCGCCAGGTATGCCAAAGATAAATCGTTTTGAGTGAGGGCATTTTCTATTTCTATCGCCGCAACCACATCTAAAATAATCCCTGGAGATTTTTTCAAATTTTCTAGATTGTCAGATTGCTCTGTACCGGGAGACTTTTTTAAAAAACCCACTAGTTCAGCATTAAATGAATTAATAAGGCTTTCATCTCGATTGTCTTTAACGGCTATCACAATAAAACCAACAATGATGAGGCCAAGAATAAGAAACAAAAAGACCCGATACTTTAAAATAAATTTGGTAAATGAAATAAAAAAGAAGGATAATTTTTCGATCCAGAAATCAAAATCCGTTTTGGTTTTAACACCCATCCATGCTCTTTAAGCATAAATAACCTAAAAAACAATAATTATTCTTCGTCTAGTTTAAAAAATTTTCTTAAAATATCAGTATGTTCCAAACGATTTTGTTCTTTTTTTAACATCAAGATAGGCTCGTGTAAAATTTTTTGTACCAGCGATTGAGTACATTTTTCTAAGGCGCTTTGAGTTTCTTTATCCAGTTGGGGGAGTTTTTTTAAAGTTTTTTCTACTTCTTTTTTTCTTAAGTTTTCTAATTTGAGATGAAGAGCCTGGATGGTATCTCTTCCCTTACCCATCTCCTGCATGTATTCCAGGGCTAGTTGAGAAACCAAAGTTTCAGCCTTTTTAGCCCATTCTCCCCTTTCTTTTCCATTTTGTTTTGCAATCCCATCTAAATGATCAATATTATAAAGATACACATGAGACAAAGTACCAACAGATTCTTCCACATTTCTTGGAATACCTAAATCAATAAGAATTAAGGGGCTGTTTTTTCTTTGATCCATTATTTTTGAAACTACATCGTAAGTTAAAAGAGGATGATCAACCGATAGCGAAAAGATAAGAAGGTCAGATTTTTGAAGGACAGAAACAAGTTGATCTAATGCATAAGTTTTATAATCCATTTTTAGGTCAACAAAAAGCTTACTAGCCTTATTGAGGCTTCGATTTACCCATGTAAGATGATCAACTCCCTTATTTTTTAAAGAATGTAATACAAGTTCACTCACCTTGCCACCACCTATCAATGCCACTTCTTTTTGATTTAAATTTTCAAAAATGCGTCCGGCCAATTCAAGAGCGATGGATCCAATAGAAACAGGTTTTTTTGAAATATCTGTTTCCGTTCTTATTTTTTTCCCTACATAAAGAGCTCTGGTGGCCAAGTGATTTAGTTTATTCCCACTCATCTTGTGAGCTAATGCAAACTCATAAGCCTGTTTAAATTGTGAGAGTATTTGATTTTCACCGATAACAAGGGAATCTAAACTTGAAACAACACGAAAAGCATGAAGAATGGCTTTGTCGTCTTGATAGGAGTAAATCATTTTATTCCAATCGAATTCATCTTCAGACATCAGAGGGCTAAAATAGTTTTTAATTTTATGTGTTACTTCTTGAACATGCTGGGTGATTGTATACACCTCAAAACGGTTACAAGTAGAAAGAAGCATGCCTTCTTCTGCGGCTCCATCTCGAAGTAAAATATTTAAAAAACGAATAGAGTCATCATGAGATAAGGCAAATTTCTCCCTTAAATGGATGGGAGTTGTTTTATAATTGGCACCAATAAGAAAGTATCCCATAAATTATAAACCATTACTGATGGAGGCTAATAAGATGGCTCCCAAAAAACCAATGGCTGAAAGCAAAATGCCTCTAGCCCCTTTTAATCCCAAAGGTTTTCTCAGGTTTAAAAAAATAGCAAAAAAAATCCAAATACCCAGAGCCAACATGGGCTTTAAAGTTATTTGAAGATAATGGCCCGTCTCACTCTTAGACCATCCCCCACCTGTAATAATACCAACTGTAAAAAGAACAAAGCCCAAGTAAAGTGATTTGTAGTAAATTTGATCTAAACTTTCCAGTGAGGGAAGCCGATCAAGAAAACCCCCAAAAATATTTTTCTTGATTCGTATCTCTTGAAAAATAAAAAGAAGCCCGGTAATAAAACTCACTATAAAAATAGCAATACCAATGGAAACAAAAAGCAAATGAATAAAGGCCCATGGGTTTTCAAAAAAATGCCCAGGGGTAGTGGATGCAATAATTTTGGTTAAACTCATACTTGAAAAAACAAGAGTTAAAGGAAGCAAAAAAAGACCTGCAGCATAAAAACGATAAAAATGGCTAAAAACGAGATAAACCAAAACAATAGTAAGACTCATCACCTGCAGAAAATCAAAGGAGTTTGAAAGAAAAGGATATCCTTTCCCTTGGAAATAAAAACTTAAAAGAAAAAGATGCCCAAAAAAACTAATCAAAGTCCAACGCAAAGCAATTAAACTTAAACTTGAATGTCCTGTGATCAGCCTTAAACAAAAAAGAAAAAAGGCTACTAAATAACACCCGAAAATAACCACAAAATGACTCATCACGGGGATATTTTCAGACATGCCTTCTTTTATTGAGTGGAACAAGGAATGTCAATCCTTGAAAGGATATCAATCAAGGATTAATACTAATTTGCGTTACATAGAGTAATATGATTAAACCCAGTCATCGAAAATAAATAACCAGGATTATTACTTAGTCTGCGCAGACTTTTGTTGTTCTCATAATAATACCCCCTTGCGCGGATACTATTACTTACAAAGGGAAACTGAATTTCTCATTTCTGAGAATAAAAGAACCCAATCACTTTGGTCAGTACAAAACCAAGAACCGTTATCACCAAAAAAGTTGGCGCAAAACTAAACAAACCAACTCGGAATAAACTCAACCACTGGAGTTTGCAATTGTTGCTGTCGATGTATGCGCAATATTCCCCCTGCGGATTGTGTTCAAGGGCGACCCACATCATGTAACCGGCGATAGCGACACCAATGATTGTGGCCACTAACATTACAATTTTAAATGATGAAATTTTTAGCTGTTGTTTTTGCTCTGCTGCCATAATTTTTCACAATAGATTTTACCGACTCTGGCACCATAATCACTGACTTGTTCTTTTGCCAATGAATTATAAAGCGTTGCGATTTTCTCGATAGTCGGATCTTTTACTCTGTCACCGATTCTTTTAAGAAGCGTCACCCCAGCACGAATATTCAACTCTGGATTTTTCAGATCCTCTCTTGAATACCCTAAGTCTTTCCAAAATGTGGCATGAACATTCATGGGACGTAAAGTTTTTATGTCTGGATAGTATCCGTGACTTGTCTCCATATACATGATGGCGCGCACTAAATCGGGATCCACGTTTTGAGCCTTGGCTTCTTTTACAATCAGATCATCATATTCATCGACCTGTGATTGATTATGCCACTCAAGTATAGGCTCCGAACCATCGGCGTTGGAGTTTTCAGCCACTTCAAAAATCGCAGGCGTGTTTTCCAATTAGTATAACATCCTTTCGGGGCTTGATTTTTACTTCATTCATGCTTAAAAGTTAATTTAAAGGAGATGTTATGGCTGGTCAAAATGTGAAAACTGCAACAGCAGATAATTTTAAAACAGAAGTTCTCGATGCTCAAACCCTAGCTCTTGTTGATTTTTGGGCTGTTTGGTGCGGACCCTGTCGTGCCCTGGCCCCCATTATCGATGAATTAGCAACGGATAATTCTGGCAAACTCAATGTTTTCAAGCTTAATGTGGATGATCATCCCAATATTGCAGCTCAATATGGAATTCGAGGAATTCCCACTCTTCTTATTTTCAAAAATGGTCAGGTTGTTGAGCAATTTGTTGGGGTAACCTCTAAAATAGACCTTCAAAAATTGATTGACCGACATGTCAAATCTTAAAAGACACTTCTAAAAAGAACCCATCTACGGCGTTGGATAAAAAATTAAGTCGGTCAACGTACATTAAAGTACGCTTCCCTCCTTAATTTTTCATCCGCCTTGTATATGGCTTTTTTTAGAAGTGTCTTAAAGGTTAGAAAAAGCTCTTTGGATAAAGGGCAGTAATTCTTCTGAAGTTAAAGGCCTTGGATTGTAAAAACTAGCCCCATCATCAGGGGCCTTTTCGGCAATAAGGGAAATTTGATTTTCCTTTAATCCTGCTTCACTTAAAGAACAACTTAAGCCACAAAGTTCTTTTAATTTTTGTCTCAAATCTCTTATTTTTTTAATACAAGCTAAGGCTGTTTTGAGAGAAGAGCCTTGTTCGGCCACCCCCAACACAAGAGCCAAGGCAGCAATTTCTGCTGTTCTCTGGGGAAGATTATATTCCAGTCCATAGGGAAGCAAAATTGAATTAGCCATTCCGTGATGTACATGGGCCACAGCGCCAACAGTATGAGCTAGAGCATGGACAACCCCCACCATGGCATGATTAAAGGCCATACCGGCCAAATTTGAGGCTACCAAGAGCTTCCCTCGCCCTTCTCTATCTTGACCATGAGAAACTGTAGGAATGAGAGCCTCCATAATGAGAGCAATGGCCTGATAGGCTAAGGCATCTGCAACCGGACTTTTTTGCACACTTAAGGTCGCTTCAATAGCATGAGTTAAAGCATCCATGGCTGTTGCAGCCGTGAGCTTTGCAGGTAGCCCCAAAGTGAGCTCTGGGTCCAGAATGGCCAAGGAAGGAAGCAGATGAGAATCGACAAAAGAAAGTTTTGTTTGTGTTTTTTCATCTAAAATAACCATGGCCTCAGTTACTTCACTACCCGTTCCTGCTGTTGTAGGAATGGCAATCAAGGTATTTAAGGGTGAGTTGATGGTTTGAGTTCCCGAATAATCGTTGACCAAATCTCCACCAAGGGTAGCTAAAAGATTAACTCCCTTGGCTGTATCTAAAACACTTCCCCCTCCAATGGCCACAATACCATCAGCACTATTTTTTTTAGCAAAGGCAGCACCCTTTTCAATAATTCCAACTCCCGAATCAGGAGGAACCTCATCAAACACTCCCACAATCTCAAATCCTGCACTTTTCATTCCTTCAATGATGGGAGCAACCAACCCCGATTGATTTAAAAATTGATCTGTCACAACAAGATAACGGCGGGCAGAAAAGTGCTCTAATTCTGCCGAAAAATCTTTGGAGATTCCTTGCGCAAAAATTATTTTGGTAGGCACACTAAATTGAAAAAAGTCCATAATTAATCCAAGGGATAAATAACTAAACCAGATAAAATTTTAGGATAAAAGTAAGTTGATTTTTGAGGCATTTTTTCACCAGCCATCGCCACCATTTCCATGTCTTTAACATGAGTGGGATTTAAAAGAAAAGTAACATCGCATTCCCCTTTTCGTGTTTCGGTAACTGCCCTTCCTGTGTCTTTCCAATAAATAATATTTTCTTGTTTGGCCTGGGCTTCCTGTGAAATACCCAAAAGTTCTTCAAAAACAAAACGGTGCAAAACTGTTACGTCCAAGCCAACCAAGGATCTAGAAATTACTTTTGTTACAGGATGATTTAACCAATTTTCATGAGAAATAGAAATCAGATAATTTTTATCCGCATCTTTAGTAATCAAAAGATAAGCATGAGTGCCCTTACCTGCTTTAGCAAGAAGCGCTGTCATGTCTTTGGGAGACAAAGCTCCATAGGGTTTAATGTGAAAAGTGCCTTCCAATTTTTTAAGGAGAGTTTGGATAGAAAAGTGAGACAAGTGATGAAGAGCCCTGTGAATGGGAAGAATAATCAAACCATCATCATTTCGATTCGAAAAATACATCATCACATCTTCAAAAAGAGCTTCTCCTTCTACATTGGCTTGTGTAGCTCTCATTTCATTTCGATAATTAAGTGCGGTTTCATAGCGGTGATGACCATCAGCAATAAAAAGAGGCTGGTCATCAATGACTGTCGAAATTTCCTGACAAATATGTGCATCAACTACTTTCCATACTTCATGCCTTTCCCCTTCAATAGTTTTAAAATCAAACATGGGTTTTGTTGCCTTAATTTTTTCAACTAAACGATCAATCTTTTTTTGGGGATCTGAATAAAGAGAAAAAATAGGAGAAAGATTGGCACGAACTGCCCTGGTTAATTTAAGACGATCTGTTTTAGGGCCATCCAAGGTTTTTTCGTGGGGTTTAATACCCCCCTCAGAAAAGTCTTCAATTTTTCTTGTCCCAAAAAACCCTTTACGTGTAATACTTTTACCATCGGGCAGTACAAAACTTTGATGATGAAAATAAAAGGCTGGGGTTTCATCTCGCACTAAAATATTTTCTTTGATCCAATTTTCATAAACTTTTTGAGCTGCAATGTAACGAGCATCTCCTTCTTCCTTAGTTAAATCAATACGAACAAAATTATAATCACTCCGCTTATAAAAATCGTCTTGCATGTCTTTGTTAATCACATCATAGGGAGGCGTCACAACGGTTTCTAGATGAGAAATTTTTTTAAGATTATAATATTGCGCACGAAATGGCTTTGTTTTCATTTTTACTCCTTAATTGCAGAAAGAATAGCTTCCCAGTTTTGTCCTTTTCTCAAAAGAACGGGTTTATTTCTAGTCAAATCAATGATGGTTGAAGGAAAAGGTTTTGAATGATGTGGCAAGCCGGGAACAAAGCCCTTCACCTGTTTCATCATTTCATCCGATAATTGATCGCAAGTAAAAGGCGGCTCTTCATAAGAAATATTGGCACTTGTAGAGGTAATAGCCCCGCCCAAACTCATGGCCAAGCTTTCTGCCACTGGATGAGAAGAAACTCTCACCCCAAGCGTATCTCCTCCTGCAGTTAAAATTTTTGACACTTCTTTTTTTGCTTTCATAACAAGAGTTAAAGGACCTGGCCAAAAAAGAGAAATTAATTTTTGAGCCAGAGGATTAATATCAGCAATCCAATCATCCAAATATTTACTTGAAGCTAAAATAAGAGGAATAGGTTTTTGCAAATCGCGGCCTTTAACCTGAAAAATTTTTTTTAACGCTGTAATGTCCCTGGGATCGCAACCTAGGGCAAAAAAAGATTCTGTGGGATAAATAACCAATTCCTTTTTCTGAAGCCAGGTTTTAGCTTCTGCTTCATCAAGTGTCGCCCTAGAGTTCTTCATTTTTTTTGATTACTTTTTCACGATTTTTTTTTCGAAAATCCTCTAGCTTTTTTTCGATACTAGCATTTCCAAGAGCTAAAATATGAAGAGCCAAGTAGGCCGCATTTTTACTACCCGCTTTCCCTACAGCCACACACGCAACAGGAATACCAGGGGGCATTTGTACTGTAGATAAAAGAGCATCAAGACCCGAAAGGGGTGAGGCATCCAAGGGAACTCCTATCACTGGCAAAATTGTATGTGCAGCCATAGCCCCAGCTAAATGATTAGCCATTCCAGCCCCTGCAATAAGAACTTTTAACCCTTTTTCCTTCGCACTTTTGGCATAGTCTGCTGCTAAATCCGGGGTTCTGTGAGCTGAGAGAATCTTGATTTCACTTTCTACTCCGAATTCTTGCAGAATTTTTTGAGAATCAATCATGGTTGTTAAATCAGATTCGCTTCCCATCACAATTCCTACGAGTATGTTTTTCATAGACTCTCCTTTAAGATTCATCTTTTAAACCCTTGCTTCCAATATCTTTTCTAAAATAAGCATTGTTCCAAGTAATGTAAGAAATTCCTTCATAGGCTTTTTTGATAGCCATTTGAAGGTTTTCTCCCAAAGCAGTAACTCCTAAAACCCGACCCCCATGAGTTACAATCTGTGCACCTTTTTTATCGGTGCCCGCATGAAAAATAAAAACATCCTGAGAATTAACGAGATTTAATCCACGAATTTCATGACCCGTAGAATACTCACCTGGATATCCAAAACTTGCCATAACAACACACACAGAAGATTTAGAATCAAAGTTGATTTTAATTTGATTTATTTTTTTTTGATCTACACTTTGAATAATTTCCATCAGATCTGTTTTTAAGCGGAAAAGGAGGGCCTGACATTCGGGATCTCCAAAACGACAGTTAAATTCAATTAAAGAAGGTTCACCCTGATAAATCATCAAGCCTGCATACAGCACGCCCTGATAGGCTCTTTCTTCTTGCGCAAGCCCTTTAAGGGTAGGTTCGATAATTTTTTTGTGGATTTTTTCTCTCATGAGAGAATCTACGATGGGTGCAGGGCTATAAGCTCCCATTCCTCCAGTATTAGGGCCAGTGTCAAAATCCCCTATTCTTTTATGATCTTGTGAAGAATCGAAGGCGACATAATTTTGCGAGTCAGTAACGATCATATAAGTAGCTTCCTCTCCTTCTAAAAAATCCTCAATAACAACCTGCCGCCCCGCACTTCCTAATTTTTGATTTTGCATCATATCTTCCAAAGCATCTAAACTCTCTTTTTTTGTTGCAGCAACAACCACTCCCTTTCCTTGGGCTAAACCATCGGCTTTAATCACCACAGGAAATTTTTCTCTGTGAAATAAAAAAGTTTTTGCTTTTTCATAAGAATCAAAAATTTCAAAATCTGCAGTGGGAATATGGTGTCTTTTGCAAAATTGTTTGGTAAAAATTTTGGAGGATTCAACAATGGCAGCCTTTTGAGAGGGCCCAAAAATTTTAAGACCTTCTTTTTGAAATTGATCAACAATTCCTAAACTTAAGGGAAGTTCTGGGCCAACAACAGTCCAATCTATTTTTTCTTTTTGAGCAAATTGAAGAAGGGAAAAAATTTGATCAACTGCAATAGGAACAAGTTTGGCTATTGCACCAATTCCTGCATTCCCAGGGGCACAAAAAATTTCTTTTACAAGAGGGCTCTGGCTTAATTTCCAAACAAGAGCATGTTCTCTTCCGCCAGATCCAATCACTAAGACTTTCATCTATTTTCCTTCCAAGCGCCTAATGGCCAGTACTGCCAAATCCACCTTGTGCCCTCAAAGTTTCTGTTAGATTTTCTGATTCTATAAAAGTGGCTTGCATCACAGGAGAAATAACCATTTGAGCAATGCGATCTCCTCTTTGAATGGTAAAATGCTGGCTGCCATGATTGATGAGAATAATTCCAATTTCTCCCCGGTAATCCGAATCGATAGTTCCTGGTGCATTCACCATCGAAATACCATGTTTAATAGCCAAGCCACTTCGTGGACGAATTTGAGCCTCATAACACGGAGGAAGTTCAATGGATAAACCTGTGGGAACTAATTTGCGTTCGCCTGGTTTTAAAATAATAGTTTCTTCTATGTCGGCCATCAAATCTACACCGCTAGCAAAAGGAGTCTGATATTTTGGAAGTGGTAGAGGGCTTGAACCATTGGCATCATTTCTAACTCTTTTAACTAAAATACTTAGTTTCATTTTTCTCCCTTTCTTACTTCACGTACAAAAAGCATAAAATATTCAACGGCTGAATAAAGACTATAGGCAAGTCCAATGCCAATACAAATCCAACCCCCTTTATAAACATCAACGCCAAAAGTAGGATAATAAAGTAATAAACCTGAAAGTCCCACATTAAACCAAACTGTTTTCTTTTTTCCTGAACCTCCTGCTGCAATAATAAGTCCTTCGCCAGCCGCAACGCTTCGAAGCCCAGAAATTAAAAACTCTCTAAAAAGCAAAATAACAGCAAACCAAGCGGGCATGCGCCCCAAGGGAATAAGCATGACAATGGCTGTCATGTGAACTAATTTATCGGCAATGGGATCAAAAAATTTTCCCATTAAACTAACCTGCTTTAATCGTCTTGCAAAATAACCATCAACTAGGTCTGAAATAGCAGCTAAAATAAAAAGAATGGCCGAAGAAATACATAAAAGACGATTAGCTCGAAAGCTGTACTCCGAGCTTTGTAAAAGCATTAAAACTATAATCAGGGGAATAACAGCAATACGTCCATAAGTTAACAAATTAGGAATGCTTAAAAGAGTAGAACGATCGAATTGACTTTTCATTTGTATTTGACGTTAGTCAACCAAAGCCCTATTGTCCAATAAAAATTTGGAATTGCTATGGTTTTTAAAACAGATGCTATCATTGTGGGGAGTGGAATTGCGGGATTATCTCTTGCCCTCAAATTATCCCAAAAACTGGATGTTCTCATACTCACTAAAAAAGAAGTGTTAGAGGCTAATACTCGATATGCCCAAGGGGGCATTGCCTCTGTTACTTCAATTGAAGATGATTTTTCTTCCCATGTAAAAGATACGCTAGAGGCTGGAGCGGGCTTATGTAAAAAAGAAGTCGTTGAAAAAATCATAGGGCAAGGTCCCCGCCTGATTAAAGAACTAGTTGCGCTAGGAGTGACTTTTTCTAAAAATCAAAAAAAAGAATTTGATCTGGGCCGTGAAGGAGGACATTCGCATCGGCGTGTACTTCATGCAGGAGATACCACAGGCAATGCCATTGTAGAAGTGCTTTTAGATCAGGTTCTAAAAAATGCAAAAATCAAGGTTTTAGAATATCATGTGGGCATCGATTTAATCCTCGATTCCAAAACAGGGCATTGCCATGGCATTTATGCGTTGGATACAAAAACTTCTCAAATCCATTCCTACTTTTCTAAAATTTTAATCTTAGCTAGTGGTGGAGCTGGAAAAATTTATCTATACACAACAAATCCCGATGTAGCCACAGGAGACGGTATTGGCATGGCTTACAGGGCTGGGGCTAAACTTTCCAACCTCGAATTTGTTCAATTTCATCCTACAAGCCTTTATAACCCTCATGGATGGACAAAACTTTCATCTGACTCAAGTCAAAAAATATTTCTTATTTCCGAAGCTCTGCGTGGCGAAGGTGGAATTTTAAAGCTGATAAGCGGAGCTCCCTTTATGCAAAATTATCATCCCATGAAAGATTTGGCCCCAAGAGATATTGTTGCTCGTGCCATCGATTGTGAGATGAAAAAATCAGGTGATGATTATGTTCTGCTTGATATCACTCATCGTGACCCCGATTTTATCAAAAAAAGATTTCCCCATATTTATGAGGTTTGTCTTAAGTTTGGCTATAATATTACAAGCTCTCCTATTCCTGTAGTTCCTGCAGCCCACTATTTTTGTGGGGGTATTGCTTGCAATGTGATGGGAGAAAGTTCAATCCCTGGGCTTTATGCTATTGGGGAAACTGCTTCTACAGGCTTACATGGCGCAAATCGCCTGGCTTCTAATTCTCTCTTAGAAGCCTTGGCCATGGCTGATTTTGCAGCCCATGATATTTTAGAAAAGTGGGATATTTTTCCAGAAGCAACGTTTTTTCCAGAGTGGCAGGAAAGAGGTGCAAGCGACCTTCAAGAAGCTGTTGTGATCAGCCAAAACTGGGATGAAATTAGACGGCTTTTATGGAACTATGTGGGAATTGTACGCTCTAACAAAAGACTGTTGTTGGCCCAAAAAAGAATACAGCTTTTTTTGGAAGAAATTAATCAATACTATTGGGATTATCGCTTAACTAAAGATTTAATCGAGTTAAGAAACGTGGCTCTTTGTGCGAGTTTAGTTATTGAATGTGCTCTTAAAAGAAAAGAATCACGAGGGCTTCATTACACTGTAGACTATCCACAGTCAAAAATAGAAGAATGCCACGATACCATCATTAAAAAGTGATTATTCTATTTTGATCTCAACAGATAGGATTTTATCTCCCTGTTGAATTTTTTCAACCACATCCATGCCAGCGATGGTTTGTCCAAAAACAGTATATTCTCCATCTAAAAAATCAGTTTGTTCTAAAGTAATGTAAAATTGAGAACCACTTGAACGTTTTTGAGGATTTGCTTGATCAGAGAGTCTGGCCCAAGCCAATGCTCCTTTTTTATGGGGTTTACCAATTTCGGCAGGAATTGTATATCCAGGACCACCGCTGCCTGTGCCCTCTGGATCCCCTCCTTGAATAACAAACTTAGGAACAACACGATGGAAGGTTAAATTATTATAAAATTTAGCTTCTGCCAGTTGTAGAAAATTAGTTACTGAAAGTGGTGCCTCGGAGTATAGCTCACAAGTAATACTTCCTTTTGAAGTGTTAATAATGGCTGTGTATTTTTTCCCAGCAATGAGGGTAGATTTTTTTGGTTCCGAAACTTTCATGTGTGTTGCTCCGATCTGTAAAAAAGAAAATAAAATAACTAAAACAGTTGCTAATTTTGTCATAATCCACAAAGGGCAGTTAAACTGGCCTCTACTCCTTCTTGAAGACCTTGTCTATCATACCCACCTTCAAGTACAAATAAAATCCGCCCCTGGCATATTTTTTTAGCCAAGACACAAAGTTCGCGGGATATCAGTAAAAATCCTTTAGCTGTTAAATTAAGACCTCCTAGAGGATCTCTTACATGAGCATCATAGCCAGCTGAAACCAAGATAAAATTTGGAGAATAATCAAGAAGAGCAGGAATAATTTTTTCCTGAAAATTTTTTTTAAAATCATCATCATCTGAAGCAGCTTGCAAGGGAATATTTAGGGTATAGCCAAAGCCATCTCCCCTGCCCTTTTCTGATGCACTTCCAGTTCCGGGATAAAATGGAAATTGATGAGTACTGATATAAAAAACATCTTTGCGATCATAAAAAATATGTTGGGTTCCATTGCCATGATGAACATCAAAATCAACAATCGCGATCTTAGAATGCCCCTGATCAATTAAGTACTGAGCCCCTATGGCAATGTTATTAAACAAACAAAAACCCATAGCCCGATTTGCTTCTGCATGATGTCCTGGGGGTCTTACAAAATTAAAGGCATTATCAATTTTTTGAGATAAGATTTCATCAATGGCTGTAAGAACAGAGCCCGCAGCTAAAAATGCAGCTTCTTGAGAACCCTCACTGTAGGGAGTATCCATATCAAAATAACCTGAACTGGAAATAGAAGAAACAAGTTCAACCAAGTGAATATCATGAACAGAGGCCACTTCTTTTGGAGTGGCCATTCTGGGATTTAAACGGATGAGACTGTGATCTTGTTTTATAATTTCTTCGATAGCTAAAAGACGAGCTGGGGATTCAGGATGGCCGACTCCTGTATCATGTTTTAAATAACGTGGATCCCAAATAATGCCGGTTTTCATCTTAATCTTTCTAACATTGAAGAGCGGGTCCTGCCATCGGGAGGTTTCCCGCTGGTACTCGCCTTCGCCCAAGCTCAGGCTGCGCGCCATCGGAAGCCCTCCTCCCGATGTCACCCGCTTCTGAATTTTTCAATTAACAGAGTCACTTCATCAAAATTTTTAACCCAATTTATTTTTTCTTGGTTTCTAAACCAAGTGAGTTGTCTTTTAGCATAATTGCGTGTGTTTTTTTGAATTAAACCAATCACTTCATCTTCGGTTATTTCATTTTTCCAATAAGGCATCCATTCTTTGTAACCTATGGCTTTAGGTAAAATTGGTGAGTGAGGCCATTTTTCAAAAAGAATTTTCGCCTCAGCTTCTAAACCTTGTTTTACCATATCTAAAACTCTTTGATCAATGCGTCTATAAAGCTCATCTCGATCAATCTCTATTCCCATTTGAAGGGCTTGATAATTATTTTTTAAGAATGCATGTTCTTTTTGAAGCACACTCATTAGTTTTCCACTTACAAGATAAACCTCTAAAGCTCGAATGATACGTACGGGATCTGTTGCTTTAATTTTTTGAGCCGAATCTGGATCAACTTTACAAAGCCAATGATAAACGGAAAGAAGTCCTTCATTTTTTATTTTTTCTTCAATTTCCACTCTTAATTGAGGCTGGGCTTTGGGACCTTCAAAAAAACCATGAAGAAGAGCTTTTAAGTAAAGGCCGGTTCCTCCCACAACAAGAGGGATTTTCCCTCTCTGATGAATTTCATAGATTACTTTTTCGGCATCCCTTTGATAATCAAGAGCTGTGTATTGTTGCGATAAATCACAAATATTAAAAAGATGATGGGGAATTTTTTTGTATTCTTCCAAACTTGGTTTAGAAGTACCAATATCTATCTCTCGATAAACTTGTTTTGAATCTGCATTAATAATTTCACAATTAAATTTTTCAGCTAATTTTAATGCGGTTTTACTTTTCCCAGAAGCTGTGGGGCCTGCTAAAATATAAATAGAAATCATACAACACGTTTAAACCAGCGTTTAAGTTCTTCTTCTTTAATTTCAACAGAAACAGGACGTCCATGGGGACAAAAGGTAGTGCCAGGTTTCCCATCTAAATTTTGAAGAAGATGATTCATTTCTTTTTCATCTAATTTATCGTGGGCTCTTACAGCTGCATGACAAGAAATGCGAGCTAAAATACTATGAAGATGATCTGTAAATGAGGTGAGTTGTCCCATCTCTAAAATATCACGAGCTAAATCGAAAAGGAGTTGATTTAAATTGATCCTACCATTTAACAACACAGGAACAGATTTAACCATGAAGGTATTTCCGCCAAAATGTTCAATTTCAAAACCAAGAGTGGCTAAATCAACAAGTTTATCCTTTAAAGCCAAAGTTTCTGCTGACTTTAACTCAACGGGATTGGGAACCAAAAAATATTGAACATCTTTTTTGATATCTTTTGCTTTTAATTGTTCAAAAAGAAGTCTTTCGTGGGCCGCATGTTGATCTATAAGAATTAAACGATTTCCACTTTCACAAACAATGTAGGTTCCTAGTACTTGCCCCACCACTCTTAAATCTTGATAAAAATGACTCCCAACATTGATTGTTTTACTCTTATTTTCATCAATTTTATTTTGAGGTTGAAATAAACTCATCGTTTCTTGTTGTAAGATTTCTGGGCTTTGAAAATTAACCTCATGAACACTCTGCTTCCAGGGTTCTTCTCTTAACTTATTAATCAGGGTTTCATAAACAGCCCGATGAATCAGTTGGGAGTTAGAAAATCGCACTTCTGCCTTTGTAGGATGCACATTCACATCAACCATGGCCCCAGGAAGTGTTAAAAAAACAGCACAATAGGGATACTTCCCCTTCATTAAAAAATTACGATAAGCCTCCATCACAGCATGATGAATAATGCGATCGGACACAGGCCTTCCATTCACAAAAAAATTCATCACTTTATGCGTAGGACGAGAAAGATTGGGATGAGCCAGCAGGGCTGTAATTTCTATACCCTGAAAAGAATTTGAAACTTCATAAACCAATTCATCAGCCTGAGGTAAAAAATCTAAAAATCTTTTTTTGAAAGAATTGCCTTCTTGAAGCGATAAGAGTTTTCTACCCTGATGGCTTAATTGAAAAAAAACATGTGGATGAATCAAAGCAATTTTACTGACATAATCAAGAATATGGGCCAATTCGGTTTCGTCTGATTTTAAAAACTTAAGACGGGCTGGCGTTTGGTGAAAAAGATACTTCACTTGAACACTTGTCCCTTGCGGATGAGAACACAAACCCTCTTCCACTATTTTCTCTCCTTCAGAAATAATTTTATACCCTGGATTATCTTGGGTTTTAGAGATGAAGGTTAAATGAGAAATAGAGCCGATGGAAGCCAGGGCCTCCCCTCGAAATCCAAAAGTAGCTATATTTTCTAAATCAATGTCACTCCTAATTTTACTCGTGGTGTGACGTTTAAGTGCTAGGGGCATTTCATGAGCAGGAATGCCGCAACCATTATCTCTCACCAAAATAGATTTTTTACCTCCCGATTGAATTTCAATTTCAATGTTTGTAGCTAAGGCATCGAGAGAGTTTTCAATAAGCTCTTTAACAACGGATACGGGACGCTCAATAACTTCACCTGCAGCGATCTTATTGATCACCCCTTCAGAGAGGGCTTGAATGGGACGCATGAAAGAAACTTAGCGGATAGAAGTGTTCTGTGCAACAAAGATTCTATTGGGAATTTGAAGTGGCTTATGTGGGAAAAAAGAGATCACCAAAAAGGGAATAAACAAATAATAAAGGGTAAACAAGGCAACTAGGGTTATTTTTTTTCTTTTTCTCATATCTTATGAAATATGCAATCAAATTATTAATAATAAATTTTATTTATTTAATCAACCACTTTTAAGGGAATCACTGCTACAACCAAGGCATCGAGAAGTGCAGGAACGTTATTACTGCTATTAACCACTCCCCAAGCAACTACGCTTATTGTGTCTTCATCTAGACTACCTGATCCTGAAATACCAGCACTAAAACTAGTACAATCAGTACTGGTGGGGTTTGTACTCCCATTAGTAACCTCCAAGGGAGTAATACCAATAATTCCCCCACCCACTTCAAGCTCTAAACCAGTACAATTAAAAATCCCTGCTTCCACCGCACAGGAAACATCTTGTCCATCTTCCATGATTGCATCCAAAGAGAAATTTGAGGGAACCACAGCACTCTCACCATAGTTGCCAGGAGGAACTGGAATTTCAAATTCTGGAATAGAAGCTTCTAAATTTTGGGCTTCTACTTTTGCAAAATGAATTTCAGTTGCATCTGAGTTAAGATAGAACGTGAAATTTCCATCTAGATTAACGTAGGCTATATTTGCATTGGCATGGTTTACTTCGTCATTGTTCTGCCCTACTTCAGTAATGAGAGGATCGCACAAATAAAGAGCAAAATCAGAAGTGCCATCCCCATCTCCATCTTGATTTAAAGTATACGTTTTTGCAGTTAAACTTCCTGTATCTACAGAATTACATTCTTCGGTTGCAGCATCACAAATACCTTGGGTATACCCGGGTAATTCAACTCTAATAATTCCTGTGCGATTTTCTGTGGCAATTAACAAGTAACCTTTATGAGGTAAATTATCAGCCTCAATGGCATTTAAAGGAGAATATTTGATGGTAGCCAAAAGATAATTGGCAACGCTTACACCAGATGAGGTTGATAAATTGGTAGAAGCTCCACTCTCTGTTAATGAAATATTTTCATAAAGAGCCTGGGAACCTTCAGCATCAGGCTCAAAATCTTTTCCATTATAGCTCACCGCAGTCACTTCAAAATATTTGTAATCAGCAGACCACTCTAAACCCATCCATACAATTTGATCCGATTCATCAATTTTTAAGGCAATGGTTTTTGTGGTTTCACCAAAAAGCTCAGACACAAAAGGATTAGAAGTTATTTTTTTAGAATACTGCTCGTTGCCTGAACAAGCAGCCATGAAGATGGCTAAAAAAATGAAAAATAGATTTCTTGTTTTGATTATCATACTCTCTTTAGAGTTATCGTCAAAAATTTCCAATAGTTGCGAGCAATTCATACCGATGCCATTTGTGCATTGCGTTAAGAAAGACCTTCTGGTAAGGCTTCGTTATCATTCATCTTATAGGAGAAAAAAATGCCTCATTATGACTTAAACCCCGAGCAAGACATGCTTCGTAAAACAATTCGTGATTTTGCTGAAAAAGAAGTGAAACCCATACGACAAAAATTAGATGAAAAGGAAGAATTTTCTTATGAACTCGTAGATAAAATGGGAAAACTTGGTTTGTTTGGAATGACAATTTCAGAAGAGTATGGCGGGCAAGGGATGGATTATCTTTCCTACTGTATTGCTGTTGAAGAACTAGCCCGAGTTGATGGATGCCAGGCAGCAACCGTTGCGGCCGAAAATTCGCTGGGCATTGGCCCCCTTTATCATTACGGAAACGAGGAACAAAAAAGAAAATATCTTCCTGATCTTTGTAGTGGTAAAAAATTATGGGGTTTTGGATTAACAGAACCTGAAGCAGGTTCAGATGCTGGCAATTCTAAAACAAAGGCTGAACTTAAAAATGGAACATGGATCATTAATGGTTCTAAAATTTTTATTACCAATGCAGCTACAAAAATTACAGCAGGCATTACTGTACAAGCTATCACAGGAGTCAAAGATGATAAAAAAGAAATGAGTTGTATCATTGTGGAATCAAACACCAAGGGTTTTACAGCTCGTACCATGCACAACAAAATGACTTGGCGTTCGAGTAATACAGCAGAACTTTATTTTGATGATGTGCGTGTGCCAGAAAAAAATCTTTTAGGGGCCAGGGGCACTGGATTTAAACAAATGCTTTCAACCTTGGATTCAGGGCGTCTTGGTATTGCTGCCATGGGCCTAGGAGGAGCCCAAGGGGCTTTTGAAGCTGCTTTAAGTTATGCTCAAGAAAGAAAAGTCTTTGGCAAACCTATTTCTTCTTTTCAGGTTAATGCCTTTAAACTAGCCGATTGCGCCATGGAAATTGAAGCTGCCCGCGGTTTATTATACAAGGCCTGCTGGCTAAAGGATGAAGAAAGGCCCTTTGGCAAAGAAGCTTCTATGGCTAAACTTTATTGTTCAGAAGTTTTTCACCGTGTAGCTAATCATTGTGTTCAACTTCATGGGGGCTATGGTCTCATGGAAGAATATCCTGCAGCTAAATTTTACCGTGATCAAAAACTTTTAGAAATTGGGGAAGGCACTTCCGAAATTCAACGATTGGTCATTTCTCGCTACTTGGGATGTTAGGGATTAATTTGAATTCGTCCTGCAATAGATAGCCCTGAATGATTAGGGTGGGTCATGCTAGAAACTTGAACTGGTCCCTGCCAATAATCACCTGGGAAAAACGGCATTACATTGTAACAATATTCATGATAGCCTCTATCGATCCCAGAAGTTTTAATCACTAAATAACCCTCTTCAAATGTTTGAGAAGCTACCTTGGAATTAAGATCACATCCTTCTTCCTTTGAAACTTCATCATTTAAATAAACAACACCTGAAGGAAGTGGGTCTTGAATTTGAATGGGTTCATCATAATCAGTAACAATACGAAGTTTTACAATCATCTTTTTGCCATAATAAAGGGGCTCCATCGATTTTTCTAAAATCATCCCATAATCTTCAGAGACCCAATCAGAAAGATTAGGAACAAAGGAAGATTTTTCTACATAAAAAACAGGCTCACCCTCCTTACGGATTAAAAGTGATTCTTTTCCTGCCATTTGCCCATAAGACAAAAAGGCTTGCCCTCTTTCGGCTCCTTCTTGTGAAAAATCAGCTTCGAAAAGAATTTGGTTTCCTCTTTGGATCATGGCTTTTGAATCAACGGATTCTATTCCTTCTTTTTTATCAATCAGTCTTCCTAAGGAACGAATTAAAAGATAGCGGGTTGTACTCCCTAGGGGGAAACGATAACGTTCATCTAAAAGCAGTGAAGCTAATTGAGAAACTAAAGGATGATCAGGAAAAATAAGAACCAAACTGTGTAAGAGATGCGCCCTTTGTTCTTGTACATCCGTCTCTGATCCAGAAATTCCATTCTGAACAACATTAAGCCATTCTCCAAGGCGTGGGTCATTGGGAGTTATAGAATGTAAAACAGGAGCCAATCGCGTTTTTTGCTGCAAGGTAAGACTATCCCACAGTTCATTAACCATGGGGTAATCTCCTTTGTTTAGTTTTTTTAATTGATTAAGACAGGTTAAATAATCAATTTTTTCATCATCTGAATATTTAGAATCAACCACCGCTTCCTGACATTGAAATCCCAAATCTTTCATTGGAAGTTTTAAATTACCTTCTGAAATTAAATCAGCTAAAATGGCCAATTGCTGCGAAGAAAAATGAGTGGCTTCAGATAAATCTTTATTAAATGAATCAAGATAGTTTTCGTTGATCCCATAATTTCTAAAAAGTTCCCTCTTTATTTTACCTAAAAATTCATAATAGATGGCTACTTTTAAAAGTCTATTCTCAAAAGAATGATCGTTAAGGAATAAAATTTGTTCTATCTCACTTGTTAAAGGCAGTTGATAATAAGGAGAAATTAAAAAAGTAACACCTGCTTCAAATTGCGGGTCATAGCTGGGTTTAGTGACAGTGCGCATCAGATCCTCTTTAATCACAGCTTGATAGATAGATGATTTTTTTAAAATTCCGCTGACAACGGGTTTTGTCAAATCAAGTTGACGATGGGCCAGTTGATCTTTAACAATAAACTGGAAGTGAGCAGCACTTTCTTTTCCTATTCTCACATCAAAATATACATCTCTTTTTTCTTTTGAATTCAACACTACCTGTTGCTCTTTTAGGCCTATAATCTCAAAACCTTCTCCCATTAATGTTGTTGTAAGACGAGCCTCATTTTCTTTTTGATTATCTAACTCAAACCTAACTCTTACCCTATCACTTGGTCTTAAAAGATGAGGTACAAAAGCTTTAAGAGCCACTCCTGGATCAACTTCTAATGTCATATGAGGAGCTAAAATATCTCCATTAACTGCATTTTTAACTGTGACATAATAAAAACCAGGGATTGGAGGAGCGTACAAAATAGGACTGATTTGGGCTTTATCCATCAAAATTCTAAAATGGATCAAAGATTGCAAGGCATTTGATGATTGCTCTTTTAAAATCGACAAAGTTTGCCCATAGGCAAGAAAAAGAAGAGAAGAGTTAAAACTTTTTATTTCTTCTGGGGGCTCCTTACTGATTTCTAAAAGTAAATCATACACAGAACGATTTTCGTTAAATTGTGTGAGACGGGTTAAAATTTCTCCTCCAGGCGCATAGTGTTCAGAGTCTAAGGAAAGATTGAGCATCGATGTTTCTAAGGACTTAAAGGGCAATGAAATTGGAATGTTTTTTGGAGCATAAACTATTTCAAGCTTTTTCTCATCACCTTTAATTTCCACTGGTTTATTATTTAATGGAATTAAAAGTTGATCCAAATCTGTTTTAACTAAAACCCAGGTTTCTCCATCTTTATTTGGAATGGAGAGCTCTCCCTTTAAATCTGTTTTTCCCTCCCAAAGAGAAGCCCCAATGGCATTAAGCAACCCAACCCTGGCTTCAGACAAGGGACTAGCATCCCCTTTAGAAACACGAAGTCGATTTTTGTTTTCATCTTTAAAAACATATCCCACCATGGAAGATAAAAACACAAGGGACTGGATATGCACCGATTTTTTTTGAGGCAAATCTTTTCCAACCTGGGCTTTAAGATCTACTAAAATAAAATCAGAGCCGGGTGTTACTATCGAATTAAGTAAAATATTTTTATGTAAAGCGCCTTCTAAAGACCCCGAAACATCTAAACTCCATTCTTTTTTAGAACCTCCACCACTTGCATGAAAAGTATTTTCTTTTTGATTTAGAAGAGCCAAAACAGTTTTTAAATTTAATTCGGCAACACTCACCTCTAAGTTTTGAGCCTGATTAATAAGTACGGGATAACTTAAATTCCCTTCGGATTGGTTAATCCAATAAAAAGACGGGCCTACAAGTTCGGGATTGATTTCTCCTGTTTTGTAATGAAAAATCCATTCGGCATCAAAGGCGCGTTCTTTCTCGTCTTTCAAATCACCTTTGAGTTTTAACTGATAATCTTGATTGGGTTCGGAAAGAATGCTTAGCAAATAACTTCTTTGATTTTGGCCTTTCACAACCAGGGGAGATCTTTTAGGCCCAGGTTCTACTATTAAATTTTTTTTAAGAAATTCTGGATCAATTTCGGTACTAAGGGTTAGTTCAATGTCAGTTTTTGGGTTACAGGGTGCAAGGCACCTGGCCATTTCAACTGTAATTTTTCTCTTAGATTGAAAATAAAAGATGAGATCTTTATCCAAAACAAAATCACCTTCGGCAGGTTTAAGACCAGAACGAATTTTCAGTATCAGTTCACCTTCTTCTAGCGCAGATACAGAAGTGAGATAAAATTGAGAATATCCTTTTTTTTGCACTGATGTTTTTACAGGTGAAACAATACAACTCATGGCTTTGGAAGCATTGCTATTTTGAAACTGACATTGTTTTTTTAATTCCTCTGCTAAAATACCTTGATTAAATTGAACGAGAACACCATTTTTTTGGTTTAACAAAGTACCCCCGTTTGGAGGGGAGCTAGAAATAATTTCAATCGCATGAGACTTCAACTTCCATGAAAATCCTCTTCCTAAGATTCTTCCTTGAAGAGATTGTGTGGTTCTGGGCAGGCTTACAACAAATTGAGTTGAGAGAGGATAAGGTTTATCGGGATTAAAAAGTAGAGTTTTGGGCCCTAACCAAGTTATTTTGCCGCTTATTTTGGGTGAAATTCTTAAGGGGTTATAAGATTGTGACATATGGGTGGGCTTAGGCACCACCATGGCTTGGTTAAAACGAATAATAATGGGACTTTTATTTTGAAGAATTTCTTTTGGATAATAAGACACAACCCTTAAAGGCCCCCCAATTTCCTTTAAAGAATTTAAATAATCCTTGGTGTCAGGGTCTAAATATATTCTTTCGCCGCAATTAAGAAAAAAGATCAGCCCAAGCCAAAAAAAAATTTTCATTGGGGAATACTCTGTGCTTTAAGATATTGGGGATAAAGCCCATAAGCAGATTTGATCAGGGGGAGTAGTTTTAAAATTTGGGGGATAGGCCCTCTTGCTGTAATTTCACGTCTGGCCAGAGCAATCACCAAATTAACCTCTCCTTTCCAAAAACGATGAGCTGTATCACCCTTCATATTCATTTCCACGATAGGCTTTTTAATTTGGTCATCAAAGGTAATCACCACGCTTGCTCCAGATAAATCAACGGTAATCGAAGCGTCGGGTTCCCGATAAATAAATTTAAGAATGAGTTTGGAGTTTAACAGTTTAGGTCCAATAGCCGGATCTGTGGCTAAAACATTAAAAAATCCACCCAGTATTTTTTTTAATTCATCAGAATCTTTAAAAAAGCTCATTTATTTATTTTATTTGGAAAGGAAAAGAAAAGGATCAATTGGCAAACCATCAACATGGATTTCGTAGTGAACATGAGGACCAGTAGAGGCACCAGAAGATCCAACGGAGGCAATCACCTGCCCTTTTTTCACCATTTCACCATCCTTAACAAAAAGTTGCGCGGCATGCCCATAAACAGTTGTAACACCATAACCATGATCAATCACCACCTTACGGCCATACCCACCTTGATAATCTGCAACCAAAACACGGCCAGAGGCTGGGACACGCACTTCAGTTCCTAGAGGAGCGGCAATATCCAGTCCATAGTGCATTTTATACCGGCCTGAATAAGGGGAACGTCTAAAGCCAAAGTCGGATGTTATCCACCCATTAACAGGAAGTTTTTGTGGGGTTGCATCTAAAAACCGAATTTTATCTTCGTGTAAGTTATAAACCTCATCAATATTGCTTTGCAGACCAGCAATTTTTTCAGAAAGACCATCTAAGTGATCTTGTAAATCTCGTAGGGTAATTTCTTCATCAGGTTCTTCCATGGCTACAAGGTTATCAAAAACTGAATTGACCTTAGGTAATTCTTGGACCTTCTTTTTAAACAATGCTTCTTTCTCAACAGGACCCAAACCAGTTTTAATCTGGCCCAGCTCTAAATCGAGGGCACTTTCTAACTTATGTAGTGATTCTTCAGTATGAGAGAGTGATCGTTCCAGTCTTGAAACACGTGACATGAGAAGCTCTTTTTGAGCTATAATTTGATGTTCTTCAGCAATGTTTTGATTAAGGGCTGCTACCTCATTTTGGTAATGAAGGGCTGAAAAAAGAGCGATAAGTAAGAGAGGAACAATTAAGAAAAGCACAAAAGCAACCAAACGAGCCGTTACCTTGGACAAATGAAAACGTTTCGTCTGAGAGGCATCCTGAGGAACAAAAATAATATGATAACCACCTAATTTCATTAATTTCCTCTAATTTCAAACACTTAACAATTTAACACGGCTTTAATCAACTCACTCTTATCATCGGCCACTTTCTGATAAAGTTGCCTATTTTACTACCCCTATTTTAACAAAAATCCTAACGTAAATCATTAACTTCTGCAAGTATAACCGACACGTTATCGTCTCCCCCATTCTCATTGGCATGGGAAATTAAACGTTCACAGGCTTCTTTCAAAGAATATTGATTAACGATGGCTTGAATTTGCTCATCCTCCACCAAATTAGACAAACCATCAGAACAGAGAAGAAGCCGATCTCCCATATGAACAGGAATCTTTTTTACATCAATTTCAACTTCTTCTTGATAGCCTACCGAACGCGTAATGATGTTTTTTAAACGATGTTTCTTGGCGTCTTTTTCTGAAATAAGACCAGCCTTGATTTGTTCAGTAACAAGTGAATGATCAACAGTTACTTGTTCCATTTTATTGGCGTGAAAAAAATAAGCTCGTGAATCTCCTACATGGGCAATATAAACATACCCATCATCAAAGATAGCTGCCACAGCTGTCGTGCCCATCCCTTTTAAGTTTTGATCAAAAAGAGCTCTATCGTGAATGCGGCTGGAAGCAACTTGAATGGCATATTTTAAGCGATCCCCATGGTCAGATTCATCGGTATTCACCCCCGAAATAACAGTAGCTTCAGCATCAGAACTCATGCCCTTAATCACTTCTTCCACTATTGCAACAGCCATTTGGCTTGCCATCTCTCCACCCGAATGCCCTCCCATACCATCGGCTACAAGGTAGAGTCTCAAATCGTCATTGGTTAAAAAACTATCTTCGTTCCGAGTTCTTTTTTTACCAACATCTGTGAGTCCATGAGAAAAAATTTTCATAAGTACCTGTTTTATTTATAAAGTATCCCCTAATGAGGGTCAACTAGATTCCGCTTATTTTAAGAACCTACTATCCCAATTTCGCTTACTAAAATACTTGGAGCTAAAATACCCGAATCCCATTTAAGATCATTCCCCACTTCAATGATTTTTGAAAACACTTCTTTGATATTACTGGTGACAACCCCTCCTCTGAAGGGTTTCCCCTTTTTACCATTTACAACCGACAACCCAGAAACCCCAACTGAAAACTGCCCCGATACAACATCTGCCATATGCATCCCAATTGTTTCTTCAATGATAAAACCACGTCCTAAATCTTTGATGAGATCTTCCTTATTCTTTTCTCCAGGCTCTAAACTTACAGGACCAAAGCCAATCTCTGGTGGGAGAGTTAAATTTTCTCGCATGGCATTACCAGTAGATTCACATCCTGCCTTCTCTCCCCAAAAAAGATCAGATAAAAAATGGGTAACATACCCTTTGGTAACAAGAGGAGTGCGTTTTCTAGGAACTCCTTCTGCATCGTAGGGGGCGGCCCCTACTCTTTTTTTAGCCAAGCCATCATCAACAAGATTGATTTGAGATGAAAAAATTTTTTCTCCTTTTTTATTTTTTAAAATCGAGGTTCCTTTCACTAAACTACTGGCAAAAAAACTAGGAAGAAGAATTTGCAGCATCTCGGCTACAACAAGAGACGAAAAAATAACAGGCCCCTGATAAGGGGATATTTCTTTTGATCCCAAAAATGATAAAGCACGGCGGGCAGCTTCTTCTCCCAAATTTTCTGGATTTAAGTCTTTAAAAAAAACCGTCTCCTGTGAAGCCATGCCTACTTCTTCTTTGCCATGTTTTTTTGCAAGGGCCGAAAGAACAAGAGAAGCACAAGAATTTTCAAAAGAAACTTCTAACCCATTCGAGTTTAAAATTTGAACTTGGGACAAAAAATCAGAATACGTTAAATCCTTTACTAAATGAATGGCAGGATCATATTTTTTTGCAAATGTTTCCAAAGAAAAAAGAAGCTCAATTTTTTCTTGAAAAGGGATTTCAAGAAGTGATGCATCTCTGCCCGGATTAAAAGTTGCGGGAGCAAAAGAAGCAAAATCAAAAGCAGGCACAGGACGATAAACTGCCGCCTCCAAAGCAAGATCAATGGTTTTATCTATGGAGGCAGTATTAAATTCACTGGAATATGAAAATCCCAATCGTCCCGCATGAATAAGCCTTAAAGCAAACCCATATTCATCAGCCTTCATTTGAGTTTTAGTCTTGCCAGAATCAAACTCGAGAGTAGTCCCTCTTTGACGCATGAGATAAATTTCATATTTTTTGATTTGCTTTTTGAGCAAACGGGTTCTCAAAAGATCAATGTGTTTTTTCATTTGTTTTCTGAAAAAGAAAGCATTTCTTGAGCATGAGCCTTTGCTTTATCGGTAATTTCAATACCTGTAAGCATCCTGGCAATTTCTTCTTCTCTCGCTTTGATTCCCTCTAAAATAGAAATATGAGTTTTGGTTGTGTGTTTATCTGGAGTTTTATGAATAACATAATGGTGATCGGCCAAAGCTGCCACTTGAGGACTATGGGTTACACACAATACTTGATGAATCCTAGAAATTTGTTTTAATTTTCTTCCAACAATTTCAGCAACCCCACCTCCAATACCTGTATCAATTTCATCAAACAAACACGAGAGGGGTTCTTCATCAAAAAGCAGGGCTGTTTTAATAGCTAAAAGAATGCGGGAGAGTTCTCCTCCTGAGGCCACACGTGAAAGCTGGGCTTCTTTCATGCCCTGGTTTGCCGAAAAAAGAAAACAAACTACATCAAGCCCATTTTTAGTAAAATGTGAACTCTCTTTTCCATCCAGAGATTCGATTACTACACGAAAACGCGCACCAACCATGGCTAATTCTTTTAATTGTTTATTAATTTTTTCTTCCATAGAACGAGCTGTGATATTTCTTAACCGACTCAACTCTGCCCCTAAAATTTTTATTTCATGCAAAGTAATTTCTAAATTTTTATCTAATTCTTGCAGCTGAATTTCGGTATGGGAAAGAAGATTTAATTCCCCCTCTAATTGGATTAATTTCTTTTTTGCATCACTCAAACTTCCACCATATTTTTTCTTTATTTTTTGAAGTTCAAATAAGCGAGATTCAATTTGATCAAGCCTTGAAGGATCTAGATCGATGGAAGAACCAAATTGAAAACTTAACTGATGTACTTCGTGCAAATGGTTAAGAGCTTCTTCTATTTCTTTTTTAATGTTACGCAGACTGGCATCGCCTGCCCCAAGCCGATCAAGACTTAAAGCTCTCGATTCTAAACTTGAAATAATAGAGGCATCCTGGGTATAAAGTAGCTCCTCGAAAGTCTGACACCAAGCTAAAAGTTGGCTAGCATTTTTTACTCTCGATTTTTCTGTTTCTAACCCAATATCTTCATCGTCAGTTTCAAGTTTGGCGTTTTTAATTTCACTGATCTGATACCTTAAAAAATCAACGCGTTCTTCTTTTTGTGTTAGATTTTCTAGGGCGGTTTCTTTTTTTAAAAGCATTTCCTTATAGTTTCCATAGGCCTGCTGATATTGCCTGAGGGCTTCATTAAAATCCATCTTGGCTTTTATTTTCCATTGGGAAGCAGCTAAATCGAGAATTTCTCCTGCCATGCCCTCTTTGAGTAATTTTTGTTGTTCAAATTGTCCGGTGAGATCAAAAAGTAAATCGGTGAGTGTAGCAAGTTGTTTGATGGTTGATTGGATTCCATTAATGTAAACTTTATTTTTTCCTTCCTGATTTAAGATACGTCTTAAAATAAGGACAGATCCTTCTAAGGGATAATCATTATTTTTAAGCCACAGCCTCGCTTGAGAGTTTTTAGAAAGATCAAGGGAGGCCTCTATAATAGCTTCAGTTTCTCCTGCTCTAATCCATTGGGTTTGAGCAGCCCTGCCTACAAGGAGACTAATAGCCCCAATTAAAAGAGATTTCCCAGTTCCGGTTTCGCCAGAAAAAACATTCATTCCTGGTTTTAAGCTTATTCTGGCTTCTTTGATCAGGACAAAATTTTTGACATACATTTCTTCAATCATTGAATTGTTTTTCTAACATCCTTTGGGTTAAATTTCCAATTGAATCTCTAGAGAAGATCCTATATGGGAAACAAAGAATGTATCCATTTGCTACTGGTTTTTTATTGTTCTTAGGGCTCGCCATTTTTATTTACTCAATGCTCACTCGTGGCGCCCTTCTTTTAATGACCAAGGGATACTCCTTTCGCCTTGATAAAATTCCCCAACGCATCAAGGACACCCTTCTCTATGCTGTTGGTCAGAAACGTTTTTTACGTCAGGAACAAAAACCCATCGATCTTAAGGCTGGCATCATGCATGCCATTATTTTTTGGGGGTTTTTAGTTATTTCCCTTCGTACGATTACCCTTTTTGGCATGGGTTTCTTTCAAAATTTTACCCTTCCTTTTTTGCAAGGTTTATCCGGTATTCTCTACAACATCACTCTTAATATTTTTTCTCTTTTAGTTACTCTTGCTTGCAGTTACGCCCTTTACAGACGTTTTTCCGGAAATATTACACGCATAACCAAAAGTACCGAAGGCGTTATTATTCTCTGTATTATTATTTCACTCATGCTCACCGATTTTGTCTTTGAAGGAGCCCATGCAGCCTTACACCATACAAGTACTCCCAGGGGAGCTTTTGTAGGCCAGTTTTTAAACCTTATTTTCCTGGGATGGAACCCCTATCTCTTAAAAGGCTTAGAGGGTATTTCCTTTTTAGTCCACATTGCTTTAATTCTTAGTTTTCTTAATTTTCTCCCCTATGGAAAACATTTTCATATTATTACGGGCATTCCCAATGTTTTTTTTAAAAATTTAAAACCTTATGGGCAATTAACGGCGCTTAATTTTGAGGATCAAAATTTAACTACTTATGGAAATGATCGTATTGAACAATTTAGTTGGAAAAATTATCTTGATTGGTTTAGCTGCACGGAATGTGGTCGTTGTCAAGACAGTTGCCCGGCCTACAATAGTGATAAACCTCTTTCCCCCAAAGAATTAACCATTTCACTCCGTAATTTTCTCTATCGTAAACAAGCCAAACTTTTAGCCCATTATCAAGGCAAAGAAGGCGTCCTTGATGAATTAGGCTTTATTGCTGATAACACCCCTCTTTTAGGAGATAACATTCTTCATGAAACTCTTTGGTCTTGTACCACTTGCAGGGCTTGTGAAGAAGCCTGCCCTGTATTTATCGAATATGTGCAAGAAATTGTGGATATGCGTCGCAATTTAGTGATGGTGAAGGGAGAATTTGCTCCAGAAGTTCAAAACGTGATGGTAAATATGGAGCGCAATTATAATCCCTGGGGCATTGGTTATACTGAACGCGGCAGTTGGGCCAAGGGTTTAGGTATCCCAACTTTTGCCGAAAACCCCAATGTAGAATATCTCTACTTTGCTGGATGCGCTGCTAATTTTGACGATCGAAATAAAAAAGTAGCCTTATCCCTCTCAAAAATTTTGAAAGACGCGGGAGTGAGTTTTGGAATTTTAGGCATGGAAGAAAAATGTACAGGGGATTCGGCACGAAGACTTGGCAATGAATATTTGGCACAAAGCCTCATGAAAGAAAACATTGCTACTTTTGATAAGTATAAAATCAAAAAGGTAATTACCTCATGCCCTCATTGTTTTAATTCCATTAAAAATGAATTTCCTCAATTTGGTGGAAACTACGAGGTTGTGCACCACACCGAACTTTTAGCTCAGTTGATTGCGACAAAGAAAGTTAAACCCACTAAAAGTGTATCTAAAAAAGTTGTTTATCATGACTCCTGTTACTTGGGCCGTTATAATGAGGTTTATGATGCTCCAAGAGAAATTTTAAAATCAATTCCAGGTGTAGAAGTAGTTGAGGCAGAACTTTCTAAATCCATGGGACGTTGTTGCGGTGCAGGAGGAGGCCGAATGTGGATGGAAGAAAAAACAGGAAAAAGAGTTAATCATATGCGCCTTGCTGATTTAAAAGAAACCAAAGCAACGGTTGCAGCCACCGCTTGCCCCTTCTGTAAAATCATGATTACCGATGCCATCAACGATACAAAATCTGATGCCATGCGTTCCCAGGATATCGTTGAAATTTTAGCAGAAAGTGTGTAAACTCTTTTTATGAAAAGTAAAACTTGGTATTTGCTTTTTCTTCTTACCTCTCTCACCTTAATTCTTGCTTCTCCCATGGCAATGGCTAAGAAGAAAAAAAAAGATAAAGACGTAGAAAACACATCAAGTGGGATGGTTCATACTTCAAGTGGTTCGAATTATCGTCTCTCTTCCCTTTCACCTGATGACCAAAGACAATTTGAAGCTCTGACAAAAGAACAACAAGAGGCCATTCGGGCGGGTCGCATAGAACGTGGTTTTAATGAATGGATGGCTAAATTAGCCAAAGGTGATCCTTTTTATGGAACCGAACATCATCCTGTATTTGTTGATTATGAACAGGTATGGCTTTATACCAGAGAAGACATCCAGGAAAATAAAATAGAAAACCAAATTATGGATCCTCAAACCAATTGGCCTACTATTCACAGAAAAGTCACCAAAAAAAAATGTACGATTGGAGATTATTTTGTTCTTTGGGACCGGGGAATCGTGGTGGATATTAAAAGGGATGATTCTCAAAAAAATTATGGTACCTGCACCATCGAAAATGAGGAAGCCTTTCTTCCCATCGTTAATGGCCAGCCTGTTGAGCCACGAAGATGAAGCTTGGACTTGTTCCCTATCTTAATGCACTTCCCCTCCATGCTTACTTGGAGCTACCCTTTGTTCTTTTACCCCCTTCAACATTAGAAAAAAAAATTTTTGCTGGAGAAATTGATTTAGCCCTTCTTCCAACTTTAAGTTATTTAAAACACAAAAATCTCATTCCACTTTTTGAGCTAGGCCTGATTCAATCGATGGGCCCAGTTGAAAGTGTGATGGTAAGTTATCCTCAAAAACTAGGTCATCCATCAAACATAAAATCAATAAAATTTACTTCAGAATCAATTACTTCAATAGCATTATTTAAAGTAATTTATAGATTTTATTGGGATCAGCCTTTGGAGGAACTTCAACTCACCCATTCTCCTCATGCTGCTTATCTAGAAATTGGAGACAAGGCTTTTAATCTTCCTCGTCAAGATAGGGTTGTGATTGATTTAGGACAGGTATGGTCAGAATGGACGGGCTTGCCTTTTATCTATGCTTTCTGGGTTGCACGCACCCCCCCCTCAAAAGACATTCTCCAAAAAATTATTGAAGCGAGAAAAAAGGGAATGCAAAACCTAGATCTATTATGTCGGGAGCAAAAAATACTCCCTTCTGCACAAGCTCTGCATTACTTGACAAAGTGCATGAGGTACGAAATGGTCGAAACAAGTCTTGAGGCTATCAACCTTTTTCAAAAATACTGTTTTGAATTGGGTTTGATCCGCTTATGAAAACTCTTTATCAAAAAATTGAAAATGGAGAGAGAATCAATACCTCTGAGGCTCTTCTGTTGGCTCATCAAGGAGATTTTCATGAACTGGGACGTTTGGCTCGTGAAAAATCCATTCAAAAAAACGGAAAAAAAATAGCTTTTTTAATCGACCGCAATATCAACTACACCAATGTTTGTGCAGCACGCTGTTCTTTTTGTGCTTTTTACAGACCCCATAAACATAAAGAAAGTTATGATCTTTCTTTTGAAGCCATCGATCAAAAAATTGAAGAAACTTTAAAACTTGGGGGAACCAGAATTCTCATGCAAGGAGGGCTGCATCCCCAACATAATCTTGATTATTATATTGCTCTCATTTCTCATATTAAAAACAAATTTTCCACCCTTCATATTCATGCCTTTTCTCCTCCTGAAATTCATCATGTATCCCAAAAAAGTGGTGTAAGCTATGAGGAGGCGCTTTCTAGCCTTAAAAAAGCGGGCTTGGGATCTATGCCTGGAGGAGGTGCCGAAATTCTTGTAGATCATATCAGGGATCAAATAGTGATCGGTAAGTGTAATTCTAGACAATGGTTAGAAATTATGGAAACCTCGCATCGTGTTGGCATTCGAAGTACAGCAACCATGATGATGGGGCATGTTGAATCTTGGGAAGATCGTATAGAACATTTAGAGCGTTTGCGAAGCATTCAAGATAAAACCCATGGTTTTTTATCTTTTATCCCCTGGACTTTTCAACCTGAAAACACAGCACTTCACCCCCGTATTAAAAGAAATCATCAAGTCAATCTGGCCAATACTTTCGAATACCTTAAAATGTTGGCCCTTTCTCGTATCTACCTTGATAATTTTGATCATCTTCAGGTTTCACTTTTAACTCAAGGGGTAAAGGTGGCACAAATTGGGCTTCATTTTGGGGCTGATGATTTAGGAAGTTTTTTAATCGAAGAAAATGTAGTTCGGCTTGCTGGAAGATCCCAAGAAATCAGTTTAGAAAAAGAAACCATGGCCAAAATTATTTTAGAATCAGGTTATACTCCCTTTGAAAGAGATACTTTTTATAACACCTTGCTGAATTAATGCTTTATATTGCCCATGACATTGTTACCATAACAGGCCCCATCTTCTCGCCTGGATTTATTGAAATAGAAAAAGAACGTATTGTTAATCTGGGTTCTCTTAATGATCTCTCTGCAGAAAAAAAAAGAAAAGCCATCGATGTTTCTCACTTAAGTATTTTTCCAGGTTTTATTAATGCCCACTCTCACTTAGAACTAACAGCCCTTGGGCCTGTAATTCCTCAATGTGAAACAAACCACCCTTCTTTTTTTACAGACTGGATCCGTAAACTCCTTCTAAAAAAAAATTCTCTCTCTTTAGAAAAAATTCACCAAGGCATTAAAAAAGGCATTGAAAATTTAAAAAAACAAGGAGTGGTAGCTATTGGAGATCATATTAGTTTTAATATCGATTGGGCACCTGTGCTTCATTCTGGTTTCAAGGGAAAACTTTTTCCTGAAATTATTGGCGTCATACCAGAGATAGCCAAAGATATTTTGGACAGATCTCTGAAGAAAAAAAAAGAGCATGAAAAAAATTCATCAAAAATAAGCATTCACCCAAGTCCTCATTCGGTTCATGCTGTTCATCCTGATGTGTTAGATAAAATTTTCAGGCAAAATCCACCCCTGTCTTGTCATATTGCAGAAAGTGAAAGTGAATTCCTTTATTTTTCTGAATCAGGAGGTTCCCTGGTTGATTTGATAAACGAAAAAAATCAACCCATAAAACACCACGCTTTAAGTGCCCTGGATTATCTGAGCAAAAATAAACTCGATATTTCTCGTTTAACCCTTGTCCACGGGAATTATCTGACAAAAACAGATCATGATCTAATCAAAAAAAATAAATTGTCCCTCATTCATTGCCCTGGATCCCATCGTTTTTTTGGTCATCGCCCCTTTCCTCTTTTTGAATATCTTCAAGAAGGAAAAATTATTGCCTTAGGAACAGATTCTTTAGCTAGTAATACAGAACTTAATTTCCTGGGTGAATTAAAATTAGCCCAGAAAACACACCCGCGGGTTAGCCTGGTTTCTTTAATCACCATGGCTACTCTGCATGGGGCTTATGCTCTTCACTTAGAAAATCAGTTGGGCTCATTAGAAATAAATAAATCAGCCAGTTTGGTTGGATATAGGGCTTTATCAAAAGATCCTTTTGAGAATCCTTTTTTAGCCCTACAAGCTGATTTGGTTTTGATTGATGGACAAAAAATTTAAATAGTTTTTCTATCTTTGCCCCATTCCAAAATTGCAGGAAGCAAAATAAGAGAGGCAGCTAAGCAAGTGACAATACCAATTAAAACACTATTGCCCATAGAACGTAAGCCTGGGTGATGACAAAACGAAAGTCCAAGATAGCCAAAAAGTGTGGTTAAAGAAGCCATAAAAGCTGCAGAACCGGTAGTAGTTAAAGCCTCCACGACGGAAGTTTGTTTCTTTTCTAGATAGCGATGATAAATATGCACGCTATTATCTTCTCCCATTCCTAAAACAACGGGGATGGCGATCATATTATAAAAATTAAACTTCCATCCAAATAAAACCATAGTAGCCACCATCGTAAACATGCCAAAGCTTAAAACAAGCATAACAACAAGGGCACGTTTCCAATTCATAAAATCAAAATAAACCAACAAGCCTACGATCAAAAAACTCAAAATCATAGTGAATCTACTGTCTCTAAAAAGGGTTAAAAGAACATCTGCAAAAATCATGGCATCTGAAGAAGCACGAAAGGTTTGTCCTCCCACATCAAGTTCATGGGCTTCTTTAAAAAAACTTATCGCATTACGCCCATCATCTAATTCCAAATTAGGCTTAGGATAAATAAAGGAAACCTGTTCATTTTTATAGGCACCCAAACCATAGAAAGCTTCTTTAATATTTGTTGGGATCTCCTCTTCTTTAACAAATTTTGTATTTCGAATGGCTTGTTGAAAATCAATTTTTAATTGCCGATCCTTACCTTTTAAAACATTGAGAGCATCATCTGAAAGAAGACGATCAATTTCTTGTAAAATAGTCATCTTATCCTTTTGATCCTTGGGATATAAATCATAGACCGAACGATAAGTATCAATAACAGAGTTGGGATCTTGCTTCCTGTTTTTAAACTCTTGAGATAATCGCATTGCTTCTTCTTCATTTTGAATAACAATGAAGGCAGGGCTATTAACCCTCCCACTTACCTCTCGTAATCTTGCTCTTGCTTCTTCTGTTTCTGGGATATGCATTTTCAACAGACGGTAATTCCATTCAAAACCAATATAAGGAAAAAGGAAAAGAGAGATGACAAAAAGACACAAACAAGAAACAACAATACCCTTATAAGCAGGAATTTTTTTGAAAAAACGCGTCAGGGCCAAACGTCCCCATATTTTTTTTGGTTTGTGTTTTATAAGTTTTAGTTTTTCAAATAAAATAATAAGAGCAGGGAAAAAAAGAAGATATGAAATTAAAGTAATCAAAAGACCAATGCCGGCAATCCATCCAAACTCAGAAAAACCCCTAAAATCATTAAAAAGAAGAATAAAAAACGTGCCCACTGTTGTTAAAACAGCTGTGGCAGAAGAACGCCCTGTTTTAAAAATAATATGAGAGATGGCTGTTTTTTGATCAATCCCAGCGATTCTTTCCATCTGATAGCGATCAAGCATATGAATACCTATGTCCACACCAAGGCCAAAAAGAATGGAAAATAAAAAAGAAGTAACCACATTGAGATTGGAAATAAAAAATGAACAAATAGAAAATCCACCTAAAATTCCCAAAACCAAAGGAATAAAAACAAGAATAACCGAGGCTATATTTTGAAAATAAATAAAAAGAGAAAGCAAAATACACATAAGAGAAATAATGCCCGCACGAGTTAAATCTGAAATGAGAGTATTATATTCGTCAATACGCGTGCGAATAGAACCCGCATAACTGATGCGAATGGAATCCCCATAACCAGAAACAGGATACGCACGCATGATGTCATTCACCATGCCATAAAATTTCTTATAATAAGAAAGAGAGGCATCTTGATTTTTGGGATAAAGTTTTAAAACATAAACAGTTTCGTTTTCGTTGGTAAAATATTTATTTTTAACTCCCCTAATATATTCGGCACGATATTTCTCAAAAAGATCTTCAAATTTCAGGGGATCTTGCCCAGCACTATCCGAACCAAAATCAATGTACAGGCCTTTGAGTTTTTCCCGTTGAATTTTACGTGAAATGCGATCTTTGATTTCTTGCAGATCATCTTTATCAATATACAACAGTTTATGATTAGAAAAAAAATCAAAGCCTTCCTTGGTATATAAAACATTTTCAATAAAAGGTTCCGACTGAAACTTTTGAACTAAATCGAGCATTAATTTTTTGTTATTTTCCGGATTTGGCGAATCAATAATAACAACAAGATCCCCTCCCCCCTTCTTTTTAAATTTCTGTTTCATTTCCTGACCTAAGGTAACAGTAGGATGATCATCGGGAAGAAGCTTAGAAATATCAGTACTAATATTACCCATTAATTTAATGGCCCGAGGATAGGACAAAACACTTAAGACAATAAAAACGGCAGATAAAAACCAATAGTGAGTGAGAAGGCGGAAGATCTTATTTTTATTCATTTGAATTTTAAAGAGTTATCTCAGAAGTGGTGTTGAATCAATAATATTTATGCTAATTTAATGAGCCGTTATAATAATCTGAGCTTCTTCCGCTAAAAATTTTCTGAGCGATAGATTAATAAGAGTCTGGTATGGGATACCATTTTCTCTTGCCATTTTTTGATAAAAATCAAGGACATCTTTGTCTAACCTAATTGTTTTTTGAACTTTGTTGCGACGATAAAACTTACCTTTAACCGCTCTTGAAAAATTATATTCTTTTTTCATATTGTTTCCTCTCCTTTCGGGTTGCTTGTCTTGCTGAAATAATACGAATCCATTCACAATCATCTTTAATGAGACGGTATAAATGAACAACAACAAGAACATGAGCATCAACACTTTGACCAATGGTAACCCATCTTTCTTCATGATGTCTCATTGAATCTAATATCGATAAGTGAAACGGATCATCAAAAATTGTTTGCGCTATCTCAAAAGAGATGCCATGTTTTTTTATATTTATATCAGCCTTAACAGGATCCCATTCAAACAACATTGTTGTTACATTATAGTTTATATTTTATCTTGCATCAACCCCTTTTTTTAGATAAATCATGCCTATGCACCTTGAGAGTAAAATTTTATCTTCTTCTCCGCAATTTCAAAAAAATACCCAGCACAATTTAGGTCTGATTAAAGAACTAGAATCAAAAATCCAAACAGCCTCTGAGGGAGGCGGGCTTGAACATAAAAACCGCCATAAACAAAGAGGCAAACTTTTAGCACGAGAAAGAATTGCTCATCTTCTTGATTCTGATTCTTCTTTTTTAGAACTTTCTCATCTGGCTGCCCTTGACCTTTATGAAAATCAAGCTCCCGCAGCTGGCCTTGTTACAGGCATTGGCCAAGTAGAAGGCAAAACGGTGATGATTATTGCCAATGATGCCACAGTAAAAGGTGGCACTTATTTTCCCATAACTGTCAAAAAACATTTGCGTGCACAGGAAATTGCAATGGAAAATAATCTCCCCTGTATCTACTTGGTTGATAGTGGTGGTGCCTTTCTTCCCCTTCAAGCTGAAGTCTTTCCCGATCGTGATCACTTTGGACGCATTTTTTATAACCAGGCCAGGCTTTCGGGGCTTGGCATCCCTCAAATTGCCGTTGTGTTGGGATCTTGCACAGCAGGCGGGGCCTATGTTCCAGCCATGAGTGATGAAACCATTATTGTTAAAAATCAGGGGACCATCTTTTTAGGAGGCCCACCGCTGGTTAAAGCAGCAACGGGCGAAAATGTTACAGCTGAAGAATTAGGCGGGGCCGATGTCCATTGTCGTCAAAGTGGAGTGGCCGATCACTATGCTCATAACGACCAACATGCCCTTCTCATGGTTAGAGAAATTGTGGTGCATTTAGGCAATGGGGCCCAAAAACTTTTAATTCGAAAAACAAATTTTAAAGAACCCCACTATCCAGAAAACGAAATTTTAGGAATTCTTCCTACAGATTTAAAAACTTCTTTTGATAGTCGTGAAATCTTAGCGCGCCTCTTAGATGATTCAGATTTTCATGAGTTTAAGGCTCTTTATGGTACTACCCTGGTTTGTGGTTTTGGAAGTATTTATGGTTATGAGGTGGGTATTATTGCAAATAATGGAGTTTTGTTTTCTGAAAGTGCCTTAAAGGGAACTCATTTTATTGAACTGTGTAATCAAAGAAAAATTCCCCTGGTTTTCTTACAAAATATTACAGGATTTATGGTTGGCAAAAAATACGAATCAGAAGGCATTGCAAAAAATGGTGCCAAGTTAGTGACGGCAGTGGCAACAACAAAAGTGCCTAAATTTACCATCATTATGGGAGGAAGTTTTGGTGCTGGTAATTATGGCATGTGCGGTAGGGCCTACCAACCCCGTTTTCTTTTTACATGGCCCAATGCCAGAATTTCAGTCATGGGAGGTGAACAAGCAGCAACTGTACTTTCTATGGTTAAGCTAGAGCAATTAAAAGCCAAACAAAAAATCATTTCAGAAAAAGAAATTCATGAAATCAGAGAACCTATTTTAAAAATTTACGAAAAACAAGGTTCTCCTTATTTTAGCACAGCAAGGCTTTGGGATGATGGGATTATCGATCCACGTAAAACACGTTCTGTTTTGGGTTTATCTTTAGATGCTGTAAGCCATGGGCAAAAAAGCTTTCATGGCCCTTTTGGAGTCTTTAGAATGTAATGAGTTACAAAACCCTTCAATTAGAATCAAGCACAGGTCTTTTAAAAATTACCCTTAATCGGCCTCAAGTAAAAAATGCCTTTAATGAACAAATCATTCAAGAACTCACGGATGTATTTCAAAAAGAAGCTTTAGAAAAAAATGTTCGTGTTATTTTTCTCTCGGGAAATGGAGAATGTTTTTCTGCAGGGGCAGATTTAAACTGGATAAAAAAAACAGCCAGCTATTCTTATGAACAAAATCTGAAAGATGCACAAACCTTTTCAGCCATGCTTGCCCTGCTTAATTCTTGTCCTAAAACAGTTGTAGTAGCTGCCCATGGTGCAGCCTTAGGTGGCGGCATGGGGCTTATTTCAATTGCAGATTATGCCTTAGCCAGCAAAGACACCCTTTTTGGATTTACGGAGGCTAGGCTTGGTTTAATTCCTGCTGTCATTAGCCCCTTTGTGATCGATAAAATTGGTTTATCCCACGCCCGTTCTCTTTTTCTTACAGCCATGCGTTTTGATACCAAAAAAGCATACGACATTGGACTTATCCATGAAGTATGCGATTCACAACAAGCCCTTCAAAAACGAAGTGAAGAACTTTTAAGTGAACTCTTAAAATTATCCCCTCATGCCGAGCTAAAAGCCAAAGAACTGATTTTTACTCTTTCTGCCTTAAATACTTCGAGACGTCTTGAAAAATCAGCTGAATTTTTAGCCCAAGTGCGCTCTCATCCCGAGGCTATTGAAGGAGTTAGTGCTTTCCTTGAAAAAAGGCATCCTAAATGGTTGAAATATAATGAATAAAAATATATCAATTGTTGAGGTTGGACCTCGTGATGGATTACAAAATGTCTCTCACACTCTTACTTTTGGACAGCATGTAAAATTAATCAAGGCTCTTGCCTCATCTGGATTACATGAAATTGAGGGAGGGAGTTTTGTGAGGCCAGACAAGCTTCCTTCCATGGCCCATACCAAGGATATTGCAACCTACTTCAAGGGAAGCGATCTGTCTCTGTGGTACTTAGTGCCCAATCAAAAAGGTTTAAAGCTAGCCCTAGAACAAGGGGTACAAAAAATAGCTTTTTTTACAGCAGCCAGTAAAACTTTTAATGAAAAAAATATTGGGATGAACTTAAATGAGAGTCTGCAAATTATTCGAAGTTGTTTTGATGATTTAAAGCAACAGGGCTATTCTTTTTTACCTCATTGGACAGATTTGACCAATGATGAAAAAAAAGTAAAAATCAGGCTTTATATTTCCACAGTGATTGCTTGTCCTTATCAGGGCCCTCTAGATCCAAGCGTTACTCTCGATATTCTAGAAAAACTAAAAGATCTTCCCATTGCTCAATATTCTTTGGGTGATACTTTGGGAGTAGGAACACCAAAAACATGGAAATCTCTTTTATCTCTCCTGCCTCAAACCTATCTTAATCTAAACCGTATTGCGATGCATTGCCATGATACCTATGGATGTGCCCTAGCCTCTATTGCCGAGGGCTTAAATTATGGGATCACAACTTTCGATTCAAGCATTGGTGGTTTAGGCGGATGTCCTTATGCCCCAGGTGCTACAGGAAACCTGGCCACCGAAGATTTAGTTTATTTTTTAAACAAAGAGGGATTTGAAACCGGGGTTGATTTAGAAAAACTTTTAACAGTCTTTGGCACTGAAACTACGGGCACTCTTTGTAATGTTTCAAAGGTTTACCAAGCATTTTCCTGATTTTTTGATGGCCTTTTTTAAAATGTCCCAAAACCTTTTTGGCCCAAACAAATTCTGATGCTAAAACAGCGAGCCCCAGTGGAATAACCACCAAGGCAGGCCCTGGCAAAACAATCATGGCAATACCAATAAGAAGAACCGTACCCCCAATAAGCGCAATAAAGAAACGCCTCGCCTTCTGGGTATTTTTAATTTGAGTTAACAATTTTTGCATTGTATAAACTTTTGTCATCCCCGTCCCTACCTTTCCGCCAAAGGCGGACCAGCCTCTGGCTGGCGCGAGAATAAACTCAGGCGGGGATCCATTTTTATATTCAAAGATGAAAAGATATCTTTTCTATTTAATTTGGTTATGTGCCACTTTTCTTTTGGGTTACTTTAAATTTAAAATCCATCCTCACTGGGCCATGCTCACCACCCCTTTGCTTCTTTGGCTTCTCATCAAAGCCAAGGTTCCATCTGCCTTGGCAGACGCTTACTTTAAAGCACTTGTTCTCACCACTGTCGCAACGTTTCTAACTGGCTTAGGACTTCTTATTGGTTTTATCCCCCACATTTTCCATATGGGAGCCATTATTCTTCTGGGTTTGATTTCTCTAACCTCTCTAGTTTCTTTGAGATCCTTAGTAGGTAAAGAGTTGGGACTAACCAAAAAACCAGATAGGCAAAAATAAAATAGTTATTCATCATCTTTTTCCCCTTAAATGCTGTTCTAAAGAGTAAATTCGGTAAGTAAAATAATAAAGCAAAGCAAAAAGAAAAAAAATTCCAAAAATAGAAACAATCAGTGTTATTCGCATTTCAATTGGCATACTATTTTTTTGTCCTAAGACCGAAGGATGGATACCTCTCCATAATTTAACCGATAAAAAAATAAGAGGCATATCAATAAGACCAAAAAGAGTAATCAGGGCTGCTAAGACTTTCCCTTTTCCTTGATCATAAAAAAAGTCTCTCACTAAAAGTGAGGATGCAAAAATAAGCCAAATCAAAAGAGTGGTGGTGAGTCTTGGATCCCAAGTCCACCAAGTGCCCCAAATGGGTTTAGCCCAAAGAGGGCCAGATAAGAGAACCATACTGGCAAAAACAAGCCCAACCCCAGCCCCTGTATGAGAGTGAATATCCCAAGAAATGTTTCGTTTTAAAAGATAGCCAATGGCAAATAAAGCAGAAAGCCCAAAACCAAGGTACATGGCAAAGGCCGAGGCTACGTGAAAATAAAAAATCTTTTGCACCACCCCCTGGGTTGCTTCAATGGGAGCATAGAAAAAAATGAGGTAAAAACAAAAACAAATAAAAAAATAAAACAACAATAGAAAAATATTTTTCATGTTTTACTCCAAAAGTTGCGATCCAAACAAACCATAACAGACAACCAGGTAAATTAAATCAATCAAAATTAAAAAACGAATCCACATCCCATTAAAAATAATGTCTCCACCTACCAATTCTGCTGATTGAACCGAAGCAATCAAAATAGGGCTAAGCAAGGGATAGAGAATCAAGGGAAGTAAAAGGTCCCTTTGCGTATGCTCTCTAGTTAATACTGAAAAAAAAGTCCCGAGGGTTGAAAATCCAACGATACCACCAAAAGAGAGCAAAAATACCCAAAGGTAGGAATAAAAAGAAAGAGAAAGATTAAAAAGAACCACAATAAAAATTTCAATAAAAAGCGCATAAACCAGAAGACACAATACATTCATGAGATTTTTAGCCATAAAAAGGGGCCTGAGCATTTGAGGTCTCATTTTGAAATAATTTAAAATATCCCCTTCAGACTCAGGCTCAAATGATCGTTGCACCCTCATTAAGCCTCCAAAAAAAAGAGCCAGCCAGGTTAATGGAAAAAGAGTGCCTTCTTTATTTCCAAAAACATTGCGGAGACAAAGATTAACAATAAAAATCAAAAGAAAACCCACAAAACAAAGACTTAAAAAGGCAGATGTATTTTTTAAAAAAAGATTAAGCTCATTTTTAAAAATTTTAAGGGTTAACATTTTGTAATTCCACTGTTGGTCAATTGAAAGCAAGAAATCCCATCCAAACCTTCAAGAGAATGTGTGGTCATTAAAATTGTTTTTTGTTGGCTTACTTGTTCTTGCAAGTAACCTATAAATTTTTTTCTAAAGGAAACATCGAGGGTATTTAAGGGTTCGTCTAAAATAAAAAAATCAGCATCAGAAAGAAACAAGGAAGCCAAAGCACATCTGGCCTTCTCACCTTGGGAAAGATGACGAATAGGGCGTTCAAAAAAAGCACCCAGATTAAAATCCGTTATTATTTGTTTTAAATACTCCGGGGCTTTGTTTTCAAGAGAACTAAAATAATTAAGATTGTCCAAAGCTGTTAGGTCCAGGTAAAGACCCGGCAGACCAGAATAATAAGCAAGTTTAGGCTGATAGGAATCAAAAGAAACAAAACCATCACTAGGTTTTAAAAGCCCAGCAATCAGCTTTAAAAGGGTTGATTTTCCTATCCCATTACTTCCTTTTAAAACTAATAAAGACCCATTCAAGATTTCCCAAGAAAGATTTGAAAAAATATGATGAGAATCGTATTGAAAAGAAAGAGATAAAATTTTCAATTTCCATGCATTCATCATCTATTGAATTTTAGCTTCATACTTCGAAGCACATTTGGCGAGTATTTCTCTGGCCTTAAAAATATCGTCTCCTTCCCACAATCCAGTAACCACCACATCAGAACCTTCCCGAAAAGTATCGGGAGCTAAACCATCATAAGAAACTTTGAGTACGTGTTTACTTTCAGTCACATCAAAAGAATAAACAAGCCCAAATGGGGTTTCTGTTTTTTGGATATGAGAAGCCTTGCCTGCAACTTTAATAACCTTTTTTTGATATTTTTCCTTACCTCCATAAAGTTCACTAACCGTCACATAGTATTGAAGAGAATCTTTAAAAATGCCTGAAACAAGCCAAATAATAATAAAAAATAAACCAAGAATTCCAACAAGTTGTAAAATTTTTTTTCTCATATAGTTTTTCTGTTAAAAAACCACGCAACCTCTTAAATTATTTGCCGAAAATAAGGGTGAGCTCGAAAGAGCTGACTGACCCCCTTTTTAGGCCTTCTAGCCCGCCATAGGCGGGCGGAAGGTCTTTTTTTTTACTCATAGATCACTTCGATGATTTCGTACTCTTTTTTACCCTTGGGAGCCTTAACAATCACAGTATCTTCTTTAAACTTTCCTATCAATGACCTTGCAATGGGAGATTTAACTGAGACTTTTCCTTTTCCTACATCTGACTCTAATTCACCTACAATTTGGTAAGTAACCTGGGAATCGTCATCTAAATCGAGAAGCTTTACAATAGCTCCAAACATAACCTTGGCACTTCCCTTCATTGATTTAGGATCAATAATTTCAGCTTTGGAAACCACATTCTCTAAATATTCAATACGACCCATCACATGCCCAAGTTTCTCCTTAGCAGCATGATACTCAGCATTTTCACTTAAATCTCCATGAGCCCTGGCAGTTTCTAATTCGTCAACAATTCTCGGCCTGTCAATTGCTTTTAAAAAACTAAGCTCTTTTTTAACTTTTTCAATCCCCTCTGGGGTAAATGGGAAACGTTCTATCATTTCTGGAAACCCTTTCTTAATGCCTTGGGGTAAAATTTAAGAGGTCGGCCTAGATGGAAGAAGAAATTTAAAGAGTGAACCCTGCCCTACCTTACTTTCAACAGCAATCACTCCTTGATGAAGCTCGACCAATTGTTTCGTGAGTGCCAAACCTAACCCTGTTCCTTGATATCTACGGGTAAAGGTGGAATCAACCTGTTGGAAAATATCAAATATGCTGCTTAAATGCTCCTCCTTGATACCAATACCATTATCTGCAACCGTAATTTTAAAAAGCCCCCGATTCTCATAAGCTTCGGGCTTGTAGGAAAACTCTTCCAACCAAAAAGTAGAATCTTTCGAATAATCTACTTTAACCTCAATCTTACCGCGATCGGGTGTAAACTTAATGGCATTTCCTACAAGATTTAGCAAGATTTGTCTTAGTTTACGTGGATCAGCTTCAAGTGATGGCAAACCTTCTGGGATCACAATAGAAAGTTCCTGTTTTTTTCTGCCAACTAAGGGTGTTACTGTCTGATAAACTTCGGTAATAACCTCTCCAATAGGAAAAGATTCCAGGTTTAACTCCATTTTTCCCGCTTCTACTTTGGCTAAATCAAGGATACTATTAATGAGTTGAAGCAGGTTTTCAGCATTCTTTAAAACCTCACTGAGCGAGTCTTTTTGTTCTATCCTTAACTCCCCTAAAACATTATCCAATAAAATTTCAGAATACCCAATAATAGCTGTTAGTGGGGTTCTTAATTCATGACTCATAATGGCCAAAAAATCAGATTTAATTTTATTTGCTTCTTCCAATTGCTTGTTTTTTTGCTGTAATTCTTCAAAAAGTTGAGCTGATTCCAAAGCAAGAGCCGCCTGATTGGCAAAATTATCAAGAGTATCAATAACACTTTCTTCTACATAGGCCTTCCTACTTGCTCCAATTAAAGCTCCCACAACCTTTCGCTCGGCAACAAGAGGAGTAACTACAAATTTTTTAAAACCAATTTCTTTTTGTACCTTTTTTGTTCTTTCTTGATCAATGGGAGGCACTAAACCAATCGTAAGCTCAACCATCTCATTACGAATAATCACTCGATTTTTAAGAATGGATTGATAAGCCGAGTTATTTGTTGATTTAAGAGGTAAATGGAGATCAGAAAGTTTTCTTCCCCAGATTTCTTCTATTCGTTCGGTCAGGGCATTTGCTTGAGGAACATAAAAATGAATTACCTTTTCTTCTTTGGAAAGAAGAGCCAAAAAACAAACATCAAATCCTAAACCTTGAATCACACCCTTTAAAACCTGATCGATAACTGATTGAAGATTTAAAGCACGACGAATAGTAGATCCGATACGATTAAGAGCTAAAAGCTGCACATTTCTTGTTTCGAGTGCTCTTTCTTTGATTTTAGAAAAGTAATAAGCAATCTTAGAGGCATAAACAACAACACCAAGCGCTATGGGAAGAAAAATAAGATTAAAAATATAACCAAAACCTTCGATGCGAAAAAGATAAGAAGCTACGGTTGGATAATTAAAAGGAGCAACAATTCCTGTATTCATTAAAAACAAAAGACCACAATAAGAAACCAGGGCTGCTGTTGCAGACAAAAGTGAAACCAGATATCCAAAAAAACTCCCGGCTCCAATAACGTACAAACCATAAAACACAAAGGCTACAGCTGTATCTGGCCCCAAGAGATAGAGAATAGAAGTTTGACTGATCACATCAGCTAAAACTTCCAAGATGCCCATGAAAATAACGTATTTTTCACGAATAATATTTAAATAACAAAGGGAGGTAATGAAAAACCCTACATTAAAAATCAAAGGAACATAGGGAGATAAAACCCATATTTTTGGAAAAAAAACGATAAACATCATCCAACAAAGAATAAAAATAATGAGCCTCAATTTAGCAATAAAGAGATGACGTCCACGAAAATCTGGAAGTTTCATCTCTTGCAAAAGAGCTTGTCTTAAAGCACCAAGCTTCACTTCTAAACCGGCTTTTTTTATAGATGTTTGACTCATTACAATTTAATTTTCCTTAAGCGTTCAAGCATTTTTTCTTTGGTTACTACCAGGCCTACCAATCGATCTACCTCATTTTGATGCTCATCCAAAAAAATAACAGAGGGCCAGCCAATGACTTTATATTTTTGAGTTGCCTCCTGACACTGGAGATTATTTTTTGTACAATCAATTTTGAGTGAAACCCATTTCTGAGAAAGTTCATTCATGATCACTGAAGACTTCCAAACTTGGTGCTCTAACTCTAAACAAGGGATACACCACTCGGCATAAAAATCAATCAAGAGAGGCTTTCCTTGTTTTTTTGCAGATTCAAGAGCCTCATTAATTGAAGTCATCCAAATTGAGTTGGAAGAAGGCGGGGGTTGAAATTGTTTTAAAAGAGTATTTCCATAATAAATAGCCACAATCAACATGAGAACCCCAATGGCCTTTTTAACATAGACCATCCAAGGTCCTGATTTAAGTCGAATGTGTAAGTAGCCATAAGAAGAACCTAAAACTAAAAAAAGAAATCCTAAACCCAAAGCATAGCTTACAAGGAGAATAAAACCACGCACCACATCTCCCGTTGTTGCCACATAAACCAACAAAGGACCCACAATAGGACCTACACAGGGTGCAGCCATAATCCCAAGACTAGCTCCCACTAAAAAAACTCCAATGAGTCCACGTCCAGTAATTTTAGCTAATTTATTTTGTATCGATGCAGGAATATTAAATTCAAATAGGCCCATTAAAGAAACAGCCATGGCCACTAAAACTAATTCCAAAAAAACAAGGAAAATAAGATTTTGAAATATAAATCCCAAGCCCTTGCCTAAAAGAGCAGCCATCATTCCTAAAACAGAAAACATCATGGCCATCCCACTGGTTAAAATGAGAGATAATTTGAGATTATTCCAAATGCCATGATGATTTTTAATTCCAATCACACCCAGAATAATGGGAATTAAAGGCCAAACACAGGGTGTAAAGGTTGTAAGTAAACCTCCTAAAAAACTAATGAGAATAGCAATACCAATTCCTTCTTTTAAAAGACTTTCATAATGAGGCGAATCAATTTTTTCATTCCAAGTTAAAGTGGTGGGAGCCAAGGTAGAATCAGAATGAATGAGCAGGGGAATAGAAAAAGGAACCTTTATTGGACGATAACAAAGTTTATCCGAGCATCCTTGGTAAAAAATTTCCCCCTTAAATTGTTCAGGAAATTTTATTGCTTTAGGTTTCACAATGAGCTTCAAAAGCACTTCATGATAATACACGGGTACTATTCTTTGAAAAAAAGGATCATCCTTCATCACAGGCTTGGGTTTGATCACTTCCACAATTTCAAAATGATCATGATCTTCAAAAACAATTTTAGTTTCTTCTTGATAAAGATAAAAATGCTCCGGGATTTGAATCAAGGCCACCACCTCAAATTGAGGACTGGCCTCTCTTGCTGAGTCATCTAAAATCAGATGAAAGGGATTTTCAGGCACTCCTCCGTATTCTAAAGCACGGGCCTCTCCGATAAAAAAAAGACCCAAGGTGAGTCCTAAAAAAAGGGTTAAACTTTTTTGATTCATCTTTATTATAAAAGCATATAAGTCTTGGAATTTCTAGCTGTTTTTGTTATAATATATCTTTTAAAGGAAAAACGATGAAACTTCTCACAAGCGATAAAGAATTAATAAGCAGCGAGCCCAAACAAGAAACTAAAAAACAAAAGAAAAAACCAACTTGGGATTTAGCTCGTGCAGCTAAAGTACAAAACAGAGCCCTCATCAAAGCTGCACTTAATGCAGCACGTGGTATTAAAGCAAAAAATCTTTTGGTGTATTGCGATGCCGTAGACGATAGTCTTATCCCTGAAAATCTTCCTAAAGATTTAAACCTGATTTTAGTAACTAAAAAGGAAGACATGGTTTGGACAGGAAAGGTTACTCCCAAGGGTGTGTTAACCCTCCCCTCTCTTAAGCTGGGGCGTATGGGCATGATTAAAATTTCTGTTATCCTGGCTATTTCAGCTAAATTAGTAAATCCTACCGATACCATTGTTTTTTTAGGTGGCAAAAGTGAACAGGGGCTTCTTGATATTGTCCTTGCTTTTGAAATCGACAAAGAATCAGAAATTTTAACAGGAACTGATTTTGCCGATATTCCTGAAACAGTAAAACCTGCTGTATTTGAACACACCTTAAATTTAGCCATCGAACTTTCTAATAAAGGACGCGAAGGCAAACCAGTAGGTACCATTTTTGTTTTAGGTGACGAAGAACGTGTGATGCAACTGTCTAAACAAATGATCATTAATCCTTTTAAGGGATATAGTGAAGAAGAACGCAATCTTTTAAATCCTACCTTAAAAGATACCCTCTTTGAATTTTCGGCTCTTGATGGAGCTTTTGTTATTTCAGGTGATGGGGAACTTATTTCTGCAGGACGCTACCTAGGAGCTGCAACAGATGAGTCTGAAATTCCACGTGGCTTAGGGGCAAGACACATTGCAGCTGCGGGTATTACGGCATTGACAAGTGCTATTGCTATTGTTATTTCTGAATCCACAGGCGATGTGCGGATTTTCCGCAATGGCAAGGTGATCATGAGTATTGAGAAACCTTCCCGATAATTCCGAATCCAAACCAAATTTTATGAAAAACAAAGACACAAAACTTTTTGACAAAAGAATCTATCAACGGTCCATCAATTTGGGGCTTATTAAAAAAGAAGATTTCCAAAAATTTGTGAGTGATCTTCCTGATTCTACCGAAAATGCACAGGCAGTAGATTTAACCTTATTGCTTGAAAATCCCATTCCAGAAATCCAAGAAACCCCAGAAAAACACAAAGAAAATTCAAGCGAATCAGTCGAAACAAACGACTCTTACTAAAAATTATGCCACTGCCAACAATTAAGAGGGTTTTAAGACGTTTGACTCGTCGAACCAAGAATTGGGGAACTATTGTTGCCCTCACCTTAAGAGGCAATCAGGTCGAAAAAAAATCCAAACTTTTCCGCAGTAAAAATCCTGTTCTATTACTCTACGGATTCGGGGCTACCCGTCGAACCTTCTCTATTCTAGAAAAAAGACTCTACAATGATGGCTACACTGTTTTTAGCATTAACTTGGGGGGACTTTTTGATACGTTTAATACAGAAGCCATTGAAAGCCTAGCTTCACATGTTGACCAAAAAATTGAAAGGCTTTACAAAAAATATCAATTTCGCGGAAAGCTTTCTATTATTTCTCATTCTAAGGGAGGGCTTATTGGTCGTTATTATATTAAAAGATTAGGTGGGGATCAAAGAGTAAAACTTCTCATTACAATGGGAACACCTCATAATGGAAGTCCTTGGGCCCTCTTGGCTGCCTTTACTCCCATTGCTCTTCTTTTAAAGAGCGTACGCCAAATGACTCCCATGTCTCCTTTTATTCGCAGGCTCAAACTAGGACCATTTCCAGCTAAAGTAAAATTGTATTCTATTTATTCCAAAGCAGACAGAGTTTGTCCCTATCCTGTTGCTGTCTTAGAAGAAGCATCTAATGTAAAAAATGTAGAAATGGACGGGGTTACTCATTCGGAGTTTCTCATTAAAAAAAGCGTTTATCACATTATTAAACACGCCTTAAACGACAACATGCCTCTTTCACTCGAAATTAGATCACGAGAAAGATTTAAAAAAACGCTTACAACCCAACCAAACAAACTTCGATTAATCACAGGCACTAAATAAATTTTGGACCCATTTATTTTTTAAAATCTGCATGGCTATATGCCCCACTTCTTTTGCAGCTCCTGCTAAAGATAATGAATAATTTTCACAAAGCACATTTTTATTTTCTAAGTCTGATAAAAATAGCTTTAAGTGAAATTGATTTTCTCTTTTTTCTACAAAACATCCCAAGGGTGATTGGCAAGTGGCTTTTACACTTTTTAAAAACTCCCTTTCAAGATTTACTTCTTCAAAGGTTTTCAAATGATTGATGGGTTTTAAATATTTTTTTAAAACATCGTTTTTTACTTCAATTCCAATAGCCCCCTGCCCTGCACAGGGAATAATTTTGAGTGTTTCATAATCTAGATTTTCATAGCCCATCCTTTTAAGAGCAGCCTTGGCTAAAATAATGGCTCCATAATGTCCTTCTTTTAATTTTTGAATACGTGTATCAACATTGCCACGAAGTAAAACATAATTGAGGTCGTTTCTAACAAGCTTTAACTGGCAAATTCTTCTAGGACTCGCACTTCCCACTCTAGCTTTAGCAGGAAGTGTATTTAAGGTTAATCCTTTTTGTGCAATCAGAACATCATGAGGATCTTCTCGCTCTAAAATACAAGACAAATGAAGTCCTGGAGGCAATTGATAGGGTAGATCTTTTACACTATGCACAGCTATATCAATTTTTTGAGAAAGAAGCGCTTCTTCAATTTCACGTACAAATAAACCCTTGCCACCCAGATGAGTTAAAGCTTTATCGTTAATTAAATCACCTGAGGTTTTAATCACCACAATTTCGCATTCACAATCAAGGCAAGACGCCTTGAGCAAACGCGCCACATGATGAGCCTGCCAAAGGGCCAGTTTGGAGCCACGAGTTCCAATGCGGATTTTTTTCATGATTTCTTTTTCTTGCTTTTCTTTGTAGAAAGAAGGGCTATCGCCTGCTCCAAGGTAAAATCTTCGGCTTTTACATCCTTGGGAAGTGAAACGTTGGTTGCCCCTCTTTTAACATAGGGTCCGTACATGCCACTGTAAATGGTTACTTTGGCACCTCCCTGATCTTGTCCCAGTTCTTTAATAACTTTCTTGCCTCTGCCAGCCTTTTTTTCTTGAGCCAGTAATTCTAGCGCCCGTTCCAAGGTAATGGTTAAAACATTATCTTCTTTTTTGATGGATCTAAAATCATCCCCACATTGAACATAGGGGCCAAAGCGTCCAAAATTAGCTAAAATGGGTTTTCCAGATTGTGGATGAGTTCCTAGTTGCCTTGGAAAACTCAGTAAAGAGATAGCCTCTCCTAGAGTGATCGTTTTAAAATCCATCCCTTTTGGAATAGAAGCTCTTTTTGGTTTTGGCTCGTTTTCTGTAACCTCTCCTAATTGAACATAGGGGCCAAAGCGGCCGGTTAAAACATAAATTTGTTTACTGGTTTGAGGATCAAGGCCTAAAGAGGTGGGTCCTTTTTGATAATTCTCAATAAGCTCTGCAATCTTTACAGCATCTAAGTCGGCAGGAGGTAAATCTTCTGGCAAAGAAACGTGGGTATTTTCTTCGTCATCGCTTCCGCTTTTTACCAAGTAAGGTCCATAGCGGCCAATGCGAATTTCTAAATCACTCGCCAAATCAAAATCAACTTTCCTGGAACTTTTAGCATCAATACTTTTTTCTTTTTTTGTAATTTGAGTTTGAAGCCCATCTTTAGCCAGATAAAAATCTTTCAAGTAAGGTAAATATTCCCTTTTCCCATCGGCAATTTCATCCAAAGCTTCTTCCATTTGGGAAGTAAATTTATAATCAACTAAATTAGAAAAATGTTTTTCTAAAAATTGAACCACCCCTATGCCAGTAAAAGTAGGCACCAAGGCCTTTCCAATTTTTTTTACATATCCACGATTGATCACTGTATCGATAATGCTTGCATAAGTAGAAGGACGGCCAATCCCTTCTGCCTCTAAGGCTTGCACCAGGCTTGCTTCTGTATAACGGGCTGGTGGTTGGGTTTCATGTTTTTCTGGATCCAGGTTAGAAAGTGTAACCACATCATCTGTTTTCAAGGGAGGTAAAATGACATCGCGATTTTCAAGAGCTGCTTCTGGATCATCACTCCCTTCAACGTAGGCTCGTAAGAAACCAGGAAAAACAATACGGGAACCATTGGCAACAAAAAGACAATCCCCTGCTTTGATTTCTACTCTCATTTGATTCTTTTTTGCATCTGTCATTTGGCTGGCCACAGTGCGTTTCCAGATTAAGTCATAAAGATCAAATTCTCTTCCTGTTAATCCAGTGTCCTTAGGATGAATAAAGGGAGAGCCTGCAGGACGAATGGCTTCGTGAGCTTCCTGAGCCATTTTTGATTTTGAAATGTATTGTCTTGGCTCGGGGCTTAAATATTCTTCTCCAAAAAGAGAAACAATATTGCTTCTTGCTCCCGATAATCCTTCCCCAGAAAGAAAAGGTGAATCTGTTCTCATGTAGGTAATTAAACCTTCTTCATAAAGCCTTTGAGCAACACGCATTGTATCACGAGCGGAGAGACCTAATTTACGATTAGCCTCTTGTTGCAAGGTAGAAGTAATAAAAGGAGGGAGAGGTTTATTTGTAACAAGTTTTTCTTCAACAGAACCTATTTTCCACTGAGCCTTCTTTAAACTTTCCAGTAATTCGTGGGCCTTTTTTTCATCAATCAAGTAAGCATCAGTTGCAAGACGACCTGTTTTTTCATCAAAGTCTTTTCCACTGGCAATTCTTTTACCCTGAATGGCTGCCAGATGAGCTTCAAAAGAAGAAGAGCTTTTTGAAAGCAATGCTTTTAAATCCCAATAAATTGCTTTTTTAAAGGCGCGCCTGGCTCTTTCACGATCAACAATCAAACGCAAACCTGCTGATTGAACACGCCCCGCCGATAAACCATAAGCAATTTTTTTCCACAAAAGAGGAGAAAGAGAATATCCAACTAAACGGTCTAAAATACGTCTGGTTTCTTGAGCCTGCACAAGCCCCGTATTTAAATCTCTGCAATGATCCAAAGCCTCAGTAATGGCTTCTTTGGTAATTTCATGAAACACCATGCGCTTGATGGGAATTTTGGGCTTTAAAAGCTGGATTAAATGCCACGAGATACTTTCACCTTCGCGGTCTTCGTCTGTGGCGAGATAGAGTTCACTCGCCTCTTTCAGTTCATCTTTAAGTTCTTTAATGATTTTAGATTTTCCCTTGGGAACTACATAAAGAGGTTCAAAATTTTGTTCAACATTCACACCTATTTTAGCCCAGGCTTCTTTTTTAAGACTTGCCGGGATTTCGGAGGCTGATTGAGGCAAATCACGCACATGTCCCATGCTGGCCAAAACCTTAAAATTTTTTGGCAAAAATTTCCTAATGGTTTTAGCTTTGGTAGGCGATTCAACAATAACGAGAGCATTATTTTTCATAATTTAATACAAGATTTGAAGTATAGCCTACAGCAAGTCTTAAGCCCACAAAATATTCACATCGTATTTTTTAATGTTTTCGTCTCGTGTAGCCAAGAGAAGTTGTTCTGCCTTGGCTTGGGCAATAAGCAAGCGATCGAAAGGATCGCGGTGATGGGGTGGTAATTTTCCTATTCCTTCAATGTGACCCAGTTGAATAGGAAGTAATTCATACCCTGCTGGCTCCAGAGAGCTGTAAAAATTCTTAGGTAAATGCACCTTGCCCAAACCTTCTTTGATTTTGAGTTCCCAAAGGGATGCTAAGCTTACAAAAATAACATTGCTGTCAGATTCTAAAGCTTCTCTAACGAGTGTTGATAAGTCATGTTTTGATGAAAGAGCCCAAAGTAATACATGGGTGTCGAGAAGGAGCTTCATAGTCCTAAAGATTCACCAATATCATTTGGCCATTCATCGAAGTTTTTGGCAATTTTAATTTTCCCGGCAAACAAACCCAAACGGTTGTTTTTACGCGCTGGTTCGTAACGAATGATTTTAGCTACCGGTTTGCCAGCCTTGCCAATGAGAAAGGCTTCCCCCTTGGTTAAAACTTGTTCAATGACCGAGGAAAGTTGGGCTTTGGCTTGTGAGATATTCAACATTTTCATAGATTAATTATAGTCTGGTCTGGTCTGGTTTGTCAAGAGGGTGTTATTTTCCACCGCAGATGGGTACATCCTTATCGCGAAGGACCAGGTATATTTACTCCAAAATGGTAGTAAGTTTGTGTAACTGTTCCATGCGTTTCGTTGAATCCATTTTGTTAATATTCCGAAGTTTCCATTCAAGGGCAGGAAGTTTTGCGACTCCATTAATACCCAATAAACTCCATCTCGGGTGCCCTTCGCTGAGGTCCATAAGAAAATTTTTTTCGTCTTTTGAAAGTTTCTTCCTGATTATGCTGGGCAGGTTTTTTTGACATTGAATAAGATCCTCACAAGACACATCTGTTTCCACCATGCCACGAAAATCACTTTCATATTCTTGTTCAATATCTTTAAAATTTGGATCAAGCAATTCATGCGTAGGACGATTATGTCCTGCTAGGTAAATAACGAATGCTTTTCGTATCTTTTCATTAATCCCCTCATTTTTAAGAAGCATCATTGCATCAAAAAGGTCACGAGGATGCTGACGGTCAAGTGCCGCACAAAGCTTACTTCCGTAGAGATCAGCCACTGAAAGTATTTTAACGGTCGTTGATAGTTCAAACTTGTCCTCGGCAGTTTTGACCAGATTGCGTCTTTCGGCAGGAAATACGCTACCACGGAATACAGTATTGGGTTCAATTTTAACAATGCCCTCTTTTGAGGTAATAAGAAGCTTGGAAGTAAATGTGATTAGCTGCTCTGTTGTCTTTTGAGGAGTTACTTTGTAAAGAAAATTTATTTCTTTGGTAATACGATCCAAAGCCTGCCCCATATTTTTTAATGATTCTGCCCTCTCTTCAACTGGAAGATACGCAAGATCAATATCAATTGAAAGTCGTGACATTTCTCTTACAAAAAGGTTGATTGCTGTCCCGCCCTTCAGGGCAAAGCAATCTTCTTTTGCAACATGTGGTAAAACCCGAAGCAATAACTTCGCTTGATCGAAATATTTTTTATACGTCATGTAATTAGATCTTTTGTCTTATATCGTTTTATCTTTTCAAGCGACCATGAATTGAATGTTGCCAAAATGATTTGTGGAACTTTTTTGAGCCACTCTGATGGGGTAGTTTTGGCAATGTCTGTACCGAACATTTCCAAAATTTTTTTTTGTTCCTCTGTATTCTCAAACCAGTGGGGCGGTTTTTTAAGATAGTTTTCCTCGAATATAGTCCTTTCAAAATTTGCCCTAGCATGAAAAACAAGCCACACTTGTCTTGTTTCGTATGGATGTGATTCAAGCTGCTTACTCGCTTCTGCAATTCTGCCAAAATAGTAGTTTATAAATTCCCCATCACCAAACCATCTTCCCTTAGGCTTTCCCGTTTTCAACTGGGTTACAACATTTTCCTGCCATTCAGGGGATTGGTCGATATATTTTATTTCGGCATTCCAATGGTTCTTAATGCTGTTTTGATAATGAATATCAGGAACTTTTATTCGAGAATTTTTCTGTTTCCATGCTTCAAGATTAACAATTTTGGCTCCATTCTCTTTGAGATGCTGAGCAACCATAAGCTCAATTAAGGCGGCAAATGTGTTGTTTGCTCTTTTATTTATCTCATTAAGATTATTTCCCGGCACATGTGGTAACCAATTTTCTTTTAGTCTCTTCTGAAAATCTTTTGAGCCCCTTTGCTCGATCTTAAACTCCTTTAAAAGATGATCAAGGACCGGAAGATATCCACTCTCAAAGGCCAAATAGAGCATGGATCCAAAACAACCATGTTCTTTGCCATAGGTTAGTTGTGTTCCTTGTTCAGGACACATCAAACGGACTGCGGGAGATTTTTTTCGTCTATTTTGCAGGTTCTGCATCTGGCGCCGGGAATCAACAAATGGTTTGTTGGGTACCGTAATGCTATAGATCGGATCGAGTCGTCCTTGTTGAAAAATAACCCGTTTTCCCTTGCCCAGATCTATGCGACTTATGTCTAGATCATTAACCCAGTCGTGCTTGCATTCCTCAGCGAGAAATAGAAAAAGACGTTTCACTTCTACGGATCGACATTTTTCCAGTAATTTTTGGATAAAGTTGGGCCTTAAGGTAGTTAAGCCTTCCATCAGATATTTTGCATTTTCGAGAGATTCTTCCTTAGGTATAAAATGAAGCACTTCCATGATCGCTCGTTCAGGCGATGATAGTGTAATCGTATATTGACCAATATTTTCTTGTGTCAGACCAGCTTCCATTGCAGGATTAAAAAGTTGAAGTGCTGAATAATGAATTTTTACATTCCAATCATATTCTCTAAACCATCTGGGTAATTTGACAGGTGGTTGTCCCAAGAGGAAAATAGATCCTCCTCCACCTAAGGGTAGAAAATGAGCTAAGCCCTGCCTCTGTAATGCTGTACTGCCACCAACATGTATTGGGAGTTCTAACTGTTTCTGAATGGCATAAATGCCACCGGTCCAGAAAATGGCATCACCTGGACGAACATAGGCCCCATGCCCTATCTTTTGCAGCCAGCCAGATTTACAATATACTTCCACAAGTTGCCGATATATATCATTTTTACTTAGCCATGATTGAACAACAACACAACCTGGGGGTAAATTATTTAATAAAAAGTTTAATTTTTGTTGTTTATGACCATCCATAATTGACATTATATATTTATAATAAACTAATTCAAGGTTTATTATTATAAAAATAAGACAATTTTAAATTGTCATTAATAATAAAATATAAACTAATTATTACAAAATAACGACTGATTCACGTTTTCTTAAGAAAACACAAACTCTTCCAACCTCGTTTTTTAGATATATAATGCATGCGGATGTATACACACCGATTTCTCAAAAAAATTAATGCCAAAGATGAAGAAGCCAAGGAAAGGATGAAAAATTTAACGGTGCCTCAAAAAGAAGATCGGGCTTTTTAAACCTGGATAGCCTTTTGGATTTCTTCATCCCCCTCTGGATAATTACCTGTAAAACAAGCGTCACAAAACCATTCACCTGGTTTTTGTTTTTCAAACCAATAAAGGGATTCTTGTGAAAGATAAGATAAACTATCAGCACCAATAAACTCACAAATTTCCTTAACAGATTTTTGTGAGGCAATGAGTTCTTTGCGTGTTGGTGTATCAATACCGTAAAAACAAGGCCACCCCGTTGGAGGAGAAGAAATACGCATATGCACCTCGCTGGCTCCTGCATCGCGAACCATTTTAATAATTTTTTTGCTGGTGGTTCCTCTCACAATGGAATCATCAATCAGAATAATTCTTTTACCTACCATCAGGTCTTTCACGGGGTTGATTTTGACCTTAACTCCAAAATGACGAATGGCTTGTTCGGGCTCGATGAAAGTTCTACCTACATAGTGATTTCTCACTAATCCCATTTGGAAAGGAAGACCCGATTCTTCTGAATAACCAATAGCTGCGGGTACACCCGAATCGGGAACAGGCACCACCATATCAGCTTCGATGGGATGCTCTTTGGCCAACATGCGCCCAAAGCCTTTTCTAATTTCATAAACGTTGCGATCAAAAACAATGCTATCAGGCCTTGCAAAATAAACATATTCGAAGATGCAATGAGCTTTCTTTTTTGCACCATTTAATTGATACGAACTCATTCCTTTTTGATCAAACACCACAATTTCTCCAGGTAAAAGAGCACGTACATACTTGGCTTCAATCAAATCAAGAGCTGAAGTTTCACTGGCTATAATATAGCCATCTGCTTTTTTCCCTAGAACTAAGGGACGAAAACCATGGGGATCACGTACAGCAATCATGCGTGATTCGGTTAAAAAAACAAGACAGTAAGCGCCTTTTAATTGAGGCAAAACATCTTTGAGTCGATCTACTAAATCATCTTTTTTAGAAGCAGCCAGTAAATGCAAAATAACTTCGGTATCCATGGTCGATTGAAAAATAGCCCCATGAGCTTCAAATTCGGCTCGAAGCCTTGCTGCATTGACAATATTTCCATTATGAGCAACGGAGAGATAACCCCTAGAATAATTAATCGTAAAAGGCTGGCAATTTCTAATGTTGGAATCTCCTGAAGTAGAATATCTTACATGCCCAATAGCATTATTCCCTGGCAAACGACTTAAAACATCCCCCGAAAAAATATCAGCCACATAACCCATACCATTAAAAGTATGAAGCTGCCCCTCATGGGAAGTAACAATCCCCCCCGTTTCTTGCCCTCTGTGCTGAAGAGCATACAAACCAAGATAAGCAAGGGTTGCAGCCTCGGGCTGATTAAAAATACCAATTATTCCACACATAATTAATTTATTTTCTTATCAATTCCTTTTTTAAAAACAGACACTTCAAATCCATTATTATAGTAATTCTTTAAGTCTTGAATGGTACAAGCAATTAAACTTTCTTTTTCGATAGAAATCATTAATTTTTCTTTTATAACAGAACCTAAAATTAAAACATCTATTCCTTTTTGTTTTGTCTCCTCCAACACCTCATCTAAGAACTGAGGCTCTATACTTACAATAATTCGGCTGGCTCCTTCACCAAATAAAAACTCATCCATGCGCGCATTCATACAAATATTTTCTTTTAAAGTAACCTTTGCTCCCAGTTCTTCTTTTCCAAAACAACATTCGGCCAGGGCAATAGCTAACCCTCCATCAGATAAATCATGAGCAGAATTTATCAATCCCCTTTTATCTTGAATGAGTTTTAGAAGCACTTCCCAAAGTTTTTTTTCATAATCCAAATCAAGGGAAGGAAGCGGCCCTATTTCTTTTCCATAAAGAGTAGCTAAATATTCTGAACCAGAAAGAGTGCTTTTTGGAGAACCTAAAAGTAAGATAAGATCCCCTTCTTTTTGAAAAAACTGTTTTAAAACTCTTCCACCCTTGGAGATTAAACCCACAGCTCCAATAGTTGGCGTTGGGAAAATAGAAGAACCATTAGTTTCATTATAAAAACTAACATTTCCACTGACTACCGGCATTGATAAAACCGTACAGGCTTTAGAAATTCCAGCAACAGCTCTTTCAAACTGGGCCATAACCTCTGGGTTTTCTGGATTGCCAAAATTAAGACAATCTGTAACAGCCAAAGGCCTAGCCCCCGAACAAATTAAATTACGCCCACATTCAGCTACTGCATGAGCAGCCCCAATATACGGATCTAAAAAACAATAGCGACTATTCACATCACAAGACATGGCAACAGCTTTTTGAGAATGACGAATTCTCACCACAGCTGCATCTGATCCTGGCTCTACAATGGTCCCCGTCATCACATGGTGATCATATTGACGATAAACCCATTTTTTAGAACATAAATTAGGACTTTGAAGAAGATTGCACAAAGACTGATTAAAATTACGATTGATTGGATGAGTTGCCAAATTAAAAATGGCCGAAGGCTCTGCCAAATGATAAGGACGTGTGTACTTGGGTGCTCCATCGGCAATAGGGGTAGTAGGTAAATCAAAAACTTTTTCTCCTTTAAAAAACCCACGCACACTCCCCGTGTTTGTAACCACCCCAACAACATGAGCATCTAAATCCCATTTAGAAAAAATTTGAGAAACAATATTTTCAGAGCCTTTTTTTACAGTCATCAACATGCGTTCTTGAGATTCTGAAAGCATCATTTCATAAGGAGTCATCCCCTCTTCTCGAAGGGGTATGTTATCTAAATTCAAATCAAGTCCGGTTCCACCACGTCCTGCCATCTCGAAAGAAGAACTAGTAAGTCCTGCTGCCCCCATATCCTGAATACCAATAATGGCATTCTCTTGCATCAACTCAAGACAAGCCTCTAAAAGACGCTTCTCGGTAAAAGGATCTCCCACTTGAACCGTAGGCCGTTTTTGTTCAGAGCTTTCATCAAAAGAATCTGAAGCCATGGTAGCTCCATGAATCCCATCACGTCCTGTTTTAGAACCCACATAAATAACTGGGTTTCCTACTCCAGCTGCTACTCCCTTAAATATTTTATCATGATCAACAAGACCAACCGTCATGGCATTTACAAGAATATTTCCATTATAACTTGCATGAAAGCTCACCTGTCCACCCACAGTAGGAATGCCCATACAATTGCCATAACCTGCAATACCCGAGACAACACCAGAAACTAAAAAAGGTGTTTTAGGATGATTTACTTCTCCAAAATGAAGAGAATTTAAAAGAGCAATGGGGCGTGCTCCCATGGTGAAAACATCACGCAAAATGCCACCTACTCCTGTGGCTGCACCTTGATAAGGTTCAATAAAGGAAGGATGGTTATGAGATTCCATTTTAAAAACAAGAGCCTCATGATCTCCAATATCCACAATACCAGCATTTTCCCCTGGACCTTGCAGCACCCAGGGAGCTTTTGTTGGAAAATTTTTAAGATGAACACGCGAACTTTTATAACTACAATGTTCAGACCACATCACTGAAAATATACCCAACTCTACCAAGTTGGGTGTGCGTCCCAAATGTTTCAAAATCATCTGATATTCATCAGCACTTAAATTATGTTGGCGAATTATTTCTGGAGTGATTTGTGTTGTCATTTTAAAAATGAATTAAATAAAAAATGTCCATCAGTTCCACCCAACACTTCCTCAGAAGCTCTTTCTGGGTGAGGCATCATGCCTAAAACATTACCTGTCTCATTACAAATGCCAGCAATGTTTTGAAGTGAACCATTGGGATTATCCACATATTGAAAAACAACCTGATTTTTATCCCAAAGATTTTTTAAAGTAGCTTCATCGGCGTAGTAATTGCCTTCCATATGAGCAATAGGAAGTTTTAAAATTTGGTCTTGGGACATTTTTTGGGTAAAAGGAATTTGAACATTCACCGTTTTTAAATTTACCCAATCACAAATAAAACGTAAATTTTTATTACGAATAAGAACTCCTGGCAAAAGGCCCGATTCCACTAAAATCTGGAATCCATTACAAATACCCAAAACAAGCCTACCCTTGTTGGCAAAAGAAATAACCTCACGCATGATGGGAGAAAATTTTGCAATAGCACCTGTCCTCAAATAATCACCGTAAGAAAAACCACCGGGCAGAATAACTCCATCAAAGCCTGCAAGAGAAGTTTCTTTATGCCAAACATAAGTGGCACTATGGCCATACACCCGAGATACCACATCATGGCAATCGGCATCACAATTAGAACCTGGGAAAACAATAATGGCAATTTTCATGCAATCAATCGAGTATTTCAAAGCGGTAATTTTCAATTACCGTATTGGAAAGAAGTTTTTGACAAATTTCACCTAATTTTTTTTCTGCACACCCCTTATTCAAACCTTGAATCGTTAACTCAAAAAATTTTCCCTGTCTTACATTTTTAAATTCTTCATAACCCAAAGAACGCAATGCCCCTTCAATGGCCTGACCTTGCGGATCAAGAACCCCTTCTTTTAATGTAACCATCACTTTTGCTTTCATGAGGCTTGCTTTACTAAACGATTAAGAACAGTTTGATAGGCTTCTTCAACCCCTCCCATATCACGTCTAAAGCGGTCTTTATCTAATTTTTCATTAGTTTTTTTATCCCACAAGCGACAACTATCAGGTGTAATTTCATCCCCCAAGTACACATCCCCTTTAAAAAGACCAAATTCCAATTTAAAATCCACTAGACGAATTCCTTGAACATCAAAGAAAGAAACTAAAATATCATTAATGCGTAAGGCCTGATTTTTAATATTGATCAGCTCTTGATCTTTACATAAATCAAAAACCAAAATATGATCTTCATTAATGAAGGGGTCATCCAAAGCATCACTTTTATAACAAAATTCTAAAACGGGTCTTTTAAGTTTATCCCCTTCAGACATCCCCATTCTTTTGGCTAAGCTTCCAGCAACAATATTACGGACAATCACTTCTAGGGGAAGCATTTTCAATTTTTTGATTAACATTTCTCTTTCATTTAAATGTTTTATAAAATGATTTGGAATTTTTTGCTCAGTTAAAATTTGAAAAAGTTTTGAAGAAATAGCATTATTAATAATGCCCTTGTCGGCTATAACCCCTTTTTTCTTGTTGTTAAAGGCCGTAGCATCATCTTTAAAATAAGCAATCATCAAATCTGGATCATCTGTTGCATAAATAATTTTGGCCTTACCTTCGTAGATTTTTTCTTTTTTATTCATATGTCCTTTAAATAAAAATTCTTTTAAATAGAGTATCAACATGACGCAAATAATACTTCACATCAAAAAGAGGATTTAAATCTTGTGCATTTAAATAACGGCTTATCTTGTCATCTTTTTTAAGTTCACTTAAAAAATCAGCATCTTGCTCCCAAACTTTCATAGCACTTTTTTGTACTACTTTATAAGCATCTTCTCTGCTCATGCCAGCATCTATCAGTGCTAAGAGCACCCTTTGTGAATAAATAAGACCTTTCATTTCACCCAAATTGGTTTTCATGTTTTCTGGATAAACTAGTAATTTGGAAATAATCCCACAACTACGATCCAACATAAAATCAAGAACAATGGTCGCATCAGGACCAATGACTCTCTCTACCGAGCTATGTGAAATATCTCTCTCATGCCAGAGAGCCACATTTTCTATAGCAGAAAGCGCATACCCTCGAAGTAAACGAGAAAGCCCCGATATGTTTTCACTTAATACAGGATTACGCTTATGAGGCATGGCAGAAGATCCTTTTTGACCAGGAGAAAAATATTCTTCTACCTCATAAACTTCTGTTCTTTGCAAATGTCTAATCTCTGTTGCAATTTTATCAAGAGAGGCCCCCACCAAAGATAAAGTTTGAAAAAAGTGAGCATGCCTATCTCTTTGAACAACTTGAGTAGAAATTGGATCCGGTTTTAATCCTAATTTTTCACAAACATATTTTTCGATGAAAGGATCGTTATGAGCAAAAGTGCCCATCGCTCCAGACAGCTTGCCAACTGCAACATCTGTACTAGCAGCAAGCAAACGCTCACGATTGCGTTTCATCTCTTCATACCAAAGAGCTAACTTTAATCCAAAAGTAACTGGCTCCCCATGAATACCATGAGAACGCCCTACCATCACCGTGTCTTTAAATTCATAAGCTCGTAGTTTCAAAATAGACATGAGACTATCGATATCTTGAATTAAAAGATCTCCGGCTTGTTTTAATTGTACGGCAAAAGCAGTATCTAAAATATCAGAAGAGGTAAGGCCCTTATGAATAAAACGGGAATCGGGTCCAACAAATTCGGCAACACAAGTTAAAAAAGCAATCACATCATGTTTTAATTCTTTTTCTAGAGTCTCAATACGTTCGATATTAAACTTGGCCTTGGTACGAATAGAACGCACCACATCTCTACTCATCTCCCCTTTGTTTACAAGAGCTTCCAGGGCTAAGATTTCAATTTCAAGCCAGATTGTGAACCTGTTTTCTGGTTCCCAAATTTGGCTCATCATGGAGCGTGTATATCGTGGAATCATAAAGGAGATAGACAATACACATCTTGCCTAAAAAACACAATGTTTTCCGAGGGATTGTTGTTTAAGTTAAATCATGATATTCTAATAAATTGAGGTTTGATCCTTATGCACTTGTTTGTCCTTATTACGAGTTTAGTTTTATTTTTTATTAATAATTCCAATGCTTTATCTCAAGAGCTGCCTCCTCCTTCTGTTGACTTTATTGAACCTGTTATCACCCCATCAGATTTAGGTTTAGATCAAGAAATCAAGGCTACTGATTTTGAAAAAAATCCCTCTCTCCCTTTCACAGGCACCTTGGCTGATGATGATATTGATAATACCGAAGCGCAGACTGATCAGGCTTTTTTTGGAGAAGAAAGCGAAGATGAAAGTACCCAAGGAGTGCCGACTCATGAATTAGAATTAGATTTAACTGTTACGGTAAGCTTTCATGAAAGTTTGCTTAATAACCCGGCTGCCGATCTAAGTTTATTATCAGAACCTTATATGGAAATTGAATATCGTGTAAAATTTTTACTTCCTCTTGATATAGATGAACATAAAAAAACAAAAGAAATTGAAGCTGAATATGAAGTAAAAAACTGGGGATCACTTCTTCTTAATCCGCTTGCCGATTGTCACTTAGAGATTGAAATCCCTGAATTTAAGGGAGAACTTTCCTACATGCTTCAATCATCCTATACCAACGAAGAAAGTGAACCAGATATCATGGGCGCCTTTAAAATAGTTTTTAATCAAGACAATAAAGAAAACCATTTTGCAATTTGCAAAGATTTAAGCAGTGGAATCTCTATGCAAACTCAGGGAGAACAAGAAGATTATCTGATGCAAGGAATAAAACTTGTCGAACCAGATTTAAACGCCCTTCTCATGGAAAGTCTTGATCTCGCCAAACGTTCTAGTGTTTCCCTTCAAATCCCAAGCACCATCATTAATGATACAGCCATCCTTAATGATATTGTTATTTCAGGTACAGGCCAACTCACCCTAGACCCTATCCTCTAACAAACCCCAATTTATAACGCTCTGCGTAATTTTTTTTCATTGCAATTTAAAAGGCATAGGTGTTGCTATAAGGAATTCATTCTTTTATGAATCATAACCGAAAAATCTTTTTTGCAGGGAACAAAAGCGATTTAAAATTGCTTGAGCAAACATTAAAAACAAAACGTCATTGGGCTGATACTATCATCTCGTACGCTGCAAGTTTTGAAAAAACGATCAAGGAAGTTTCGGTATGTGATTATCATCTTTTAATTCTCGATTGTTCTGCTTTAAATATTTCTATTTTGGAATCAACCATCCGTTTAAAAGCAGTTAAAAAAAATCTAATCCTCATTTTGATGAACAAACCCCATCATGAACGTATTGGTGTTTCTTGTCTTAAGGCTGGAGCTAACTATTACCTTAATAAAGATCAACATTGGTTAGATGAACTGCCAGAAGTGATGGAGCTAGTGATTGACGAAGAAAACAGAAAAACAAATATGCGCATACGATTGATGAACCTGGAAGAAGAAAATCGGCAAATGAAAAAAAATGCCATTCTTGACCAAGAAACACTTTTTTATTCTTCAAACCATTTCGAAACACTTTTAGATCGCGAAGTACGAAAAGCCATGCGTTATAATACCAAACTAGCCTGCTTGATTATGAATATTCCTACTGAAATTAGTTTTGAAAAAAGAAACAAAATTTTAGAAAAAATCGCTCTCACAATTCGACCCATTATCCGCTCAGGAGACATTTGGTGCCGAATGGCAGATGGAGGGCTTGCTGCCTTACTACCTCATACATCCAAAGGACAAGCTGAAATTGCTGTTAAAAGAATCCATTCCGAAATTACTACTGCAACAACCATCAAAAAGAATGAAAAACCTAAAATTACCTGGGGCTTATCAGTTTTTGATAAAAACACCATGGCCAGGCATCATGATCTGTTAAGAAGTGCTTCCTGTTCACCTTACACTATTTAAGAAGAAAACTTCTCATAAATGGGTGTAACTCTCCATTAAGAACAGCTTCTGTATTCCCTGTCTCATAATTAGTTCTATGATCCTTTACCATTTGATAAGGATGGAGCACATAAGAACGAATTTGAGATCCCCAGGCAATATCTTTTTTAGAGGCTTCAATGGCTTCTTTCGCTTTCAGTTTTTTCTCCATCTCTGCATTATAAAGTTTCGCTTTGAGTATCTTCAAAGCAACTGCTTTATTTTGATGTTGTGAACGTTCGTTTTGACAAGCAACTATAATACCAGTAGGAATATGCGTTAACCTCACTGCTGAATTTGTTTTATTTACCTTCTGCCCACCCGCTCCACCTGCACGGTAGGTATCCATTTTGATATCCCCCTCATTCACCTCAATATCAATTTCTTCATTGATATCAGGATAAACATAAATAGAAGCAAATGAAGTGTGGCGACGTTTATTAGCATCAAAAGGAGAAATACGTACCAAACGATGAACACCATTTTCGGCTTTAAGATATCCATAGACATAACGACCAGTAATGGAAACAGTCACCGAACGATAGCCCGCGCCATCCCCTTCTGTCTCATCAATGATATCAGCCTTGTAACCACTTTGTTCACAAAAACGTAAATACATCCGAAGTAAAATGGAAACCCAATCACAAGATTCTGTTCCACCAGCCCCCGCATTAATTTGTAGAAAAGCCCCGCAATGATCATCCCGGCCAGAAAGCATTTTTTGAAACTCCAGTTGATCCAGAATAGTCTTTGCCCTATCTAGTCCTTCTTTTACTTCTAACTCACTCACTTCTTCCGGATTGTGCTGAAGAAATTCAAGCAAAATCTCACTATCAGAAACAGCTGTTGTTACTTGGTTCCATGTATTTAAAAGAAGCTTAAATCCTTCCATTTCTTTCAAAACTTTTTTAGCTTCTCTGGAATCATCCCAAAAATGAGATTCGGTACTCAATAATTCTAGTTTGGAAACCTTGTTTATTTTAGAATCGATGTCAAAGAGACCTCCGTAGTTCGTCGCGTTTATTTTTAAGTCCCTCCAACATTTCTTTTAATTCTTTAGACATGAGAATCCTTTCTGGGTAAAAAAATTTGAAAGATGCAGTAACCTGCATATAAAAATGAAAATAAAATAATCACAGAACCAAGATAAGTATAAAGAGTATTTGCTTCTGATAATGAAATCATTTTTACCAACACATTTTTATCAAAGGGTTTAAGTTGCTCAACGATTTGTCCTCTTGGATTAATCACAGCAGTTAAACCAGTATTAGTTGCACGAAGAAGATATCGTCTATTTTCCAGAGCCCTGAATTGAGAAAAAACAACATGTTGATATTGGGCAGAAGTATTTCCATACCAGGCATCATTTGTTAAATTTACAAGAACATGAGCACCAGATAGAACCGATGCCCTGGACAAATTAGGGAATAAATCCTCGTAACAAATAAGAACCCCATAAGAAACCTCCCCTTTTTGTAAGGGCTCAGACGACTTGCCTTCTGAAAAATCTCCTACAGCTACCGTTAAACGCCTGGCAAAAGAAAGCCAATTTTTCATGGGAACATATTCACCAAAAGGCACTAAATGACGTTTATGATAAAAACTCAAAATGTGAGAATCTTTATCAATTAAAAAAGCAGAGTTAAAAATTGGCCCCTGCTCTGAAAGTCTTAAACCCTCGATACTCACAGCGCCAAAAAGAACATTGAGACCTGCCAGGTCTGATTCTACAAACTGACTTAAAGCTAATTTATTTACACTTAACGTATAGGGATAGGCTGTTTCGGGCCATATAATAAAATCAGCTCCGTAAGTTCTGGCCTTATATGAAAGATCTGCATAGATTTTAAAATTAGATTGGGCTTTCGAACTATCCCATTTCATATCCTGGGGAATATTTCCTTGAATAAGCCCTATAGTAGCAACTCCGCTTGATTGTCTTTTTTCTTGAAAAATCTGGCACCCAACACTAGCTAAAATTGAAATAACTAACAGTACAAAAAAAATAGCGCCACAATGAAGCAACAAATTTTTATCCCTGGTTTTCCATGCATTAAGACATTCAAAGAAAAGAACATTCATACAATAAATAAAAAAAGTAAGACCAAAAACACCAGTAAGCTCAATCCATTGAAAAAGAGGAAGATAAGATCCTTGTGAATAAGCAGGATTAAGCCAGGGGAAACCATTTACAGGAAAATAAGTTTTAGCATAATCAGCCAAAAGCCAAAATACAGGAAGAGTTAAATAAAGGGGCTGCCCCCCTTTTCTATGAAAAAAATATCCAAGAAAAGTGGATAAAGAAAAATAGCAGGCTAAAATAAGAGCCGCTAAAACCAAAACTCCCAGAGATTCTAAAAAGTTTAACCCACCAAAATTTTTCATGGCAGGAACCATCCAATAAAGAGCACCTAAGGCAGTAAGGAAATAAGAAAGAAAGGAATGTGAAAAAATACTGCCATAGCCCAATGAGCTAAGCCTCCATAAAAGTGGTATTAAAAAAACCCAGGCTAAAAATCCGAGATCAGGTATTTTAAAACCAAAAAGAACAGTTGGAAAAATAAAAATACCAACCAATCCTGAAATAAATGCCAAACGAAAAGATTTCATTTTTTCTTTCTACAAATAAGGGACTATCTTGCCAAGGATTACCTGCATTAAAATTTTTTCTTTTTGACGCATTATTTTTTCTTTTTTCTGAGTGTCGTGATCAAATCCCTGTAAATGAAGCATGCCATGGATTATTAAAACAAGACATTGTTCATGAAGCCCTAGCCCATATTGCCTAGCTTGTTTTGCTGCTGTATCCAAAGAAATAACAATTTCTCCAAAAATTTCATCTGAATTAAAAGGAAAACTTAAAACATCTGTTGGACCAATTTTTTTTAAAAATGTTTTATTAAGAGCAGCAATTTTTTTATCCGTGGTTAATAAAAGACTTAAAACTTTCTTTGAATCACCCAAAATCTGGATGATCTTTTTAATCTTTTTTTCTAAATAAGGGCGAGATATTCGCCGCTTGGGATGGTTGTTCGTGAGAGCGATTTTCATTTGTGTTTACTTTATCTTGAATAACATGAATACGAGCACCCAGGGCATGGGGCACACCAGAAATCAAAGCTCCTTCTGGATATTCAACTCTCTGATGATACATGCCAATTAAAATTTTAACAAAGGCATCGGCTATTTGATGAATATCCCTTAAAGTAAGATCACATTCATCTAATTGTTCATCTACAAAATGTTGATTTACCAGTTTTTCAACTGTAGTACGTATTTTAGCTGGTGATTTTTCCTGCAGGGTTCTTACTGCAGCCTCTACTGCATCTGCCAACATCACAATGCCCGCTTCCTTGGTTTGAGGCTTGGGTCCTATGTAACGATAGTCTGCTTCTGCTACTCTGCCACTCAAAGCAGGATCCTCCATTTTTTTAGCTTTATTATAAAAATACCCGATGAGTTTGGTTCCTTGATGTTCTGGGATCATATCCATAATTTTACCAGGCAACTTATGAAGCTTGGCCATTTCTAGGCCATCTTTAACATGGGCTTCAATAATCAAAGCACTCATAGAAGGAGCTAATTTATCGTGTGGATTTTCTCCTCTTTGATTTTCAATGAAGTACTGTGCTTTTTTCATCTTACCAATATCATGATAATAACTGCCTACTCTTGCCACCAGGGGATTAGCCTCAATCGCTTGTGCTCCTGATTCAGCTAACACACCCACCATTTGGCTATGATGATAAGTGCCTGGAGCAGAAATGAGCATTTCTTTAAGTAAGGGGTGACTTAAATTAGCTAATTCTAAAAGTTTAATATCTGTGGTGTAATTAAAAAGGCTTTCTGCAATGGGGCTTAAAATAAGCACAAGCATGGGAGTGATTAAACCAGCACAAATGCCAAAAATCATGTTAGTTGCTAAAAGAGAAATCTCCACACGACTTAAAACAGCAGCAGAAGAAATAAGACTTAAACTAGATAAGATAATCGCATTGACCACCCCAGCCATTAATCCCCCACGAAATAAGGCAGAACGTCTATCCACTCTGGCTACAACGTGGGCCGCATAAACACTGCCAATAAGGTAATAAACCATCATTTCTAAACTATTGCCGAGATACACTCCCGAAAAAAGACTAATCACAACCGAAAAAATAAAAGCCGCCTCAGAGTTAAGAATAAAGCGAACCAGCATGGCTCCACTTGCTACAGGGATAATGTAGTAGAGAGTATTGGTACCAATAGTGAAAGGAAGAGCATCTCTAACTGCTGTTGAAATAAAAACTCCCATTCTTAAAATGAGAAGAGAAATCATGAGTGTTAATCCAAGAAAAACAAGATCTTTTCGATTAGGCTTAAATCGACGAATATAGCGTTGTGCATAAAAGAAAACGATAAACAAAACCAAGCTGACAAAGAGAAAAAGCCCAATAAAACGATAAATATGATTTGTTTTTAAAAGTTCTTTTCGAATACCCTCAATGACAGTTAAATGCCATGGCTCTAAGCGATCCCCACTGCGAATAATCGATTCGCCTCTTTTTACTTTAATGATGGTATTTTTTACATTGGCCCTGGCTCGTTGTTTACGCATGTCGGTTTCTAAACCGTTATAATTCATGCTCACTTTCACAAGTGCTTGCGCAACATTTTTAGTAACATCAAACACAGAAGAATCGAGAAGCTCTAAATTAAGAAAGCCTGAGATAGATGATAAGCTAATTTCTTCAATCTTCTTTTTAGCTGTATTTACATCAAGAACAAGGCTTACATCCTTAATCACTTCTTCTTCTATGGTCTCATCAAAAGACAACCTTCTTAAAATAATGCCACGATCAGCATAGGGATTTAATTCATCAACTGCATGAATAATGGGAAACTGGCTTGCACGATGAAGCAAATAAGTAAGGGTTCTTTCCATCGAAGGATGAAAAGAATATTTTCTAAACAAAGCATAACTCTCATCATCAAGATTAAAACCAAAGGCAGTTAAAAATTCTGATTTGAGTTTAGATTTAAACTGTTCTTTTTCTGCGGCCTTGGCTTTAATTGTTGTTCCATCATAAATAATTTGACGACCTTTTGTAAAAGACTCCTTAATACGACTTACTAAATCAATTTCGATTGTAGGATCAAAATCAAAAACAGGGAGAATACTCGCTTCAGCTTGTTCACGTAATTTTTGAGTCGATTGTTCATCAATAATTTCATAATTTTGATCGGCCTTAATATCTTTAGGGGCAATGGATCCTACCTGTAAATTCTGAGGCAAACTATCCATGTGTAAATTAAGAAGAACAGTAATGCCTAAGGCTAAAAGAATAACGAGGAAAAGATTAACAGCATAATCAGCTTTTTCTTTGGTCCAAAAAGATGGGGCTTCTTTTTTTATTCGTTGATTTTTTTTCTTCATAAAACTACTTTTCTTCATGCTGTTCGTAAGCCTTAATAATTTGTTGAACCAAGGGATGCCTCACTACATCCTTCTCGGTTAAATAACAAACACCAATGCCCGGTATGTCTTGCAAAATTTTAACGGCATGTTTTAATCCAGGTTTCAGGCCCAAGGGTAAATCCGTTTGAGTCATATCTCCCGTAACAACAGCTTTCGATTGTTGCCCAATACGAGTTAAAAACATTTTCATTTGTTCATGGGTACAATTTTGAGCTTCATCTAAAATAACAAAACACTCATTAAGGGTGCGTCCCCGCATAAAAGCCAAGGGAGCTACTTCAATTTCGTTGCGATCTAACATACGTTGAGTTCTTTCAAAATCGAGCATATCATTTAAGGCATCATAAAGTGGCCGTAAATAGGGATTTACTTTCTCAGCTAAATCTCCTGGTAAAAATCCCAACCTCTCTCCTGCCTCTACCGCGGGCCTTGTTAGCACAATACGTTTAACCTGTCCTTTTAAAATTAAATGCACTCCAATAGCCATGGCAAGGTAGGTTTTGCCTGTACCCGCTGGGCCTAAGCCAAAAGTAATATCATGGTGAAGCAAAGTTTTAACATACTCTCTTTGACCTAAGGTATGAGGGTAAATAACTTTATTCCTTCCTGGAATAATAATTTTATCTTCTTTGGCTTCTTCTCCATCATGAGAAATATCATTGGAAAGATGGATGGTACGTTCGATATCAACCTCCGTTAAATTTTGTCCTCTCTCTGCTAAAGTGTAGAGTTTATTTAAAATCTTAAAAGCTTGGTCAATTGCTTCAGATTCTCCTGAAATATTTATTTCGTTGCCCCTTGCTCTTAAAATCACAGGAATCTTTTTTTCTATGATTTTTAAGTGACTTTCATGAGGACCATAAAGACTTTGAGTTAAACGATTATCATAAAAATGAAGGGTTTTATGTGAAAGCGCACTTTTTTTAGTTTTGTCCATATTATTTTTTTTGTTCAGCCTCATCCCCCATAACCAAAATGTGAAAATCACGTCTTCCAATCCGATCATCAAAATCGTACAACACAACTTCTTGCCAAGGCCCTAAAAGAAGTTTCCCGTCTTTAATGGGAATTCCTACAGAATTAGAAAGAAGAGCCGCTCTTAAATGAGCAGCATCATGCCCCGTATTTGAGCGTCTTTTTGGACGAGCTTCTGTTGAATTTGGAGTAAAAGAAGAAATAAGATTTAGAAATTTTTTTTGCACCTCAGGTTCGTTTTCTAAAACTTTTACCCCAGCACAGCTTCCAGGAAGATAAACCGTTAACAGTCCATTAACGATTTTAGATTCTCGATGTGCTCTTTTAACATCATGAGTTGCATTCAAGATGTCAACTTCCTTGCTTGTGTTGAGATAGGCGGTAAGAAGGTAAGAAGGCATTAAGATATAAGTTTAGCTCTAGGGATCTAGAAAATCAAGAACCATTATACTACATAACTAATTGAATTTACTTATTTTTTTAAAATATTTAGGGGTTAAAAAATAATTCATTCTTTTCGCACCTTTGGCAGGTACCAAACCCGATAATGGCAACTGACGTAATTTATGATAAAATAGGTTGGGTTTATGAAGATTACAAATGACCAAAAAAGAGGAATAGTTGGTGGTGAAAAAACAAGTACCAAAACAAGTTCTTCGTCTAAAAATTCTTTTGATGCTCTTTTAGAAGACAAACAAAAATTTGCTAGGGGTTTCGAAGCGCCCAATAGCATGGCGGGGCAACCACTTTACTGGAAACAAACACCCGCAGAAATGGCTAAGGCCCAAAAAGAAGCAGAAAATCCTCCAGAAGCTATGACTGGTGCTCTTAATGAAAAAGACATGCAAGGGATTCAGCCTTCTAACGCCCCGACCCCACGTCAGCTTGCTCACTACAAACACATGATTGACCGCTCTGCTCAAAAGCATGGGGTTGATCCCAATTTAGTGGCGGGAGTGATCAAACAAGAATCCAACTACAATCCAAGAGCCATCTCTAATGCTGGTGCCATGGGCATGATGCAACTGATGCCTGAAACAGCTCAAAATCTTGGAGTGAGAGACCCCTTTAATCCCGCACAAAACATTGATGGTGGAACCAGGTATTTAAAGCAAATGCTGGTGCGTTTTAATGGAAACACCGATTTGGCTTTGGCTGCCTACAATGCCGGGCCTCTTAATGTAGAACGTTATGGAGGCATTCCACCATTTGCAGAAACTCAAAACTATGTACGTGCCGTGAAACAACACACACAGGGCATTCAAACCGCTGGGGTTTTCGACCCACCTGCTCCTAGTCGTATTCGATTTGCATAAAATCACGGTAACTCTGTAGGGTAATTGATGAAAGCGGGTGACACCAGGAGGAGGGCTTCCGATGGCGCGCACCAGCGGGAAACCTCCTGGTGGCAGGACCCGCTCTTCATGAATAATGAAATAAATTATTTTGTCTCAGCGCCTCCCCTACCACCATGGCCACAGCACTTGAAAGATTTAAACTCCGAATTTTTCCCGTCATGGGAATTGTGAAAGTATGCTCTGCATTTTCTTCCAATATTTTTTTTGAAAGCCCCTTTGTTTCACTTCCAAAAACTAAAAAATCTCCTTCTTGAAACTTGGCTTGTGTATACAGGCGATTTGACTTTGTAGTGAAATAAAAAAAATGAGATTTAAGGTAAATTGCTTTTAAATCTTCTAAAGAATTATGATACTCCAATTGCACATGGGGCCAATAATCTAAGCCTGCACGTTTTAAGTAACGATCCTCTGTTGAAAAACCAAGAGGCTTTACAAGATGAAGCTTGCCATCAAGACCTGCACATAATCTTGCAATGTTTCCTGTATTGGGAGGAATTTGAGGTTCTACCAAAACAATGTTAAAAAGCATGGAGAAGTTTTATATGACTCAAAAGGTCCTTGTCAAGTACTTGAATTTAATAGATTTTTAAGCTTGGGGTAATGAATTCCCTTAGCAACTTTTAAGCTGCCATTGCCGATAATTAAAGGGAATGAAGTTTTTTAAATACATTGTGATTATTTTAGTTTTGGGTTTGGGAACAACACTCTCTCTCCCAGCCCTTGCCGATACCACCTACACTTTTAGCTATTGGTCACCCTATTCTCCCTATCCTTCGTGGTATGTGCCCTTGCGTTATGGTTATTACCCCTCCTCTTTTTATTCATTTAATTATTTTTATCCGCGGTATACTTACACACGACCTGAATATCCTCAACCTAGGCTTTACAATCAGTCTTTAAACCCCACCCTAGAAGCCTTGGGAGAGCAAAGAAAGCAGCTTTGGCTCCAAGAAAAATTTGCCTCTAATCAGGGGGTGGCTTTAAGACCTATTATCAAGCAAGAAAAACAGGCACAAGAAAACCCAAGTATACCGAAACCTCTTGTGGCACCGGATATTGAAACATCCAAACCACAGGAAAAATAAATTTATACTTGTAATAAAAACGGGTCCTGTCATTGCGGGATACCTTTAATTTTTTTATAACGCAGTGCGTATTGCGTTTACGCCTGGTAATGAATTAAGTGCACCCTATGGCAGATGTAACTTCGAAAGTTATTACCTTAGACCACCTAGCACAGCGGCTTGATCCGGTTCTTTATGCAGAATTAGCTAGTCTTAATACCAAAGCTGATCTCTTGCAACTTTCTAGACCCGATAGTGTTTTAGATGATGAAAATTGGGCAACTCTTATTTCTTCTGGCATATCAAGTGAAGCTGCCAGGAAATATTTAACTCAAAGTTACGAATATTTTATTGAAAAACCTAAAGCCTTAAACGATGCTGCCCTAGCCCAGTATGTAAACTTCATTGAAAATGCTCATGGGGGTATGAAATTTGCTGCTAGGGGATCTCTTAATCGAGCCATTTCTGATTCTACAGAAGAACCCGAAAACCAAATCTATCTTTCAGAACGTCTGATCTGGCTTGAAGTGTATTGTGGAAATTGGGAAGGATTAAATACTGCCATCACCCAACTTACTGGTATCGATGTTGATAACCCCTACTTAGATTATGGCTTGGCTATTTATTTAAGTCACAGTGGAAAACCACAAGAAGCAATAGACCATGCACAAAAAGCTTCCCAAGCAGAAAACTTAGATCCTGTTACTCTTGTTGCTGCAAAGAAAATACAAAATTCTCTGGGACAAAAAGTATCCCCCAAAGATAGTTTTGCAGCTTCTGATGATTTAATAGCTTATACTGCCCTTCTTTTGGACAATGATTTTAAAAATAATTGGGCTTCTTATCTAAGCCATTCAAATTTTTCTGTATGGGAATCAAAACAATATATTGCAGCCCTTTTTAATGGGGTTAATCCAAAAGATTTTCAAGCTGTAAGACAACGAGTTAAATTTCTTGTTCGTTCCGGTCAAATTGAAAAAGAAAAAATTCCCTGGATAGGTCATCTCTACTTCAGACATTTTCTAGATTACCAGCATCAGGAAACTCCCCGAGTGGTAGCCAATTCTATTGCAGAAGGAGTGTATGATTGTTCCGAATACACCGAAGGGCTTCAAACTTTGTGTGAAGATAATCGTCTTCATTGCAAAGCCATTATTTACACTGATGGACCCGAAACTGGTCATGCTTTTTTAGCTTACGAATCTCGAGGCAAATGGGGCTATGCCAGCGTGATGAGCTTTTCAAATCCTGTTTTTAAGTCGAAAAAAGAAGTTGAAAATGAATGGACGTGGGATTTGGCAGGAGATAAATCTATTTTTACAGGTAAATTGATTCGAGGAACTTTAAGTCAATTTAGTCAAACAAGTCCCACCAATGTGGGAGATCAAAAATGACAAACAAAATTTGGCGAGATCAGTGGACAATGAAGCGTCTCGAAGCTATGAGTAATCAATGTCTGGATTAAACTCCCATGTAATCATCGAAACAAGATCAATCGTTGTATCGTTTATTCTTTTCGCCATCCTCATGGGTTGCAACCTGGCACAAATGCTCAGCATGGTAGTACGGCCTTTTTCACTTAAAATCTTCCGTCGTATCAATCGTGAGATTGCCAATTTTTGGTGGGCTCTGTGTGTCATCTTTTCCAGAAAAATCAATAAAACAGAAATCATCATCTCCGGTGACACGATTCCAGAAAAAGAAAATGCAATTGTGATCCTTAATCATCAAGAAATAACCGACATCCCTGTTTTACTCGATTTTGCCCTCACCAAAAAAAGATTGGGTGATCTCAAATGGTTTGTTAAAGATCCGATTAAATATATGCCTGGTGTGGGTTGGGGAATGTGGTTTCTTGATTGTCTGTTTATCAAAAGAGATTGGATGAAGGATAAACATTCTATTCGCAAGGTTTTTCAAAACCTTCGGCAACATCAGGTTCCGTTGTGGGTGGTATCGTTTGTTGAGGGCACACGCATCACACCAAAAAAACTCAAGAGCAGCCAGGAATATGCTAAAAATAAAGGTTTAGCCGTCCTCAATCATGTTTTAACTCCACGCACAAAAGGGTTTGTGGCAACATTGGAAGGCCTTAAAGGCCATGTAACGGCGGTTTATGATTTGACTTTTTGTTATGGTAAAAACATCCCCACCACCTGGCAGTGGATACGTGGAGATGTAAAAAAGGTGCATTTGCATGCGAGACGTTTTCTTGTTAAGCAACTGCCACAATCCCCTGAAACACTCTCCCAATGGCTATTGCAGCGTTTTGTAGAAAAGGATTATCTGATTAAAACCTGTATCACCTTAGACAGCTTTCCCGCTTAACAGGTGTGCCCTTAACCCTTATTTGTCTCCAGCAATATTACTGGGAACATCAGAAAAGCGTTGTAACCGGGCATCGGCTATTACTTCAATGCCAGTGGCCTCACTAAAGCCAGCCAATTTGTCATTGATGGAAGCAACAGCAGCTATTTCTGCTTCTTTGTTAACGCGTCCTGCCACATTGCGACGATAGAGGAGATCCTGAATTTTAGCTAACTCAGTATCAATCATGGCATCTGCTACAGGCTTACCAATTAAAGCCATTCCAGTTACATACTGGCTATAGCGATCAATGGCTACGGGATAACCATACTTGGAATTAACCAAGGCAGAATCACGAAGGTTTAAGTAACCTTTTTCTGCAGCAGCTAAAGCTGTTTCAGAGAGAGATGTTACCTCTACACCTGCTTTATCGGCCGCATCTACCAAGGCCAAAGCTAATTCGGGCTCATTGGCACTTCTAACAGCTTGTTCACAAACCCATTCAGCTGATTTTTGATCTAACTCACTAGCATGAGTAAGTAATTTACCAGCACGTTCATGATCACCTTTTTTCTCGGCTTCGGCTGCAAAATAACGGCAATCAGCAGCTAGTCTTTCAGAGTGATTCAAAGTTTCGGGTTTCCCTTGTTGATAAGCTGCAAGAGCATCATAAAAGGCCACTGTATCTTGTAAATCACGGCCTGCTAAGTCCCAAGCTTCAACGTTGCCATTTCCACCAACAAGCCAGGCTTTTTGAGAAATAGCAAAGTTAGAACCTTGATAGCCATCAATCACATAATGAGAATCCTCAGCATGACCATCAATGGTTAAGGTTGGAGCAGCAGCTCTGTTTCCGTCAAGATCTCTAGCTGCAGACCCATTGGGGTCTGCAACAATGGCATCAATACGGCCATCGTTGTTTCTATCTTGAACATAAACATCAAGACTGGCAATGCGAGTTCCTTGGGGTTCAAGATATCTGGGGGTTTTAAAGAGATCTAGCCTTGGAATAACAAAAGTGACACCTGGGTCAACTCTTCCCGTGACTACCTGTTCTTTAAGTTCTATAGTTGCCATAAAATCCTCCTTAAAAAAAAATTTTACTTCCGCCCTTTGATATACACATAAAGCAAGAGGCGTGCCAAGTTATACAATTTTTAAGTATTTGATTTTATTGTATTATTTTTACATAGAATAAAAAATAGAGGGAATGGGGTAACCAGAAGATATCTTTAAAACATAATTTTGGGGGGAGAAAACCTCAGATGGGCCCCTACTCGATTACTACGAGTTTAGTTCCGCTTTCAACAGACTGACCTTCTTTAACAGCCACTAGCTTTACAACACCATCTTTAGGGGAAGTCATTTCATTTTCCATTTTCATGGCCTCAACTACCACCACACCCTGCCCTAACACTACCTCGTCCCCCACTTTTACTTTTACACTCACAATTTTTCCAGGCATTTGAGCTTCTAAAATAGCCTCTCCAACATGAACTCCTTTTTCACCTCCACCAGAAGCCAATTTTCTGGCTCGGCTTTTCATATCTTCTACTTCTACACTCACTTCTTTTCCCCTGGAAAAAAGACTGATTATTTTTTGATTATCATAAAACCGAAGGTCAAAAGATTTGTTTTCATGTAAAATTGAATAATGAAAGGGGGCCACCTTTCTCATAGCAAGTTCAAAACGGGCCTTTTCAGAAGTAACGATGAGTTTGTCATCATTCTTCTCTACTTCAACAGTGATTTCTTCTTTTCCAATTTTTCCAAAATATTTTGTCATTTATTTTCGCAGAGAACCCGTTAAACCAATTAATTTCCAAGGAGACACAACCGCCTCACTTTTGGTTTGAACTCCACTTGTTTGATTTTTATTTTCTTCTCTCATAAAAGCTGCAATCCCAACTAAAACTTCTGGTGGTAATCCCTCCAAAGATTTTTCAACCTTCATCAATTCGGGATGATCTTCAATGAAACGTGTATAAATATTACCCCGATGAAATTCTGGATGAAAAAGAATGGTTCTTAAAAATCCAATGTTATTTTTAAAACCACCAATTTCATATTCTTGCATGGCCCTCTGCATGCGGACAATGGCCTGATTTCTATTGCTCCCCCAGGTAATCAATTTAGCAATCATGGGATCATAATAAATGGGAATGGCTGCCCCAGGATAAACAGCGGTATCATGTCTTACCCCCGGGCCTTCTGGAATAGTCATCCAATGAATGGTTCCAGGAGAAGGCATAAAATTATTTTCAGGATCTTCAGCATACAAGCGACACTCCACGGCAGCTCCATTTATTTTTAAATCGGATTGTTTAATCGGAAGTTTTTCTCCCTCTCCAATACGAATTTGAAGCTCAACTAAATCAACCCCTGTAATCATCTCGGTAACAGGATGCTCCACTTGAAGTCTTGTATTCATTTCTAGAAAATAAAAATTTTGCTCTTCATCAACTAAAAATTCTATAGTCCCCACTCCTGAATAATTTACGTCCTTACAAAGACGAAGAGCGGCTTCTGTCATTTTATCACGGGTTGCTTGATTTAAAAAAGGAGATGGAGCTTCTTCAATCACCTTTTGATGACGACGCTGCAGCGAGCATTCACGCTCAAAAAGATGAATGCTATTGCCATGCATATCGCAGGCCACTTGAATTTCAATATGGCGGGCTTTTTTCAAATATTTTTCGATGTAGAGTTGCCCATCACCAAAGGCTTTTAAAGCCTCAGAAGAAGCACGCTCAAAAGCAGATGCAATATCCCCCTCTTTTTCTACAACCCTCATTCCCTTACCACCACCACCAGCTGTGGCTTTTAAAAGAATGGGATATCCCATTCTTTTAGCAAGAGATTTAGCTTCATCCACATCCTTTAATGGCTCTTGAGTGCCTGGCACCATGGGAACTTTGGCTTTGGCTGCAGCGATTCTGGCTTCAATTTTATCTCCCATTTGTTCAATGGATTTAGGTTTAGGGCCTAGAAAAATAATTCCATTTTCGGCACAAGCTTTTGAAAAATGAGCTTTCTCAGAAAGAAAACCATAGCCAGGATGAATGGCACAGGCGCCCGATTTTTTGGCAACCTCGATAATTTTTGAAGCTACCAGATAACTTTCTGAGGAGGCCTCTGGCCCAATACAATAAGCTTCATCAGCCATTTGAACATGCAGAGCAACGCGATCGGCTTCTGAAAAAACAGCCACTGTTTTAATTCCTAAATCACGGCAAGTACGCATGATGCGCACAGCAATCTCGCCTCGGTTGGCTATTAAAATTTTTTTGATCTTCTTAGTCATAAAAATTCCCGAATTGGGCACCCCATTCTGTCATCCCTCACGCCCCATTCTGTCATCCCGCACTTGATGCGGGATCCATTATCTGTCATCCCTGCCCCTGCCTTCGCAGGGGTAAACTCCGGCAGGGATCCATCTTTGAATTTAAGATGGATTCCCGCTTTCGCGGGAATGACAAATTATTCTCGGGATGACGGATTCTGGTTATCATAATGGAATATTTCCGTGTTTTTTCTTGGGATTAAAATCCACCTTGTTTCGAAGCATCTCTAAAGCTTGAAACACTTTTTTGCGTGTATCGGCAGGCAAAATTACTTCGTCAATATAACCAAGCTCGGCTGCTTTGTAAGGGCTTGCAAATTTATCCCGGTAATCAGCCACCAGTTTTGCCTTTTCAGCAACAGGATCGCTGGCTTGTTCTATGTGTTTTCTAAAAATAATATTAACAGCTCCATCAGGGCCCATCACAGCAATTTCAGCTAAGGGATAGGCAAAGTTAACATCGCCTCGAATATGCTTGGAGCTCATCACATCATAGGCGCCCCCATAGGCCTTACGAGTAATCACAGTTACCTTTGGAACTGTGGCCTCACAAAAAGCATACAAAAGTTTAGCTCCATGAAGAATAATGCCGCCATATTCCTGTTCTGTTCCTGGTAAAAAACCGGGCACATCAACAAAAGTAACCAGAGGAATATTAAAAGCATCACAAAAACGAACAAAACGAGCAGCCTTAACGGAAGCATCAATATCCAAGCATCCTGCAAGGTGGGCTGGTTGATTGGCAACAAGTCCTACCGAGTAACCACCAATTCTTCCAAAACCAATCAAAATATTTTTAGCATAATCGGGATGTATTTCTAAAAAATGTCCATCATCAAGGACTTCCTTGATTAATTTTTTCATATCATAGGGCTTATTGGCATTATCAGGAATAAGATCATTAAGCAGAGACGAAGTACGATCAATTGGATCTTTTGTAGGAACCATGGGAGGCATTTCTTGATTATTGGAAGGACAAAAACTGAGAAGATCTCTTGTTAACTGAATACATTCTTCTTCACTTTTAGCTGCATAATGAGCCACCCCACTTTTACTGGCATGAGTATGGGCCCCTCCTAAATCTTCTTTGGTTACCTCTTCGTGAGTGACTGTTTTAATAACATCGGGCCCAGTAATAAACATGTGAGCTGTATGCTCTACCATCAAAATAAAATCCGTCATGGCAGGTGAATAAACAGCCCCTCCCGCACAAGGCCCCATAATCAAGGAAATTTGAGGAATAACTCCAGAACCAATAACATTTCTTAAAAAGATTTCTGCATAACCTGCAAGACTCACAACCCCTTCTTGAATTCTAGCTCCACCAGAGTCATTAAGTCCCACAACAGGTGCCCCCGTTTTAATGGCTAAATCCATAATCTTGCAGATCTTACGAGCATAAGCTTCTCCCAGGGACCCACCAAAGGCGGTAAAATCTTGGGCAAAAACATAAACCAAACGACCCTCAATTTTGCCATAACCCGTTACCACCCCATCACCTAAAATTTTGGCCTTCTCCATTCCAAAATCATTGCATCTATGGGTTACAAAACGATCCATTTCAACAAAACTACCTGGATCCAAGAGTAGGTCTATTCTTTCACGAGCTGTTTTTTTCCCCGCTTGATGTTGGCGTTCGATGCGCTCGGCTCCACCACCTAAAAGGGCTTGGGCTTCACGCTTTTTGAGTTGTTCTAGTTTTTCTTGCATATCCCCTCAATGTCATTCCCGCCCCTGCCTTCGCAGGGGTAAACTCCAGCGGGAATCCATCCCCTTTCAGTCATTCCCGTGTTTGTAAACTTGCCCCCGCGTAGGCGGGGGAATCCATTTTAAATTTGAAGATGGATCCCTGCCTTCGCAGGGATGACAAGAGATGTTAACCACCTTCGTGGGGATGACGGAATGTGATAAAGGCTTGCTCCGCTTTAGTCAAGAAATTTAGAGGCTTAAGACTCCCTTCCCCTTTGCGTAAATCATTAATGGCAAGAGTTAAACCTTCTAGGGTTAAAGAATACATCTTGATGGCTTTACGAATGGAAGCAATGGTTACATGATCCCAAAAAGTTTCAGGTTCCGGATTAAGCCACACCATTTTAGGAAAATGTTGTTTGATTTTTACGTGGAGCTTCAAAAATAAGTTCAATTTCTCCCGCATTCTTACAAGTGGCATCAATGGTTTCTCTTAAAGCAATTTGATCTTTAGCTCCGACCTGCTCTAATTTTCGAAGTCTCTTTAAGGCCACCTTAAATTGCCGTATGTCTAAGGTTCTATCTTCACGTAAACTTTGAAATCTACGCTCTTCAGCTACCTTAACGGCCATTCTCCCCCCTCCAGGACCACCAATCCGAATTCCACTAGGATGCGCCCCCGAATGACCAAAGGGAGATCATCAAAACAAGCCATTCTTGAGTTCCTACCGGAATTTTAAAAGCAAGGGGCGCTCTACCACAAGAGCGGCATTTACTACTTCAATCAAAGCTGCAGAGGCAATGTAGTCGGAGGTGCCTTTGTAAGATTTTTTCATAATAAAGAGCGGGTCCTGTCATTGGGGAGAACTTTATTTTTTTGATTCCGAGGACTGTCTGACGAGCCCTTTGGGGCGAGGAGTTCCGCAGGAACAAAAAAATAAAGTTCTCCCCATGCCACCCGCAACTAGTATCGTGGGATAGTATTATCAATCTCTACCGACCATGCATCAATTCCACCTGCCAAATTAGCTACATTTTTAAAACCCATACTTACCAAGTATTCAGAAGCTCTTTGAGAACGTCCCCCATGGTGACAATGAAGAACTAAATCCATTTCTGGTTTTAACTCCTCCAAAACTCTTTTTGAAAATTCAGAAAGTGGAATCAATTTAGAATTGGGAATACGCGCTATTTCAAATTCATTTTTTTCACGCACGTCCACTAAAATAAAATTTTCTTTTTTATCAAAACGTGCCTTAAGTTCTCCTACACTCAATTGTTTAACGTTCATGCTGCCTCTTTTAATTTGGAAACAATGTTTTGCAAAACAGCCTTTGCATCACCAAAAACCATACGAGTATTGTCTTTATAAAAAAGAGGGTTATCAATCCCAGCAAAACCAGACGCCATAGATCTTTTTACTACAAAAACCATACGAGCAGCATCGGCATTAATAATGGGCATGCCATAAATAGAACTTTTAGGATCATCCCTTGCAGAAGGATTTACAACATCATTGGCTCCTAAAACAATACAGGCATCAACCTTAGGAAGGTCAGGGTTAATTTCATCCATTTCAATTAATTTTTCATAAGGAATATTGGCTTCTGCTAAAAGAACATTCATATGGCCTGGCATACGTCCTGCCACAGGATGAATAGCATAACGAACTTCTGTACCATTTTTTTCTAAAAGCTCATGTAATTCTCTCACAGCATGCTGCGCCTGAGCCACTGCCATCCCATAACCAGGTACAATCACCACAGAAGACGAGCCCTGTAAATATTCCATCACGTCTTCAGGTGCAAATTGAAGGATGGGCTTATTTTGAGTGGCAACTTGATCTCCACCTACTTCCCCTCCAAAGGCTCCAAAAAGAACATTTCTAAAGGAACGATTCATGGCACGGCTCATCAACATAGCAAGCAAAAATCCAGAACCTCCATCAAGTGCTCCACAAATAATCAAAACATTATTATCTAACGCAAAACCAGCAGCTGCTGCAGCCAAGCCTGCATAAGAATTTAAAAGACAAATCACAACCGGCATATCGGCTCCACCAATGGGTAAAACTAAAAAGATTCCCAAACAAAAACCCAAACAAGCCATGACAAAAAAAGCAGTTGAAAGATGAGGATGAAAAACAAGGTAAACTAAAAGAACTAACGAACTTACCACAATTAAAAAGTTGAATTGATTTTGTCCTTTAAAAGTCATGGGCTTTCCAGAAATAACACCTTGTAGCTTTCCAAAAGCCATCAGACTGCCTGTAAAAGTAAGCGACCCCAAAACTACTTCAAAACCAATAGCTCCCATAAAAAATTTAGAAAGTTCGCCATCTACATGAAGATGACTCCAATATTTTGCAATACCTACCAGCGCTACTGCCAAGCCGCCAAAGGCATGAGAAAGTGCAATTCGCTCGGGCATCTTAGTCATGGGAATCCACAAACCCATGGGAATACCAATCAAGGTACCTACAATCAGTCCAATAATAATCCACTGATAAGTAATAATATCTTGATGAAGAAGAGTGGCCAAGACGGCCAAAAGCATACCTACACCCGCTAAACCAACACCTCTCCTGGCTGTTTTAGGTTTGGTTAAACCAGAAAGTCCTAAAACAAAAAGAACTGAAGCAAGAAAATAAGATACGGATAATAAAATCAGATTCATGATTTAGGCCCCTTTTTAAACATCTTAAGCATTCGATCAGTAATTAAAAATCCACCCACCACGTTGATGGTGGCGCTGGCTACAGCAATGGTACCTAACATGGTGCTTAAATGCCCATATTTTCCACCCGCTACAACAAGAGAAGCTACCAAGGAAATTCCTGAAATTGCATTTGTAGCCGACATTAAAGGGGTATGAAGCAAAGCTGGTACCTTGGATATAATTTGATAACCCACAAAAATGGAGAGAGTAAAAATATAAAATCCAAAAATAAGTTTTTCAGGCATGGGCTCTCCTATTTAAATTTTTCGTGTATAATTTTTCCTTCATGAGTCAAAACACATCCCTTCGTAATTTCATCGTTGAAATCAAGTTTTAAAGATCCATCTTTATGACTCAAGTGCGAAAGCAGATTTTCAATATTTTTTCCAAACATTTGACTCGCATGAAAGGGTAAAAAACGAGGCACATTGCGATAACCTAAAATTTTAACTCCTCGTATTTCAACTTCAGTTCCGGGCTCACAAAGCTCAATATTGCCCCCTTGTTCAGAAGCCAAATCAACCATCACAGATCCAGGCTTCATGGCATACACCATTTCCTTGGTCACTAAAGTTGGAGCTTTTTTCCCAGGAATTAAGGCAGTTGTTATTACTACATCTGACTTGGCTACATGCTTGGCAATAAGTTCTTTTTGTTGTTGTTGATAGGCTTCACTTGTCTCCTTGGCATATCCACCCTCGCCAGCTGCGTCCTCGGTACTACTTACCTCAATAAATCTTCCACCCAAGGACATCACCTGTTCTTTTACCACGCGTCTCACATCAAACACTTCAACCACAGCACCTAATCTTTTAGCTGTAGCAACGGCTTGCAGGCCCGCTACTCCCGCTCCTAAAATAAGAACCTTGGCTGGAGTAATGGTACCCGCAGCGGTTGTCATCATGGGAAAAATACGGGGAAGTTTTGAAGCAGCAACTACAACAGCCCAATAACCAGCCAAATTGGCTTGAGAGCTTAACACATCCATACTTTGAGCTAGAGTTGTTCTGGGAATCAGATCAAGAGCCACCGCTGTTACCCCAGTAGCAGCTAATTTTTTTACCAGCTCAGGGTTTCCCAAGGGGTTCATAACAGCCATTAAAAGACTACCCGCCTTTATTTCCTCTAAAGGAGGCGTGTGAATGGCTATACGAACATCCGTGTTTGCTATCTCAAGACTAGCTCCAGCCTTTTGATAATCGGCATCCGAAAAGCCCGCGGCCATTCCAGCCGTAGCTTCTACCATCACAACATGTCCTTTTTTGATTAATTTTTGAGCTGAATCGGGAGTTAAAGCCACCCTTTTTTCTTCACCCTTTTCTTTTCTAATTTCAAGTTTCATTGTTTTGATCTTTCAAAAATTTTAAAAATTAATAACACTTGAATCTTCAACTAAAATCAAGGTAGGAGGTTCATGGCTTAAAAATTTTAAAAGAACAAGTAAAAAAATAATGGCCGAATACAACGCCCAACTTGCAGCAAAAATTGATTTTGGCCCAGAATTATCCCTCTTCCGAATTGTTCCCAATGGATGGGATCTTCCTCATTTTAAGGCTGGGCAATTTACCACCCTGGGATTAAATATTTCAGATAAGCTTGTTCGCAGAGCTTACTCGATTGCATCCCCCCCTAAAATACGGGACTACATTGAATTCTACATTGTGCTAGTTAAAGAAGGTCTGTTAACTCCTAAACTCTGGGATTTAAAGGTTGGAGATTTTCTTTACATGAGTCCTAAAACAACTGGAAATTTCGTGATGGATTCTCTTCCAGAAGATCAAAATATTGTCATGCTTGGCACTGGAACTGGCATTGCCCCTTTTGTTTCCATGCTTTCCCAATACATGAATCCAAGTATGCCTCGCAAATTTGCCCTCATCCATGGTGTGCGTGTTTCCCAAGATTTAGGTTATCGCACGGCGCTTATCCATCTGAGTAAACTTGGATCTCAAGTGCATTATTTTCCTATTATAAGCCGTCCTCAAAATGATCCCATCCCCTGGAAGGGTTTAGTGGGGCATGTACAGGATATATGGAAATCTGATGCTATCGAAACGGCCTGGGGTTTTAAACCAACCCCACAAAATACGCATGTATTTTTATGTGGAGCCCCTCAAATGATTATGGGCATGACGACAGATTTAAAAACAAAAGGTTATCTCGAAGATGCCCCCTCTCATCCAGGAAATATCCATAGCGAAAAGTACTGGTAAGGCACTGTTTAAAAATGTCCTGCAATGGCTAACAAGGAACAAACCAGAAAAAAATTTGAAACTCTTTCTCGCATTCCTGTTGAAGAAGTTTATACCGCCACTAACCAAACCAATGCTCATGGAGAGCTTCCAGGACAATTCCCTTACACACGTGGAGTGCAACCCACCATGTACCGAGGTCGCCTTTGGACCATGCGACAATATGCAGGCTTTGGTACGGCCGAAGAATCCAACAAGCGTTACAGAAATTTAATTGCCAATGGTGGTGATGGACTTTCTGTGGCGTTTGATCTTCCCACTCAAATGGGACTTGATTCAGATGATACTCATTCTAAGGGAGAGGTAGGAAAAACAGGAGTGGCCATTGATACTCTGGCAGATATGGAAATTTTATTTGATAAAATTGATTTGGGAAAAGTTTCGACATCCATGACGATTAACGCCACCGCCTCTATTCTTTTAGCTCTCTACATTGCAGTTGGTGAAAAACAACACATTCCTTCCACTCAACTTTCAGGAACGATTCAAAATGACATTTTAAAAGAATACATTGCCAGAGGGACTTATGTGTTTCCAACAAAACCTTCCATGCGCCTCATCACAGATATTTTTGCCTTCTGCAAAGTACATGTTCCCAAATGGAACACCATTTCCATTTCTGGTTATCATATTCGTGAAGCAGGCTCTACTGCCATTGAAGAAGTAGCTTTCACGCTGGCTAATGGACTAGCCTATGTTGATGCTGCGATAAAGGCTGGGCTTTTGGTTAATGAATTTGCTCCCCGCCTTTCATTTTTCTTTAATGCCCACAATTATTTTTTTGAAGAAGTAGCCAAGTTTCGTGCTGCCCGTAAGCTTTGGGCTATGCTCATGAAAAAACGTTATCAGGCTGACGATCGTTCTTGCCAACTGCGTTTCCATACACAAACAGCAGGATGTTCCCTTACAGCTCAACAGATTGATAACAATGTAGTGCGTGTAGCTTATCAGGCCCTTTCAGCTATTCTTGGTGGTACCCAAAGTCTTCATACCAACGCGAGGGATGAAGCCCTTGCCCTGCCTACAGAGCCCTCCGCCCGTTTAGCTTTAAGAACCCAACAAGTTTTAGCCTATGAAACTGGAGTTACAGATACAGTAGATCCTCTGGCTGGTTCTTATTATGTGGAAGAACTTACCAATCGCATTGAAAAAGAAGCTTTGGCTTTGATAGAAAAAATTGATTCTCTGGGAGGAGCTGTGGCCGCCATTGAACAAGGTTTTCCACAACAAATGATTCAAAATTCAGCCTATGATTATCAGAAAAAAATTGAAAACAAGGATTTAATTATTGTGGGAGTAAATCAATTTCAAATCAAAGAAGATTTTCCCGAAGAACTTTTAAAAGTAGATCCCAAATTAGAAGGCAAACAATTAGCCAAATTAAAAAAAATAAAAGAAACTCGTGATAACCAAAAGGTAAAAGAAGCCCTTGCCCGTCTTAAAAAAGCCGCCCTTGGTCCAGATAATTTAATGCCTTTTATTTTAGAAGCCGTACGTTGCTACACTTCCTTAGGTGAAATTTCTAATACCTTAAAAAAAGTATTCGGTGAATATCGCGAAAATATTGTGCTGTAAGGCTTTTGTCATCCTAAATTCCTGTTTGTCACCTGAGTTCCAATTACCATCCCGTACTCCTAATTCTGTCATCCCGCACTTGATGCGGGATCCAGAATTAATTCATGGGATGGATCCCTGCCTTCGCAGGGATGACAGAGGAATGACATCCTTCAACAGACCCCTAGTTACAGCACTCGAAAATGATTCAAATTTTTTAAACTTTTATCAAAAGAAAGTGTCATGGAGCATTCCGCAGCCTGGTTAATGTGGCCAATTAAACAATCACTAAAGTCTGCAGGGCTTGACTGATAAGCATGCAACGCATTCCAAGCCAAATGACTGTTTTGAACAACAAATTGTTTAGTAGCAAGAATTTTCTCAAAAACTTCGCATAGTCTTTTTCTTTCGATTCCATAACAGCTTTGAAGCACCCATGAAAGTTCACATAAAACAATCAAATTAATGAAAAATAAATCCCCACCTTCAATATGTTTGGTGGCAAGACGACTCTGGGCCTGATCATCTTGAACCAGGTAGCGGACTAAAAGATTAGTGTCTAAGCCAATCATAAACTTGTTTTAAAGCGGGCCCGAATGGCACAATTCATGTCATCAATTGAAACCTTCCTCCCATTGGCATGCTTATGGAGCATCCCTCTCAAGCGATTCACCTCTAAGGTTGCAGGTTTGATCACCACGTTTTGGTCATCGGTGATGATAAAATCAATCCGATCCCCTGAATCAATCTGAAGAAAATCCCTGATGTCTTTAGGGATGGTGGTTTGACCCTTGCTGGTTAAGGTGGAGGTTGACATAGGTTTCCTTACTTTTTTTAATATTCCTTACTATATGGTAAGGAAAAAGAGAAGATTTGTCAAGACCCTTTTCCTGAAGGACACTTAAGCATGACTACACTATCAACGTAATGAAAAGGCGTTGGGAATCCAATTAATTTGGGCTTGAGGTTTGTAAGAGGCATCAATTTCGACAACGGAGAAAAATTTTTCAAATTCCTCATATTGAGGGTAACACATCATCCAATGGTAGGCTGTTTTCTCCATTCTTTTTTGTTTTAAATAACCAACGGCTTCTCTGCCACTACCATAAGCTGCAGAGTTCCTCAATTTTACCTCTACAAAGTGCAGTTCTTTTTTCTGGCAAGCAATCAGATCAATTTCTCCTTGGCGAATAGAGTAATTTTTCGACAAAATAGAAAAACCTTGCCCCTCTAAAAAATGGGCTGCCATTTTTTCTGCCTGGCTCCCCATCTGCCTTTTAGAAACTACTTTTTCCATTATCCAATTTCTCTTTGAATAATAATAACGCCATCAATAGATTCAACAGCCTTCATCACATGATTTAATTCCATCAAACTTTTTACTCCCACATCCAAAGAAATAATTGCTTTTTCATCCTTAGTTGTTTGAACCAGAGCCTTTGTAATGCCAATTTTACGTTCCGAAATAGTTTTGGCAATTTCAGCTAACATCCCTGTTTTATTAATGCAGGTAATTTTAAGCTTAGCAATTCTTGCTGTATCACTTACTTTATTCCAAGCCACATGAATGCGTCTTTGAGGATCAATAATGGGGGCCTTGGGGCACTCGGTACGATGAATCATGACTCCACGCCCTCGCGTTACAAAACCAACAATAGGATCACCCTGAATTGGAGAACAACATTTTCCAAATGCCACTAAAATTTCATCCATGCCATCAATTAAAACCAAATCTCGTGTTTTTTTAGAAACCTTCTTGAAAATTTTTCTTAAAATTCCATCTTCCTTAACCTCTTGTGGTTTTTTATCAGGGGCCACATAATTTAAAAGGGCACCCATAGAAATTTTTCCATAAGCAATGGAGGCAAATAAATTAGCCTCACCGGTGATCCCTTTTTTCTTGGCATACTCCCACAGAGCTTCATTTTTAAGTAATTCATCAACCTCCAAGCCATATCTGGCTACTTCTTCCTCAAAAATATTTTTTCCCAAAATCAGACTTTTATCCTTTTGTTCCTGTTTTAAATATTGCCTCACTTGGGCCCTGGCACGTGAACTCACAGCAATCTTTAGCCAATCTTTGGTAGGCAGTCTTTTTGGATGAGTTTGAATTTCTATGGTATCTCCACTTTGAAGCTTATAACTTAAAGGAACAATTTTTCCGTTAAGTTTAGCACCAAAACAATGGGTGCCTATTTCGGAGTGAATACTATAAGCAAAATCAATTGGTGTAGAACCATAGGGAAGAGCCCTCACATCTCCCTTGGGCGTAAAAACATAAATATCTGAGGCAAAAAGATCCACTTTAAAAGTATCCATAAATTCAATGGAATCTTTCAGTTCGTTTTGCCATTCAACTAATTGACGAAGCCATTGAAAGGTCATTTCAGATTCCATATCCAAAGTGCCATCGTCTTTATATTTCCAGTGAGCAGCAATCCCCTTCTCACCTATTTCATGCATCTCATGTGTACGAATCTGAAACTCTACTCTTTCTCCATCAAGACAAATCACAATTGTATGAAGCGATTGGTAGTTGTTAGATTTAGGCATGCCAATATAATCTTTAAAGCGTCCTGGAACTGGTTTCCATAAGCTATGCAGATGGCCTAAAACCTCATAACATTCCTCCACATTTTTTGTTAAAATCCGAAAGGCAACAAGATCATGAACTTGTTCAAAAGAAATATTTTGTCTTTCCATCTTATGATAAATTCCGTAGATATGTTTTACACGTCCTGTGATCACTAAATCGGTTTTTTCTTTTCCTAGATGTTGTTTGATTGCTTCAATCACCTTTTCAATATAAGCTTCTTTGTTTTTTCTTAATCTTCCTATTTTTTTCTCGAGCTGCCGATAGATATCAGGCTTTAAAAAACGCAGGCTTAAATCTTCCAATTGATTTTTAATCCAATCAATTCCCAAACGACTAGCCAGTGGAGCATAGATATCTAAGGTTTCTCTTGCAATGCGCATTTGTTTTTCTTCGGGCATAAACTGGAGAGTACGCATGTTATTAAGACGATCCGCCAATTTAACTAAAATCACGCGAATATCACGCGACATGGCCATGATCATCTTACGATAATTTTCTGCCTGACGATCTTCTTGATTATTAAATTGAAGTTTGGAAAGCTTGGTAACTCCGTCAACCAATTCGGCAATTTCTTTTCCAAAAAGAACAACTAATTCATCCTTGGTAGCCTTGGTATCCTCTAAGGTGTCATGAAGAATGCCAGCGGCAATGGAAGGCACATCCAACTTCATGTCGATAAGAATACTAGCTACTTCTAGGGGATGGACAACAAAGGGTTGCCCAGATTTCCTCAGTTGCCCCTCATGAGCCTTTGCCGAATAGACATAGGCCTTGCAAATCAGGTCAACATTAGCCCTGGGTTGATATTGAGTAATTCTAGAAATGACATCATCAAGTTTCAGCAAGGATAATCTCCTTGAGCTTCCCGTAGGCCTTATTTAAATCATCATTAAAAATAATATGATCGTATTGATTCTTACACTTTTCTTCTTCAAGTGCTTTTTTTAAACGAAGTTCACAAACTGCAGGACTATCGGTTCCTCTTTTTTCTAAGCGTTTTTTTAACTCCCCCAGGGAGGGAACATCTATAAAAATGAGGCGAGAAGCTGGATAGGCTTTTTTAATATTGGCTGCACCAACGGTATCAACATCCAAAATAACTCCTTGATTTGTTTTAAGACGGCTAAAAACCATATCTTTGGATGTTCCATAAAGATTATCATACACTAAGGCCCATTCTAAAAATTCATGACCTTTCACCATTTTTTCAAAGCGAGCCTTATCTATAAAATAATAATCAACCCCGTCTCTCTCCCCTTCTCTTTTTTCTCGAGTTGTATGAGAAACACCATAGTAAAGCCCTAACTTATTAGAAATTTCACGACAAAGAGTTGTTTTACCTGAACCCGAGGCACCTGAAACCACAATTAAAGGAGCCATTTTATCATTCGACATTTTGAACTTGCTCTCTCATTTTTTCAATTTCACCCTTGGCCTCAATCACTAATTTACCCACTTCTGAATCTTGGGCTTTAGATCCTATGGTATTCCATTCTCGATTTAATTCTTGAATGATAAAATCAATTTTTTTACCCGATATATCAACTTTACCAAACATATCTTTTAACTGGTTATGGTGACTTTCCAGTCTTACCAATTCTTCTGAAACATCAGAGCGATCCACTAAAAAAACAACTTCCTGAAAAAGACGATTTGAATCTAAAGTTTGCTGCCCTAAAAGTTTTTGTATTCTTTCACTGATTTTTTTATGGAGAGTTTCATTTACTTTTTCTTTTAAAAGACTCACTTGTAATCTTAAAGATTCTAAATTTTTATAACATAAAACAAGTTGGTTTTTAAGATAGATGCCTTCTTTTTTTCTCATGGCAATCAATGCTGTTAGTGCTTGATCTAGTAGGTTTTTTAAATATTTTTGGATATGAGGGGATCCCCTATCTTTGACCAATGAAGATTGAATGCCATTTTGAATATGGGTTAAAGTAATTGCTTCTTTAAGCCCTAGGTCTTTGGAAATTTTTTTTAAAAAATGATGGCAGGCTTTGATATCTTTTTTATTAAATTCGAAATTATTTTTTGGACTACTTTCCCCAATCCAAATATCAACCTTTCCTCTTTTGATTTTTTTCTTAATTTGTTTAATGAGAAAAACTTCCTGGAGTTGATACCTGGAAGGCAACTTAACATTAACTTCTAAAAAACGATGATTAACGGATTTGATTTCGCAAACTAAATGGAGAAGTCCTTTATTTAATTCGGCCCTTCCAATTCCTGTCATCGACTGCATAAATTTCCTAATTTTTAATGGCAAGTCTGATTTGGGTATTGCCGAACCTCATTCCATCTGAATCTTTAAGAAAACTAGCTTCTACTTCACGTCCATTCACAAAACTGCCAGTACGGCTTACTAAATCGAGAATGCCTAATTTACCATCCAAATAATAGATTAAAGCATGAGCACGATTAATACCACCATCTTTCATTAAAACATCGGGCAATCGCTTTAAGTGAGAAAAAGTATAAGGTTTCCCCTGAAAATGTTTTCCCTGAAAAATACAGCGACTAATCAGATCTAAGGTATGTTCATCTAATTGAATCATTTGATTAGAATCTTCCCCAGATTCATCTCCCCTACCCACAATACGGCAAGTTTGATTTTCAAGACGAAAACATAATCCTCCAGTAGCTCCTGACTCGATAGTAAAAAGTGCAGAAGGATAAAGTTGCACAAATTTTCCTTCGGGATTTAAGGGAATAGCGTTAGAAAGACTTAAGTCTGCCACGCCATCAACAATGGAAAAACATAACTTACAAGCCACACAAAACAGAACACCTTCTTTGGTGGCCTTAAGTTCTCCCTGACATTGTGGACAAGAAACCCATTCCATGAGTCCTTGAGGGAGAGCCATGTTAACCTCACTTGCGGGAATTATAAGCTTTAATTAGCTCTAGGGTAATATCAACTGCATCAGATGAATACAGTACTGTTTCACTAGAATTTTCATAAACCATGCTATATCCTTGCTGCTTGGCCAATGAAACTACCTGTTGTTTTAAAGCTAAAAGAATTTTTTGTACACTTGCAGTTTCTTTTTGCTTGAGTTCTTGCTCGTATTCCATAGCCTTTTTCTGAAGCTCTAAAAATTTATTTTGAATTTCATTAGTTTTAGTTTGAAGAGCTTCTTTAGAAAGCACCATCTTATCTTTTTCAATGGCATCTCTTATGGTTTTTAATTCGGTCTTCATGCTGTCTAATTGTTTCTTTTTGGTGTTCATATCGGCTTCAATCGCAGCTTTGGCTCTTTTGCCTTCCTCAACATCGTTTAAAGCCTTTTGCAGATTAACCAGGGCTACCTTGCCAGTGGCGGCAAACCCAGTAGAAATCATGGGAACAAGGCCTAAAACTACAGCTAAAACAAAAATTTGAATAAAACGCATGAATTGCTCTCCTTGTGTAAAAAATTGAAATTTTTAATTAAGATAAAACGGGAGATTAATCAAGGAAAAGAATTAAAACTGTCACAAACATTAGATATGTCCTGGTCATAAACAATTAAAGATGTCCGCTTTAAGGGGATAGGTAATG
>MGRJ01000014.1 GCA_001798135.1 Deltaproteobacteria bacterium RIFCSPHIGHO2_02_FULL_40_28 | reverse complement strand
CCAAACCATTCCTATTCAAAAACTTTCCTCTTGCAAACGGGCGGGTCCATGTATGACGGAATCAAAAGATGGATCCCCGCCTTCGCGGGGATGACAAATGATGCGGGGATGACATAAGAATTCTTGCGGGTGACGCTGGGAGGAGGGCTTCCGATGGCGCGCAGCCCGATTTCAACGAGGGCGAGCACCAGCGGGAAACCTCCCAGCGGCAGGACCCGCCATCGCATTAACAAAGACTGGACGCAGGGATGACAAAAATTCGGGAATTCCAAATATGAAAGAAAAAATTTACCTTGTTGATATTTCGTCTTTCATTTTTCGGGCCTATTTTGCCATTCGCCAGTTAGCTACCAGTAAAGGTGTTCCAACCAATGCCACTTATGGTGTTATAAACATGCTTCTTAAATTTATCCGAGAGCAAAACCCTGCTCACTTGGTGATGGTTTTCGATTCTCAAACTCCCACCTTTCGCAAGAAAATTTCAAAAGAATACAAAGCCAATAGAGAAGCTCCCCCTGAAGATTTGATTCCCCAATTTGATCAGATTAAAAAATTTGTTTCCCTCTATCCCTTTCCTTCAATTCAGGTTGATGGTTTTGAAGCAGATGACTTGATTGCAAGTGTGGTTAAGCTTTGGAGGGAAGGAGGTATCCCCTTGGAAAAAGGTGAGACGGCCATTCCACAAAATAGTGAGATAGTGGTTGTTACAGGAGATAAGGATTTGATGCAGCTTGTAGGAGATGGAGTGACGATTTATGATTCCATGAAGGAAAAAATAATCGATGTAGAGGGTGTAAAAGAGCGTTTTGGTGTAAATCCTTCCCAGGTTTTAGATGTTTTAAGTCTTTCCGGTGATGCTTCAGATAATATTCCAGGCGTTAGTGGAGTGGGTGAAAAAACAGCAACAAAATTAATTTCTCAATTTGGTTCTCTTGAAAATCTTTATGAACATCTGGATGAAGTGCCAGGCAAAACAAAAGAAAAACTTCAAGCTGGAAAAGAGGCGGCTTTTCTGTCCAAAAAATTAGTGAGCCTTTACGAAAGTGTGCAACTTCAAGATTGGAAGTGTAAGCGTCTTTATCCTCCAGAAACAAAAGTGCTTAATGATTATTTTCGTGAACTTGAATTTTCTCGTTTGATTTCAGATGTGCCTTCATCTGATGTGCAAGTTTTACAAAATCATTTTCAGGGTGAATTGATTTCTTCAGAACATCAGCTCAAAAAATGGGTGGATGAAATAAAAAAAGCAGGAAGTTTTGCCTTTGATACCGAAACCACGGGACTAGATCCTTTTGTGTGTCATCTGGTGGGTATCAGTTTGGGGCTTGAAAACAAAGCGTGTTATATTCCTGTGGCTCATCATTACATGGGATGCCCATCCCAACTTTCTCTTGAAGTTGTTAAAAAATATCTTTCTCCCTTATTTGAAGATCCAGCTCTTTCTAAATATGCTCATCATGCCAAATTTGATTTGGAAGTTTTAGGTGAAGCTGGTTTTTTAATTCGAGGTATTACGGGTGACTCTATGGTGGCTTCTTATCTTTTAAATCCAGAAGAGGCCCACAATATGGATTCTGTGGCCCTGGAATTTTTGCAACATACAACCATCAAGTTTGCTGACGTTGTTTGTAAAGGGGAAACCTTTGATAGTGTTGAACTACAGACCGCCTGTAACTATGCAGCAGAAGATGCCTGGGTTACTTTTAAACTCAATGAAATTTTATTGGCGCGTCTTGTCCAAGAAGGTTTGGATGAAGTTTATAAAAATGTTGAACTTCCTCTTGTTGATGTTTTGTGTGCCATGGAAAAAACAGGAGTTTTTGTTGATGAAAACCATCTCAATTCCATGGGGAAAGAATTTCGTGCACGACTTTCAGAATTAGAAAACAAAATTTTCCAGCATGCAGGCACCCAATTTAATGTTAATTCTCCCAAACAAGTGGGAGATATTCTTTTTGTTAAACTTCAGTTGCCACCTCAAAGAAAAACAAAAACAGGTTATTCAACTGATGTTGATGTTTTAACAACATTAGCCAAAATGCATCCGCTGCCCCAGTGTCTTTTGCAGCATCGCATGCTCACCAAACTGTTAACAACCTATGTGGATCAATTGTTGGGACTGATTAATCCCAAAACAGGACGTATTCATACAAGTTATAATCAAACAGTTGTAGCTACAGGGCGTTTAAGTTCCACCGAGCCCAATCTGCAAAATATTCCTATTCGAACTTCCGAAGGACGTAGAATTCGCAAGGCTTTCAAAGCTTCTAAGGGATATAAAATTCTTTCAGCTGATTATTCCCAGATTGAACTAAGACTTTTGGCGGAGTTTTCACAAGATAAGGCTCTCGTTTTGGCTTTCCAGAAAGGGATGGATATTCATCGTCTCACAGCCAGTAAACTTTTTAGTGTTTCTGAAAATGAAGTAAATGATTCCCAAAGGGCTTTGGCTAAAACGGTTAATTTTGGAATTATGTATGGGCAATCTCCTTTTGGCTTGGCTTCTCTTTTAGAAATTCCCCAATCCGAAGCTAAGCGTTACATTGATAATTTTTACAAGCAATACCCTTCTGTTAAAGATTTTAAAGAGCAAGTTTTAAACGCAGCTCGTCAAAAAGGTTTTGTGGAAACATGGAAAAAACGTCGCCGTTTTATCCCGGAGATCAATAGTAAAAACCAGGCTTTGCGAAACAATGCCGAACGCACAGCCTTTAATACGGTTTTTCAGGGATCTGCTGCTGATTTAATCAAGGTGGCCATGATTGATATTCATCAGCATGTTTGTACAAAGCTTGGAGTAAAAATGATCATGCAGGTGCACGATGAACTTGTATTTGAAGTGCCTGAAGAAAAAATAGAGGACGCTAAAAAGCATATTCAGGAAAAAATGGAAAAAGCCATCTACTCAAGTGTTCCTTTGAAAGTTGATGTAGGAATTGGGGAAGACTGGGACTCCGCACATTGAAGAGCTTGTAGAAAGGGCCAGGGGGAGTATTTCTTTCGTCCCTGCGGAACTCCTCGCCCGAAGGCTCGTCAGACAGTCCTCGGTTCCTCAAGAAACACTCCCCCTGGCCTCCGCCAAAATAGTTAGTTTTTCTGAAATATCATCTTAAATCCACCAATGGATATTTCGTCGCCTTCTTTGAGATTGTGTTCTTCTACTTTTTTGCCATTAACGTATACTCCATTGGAGCTTTTTAAATCGATGATGATGTATTGATCTTTGTATTTATTAATAGCGGCATGTTGGCGCGAAACCTTGGGGGCTTGAAAGACTAGGTCGTTAGAAGGAGAACGGCCAATGGAGATATTATCTTTTAAAACAAATTCTTTTTGATTAAAATCTCCGTCTGTTTCAATAAAAATTAATTTATGTCCCTTGACTCCTGGTTTTACAGCACTAGGAGGAGCTTCTGAGACAACCGGAGCTTGAGGTGGGGAAATTTGAGAATGTGTTTCAGAGCCCTCTGGTGCAGGTAAATCATCCAGCAGATCCAAAATGGAGTCTTCGTGACTTGCTGCCTTGGATTCTTTTGTTAAAGGGGTTTGTTCTTCTTTTTTCTCTTGAATCTTTTTTTGAATGGGTTTTTCTTCCGGCATCTCAGGCTCTAAATCTATGTTGGAACCAAAATAATCTCCCTGGCTTGCTAAATTTTTGAGGTTAAGCCCGGGATCGGTTTTATCCACAACAGGGATATTAAATGCCTTGGCTTGATTCATTTTTTGTTTTTGTTCCCATGAAATATATTGATCGGAATTTTTTTGAACAGTTACTGTGGATGTATGTGACCCGGTTTCACCCAGAGGGTGATAGGTTTTAGTAACTTCTGCTGTTGATTGCCTCATTTGTAAATCTTGTGGATCAAAGAGCTCTTCGTGTACTTTGATGTAAGAATTCATTTGTGCAAGTTCGCGTTCTAGGTTTGTAATTTCACGTGTTTCGTATTCTTCTACTTCTTTAAATTGTTCTTCTGAAAATTCATCTAAAAATTGGCGAAAATGCGCTTCTTCCAGAATTTCTTTGTGCCTGGCTGCTTCGATTTGGTGTTGTTCCCTTAACATATAAAGATCTTCCAATACTTTTTTGAGAGACCCTTTTTTTTCATTGAGAAGTCTTGTAACACTTTCGAGTTGCATCATGTAATCACGGTATACTTTATCAAAAACACTTTTGGATACCTTGGCTCGGTTTGTTGCCATTTTTTGAATACGGGTTTGAATGAGATCTCTTTGGTACTTAATACGTGAAGCTTGGGAAATGAGTTCTTCGTTTGGTTTGTAGGATGCTAGTGGATCTTTGCCCCCTGATTTATTGGGGAAGGGATGCACATTATTTTCATCTATGTCTACGGCTTTAAGGTCAATCATTTTTTTTCTTCCGCTGCTACTCTTTTTACCACTTTCATTTTCGTTCATATTGCCCCTTTTTATTTTGAAAATGTAAGGGAGTTGGGTGCGAATGTAAAGTTATTTTACGCCCGTCACAGACAGAGATAACACGAATGAACATATCACTAAAAATGCATGTATATCCTTTGGACACCACCCCCAAGTTATCATGTTAACTTATTGATTTTATTAAATATTTAATATTTTTCGAGTGGCACCAGGATTGCTTTATCAATCTTTAGTCCCCATGAAGATTATGATGAAACAAAAATTTTTCCACTCTGTTTTTTTTGCCTTGGCCCTTTTAAGTGCGGCCTGCGGAAGCGGGGGCACTACTTCTGATGAAAGTGGCGAGCTCGTTGAGTCTCTTGTTTTAGGAAGTATCTCTGAAATTGAATTTGGAACCGATGGGGCTGTTATTCAATTTGATTCGGTAAGTGCTTCTCAAACCTACCTCATTGATATTTTTTCTTATAACGATAGTTCAGCTACCTATGCTTTTGAGATTACTACAGAGGGTTCAAGCAATATCTCTCAAGCTGTGATGGCTTTAACTTCAGGTTCCATTGATGTGACCGAAGACTTTCATGAACAATTAAGAAATGCAGAAGAAACGTTAGATGGTGAAGTGGTAGAGGCTTCAAACCTTCATGCTTCAGTTCAGGCTTTAACCATTGGATCCACCAGCAGCTTTAAGGTGATTACTTCTACTTCAAGCAGTTCTTCCTACACCACTGTTACTGGCAAATTAAGATATGAAAATGATGATTTTTATCTCTACATCGACACCAGGGTTTCTGATTCAATTTCTGATTCTGAGATGAATAGTTTTGTAACTAATTTTGCTGCAAGCGTGGCTAGTGAAAGAACACTGTTTGGGGGAGAATCGGATGTGAATGGGGATGGTCATTTTATAGTGCTTATTACCCCTGCAGTAAATCAATTAGGGGCTTCAGGTGGTGGAATTATTACTGGTTTTTTCTATGCTATCGATCTTTATTCATCTGATACTTATGCGGCAAGTAATGAGATGGAAATTTATTACACCTTGGCTCCTGATCCAAGTGGCACTTATGGTACAGCCGTTAGTGAAAGTTTTGCTTATAGCAATTATTTAGTTTCTGTTTTGCCTCACGAGTTTCAACACATGATTAGTTATAATCAACATGTGTTTTTAAATGGAGGCTCTAGCGAATCTTCTTTTTTAAACGAGGGCATGTCTCATTTAGCCGAAGATATTTATAGCATCAATAGCGATAATTACATGGCAGAAGTGGGTGTTGAAAATCCTTCTCGCATTGCCAATTACTTGGATGCCACCGATTCTACCTGCTTTATTTGTGGTTCTTCCTTGGTTCAACGTGGTGGTTCTTACTTATTCATGCGGTATTTGTACGAACAAGCCCAAAAAGGGAATATGAGCGGGGCTAGTGATGGCGCAGATTTTATTAATCGATTATTAAATACAAGTCGTACAGGTCTTTCTAATATTGTGTTTGCAGCTTTAGAAAGTACAGACAACGCTGACTTTAAGGATTTATTAGGCCCCTTTGGTTTGGCAATGTATTTATCTGATACAGATTTAACTACTGATAACCGCTATACCTTTGAAGGTATTGATTTAAGAGCTGTTCAGGATGATAATCGAAGTACAAGTTTAGAAGGTACAGCTTTTCAATCTATTTCTTCCCTGGCTTTTTCTGATACTGTGGTAACAGCAGGCCATTCTTACATGACCTTAACTGGAGATCAAATTATTGCTACTGGTAATCGTCTTCAAATTAATGTGGCTGACGGGATGTTGGCTGGTGGCTTTGTAGTTCAACTCGATGCCGATTAAATTGTTATCATTTTATTATCATTTTCATGTCACGCACAATTAGAGATGTCCGGTGTATAAACAGTTAAAGATGTCCTGTTGTTAGATTTCATTTATGCCGCCTTTTGTTTTGTTTTG
>MGRJ01000013.1 GCA_001798135.1 Deltaproteobacteria bacterium RIFCSPHIGHO2_02_FULL_40_28 | reverse complement strand
TATGTTTTGATCCTTTATTGGATCAACTCTGGCTCATCGAAGCCCAAAATCCAGGGCGGGTCCATTCTTTTATTGCGAACCCCTTGCCGTCATTGCAATAACCCAATTAATTGTAGGGGCAGGCCCCTGTGCCTGCCCGATTATGGGCAACCACAGGGGGTTGCCCCTACGGGATGCCCGCGATGACACAGATGGATTCCCGTTTACACGGGAATGACAGAGGGATCAAATACTTCTCCTTACCAAATCTTCTTTATTCAAGCGAATATTTAATATATCTTCTTATTTTTATGGCTATACGACGTATTACTGCTGCCACCTGGATTACCATCAGTAGATTTTTCCTGGTTCCTATTTTTATTTACCTCTTTGCCATAAAACATTACCAAGCCTCCATCATTGTACTCATTACAGCTTGTTTAACCGACATGTTGGATGGCTTTGTTGCCAGAAAATTCAACCAAAGAACCCGTCTTGGTTCCATGCTTGATCCCCTGGCAGACAAGTTTCTGATGCTTTTAAGTCTTTTATGTTTAACTTATTTGGGAAGCATTCCACAAAGTTTTACTTGGCTTGTGATTGGAAGAGATGTTGGAATTGTTTTTGGAGCCGGGGTTTTATCGGTTATTCTTAAAATAAGATTGTATTACAAACCAACCCTGCTTTCTAAATTAGCTACCACTTCTCAGATTGGAGTTCTTATTATTTCATTTTTAGAGGTCATGGTTAGCCGAGGAGCTTTATCTGAGATGGAGTTAAACCTGGGACTCATTCAAAATTTTCAGGATGATGTTCTTCTCATTGCAGCAAGTCTTACCCTGATTACCGCTATGCAGTATGGGTACATGGGGTATAAGTTTTTAAGATTTGGGGAAAGAAGAAAATAAAAATGGGTGGCATGGAGGATACCTTTAATTTTTTAATTCCGAGGACTGTCTGACGAACCCCGAGAAAAATCGAGGGGTGAGGAGTGATTTGGGCAACCACGGGGGGTTGCCCCTACGCTACGTTTCTTACAAAAGTTTGCATAGCACCTCGCATAGGAGCTCTGGCTCCCATTGTAGGGGCACGTAGCAAAGTGCCCCTACATATATCCACATCATAATTAAATCCGTAGGGGCAGGCCCCTGTGCCTGCCCGTGATTTGGGCAACCACGGGGGGGTTGCTCCTACGCTACGTTTCTTACAAAAGTTTGCATAGCACCTCGCATAGGAGCTCTGGCTCCCATTGTAGGGGCACGGCGTGCCGTGCCCCTACTTGTTGCACCCATCCCATGATTTTCAGATCCTGTTATTTCATCAATCAAAGCTGTCATTGCTACAAGGGCTTCTTCATCTCCACGATTGGCCCCCGCTGCAAGAGCTAAAATTTGATCCTTCACTTCAGGTGAAATTTCTCCATCAACAGCTAGGTAGTCTGCCAAGAAAGAACCTTCTTCTTCATACCCCACAAGGGTAAGCAATTGAGCCACATCGAGTGCATCGGAAGATGACGGGCTGCTGGGTAACTCAACAACTTCCTCACGTCCTTGTGACCAACCACCAGAACCTCCACCACCACCTGGTCCACTAGGCCCTTGTGGTGGAGGTGGTTGTTGAGGATTATGAGAACGACCACCAACAGAACGTCCGGCATCTACCTCACGATCCCATCGGGCTTGTGCCCTTTGATCTCGATAGCTTTGAGGCCCAATGCCTTGTGCAAAGGCAGCTACAAATTCTTCACGCACTCGGTTACCCACAACTTGATTAAGTGCTCTTATTTTTTCATCATTCATTCCCACAGCTCCATACAAAATAGTAGCAGCTCCCATCATATTGATGGCCGAATCATTGGGAATAAAAATTCCAGCACGAAGAGCTGCTGTTTCTACAGTGCTATAGCTTCCATTTTCATCCAAAGCTAAAACATTATTAGCAGCACCTAAAACAGCATGCACACTTGCCCTGGCCAAGGCGTTAATCACTTCCAAGGTAATGGGGTGAGAGCTGGCATTGGGGGAAAAAATTCCCACTTGATAAGGCCGCGCCTCTGCTACCTGGCGAATCGAATCAGCTGTATCTGTGGCAATGATCAAGAAACCCTGTGTTGCTGCTGCACGAGCCACTGCTAATTGTTTGGCATACTCCTCTTGAGAATAAAATCCCTGGGCAGCACCAGAATCAAAAATATATATTGGTGGTGGTTGGCCAGGCGTTGCTTGGCTAATCTTTTCTCTTGTTTGCAACAGAACATCAACATTCATGTCCGAAACAGCAATAATGGGAAGTTTATCCTCTAAAGCCATATCAATCAGTTGAGAGCCCACACCTCCCGCACCTTGAATAAACAAACCATTTCTTCCCATTTTGCTTATCCAATTTTCGTAAGATGTGTTTCCCACTGGGATTACCGTTGATTTTTCAACTGGCTTACCACCTGAATAATCCATGTAGGTCTGTGGTCCTAAAACTCCCAAGATAGCCTGATCAGCTTCCGAACGTAGGTGATTGTATCGCCTAATACCGGCATACACCCCGCCCGCTGTGGCTCGTGAAGTTTCTTTTCCTAAACCACGAATTTTTTCGTGTGCTGTTTCAGCCCCACCCATATGAAAGCGATTACTTCGATCTGTAGCTGCAGCATTAATGAGGAAAAAACTTTCCTCACGAGTTTTTTGCCCCAGGGTTCGTTTAAGCCACGAAGGTTCGGCAACTATTCGTGTGATCACTCCCGTTCCTTGATCAGGTCCCGAAATATACAAACCCGTTTTAGAGGCTACTACTTCCAGCATTTCCATGGCTGCAAAACGAGAAGCTTCATCAAAGGGGCTAAGCGTAATGGCTTTGGCTCCCCCTAATTGAGCACCAGGTAAATCAACAGCTTCAAGAGCTTCCGAAATAAGAGTATACTTGGTTGTCATGGCAGCGCCCTTACCAGCCACAGCATCCAAGGCCGCAGCTAACATCAAGTCTGCTTTGCGATCTGCAGAAAGATTATCGGTCACCTCATGTAAATCACGCCCATCAGAGCTCATACCCCAAGCTGAAAGCATCATGTTAGTTACATGAGCATCGGCTTCCATGTTTTGAAAAGACATGTTTCCACCCAAGGCATGAAAAACTGGAGCACCTTCTGTTGCATATTCACTCCAATTATTTTGAGCTGCAGCATGATGATGAATAATGGTATAGGTATCACGCTCGGGATTTACAATAAAGAGAAGACCAAGAGAATCATGCCAAATATCACGTAATCTTTCTCTCATGCCATCAGGTAATTCTTCAGGTTCACTCACCCAAAAAGCATAATTGCGGGTTCCATCTTCTAATTGAAAATGAAAGGGTCTAAAACCCTCGCGTGGATCACTGGCTCTGGCTAAAACTTGATCTGGAATCGCTTCTAATGAAACAAAGCCTTCGAAATCATCAATCTCGGCTATCATCTCTAAAAGTTCACCGTTCACACGTGTGTTTTCATAGGCACGTCCAGGAACGGCCTGTAGGGTAGCTAAACCAACAAGCCCCCGACCAAAAGTACCCAGGGCACTTTTTAAAGCGGGTTGAAAATCTGTGGGGAGATGCATAATTCCCCCATCAGCCAAGGGTTTGCCTCGAGCCATCATACGACTATCATCTTCTGCTTTTGGCAACCAATGTCTGGCTGTAAAACTGAGCATGGCATTGCTTCCAAAACCCAAGGGAGCTTGTGTTGCTATTCCATGATTAGGGGCATACTGCATCACAGGCCGCATAATTTCCAGGTTGGCTGTTTGAGCAACGGGCCCTTCAAAAAGAGTGACCCGAGCAGGTGTGCGTGCTCCAATAACAACAGTTGACCATTCTTTTTCGTTTTGATTGAGATTGTAAAAAGGCCCTTGAAATCCTGCAGCATCATCTCGATAATGATCACTCCCATTTACCTTTTTTCCACCATGAGTGGGCGATTGCGCCCGTACAACATCTGTGGCCAGTCTTTCTTCTGCCATTTTGTAAGCAACGGCATGTTGAACTGTTTCACCTAAAATGCCCAGGTCTCCTGGCATAAACATCATGGTAGCAACAGTTACGGGTTGATCGGTGCTAGCAAACTGGCTGAGATCGGCATACAATTGGCCGGCATCCAATCCATTGGTTTTACCCACAATGAGTTTTCCACCATGCACATAAATAGTTTGACCAGTAGCCACTCCTTCTCCTACAGTTTCATGGGCTAGGCGTTTTACTGCAAGAGCTGCAGCAATGTGAGAACCCTCAGTGCTCACATCAGGCAAATAAACCTCACCACCACCTTCAAAAAATTGTCCCACCATGGCAGAAGAAACTTCGCCGGCTAATCCAGCACCCACCAAGCGCATGGGGGTTTTACTCCCTTCCTCACCTTGGGCAAAAACAAGATGTCCGCCACTCTGAGAGGCTTTTTCATGAACTTGTTTTACATCTTCCACAAAATTGGCATTTACAAGATGTTGATCCTTTAATTCTTCTGCAACATCAATCATGGCGCGCCCTCGTACAGGCTGCCCATTAAATTGATAAATGCGGGGCTCGTACCCATGCCCTTCGGGATTGTTTACATCGATGGAAATAATTTCAATGCGATTTAAATCTTCTACAATTTGCATCAAAGTGGTGCCGGGAGGGTAAAATTCCAAAAGTTGTTTTAAGGGTCCTAAAAGGCCTACTTTATTACCGCCACCAATTAGGGGGCGCTCTTTAGCCCATCCTAAAAGATCTCCAGCCTTGGTATCTGCTGTAACCTGAATTCTCTTATCAAGCACTTTAACGCCAGCAATGAGGGTTGTGGTTCTCACTTCTTGAGGTTGAAATGCATGCGCTTCATTAGCAATTGGAGTGGATCTTGCTAAACTTGCTGTTACACCCAAATCTGTTTCTAGCTTGAGAAGAGCTGTTGCTGAAAAATCTTCATTCACCTGCGCTCCTGAAGTCTGACGATTCATTTCATTGTTGTGATAAGCAGGTCCCCAGGAAGGAGCTCGTAAATAACGACCAATATTTTTATACCACCAGCTTGTATCTGTAAAACGAGGAATTGCTACCCAAGGGTAGGCCTCCTGCAAATGAGTAAAAAAATCTTTCACATAGGGAATGGGTTTTCGAGGTGCTTGGGTTCGTGGATCAAGGGGGTAGGATGCCTGATAATTTGCGCCTGCTGCTGGAACACTATTTGCCATAGGAAACTCCTTAAAATCTTTATATTTTTTAGAAAATGCTTTTAATTATCGCGGGGGGTTTAAAAAGGTTGCGTTATTTTTTTTGGGTATATCCATAGGAACTAAGCCTAGCCTGATTTTGGGTCCAACGAGGATCTACCTTAACTCTCAAATCCAAAAAAACCTGTCTCCCCACCATGCGTTCTAAATCAGCCCTGGCCTGGATTCCAATTGCTCTTATTTTTTTTCCACCTTTGCCAATCACCATTCCCTTTTGAGAGTCATGCTCTACAATAATCGAAGCTCTAATCGAAACAATGTCGGGCTCTTCATTAAAGCTTTCAATGGTTACAGTTGTGGCATAGGGAATTTCTTCATACATCAGTTCCATAATTTTTTCACGCACCACCTCTGCTGCAATGTCACGTATATGAGAAGCAGAAAGTTGATCAGCTGGATAATAAGGTGGCCCAATGGGTAGCATTAATTCTAATTGAGTTAACAGTTGCTCTACCCCCTCTCCTGTTTTTCCTGAAATAACACAATTAGGCATCCCTTTAAAAAGTGTTGCCAAATTTTCCCTTTTAACTTTGTGTTCTTCTATTTCGAGGTCGGCCTTATTTACCACTACTAAAATTTTTTTCTCTGAGAAATCTTTTTTAATCCTTTCAGTTAATTCCACGATATCTTCAGATAGGGGTGTATCCAGGGGAATGAGTAAACATAAAATATCGGCATCCCCAATAGCTCCATATATTTGGTGAATCATCGATTGATTTAATTTTTTAGTCGACTGATGCACTCCTGGAGTATCTAAAAATATCATTTGGCAATCTTTTGTCGTGTGAATTCCAATAAAATTTCTTCTCGTTGTATTGGGTTTATCTGAAACAATGGAAAGTTTTTCTTTAAGGATAGTGTTTAAAAGGGTAGATTTACCCGCATTGGGTGCACCCAAAATGGCTACATAGCCTGAATGGAAAATATCGGTTTCCACAAATTTTGACTTGAGACCGGGGGAGTATTTCTTTCGTCCCTGCGGAACTCCTCGCTAACGCTCGTCAAACAGTCCTCGGTTCCTCAAGAAACACTCCCCCGATCTCTTAATGTTCTAAACCAGCTTCCAGGGCTTGAAGCGCCTCTTTTGCAGCTTCTTGCTCGGCCTGCTTTTTACTTTTTCCCTGCCCCTTCCCATAAATCTTATCATGAATTAACAAATGAATCTCAAAAGTTTTATCATGATCGGGCCCCAATTCACTGATTAATTTATACCGTGGAATAGAGCGAAAACGGGTTTGAGACTCTTCTTGAAGCCTGGTTTTATAATCCTTGATGATATCCTGGCTTTGAGCCTTTTTTAAAAGAGGGGTAAATTGAGAAATCACAAAGGCATTGGCCTTAGAAAAACCCCCATCCAAGTAAATTGCTCCTAAAACCGCCTCAAAAGCATCGGCTAAAAGAGAATCTTTTTTACGCCCCTCACATTGCTCTTCCCCACGGCCTAGATAGAGATAAGCCCCTAAATTAAGTGCCCTGGCTAATTCAGCTAAAGATCCTTCGTTAACCACCGCTGCTCTTAATTTAGATAAATCCCCTTCACTAAATTCTGGAAAATATTCCATCAATAAATGGCTAATGGTTAGTTCTAAAACAGCATCCCCTAAAAATTCGTAGCGTTCGTTTTGCTCAAGGGCACTTTGCCTACTTTCATTAACAAAAGATTTATGAGTTAAAGCTCTTTTTAAAAGAGTTAAGTCATGAAAACAATAATGAATATTTTTTTCAAAACTTTTAAGTTCTTTTCTTAAAGCAGAAGATCTCCCCCATAACGGGAAAAAAGGAAAACGAGGCATGTTTTTTAATCAAAGGCAAACTGCATTTGACACCTAGCTAGATGTAGAATGCAGAATGACTTTGATTCTCCACAATACGACCATAAGCTATGGGTCCAGTTAAACCCTCTATGGTCACATTCACTAAACTACCAACAACATACTGATCTAAATCCTTAATTTCAACGGAAATATAATTATCCGTTAAGGCAGTTAAGCCCCGTCTTCTATTTTCTAAAATTGCAGGACGGGTAAATCCAATAAATTTTTGATAAAATTGTTTTCGCAATTTTTCACTCACTTGCCTTAAATACCTACTTCGAACCTTTTTTTCCTCTAAGGATACTGGATAAGAAAAAAGAGCTGCTTTGGTGCCTAAACGTTCAGAATAAGGGAACACATGGAGATAACTTAAGCCAGAATCTTTTAAAACCTGTACTGTTCTTTTAAAAGCCTTCTCAGTTTCGGTAGGAAACCCAACAATCACATCGGTACCTAAACAAAAATCAGAACGCTTTTCTAAAATTTTTTGACACAAATCAATAAAATATTCCCCAGTATAATGTCGTCTCATTTTTTTAAGAATGGCATTATCTCCACTTTGAAGAGGAAGATGTAAATGGGGGCAAAAAAAATCACTCCCAGCTAACAAAGCAATTAAATCAGGGCTGATTTCTTCGGGATCAATAGAACTAAGCCGCACCCTTTTTACTGGACGCTCGAAATTAATGAGACGCAAAAGATCAAAAAAAGAAGTACGAGGATTTAAATCTTTACCATAAGTTCCCAAATGAATTCCTGTTAAAACCACCTCATCAACTCCCTGGCTTCCCAAATCTCTTAAAGATTGAAGAACCACTTGAGGTGGAATTGATCGATTAAGCCCTCTGGCAAAAGGAACAATGCAAAAACTACAAAACTGGCTACACCCATCCTGGATTTTTAAAAAACTCCGTGAATGTTTGGAAAGTTTAAGCCCACCATCAAAAACAAAAACGTCATACATGGACCCGCCCGTTTGCAAGAGGAAAGTTTTTGAATAGGAATGGTTTGGTTTGCTGTCATACATCCGGCTTGTTTGTGGACTT
>MGRJ01000012.1 GCA_001798135.1 Deltaproteobacteria bacterium RIFCSPHIGHO2_02_FULL_40_28 | reverse complement strand
ATGTATGACAGCAAACCAAACCATTCCTATTCAAAAACTTTCCTCTTGCAAACGGGCGGGTCCATGTATGACACTTCTTACATTTTAGATTGCTCATGATTGCTTGAATTTATTATCTCCGCTCTTATTCTAGCACATCCCTTGCGAATCATGTCGATAGCTTCTGCCGCAGCCTTTGAAAGATCTAAAATTCTTTTTTTAATGTAGGGTCCACGGTCATTAATTTGCACAATTACTTTTTTATTATTTTCAAGATGAGTCACTTCTAAAAGTGTTCCAAAGGGAAGGTTGCGATGGGCAGCTGTAAAATTGTGCATATTGTATTTTTCACCACTGGCTGTTTTTCTACCGTGAAATTTTTTTCCATACCACGAAGCCATTCCTTCAATAAATTGTCCTGTATGATGCACCTTAACTGTTTGCGGCAAAGCCCCTGGGGGGCGTTTGGCACAACTCCATGAGAAAGAAATTAAAAATAAAATTAAAAATATTTGGATGTAATTTTTTAAGATAACTCCCCCTCGCCCCTGTGGGGCTTCCCCCTCTTATCCTAAGAGGGGGTAACATATTATCCTGGAACCCTTCGCCTGTCATCCATCGCTGCGCGAAGGATCTCTCTGCCATGAGATTCTTCGGCTACGCCTCAGAATGACAGAGTTTTTGTAGGGGCAGGTTCTAAACCTGCCCCTACACATTGTTGTTCTAAAACATTTCCTCATTGATTTCAAAGCCAATGTGTTTTAATCGGTCCAAATCATGTGTATGGAAGTGGATTCAAGTTTTTTAAGCAAAAGCGTTGAGGAGGTTTTATGGATTTAGGTTTAAAAGGAAAAGTAGCCATTGTTACAGGTTCGGCTGGAGAAGGTTTAGGAAGAGCCCAGGCCATTGCGTTGGCAAGTGAGGGTGCCATCGTTGCCATTGTGGATATTCAACCCATTGATCAAACTGTATCTCTCATTGAATCAAAAGGCGGGGTAGCCAAGGGTTATGCCTGCGATATTTCTAAAGCAGAACAAGTAAACGAGGTGGTTAAAAAAATAAACGCAGATTTAGGTCCTATTGGAATTTTAGTCAACAATGCTTCCATTTTAACCACAGTTGGAATGTTTACAGATATCCCTGTTGAAAGATGGAATCGCGATGTGGAAGTAAATACTATGGGTACAGCTAATATGAGCCGCGCTGTGTGGCCCCACATGATGGCTGGTAAATGGGGACGCATTATTATGATTTCTTCTATTGCTGGCACCATGGGAGGCTTGGGACAAACCTCTTATTCTACCACCAAGGCCTCGGTGATTGGTTTGGCAAAATCTTTGGCCCTAGAGGGTGCCCGAGCCAATATTACTGCTAATATTATTGCTCCGGGGGTTATTAAAAGTAAATTGGCCATGGAAAGTTTGCGGGGAGATATGTTGGAACGCATGAAACAACGCACTCCCATGCGACGTTTTGGGGAAGTAGAAGAAATTGCCAATACCACTGCCTTCTTGTGTTCTGAAAAAGCCAGCTATGTTACAGGGCAAGTACTCCATGTGGATGGAGGAATGGGTTTATTTGTGTTTTAGCAGGCAATTTTTGCTTCTATTTAAAAAAACATGTCTTTTATTTGGATACTTCTGAAATTTGGCCCCTCTAAAAACTATGGTTTTGTGTCATCCCTGCGAAGGCAGGGATCCAGAACTTATTGAAAAGACTGGATTCCCGCCTCCGCGGGAATGACAGTTTTGGATTTCAATTGAGTTTTTAGAGATGCTTTTAAATTGTTTAAAAGTTGCACATTAGTGGCATGGAGTTTGCTTTACATGAGTATTGTAAAAGTTAACATTTTAGTGTAAAATATAGAGTTGAACTAGAGTCGAACTCATTTTATTCGTGAAAAAATAGGGTGGAAAACGCTGGAGGGGATAATGAAATCCACGTTTTATCCATACCACAATTGTCTTTTATCATTCATTCTTGCCTTCTGTTTTGCAACATTTACAAGCTGTGATGATGGAAGGGAAGCATCCTCCTCCTCTGATACCCCAGTAGCTGTTACTCTCAATGGTTCTGCTGTTATCCCAGCTTTAGCTACTTCGGCCTCCATTGCGGCTCTTGCCTACGAGGAAGATGAAGAAGATGCCAGCGTGCTTGATGACAACGGTGAATTTGTCTATCGGCCACAAAATCGTTTTGCTGTTACCGGTAGCCATGCTGCAGGGTGTACGGTTGAGGTATACACATTGGAAGGGGCCTTTGTTTGTGAAACCATCACTGGTGACTCAGGTATTTGGAGTTGTGGCCTTGAAAACCACGATTCTCTTAAACCATCAACTGTTACAGCCGATACCTTTTCGGGGCAACTCATTACAACAATTACTTGTGGAACCCGTGTGATTGAATCCTATACAGAACCCAGTGTTGATCCAGCATCAACTACTGAGCTTGCAATACCGGCCACTAATCTTTTAACCACCTTGGCACTCCAAAATGTTGTAGCAACTGCTATTGATGATGGATTTGCTGGCTGGGGTATTATTGACTACAGCTCTACTGTTGCAAACCCTAAAAAGGCCTATGATGTGCAAAGGGCCTTGTTAGCAAATGCGCAGGATGCCGGGGATGACACAATGAAATCCCGCTTGGCTTCGGTTATGAGCTTATTTGAGGGATTTTTTGCTGCCGAAGGTAATTACGATACTTTAGGCTATAACACCCCTTATGCATTTTTCCAGGATTTTCTAAAAAATACGGCAGATACAACTAAACAAGAAGCTCTGAGTCAGATAGCAGCCACACCGCTTGGTCAAGATGCTGCCGTCTTAGCCAGTAAATTTGCCACGGCAATGACAGATTACTCAGCCATTAAATCAGTAGTGGCAACTAATTTCTTAAAGGGTCGGGCTGTTGATCTCTACACTGACATCAGCCAGATTAATGCGCTGGCTCAATCTATGGTGAGTATGGATAAAACCCGTCTTACAACTGCTTTTGGAGATCCACGCGCTTTTGAAGCGATGAAAGGTGTTATCGATAAATATTCGGATTTAACAACTTTTAACCCGACTCAGGTAGCCAGTACGATCCTCACTTATTCCAATAATTGGAATGACTATTACGACACTAATTTAGGAGCGTTTAGTTCCTCTTTTATTGATGCTATGCATGCTCCCACGGCTAATGGAGGCATGGCATGTACTACGATTGAAACATGTCAACAAGAGGCTGCTAAGTGGGAAGCAACCTATGCAGAGCGTGGCTTTGACTATTGTTCAACTGCTACATGTTACACAGATGTCAAAGCCTATTTTGATACCGTTGCAGTTGGAGATGTTTTTGATGCAACAGGCTTACCTGTAGATGGGGGATCTTTTGGCGATCAGTATCAGGTCTGTGTTGAGAGCATTATAGCCCAAAACTTAGTTGATTTTAGCCAATGCAATGGTGGTTGGAATCAACAGCCCACACCAGAACCAGCACCACCAGCCGAAGTAGCACAAACTATAGCTCCAGTATCTGCTACTTGCAAGGATGGTGATCTTGGAAGCGATTGTGTCAGGGGTTTTGGAACGGGAGCGGATGTAAGTAGCATGGTTGATGGCAATGTGGCAACATCAATCCATTGGAATGGACCAGCCTACCCCATTATCATGGCTTTTGATTTAGGTTCTTCCAGAAAGGTTACAACGGTGAATATCATCCAGGAGCTTGATAATCCAGGAAATCAGATTAAATTTGGACAAGTTCAATTCAAAGATGGAGAGGGTGTATGGAGAGACTTTTCGAATATTCCGCCATACGCAGATGAAGCCAATGCCGTTAGTGTGCTTAAACCAGGTGGAGGTAGCACACAGGCCAGGTTCTGGCGTGTTATTAACACGGAGAACAGGGACGCGGCCGCCGGCTGGTACCCCGCCGAATTTAGTTTTGTAATTTTGGTACCAGCACCCTAAAAAATAAATTGGTTATGACCAAAAAAGGGTGCGAAGTGTTTACGTCAAAAATATCTTAGACCAATTCTCCATCCCACAATTTTTTACAAAATAACTGCCAATGCATGAGTTCAATGCCACCCATGGTTTTACGATAGTTTTCCTCACGCGAAACAAGAATAACTCTTTGGCATTTGTGTTCTTCCACCAAGGCTTTAAGCCCTTTTAAATGCTGGCCGGCCACCTTTTTTGTCGATTTGAATTCCAGGGCCAGTTTCATATTTTCCACAATCAGGTCGACTTCATAACCGGAAGCTGTCCTCCAAAATCGGATCGGATAGTCTTTTTGACTATAGGCCAAATACGCTTTGACTTCTTCTATCATTAAATGCTCAAAGGCATTGCCATAAATATCCGTACCTTCAGACAACTGCTCTACTTCAGAGTTCAGGGCCAAAGCGACGCCAACATCAAACAAATAAAACTTGGCTGTTTCGATCAGGCGTCTGTCCCTTACTTTTTTCCATGGTTCAAGAGTATGTCCCAAAAGAGTATCCTCCAGAATTTGGTAATATTCCCGAACTGTACTGGGCGACACACCCACTTCCCGCGCAATGTTGGCATAATTGAGCAATTGGCCGTGAGTTAAAGCCACCGTATTTAAAAAGCGGGCAAAAGAAGGAATGTTTCTGACTATGGCCTTTTCTATTATTTCTTCCCGAAGGTAGTTTTGCACATAAGCCTTCAGCATTGGCTTGGGCTTATCAGTCATGTAGTGCAGAGGAACCAATCCCTGAGACAGAGCGCGATTAAGATCAAAGTGAGGCAATTCTTTGGTTACCAATGGAAACAGGTGAAAGGATGTTGCACGACCGCCAAGCAAATTTTTGGACTCCCTCTTGAGCTTTCTGGCACTGGAACCGCAAAGAATAAATTGGGTACTTGTGTTTTCAAGAAGCCAATGCACCTCATCGATGAGTGGTGGGTTTTTTTGAACTTCATCAATAATGACCAGCTTTGGCTTTTGAGCCAGCACTTCTTCGCGCAAATGATGTGGTGCCAATTGCAGGTTGGTAAGCAAATCGGATTGAAGCAGATCATAAAACTTGGCCTTGGGGTATTTTTTCTTTAAATAAGTTGTTTTTCCTGTCCCGCGTGCCCCCCAAAGAAAAACAGCCCCCGACTTTTTGAGCGGATTGACTGGAATTGTTATGGAGAGAATGCGGGGAAGTTCTGATAAAGGGTACATACTCACCGATTATTATGATAATATAGAACTATGTCAACGATTATAATGATAATCTGTTTTTTACATGGGATGGAGGGATGGGTTGACATGAAATTTATTGTTGAAATGAATAAATTTCATGGTAGTATAATAAGTAATGGAAATAATTAGAATAAATGAGATTAATATTCTTTTTCAAAGGCTAAAAAACTCTGCAGTTGTGGCTCTGCTTGGGCCAAGACAGTGTGGAAAAACAACATTAGCCCGTCAATTAAGCAATAAATTTCCCCAAAATAATGTTCATTTTTTTGATCTGGAAGATCCTGTTGATATAGCGCGTCTCGACAATCCGATTCTGGCCTTGGAAAATTTGAAAGGATTGGTCATTGTTGACGAAATCCAAAGGAGACCAGAACTTTTTCCCATCTTAAGGGTTTTGGTCGATCGTCAGAACCAGAAAACGAACTATCTTATCCTGGGAAGCGCCTCTCGGGATCTCCTTCGCCAAGGCTCGGAGTCACTGGCAGGGCGGGTGAGTTATCTCGAATTGGGAGGGTTTTCCCTGAACACAGCTGAAATGGAACAAAAAAAACTCTGGGTTAGGGGGACCTTTCCCCGTTCTTATTTGGCAGATAATGAAAAAACTTCTTTTTCCTGGCGAAGCGATTTCATCACTACTTTTCTCGAAAGGGATATTCCAAACCTTGGGCTTTCCATTCCGTCTGCGACCTTGCGCCGGTTTTGGATGATGTTGGCCCATTATCACGGACAGATTTTCAATGCCTCGGAAATGGGCAGAAGTTTTGGTGCCGATGACCTAACGATGAAAAGATATCTGGATATTCTTTCCGGCACTTTCATGGTGCGCCAATTACAACCCTGGTTTTACAACACGAAAAAACGTCTTATTAAAAGACCTAAGATTTATTTCAGAGACTCCGGAATTTTCCATGCACTTTCCTCCATACGCAACTTGAGTGAACTAGAAAGGCATCCGAAACTGGGGGCTTCTTGGGAGGGATTTGCGCTGGAGCAAGCCGTGTGTCATTTGGGTTTGAAAGAAGAAGAGGTCTTTTTTTGGGGAGTGCACACTGGAGCCAGCCTCGACATTTTATATCAGCGCGGGGGAAGTTGGTGGGGGATAGAAATCAAGTACAACGATGCCCCAAAGCTGACGCCTTCCATGCGTTCCGCTATGGAGGAATTGGAGCTGAAGCATTTGTGGGTTCTCTATCCCGGGGATAAAGAATACCCATTGGATAAGGGGGTTTCTGTTGTGCCGTTAGATGTTTTTGTGAAAAATCACTCCCATATGTCAAAAATATGACATTTTAGAAATAAAGACTGAGCAGTTTTTGCCTGAGTGTAAAAAAACTGTCTTTTATTTGGATACTTCTGAAATTTGGCCCCTCTAAAAACTATGGTTTTGTGTCATCCCTGCGAAGGCAGGGATCCAGAACTTATTGAAAAGACTGGATTTCCGCCTCCGCGGGAATAACAGTTTTGGATTTCAATTGAGTTTTTAGAGATGCCTTTAAGTTGTTTAAAAGTTGCACATGAATGGCATAGAGTTTGCTTTACTTTGATGATCTAGGAGGGGCTATGCTGCATATTAAACAACTTCGTTTTCTTTTTTTATTTCTTTGTTTCTCATTTTCATTTCCCATGTTTTCGTGGGGAGCTGATATCAGCGTTGGTTCCACTTCAGATCTTTTAGATGCCACAGATGAAGTGTGTACCTTAAGAGAAGCTCTTATTAACGCCAATAACAATGCAGCTACCTACGATGATTGCACCGCAGGATCGGGTGATGACACCATTAATATTCCTGCAGGAACCTACTGTTTAAGTTTAACCAATAGTTCTGGTGATGAAGATGCTGCAGCAACTGGAGATTTGGATATTTTAGCCAATGTAACCTTAACAGGGGCTGGGGCTAGCAGTACCTTCATTGATGCGGGGAGTAGCTCGGGGAGTTCTGGACGGGGATGCACCACAGAATTGGGGGATCGAGTTATCGATGTAGCAACAACTAGTTTAACGGTGAGTATTTCAGGAGTAACAATCACAGGAGGAGAGCTTACAAGTAGTACGGGTAATGCAGTAGGAGGTGGACTTTATTTTGCTCGCTCGACAAACCTGACCTTAACCAACAGCAGTATAAGCGAAAATGTGGCGACAACTACAGCCTCTGGTTATTTAGCAATGGGTGGAGGAATTTATGGATATTATAATTCTACTCTCACTTTAACCAATAGCACCCTGAGTGATAATACAGCAACACACTCAAGTGGTAATACCTATGGAGGAGGAGTCTACCTCTACTCCTCTTCTACTTATCCTTCCACCCTTACATTAACAGGCGCCACCATCAGCGATAATACAGCCTCTGGTTATTTAGCAATGGGTGGAGGAATTTATGGTTATAGCTACACAACTATTACAGCTTCAGGGAGTACAATCAGTGGAAATACAGCAACTAGCTCAAGTTCCTATGCCAGGGGAGGGGGAATTTATGCCTATTATGGTTCAACACTTACTCTCACTAACAGTGTTATCAGTGGAAACTCAATTACGAGTTCGGCTTCTGGTGTCATTGGTGGAGGAATATACCTCCACTCATCTTCTACTTATCCTTCTACGCTTACCTTAACAGGAAGCACAATCAGCAATAACTCGGCTACAGGTGCTAGTTATGCCAATGGTGGTGGTTTTTATGTTGGCTCTTCCTCGGTTGGATCAATTTTAAACAGCACTATCAGTAGTAACTCAGTAACAGCTTCAAGTAGTGAAAGTAATGGTGGCGGACTTTTTGCTACTTCAGCTACTCTTAGTTTAGTGGCAACAATTATCACTGCTAATACAGCAACGAGTTCAGCTGATGCGACTCATGGGGGTGGAATGTATGCCAGTAGCTCAACAGTAAGCATTAAAAACACCATTATTTCTGGGAATACATCTACCGGCGTTGATTCCACCAGCAGCGCTGGAGCTAATTGTTACAGCAGCAGTGATTTACAAACCTATGGTTACAATTTTTTTGGTTTAGTAACAACAAGCAATAATTGTACTTTGAGCACAACAGAAAGCACGGACATTATCGATAAAACCCATGAAGAGCTTCTGCTGGCTAGTTTAACCGATAACGGAGGTTCCACCAATACCCACGCTTTGTACGAAACTAGCCCAGCAATTAACACAGGCAGTTGCACCCAAATTGATGGGACAACGGCTATTTCTACCGATCAACGAGGACAAGTGCGAAGCGATGGTTCTTGCGACATGGGTGCTTTTGAATACCAAGCCAGTTCTACTTGTGGAGATGGTTATGTGGATAGCCCTGAGGAATGTGATGACAGTAACACAGAGAGTAGCGATGGCTGTTCTTCTACTTGCACAGGAGAAACAGATGCTGACGAAGATGGCTACTATGCCATTGTAGAAGATTGTAATGATTCAGATGCCACAGTAAGCCCTGGTGCAACAGAAACGTGCAATAGTGTTGATGATGATTGCGATGGAACAACAGATGATGGAGTTACAACCACTTATTACCAAGATGCCGATGGAGATGGAGTAGGAGGGGGTACTTCTACTACGGCCTGTAGTGCGCCGAGTGGTTATGTAACAACGGGTGGAGATTGTAACGATAGCGATGCTGCCAGCACCGCTAGTTGCCCAGAAACAGCTGAGGAAGAAGAAGAGGAAGAACTTACTTTGGAAGAAGAGGGTGAAATTGCTGCTATTGGTGGGGAAGCTGCGGTTGAAGCAGAACCTGCAGCAGAGACTCCTCCATCAGAAGAACCAGCAGGTTGTCAGTTGCATGCCGGGGCATTTCGTTCTTCCAAAAATTTAGGATGGTTATTTTTCTTACCCTTTGTTGGTGTTTTTGTGATGAGAAAAAGGATGAACCATTAAGATTTTTTTGAAACGATGTTAAATGTAGCCGTTGCCATGGCTACGGGTTTTTTTTCGTTTTTTCGATAAAGAAAGGCACACACAATACACAAGTGATTTCCACGGTGTATTACTTCTGATTTACTCGTCAGTTTATCTCCTGAAAAAAGAGGCTTCATGTAATTTACTTTTATTTCTACGGTAGAGCAAAAATCATGGGGATCCATGGTAGAAAAAACAGCAGCTCCGCACGCAAAATCTAAAAAGCCAGAAATAACCCCCCCATGAATACGCCCAGCGGGGGAGAGGTGATCATCGCGCAGTGTAATACCCACCACAGCGCGCCCTTTTTTGCGATCTACCTTTTCAACTTTGTAACCCAGCCATTGCCCGTATTTATCGGGGAGTTGGTAGTTTTTTAAGGGAATGCGATTTTGGGACATAGTGGAGTATTATTCTTATTTAAACCAACGATCCACAAAAATCTTGGGCTGAGATAATTTCCAGTGGTTTTGACTCTGCAATTACCTTTTTTTGTGGTGTTTTATTCATCACCACCTGAAGTGAATATTCAGGCTTAAGGATATTTGAATAATGGATAAGAGGAAAGCTGGGCTTATTTTCTGATGTTTTGGTTTCTGCAAGTAAAAACGGTTTTTTATTTTTGGTCACCAAAAAATCGACTTCCCGCTTTTGTTTATCTCTCACATAAAAAAGATCAAAGTTTCCTAGTCCGCAATCGGTCCAAAAATGGACCGATTTTAAAAGATGGGAAGCCACCATATTTTCAAAACGAGCCCCTTTGTCTTCAATGGCCGACCAATCCCATAAGAACACCTTAGGCGTTTTTTTTAGGGCTCTTTTGATATTGGTAGAATAAGGGGGAATAAGATAAAGATAGTACAAATTTTCAAGTATTTTTATCCATCTCCGCACTGTATCAACACTTACATCCAAATCATTGGCCAGGTTTTGATAGTTAAGCAATCCACCCGCTCGGCCTTTAAGCAGTTCTGTCAAAAGCTCAACTGCGGCCAAGTCTTCAATTTTAGAAAAATCACGCAAATCTTCATGGACTAAAAGTTCGGTGCGCATTTTAAGCCATTTATTGTGTGACACCTCACGAGCTGAAATAAATGGAGCTGGAAACCCCCCAAATTGATAAAGAGAATGAAAAGTAGAGGTACTTATTTTTGAAGGATTGCGAAACAAGGGGGTGGCCCATGCTCCATTCTCAATTTCCCCAATGGAAAAAGGATGGTGCCTATACAGGTAATAACGCCCCAGCAAACTATCTCCTCCACGACGAAATACATTTAAACGAGCACTTCCTATAACAATAATTTCATACTGATGCTGGTTTTTGTCATAAAAACCCTTGAGCCACCTCTTCCATTTTTTATTCTTATGGATTTCGTCTAAAACTAAAACAACAGGCTGTACAGAATTGCGTTTGATCAACGATTCTTGAAAACGCTGTGGTGAACTCCTTAAAGAAGATCTGTCATCAACATCATCCCAATTCCAATACGAGCTTACCTTAGGTTTGTAAAGCTCAGCCGTGGTTGTTTTACCCGATTGACGGGGCCCTGCCAGAAAAGCCATATTTTTTTCATTAAGAAAATGGTCTTTGAGCACCTTGTCGTAAATCCTTTTGAGCATATGACCAATTTACGATATTACAAATAAAAGTCAATGACTTTTTTACGATGTGCCTTAAAATAGTTAGAAATGGGAATTACTTATTATGCAACTTTTTTTAAGTTTTGCCGATAAGGGGGTCATGGCAGATTTAGATTTAGTAAGGCTTTTAAGTCCTGGTGATGATCCCTATGATGATGGCTATCCCCCGGAAGAAACAGCACCATGGGCTTTTATGGGTGGGATGAGGGATCTATTTGGATACTATGCGAATGCTGTACACCAGCAAGCAGATGCTTTGCTTCGGTTGCAGCAAGGTTTAGGATCTGGTGGGTATTCTGCTTTTTTACGTCCTGGAAATGTTGATTGGTTTCATTTTCACGATCCTATTACTGTTTCTGGCAAAGCTATGTTTCCTCCTGATCATGTGGCTGTTCGCAGTGGTTGGGCAGCCTTAAATCATGGAGATTTAGATCGGAGATCCCAGTTAGTCGCGAGTTATCTAGCCCGAATTAAAGACAGAAGTCGTCCCGAAGCTTTGGTGGGTATTGCTTTAAGTTCTAATCGTCCCGAATTTTTTGAAATTTCAGATGCTTCCAAAATGGCTTTGATGCAGTACAGCTTATTTCCTTATTATTGGGATGCTGGGAAAATTATGGAGCAAGTGAGAAGGTATGAATTTAGAGCCTTGTTTGTAGACGCCCCAACATTGATTAAATTAAAACCTTATTTAGATGAATTAATGGGTTTGGATGTGGTGGTTATTCATTTGGATAATAATGATCCCGATGTGATTTCGTATGGAGATATTTTGGAGCGCACAACTCCTGCCCAAACTTCGGGTATTGTAGATAGCAAGGGAGTTTCAACTGTGATGTTTACTTCAGGAACAACGGGGGCTCCTAAAATGATTCGAAGAGAAGGGGAGGTAAGAACGGGGGATCGTTCCGCTAAAGATATTTTTGGTTTATCAGAAGGGGATCGTCATTTAGTAACAGGCCCTTTATTTCATGCAGCCTCATTCACCTGGGCCAAGGGGCACATGAACAAGGGAGCTACACTTTATCTGGCTGAAAAATTTGATCCAAGAGTAGTTTTAGAAACCATTGAAGAAGAAAGAATTACCACCCTCTTTTTGGTTCCTACCATGGTGCGCAGGCTTTATTTGTTTCAACAAGCATCCGAGCGCACCTATGATTTAAGTTCACTTCGAGCAGTGTATGTTAATTCTGCCCCTTTTCCTCCCGAGGTTAAGCGCATGGGAGTAGAATTATTTGGCCCCAAAGTTTGGGAATATTATGGAACAACCGAAGTGGGTTTAATTAGCGTTCTTAAACCAGAAAATTTATTGGATCATGCAAGTACTGTGGGACAAGTGGTTCCTGGGGTTACAGTGAAGGTGATGGCCGATGAAGAAACGGAAGCGGCTCCAAATGTTCCTGGCGTTCTCTACATTGCTAGTCCATTAACCAGTGGAACACTGCGTAAAACAGATGATGTTGGGGTACTTGATGCTGATGGATATTTAACCATTAATGGAAGGGCTACCGATCTCATTATTTCTGGAGGAGTCAACATTTATCCTCGTGAAATTGAAATGGCAGTTTCTTCCATTCCTGGAATTCAAGAAATTTCTGTTGTGGGAATGCCCGATGAAGATTGGGGCGAAAGGGTTGTAGCTGCTGTTGTTTTAGAAAATGAAGTGGATTGGGATGAAGAAACTTTAAGGGAAGAAATGAGACAACATTTGGATGCCAGAAAAGTTCCCAAAGAAATTGTTTTTTTAACTGAAATTCCCCGCAATCCCGCAGGAAAAATTGATCGTAACCAACTTAAAGCCCTCATTGCAAGTGGTGTTGATGGGGAAGGAAATTCACTTCATCCAGAAAGCAAGTCTGTAAATCCTGGTGCTCTTGCCTTGCAGGGGAGTTCTTTAAGGGCGGTTGAAGTTTTAACCAGGGTGAAGGGGTAAAAAATTTGGTGGAGAGGGTGGGAGTTGAACCCACGATACCCGTAAAGGTATACTTGATTTCGAGTCAAGCGCCTTCGACCACTCGGCCACCTCTCCAGGCCAACACCCTATCGATTCTCCCAAAAAAATGGAAGTAAAACACAAAGGGTTTAATCCTCTACGGCTTTGATTATCTGTTCTTGTTTAAGTCTCTCAAAGATCCAGATTTTAAGAAGAGGTTGGCGAGAAACACCAATTTTTTGAGCAATAGTATCAATTTGTTGAATAAGAGATTCAGGTAGATCTAGATTGATTTTTTTTATTAATGGCTCCTTAGTGATGCCTTCTTTGAGGAAGGTGTCTGATAAATCGGTGGTTTCCAAAAAATCGTCCATGGCTTTAGTTGTTTTGAATTTTTTTGTAGAAAACTTTTTCTTCATTCGAACGAGCCCTCCTTGCAGAGATGAGACGAATTATTTCTTTTCTTTGAGTCCAAATCACAACGTAAATTTTACTTTGGATCAATCCTAAAGTAGCATTACGTACTTCTCCATTTTCTGTATGGGCGATATTTTCAACTTCTACGTGAATTGAATCCCATACAGTTGTTGCTTCAGCAAAGCTAATCCCATGTTTTGCTTTGTTTACTTTATTTTTTTCGAGATCCCATTCAAAGTTCATATCTATTATATACTAATAATATACTTTTTCAATACTTATTTAACTCAAAGTCGCCGCAATGTGCGGCAACCTCATTTGTTTGAGATCACAATTTGTGATCTCAAGTTTGTAAACCTTTGATTATTAAGCTGAAACATAAAATTGTTTCCCTTATCAAAAATCCATCAGGGTATTCTCGGCAAGAGGTACTATGAAAGTTTCGTAATTTTTTATTTAATTAAAGAATCTAAAGATGGATCCCCTAAATTCACAAACGAAGTGCAACACTTTTTGTATAAAGTGATGCAATGGGATCCAAATACAATCAAATATCAATGGAAGAACGATG
>MGRJ01000011.1 GCA_001798135.1 Deltaproteobacteria bacterium RIFCSPHIGHO2_02_FULL_40_28 | reverse complement strand
AAAACAAAAGGCGGCATAAATGAAATCTAACAACAGGACATCTTTAACTGTTTATACACCGGACATCTCTAATTGTGCGTGACAGGATAAATTAAAAATTAAAGGGCCCGGTAAAGTTCTTTAGCCAACTTGAATTTATGATCAAAGGAAACAGGCGAATTAATCAGAAACACAAATTTAATCCATTTTCCCTCTCGGCTCTTGAAAAAACCCATAAAAGTATTCACCCCTCTTAAAGTTCCCGTCTTGGCCAAAAAAAGATGTTCCTTTAAAGGCAAAAGATTTTTATTAGGTTCAAAATAGTGAAGTAAAGCCATCATGTCTTTGGGGGTTACTCGATTAAGATGAGAAAGCCCTGCCCCTTCAACCACTCTAAAATTTTTCCAACCCACATCGTTTCGTAAAAATTCATTTAAAACCATTTGAGCTTTTTCAATGGTAGCTGGAGCTCCATGTACTTTAGCTCCTGCTACTAAAAAAATTTGATTGGCCATGAAGTTGGTAGAATATTCTAAAAGTTCACGAACATTTTCTTCTAAAGTACGACTTGATTTATGAAGAACAAGAAAATGAGCACTGTCTGGAATAATCCCAGATTTAATGGGGTCTGAAACCACAATACCTTCTTTACGTAAAAAAGCAGCAATCAGTTCTCCTGCATATTGCACACACTTCGTGCGATTGTTTCCCAAATTCACGCGATGTTTACCTCGGCCCAATCTTTTAGCCTCGGCAATAGCAATGGGAGTGAGCGGAGTTTGAGGCTCCCCAGAAACAATTTGTCCGTTTTTTTGTTTCACCACAGAAATGGTATTAAAATTAACCACCAATGCTCCCGTAATGGCATCGTAAGGGTTAGAACTACTTGAAGCACCATCAATCACAATGTTTGGTGAAAAATAAGAAGTATCAATCAAAATACCTTTAAAAAAATTTTCTCCTGATCTTTTAATTTCATTTGCAATGAGAGCTAATTCTTCTGATACCAAAAAAGGATCCCCATATCCTTTAATCCCTAAAAATCCATCTTCAGTTTTATAAAATTCAGTTTTAAAACGATAAGTGTTACCAAAAATTTTAAGAGCGCTTGCTGCGGTTGCCACCTTGATTGTAGAAGCAGGAATAAAAGAATCGTTTTCTCGATAAGCAAAAAGAGAATTTCCCGTTCCATCGACTACAAGAGCTCCTCCATTTTTAAGACCACTCACTAAGTTTGCTTTTTCTGCCGCAGAAATTCCAGCGTAGGTTAAATTACAAGTGATAAAAAAAAATAAGAAAACTAAAACAAAAAATGTTCGAAACATTACCCCTCCCGGCTATCTATTAACGCGTGGCCTTTAAGTATTTAAACCGAATTTTTTCTTTTTCCGAAATTATTTCTTTGGATTCTTCAACAATTTTAAAATCTTTTTCAAAATTTACTTCCGGGAAAAAAACATCTCCCTCAAAACGATCAAGAATAAGAGTAACATAAAGAGTTTTAGCTAAAGGATAGGCTTGCTTATAAATGTCTGCTCCACCAATCACAAAAGCTTCACCATCAGCAGAAGCATAGCGCATAGCTTCTGCTAAGTTTTGCGCTACAATAATTCCGTTAGCTTTATAATGTGGATCACGTGTGAGAACAATGTTGGTTCGTCCGGTAAGAGGTTTGCCAATGGACTCGTGTGTTTTTCTTCCCATGATTAAGGGATGTCCCATCGTCATTTGCTTAAAACGTTTTAAGTCTTCAGTTAAATGCCAGGGGAGTTGGTTGTGCACACCAATCACACCGTTTTGAGTCATAGCAACAATGATGGATAAATTCATACGGCAATAGGTGCAGAAATGGCAGGATGAAAATCATAGCCTTCCAGCACAAAATCCTCGTAAGCAAATTCAAAAATAGATTTTACCTTGGAATTCATTTTTAAAATTGGAAGTTTTTTGGGCTCCCGGGAAATTTGTAATTTGGCCTGCTGGGTATGGTTTAAATAAAGATGCACATCACCAAAGGTATGAACAAAAAAACCAGGCTTTAAACCAACCACTTGAGCCACCATGAGAGTTAAAAGAGAGTAACTTGCAATATTAAAAGGCACACCTAAAAAAACATCGGCACTTCGTTGATAAAGTTGGCAAGATAATCTGCCATCTTCATGCACATAAAATTGAAACAAAACATGGCAGGGAGGCAGGGCCATTTGTTCAATATCGGCCACATTCCAGGCACTCACAATGTGACGGCGGGATTGTGGATTATTTTTTAAATCAGAAATCAAACGTGAGATTTGATCAATCCCTTTTTGATTTTTATCTTTTTCTCCATAGGGTTTTCCCCAGTGGCGCCATTGATAACCATACACAGGACCTAGTTCCCCATTTTCCTTGGCCCATTCGTCCCAAATACTTACTTTGTTTTCACGTAAATAAGCAACATTGGTTTCGCCTTTTAAAAACCAAAGCAGTTCATGAATGATGGATTTAAGATGACACTTTTTTGTAGTGAGAAGTGGAAAACCATCTGCCAAATTAATACGCATCTGATGGCCAAAAATACTTAAGGTTCCAGTTCCTGTACGATCAATGCGTTTTTCACCCTCGTTTAAAATTTTTTGAAGAAGTTCTAAATAGATTTTCACCAAAAAAACCTAATCATATTTTAGGCGGGGGGGCAATTAGGAAAATTCATGTATTGACAAAACCCAATAAATGAATAACCATTCATTTATGCTTTCACAAGCTTTTAAACAAACCCTAGCCATGAGGATTTTTACCTTTTTTAAAATCCCTCTTCTTTCTTATTGCAAGCCTTGGGTGGTAAAACTTGAACCTAATTATTGCGAAGCAGTTATCCCCTTAAATAAACGAACCCGCAACCATGTTAAATCTCTTTATTTTGGAGCGCTAGCTATTGGTGCCGATATGGCTGCGGGTGCTTTTTTAATGGATACCATTAGACGTTCGGGACAAAAAGTAGGCTTTATTTTTAAGGATTTCACCGCAGATTTTTTAAAACTAGCCAAATCAGATGTACATTTTATTTGCACTGAGGGTAAAAAAGTACGGGCTGTGGTACAAAAAACTATTCAAACTAAAAAGAGAGCCAATACCACTGTCAACATCATTGCAAAATGCCCCAAAGCTTCTGGGGATGATATAGTTGCTCGATTTACTCTTACTATTTCAGTGAAAGCTCTCCCTCTTTAATTTCATTAGGTTAATCGTCAAAAATTTGATACTATTAGTTACAGTGTTATAATTTTGTTATTTATCGTGACAGTTATTGAACAGAATGGTAACATTTTGTCACTATGTATCAATTGCCAGAGGCCATTAAAAACGAATATGACAAGCTTGAGGTGCTGGCTAACAGGCAGTTTTCAGTACTTTTTACAGGAGTTCACCAAAAAACCTATAAAACCCATTGTATTAAGGTTTCTCTAGATCCTGAAACCACTGCAAACCTTAATCGTGAATATGAATTTTTAAAAGAACATGCCCATCCCTTATTTCCTAATGTTCATGGGCTTAATCCCTTAGATCAAAATAAAGCCCTCCAAGTAAGAGAGTACGTACCAGGACAAACCTTAGAACAATTTGCAGGAAAGCTACCCGAGCAAGAAATTCTTTCTATTGCTACCCAAATTGCAAGGGGGTTAGCAGCTATTCATCACTTGGGTTACTGCTATGGAGACATCAGTGCTAACAATTTTATCTACAATGATACTAAAATCACTTTCATCGATTTTGAATTTGTTGCCAAACGGCATGACGAAGCTGTCAACACCCGCGGAACCCCTTCTTTTATGGCACCCGAATTATTTTATGGCAATGGGCCCACCATCCAAAGCGATCTCTATGCTTTGGGAGCACTTTTATTTTATCTCATTACAGGCAAACCCCCTTTTAAGGGAGAAACCTATCAGGAATTAATTGAAGCCCATTTATTAGAAACTCTTCCTAATCCAGCGAAGGTTAAAAATAATTGTTCCGAAGAATTAGGATTTTTAATTTTAAGACTCTTAAACAAAGAACCTGCAGAACGTTTTTTAGAAGCCAACGATTTTATTAAAGCCATCAACCAAAATTTTGAAACTCATTTTGAACTTGAACCCAAGCCCGAATCACTTCAGGCTCAAGAAAAAATTCGTGCTTTCTCTAATTTTTCTCTCGTTTCCGATACCATTAAAAAACTGGAACAGAAAAAAAATCGCCCACATCAAGAAAGCAGCCTGTTAGCGGGGCTTTACTTAAAAACAAACCAAATTGATAAACTCAAAACCATTCTCACCACACTAGAAGCTAACGAAGCTAAGCTTTATGAGGCCAATATTTACAATACCTTGGGGCAATACAACGAAAGTATTTCTCTGTTAACAGATCTTAAAGAAAAAAATGTTAATCAACAAAAAGTAATTTTGCTGACAGCAACAGCCAATTACCATTTGGGTAAAATTGAATTAGCTCAAAAAGAATTAGATACCGCTATTCAAAAAGCAAAAAATGAAAAAAATGATGAGTCTTTAAGTCTTTGGTCTAATCACTTGGGTAACTTTCTTTTATTTGGAAGGCAAATCGCACAAGCCATTAATCACTTTGAGAAAGCCTACCAAGCAGCTGGGCGTGCAGGTGTTGTACAACTAGAAGCTTTGTCACTCATGAATTTAGCTAATGCTCACTTGGTAAAAAATAATTGGGTAGAAGCCTTAAAGTGTTATGAAAAAGCAAAAAGAATTTTTGATTTATGTGGGAATCAATTGGAACAAACAAGAGTAGCCCTTAATTTGGCTGGTCTCTATCGATTTTTAGGCCACCTCGATAAATCAAGAGCCTTAATTGAAGAAGCGCAAAAATTTATCCTTAATTTTCCAAATCGTCATTTAGAACTTTATGCCTGCCTGCTAGAATCTGATTTAGAGAAAAAAATAAAAAACCATACCCGAGCCCTGCTTCTTTTAAAAAAGGCTGAAGAACTCTTAGAAGAAAATTTTACTTCATCTGAAATGGGAGATTTGCTCATTAGTCAAATTGAATTATCCCTGGATACTGAGGACTCTGACCAAATTTTAGAGCTTATTAAAAAAACAAATGATTTTTTGGAAAAACAAAAGGATCCATTAGTTCAAAAAAGATTAGCAATTTTAGAAAAACAAAATGAACTCTCAAAAAAATCTGAAACTTTTGAAATAAGCTCACTTGTTGCCAATTTAAAAGAAATAACCAACCTGGGAGATATCGAATTTGCCCTTGATAATATTGTGCGAGCTTCCAGGCTTTGTGAAAAAAATAAAAAATATGAGGATTATGAAATTCTCATCGAATATTTAAACGATCTTTTAAAATTTTGTGATAAAAAACTACCTGCAGATTACCGCGAACATTTCTTTTTCTTTTATCGTCAAAGACCACAAATTGACACTCATAAGCATTCTCAATCTTTCCTCTTAAACCGCATTTTAGAAACAACCAGAGAAGTTATGAGCGAGCTCAACATCAATATGTTGGTTAAAAAAATTCTGCATTTCATGATGGAAGTAACACACACAGATCGCGGATTTGTTATTTTAGGCGAAGAGGAAGCAAGAATCTCTTATACCCACAAAATGGATTCACAACGTCTTGTAACGCTAGATAACCCCGATATGATTAGTTGGACATTAACCAACAAAGTGCTGCAAGATCGAAAACCCCTCATTACCATTGATGCCCTGGGAGATGAGCGTTTTGTCAATACTCATAGCGTTCATAAACTTAAACTTCGTTCTATTGTGATTTTGCCCTTTATTTTTCGCGGCCAAGTGATGGGAGCAGTTTACCTTGATTCTACACTTAAATCACAACAACTCTCGCGCGATAACTTGCCTTACCTAGAGGCCTTGGCCGATCAAATAGGTATTGCCATTCATAATGCAAAGGTTTTCCAAAAAACAACTGATAAACTTGATCAAGTCCAAAAAACCTTAGTGAGGCAAGAAAGGGAACTCCGTTTTAAATACTCGTATCAAAATTTTATTGGTTTATCCCCTAACACACTCAAAATATTCTCTCTCTTAGATAAAATTATTGATACTTCTGTTCCTGTACTCATTGAAGGAGAAAGCGGCACGGGAAAAGAGATGATTGCAAAAATTATCCATTACAACAGTAAAAGAAAAGACAAACATTTAGTGAGTGTTAATTGCAGCGCTATCCCAGAAAATCTTTTGGAATCAGAATTATTTGGTCACGTTCGTGGATCGTTTACAGGCGCTACTGAAAACAAAGTGGGACTTTTTGAGCATGCCGATGGGGGCACTTTATTTTTGGATGAAATTGGAGATATGCCTCTGGCTATGCAGGTTAAATTACTTCGAGCCATCCAAGAAGGAGAAATCCGCGCCATTGGAAGTAATAAAACTAAAAAAATAGATGTACGTCTGATTTCAGCCACAAATAAAAACTTAAAAGAAGAAATCAAAAAAGGAGGAAGTTTTAGGGAAGATCTCTACTACCGCCTTAATGTAGCCAACATTTTAATTCCACCACTGCGTGATCGCAAAGAAGATATGCCACTTTTAATAGATAATTTTCTTAAAAAATTTGCCTCAGAAAATGAGGGAGTAAAAATTAAAATCACACCAGAAACTCTCAACATTTTAGCTAACCATAATTGGCCAGGAAACGTAAGAGAATTGGAAAATACCATTTATACCCTTTGTCTTCTTGCTGAAAATGGTACCATTACACCAGAAATTATTTCTAAAAAACGCGAGTTCATCACTCAGCCTCATGTAGAAAAAAATATTCCTACATTAGATGCAAAAAATGAATTTTTAAGGGAAGCCATTGATCAAAGAGATTTAAGCCTAGCAGAAGCCAAACAAGAATTTGAAAAAGAACAAATTTTAAGAATACTAAAAAAATACGGGGGACAAGTAACCAAAACAGCCGAGCATCTCCAAATGCAAAGAACACATCTTTCTAGGCTTTTAAAACGCTACCATATCCAGAAGAAGTAATGTTTTTATTATATGGGTCCGTTGAAAAATGTTTCCCCTCTGTCATCCCTGCGAAGGCAGGGATCCAGAACTTATTGAAAAGACTGGATTCCCGCCTCCGCGGGAATGACAGAATTAGTGGAAAACTACATTTTTCAACAAGCCCTATAAGGATGTATATGTGTCAAAAAGTGACACAAAATGTGCTTTTTTTTCCCATTTCCCCCTTTTGACAAGTTATAACTATTTGAAATTACTATATATTCATTTGGCATGAGTCTTGCTCATTAAGGTATCAGATAGTAAAAATTTAGGGGGTCCAATTGAAGAAGTTTGTTCGCACAGATTTATTATTTACCCTTATCCTCGCAGGAAGTCTTGGATTTTTAACTCACTGTGGAGGTGGTCCGGGCAGCGATATAGAAGCCTTGGGAGGTAACCCTGCAACCAGACCCATTCCTGGTTTTGGTAACCTTGAAGTAAGCGGAGAAACCAGTGCCAATGCCTATGTGGTTGCCGAAGACGCTGAAGGAACCATTTATGTGAGTGAGAGTGAAGAATCTGGCGTTTTCAGTATCCCTCTTCCAACAGGAACTTATTACTCTCTCAAACTAGAACCAACGGAAAATACAAGCTACTTATTGACCTTTCCAGCAGATGATAGTGACGAATCTTTTACAGGTATTTTTTATGCTGCTGACGATATCCCCTTTATCGACTTGGGAGTTGTGAGTATTGATGATGACAATGGAATAGCAAGGCCAGCAAGCAATCCCTTAGAACAAAGTGATAAAAATAAAGACGGTGTCCCTGATTTAAAAGATGATGAGGCCAAAAATGAGCGTAAAGAAATTATTTCTAAATTTGAAGATGTGGCCATTGCAGTTATTGCTTATGATGAAAAGAAAATAAATGGAGAAACACCTGCAACAGAAGAACCCATACCTGAACAACCTCCCGTTGAACAACAACCTTCAAGTGAGGGAACCTATCAGGAAGAAAAAGATCAAGTAGGTGAACTGATTACCCACCTTAAAGATTTGAGAGATGAAACTGAAGAAATTAAACAAGAAATTAAGGGCGCCCAATTAGAAATTAGGGCCTTAAGACAAAAATGGAAAAAGGCATCTCCAGATGATAAAACACGTATTGAAGAATTAACTGCAGAAGTTAAAGTACTCCAAGCAGATCTAAAAGAAGTAAAAAATCAATTCCAAGAAGAGTTTAGTCAAGCCAAAAAAGATATTAAAGGCTTTATGAAACGCTGGAAAAGCGAACTTGACTCATAACCCTCTAATTATCCAAAATAACAAACTGTTTACCAAATAAAAAACCCTCCCCGTTTTGCGAGGAGGGTTTTTTTAATTTTATTTCCTACTAGAAATTAATAGGAATTGCGTTGGAAGCCACCACGACCGCCACCGCCACCACGGCCACCGCGACCACCGCCGCCATATCCGCCGCCACCACCACCACGGCCTTCACGAGGCTCCATGGGTTTGGCTTCGTTTACCTTGATGCTTCTTCCACCAAGGTCTTGGCCGTTCATGCCTTCCATGGCCTTTTGGCCTTCTTCATCCGATGCAAATTCCACAAAACCGAATCCCTTCGATTGTCCTGAAAACTTGTCCCGAATAACCTTTGCAGAAGAGACTTGTCCAAACTTGGCAAAAAGCTCCTGCAATTGAGTGTCATCAACAGAATAGGGGAGACTCCCCACATATAGTTTCTTACTCACAATATACTCCTTATGTTTAATATGAAAAGCCTCAAGGCAGGGATAACAATGAAGGGTCTTAATGAGGACGGCTTACAATGACTCGCTGCAAAACTTAAGAGCATTCCAGTATTTAAGTATAACCATAACCCTACCTCAAATGCAATACAGAAAATATCTCAAAAAACCTATAGACTAACTCTGTAAAAGTCACTATCTTTCATGGCCATGAAAAACCTAACTTTTGCTCTCTTGTTTTCCATCTTGTGTATATCTAGTTTTCAAGTTTACTCGGCAGGCACCCCGATGACTACCCCTTCTGGACTCAAGTACACCGATCAACTCATGGGCACTGGTATAGAGGCCTTAGCTGGGAAAACCGCTGTGGTGCATTACACGGGCTGGTTAAGCCAGGGAGGAAAAAAAGGGAAACAATTTGATAGCTCTTTAGAGCGAGCCGAACCCTTTGAATTTTTGATTGGGGTTGGCCGGGTCATTAAGGGTTGGGATGAAGGGATTCTTGGTATGAAGGCTGGTGGCAAAAGACAGCTTATTATTCCAGCTACGCTAGCCTATGGGCCTATGGGCGCACCACCAACTATTCCCCCCAATGCCGAACTTATTTTTGATATCCAATTATTAGACGTAAAGTAAACCATAAAAAAGGAGAAATTATGCTTCGTGTTTTATTTGTTCTTATATCGGCAACGCTTTTCATGTTGCCTCAATTGTCATATGCTGCTGCCGCCAACGAGACCTTCCGCACCTCCAAAATGGAGGCTTGCGGTGGAACCATCCTCACAAACAACGACTGCTCTGAAAATCCCAGGTCTACCTGGCATGTAAGCTGTTGTGAAGAAGGATACCGTGTACAGGGCGTTCATTATGCACGTCATACCCATCACAATACGGTAGATGCTCTCTCTGCCGTGTGCCGCAGTATTTCTAAGGGAAATGATGCCGTTGATAATGATGATTTTAGCCAGGAAAAAAGAATCAATTCAGTTTGTCATAAAACTGAAATTTTAACTGGAGTAACCTGGAAAGATAAAGTAACCGACGGCGGTGAAAAAAGAGATTCTGCAGTTGAAGTGAGTGCCATTTGTTTAAATCCAACAACAGGCAAAACAAGAACTATCCAAAATATGGGCAAAGAAAATGCCTATACTACTCAGGTTAGCCTCCCTAAACGAGTCGTTGGTATTGCCACTAAAGAACACCTTTTTGATACAACCGATTGCACAGCCCTTGTAGTGAAATAACTCTGAGCTTGTCATCCCCGTGTTTGTAAACTTGCCCCCACGTAGGCGGGGGACGGGGATCCATCTTTGAATTTTAAGCAAGCCGCCATTTCACTCGAAGTGGCGGTTTTTCTTTTTTGATGCAATGTGTCATTTTGTATTGCTTTGCCCTTCTAAAACAGTTAGCCAGCAACTAAATTAACAATTAACCGATAATCTTAGATAATGGAGGTACCTATGGCGAATATAACGTGTTTAGTAAAACCCAGTGAGTCTTTAGCTTCTAGTTTGGCGGCTCTGCCTTTGGCTCTCCCTCAAACAGAGATCCCTGCAGTTCCACAAGAAGCTCCAGTGCCAGGCTTGTACCCTATAACCCCAACAGTAACAGAAGCCTCTCATGCAAGCAGCTTTTCCATCAATCAAAATGGCACCGACATCAGTTACAAGCTTTCTCTTTCACCTATCACAATGGATACGGGTAGAAACTGGCAAATCAAAATAGAACAAGTTTTTGGTGATGGCCATACCGAAACCATCCGTGAAGGTCTCTTAAATCCAGCTGCTAAAAAATATGAAGTCCATTATGGGGATCTTGATGGAAATGGTCTTCCTGAAATTATCATTGCTCTTCTGGGTGCACCCACAGGTGACAAAACCCCCGTTGTTGGTGGATGGATTTTAATTGATGGTAACAGGGATGTTATTACCAATTTGCCTGAATTTGATTGCGCTAATTAACCCTGTCATTTTTTTGTATTAACTAAACACTTTTAGGACAGTTATGTTTATTTTCTTATCCCCTCCCCCTTGAGGGGGGAGGGTTAGGGAGAGGGTGATTCTGTG
>MGRJ01000010.1 GCA_001798135.1 Deltaproteobacteria bacterium RIFCSPHIGHO2_02_FULL_40_28 | reverse complement strand
CCAAACCATTCCTATTCAAAAACTTTCCTCTTGCAAACGGGCGGGTCCATGTATGACTTTCTGGTTGAGATGTTCGTGATGACATTAAGGACAAAAGATACTTACCCAGAAATTCTTCCGGATGGTTTTTTGAGTTTTTTTAAATCGATGGTTTCACTTGTTGCAGGTTGAGGAATGGTAGTTTTTTGAGGTCCGCTTGATTGCATTTTTTGAAACTTTTCCATTTTATCTTCACTCGATAATTTTCCAATAACATAACCGCTGGCATTTCTATTTTTAGCCGTGTTTCTCACCTGTGTTTCTCTTTCTTCTCGTAGTCTGGATACTTCTTTTTCCAAGCGGCGTCTGGGGGAGGGGAAGCGTTCGATCAAATACCCCAGTTGGGTTTTAACCGTCTTGTTCACCAAGAGATTACCGTTTTTAACAAGACCTTGTTTTTTAAGGGCAGAAACCGAGTTCCAAAAAATTTCTTCGGTGATGGTAGAAGAAACTTTAATACTTAAGGTGAAGAGTTTTTTAAGTTGTTCATCCGTCCATTCGCCTTCACGTACTCGGTTAGAATCGAAGGGTTCAAAGACAGGACCATTATAGCGATATGTTCTGAGAGATAAAAATTTATTTTTATTAACGATGTAGGAATCATCGTCTTGTTTGCAATCTTCAAAGGCTTTTTTCCACTGGTCGTAAGTGTAACGGGTAGAATCAACAAAACCATTGCGATAAAGATAGGGGATATCACCTGGTAAATAGTGAATAGCTCCCTGTTTATTTTTGGGAACCTTGTCCCAAATAAACTCCATTGGATCTTTAATGTCTTCCATGCCCTTCCCCCTTTAATTATCCGTACCAATGCCCCGACATCGAACTAGAAGGTGCTGCCTGCAGCGCATCAATTTCAGCTTCACTTTCTGCCTCAGTTAATTCTGCAGTGGCCTCAAGATAATCGGCATCGGCACTTCGCATTGAAGCTTCTGCTCTAATACTATCATTTTCAGCATTTTTCCAATCAACCTTAAATTGCAATTCAGCTTCTTTTTCACGTACACGCAAAGCTTCCATCTGGATTTGATAGTTTTTATCAGCCTCATAAATTCTGGCCATGTAATCATACTTGGCTTGCTGAACAACCGCATCAGATTGCAGCTTGGCAATATCATAATCGGTTGCATCAGCATTTTCAGCAATCGCTTGATTGGCCGTGCTCTGGTCTCTGGTGGCCGTGACGTAAGACTCATTATAACCGCTACCCATAATTTATCCTTTCGTTCGGTTGGTTGGCATAAATTCTGAACTCATAAGACCCCCATAGGGATCCTCGGTTTCAGAGTTGCTTTCATCCTCCATACTTGCTGCATCAACTGTAGCAGAACCCGATTGACTAAAAGCCAGGGTTTGCATTTCTAACTCAGCCTCCGATTCACTGTAGGCCACCAATTCCCCTTCAGGATCCATAATGCCTTTCTCTGGATCACCTACATTGTAACCTGCACTTGCTTGATCAAAATCAGACCATTCACCCCCATTAATAACAAAGGTAGCCAGATCAGGATTTTGTGAGGCTCTTTCGGCCCCGCTTTCTTTGAGTTCAGTAGGGTGGGTTTCGCTGTAGTAGGTAAAAAATCCTTCCTCTGAAAATTGATTTCCAATTTGTCCTTCTGGAGTTTGATCATAAATATGTTTGGCAATAGCACTATTTTCGGGACTATTCATGTCCCGGCCATAGGTATTTAAGCTGTCAATAATGGAGCGACTTGTGTTTGAAGGATCGCTTTCCATGGCATCTGGATAGGGATTGCCATCATCTGGGGCAGCTTCTGTGCTTCCCGCTGTTTGGGCTCCTGTTGTTGCTTGTGTATTGTCTACCATCTTTTACTCCAAGATAATTATCGGATACAAACCCCCTTAAAGTTGTTTTGAGGTCTATAACCCCCAAAATAACCCTTGGGTTCTTAAGTATTTATTTTAGCATATTTTTTTTCTATGCCTAAAGGATTATTTTTTTGCTCATTTGGGAGGGATTTGGTATGAAGCATAGGATTTTACAGGGTTTTTATGATTAAAAGGCCTATTTTTGTTTTAAACCTCCTATTTTTCTTCTCCTTTTTAGGGGTAGTAGGGGAGAGTTTTGCCTATTTTCCTTCTACCCTTTGGTCTTCCGACCGTATCCCAAAAACCCTTATTGGGTTAACTTTAGGCCATTTTATCACGCCCAATCGCCATGATTTAGTGGTAATTCACCCCGATGGCTTGATTCTTTATGAAAAACACGAAGAAACACTTATTAAATCATTTGAATATAACAATAAATCAAAAGCACAATGGATGAAGGTTTCTGCCTTTGATGTGGATGGTGATGGTTTAGATGAGGTGTTACTGACAGGTTTTTACCTGGGAAGGGTTACTTCTTTAGTGGTTAGTTTGACCGATGGAAAATATTTTGAGAAGGGCAATTTATCGGCTTATCTCAATGTTGTTTTATGGAATGGGGAAAAAATTTTATTATCACAAAACCGCCTTGGTGCAGGGGATTTTAGCGGGCCTTTTTTCCGCATGGTTTGGCAAGCACCGAAGGGGCAAAATGGAAAGCTTATTGCTCAAGATTCTATTCGTCTTCCAGGGCAATGGGCGGGGGAGCAACCTTCTCTTTATGATGTGTCGGGTTTTCCCAAGAGTACTGAAAAATTAGATGGGTTTTTAGCTTTAAGTCCTACGGGTATTTTGGTTCATTACCAGATGCAGGAAGGAAAGTGGAAGTCTACTTGGAAAAGCGGGCAAGAATATGGGGGCAGGGTTACTTATTTTAACTTACCCGTGAAGGATATGATGAATCAGGTTACCAATCATCGTTTTTATGTTCCTTTGCACTTTGAAGTTGTAGGAAAAGGCCAACTTCCTCTCTTAGAAAATAGGCCTTTTGAAGAGGGAGTATCTATGGGACCTCAACTGCCCAGTAAATCCTTGTTACGCACGCGTAGTGAATTATGTGTTTATCTTCCAAGAAATGAGGGGTATCTTAAAAACGTTGTAGGTGCTGTTCCTTCTGTTCGAAGTAGTTCTCTAGCAAGGCTGGTTTGGACAGGGTATGGTTTTCAAGAAAATTGGAGTTCAGTTCATTTTGATGGAGCCATTACCGATTTTACCTTAGTGGATTGGGATCATGATGGAAGCGAAGAAATTTTGGCAACTTTTCTTTTGCGCGATAAGGGTTATGTGGATACCCTTAAAAAACAAGATAGTTTGATTATGGTCATCAAACCAACGTTTTAAATGGCAGGGTAGCGAAGGGGGCAGATTTAGCAAAAGCTAAATCTGGCCGAGGTGGTAAAATCACAGAGGTTGCTTAAAGGGTCTGTTGAAGAATGTCATTCCTCTGTCATCCCTGCGAAGGCAGGGATCCAGAACTTATTGAAAAGACTGGATTCCCGCCTCCGCGGGAATGACAGAATTAGTGGAAAACTACATTTTTCAACAAGCCCTTAAAGCATTTGGCAGGGTAGCGAAGGGGGCAGATTTAGCAAAAGCTAAATCTGGCCGAGGTGGTAAAATCACAGAGGTTGCTTAAAGCATTTGGCAGGGTAGCTCAGGGGTAGAGCAGGGGACTCATAAGCCCTTGGTCGGCGGTTCAATTCCGCCCCCTGCCACATTTTTTTCAATGAAAAAAATTTATTTTGTGATTTTTTAAATGATTTGTAACTTCTGGGATAAAAAAAGGAAAAAGTTCATCGTATCGTAAAACGGTGGGTAATTTTTTTTGGGAATTTTTACTTACCATCGCAATTCCCGCTGAGCTTTCCCAAAAAAGTCCGCCATGAGTTCCCTTATGTCCTCCTGGTTTTAAAAGACTTCCAAATCGTGCTGCAAAACTTCCAAACTGATAATCTTTTTGTGTGCTAAACATAACACCGGCCTTATTTTCCACTAAATTAAAAAAAGCATCGTAGAGACGATAAGGAGCATCAGGATATTCTTGATGATTAGTAAGGGTGAGCCAGGTTTTTTCAGAAATCCACGATTGACCCAAGCCTTGTTTTTTAAGAAGGGGTAAGTAGTGAAGAGGATCTCCTTTAAGGACTACGTAGCGAGATATTTTTTGAGATTGATAATCTAAACGAGCGCTTTCTCCCCTAGAATTACACATCCAGATAGAATGATTTTTTTCATCATTCCAAAATACAAGATCAATACCTTTAACCTCACAAACAGCCAAAGCCGCTCTCTTACGATTTTCCTTTGGTGTGAAAAACACACCAGAACTGAGAAGGCCATACTTAACAGTAATAATTTCATAAAGGGATTTTTGTTTTGTATCTAAATGGAGTCCTACTTTTTTGAGGTTCTTTTTTATTTCCTCGTTGGAGACAGTTTTGGGTTTTTGATGATGAAATCCATGATCTGAATAGACGATAATACGAAGAGGTTCGTTTCTTTTTTCCTCATATTTTTTTTTGAGTTTGGTTAAATAAGTATCAAAATAGCGAAGGTATCTTTTAGTTCGCAAGCGACCTGAAAGATGGGCTAAGCCATCGGTTCCTCCTATATAAGTCATCACAATAGGTTTGTTGGAGGCAAACAAAGCTTTTTTGGTACGAATGAGATCTCCTTTAGCCGCAAGGCCAGGAAGCGAATACATCATGGCTTTTTCAAACATTTTATGGCGAAACTCATCGAAGTAATATTTATAACGAATGGGAATGTCGTAAACATCAAAGGGTGTTCCACCCATAATTTTATTTTTTTCAGGAGTGTAAAAACGAGACTCGTAACCTGGAACAGCTCCCACGTTTAACGGTTGGAAAATTCCTGTAAAGCCAATGGTGGTTGCCGAAGGGAAGGTGGAAATAAGTGGAATGGGATTTTCAAAAATTTGAAAAGCACCTTCGTTTTTTAATTCTTTTACAAGCTCATAATCAATTCCATCAAGGGCTACAAATAAGGTGCGTGGATGAACAAGATTTGTTTTTGGTAAATTAACAACTTCAGAGGGATGGTAACATCCGATGAGGAGAAAGAAAAAAAAGACACCCAGGTTTTTCACAGCACTTAATTTTTAAAACCTTTTTGCAAAAGTGTGGAACGAATTTTTTGAAGACGTACTGAAAGTTGTGTAGGATTTGCTTTTACTAAAAAAAGAGAGAGTCCTCCTAATTTAGTTACTGTTCTTAAAGCTGATGTAGAAACTTTAACTCGCACTCTCGATTTAAGTTCGGGCAGAAAAAAAGTACGCACTTGAATGTTGGGCATTTGATAATGAATGGTTTTATTATTGGCATGAGACACTCGATGTCCTTTTAGTTTTCTTTTACCTGTTAGTTCACATGCATAAGCCATAAAAGCCTCCAGAGGTGAGCTTTTTAAAACAATTACCCAAAGATATCAATCTTTTTTTGAAAAAGTCAAAAAAATGACATATAAAATCAAATAGTTAAAAATATGAAAGAGCTATTTCGGATTTGTTTCGGACATGCTACTATTGGAGTAAGTATTTTTCGTTCATTATTGGGGGGTACAGACCCCTGAAGAAACTTTAGGGGGTGGATAGCCGAGAATAAGGGTGAGGAGATTTATGGTAGAAACTGCAAATAGCACAACAACAAATGGAACGAGTTCTACTGGTAGTGCTTCTGAAGGGTCTAGCCCCAATCAAAGTACTTCTACTTACACTTCTAGTTCCAGTGGTCGTGCTACCAGAAATCAGGCCTTAAGTGCAGGTACAGCTTCTACGGCTGGTGGGGACGAGCTTGATTCTCTTCGAGGAGATTCTAGCGAAGATACGGGGATAGAGCAAGTTGATGGAAATGAAATTGCAGCCACGATGACTGATACTCGTTCTGTGGATGCCAAGGAAAAAACATTGGCTGATGAAGACGCAGGTGCCGAAGATCGTATTAAAGCTGCGGGATCTGGAAATAAAGATGCTGGTTATGCCCTAACAGGAGTAGCAGTAGGTTTTGGTATTGCAGCCATTATTGCCATTGAAATTCCCCCTCTCGCCGCTGTTTTAGGTATTATAAGCGCAATTTGTGGTATCGCTGGAGGGGATCAAATTGATAAGGGAACTAAGGCAGAAGAGGCTCAAAGGGAAGTAGAAGAACAGAATAGCGCAGGAAGACGGGCTGTTTTTGAAGGAGAAGATCAAAATGATGCCTTTATGAAGGAACAACTTTTACAGCCCGAACAAAATGGCAGCGGAGCTGAAGAAGGAATCCCTCCCGAAGATGCAAATAGTTCCCCTTCTGATGCGGGGGTGGTGAGTGTGGAGTCAGATTTAAATTCTTAAAAATTTTTAAATAAGGAGTTTTTATGGCCGATTCAGGAACAATTAGAACAATTAGTGGTGATCAAACTGCTGTTGATCAACCCAGAGATGAGCGTGATGTGACGGTAAGTGCTGCCGAACAAAAAGTACAAATGGATAAAGACTGGGAGGCTGGAAATGAAAATGCTGCCAACGAATTGGATACTGCAGGCGATGTAACACAAGGTGCTTGTTTGGCGCTTGATGTAGCTTCTTTAGCCCTTTGTTGGGTGCCGGGTGCAAGTGCTGCAACTACAGGCACTTCAACTGCAATTAAAGGTGCTGACACTGCTGTTAAAGTTGCTGAAACTACTGAAACCGTAGTTGAAGTTGCTGAAACAGCTGAAACCGTGGCTAAAGTTGCTGAAACAGCTGAAACCGTGGCTGAAGGTGCTGAAACAGCTGCTACTGTAGCCGAAGGTGCAGAAGCTGCAGGAACAGTTGCCGAAGGAGCCCAAGGTGCTGATGCTGTTACCGAAGGAGTTCAGGGAGTAAGTACTGTAGCTGATGGTGCCGAGGGTGCTGGTACAGTAACTCAAGGAGCTGAAGGTGCCGAAGCTGTGGCAGATGGTGCCGAAGGGGCCGATGCCGTTGCCAAGGGAGCTAAAGGCGCCGAAGATGCTGGTGGCGCTACAAAAGTTGCTGATGCAACCAAAGGTGCTAAAAGTGCTGATAAAGCAAAGGAAGTTAGTCCTGAAAAAGCAGCCAAACTTGCTAAAAACGCCAAAACAGTTAAAAAAGTTCAAAAAGGTATTACCTATACCCAAGCCGCTGGAGGAATTGCCGGTGGTGTTTTAAGTACCGCTGCATCTAGTAAGCGTGGTCAAGACGCACAAGCTGCCATGACTGCTGGTGAAACTGCAAAAGGAGCAGCCAAAGTTGGTGTTGAAGTAAAAAATGATGTGAAGGGTGGCAAAGAGAGTGGCACTGCCTAATAAAGCTTAGAACCTTGACAATCTTTCAATTGTCCTTTACAAAGAATAGAGGGCAGGGTTGTAAGTCCTTAATATGATAGGTCTTCTCCTTTTCTTAACATGGCCAAAAAAGCACTGAAGCTTTGTAAAATGAAGGATTGTCGTAATGTGGGAACCACCCTTGGCTACTGCCGTCTTCACTACCTTAAAAACTGGAAAAAAATCCGCGAACAACAAAAGAAAAAAGCTGCTGAAAATCTCAACAAGTATGTTGAGCATATCATGAAAAAGCATCCCGATAGCTATGTAGAAACCATTAAGCACGATTTAAAACATGCCTCCCGTTTTCAAGAACGGGCTGACGAATACTGCGCTAATGACGATTACTCTGATGTGATGGGTGAAGTTGATTTAGGTGTAGAAGTCGAAAAAATACTCGATCACATCAAGGTTGATGAAACCTTTTAAAAACCTGTGAAAGCCCTCATTAAAACTTATGGTTGCCAAATGAATGAGCAAGATTCGTTGCACATGAAGGGTCTGCTTTCTCGTCAAGGCTATCTTGAAACCAAGGACGATGGGGAAGCCGATCTTGTTTTATTTGTTACCTGCAGCATTCGTGAAAAAGCTGTGCAAAAGGTGTTTAGTGATCTGGGGCGTGTGCGCCAACGGCTTGAAGATAATCCCCAACTGTTAGTGGGGGTATGTGGTTGCGTGGCTCAGCAAGAAAAAGAAAATCTTTTTAAACGTTTTCCTTTTATCGATTTGGTTTTTGGCCCCGATGCCATTAAAAATTTGCCTGAAATGATTGCAAAAGCCAAACAAGAAAAAACTAAAAATGAAAAAGTTCGCATTTTAAATACCCAGTTTAGTTCTCAAAAAGATTTTGAGTTTATTAATTTGGTAAATCCCCATGAGGAAGAAAGCCGTATTAAAGCCTTTGTTAATATTCAAAAGGGTTGCGACAATGTTTGTTCTTTTTGCATTGTTCCCCGTGTTAGAGGCCGTGAGGTTTCCAGACCAAGTCAGGAAATCATCCAGGAAATCAAAGCCCTTGTTGGTATGGGTGTTAAAGAGGTAACTCTCTTGGGACAAAATGTAAATTCCTATGGTTTAAAAGATCGGGGAGAACTTCAATTTTCAGAACTGCTACAAGAAATTGCTAATCAAACAAATTTAGAAAGGCTTCGTTTTACCACATCACATCCCAAGGATGTGGGGAGTGATTTAATTAAACTTTTTGGTGAGCTTACTATTTTATGTCCTTCTTTTCATCTTCCCGTTCAATCTGGTTCTAATCGCGTGTTAAAAGACATGCGTCGTCAATATACACGGGAGCATTATTTGGAAATTATCCAGCAGTTAAAAGAGATAAAATCAAACATGGCTTTTACCACCGATTTTATTGTGGGATTTCCTTCAGAAACAGAAGAAGAATTTGAAGAAACTATTTCTCTTTTAAACCAAGTTGGTTTTGACATGAGTTTTTGTTTTGCTTATTCCGAAAGACCAGGCACAGCAGCTGCTCGCATGCCCGATCGTTTAAGTGTGGCAGAAAAAAAACATCGTTTGGATATACTTCAAACTAGACAAAAACAAATTGCGTTAGAAAAAAATAAAGCAAGAGAAGGAAAAGTCGAAGAAGTGTTAGTCGAAAGTTTTGATGCTTTAAAAATGAATTGGGCAGGAAGAAGCAGGTCCAATAAAATTGTGCATTTTCCACAGGAAAAAGAAAGTGTAAAAGAAGATTTGACCGGAAAGTATATCGATGTAAAAGTTATCAAAGCAAATCATTTTTCTTTGATGGGGGAGGTTTTTAATGAATCCACAGGATTCAGACGAATTCATTCGAGTGAAGGTGACAGGACTTACAATTGATCCTTTCACAAATATGCCAATTATTATTTTGAAAGATGCAACTGAGGCTACAGCTCTTCCAATTTGGATTGGTTTAATTGAAGCTTCGTCTATTGCAACAGAGCTTGAAAAAATTGAGTTAGCTAGACCCATGACTCACGATCTGATGAAACGGATCATGGATTCTTATGGTATCAAGGTAGATCGAGTAGAAATTAACGATTTAACAGATAATACTTTTTTTGCCCGTGTTTATCTTTCTCGTGATGACAAAAAAATTGATCTCGATAGCAGACCATCGGATGCCATTGCCATTGCCTTAAGAACCCAGGCTCCTATTTTTGTTTCCAAAAAAGTTTTAGAAAAATCAAGACGTGTTGATCTTTCTAAAAAACTTGACGAAGGGGAAATGAAAGAACAAAAATGGGCTGAAATTTTAGAAAGCCTTGCCCCCGAAGATTTTGGGAAATATAAGATGTAGGGAATTGCGGGTGGCACGGGGAAACCTTTTTAACGCGCAGCGGTAACGAGCGCGAGCATTAAAAAGGTTTCCCCAGTGACAGGACCCGCATTATGTATGATTACCAGTTTTAAAGATATCAGTCCAAAAATCGGCAAGGGCACTTTTATTGCTCCCAATGCCATGGTGATTGGTGATGTGGTTTTAGGTGAGGATTGTTCTGTTTGGTTTGGGGCAGTTATTCGTGGAGATGTACATTCTATTCGCATAGGCAGTAAAACAAATATTCAGGATTTAACCATGGTGCATGTTACAACAAAAGAATCTGCAAAACCGGCTCCTATCATCATTGGAGACTTTGTTACCATTGGACATCGTGTGGTTGTGCATGGTTGTCAAATTGGAAATCGTTGCCTTATTGGAATGGGTTCTATTATTCTCGATAATGCTGTTATCGAAGATGATTGCTTTATTGGAGCTGGCTCCCTTGTGAGCCCTGGTACTGTTATTCCCGGCAAATCACTAGCTTTGGGAAGCCCTGCTCGTGTTAAACGTCCCTTAAGTGAGGAGGAGCTTCAATTTTTAAGAGCCTCGGCAGCTCATTATTGTGAATTAGCTAAAAATTATCAAAAAGAAAAATGGATACAAAATTAAAAATAAAAAAAAATTCATCCGAAAAACTTCTTGAGGCTCAAGCTAATTTTATTGAAGGGTCGGGTCGTATTGCAGTTTCGCTTTTGGGAATTTTAAATCGCGTGTGTGGACAAATTTATGCTTTGCTCTACCTGTCACCCGAAGCACTCTCCCTCGATGATATTGTAACCGAACTTGGAGTTTCTAAGGGAAATGTAAGTATTAACATTCGTATTTTAGAAGATTACCAATTGGTTAAAAAAGTATGGGTGAAGGGAACACGCAAAGATTATTATGTAGCTGTAGCTGCAGTCCCTAGTAAAATTATCCAGGAATTTTTTGAAAAAATCAGACGTAATATTCATGATAGCCTCGATATGATTTTGGATTCTTCTTCCTTGGTAAAAGAAATTGATGATAAAAACCTTGATCCCGATACTGAAACCAAGGTGAGATTTATGAAAGCACGCCTTGATGCTGTACGTTCCTTTTACGAAGGTGCTAATGTTTTGATCGAAGCCATCTACGCAGGAACAAACCTTGATACCTCTCTTTTAAAACCCATTTTGAAAAGATCGTAAAATAAAAATCATTTCTAGAGCCAGGGTGGAGTATTTCTTTCGTCCCTGCGGAACTCCTCGCTGTTGCTCGTCAGACAGTCCTCGCTCCTCAAGAAACACTCCACCCTGGCCTCACAACCTAGAGAGTATCAAATTTTGTTGTCAAATTTTGTTTGACAGATCAGGCCCTATCTTTTAAAAGGAACTTACTTAAAAAAGTCTTTTAAATTCATGTATTTAGAACGTTTAAAACTTTGTAAACGTTGGTATGGAGGAATAAAAAAATGAGTCATTTCATTGATAAAACCTTAGTGAGAACGGCCAAGCTTCTTTGGCCTGTAATTCAATCTTTTAATCGTGTTTTTCCTGAAGGAAAAACAGTAACGCCCAAGTGGGCCGATCGTCCCATGCTAAAAAGTCATGAAAAAGTAAAACCTACATTGGGTTGGCCCAGAGAAACCGATTCACTTTGTCCCGAATGCGTTAAAGAAGTACGTGCAGATATTCTTTCGGGTAAAATTGATAAAGAAATTTTAAGAGAAGGCAAGCCTGGTGAAATCAAGGCAACCATTTTAGAAAAAGATGGAAAAATTATGATGGTGAAAGATTGTGTAAAGCATGGCCACTTTGAAGATGTGATGGCCATTGATCCCAAGTTTTTACAAAGGATGGAAGATCTTTATCCAGGCAGCGATTACTTTGCACCCGATCGTACACTTCGAAATCATGGCACTTCTTCAGTGAAATATGGAAGAGGGGCGGTTTTAACTGTTGATCTCACCAATCGTTGCAACATGATGTGTGAGCCCTGTTTTATGGATGCCAACCAGGTTGGTTATGTGCACGAGTTGGAAATGCAAGAGGTAAAACAAATTCTCAATAATGCAGTTTCCATTAAGCCCAAGCGCCAACTCTCTGTTCAGTTTTCAGGTGGCGAACCAACGATTTCTCCCATTTTTATTGATGCCATTAAGTATGCCAAAGAAGTTGGTTACTTTTCAGTTCAATGTGCCACCAATGGAATTCGTTTTGCCCAGGATACTGAGTTTGCAAAACAAGCTTATGATGCAGGTTTGCGTATTGCCTATCTTCAATTTGATGGAGTGGGTAACGAAAACCATGAACATCGTAAAATTGGAAACCTTTTTGATATTAAACTGCGTGCCATCGAAAATCTTTATCACGCAGGAGTTGTTGTTGTGTTGGTGGTTACCCTGGTGAATACAGTTAACGATCACCAAGTAGGAGCTATTTTTGATTTTGCGATTAAAAATAGCGATAAAATCAGTTTTATTTCCTTTCAACCTGTTTCATTTACAGGCCGGGATGAAGATATCTCGAACGAAGAAAGAATGGAAAAACGTTACACTCTTTCTCACTTGGCTCATGGTTTTAAAGCTCAAACTGGCTTTACAGATCCTTTGAGAGATTGGTTTCCTTTATCAGCCATCAGTGTGTTTTCAGATTTTAATGATTTGATGAAGGGACTTGATTCAGAATGGGGCTCATTAAAATGCGGTTGTCATCCCAATTGTGGAGTAGGCACTGCTTTTTTTGTTAATAAACAAACCAAGGAAAAAGTAGCTTTGGGTGAAGCTCTTCGTATTGATCGTTTTTTAAAAGATGTTGCTCTCATTAATGATATGGCCAGAAAACCTCGTTTTTCTAAGTTTCAAATGGTTTTGGCACTTCTTCGAAACTATAATCCAAATTCTGTTCCCAAAGGTTTTTACTTGAAACATCTTTTTCAAAAATTTGACAAGCAAACAGGCGGTTCGTTTGGTGGAAACTATGGCGAAGGTGCAAAGCGCCGCAAAGATACCTGGCTTTTGATGTTTGTAGCCGGGATGTGGTTTCAGGATCTGTGGAACTATGATTTTCGCAGAACCGAAAGATGTATTATTCCCTATGGTACTCAAGAAGGTGAAATTTCCTTTTGTGCTTACAATACAGGCGTTGGTTGGAGACAAATCATCGAGCACTTCTATAAAAATGCATCAGTGGGAGAATGGTACCGGGCCCATGGACGTCATGTGGTTTATGCCAATAATAAACCAGTAGACCTTAACACCTTTGAAAACACACTTGTTGTGCCGGATGTGCCTCATTATGATGCTTCAGCCAAGGCCAGGGAAGCTCATGAAAGTTGTGGTTCAAAAGAAGTTGTTGGTTTTAACGTGTAAATGCCATGAGTGCTTTTAATGGGAATTCACCTTGGGTGAGCTTTATTCCTCTTCTAGTCTTCAACATTTTTTTGTTGTGTACGGTTCTTATTTTTCGTCCCGTTTATCATCGGCTTCCACCCCTTCCTGAGGTAGAAAGCCGTTACTCTTCCAAACTTCTTAATCGTTGGATGAAAGCCTATTGGTTTTGGATTACCGATCCCTTCATTCGTTTTTTTGTAAAATTTGGCTTTACCCCCAATGCCTTGACTACCTTGGGTGTTATGGTGAGTGCTGTTTCTGGATTTAGTTTTACCCAGGGATACTTTGGCATAGGGGGATGGTTCATGATTTTTGCTGCCACCTTTGATATGTTTGATGGACGTGTAGCGAGGCTAACCAACAAGACAACAGCATCGGGTGCTTATTATGATTCGGTGATGGACCGGGTATCAGAAGGCTTAACCTTTATGGGGCTTATTTATTATTTTCGCAATAGCTGGGTTTTGTGGGTTGTTCTGATGGCATTTTTGGGATCTTTGCTCGTAAGCTATACGAGAGCCAAGGGAGAGTCTTCTGGAATTTTCTACACAGGCGGAGCCATGCAAAGACCCGAACGCATTGTTTACCTGGGTGTGGGTTCTATTTTTGCCCCACTTTTTTCATGGTTTTTATTTCGCTTCAATCCTCTTTTGACTCCAGAAAATCTTTTTCTCTTGCCTTTATCTTTTGTAGCCATCATGACTTGGGTTACAGCTTTCGAGCGCATGTTTTTTGTCATGCATGAACTTGATAAGAAAATGTAGGGGCGGCCCCCTGTGGCCGCCCGTTATGAGGGCAACCACGGGGGGTTGCCCCTACCTTTGAAAATGTGTTAGTAATTTTTCATGGCCAAATTTGAAATAGTAACCACCCTTAAACCCAAAGGGGATCAGCCACAAGCCATAGAAGCACTTTCTCAAAATATTCAATCTGGAACCAAGCATCAAACACTTCTTGGAGTTACAGGATCTGGCAAAACTTTCACCATGGCTCATGTGATTTGCCAAATCCAAAAGCCATCGCTCATTATTGCTCCTAATAAAACCCTGGCAGCTCAACTCTACTCAGAGTTTAAAGCACTATTTCCAAACAATGCTGTAGAATATTTTGTAAGCTACTATGATTATTATCAACCCGAGGCCTATGTTCCCAGAACAGATACTTACATCGAAAAAGATTCTTCCATTAACGAAACCATCGATAAAATGCGTCATTCAGCGACTCGTTCTCTTTTAGAAAGAAACGATGTGATTATTGTAGCCAGTGTTTCTTGTATTTATGGTTTGGGTTCACCTGAGGCTTACCATGGCATGCTTGTTGATGTAAAAAAGGGCATGAGTATTTCTCGTAATGAAATTTTAGAAAAGTTAGTAGAAATTCAATACGAAAGAAACGATATCGATTTTCATCGGGGAACTTTTAGAGTTCGTGGAGATGTTGTGGAAATTTTTCCAGCTTATGAAGAAAGTGAAGCCATTCGCATGGAATTTTTTGGAGATGAGGTTGATAAAATTATAGCCTTTGATCCACTGACGGGAAAAGGGCTTAAAACGTTAGATAGAGCGCCTATTTATCCTAGTTCTCATTATGTAACTCCCGAATGGCGTTTAAAAAAAGCCATGAATGGAATTAGAGATGAATTGAGAGAAAGAATTGAGCACTTTAAAAGCCACAATAAATTAATTGAGGCTCAAAGAATTGAACAACGCACCCTGTATGATTTGGAGATGATTGAGGAGATTGGATTTTGTAAAGGAATTGAAAATTATTCTCGATATTTAACTGGAAGAATGCCAGGGGAGCCGCCCCCAAGCCTGTTGGAATATTTTCCCAAGGATTATCTTTTATTTTTAGACGAGAGCCACATTACTGTTTCTCAATTGGGAGCCATGTATGAAGGAGATCGTTCTAGAAAAACCACCTTGGTAGAATATGGATTTCGCCTTCCCTCGGCCCTAGATAATAGGCCACTTCGTTTTGAGGAGTATGAAAAATTAACTGATCAAATCATTTATGTTTCGGCTACCCCTGCTTCTTATGAATTTACAAAGAGTGGAAAACAAGTGGTGGAACAAGTGGTGCGCCCCACGGGGCTTCTTGATCCCATGATTATTATTAAGCCCGCCCAAAATCAAGTGGAGGAGCTTTTAGGTGAGATTAGGGATGTTGTTTCCAAAAGAGAGAAGGTACTTGTAACTACTCTTACTAAAAGAATGGCTGAAAATTTAACTCAATATCTTACTGAAGCCGCTCTTCGTGTGCGATATCTTCACTCAGATATTGAAACCTTGGAGAGAGTAGAAATTTTACGCGATTTAAGATTGGATCGTTTTGATATCTTGGTAGGTATTAATCTTTTACGTGAAGGGTTAGACCTTCCTGAAGTGTCTTTAGTAGCCATTTTAGATGCTGATAAGGAAGGATTTTTAAGATCTGAGAGATCTCTCATTCAAACTTTTGGGAGAGCTGCCAGAAACGTAAATGGAAGGGTTGTGTGTTTTGCAGACAAAATGACAACTTCCTTAAAACGAGCTATCGAGGAAACCGACAGAAGACGCAAAGTACAAGAGGCTTACAATCAAACCCATTATATTACACCCCAAACAATTATTAAGCAAGTAAGCGGTTCTCTTTATCATGAGGCAGAAGCTGATTATGTTGATCTTATGGATGATGGTTCTTGTGAAAATATTCCAGGAACAATTGAAGAATTACGAGTTCTCATGGAAAAACATGTGAAGAAACTTGAATTTGAAGAAGCAGCAAAAATCAGGGATCAAATTTCAAATTTAAGGTCCTTAGAACTTAAATTGGGTTTACCTTCATGATCGCACCCATCAAACCTAATTTTTCTGAATTTGTAGCTACCATGCCAGGGGTACCTGGAGTTTATCTGATGAAGGATGGTAGGGAAAAAATTATTTATGTAGGAAAAGCAAAAAACTTAAAATCGAGAGTCAAAAGTTATCTCACCAATGATCCAACCCGCTATCAATTGCGTTTCTTGATGAAAAGGGTTGTCTCTATTGATTACCTTGTTTGCCAAAATGAAAAAGAGGCCCTTCTTTTGGAAAATAGCCTGATTAAACAGCATAAGCCCCGCTATAATCTTCAACTTAAAGATGATAAATCCTATGTGAGTTTAAAACTTGGAATGAGTCATCCTTTTCCTAGATTGGAAGTAACAAGGCATATTAAAAAAGATGGGGCTCTTTATTTTGGGCCCTATACTTCTGCAGAAGCTTGCCGGGGGACACTTGATCTTATTTATCGCAATTTTAAACTGCGAACTTGTTCAGATCATGAAATTAAAAATCGATCACGCCCTTGTTTAGAATATCAAATTAAAAGATGTACGGCCCCCTGTGTAGGTTATGTGGATCAAGAGGCTTATGCTTTCCAGGTAACGCCAGTACGTCTTTTGTTAGAGGGAAAAAACAATGAGCTACTCCAGATTTTAAAACAAAAAATGGAGATGGCCTCAGCTCAAGAAAATTTTGAAGAAGCAGCTAGTATCAGGGATGCTATCCAAAATGTTTCTACCACTTTAGAAAAACAAAATGTGGTGAAACATATGGGCAGGCATCAAGATGTAATTGTTTTCTATCAAAATGAAGATGAAATTTTAGTTTCTCTTTTTAATGTAAGAGAAGGAACATTAATAGATTCTCATTATTACTTTTTTATCCTGCATGAGCCTCTTGTTTTTTTCATAGAAAATTTTGTAAACCGATACTACCTGACCATGGAATATATCCCCGATGAAATTTTGATGGAAGAATTACCTGAAAATTACCAATTAACTGAAGATGTACTTTCTGAAAAAAAAGGAAAGAGAGTTATTATTTTTTCTCCTCAAAAGGGGGAAAAATTTGAATTGCTGGTTCTTGCCAAACGAAATGCCCAAAGCCAGTATGCGCGAGTAAAAAATAAAAATTTTGAGATCCAAGAAATTTTGGAAGGAGTGAGAAAAAAATTGGGTTTATCTCATTTTTTACATCGGATTGAATGCTACGATATTTCTAATATTTCAGGTAAGCATGCCACAGGTTCCAGGGTAGTATTTTATGATGGAGTGCCTCAAAAATCAGAATACAGGCAGTATAAAATTAAACTAGCAGATGGGCCAAATGACTATGCCATGTTAAAAGAGGTTTTATTAAGGCGATTTGAACATGCTTTGGAAGAAAAAAATACACCTGATCTTTTACTCCTTGATGGGGGCAAGGGTCAGCTTAATATTGTTAAAGGTGTTTTGGATGAATTGCATTTAAATTTACCATTTGCTTCCATTGCTAAGGGGAGGGGACGAGGCGCCAGGGCCAAGGGAGTATGGGAAGGTAAAAAAGAAGAAGAAATTTATATTCCTGGAAGAAAAAATCCCATTCCTTTTAAAAGTGGTTGTAAAGAGCTGATGCTTTTACAAAAAATTCGTGATGAAGCCCATCGTTTTGCAATTAAATATCATAGAAAATTGCGAGAGGGATAAATTTTTTATATTGTCATCGCGAGCGACCCTGAGCGTACAGCGAAGGGAAGCGTGGCGATCCAGGTTTAATTGAACCTGGATTGCTTCGTCGCCTAAGCTCCTCGCAATGACGATTTTACCCGCCAGGACCTCCTCGCAACGACTCAATTTATTCCTTCCATCGATAGTAGATAATCATTTCAGGTGAGACAAATTGGCGTTTGCTACTGATGTTTTGAATCCAGGCTCCCATATTTAAACTATCTTGAGGTTCAAGTTCATAAGGGGTTGGAAACCAAATATGTTCATCAATACTGCCAGCAGTTTGATTGGTAGCAAAATTAACATGAAAGATCATATTTTGGTTTGAATTAGGCTGATACGCTGGTTTTGGATTAATACCAATGGCAAATTCTACTAAGCGAGTACTTTTCCAACAATCAGCACTGATTAAAAGCCCATCAATCAATACAGGTTTATCAAATTGAAGAATAAGCTCATTGGGGCTTATGCCAGAGGTGCGCGCTTCTTGCCAGAAATGTTCTTGAAACATACGGGAATGAAGACCGTCTTTTTGGTCACTCTCTCTCAAAATAAGTCTGTGGGTTTGTTGGTAGTGATCTGGTTCTACTTGTGTAGTTGTTTTAAGTGTTTTGTAGCGTAGTTCCACTTCGGGCCAATGGATGACAAAAGCAACAATGATAACAAATAAAATCCATTTAATGGGTTTTAAAAAATAATTTGAAGATGTGGATTTATGAGGGAAATCTAATGACATAATGTATCTGTAAACTATTTTAAGAAAAGTGAGTACTGATTTTTTTGTTGTTTTTATTTTCTTTTGTCATTCTCTTTTGTTTGTCATTTCTGCATCACTTTGTCATCCCTGCGAAGGCAGAGATCCATCTTTAGATTCCGTCATTGCAATAGTATTATCATGAAAATAATTTTTTAATTTTTTCTGGAATGGGGGCTGAAGTTTTTAATTTGTAGTCATACCAAACCTGAACTGATTTTCCACTGGCTACTGGTTTTTGAGTTTTGGCATCCAAAAGATCATACTCAATGGTAAAACTGGAATTTCCAATATGAGCAATACGATTTTTAATTATAATTTTCTGGTTGGCATAAGTTGGAGCTAAAAAGCGACAAGTAATTTCTGCAATGATAAAAGGATAAGAGGTAGCTGCATCAACATCAAGAGCAGGTGTGGGAAAGGTATCTTGAAAAAGAATCACACGGGATTCTTCCATAAAAGTAAAGTAAGAAGCATTATTAGCGTGACCCATGGGGTCGCAATCGGAGAAACGAATAGTAATGGTTGATTCTGAAGAGAGCATAGTTTTGTGTAAGGGACGGAGGGAGTATTTCTTTCGTCGCTGCGGAACTCCTCGCCTTAAAGGCTCGTCAGACAGTCCTCGCTCCTCAAAAAACACTCCCTCCGTCCCTTAAAAGAAATATCCAAATGAAAAATGAAATCTTTGCCCTGATTCTCCTGGTTGTTTATTTAAAATAAATCCATAGTCAAGTCTAATGGGGCCAACGGGTGTAAAGTAACGAATTCCAAAACCAGCTGATTCTCTAAAAGTATCCATTGAAATTTCTCCTAAGGAATTAGTGAGGCTCCCAGTATCAAAAAAACCTGCCAACTTAAACGAACTAAAAAGTCTGTAATGGAGCTCAGCATTATAGATAAATGAAGTTGTTCCACCAGAGCTATTAATGGCATCTTCGTCAAAGCCTCTTACTGTATCATTGCCTCCCATAAAAAAAAGTTTTTGCACAGGTATTCTCGCATCGTTATTCACTTCAGAAAGTTTATTAAAGCGAAGATTATTAACCAGGGTAAAACGGTTTAAAAACGAAAGATAGTGAGATGTGTTGAAGCGATTGATAATAAAATTATTTGTAATATCAGCAAAATCGGTATCGAATTCACTCGATGCAAAAATATAAAAACCTTTGCCAGGATCTGCAAAATTGTCTCGTTTATCCATGGCAGCGGAGATAGTTACTTCAGAAAAGGTTGAGTCAAATAAATTTTCATCCAGAGTATCGCTATTACTTTCACTTTCATAGATATTGAAGTGGGTTATTTCAGATTTCATAAGTAAGGTCCAAATAGGTCCAAACTGTTTTAAAACACCTACGGAGCCTCCATAGGAAGAAGCATTAAAATTTTCGTCGTCTTCGTATTGAATAAAAAATTGATTAATGAGATTCCAATTGGCTCCAAAGATACGAGGAGAGGAAAGGGTTAATTCCCCTCGATTTAATTCAAAACCTCCAATTGTTTTTAGTTGGATTTCTTTAGCTTTGCCAAAAATATTATGCTTTTTTATTACAATTTGGCCAGAGCCCAGTTTGTCGCTATCAAAACCTGCTTGCACATCCATCACGAAAGTTTTTTTCTCTAAAAGTTTAATGGCAATGTCTACTTTATCTTTTTGTTCTTCAATACCAACAGGGGTTAGAAGCACATAATCAAAAATACCCAATCGTTTAAGATTTAAGGAAGCTCCAAGTATTTTTTTGTATCGATAAACGTCTCCACTTTTAAAACGTAAGGCATTCAAGATAGTAGATTGATCTGTTTTATAATCTCCTGAGATAATAATATTTTTTACTTTGACGATAGGACCTTCGTTAATTTGAAAAGTAAGAGAAACTTTATGATTTTCTCTATCTAAAATGGCATGATGTTGAATGGTAGCATAGGCATAACCACGATCCAAATATTCATTTAAAATTTTATCTTCTGCCTTCCGTATGTCTTGTTCTTGGTAGTGATGATCTTTTTTTAAATCGGCTAATTTTCGAAGTTGTTTACCTTCAAGAATAGTTTGGCCGTTAAAGGCTATATCTTCCAGGGTGTAGAAAGCCCCCTCATGAATCAAAACAATCAGAGTAGCTTGATCAAGAAAACGGTTGTATTGCATTTCCCATTTTTCAACCTTGGCATCAAAGAAGCCATGGTAATTGAAAAAAGTAGACATGTTTTCTAAATCGATGGGAATTAATTCTTCTTTTAAAATACCTTTTCTTGTGAGGGAATGAGTTTCGTTATTTAAAGATTTTTTTAAATCTCCCTCATCTATTTCTTTTAAACCAATAAATTGAATTTGTTTTAATCTTGTGCGTGGACCTTCTTTGACATAAAAAGTAACCAAGACCTCATTTTCATTCTCCGTCATTTTAGCGATAACATTGGAATTTAAAAAACCATTGATCTTATAGAAGGTTTTAAGTTGATCGAGGCTTCTTTCGACAGAAAAACTATCGTAACCTTTTTCAGCATAAAATGCTGTTTGTTGTCTCAGGGTTGCAGATTCGAAAAGGGAGTGTCCTGTAAAATCAATTTTTAATTTTTTACGTTCTTGAACTTCAACTACAATATCAATTTGTTTTTTCTGGAAATTGATTTTGGAATCAAGAAGTTTCACGCGTGCCCTTACAAAGCCGTTTTTTGCATAATCTTCTTCGATATCCTTCAATTGTCTTTTGATTTTTACAGCTTTAAAATGGGTAAAACTAAAAAGCTTATTTTTAAGTTCAGATGAAGTGTAATATTGATTTCCAATAAAGGTTGCATCACCTAAGCGATAGGTTTTGCCCTTTGAGATTATAATTGAAATATTGGCTACATAGTTTTCTTTTTCAAGCTCTGGTAAAATTTCAACTTCAGTTCCAAGATATCCATTTTTTTCAAAAAAAGTTTGAATGCGTTTTTCACTTTCGTCTATCAATTCTTCCAGATAGGCATCTCCTGGTTGCAACAGGCTTAAACGCAGAACTTTTTTAGCCAAGTAGGGATAATTGCCTTTTACTTCTACCTTGCGAATAAGCCTGGCCTCGATAGGTTCATACAGAAGTCTGGCAGCTGTCTTTTGACCTGTGATGGATAATTGCACAGATTCAAACATTCTTGTTCCATAAAGAGTATTTTTAACCTCATTCATTTTTTCGATGGTAACGGTATCTCCTTTTTTAAGAGGGCAAAGATCACAGACTTTTTTAGAATCAAGATGAACAACAAAAGGTTTGCACTCAATAGAAGTAATTTGATATTCCACGTTTGCTAAAACCTGGGAGCTTGAAAAAAACAAAAATAGGAATAGGAAAATTTTTTTCATTTTAATAAGCTGTTAGTCTCCACGTTAAATCAAAGTGGTAACGAGTACCGGTATCTTTAGTGCTTTTCATGAGAAGATTATCTAAAATTTTATATTCAACATCGAACCCCTTAAAAGATTCATCCAATGAAAGATCACTTGTAAATGATAAGGAAAAACGGTCAGAAATTCTTTTGCCAATAGAAAACCTGGAAGGTGTTTCTTCTTGTCTCTGGTAATCAGACTCCAGTTTAATAATATCGAGCTTGGTTGCCTTGGAAAGAGGGCGGTGTAGCATGCCAACCACTTGAGAAGCAATAGCCGAAGTTGTAAAAAGATTTCTTTCAGAACCTGTTAATTGTTCTGGGGTTCGCCCATAGGCAATTAAAGAAACAATCTCGTTTTTATTAAGAGCCGGTTTCGATTCAAGATCCATTTGGAGATTATGAGCATACCCTTTAATCTTGGCTATAATTTCATAATCTTGAATGTCATAAGTGGCATTAAATTCAATAAGAGGAATTAATTTTTCATTTTCATTAAAAGTGGCAAAGCCGGTTGCATTTTCAAAATTAAGACCAAAGGCCAAAAATTCCCCTTCTGTGACATTAACAGTGCCTGATAAAATGGGATCAATGGTAGTTCCTTTTAACCTGAGATCGGCTGATAAACTTAAGTGCGCCAGATTATTTTTAACTTCAAAATCACCTGTGGATTTAATTCCCAGATCGAAGTTTAAATTATCAAAAAAACCAGGGAGTAAATTTTCTTTGGAACCCTGCTCTATACCAACTGGTTTTAAAACAAATTGGCTTAAACTATAGTCTTTGTAGTAAAGCCCTTCAACCACATTGAGTGATCCTGCTAATTTGATATTGGATCCGCTTCCAATAAGAGTAATGTTGGCATCTGTAAGCGCACGCCAAACATTGGCTTGATAAAGAGGCATTTCACGGGCAGTAATGGCCACGTTTGATCCTATTAGTTTTTTATTTTCACGATCATATTCAATCCAGCCATCAATGATCATGGGGGAATCTTCACAAAGAGTTTTAAGATTGTGAAAGATGATTTTATTTTCACCTAGCTCTAGTTCGCCTACAATGTCGGCATATTCTCCTCTTAAACCTCTCAATCTCAAAAAAGAATGATCCATCCCCATTTTTCCTGTATATTTTGGTTTAGAAAAAGAATTTTCCCAAAGTAAATCACTTCTGACAACTCCTTCAGCGTCAGAAAGAAAGGGAAGAAAGATCGAAGCTTCTTTTAAAGGCAGATTTCCCTTAACCTGCAGATGACTATTTTGTTCAAACCCTAAGGGGCCATTTAAAGTGAATTCCCCATCTCCCCACTTCAAAGCTGTATTTTGCCATGTGATGATGCTATTTTCAAAATTGATAGAGCTTGGTTTTACAAGTCTCATTTCTTGGTTTCCCATGAGTATAAATTGGGTGATTTGAGACTTTAATGTGGTATTCATGGGATTTTTAAAATGATACACTCCTTCAAAATTTCCGGAGACATCCGTTTGAGTTGACTCAAAAGGGAGAGCTTGTGCTAGAAAAAGTAGAGAAGCATTTGTTGCTTTGAGTGAAAATGCAAGTTCATCTGGGCGGCTTTTATCGTAGTGCCCCTTAGCTTCTAAGTTGGGAAGTAGTTTGCCTTCAAAATCTGATCCTGTTTGATTCATATGGAAAGTTAAAGATTCGTTAAAAAGAGTTTGGGGAATTTCTCCCCATTCTAAGGCAATATCCTTAATGGTTAAATTTTTATCTTTAATAAAAAGTTTAGCTTGTGCTTTTTTAAGAGGAATTTGATACCAGTTTATTTCTGAGGCCTCGATTAGGCTGTTTCCATCATAAAATTGTTTTTGTTTTTTTAAATTAAAATTTCCATTCACCTGACCTGTTAATGCCTTTGTTTTCAAAAGAGGACCAGCCGGGAGATTATTAAAAGTGGTGTTTAAATTAACTGTTTGGTTGGAAGAACGAAAAACACTTTCTATTTTGAGGTCCAGATTTCCTTGGCCACTTCCTTCCAATAAACTTTCCCCTGTTAATCTTAAATTTTGGTCTGAGATATTTAGTTTTCCGTTAAAAGAACCAAAACGAAGAGATTCATAACCAAAATCATCCGATTTTAAATCGAGATCGAAACGAGGGTTGTTTAGTGCACCACTCACCATGCCTGTAAGCCCTGCTATTCCTGGGATATCGATGGAGGAGAAAAAGTGTACCACAGTTTGAACATCAAGATTTTCTCCTGAAATATCCGAACGAATTTTTTGATTGTTTAAATCAAGACTTGTTTTTGCTTTTAAGTTTCCTGATCCTAAAGTAACTTTGGTTTCGGGTATGTTTACCAGGCCATTGTAGTATGTGCCCTCACTTGTAAGAGTTAAATCACTTCCCAGGGGATTTGCTAAATTATGTGTAAGATTAATGTTTAATTTAGCTTTGGCATGTCCCTCCAAATTTTTTGCAATTTCTCCCATGGATTCTATCGATATATTCATAAATTCAAAAACATTTTTTAATTTAGCTTTGCCCACAGGAAGATAAGCCATCATGATGGGTTTTAAAGTTTTAAGTGTTAGACGGTATTGCCCTGAAAAATCATAATTTCCATTAATGGCTATAATTCCATTTAAACCTTGGATAATGGCATTCTTAATATTAAGATTTTTGTCATCCAGTTTAATGGGAATGCTCACTTTATCCAGGTAGCCAATCGAGCGATTTTCAGGAATCATGCCGGAGTAAATTTGTTTAAGAGAATTTGTAAGAGAAGGATGCCAAGCAAGGGCTTCATTCCAGGGGTTGGGTTTTTTATTTAAAGCATAAGTTAAACCAGTAAAAATCATTCCTCCCTGAAAGAAGGGTTTATTCTTTTGAGTCCCAATATCATAAAAAACATCTCCTTTTCCTTCTAACTCTAGGTGATCAAGGAAAACATCAAAACGCGGAGAGCGGTAGTTTAGCGAGGTAAGTGCCACTTCTAATCCCTTGCGGTAGAAAAAAAATGTGGAGAGGGTATTAGCCTCTAAATTTTCTAGTTTTAGAACAAATTCTCCCTGTCCATTAATGGTAACATGAGAAATTTTAGCTCGTTCAATAAAAATCAAATCAAGAATATTTTCTAAATTTTTTTGAGGAGCCTTTTTTTGCTTTTGATCTATTTTTTGTTCAGGCAGAGGCATGTCAATGTTTAAACCATCAGCAGTTAATTCTAAGAGGTGTATTTTTTTGATGAGTAAGTAAATGGGACTAATCGAAAGTTTAAATTCCTTAAGTTCAATATGAATATTATGTTTAATGAGGTCTAGCTTCAGATTTTTTCCATAAAAAAGGCCCGTGGCTCCATTAAAATGCATTTCGTCCCAGGAAATTTCGATATTTAAAAAATCATTAAGGGTGTTTTTAACATGGGTTTGAAATGTTTTAGAGTTAAAAACAATGTGGTAGGTAACAAGAAAAAAAACAATCAATCCCATCAATCCAGCAAAACTCATGAACCATTTTTTTCTAATATTTTTCATTTTTATGAAAAACGCAAAGCTCGGGAGGTGGATTGCTGCCGCTTCCTGCGGAACTCCTCGCCCCGAAGGGCTCGTCAGACAGTCCTCGGAAGCTCTAGCAACCCACCTCCCGAGCTTCCATATTTACGATTATGGAATCGATTTTAGTTTTTGCAAAATTTTATCGTGTATTTCCCCAAAACCTCCATTACTCATAATAAGAATCACCGAATGAGGTTTAACTTCATCACTTATTTTTTGGGTAATTACATCAACTCCCGAAATGTGTTGGGCCTTTATTCCTTGTGCCGTAATGTCAAAAACCAGTTGGTCTACGTCTAAAATTTTTCCATCAGTTATGCTTGAAGGCATAAAAACATCAGCTAAAATAACCTGGTTGGAACCTCCAAAAGCCTGGGCATAATCTTTTTGGAAAATATTTCTTTTGGAAGAATTGGATCTGGGTTCGAAAACAGAATAAAGTGTATAATCGGGATAGCGATTTTTAATAGCGTTGATGGTTTCTTTAACAGCTGTGGGATGGTGTGCAAAATCATCGATCACAATAATATCTTTTACAATACCACGAATTTCTTGCCTTCTTTTAACTCCGCTAAAAGAAGCCAAAGCTTCTGCAATCTTTTCTGCTTGATAACCTAATTGGGTTAAAAGTACAAAACACGCCAAGGCATTGATGGCATTGTGTTTACCAGGAAGTGAAATAACAACATCGGCTTTTTTGATGCCTTTATCTAAAACTTCAAACTGAGTTTTTTTATCAGAAAATTGAAGGTTTCGAATTTCCCAATCTCCTTTGGTTCCATAAGTTTCAGTTAAAAGAGAAGAGGAATGGATCCCCGCCTTTCCGCCAGAGGCGGACCCGCCTCTGGCGGGCGCGGGGATGACAAATTGTTTTTTAAGTTTTAAAAGTTCTGGGTAATCAGAGCAAAGAAGTAAAAAACCTTTTGGGTTTGTTGCCTGCACTAATTTTGAAAAACTTTCGGTGAGGTGTTCTAAATCGCGATAAATATCGGCATGGTCAAATTCTAATGAAGTGATAAGAGTGTAGTAGGGTTGGTAGTGAAGGAATTTGGGTCCCTTATCAAAAAAAGCCGTATCGTATTCGTCGCCTTCGATAACAAAATAATCTCCACTATCAAAACAGCAACTAGATCCTCCATCTTGTGGAACTCCTCCCACAAGGTAAGAAGGGCGCGCCCCTAATTTTTTTAAGGCATGAGATAAAAGAGCGGTAGTTGTAGTTTTTCCATGGGTACCAGCCACCACAATGGATTTTTTCCCTGTAATAAAAAAATGATTTAAAGCTTGGGGCATAGAGAGGTAGGAGATTTTTCGTTTAAGTACTTCTTCTACGAGGGGATTTGTTTTAGAAACTGCATTTCCAACAATAACTAGGTTAACTGTTGGATCAAGATGTTTTGGATCGTATCCTTGTAAAATCGTAATGTCTGCTTTTTCGAGTTGGATGGACATGGGGGGATATATATTTTGGTCTGAACCAGAAATTTTGTATCCCTGCTCTTTAAGAAGAATGGCCAAAGAGCCCATGCCGGTTCCGCAAATGGCAATAAAATGAATGTGAGCAATCATTGCTGGAAGAGGTGGTTGCATGGAGGACAAGATAACGTGAAACTAGAATGAAATCAATAAAATCGAGGGATTTTTGCAAAACGAAGAGTGCAAAGATTATTGAGGCGGAAAGTTTCTATTGGTTCGGCTCCCATGGGGTAAATAGAAAGGGGAGTCATTGAATCAAACCAGCGTTCTGAAAAAAACAAAACTTCTGAATTTTTAAAAGAATAGTAATGAGCAAGGGTAGATAAGCCCCCAATAGAAGATCCTGGGCCCAGACATTTTTCTTGCAGCTTGTGTGTTTGGTTTCCGTTTCCGTGGGGTGCTTCAATCATTTGCCCATGAAGAATAATCCCTGCATTAATTTTATTTTCATTGATGAGAGAAAAATTATCCCCTTCAAAGAGACGTAAGGTTAACCCTCTGGTAAGAAGAAGTTTTAATTTTTTTTCTGCCTCGCAGTGCCCAACACCCCCCATTCTTGATTCTATAAAATTTTTTGTTTGAGCGCGCAGGTTGATTTCATCTCCTGTAAGATTGTTGTGAAAGTGTTGGAATAAAAGGGAAAGCATGTGTGCCGATTGCCCTTCATCAGCAAAATCTTTTAAATGAGGAGTCATGAGGGGGGAAGATATTTTTTTGAGATAGTTGTAATCTTTTAAGCAAAGAACAAGAGGAATGGTTAACCTTCCAGAAGGTGCAATGACATTATTTTTGTACTGTCTAAATCCAAGTTTAAAAAGAATTTTGCAATGGCTTAAATCAGCAAGATAAAAAAGATTTGCAATCCCTTTTTGTCTGCAATCTTCAAGCAACCTTAAAAAAAGCAGGTGGAATAAATGGGGGCTTTCATAACTGGGATTAAATTTAGTTGTTACTACTAAAAGATGATTTCCCATGGTTTGAGAAAATCGCTCGATGGCTAAGATGTTTTTAAGTTTTTTATCCAAGGAAGAAACACCATGACCTACAATGCCCGCCACAATTTTTTTGTTTTCTTCAACAAAAAAAGTAAAAGCGCACTCCTTTAAGGCTAGATTAAATGGCACTTCATCGTTATTTTTAAACTCTTCAAAAAATTGATGAACGTGTTTTAAGAGATAAGAATCTACAACCTTTTTAACTTGCTCTCGAAGCATACTCCCCTTCCCAGTTGACATAGAAGCAAGTAAGGTGCCAAAAATTAAAGTAATAAAATATAATAATTTCAAGTATTTATAGAAGTGGTCTCCAAAATAAGGAGAGAATTTTTGTATTTATTTTGAACAGAGTGTAGAATATTCAAATGCAGCAAGAAGAACCCATTCAGAATTTAACCCCCAAAAAAATTCCAGGTCTTAAAGAAGGCTATATGGTGAGGCTTGTGCCTTTTGAAAGTAAGTATGGCATAAATGTATTTCAATGGTTTTACGATCCTGGCTATAAACTTTACTTTAGGGAATTTGAAAATCCCTTAACCTTAGAAGATTGTGAGCGTTTTGATCAAATTATAAAACAAGCGCGTATGAATGTTTTTGTGATTGAAGAAAAGGGCACTAACAAAGTGATGGGGCTTTTAACTTACAGTGTCATTAAAAAACAAAGCGGGGTTTTTAAGTTTGGCATTATGCTTGATGCCCAGTTTCAGCACAAAACCCATTGCATTGAGGCTTTGATTATTTTGGGGGATTACATGTTTTATCGTCTGGGGATGCAAAAGGGGGTGGTGGAATATTTGGAGAGTGATCATCACATTAGGCGTATTTCTGAGAAGGGTGGTTTTCTTTCTGAAGGGCCTCTTTTACGTGAAGCCCTTGTTGATGGGGAATATGTAGATGAAGTGCGCTATTGTATTTTAAAATCCACCTACGATGAATTGTACGCAAATTATTTTGCAGGGGTTAAGTAGTCCAGTTTTCTATTTTTAAGGATTTAATTCTTTTAAATTCCCGAACATTATTGGTAACAAGAATTCCATTGTGAGTTAATGTTGTAGCAGCAATGATTAAATCGTTGGGGCCAACGGGGATGCCTTTTTTTTCAAGTTCGAACCGGTTTTCTGCATAATAATCACTGGCTTTTTCACAAAAGGGGATAATTTCAAAGGGGGCCAGAAAAACCTGAGCAGTTAAAATTGTTTTTTCTGGATAATGGCTTTTTTTGGCTCCATAAAGAAGTTCAGCCTTAACGATGGATGGAATTTTGATATTTTCGGGAACCTTTTTTGAAAGTGTTTCTTTAATTTTTGGAAATTGACCTTTAAGAAGATAGATACAGATATTTGTATCTAAAAAATACATCATAATTTAACCCTGCGAGTATCTTTGGAAAATTTAAGTTTTTTAGGCCGTTTAAGTCCAGAGTTTTTAAGGCTGCCAAGAAGATCAAAAAAACCTTCAGGCCAAGAACTATGAAGGGCGTAAGCCAGCTTTAATTTAACCCATTTGGAAATGGAAGATCGTGAGGATTTGGCTGCTGACTCAATACCTTTTAAGGTTTTATCATCAATGTAGACTGTAAGTTGAGGCATAACAAAAGATTAGCATACACCCTCATTAAAAGCAAGTATATGTGGCAAGTATATGTGTTACCGATATCTTACAACCACAGGGACAAGGGCGGGGGAGGCGGTGGTGGCACGGGCACCCCACATGGCCATAAATTGGGCTCCCCTGGCAGCAGCTCCTGTCCAGGCAGCGGCTTCACCAAAAGGACCATCAAAGGGCACAAATAATAATCCCACACCTACTATCGCAAGAACGGCAAATGTTGTACCTACCCATACCAATTCACCTGTGGTGTAAGTTGGAACTAAGGGATCTATGGGCTCGAGCTCCGTGGTGGGTTCGGCTTCTCCACCATTTGGGACACGTACGGGTTCTGGTGCTGGAACAGGAACAGGAACAGGAACAGGAACAGGAACAGGAACTGGTACTGGTACTTCAACAGGGGGAAGAGGTCTGCAAAGGGTAGAGCCTGGGCCATCTAAAAAGTTTGGATAACCTGGTTTTCCCAGATTATGCATTCTATAAAAAGCATAAGCTGCCATGGTATCAAACCAAAGGGTGTCTCCATAAACTCCAAAATCTGCATCTGTAAAAGGAAGGGGAACACGGTATTCTTGTGCCATCCAATCGGCGCCAGGGCTATATTCATTAACCACGGGGGCTATATAATGATCTTTTCCCATAGCGGCCAAATTAAAAGCTGCAAGGCCTGTAATCCAATGATTAGCACCCCTTAGAGCCATGCGTTGCGCAAAGGGGAGTTTGGCCATTTCTGCTGCCTGAAATTGGCGAAAAGTTCTCAGAGCTTCTGTTCTAGCGCCAGCACTTAAAGCTTCACCACCACAACGCTTGGTTAAAGCATCGAGAAAAGCTTTTTCCATCATTCTGTTTAAAGCAATGCTGGTTCCAATAAAAGCCACGTTAGAAGCAATGAAGGGGCCGGGGTTATCATAAATGCCTTCCCCTACACTTTCAGCTCCTTCAGAAATGGCTGCGGGAATACTGGTAACATAAACCAAATCATATTCGCGGGCTTTATCGCGCATCCAGGTACGCAGTTCTGTTACTTCGCTGGCGGTAAGCATGCCTTCTTTGGCTCGCATGTAAAGATGGTGAGCAGAGACATATTCGGCTTCATTAATCGTTGCTTGCGCTGCAGCTTTCTGACAATCTTGAAGGACCATGACTGTTTGTTGTGTCCTTTCGTTCTGTTCTGTTGAAAGATCATCAACAACAGCAGATGCCTCGCTTACGGAGGAGAGACAGCCATTGACAACCTCATCTTTTTCGAGATCGAGAGCAATGACCATTCCATGAAAGGTATCGCCTCTGTTGGCAGCTTCATCTAAAACATTGGTGAGAACAACCAGTTCCTCATGGTTAAAAGGAACGGCACCTTCAACTTTGTGTGCCTGGTAACCTGAGTTATCCTCAGTAACAACGGGACTGGTGTATTGATAAGTCATAAGCAGCATGCGAACCCCAGCCCATTCTTCTTCGCTCAAGTTTAAATAAAATTCGTTATTGGGATTATGCATGAAGGTCCAGAGGCGAATTAAAAATTGTTCCCCCTGAGTTGTTGCTTGGGCAATCTCTCTCCTGCGGTCGAATGTTATTGGGAACCCTTCAAGGGGAATACCATAAATATGGGTTATCCGACTTTCTTCTGGTTTTTGAGCGTTGGTCTTACCATGATAATTAAGAAGCGCACATAGTCTTGTAAATTCTGCCTCAGTGAGTGTGGGTTGAGAAAGATAATGGGGTAGGACATAAAAATAAACACGGGCAGCCTCGCGTAGGCTCATCAAGACTCCAAAAAGTTCATTTTGGTTTAAGCCGGCATAATCGAAATAGGCTTGCGTAAGCGGATCATCAGCATTGGCTAAATCAACATTTGCTTCATCGCCGATTTCATTTACATAAGTGACGAGTTCAGCATCGGTGAGCAGGCCGTCACTATTTCCAAAGAGATCGGCATTAATAAAATCGCGCTCAATGAATTCTAGTTCATCAACAACTTCTTGTCGAAGGAAGGTTTTAAAGTATTCAACGTTCTCCCATTCTGGGGATTGCATTATACCGAGATCAGTAACGGTGACACCACTAGCCGTATCGTTCATGAGGCCAGAGCCCAAAGTATTGGACTGTAAGTCTGCAAACAGGCTTTCTGTTGAGTCATAATCATAGGGGGATAGGAGGTCACGGTAGTCTTGCTGAAAATCGCGGGAAGGGGCCGTGGTTGTAGAATTAGCCATAAATCATCCTTTTTGTATGTACCCCAACGTCTTAAAGATTATCGGTTTGTTTTAGGAAAAGTTGTGGGAATAAAAACAGAGAATGATGCGATGCGTTAAAAGTAACTCCCCGGGAGTTAAGAATCAATTACGGTGTTCCCGCTGCTTTCAACCGAGCTAGTTCTGTAGCTCCGGAAGAAAGTTCACTTTGTAAGCCTCTTAGTCTACCTACAAGGCCAGCTAATTCAGTTCTTTTTGCTGTAACATCAACCCCTGGTGATGGGGATCTTGCGCCAGTTGGGTCAGCCCTACAAGAATCTCCTAATTCATAACGAACATTATCAATTTGTGTTTCAAGCGCTGTAATTTCCCCAGGCAAAGCAGCTTGCCTGGCTTCTAACTCAAGAATGCGAACTTCCTGGGCTAGAGCTGCACGACGAGGTTCTAATCTAGCAATTTCAGCATTAACCGCATCTAATTTAACTTTTGCCTCACCTGTTGCTCTGGGATCACCACTTCTTGCAGCAGCTATTTGAGCAACAGCAGCAGCTTTACGTTGAGCATAAAGCGAACCATTGGCATTAGGGGCATCAGCAGTTTGACCTAATCGACTGTTTAAACTAGCTAACTCGGCTTGGCTGGTTCGTAATTCACCAAGTCTTGCGAAAGCAGGATGAGTAGCAGCAACGTCGGCAGGGCTGTAACGTCCTGCAGTATCATGAGCTGGTCCAGTACCATCGAAGGCTGCTTTGTCAGCTGCTAAGTCTTGTCGAAGAGTTCTTAAAGAGTCCACAGCAGCCGCAAATTCACGAGCGGCTTCAGCATCAGCAGATAGTCTGGCCAAAAATTCATTGCGTGCATCACGAGGTTTTGAGCCAATTATATTTCTCAAGTTCGTTTGATCATCTGCCGAAAATTCATCAAGATTATCTTTTGAGTCAAGCGCCCCATTATCATTTATACCCTCACAGATTTGGGTTGCTCCCTCATGGCCAAAAATATCCAAATTATACAGTTCTTCAATACGGAGAATTTCCCTCTCATCAAGCTTGCCGTCGTATTTATAAAACTGAATAATTGTACTAGCAAGCGCATTAAAATTGACCATAAAAATCTCCCATGATTATTTAAATTGAAACACAATTGAACTAACATTGTCTCTTTTAAACCCAGAATATATTAGGGATATACTATTTATACAAATAAAAGATAAAGGGGGAATTGCATTTTATATAGGGGCGCAATTCATTGTGCCCAATTTAGCAGGGCGGGATAACCCCGCCCCTACGAATCAATTACGGTGTTGTTGTTGGTTAAGCCCATTTTAGAACTGGTTTACGGTGGGAAGATACGCAATCTCTTAAGTACATATTGATCAAATTTTGGTAAGAAATTCCTTTTTCTTGTGCCAGTTTTTTAAAGTAACTAATGGTTTCTTTTTCTAGACGGATTGTAATTTGCTGTTTTAGCATCCGGCTGTAGGGATTTTGCTTTGATTTTGAAAAATCGTATTCTTTTTTCATAAAAACTCCTCATATTGTTTTTGTTCCTTTAATGTGGCTTTACGGGCAGAAATGATACGGATCAAATGATCTTTTTCACGATAACAATGACAAACAACAAGAAGCTTAAGCTTGATACTTATGCCGAGCAGAATAAACCGATCTTCTTCCGCGGAATGATCCACATCGTGAAGCAATCTTGCTTTCTCATCAGCAAAAACCGATTGAGCTTCTTCAAATGAAACACCATGCTTTTTTTGATTAGCCTTATTCTTAGCTTCATCCCAGAAGAACTCAATCATCATAATTATAATATAATTATATTATAATTATATCAAGTAGATTTTGTGGGTGCAGGTTTGAGAAAAGGTTGTGTAGATCCTTCGCTAGCGCTCAGGATGACAGTTTTTCATGATGCAGTGCGTTAAATGGTAGGGGCGAGGGGGTGTTATTTTATTCCAAAATATAATTTTATTTTTTGGTCAATTTTTTTTTGGATGTTTCGAGATAAAAACCCAATTTCACCAAGGACAGTTTTTTTATCGAGGGTAGCAATTTTATTGCATCTCACTATTGAAGCTGTTTTGAGACCAGTTTGTCCAAAATCAGTATGGGTTGTTTTAATATGATAATCTGTTGACTGGGCGCGTTGGGAGAGTTTTGAGGTAATGAAGACAACGCTGATATCTTCGTCACTATATTTTGGATCTGACACGATCAATGCAGGCCTAATTTTAGAGGAAGAGAGATCAGTAAATGGAAATGGAACAAGGACAATCTTGCCACGTTCAAACATAGGGTTTTTTAATGTCGTTTATGGAATAAAGATCGGGCTCATCATTTAAAAAATCGAATGAACCACCATACTGATTAAAATTACTCATCGGACTAACCAAGGGGTTGGCCTCCTGTGGAAATTTGATGAGCAAGACCTCACCTTTATTATGCCTCCCAATGGCTACAGGAGTATTAGAATAGCGAACCTTGTTAATGATATCGGAAAAATGTTTTCGTGCTTCTGAGGTTGCAATGATTTTCATAAAATTTTAATTTGTACCTTTTGTACAATTTTAACAAAATTTACAAGATAGTCAAGAGTGATTTCTACCTGCAGATTTGAGAAAAGGTTGTGTAGATCCTTCGTCCGCCTCTGGCGGACGCGAGGATGACAGTTTTTTTATGTGTAGGGGCAGGTTCTAAACCTGCCCTTCTGTCATTCCCGTGCAAACGGGAATCCATCTTTGAATTTAAGATGGATCCCTGCCGGAGTTTACCCCTGCGAAGGCAGGGGCAGGGATGACAAATGATGCAGGGATGACAGAGGAGAGACGTTTTTCAACAATCCCCTATAGTCCCTTTGGGATAAGGGGGAGATCAAGAGGGGCTAATATTTAAGCTGCTTTAACAACCAGGTGGGAACGGAAAAATTCCGGGGCCAAATCAGCACCATTTTGCCACACAATAGTTTCTAATTCTGGATCAACTTTGAATTTTTTAAATTTTTTTAAATCTTTAAGAGGTTCAAACATTTCTCCGTAAAGTTGGTTTTTTAAATCTACAAAACCCTCTGCTCCATCGTTAAATTGAATCCAGATCATAAAATCTTTTATATATTTTGCTTTAGTCACATGAAGTATCATTTTAATTACTCCAATGGTTCTATATAATTAAGTGGCTTTCTTTGCCTTGCCAACTCCCAATCTGCCATTAATTCATCCACATGAGATTGGCGCCATTCTTCCACTAGAGCAAGCGCTTTTTTTGAAAGATTCCCTTTAATAACCTGACCTATTTTAATTTCAATAACTGCCTCTTCTCCCGAATATTTTGCATGAAAATGAGGTGGAGCATGATCATCCCAATAAATGGCAATTAAAATTCCAAAAAAACGACTAATAACAGGCATGCATTATATTACTCGAATTATCTGGAATTCTCAAGAGTAGTCTTTTTTCGTGTTAGATAACTGGAACCCGAGATAAAACAGTGGTGGAATGGGGCTTCGGCATGACGAGGTCTTACGTAGGGGCAGGCCTTGTGCCTGCCCTTTTTGAATTATTCTCTGGGCAACCGCAAGGGTTGCCCCCACGAATCAATTATGGTGTTGTTATTGGTTTCAACCGAGCTAGTTCTGCAGCTCCGGAAGAAAGTTCACTTTGTAAGCCTCTTAGTCTACCTACAAGGCCAGCTAATTCAGTTCTTTTTGCTGTAACATCAACCCCTGGTGATGGGGATCTTGCGCCAGTTGGGTCAGCCTTACAAGAATCTCCTAATTCATAACGAACATTATCAATTTGTGTTTCAAGCGCTGTAATTTCCCCAGGCAAAGCAGCTTGACGAGCTTCTAACTCAAGAATGCGAACTTCCTGGGCTAGGACAGTTTTTTGTGCCTCATATTGAGGAATAACTTTTGTTGTCAACTCAGTTTTTCGAGCCTGTAAGCGACCAATCTCAACTAGATTGTCTGGGGTCATGCTTTGACTTCCCAATTGTCTCAATCTGGCTTCAATCTGTTTTAATTCCCCATAGAGAGAACCATCAGAAGGTCTTGAAGAACTTCTCTCTCCTAATTTGCTCTCAAGACCTCTTAATTCAGCTTTTTTTGTCTCAAGGGAACGGCCAAATTCGAAGGCGGTGTGAGTGTCTTCGAGATTTCCTGCTGTATATCTTCCATGAGTATCTTGGGTGTTGGGGGTGTTTGCTCTATAAGCTTCTGTTTGAGCTCTAAGATCTCCTTCAACATTTCTAAGATGTTCCAAAGCGGTTGGCAACTGTCTCAAGGCAGCAATATCGGCATCAGTTGCTGCTGTGCCCCCGCTAGTTCCAGCAGCGTGGGCTTCAGCAGCAGCTCTTGCAGCTACTTCAGCATCGACGCGGGTTTGAATAACACCTAGGACGCGGGTTTGAATGGCAGCTAAGCGTGCATTCATATCGCCAACTGGAGTAGTAATTCCTAATCGGGTTTCTAGAGCACGTACTTGAGGTTCTAGGGTAATGAGTGCATCAACAGGGGCGCCAGATACGGGTAGAGGAGCTGGAAGTGGCAGAGCAGCAAGAGGTGCACCCATAGGAGCAGGGGTTCCTGCTAAAGCTGCTTCTAAGGCAGCGAGTCTGGCTTCCACATTTCCAAGTGCAATAGTATGCCCTGGCCCTAATTCAGCTTGAAGTGTAGCCTCAGATTCTCCTGCAGCAACTCGTCTTTGAAATTCACTTTCTATGCGTGTTAATTCTCCTCTGGCAGTTTGCAATTCAGCTGCAGGTGTTCTTAAGGCAGCTAATTGGGCTTCGGCAGTCATTCTAGCAGAATTTGCTACGTCCACTTCGCCTTGCCTAGCGGCTTCACCAGCAGTACGGCCTTCGGCTTGCCCTCTGGTTCTTGCTGATGAACGAGCTTTAGGTGTTACAAAACGGTGTACAATAAATCCTCCAACGAGGAGTCCACCACCAGCTCCAACAGCAATCCACCAAGGATTAATACCATCACCATCAGCTACCATAGGAGTGACTTCAGCATCGATGTTTTCTACAAGAAAATTGGCAACTGAGAGCAGAGTAACAAAGCCACTAGCTTGTGTTGTATTACCATTAGTATAAGCTGCCATTTCTTCTGTTGTAATTACATATTGCTTTGCACCCTCGCTATCAAGATTACCAGAGGTAGCAGGAATAGCAACAGCAGTGTTAGTAGCAAGCACTTCAGCAGTTGGAGAAATTCTAATATTTGTCATGACAGGATAGGGATCACCTGATGCTACCGGGGTAAACATATCTAAGGCTGTTTGAAATTGTTTAGCTAAGACTGTATTTTCTGCGATAATTGTTTTGAAAGCATCGATGTTGTCTTTATTAGTTGTAATATCAAGTTTTGAAACATCGAGACCACCTTCAGGAATAGAACCATTTGGTATGGGTTGATTAGTGTAACGCGAATACAGTTGAGCTAGGGTAGTTTCTTGTTCTGCATTTAAATCTGCTTGATCTAGTACTGTTCTCAAAGTTGTCATAATATTCTCCTTCTTAAAATTCTTAAAAAATAATTATTGTTTCCTTAATTGGCTACATCGGGCAGTCCACTACCGCCTGAAGGTGTTCCTTCGCCGTCGCCTGGAGGAGGTGGTGGAGGTGCACCAGCTGCTTTCATCTTAATGGTGAAAGTTCCAATATTTGCACCAGCAGCGTTAGTTACTGTAAATGTTTTAAAAGTACCTGCTGTAATTCCTGAGTAGCCAAAAGTAATTGTTCCATTACCACCAGCCGCTAATTGAACTGCGCCACCGTCGATTTTAATACCACCTACAGGAGCATTTTTAACTGTAAGGCTTACTGATCCAGCTGGGTTAGCTTGTTCTCCACTTGGGACAGTAATTGAAAAAGCTGTTGAAGATGCTCTCGTGTTACTATTGGTTACCGTAAAGGTTCCCATGACAGTACCTGTGCCCCTGTTACTTACGGTGTAGCTTGCACTACCACCATCGGCAATTCCTGAATATTTCATGGTAATTGTATTACCCGAAACTGTTACGTCTGATGCTGATTTTTCGCCAGAGGGTCCTACAATCTTAATTTGATCAGCTGTTACAGGAGTACCTGTATAGACAATGCTGGCTGTACCAGAAGCTTGGTTTTTACTAAAGTTTATGAAAGTATAACTTGTGGTAGTAGCAGAACTACTTGTACCAGCTGTCCCCCCACCAACCCTTGTGGAACCAGAGGTGCCAGCACCAGTAGTTACAGTGCTTCCAATAATGCCCTGTAGTTTAGTCTGAGCTGCAGTTAAGCGACCTTTTAAGTCATTTATTTTGGCTACGTAGGCGTCTTTGCCACCAGAGTAGAATCCAAAATCACCAGCTGCATCAGCAGAGGCATCTACGAGAAGGGTCTCGACTGTTGCCAGAGTACTTTGCACCTCTGGGAGATTGCTATTTGCACGAGTAATAGCGGCAGGTGTTTGACCACTAGCTTTTTGTCTTTCTGCTGAAGATGCATTTCCTTCAAGTTGGCCTACCTTAGTTTCTAAACTGCCTTTTCCTTGATGGATAAGCTCTTTGTAGTAACCACGTGAACGGTTAACAGGTGTGCTCGAAGCCCCACCAACAGAAGTGGCTACGGCAAAAACTTCATCTTTAATACCAGTAGCTGGAATGGCATCATCTGTGCGGGTTCCCCAGCTTCCATTAGGACCATTAAAGGTAATATGGGTATCGGTTCCAGATTTGGTTGAAGCCTCAGTAGCTACTGTTCTGTATCTCACAGCCTTATTCCATTCCACAGGAATAGCCGGGCGGGTGGTGGCTGTTGAACTTGTGGAAGAGCCTGCTACACCACCTGTAGTAGTACCAGAAGTAGGTGTGGTTGAAATTAGGCTTCCATCAGCATTAGTTAATCTTAATTCTACGCGGCGATTTTGGGCGCGTCCTTCTTGAGTGTTATTTGTAACTACGGGTCTGGTTTCACCAAAACCTTCAGATTTGATTCTCGTGTCAGGAATTCCTTTGGAAATAAGAAAGGTTCTTACAGCAGCAGCTCTGCGTTGTGAGAGAGCAGAATTATAGGCATCGTCTCCTTTGGAATCCGTATGGCCCTCGATGACGATGAAGTAGGGAGCCAATTCAGAACTCTTTAAAGTGGTAGCCACTTCGGTTAATACTCTCTGACTGTCAGCGGTCAAGACATCCTTGCCAAATTCAAATGACACATTTTTCATGTTGCTTTGAATGACGGCAAGTTTTTCTGTTACCTGAGCGCTTGCAACTCCCGTGGAAGTTGCCGTAGAAGTTACCGTATCAGTTGCCATAATTCCTAAGGCACCTAAAATTTCTTCGAGGTCACGAACTTCTAAAGTATTTCGAGGATCTGTGTAAGGAGCTGCTGGATTAGCAATGCTAAAGCCATCCATGGCAATTACCCATTCTTTTCCAGAACCATCCCGTGTAGGAACATTAACTTGAATCACTACTTTTTTAGCCCAATCGGTAATCTTTTTAGGATCGGCTGGATCGTTATGGAGTGGTACCCACATTTCAGTGGCACGAATATCGCTTCTCTCGCCAGGGAAATCAGCTTGTTTTAATTGAGAGAAATGTGTATCGAGCCAGGTATTCCATTCACCCACTTGAGAGTTGGTTCCAGCAACAGCACCAGTACCTGTATCATCAGCAATGGTATGGTAGCTCATGCCAAAACTCAAACCACCGCCATAAACCATACCAAATTGGCTTTTTGTAATTTGGCTGGCATCTTTTTTGAAGCGGTAGGAACGTCCACCGACTTTACCATAAAAACCTACGTCGATATCCATGGCTCCTTTGCCTTTGCCTGTTTTAATAGCATCTTTAAAGATAAAATGAGGTCCAACTTTACCACCAAAACCAAAGTAAGAATTGGTTTGCTGAGATCCGTCTAAACTTGAAGAGAAAGCAGCAACACCGGGATTTGTAATGTTAGCAGAACGGAGAAAGCCACCTTCTAAATAAGCTCCCACAGGAAGGGTTACAGCAACCTTTTCTCCATTATGAATGTAAATTTCGGCACCCGCGCCTATTTCAGCGCCATAACGAAAAAGCTGAGCTGTTTTTGTATCTTTGTTGTTAATGTTTTCGCCACTAGCTGCATTACCGAAAGGATCGGTTTGATCTACTGTGTTTCCATTGGCATCGGTTCCAGCCCATACGGCGGGCTTTGAATAATGTGCTATTTCTTGTTTGGTTTGTCCAAATTGAAGGCTACCTTCTACGTAAACATCAACACCCTGGCCATCGCCCATGGTTGCATGAACTCCAACGTTTTCTTGTACACCAACATAGGCTCCTTCAGAGTCTTTACCGGTGGTAAAAACATCAATTCCGCCGCTGATAAATGGTGTTATTCTTGTTGCCATAGAATCTCCTATAAATGAAGACGACTTACGCCTTCACAGTTTATTATCGGTCTCTTTTAGGAAAGGTTGCGTATTTTATTTAGGAGGAAACATTGTGCGAACATCAGGCCAGGCACGCGGGCAAACATCTAGAAATGATGAGGAAAACAAGTAGGGGCGCCCCTTGTGGTTGCCCATAATCGGGCAGGTACAGGGGCCTGCCCCTACAATTAATTGGGTTATTGCAATAAAAGAATGGACCCGCCCTGGATTTTGGGCTTCGATGAGCCAGAGTTGATCCAATAAAGGATCAAAACATACCAAGGAGGATCCATGA
>MGRJ01000009.1 GCA_001798135.1 Deltaproteobacteria bacterium RIFCSPHIGHO2_02_FULL_40_28 | reverse complement strand
ATGGATCCTCCTTGGTATGTTTTGATCCTTTATTGGATCAACTCTGGCTCATCGAAGCCCAAAATCCAGGGCGGGTCCATTCTTTTATTGCGAGTCCAACTTTGTTGGGCGAAGCAATCCAGGTTTTTTGAATCTCCCTGTAGATGTTTTTCGATTGAGTGCACCAAATCTACTTTGTGATCATTTCCAACAACAAGGGCAACTCCCTCAATGTTTTTAAAAAATTCAGGTTGAACCTGGGCAGAACATCCAGTAACTACCAAAACAGCCTCAGGATTTTTTCTATGAATTTTCCCTAAATAACGCCTGGCCTCATCATCGGCATTGTGTGTAATAGCACATGAATTCACCACATAATAATCAGCCTGATCACTCTCAGAAACAATTTTCCAACCACGAATTTTAACCTGTTTTTCTAAAACAGCCGTATCATATTGATTAGCCCTGCAACCGTAGGTCATAAAAGAAATTCGGGGATTTTTTTTGACAAGAATTTCAGATTTCATACTGCGCCCTAGTAATGAAGCCTCCACCCAACACTTGATCACCCTGATAAAATACAACAGCCTGACCAGGCGCTACAGCACCACTGGGTTGATTAAAATTAACATGAGCTTGTCTGGTTTTTTGATCATAAAAAATTTGGGCTGGGATTTCTGTTTTTTGATATCTAATTTTTACCCCACAATGAATGGGTTCAGAAAAAGAAAGATTGGAAACCCAACTTACATCAACAGCCAGAAGCCCTTGTGATAAAAGATCAGAGGCGATGCCAAGCACCACTTCATTAGTTTTGGGTTTAATTTCAACTACATAAGTTCTGGTACCAAAACCAATACCTAAACCCCTTCTTTGTCCCACTGTATAAGCATGGTAACCCTTGTGCGCACCTAAAATTTTTCCAGAACGATCTATAAAGTTTCCTATACCTGGAATTTTTTCCTTAAAATGTTTTTCTAAAAAATCAGCATGATCTCTATTGGGAATAAAACAAATATCCTGACTTTCGGCTTTGTCTGCTGTGGGAAGCCCATTTTCTTCTGCAATTTTTCTGATTTCTGCCTTGGTATACATTCCAACTGGAAATAAAAGACGAGAAAGATGCTCTTGCCCCAGTTGAAATAAAACATAGGATTGATCTTTTGAAGCATCAATGCCTTTTAAAAGTTTAAAGTTTCCTTCCTCATTTTTTTCAATCCGTGCATAGTGCCCCGTAGCCAGGTAAGAAGCCCCCAGTTTTTTTGCCTCATAAAAAAGCTGATCAAATTTCACATGATGATTACACAACACACAGGGATTAGGAGTGCGACCTGCAAAATATTCTTCTGCAAAACGATCAACTACTTTTTCACGAAAATTTTCTGAATAGTTGAAGGAATAAAAAGGAATTTCTAGTTTGGAACAAACAAGGCTTGCATCTCTGATATCCTCAAAGGAACAACAAGTACGACCAACTTTATGAGATAAGCCTTCACCATCCCAGAGCTTTAATGAAATACCGATAACCTCATAGCCCTGGTTTTTTAAAAGATAAGCCGCAACAGAGGAGTCAACCCCTCCCGACATAGCCACAACAACTCGTTCATTTTTAATCATATTAAAACCTGGATCGCCACGCTTCCCTTCGCTTCCGCTCAGGGTCGCTCGCGATGACGAACTGTAAAACCTTTAGGGGCTCATCTCCGGTAAAATTTTTCTTAAAATATCTAGCAGTCCTTTTACTTCTTCTTCCGTCGTAAATCGCCCAAACGAAAAACGAAGTGAACCCCTCGCTTCATCTTGAGAAATTCCCATCTCTCGTAAAACACGCGATATTTGCATTGTGCCCGAATAACAGGCCGAACCCACTGAGGAGGCCACTCCTTCTAAATCCAATCGGGTAACAAGGGTTTGCCCTTGCACATCACTAAAACCTACATTGAAAGTGCCAGGTAATTGAGCCTCAATTGCCTCATGAAAAACTGCTTTAAAATCAATAGCTTGAATCCCATTCTTTAGCAAGTTCCTTAAGGTTACAAGCCTTTGATTTTCTTTTTCCAAATTTTCATAAGAAAATCTTATGGCCTCTGCTGTTGCAATGATGCCTGGCACATTTTCTGTTCCAGCTCTAAGCCCCCTTTCTTGAGGCCCTCCAAAAAGTAAGGGGTGAGTCAAATCCTTTTTAACAAGAAGCCCTCCCACTCCCTTAGGACCATAAAATTTATGAGCTGAAAAACTTAAAAAATCGAGGTCCCATTTTTTAAAAAAAAGAGGAATTTTCCCTACTGCACAAGCAGCATCGGTATGAACTAAGGCTCCTTTTTGATGCGCCTCTAAAATAATACGCTCAAAGGGAAAAATGATTCCTGTTTCATTATTAGCAAGCATTACTGACACTAAAAGAGTTTGATCATCAAGTTCATGGTGAAAATTTTCCCAATCCAGTTTTCCATGACGATCAACAGAAATTTTTTTGATAATAAATCCTTTCTTTTCCAAATTTTCTAAGGGTTTTAAAACAGCATCATGTTCAACAGTGGTTGTGATAATTTTTTTTCTAGAATTTGGAGTTTGGGCCAAACTTGTAAAAAGATGATTATTTGATTCTGTTGTGCCAGAAGTCCAAAGAATTTGGTCTGCATCACAATCCAAGTATCCACTAACCTTCCCTCTCGCTTTTTCTATCAACTCTTTAGCTCTTCTGCCTTCCGTGTGTACACTACTTGGATTCATCAAATCAATATGTTGGGTGAAAGCCTGACGAGCCTTCTCACACAAGGGGGTTGTGGCATTATAATCAAAATAAAAACGCATAATAAATACCTCCCGCCCTGCGAAGGCCAGGGGGTGCAGGGTGAGTAGGGGCAACCCCCCGTGGTTGCCCTGTATCCCAATTCAAGATAAAAAAAAAGCCCCGATTTTTCGGGGCTTTTTTAAAGAAAAAGGCCAACGTTTAAAACTCGCGCTGCATAATCACAAACTCAACACGTCTATTTTGGCTCATGCCTTCCTTGGTGGTGTTATCTGCAATGGGACGCGTTAAACCATATCCTCTAGCCACTAGTTTTGAGGCTTCAATTCCTTTACTAACTAGGTAATCCCGCACAGCTTCAGCACGACGCTGAGATAAACCCATATTATATTCGTGCCCACCTCTAATATCGCAATGTCCCTGCACTTCAACCAATTGAAGTTGGGGATTTTTTTGCATCACATCTATCACATCATCCAAGACAGGATAAGAAATAGGCTTGATAATGGATTTGTCTGTATCAAAGAAAATTTTTCCCCAAATAACAATTTTATCACCCTTAATACGAGGATCAGGTGGAGGTGCGGGCGGCGGACACTCAGGACAGGCATCTTTGATGGGAGCTATCCACTTTAAGCCTGCATAAATACGATAACGGGGAGAACCAACTCCATCAACAATACCAACAGTACCTCCCACATCAGCTACAAATCCACTTTCACCAAACAAGTGCCTAATAGCACCACCTGCTTCAAAGGGGGTTTCTGAAGCAAAAGAATAAAAATCCCTCATGGTGGTTCGGCCAAAAGCTTCACCAATCGCTTCCCAATTTTTTGCCATTCTCAGGTTAAGACCAACACCGTAAATAAATTGATCGTCAATACGAACTCCATGCTTGGTTACATCATCTCTAAGCGCTGCTCCCACGTTTGCTGAAACACTAAATCTTTCGTGAATTTGCCAATCTCCAATAATAGTAGCACCTCCAGTTACGCTACCATTACCCATGTAGCGCACCACATCACCACTAGGCAGAGTAATAAAAGGCATAAAACCTAAACCAACTTTATGTTTGTCAATATCAACAAGACGAAACTTCATCATCATCATGATGTCGCCCATGCCTCCACCATTATCTGATAGGGCAGCAGCATCATCGGTGAAAAAATCGTTGTAGGCTATAATGGGAATATTGATTCCAATTTCAAACCAATCCGTCATACCCAAAGCACCAAAAACATCGGCTACAATTAATTTATCAACAACTGATTGGCTTCCAACAGCTGCCCCTGTAGCAACAAACTGGAGCGGCTTATCTGCATAGTCGATATAAATACCCAGATCTCCCTGCCAGGCTTTTAAATTTTGGGAACCATAAATGCTCACATACTTACCTCCATCCACCGCTGGCTCGAAGGTAATCACATCAAAACTAGACTGGTAAGCTGCTTGTGCTGCCTGAACTCCTACAAGCCAAAAAAGCAGAAACAAGGCTTGAGTGATAAAACGCTTACCTGTTCTATTTTTTATGCAGTTTTTCATACAGATCCCCCCTAAGGTAATGTATTGTCATGTATTTTAGTTTAAATGTCAGGATTGTCAATTAAAATTGACTTTTCAATACCTTAAAGAAGGCTTTTCGTCAAACCCGATCTTTAAAAAGCTTGAAATCAATGCCATCTACCAGGGCTTGATAAGAGGCATGGATGATATTTTCGGACACGCCAATGGTGCCCCACTGGGTTTTATCATCACCAAACTCAATCAAAACACGTACTGTGGCCGCTGTACCCTCAAGATTGGCAGGAAGAACCCTCACCTTGTAATCCAGAAGTTTCATTTGAGCAATGGAAGGATAAAAACGCTCAAGCGCACCTCGAAGAGCTTGATCGATAGCATGAACAGGACCTACTCCCTTGGCCGTAGTTTTTTCTTCGTGTCCATTAACTGCTAAATGAACCTCTGCTTCTGAAGTTGCCTTTCCACCCGAATCACTTACCACTTCATCGGTTACACGAAAATCTTTAAGCTCAAAATGAGGCTTATAATCTCCCATGGCTTTTTTAACCAAAATTTCAAAAGAACCTTCGGCCCCTTCATAGTGGTAGCCCTGGTTTTCCTTATCCTTCAAGGTGGTTAAAAGTTTTGTAACATGGGGATCAGTGGCACTGATATCCACCCCATACTTCTTCAATTTATAAAACATGGTCGAAGCACCCGAATAATCCGAAAGCAAAATACGCTGCTGGTTTCCCACACGAGTGGGATCAATATGTTCGTAGGTTTTACTATTTTTTAAAATAGCATTTACATGCATTCCCCCTTTGTGTGCAAAGGCCGAAAGTCCAACATAGGGCTGACGTGCATCGCTTGCTCTGTTGGCCATTTCATCCACAAAAAGAGAAAGTTCACGTAAATTTTTAAGTTGTGGGGCCCCTATACAATGAAATCCAAGCTTAAGCTCCAGATTAGCCACAATGGTTACAAGATTGGCATTACCACATCTTTCTCCGATACCATTTACACACCCTTGCACTTGGGTAACACCTGCCTTAACTGCTGCCATTGAATTAGCAACTGCTGTCCCCGAATCGTTGTGGCAGTGTATTCCTAAGGGCATACGCATTTTTGATTTAATATCTTTAACTAATTTTTCAATCTCATCAGGCAAAGTGCCTCCATTGGTATCACACAGTACAATCCGATCAGCCCCACCTTTTGCTGCTGCCTGCAGGGTGTCCAGGGCATACTTTTTATTGGCCTTGTAACCATCAAAAAAATGTTCGGCATCATAAATCACTTCACGTCCTGCTTTTTTAAGATAAGCCACCGAGTCGGTGATAAGTTTTAAATTTTCTTTGAGTGAAATACGAAGTGCAGACCGCACATGTAAATCCCAGGTTTTACCAAAAATACAAACCACTTTTGTTTGGGCGGCAATGAGATCATTTAAAATTTTATCTTTCTCTGGAGAATTGCTGGCCTTTCGGGTGGAACCAAAGGCAACCAGTTTGGCATGCTTTAATTTTAATTCCTTTTTTGCCCGATCAAAAAAATCAGTGTCTTTGGGTGAGGCCCCTGGCCAACCCGCTTCAATGTAGTCAAAGCCGGCTTGATCAAGTTGAGTACAAATGCGAAGTTTGTCTCCCACGGTAAAAGTAATATTCTCCGACTGAGCACCATCTCGAAGCGTTGTATCATAAATCTGAATATGTTTCTTTTTTGATGCCATATTAAACTTGAGCCATGTCGAAAGCCTTATGAAGAGCCATCACTGCTTTTTTTCCAAAGTCTTTTTTAACCACCACCGAAATCCGAATTTCGGATGTTGAAATCATTTCGATATTAATTTTATTTTGTGAAAGAGTTTCAAAAACCTTGGCTGCCACTCCAGAATGAGAACGCATTCCCACACCTACAATAGACACTTTAGCAATGTCTTCATCGGCTTCAATTTTATCAAAACCAACTTCACTTCCTACTTTTTCAATCAGTTTTCTGGTTTCTTTCAAAACATTTGAAGGCACAGTAAAAGTTAAATCTGTAAAACCATCAGCGCTTATATTTTGTACAATCATGTCGACGTTAATTCCAGCTTTGGCCACTGGTAAAAAAATACGCGAGGCAACCCCAGGGCGATCGGGCAGGCGCCGGAGTGCCAACTTAGCTTCTCCTTCATCGAGAGTAATTCCTGAAACAACAACGTCTTCCATAGGTTTATCCTCCTTACAAATCAAGGTTCCCTCGTTTTTATTAAACGAAGAACGCACCACCAATTTAACACCATACTTGGCTGCAAACACTACCGAGCGCATTTGCAATACTTGAGCACCCTGGCTGGCCAGTTCCATCATTTCATCAAAAGAGATTTTATCCAATTTTTTAGCGTCAGAACAAATTCTGGGATCTGTTGTGTACACTCCATCAACATCGGTATAAATTTCACAAAGATTTGCCTTCAGTGCTGCTGCTATTGCCACTGCGGTTGTATCTGAACCTCCACGCCCCAGGGTTGTAATATTTCCCGCTTCGTCACTCCCCTGAAAACCAGCTACAATAACCACACAATTTTGTTTTAAGGTTTCAAAAATACGCGTGGCATCAATGCTTTGAATTTTAGCTCGCGAGTGAACTGAATTAGTTAAAATTTTCACCTGATGTCCCAAAAAAGAACGGGCAGGCTGCCCAAGAGACTGAAGACAAAGAGCTAAAAGCGCAATGGTTACTTGCTCGCCCGTAGAAATCAGTTGATCATATTCTCTGCTATCAGGATCCGGGTTAGCTTCATGGGCCAGTTTAATCAGGCGATTGGTTTCACCCGCCATGGCCGATAAAACAACCACCACATCATGGCCTTGTTTTTTGGTTTCTATCACTCTTTGGGCCACATGGCGAATATGGTTTATATCCTGAACCGAAGTACCACCAAATTTTTGAACAATAAGTGACATTTTTTCCTCAAATTCCAAAGAGATGAAGAATTAATGCACACTTAGAAGAAAGTCAACTGGATGGAACCAAAGCATCCTGCAATTCTCTCGCACAGGCCAGGGGGAAATATTTCTTTCGTCCCTGCGGAACTCCTCGCCCGAAGGCTTTGCTCAGGGCTCGTCAAACAGTCCTCGCTCCTCAAAAAACACTTCCCCCTGGCTTCTTGACCTCCTCCTGTGCCACACCTGCTCAGTAAGTGTAAAAGTTTTAAAATTATTGAATGACTTTAAACCCAAGTGATTGGGCTATTTGGGCCTGTTTGTGATCGGCCGTAATGAAAGTAAGGTTTTGACATTCTGGATCCAAGTACAGGGCGACTGCCAAATGAAAGGCATCGGCCCCACGAAGATAGCCTTTTTGAAAAATTTTCAAATACTCCCTTTGCAAGGAATCATCTGGAAAAACCAAAGCGATTAAATCGATAAACCCCAGGGCTTCTTCCAAGGGAATATCTTCCCTTTTAGCAGCAGCAAACACTTCCGCCTCTAACAACGAGGCACTTAAAACCTGTTTACGATGTTTTTGAAAAAAAGTCCGGAAATGAGCTGATTGAGGTTCGTTAAACAAAATGGCAACAAGCGCGGAAGAATCTATGTAAGCCTTCATGCTACTCCCTGTCCTCCAAAAACCTTTTGAGTGCCCCCGCCCTCTTAATTCCCTTGGGAATTTTGGAACTTTTGGGAGAAGCAATAAGTCCACGGGTTACAAGGGCCTCCATCCGCTGGTTAAAACTTTTTTCATGCTTGATAGGAACTAGTTTTCCCACAGGGGTTCCCCTATCCTTGATGATAATTTCTTTTCCTTCCCTTACTTTTTTAACAAGTTTGCTAAAATGGGTTTTGGCCTCGTAAATGGAATAAGCTTCACTCATGGTTTTTATTTTATCTAACTTGACTAGACTAGTCAAGTCTATTTATCTTTTGCCTTGACAAGCTTGACACAACATCCTTGGTTTACTATTTTATCTCCAACATGCCTATTTACGAATACAAATGTCAAAAATGTGCGTCTCACTTGGAGTTTCAACAATCCATGAGCGAGAAACCCAAAACACGTTGCCCCAAATGTAAGGGGAAATTAATAAAATTGATTTCACAAACTGCTTTTCAGTTGAAGGGTACGGGTTGGTACGTTACAGATTTTGCGGGACGAAAAAAACCAGAAGAAAAAACTGAGACCCCAAAATCAAAAGAAAGCACTCCCGAAAAAGCAGCAGAAAAAACACCTAAGGCAGAAAAAAAAGAGAAATCTATGTAAAGTGTCATCCCCGCGTAGGCGGGGATCCATCCTAAAAATGGGTCCTGTCATTGGAGAAGCCTCTTTATTTTTTGTTCCTGCGGAACTCCTCGCCCGAAGGCTCGTCAGACAGTCCTCGGAATCAAAAAATAAAGAGGCTTCTCCATGCCACCCATTTTTATTATTGGAATTTAATGCAAAAAATGTCTCATTCCCGTAAACACCATCGCAATCCCATGCTCATCGGCTGCTGCTATTACTTCCGAATCCTTCACCGATCCCCCTGGTTGAATCACTGCCTTAATGCCCATACGAGCTGCTTCATCTAAACCATCACGAAAAGGAAAAAAAGCATCCGAGGCCATGACAGCTCCTTGCAAACTCTTTTGGGATTTTATCGCTGCAATTTTAACCGAATCAACCCGGCTCATCTGCCCCGCCCCAATCCCAAGAGTTTGACCGTTTTGCGTAAAAACAATGGCATTGGATTTTACTTGTTTGACAACTTTCCAAGCAAATTGAAGTTCTTTCATTTCTGCAAGACTTGGTGCCCGTTTGGTAACCACCTTTAATTCAGAAGGAACCCCACAATCTGCATCTTGCACAAGCAACCCTCCTGAAATTTTTTTAATTTCTAGGCTTCCCTTATTTTGAAAAGTTTTAAGTTTGAGTAATCTTAAATTTGTTTTTTTAGACAAAATATTTAAAGCTTCTGGATCAAAATTGGGAGCTACAATACATTCGAAAAAAGTTTCTGAAATTATTTTTGCTGTAGGTCCATCTAAAGTTTGGTTAAGCCCTACAATGCCGCCAAAACTAGAAAGAGGATCACCCGCGCGGGCTTTAATAAAAGCATCGACTAGTTTTTCAGCAATAGCAACTCCACAAGGATTTGCATGTTTAATAATAACAACTGCTGGCTCTGCAAACATACTCACTAAACGATAAGCCGAATCAAGATCGGCATAATTGTTGTAAGACAGTTCTTTTCCTTGAAGTTGAATACCATCGATAATCCCATCATGCTCAAAACTCGATTTATAAACAGCAGCCTTTTGATGGGGATTTTCTCCATAACGCAAATCCTGAATTTTTTTAAAATTTAAACTTAAAACATCAGAAAAACCCAAACCTTGATCTGCTACTTTTTTGGCAAGATAACCTGCAATCGCACCGTCATACGCAGCTGTTTTTTGAAAAACCTTAACAGCCAAAGTAAAATTAGTTTTTTCACTCACCACTCCCTGACTTTTTTGAAGTTCGTTGATTAAGGCAGGATAATCACCGGGATCACAAACCACAGTAACAAAGGGATGATTTTTAGCAGCTGCCCGAAGCATCGTAGGTCCGCCAATATCGATATTTTCGATGGCATGTTCTAAACTACAGTTGGGATCGGCTGTTGTTTTTTCAAATTCATAGAGGTTAACCACCACCAAATCGATGGGTTTTATTTTTTCTTTTTTCATCTCCTCCTGATGTTTTGCATTACTGCGTATTCCTAAAATACCTCCTTCAATCATGGGATGAAGAGTTTTTAATCTTCCATCCAAAATCTCTGGAGATCCTGTGTAGGCCGCTACATCAACCACAGCAATACCCGCATCCCTTAAGGCTTTTGCGGTACCACCAGTTGAAAGAATTTCAACATGGCACGCTTGCAAAACTTTTCCAAGCTCTACAATGCCTGTTTTATCGGTAACACTCATAATGGCACGTGTAATTTTAGGCATAACATTTTCCTAAGGTTTTAAACTCATGAGACCAAAAATGGATTTTAAATCTTCATCTGTAATTTCAAGCCCTGCTCCCATGTACCAATCGGTATCTTGGTCAGGATTTAACATGTCATCCAACCCACCAGTTAAAAATAAATTCTTAGTCAGATTAACCGAACCACCAGCTTTGAGATGTGGTTTTTCACCTCGTTTGGTTTCAAGATCAAAAAATGACAAGTCGACACCAAAAGGACCATAATCATAATCAAGCCCCACACCCCCACTTGATTCAATAAGGCCCCCACGCACAGTTAAACCATAAAATTCTTTTGCAAGTTGCGCCGTAAAACGAAATTTATCTTCCTGGGTTGTTTCAATTTCTTCGGTAACTTCTGTTGATACTCCCCCACTGGTAATGGTGGTTTGGCGTGTTTCAAAACTAGAATCAGGAGCTGGATCATCCACAAATTCAAAAATAAAATATTTATCAGGTTTGGGTTTTAATTTTAATGAAACATAATGTTTAAAAGCTTCTGTGGTTCCTAGGTATTCTGTTTTGTAACCTAAATCGATTTGCATTTTACTGGTAGTTCCTAAAACATTATTTAACTGATCAAGTGACTCATTAAGTTTTTCAACGGTTTCATCATCATTAATCAACCGGCCAATAGTTCCTTCACCATTTCGAATTTTAGAAGCAGCATCGGCTAAATCACCCAACGTTTGATCAACGTTAGAGGTATTACGAGCTACAATTAAATTTAAATTTTCAGACAGGGCTTTTAAATTAGCTACAATGGTATTTAAATTTCCTTCATTTTGAACAGACACACGGCCTAAAGAACTAGTAATGGCCTCAATATTTTTAAGAGATTTAGCAAAAGAAGAATCATCCCCTGCCATGAGAGTTTTAAGAGTAGCCGTTACAGCCTTGATATCTTCAGCAATGGCACCCACTTGCCCGGCTACTTGTGAAATATCTCCATAGGTAGCTACATTGTTTAACGTTTGGCCTGTTTCAAGTTGAGTGGTGATGGGGCCTGGTTGATAAATTTCAATGTAGGTATCACCTAAAAATCCCTGAGCTTTAATTTGCACTTGGGCATCGGAAGAAACAAGAACACCTCTTTTAATTTTAAGTTTAAGTCTGGCTTTTTGATTTTCGATAAGTTCGATATCACTTACAAAACCAACAGGAACTCCTGCAATTTGAACGGGTGCTTTTTTAGTAAGACCAACGGCAGAGTTGACGGCTACATACACGGTGTAATGGCCACCAGCACTAAAACCAGAGCCACCAATTCTTAAAGTGATGTAGATGAGGATGACAAGAACACCTAAAACAAACAAACCCACCTTAACTTGAGAATTATTTTTCCAATGCACTAACAGACTTGTAGCGATTTTTTAAAAGAGAATCAATAAATTATGACGATAGAAATGGAAAGAGGAGGTCCAGATTGGCCTACCCAATCCCGAACCCCCTCTACCGTTGGGGTGGAAAAAACTTCAACCCGACCTTATTAAGTATAGCAAGGGATGTGCCAGAGATAAGATAAGCTTTTATTTTGTTAACTATATGATTTTAATGTATTTTTTAATAGTATGAGGAGAAAGTAGTTTGTGTGTCGTCAATTTATTAACATACACAAGGGTAAAAAATGCCGGAATTTAGGACTTATTTTCAACTTTAATTCCCAATTCAAGAAGTTGTTTGGGATTAACGCTACTTGGGGCCTCCGTCATGGGGTCGGTTGCTTTTTGAGTTTTAGGGAAGGCAATCACATCACGAATACTGGGTGAATTTGTCATCAGCATCACAATACGATCAAGCCCAAAGGCTAAACCCCCATGGGGGGGAGCTCCAAATTGCAAGGCTTCCAAAAGAAAACCAAATTTTTCGTTAGCCTCGCTATCGGAGAGTTTTAAAAGATCAAAAACTTTTTTCTGAACAGCATTGTCATGAATACGAATAGATCCTCCACCAATCTCGCTCCCATTAAGCACCAAATCATAGGCATCTGTTTTAGCTTTCAAAGGCTCTTTTTCCATGAGTGAAATATCTTCCGCACGGGGAGCTGTAAAGGGATGATGAACAGCTACGGGTCTTTTTTCTTCTTCATCCCAAGCAAAAAGAGGAAAATCGACAACCCAAACAAAACTTTGTTTTTTAGGATCTGCTAGTCCCAACTTGCGTGCAATTTCTTTTCGCAAATGTCCCAGGGATTCGTGAACTACTTTTTGCTTCCCTGCTCCAAAGAAAACAATATCCCCCACGATTAAACTTAATCTCTTTTTGAGTTCTTGTTTTTCAGCATCTGAAAGAAATTTAGTGATGGGCGATTGCCATTCATTTTCTAAAATTTTAATGTAGGCCAAACCCTTGGCTCCATAAATTCCTACAAAACTTGTAAACTCATCAATCTCAGAACGAGTAAAATCTGATTTTTGAGGAATCTTTAAAGCCTGAATTAACCCACCCGTACTGGCTACTGTTTGAAAAACTTTAAAACCTGATTTTTCAAAAATATCGGTAACCACTTCTAACTCAAGCCCATAGCGCATATCCGGAGCATCTAAACCAAAACGTCTTAAACTTTCATCGTAGGTAATGCGAGGAATGGGAGCTGTAATTTCAATATTCAAAACTTCCTTCCAGAGAGAAATAATTAATCCCTCCATTACTTCCATCACTTGATCACGATTAACAAAAGACATTTCCAAATCAATTTGAGTAAACTCGGGCTGACGATCGGCTCTTAAATCTTCATCTCGAAAACAACGCACAATTTGGAAGTAGCGCTCAAAACCAGCTACCATCAGTAATTGTTTAAAAAGTTGGGGGGATTGAGGGAGTGCATAAAACTGTCCATGATGCACACGCGAAGGCACTAGGTAATCTCTTGCTCCTTCTGGCGTTGATTTGGTTAAAAAGGGGGTTTCTATTTCTAAAAATCCTTTTTTGAAAAGATAATCTCTTGTTACCCTGGCTACCTCAGAACGAATACGCATATTTTTTTGAAGGGGGCTTCTGCGCAAATCGAGATAACGATACTGTAAACGAGTATCTTCATTTGTATCAATAGCATCTTCAATTGGAAAAGGTGGAGTTTTGGATTTATTAAAAACTTCAAAATCGTTCACAATAATTTCGATGTCCCCTGTTTTTAATTTTGGATTACTCATGCCCTGAGGACGAAGATGAACTTTGCCAGTAATGCCCAAACAATATTCACTACGCAAATGGCCTGCTAGTTCGTGCACTCTTTGATCGGTTTCGGGATTAAAAACAATTTGGGTCATACCTTCCCTATCGCGCAAATCTACAAAGATAAGTCCTCCATGATCACGACGGGTAGCAACCCAACCCATAAGAACAACTTCCTTACCCTCATCAAACTTATTTAAGGCACAACAACTATGAGTTCTTACATACTTGTTAATAAATTCGGACATAGAAAATCTAGATTAAACAAATAAACAAAATTGGCAAATAAAATAGTTATAATTTTTTCAAAAAATCAGAAGGCGTTTGCGCTTTAACAACCTTGGAAGCCTGAGACAAAAATCGCTTATCCCAACTCATAAGAAAGGCCTTTGAAAGAGAGGCGGTGGCACAAACAATCAAGTCGGAAGTTTTAAGGTTGAGAAGTGTAGAAATATGCATAAACGAATCAAATAATTCGGAACTGAAAGGAATGATTTCCATTCCATTCTGCTCAAAAACAGAAAGATATTCTCTGATTTTTTTTCCAAACCCAAGTCGAGTCAAAACATTCGCCACTTCATAAACAACTAATTCAGGAACAATCAGGTGAATATCATCGTCGTCTAATGCTTGTTCGAAAAAGGATCCAGTTTGCCTATGATGAACTTCACTACTATTCCAGGCTGTAATGAATACGGAAGTATCAATAACGAGGTACATACTTTTATCTCTCGTCACGAACCAGTTTTACGGCTCTTTTGGAAGATTTGAATAGTAGAGATTTTGATGGTCGAACCAAGATTTGACTTAAAGCCGATTTATTCTTTGGAGTTTCTGAGAGAGGCATCAAATGCCCCACCGGCTGACTGCGATAAATCAGTACAAAAGATTCCCCTTTTTGGAGGTCTTTGATCACGGCGGGAAGGTTTTCTCTTAGATTTTGTATTGAAAGTGTGTTTTCCATACCTCATTTAAACATGAGGTTAAAATAATTTCAAGCTATTTTTTTACGATCAAAATGTGGGCCCTCCAGGACTTGAACCGCAAATGCGCAGCATTTGGCTGAACACCCCAAAGGAACCAATGATCCTAAGTGGGCCCTGATGGACTCGAACCATCGACCAACCGGTTATGAGCCGGCCGCTCTAACCAACTGAGCTAAGGGCCCTTACGGTTTCCGATCAAGGCCTGCCTGCTGCGTTGCGCTCCATCGGCACTCCCTGCGGCGTAATATTAAACTACGCCTCAGTCGGCCTCTGTCGCGCGCCTTGCATCCAGACCTTTCTCGAAAACCTTCACACTTAATCTTTCTCCTATGGTTTCAATAGCTGCCTGAGCAAAAAACAAAATTGATTTTACTTTTTCATTCCATGTAATTTTATTTTTTCCATAGGAAATTTCTCCATCTCTAACAACAGCTACAGGATCTCTTAAAACCGAAAGATCCTCTAAGGGATTTCCATTTAAAATAACCATATCAGCTTTTTGTCCTGGCGCAAGACTTCCTAACAAAGGAAGTTTTAACATAAAAGCAGCATGAAGTGTGGCCATTAAAAGAATTTGTTCATTGGTAAAACCAATCTTTTTTAATTCCAACATTTCCTTGTAAGAATCCCCTGCCATATCGAAACAATAAGGGGCATCTGTTCCAAAAACAAAAAAGGCATTTTTGCCTCTCAATCTTTCTAAATTTCTTTTTTGTGCCTCATAATTTTTCTTGGCTGCAATTTTTGACACTCCTGTTTCTTCCATCAGATAAGATGGAAAATCTTCTGTTGTAAAATAATCTTTCAAATAATTTTCTCTCTGCTTGGCAATTTTATTTGTCACAAAAGATTGATAAAACCTCAAGTGGGCTTTTTCTTCTTCGGGCACAGCCCAAGGAGATTTCCAGATCCAAACCGTTGGAATAATGGGAATTTGTTTCGTCGCCAGTTGATCTATCAACTGAGGAGTTAATTCTTCCAGAGGAGAATGAATAAAAGCATCCACACCCATTTTAATTCCTGCCTCATAACCCTGTATAGTTAAAGCATGGCTAAAAAGTGGAAGCCCTTCACCATGCGCTGCATCAATTAAAGTAAAAAGAGTTTCTTCATCCATCATGGGAATAGGATTTCCTCCGAAACTTTTTTCTTGAAGAGCTACTTTAATATGAGAAGCTCCACTTTGTTTTGTTTGATGAACTACCTGTTTTGCATTCTGAGCATCAACCAAAGCAATGGCACCTACCATACGAGATACAGCAGGCATCCAATTATCAGGATACCCTTTTGCAATGGTCATCACAGGTCCGGCAAAAACCACACGAGAACTTTTTTGGGGATTTTGATCTGCCCAAACCCTAATTTTTCCCAGCAAAACAGGCCATGCTCCCATGTCGGCAACCGTTGTAAACCCGCTTTGGTGCAAAGCTGTGAGGTTTTCCAAGGCAGTCCAAGGTGTAAAACCATATCCCGCCCGACAAGCTGCCGTGTTTAAAAGATGCACATGGGCATTAATGAGACCAGGAATTACATACATTCCTTCAAATTTACCTTTAGAAACAGGAGAAGAAGTTTCTTTTACAATTTTTTTAATGGAATCGCCTTGAATATGGAGGCTAGCTAAATAAGGCTGACTAGTAATTCCATCCCATACAAAAACTTTGGACAAATTAAAATCTGCTGCAAAAAAAGGGGCAGGTAGAAGACAAAAAAATAAAATGAAAAAAAAGCGTATTACCAATCAACAAAACTACGAAGTTTCTTTGAACGACTGGGGTGTCTTAGTTTTCGTAGAGCTTTAGCTTCAATTTGACGAATGCGTTCTCTCGTCACCGAAAAATCACGACCCACTTCTTCTAAGGTATGATCGGATCTTTCTCCAATACCAAAGCGCATGCGAAGTACTTTTTCTTCACGTGGAGTAAGGGTTGCCAGTACATGTTTGGTTTGGTCACCCAAATTCATGCCAAAAGCAGCATCTTGAGGTGAAACAACAGATTTGTCTTCGATAAAATCTCCCAAATGACTGTCTTCTTCTTCTCCAATAGGAGTTTCAAGCGAAATGGGTTCTTTGGCAATTTTTAAAACCTTGCGTACTTTTTCTAATGGCATCTCCATTTTTTCAGCAATTTCTTCTGGAGTTGGCTCACGTCCCTTATCCTGTACCAAGTAACGTGAGGTACGTACTAATTTATTGATCGTTTCAATCATGTGCACAGGAATACGAATGGTTCTCGCTTGATCAGCAATGGCACGAGTAATCGCCTGACGAATCCACCACGTGGCATAGGTAGAAAATTTATATCCTCTTTTATATTCAAACTTATCAACAGCTTTCATCAGCCCAATATTGCCTTCTTGGATTAAATCGAGAAATTGCAATCCACGATTGGTATATTTCTTGGCAATAGAAACCACCAACCGAAGATTAGCTTCTACTAAATCCCCCTTGGCACGATCGGCTTCAGATTCTGAATATTTTAATTCACGATAAATTCTTTTTAAATCATGAACATTAGTTTCGTAGTTTTTCTCAAACTTATGCAGACTTTTTTCGATCTCAAGAATTTGATCAGCTAAACTTAAAACTTCTACTTTAGATAACTTAGACTGCCCAACAATCTTGCGTTGAAGATAAGGTGATCTCTTTAGCTTTCTAGCTACATCCATGACTTCCTGTTGTGATACGCACAATTTATCTCTATTTTTATGAATTGTTCTCTCTAGATTTTCAATTTCTTCGATAACCTCTTTGTGTTGATCAGTAACACGATTGATCATATCACGATTAAAATTGATCTCGCGTAAACACTCTACCATTCGGGCCTGCACATCATTGCGTTTTATTTCGGCCTTTTTGCGCAAGGTTTCTCTCATGGATCGACCTATGAGTTTTGCATGATAACGGTTATATTCTTTAGCCAAACTTTTTACATTGCCAATCAGCTTTAACACTCTTTGATAGTGGTCGTTCTCAATCTTAGAAAGATCCCCTTCGGTAGCTGTTTCCATTTCATCTAATTCTTTGATGATATCAAAAACACGAATTTGTCCCTTGTGAAGTTTATCACCCAAATCGATAATTTCTAATCTTCCAATAGGGGAACTTAAAATGATTTGAAGAACTTGGTCTTCCCATTTTTCTATTCTTTTAGCGATAAGCACTTCTCCCTCGCGGGTTAAAAGAGGCACCTGACCCATTTTTCTTAAGTAAAGGCGAACGGGATCGTTGGCTTTACCAAAGGTATCTGTAGCAACAACCTCCACTTCTTCAGCCTCGTCATCGTCATCACTATCTTGTTCTTCACCAGAAGCCGATTTAGAATCGGGATCAGATTTTTTCTTTTTGGCATCATCATCACTTTCAACAACAGAAATTTCCATCTCATCAAAAATAGCTAAAATTTGATCTAAGGCTGCAGCAGAAATAATGTTTTGGGGAAGAGCATTATTTACTTCATCAAAAGTTAAAAAACCTTTTTGTTTGCCGCGATCAATAAGATCTTGCAGTTCTTTTTTATCTAACTCAATTTTTTTCTCAGCTTTTGCCATGGGTTTACCTATCTAGGATTTTTAGAAACTAAATTTTTTTTCTGCATAATCAAACTAGAAATCTCTTCCTGATTATTTTTCATTTCAGCTACATGAATGGCGGTTGTAATCTCCTTTAATTCTTTTTTAAAATGATTTTTTCGCAGTTGCATCATACAATCATTTACTAATTGATCAACCTGGGATTCTAATTCTATGGGAGAGCCAAAAGCTAATTCTGAAATTATTTTTTCTTCGAAAGATCCATTTGGTAAAACCAATTGATCTAAACGAAGCCCCCCTGCTTTCTCCATTTGTTCACAAAGAGCATGCATCAAATTTTTAAAAACATCATCTTCAAAGTCTTCAATCAAATCTTTGTCAAAAATACTGGCTAATCTAGTTGGATAGTGGACATAGAGCTGCACAAGAATTCTTTCAAGTGAAATTTTTTGAGGCAAATTGGATACTTTCGCCCCCCCCTTAAAAGACACTCTATATTCTGGCCTCGAAAAAGAGGAATGAATACCCAAAATTTGTTCTAAACGTGCAAGATACCCTTTTCTTTCTAACACTTGGGGAAGACGATCAATTAAAGCTTTAAGAGGAGCCGATCTCTCTATTTTTTGCGATGGAGAAAGCCCCTGGGTAGAATAAGCCTCAATCAGCAGTTGTTCGATAGCAGGTTTGGCCATTTTAATCTCATGTTTTACACCGCTCACTCCTAAAAGAGAGATGGCCTCATCTGGATCTTTACCCTGGGATAAACTCACAAAGTAAGGATGAATGCCTTCTGCCAAAAAACAATCGAGAGCCCTTTGTGTGGCATTTTTACCTGCCTCATCTGAATCAAGCAGAAGTAAAAAACGAGATGCTAATTTTTTAAGGTATCGAATCTGGAGATTTGTTATTGCCGTCCCTAAGGGTGCTGCTAGATAAGTGATTCCTGCTTGATAGAGGCTAATTAAATCCATGTAGCCTTCAACCAGCACCACTTCCCCGCTATGGCGAATATGTTTTTTAGTTTGATACAAACCAAAAATAGATTGCCCCTTATGATAAATGGGAGATTCTGGTGAATTAATATACTTGGGTTCATCTCCACCATCATTTAAGCGCCTTCCACCAAAGCCTAAAATGCGCCCATCGGGATCCATAATAGGAAACATAATACGATCACGAAAAAAATCGTAAAAACCATCTCCTTCTTTTCGTTTTTTAATAAGACCTAGTTTGGCGGCTGCCTCAAGAGGAACATTTTTGGATTTAAAAAATTGGACCAAACTATCCCAATCTTTGGAAGCATAGCCAATTTTAAATTCGGAAATGGTAGCCTCTGTGAGTTTTCTTTTTTGCAGATAGGTGGAAGCATCCTTCCCCAAAGAAGATTTAAGAGTTTCCTGAAAAAACCAAAGGGCATAACGATTAATTTTGTAAAAAATTTCAGTGGGGCTTTCTTGCTCTCCAGGATCCCTTTTTTCATAGAGGCTTAAATCCACGCCACAACGCCCGGCCAGATTTTTTACGGCTTCTGGAAAATTAAGCCCCTCCATTTTCATCGTAAAAGTAAAAGCATTTCCACCCTCGGCACAACCAAAACAATGATAAATATTTTTATCAGGACTCACCATAAAGGAGGGAGTTTTTTCAGAGTGGAAGGGACAAAGCCCTTTGTAATCTTTTCCTGCTTTTTTGAGTTCGAGATAGTCTGAAATAAGACCTACTAAATCGATACGAGAAAGAATCTCATCTAAAATTTGTTCTGGAAATAAAGCCATGGTCTCTCTTTTTTGAAACAAAAATTGTATGCAGGTAAAGCGTATCTAAGCAAGAAATGTTTTCGTCTAAAGATTAATAATTTGCTAAGAGAGATGAGATTTTACACGATCGGCTAACGTTTTGCCATCAACCCTACCAGATGTTTCGGCTTTTAAGGCCTTCATCACCACTCCCATATCTTTAGCTCCTTTGGCCCCAGTGGCTTGAATAGTTTTTTCAATAACAGCTGTTAGTTCTTCATCTGATAAGCGTTTAGGAAGATAGGATTCGATAATTTCGAGTTCAGATTTTTCTTTGGCTACCAAGTCCATGCGATTAGCTTTTTCAAATTGTTCAATAGAATCACGACGCTGTTTACCCATGCTAGAAAGTACATCAAAAAACTCAGCTTCAGATAGGGGGCGAATCAGTTCAATTTCCTTGTTTTTCACAGTGGATTTGATCAAACGAACAGCACCCAGCCGTGCCTCTTGTCTTGCTTTCATGGCTTCTTTAATATCTTGTTCAAGTTGAGTTAAAATAGACATGATTAGATTACACGACGAATGGCTCTTTTTCTAGCAGTCTGACTCTTTTTCTTACGGCGAATGGAAGGTTTTTCGTAGTGCTCATGCTTACGAATATCTGCAATAATTCCAGACTTTTCGCATTGCTTTTTAAAGCGCCTTAAAGCACTTTCAAAACTTTCTCCATCTTTTACAACAACACCTGGCATCAAGTCCTCTTTTCCTTAAAGGGTTTGTTTTGTTACGCTAAAGCCCTGGTAAAGTCAATAAAAACATAAATATAAGGACTTATTTCTTACTGTAAACCTTTTCTTCTTCAAAAAGTTTTTCACCAACAATACTAACCAACTGGGAAACAAAATCATATTTTCTATAAAAACAACTACGATATCCCACATGGCAGGCAGCTACATTTTGTTTCGCCTTAATTAAAAGACAATCAGCATCACAATCGTAATAAATTTCACAAACCTCCTGGGTATGACCCGAAGATTCTCCCTTCACCCACATTTTTTGGCGAGACCTGGAATAAAAAGTAACAAAGGGCCCTTTTAAAGTTTTTGCCACAGCCTCTTTATTCATATAACCCACCATCAACACCTGATTATTGGTAATATCTTGCACAACAGCAGCAATTAAACCATGCTCATCGTACTTCAAATTCTTTAAAAAATCTGCTTGAGTTAGTATCATAATGACTCCAAAAAGTTTTTAAATTCTAACAGGAACACCCACTTTTTTCAAGTAATGCTTTACTTCTCCAATAGTCAGCTCTTGATAATGAAAAACAGAGGCTGCAAGCACTGCCATAGCCCCTCCTGTGGTTAACCCTGCTTCAAAATGTTCCAGTTTTCCTACCCCTCCTGAGGCAATCACGGGAATACAAACACCATCCGAAACCAATCGAGTAAGGTTTAGTTCATAACCAGCTTTGGTTCCATCACGATCCATGCTGGTTAAAAGAATTTCGCCTGCTCCAAGTTTTTCCATTTTTTTGGCCCAGGAAAGAACTTCTAAGTCGGTGGGATTGCGTCCTCCATAAGTGAACACCTTGTATTCATCCCCTACTTTTTTAGCATCAATAGCTACTACAATACATTGGCTTCCAAATTTTTCAGCAGCGCATCCTACAAATGCTGGATTTTTGGTAGCTTCGGTATTAATAGACACCTTATCGGCCCCAGCGTTTAAAAGATCACGAATATCATCTAAATTTCTTACCCCTCCTCCCACAGTAAGTGGCATAAAAACTTGGGAAGCCGTTTTTTCAACAACATCCAGAATAATTTTTCTTTTTTCGTTGGAGGCTGTAATATCTAAAAAACAAAGTTCATCAGCTCCTTCTGTATCATAGCGTAGAGCAATTTCAACGGGATCTCCGGCATCTTTTAATCCAACAAAATTAACCCCCTTCACTACGCGTCCATCTTTTACATCCAAACAAGGGATAATACGCTTGGTTAAAGTATGTTTGGTTTTATCTCGATTGGCTTCCTTAACACACAAGCCTAAATCGAGAACACGTCCAGAAAAATTTTTTTGAGCCAACTCATAAATAGCCTTGCCTGCAATTACTCCAACCACATTCGGCATGGTTTTTAATTTTTTAATATCATTTAAACTCGTTAAACCACCTGAGGCAATCATGGGAACAGAAGCAGCCTTGGCCATTTTTTCTATTTCTTCTAAATTCATTCCAGCAAGCATGCCATCTTTAGCAATATCGGTGTAGATAATGGCGGCTAAAGGTTCTTTTGCAAACTGTCCCGCTAATTCTGTTGCGGGAGTGCGGCTTACCTTATCCCATCCTTGGGTTGCAACCATTCCATCCTTGGCATCAATTCCCAAAATAATACGCCCGGGATATTTTTGAGCTGCAAGGGTTAGAAGTTTTGGATTTTTAAGAGCTGCAGTTCCTAAAATACAATAAGTAACCCCAACATCAAAATAATGTTCGATGGTAGCTAAATCACGGATACCTCCACCCACTTCAATTTCTAATCCAGGATATGTTTCTGCAATTTTTTTGATGATATCAAAATGAATAGGTTTACCCTGAAAGGCTCCGTTTAAATCAACCAGGTGTAAACGATACTCGGAGCTTTGAGCTTGAACTAAAATTTTATACCAATCTCCTGCAATATCAACTGGACTCGTAGAATAAGTTTTGTCTTGATCCATCTTGCCTTGGGAAAGACGAACGACATTTCCATCTTTTAAATCAATGGCAGGAATAACAATCATAGATGTACAAAATTCTCCAAAACTTTAAGTCCAAGGGACTGACTTTTTTCAGGGTGAAATTGGCAAGCTAAAATGTTTTTTTTCTGAATACTGGAACAAAAAGGAATTCCATAAAAAGTTTCTCCAGAAATAATTTCGTTTTCTTTTGGCACTACATAGTAGGAGTGCACAAAATAAAAAGAACTTTTGTGGGGAATTCCCTCAAATAAAGGGGAACGATGACGCAAGGCCAATCCATTCCAACCCATGTGAGGAATTTTAAGGGGAGATTGAGGAAACCGTTTTACCTTTCCTTTTAAAATTCCAAAACCTGTGGATGGTCCAAATTCTTCACTTTCTTCAAAAAGAAGTTGAAAGCCCAAGCAAATACCTAAAAACCATTTTCCCTTGGCAATTTCTTCTTTAACTACATCCACCAAACCATGAGCTTTAAGATTACTCATGCACTGGGGATACGCACCCACACCAGGAAGAACAATCTTATCAGCTTGCTGGATAGTTTTAGAATCATGGGTCACGATAACTTTGCCCCCTACTTTCTGCAGGGCCTTGGCAACACTCTTTAAGTTACCCATTCCATAATCAATAACGGCAATCAAACTCATGAATTCTCTCCTGCAGGGGGAGGGGAAAATGTAATCACAAACTCCCCTTCGTAGACGGAATGGATTTATGCCGCGGATCAATTTTTGTTGCCATATCAAGCGCACGAGTTACCGCTTTGAAAACAGATTCGACTACATGATGTTTATTACCCACTTTAAGCACATGAATGTGCAAATTAATTTGAGCCGTATTGACAAAAGCTTGAAAAAACTCAACGACCAATTCGATATCAAAATTTTTAATTTTTCCAACTTTGACCTTACTGTCGTAAACGAGGCATGGCCTACCTGCAAAATCAACAGCAGCAAGGGTTAGAACTTCATCCATGGGTAGCACAAAGTGTCCATAGCGAGTCATTCCTTTTTTATTGCCAACTGCGCTTGAAAAAGCCTCACCTAAGCAAAGCCCTATGTCTTCTACCAGGTGATGATCGTCTACATGGGTATCGCCTGTAGCTTTTAAATTGAGATCAAATAAACCATGACGCGCAAAAGCCTCTAGCATGTGTGTAAAAAAAGGAATGGGGGTTTTAATAGAATACTTCCCTGTACCATCCACGTTTAACGTTAAAACGATATCGGTTTCCTTGGTTTTACGATTAATTTTTGCAGTTCTCTTTAACATAAAATCATACAGCGGGTCCTGTCGCCAGGAGGTTTCCCGCTGGTGCTCGCCCCGCCTGAAGCGGGAGCTGCGCGCCATCGGAAGCCCTCCTCCTGGCACCACCCGCCACTCCCCCCGTTCTCAAATTCAATCATGTTTATTTGCCATAGAGCAAAACCATTCGTAATCAATAAGCTCTTTAATTGTGGGATGATCTCCACATACAGGGCATGCTTTATCACGACGAATTTTAAGCTCACGAAACTTTTGTTTTAACGCATCATACAAAATGAGTTTCCCAATAAGCACTTCACCTTTTTGAAGAATAATTTTAATAGCCTCAACCGCCTGAAGTGAACCAATAATACCTGGCAGCACTCCAAAAACACCCGCTTCTTGGCAACTTGGTGCCATTTCAGGTGGAGGGGGTGCAGGATACAAACACCGATAACAAGGCCCACTTTTGGAAGAATCAAAAACTGTGATCTGCCCTTCAAAACGAAAGATAGATCCATCAACCAAGGGTTTTTTTAAAAACACACAGGCATCATTAATTAAGTACCGGGTTGCAAAATTATCGCAACCATTTACAACAATATCAAACTGGCTAAAAATTTCGCGTACATTGGTGCGATCAAGTCTTGTGTTAAAAGGAATAACTTTTATATCTGAATTAATACCCTTCATACGATGAAGGGCTGATTCAACCTTAGGACGACCTTCCCAAGATTCATCGTGTAAGATTTGTCTTTGCAAATTAGATTTATCCACCACATCGTTATCAATAATACCAATAGTTCCAACTCCCGCAGCAGCAAGATACAAGCCCGCGGGAGATCCAAGCCCTCCAGCACCAATGAGTAATACTTTTGCATCAAGAAGTTTAAGTTGTCCTTCCTCACCTACTTCCGGCATAGAAAGATGGCGTGTATAACGTGAAAGTTTTTCGGCCGAAAGAGATTTGCGTTGTTCAATGGGATAACCTCCATGTTGCCAAGCACCATACCCCCCCTTCATGGAAGAAACATTTTTATAACCTAAATCACCCAAGGCTTTGGCAGCCAAAGCAGAACGGTTTCCACCCGCACAATACAAAATCATCTCACGATCTCGGTTAGGTTCTTCGTTTTCAATTTTTAATTCTAAAAATCCACGAACAATATTTTTAGCATGAGGCAAAATTCCACTTTGGACTTCCTCGGGCTCACGCACATCAATCACTAAGGGTTGTGACTTAGAATCCAATTTCTTTTTGACATCCTCAACCGAGATTTCTTTGATCTGCTTTTTAACTTCATTTAAATAATCACGCGACGACGGCATTTATGCTCCTTAACTAAGAAAGAGTTATTTTAATACAAACCTATTTTTTTTTCAATTACCTTAAAGGGTCTGTTGAAAAATGTAGTTTCCCACCAATTCTGTCATTCCCGCCCCTGCCTTCGCGAGGGTAAACTCCGGCGGGAATCCATCGTTCCTTCTGTCATTCCCATAATTTCTTTTGTCATCCCGCACTTGATGCGAGATCCAGGATTTATTCATTAAGATGGATCCCTGCCTTCGCAGGGATGACAAATGGTGCAGGGATGACAGAGGAATGACATTTTTCAACAAACCCTTAAATACTGCTTTGATTTATGATAGAGGGAAGCAATTATGATAAAAATAACACTTTTTATCTTGTTTCTCTTTTTTCCGGGAATTCTCCCAGCCCAGACTGCTTCTTCCTATAATTCCTATGACGAGGTGACCTATTCTCAATCTCCTCTTTTGAAAGGTTATCTTTGCAAGCCATCAGAAACGGGGCCTTATCCAGCAGTGATCTTTAATCATGGGGGAAAAGGGAATATCATTGGAGGGGATCCAAAAGGCATTTGTCAAGCTTTGGCCAAAGATGGCTTTATCGGTTTTTCACCCATCCGCCGTCCTGACACATCGATGCCAGGACGAATGGCCGATATTTTCGCTGCTCTCACCTATCTGCAAAATGTACCCAAAGTCGATAGAAATCGGATTGGGATGATTGGTTTTTCTAGTGGAGGGCTCATCACATATGTCAGTGGCACTCGTTATCCAGAGCTCAAAGCACTGGTCATTATGGCAGCGGCTCCTCCTCCTGATAACCGGAATTTTGAAACAGGGGCTTTTCGGATCTTGGCTCCGGTTCTGCTTTTGGTCGCCCAAAATGATAACGTGCATCAGGGAGTTGACCATGTGGCCAACATGAAACGGATCGATAAGGCCCTGAAAAAAGCAGGAAAAAAGGTGGAACTCATTGTTTATCCCCCCTACGGTACTGACGGCCATAAACTTTTCTATGAAGTGGGGGATTATTGGCAGGATGTGATTACTTTTTTGAAAACTATTTTTTTCAATCCGAGGACTGTCTGACGAGCCTTCAAGGCAAGGAGTTCCGCAGAAACCGAAAGAAATTCCCATCCCGCTTTCTATTACAGCTTTGGTTTTTGTTGAGGAAAGGTGTGTGTTTGCTCGTAGGCATGGGCCACTTTGATTAAAGTGCCTTCGTCAAAGGACTTGCCAATAAGTTGAAATCCAATGGGTAGTCCTTTGGAATCAAAACCACAAGGAAGACTCATTGCTGGCAGGCCTGCTAAATTAACAGGAATGGTACACGCATCTGCCAAATACATTTGGAGAGGATCGTTTGTTTTTTCTCCAATAGCAAAAGCAGTGGTAGGAGACGTTGGAGTCACCAAAACATCAAACTTTTGAAAAGCCTTTTCATAATCCGATCTAATCACCGTGCGTGTTTTTTGAGCCTTAATGTAGTAAGCATCATAATATCCAGCCGAAAGCACATAAGTACCAAGAAGAATTCTGCGTTTCACTTCTGGTCCAAAACCTTCGGTTCTGGATTTTTCATACAGTTCAGAAAGAGAATTTGATTTTGCTCTCAAACCAAATCTCACTCCATCATAACGGGCCAGGTTAGAACTGGCCTCTGCTGGAGCGATAATATAATAAGCAGCAATGGCATAACCTGTATGAGGCAGAGAAACCTTATCAACAAGGGCTCCTTGTTTTTGAAGTTCTTTGATGGCATTTTCAACGGATGTTTTTACTTCGGCATTCATTCCTTCCACAAAAAATTCTTCGGGGATTCCTACACGCAAACCTTTGATCGATTGATTTAAAAATTGGGTGTAATCTGGAACAGGTAAATTAATGGAAGTAGAATCCCTAGAATCGTATCCTGCTATGGCATTCATCAAAAGTGCACAATCGGTAACATCCTTGGTAATAGGCCCCATTTGATCAAGGCTTGAGGCAAAGGCAATCACACCATAACGGCTTACTCTCCCATAGGTTGGCTTTAATCCCACATTGCCACAAAGGGAGGCGGGTTGGCGAATAGAACCTCCCGTATCGGTTCCCAATGAGGCTGCACAAAGATCGGCAGCAACAGCAGCAGCAGATCCTCCTGAAGAACCACCAGGCACACGTTTTAAATCCCAGGGATTATGTGTTACTTTGTATGCAGAATATTCTGTAGAAGATCCCATGGCAAATTCATCCAGGTTAACTTTTCCTAAAATAACCACATCTTCGTTTTTTAATTTTTGAATCACCGTGCCATCATAGGGAGGAATAAAACCTTTTAAAATTTTAGAAGCACAAGTTGTTTCAATGCCACGGGTTAAATAAATATCCTTGGGTGCAATAGGAATACCAGCCAGGGGAGATAATGTTTCTCCTTTTGATCTTTTAGAATCAACCGCTTTTGCTTGGGAGAGAGCACTTTCTGAACATACAGTAAGATAAGCACAAACTTTGGAATCAATTTTTGCTATGCGATCCAAATAAGCTTTTGTCAGTTCTACTGAAGAAATGCTCTTCGATGCAAGCTTACCACTTACTTCGCCAATTGTGAGTTCTGTGAGTTCGGTCATCCAATTACCTTTGGCACACGAAACATGCCTGATGCTTTGTCTGGTGCCTGCTCTAAAATATCTTCAATTTCTTTCGAGGTATATGCGTGGTCAGGTCTAAAAACATTAGAAAGAGAAACAGCGTGAGAGGTAGCTTCCACATTTTTTAAATCCAGCTCTTCCAGCTTTTCCATATAACCTAAAATTTGTTCCAATTTTTCTTGAATGGATTTTTTTTCCTCATCTGACAAAGCCAAACGAGAAAGAAGAGCTGCTTTTTCGATGTCATCTGCTTTTAAAACCATATTTTTCCTCTACACAAGTATTATCAGGCCAATCGTTGCTGTCAAAGCCCAAAATGATTGTCTTTCATCGAAATTTAAGGTTTAATCAATCAAAATGAGTGCTCAAAGCTTGATTTTAATCGATGCCATTCTTCTCGGTTTGGTGTTTGGTTCTTTTCTTAACGTTTGTATTTACCGTATTCCCTTAGGAATGGGGCTTGGGGGAAGGTCTCTCTGCCCTCATTGCAAAGCCCTTATTGCTTGGTATGACAACATCCCTGTTATGAGTTTTTTGATCCTGGGTACCAAATGCCGTAAATGCAAGGGCCCAATCCGTTTTCGTTATCCATTAGTTGAAATCTTAACAGCCATTCTTTCCTTAACAACCCTTTATCGTGAAGGTTTTGTTTTTTCACACTATCTACTTTGGTTTTTTCTCTTTATATGTCCTCTTATAGCAATTACTTTTACAGACATTGACCATCGCGTGATCCCAGATATGATGTCACTCCCCAGTATTATTACAGGCATCATAGCCACCTTGTATTTTCGCTGGCCCGATTGGGAAAACGCCCTTTTTCACTCTGGAGGTGGAATTCTTTTAGGTGGTGGCCTTTTACTGCTCTTGAGCCAACTTTATTTTTTAATCCGCAAACGTGAAGGAATGGGAGGCGGAGATATTAAACTATGTGCCATGCTTGGAGCTTTTTTAGGATGGCAAGGAATGGTTTTTGTGTTTTTTCTTAGTTCTATTCTAGCCCTTCTTTATGGAATCATAACCCTGATGACCCAAAGAAAGACCAAAGAACCCTTGGTTATTCCTTACGGGCCCTTTCTTTCTGGCGCTGCGCTTATTTATTATTTTTATGGTTCTGCAATTCTTGCCTTTTATTTTTCTCTTCTAGGCCGCCCCCTAGTTCCTATCACTTTATAATTTTAATATAATTATATATAATTATATTAAAATTTAGTGTATAAAGTCTTTCCTGATCTTTCATGAGGGAAAAAAATCAAACAATTTACCTAACCGGGTTTATGGGCAGCGGCAAAACCTCGGTAGCAAAAAACATTTCTACCCTTTTAGGCCTTCCTTGGATTGATTTGGATCACATCATTGAAAAAAAAACAGGCAAAACCATATTGAGGTTTTTTGCAAAACTAGGAGAGAAAAAATTCCGTCATCTAGAACATCGGCTTCTCATTCAAATCACTCATAATCAACCCATGGTGGTAAGCCTGGGGGGAGGAATTATTTTAGAAGAACGAAACCGGGCCCTCCTTCGAAAAAAAATATGGATTCATCTTTTTGCAAGCCCTGCCATCATTCAAAAAAGACTCAAGTCCAATCAATCGCGTCCTCTTCTCAAACGAAAAAAAAATGAGTCCATTGAAACCCTTTGGAAAAAAAGGCTTCCCCTTTATAATGAAGCTCCAATTCGAATTGACACAAATGGTTTAACTCCTTACGCTGTGGCAAAAAAGATTGTCAGACTTTTGAAAGGTTAGAATGAAAAAAATAATTGTCCCTTTAAAAAATCGCTCGTACCCTATTTTCATTGACAATGGAGCCTTGGGACAATTGCGCCCTCTCCTCAAAAAAAAACAAGCTCAAAAAATTGTTATACTTACTAATTCTACTTTAAACAAACTTTATGGGCATTTACTCAAAAAACAAGTTTCAAAATATGAAGTGTGTTGGATCACTATTCCTGATGGAGAAAAATATAAAAACAGTGCTACTCTCGAAAAAATATATAAACAGCTAGCCCAAAAAAAAATAGACAGAAAAACCATTCTCATCACCTTTGGAGGCGGTGTTGTCGGTGATATTGGGGGCTTTATTGCTGCTACTTATCTCAGAGGCATCCCCTATATTCAAATTCCTACAACTCTCCTAGCACAAGTAGACAGCAGCGTTGGAGGTAAAACGGGCATCGATCTACCTTACGGGAAAAATCTAGTAGGTGCTTTTTATCAACCACAAGCTGTGATAATCGATACAAAATTTTTAAAAACTCTTCCACGTAGAGAATATTTATGTGGTTTGGCTGAAGTGATAAAGTATGGCCTTTTGGGTAATGCCCTTTTTTTCAGATACATCGAAAAAAACCATTCCCTTATTTTGAAAAAAAATTCCCAAGTTCTCAAAAAATTGATTGCCACCTCCTGTGCCATGAAGGCCCATATTGTAGGCCATGATGAAAAAGAATCGGGACTCCGCTCCCTCTTAAACTTAGGCCATACCCTAGCCCATAGCATTGAAACTTTAACAAACTATTCTCGTATTCACCATGGGGAAGCAGTAGCTATGGGCTTGGGCTATTCAGCCCTTTTTTCCTTGAAAAAAGGATGGTTAACAAAAGAAGAACATAAAAGAATTTTGGGACTTCTTAAAAAATTGAACCTGCCCACTCAATGGCCAAAGCTTAACCGAAAAAAATATCAGCATGTTTTAAGCTTGGATAAAAAGGCCGTGGGTAAAAAAATTAATTACGTGGCTCTCAAAAAAATTGGAAAAGCTTTTTTGATTCCATTAACAGTGGAAGAGATTACAAAATTCATATAAGATACACCTCATGGCAAAAAAGAAGAAAAAAATACTTGTTATCCATGGTCCTAACTTAAATCTTTTAGGAGTACGTGAAACCTCTGTTTACGGAAAAACCACCCTGGATGAAATTAATAAAAACCTGAAAAAAACAGCAAAACAACTTGAGGTAACATTAGAAATCTATCAATCTAATTCAGAAGGAGATCTGGTAAAAAAAATCCAGGAAAGCATGGGGCCATGTGATGGTATCTTGATTAATCCAGCAGCCTACACCCATACGAGTGTAGCCATTAGAGATGCCGTCTCTGCCATTAATTTACCTGTAGTAGAAGTGCATCTCTCAAATATCTATCAAAGAGAAGAATTTAGGCATCATTCTTTTGTTTCAGGTGTTGCTCTTGGACAAATTGCTGGCTTCGGGCCCAACAGTTATACCCTTGGTTTAAAAGCCCTCGTGGATTATCTTAACCTGGCAGGATAACTAAATGGTTTTTTTTCAAAACTCTCTACAAAAAAAACTCAAAGAAATCTCAAGTCGTTTTTTTCAAGATAAGTATGAGAAAGCATTAAAAGAAGCCATTGCTGTTTCGGCCTCGCGTCCCAATGATATGAGAGCCAGACTTCGAGTAGCCGAACTTTTTTTTAAAACCAAACAATTAGATCGTGCTATCGAAATTTACCATGCTGTGGCTTCTCAATTTATCCAAGAAAACTTCATTTTAAAAGCCGTGGCCATTTATAAAAATATTTTAAAACTAGATCCATCCCGAGTAGAAATTAACCTGAAGCTAGCTGAACTTTATCAAAAATTAGAAATGATTTCTGATGCTGCAAATCAATATCGTATTGCCATACAGCTTTATGGTACAAAAGGACAAAGAGATAAAATTGTTGAAATTTGTAAAAAACTTGTGGATTTAGATCCCTCTAATCTCAATCGAAAAAAATTAGGTGAAATTTATCAGGCTAATGGCATGACCAATGAAGCTATTGAACAGTATGAAATTTTAGCAAATAATTTCAAACAAGCCAAAGAATATGATGACCTCATGCGTACCTACGAACTGATTCTGCCTCACAAACCAGATAATAAAGCCATTATTAAAGATTTAATGATTCTCTACCTACGTTCAAAAAATCCCGACTCTGCCTTGCGGGTACTCGAAAAACAAAAAATGGAGGCAGAACCAGAATTTAAAGACTTAGTTGAAAAAGCAAAGCTGATGAAAAAAGCTCTGAGAAGTACGAAAAGTTAATAAACTTAAAAAACACGAAGGGGTGTTCCTTATCCAACTTGTCTTACTTTGATCACTTGTTTGAGTTCATCAACCTTGTCTGTTTTTTCCCAAGAAAATTCCTTATCGGATCTTCCAAAATGTCCATAACTGGCCGTTTGAAAGTAAATAGGTTTTCTTAAGTTTAAGTACTTGATGATATGAGCAGGCTTAAAGCTAAAAATTTCACGAACAGCAGCTTCAATTTTTTCTTCAGCTACCTTACCAGTATCAAAAGTATTTACCGCCAAAGAAACCGGCTCAGGAAAACCAATGGCATAGGCTACTTGGATTTCACATTTTCTAGCCAGCCCTGCTGCCACAATGTTTTTAGCTACATAGCGGGCCATGTAACAGGCAGAACGATCAACCTTACTGGGATCTTTGCCTGAAAAAGCTCCGCCTCCATGACGACCCATTCCACCATAGGTATCCACAATAATTTTTCTTCCAGTAAGTCCACAATCACCATGTGGGCCACCAATAACAAAGCGACCTGTAGGATTAATTAAAAAACGTGTGCCCTTTAAAAGCTCGGCAGGAATCACTTTTTTGATGATCTGGTTGGTTACAGCTTCGGTAATTTGAGCATGTTCTACTTGAGAGTCATGTTGGGTAGAAATAACAATAGTATCTACACGCACAGGTTCATTATTTTTATACTCAATGGTTACTTGGGATTTCCCATCAGGCCTTAGCCAAGAAAGCTCGCCACTTTTTCTAGCATGAGCTAACTCCCGTGTTAAACGATGAGCAAAAGCAATGGGCATGGGCATTAATTCAGGAGTGTCATCACAGGCATAACCAAACATGAGACCTTGATCTCCCGCACCCATTTCTTTATAAAGCCCCTCCCCTTCAGTAACACCTTGAGAAATATCAGGAGACTGGCGATCTAGGGCAACAACCACAGCAGAACTCTGTGCATCAAAACCCATCGATGAATCAGTATAACCAATTTCGCGAATCACAGATCTGGCAATGTTTTGTATATCTAAAACTGCCTTGGTTGTAATTTCACCTGCAATGACAGTCAGGCCTGTTGTTACTAGGGTTTCACAGGCAACCCGGGATAATTCATCCTGCTTCAAACAAGCATCAAGAACTGCATCTGAGATTTGATCAGCTACTTTGTCTGGATGACCTTCGGTGACTGATTCAGAAGTAAAAAGATAGGGTGGCTTCATAAGACTCCTTTTTTTTCCCTTAGGGTGATTTACCCGCGGGGCTTTGGCCTTATAATGGACTTTATGGCGTTTTGTCAAAATAAATCCCCTCTCGAAAATACCCTATCTAAGCCCTTGAAATGATTCGCCAATTGTTTGAAGATACCGAGAAACCACTTTTTGGATCTCGCGCTCTGTATCTTTCAATAAAACTTCATTTAAACATTCCTTCATTTCTTCTAAGGATTGGCTTCGAATCATATCTTTCACACGGGGGATAGACCATGGGGTCATACTCAATCTTTCAAAACCTAAAGCCAGCATCAAGAAAAGACAAGAAGGATCGGCTGCAATTTCACCACACAAGGTAATTTCCTTTTTCCATTTCTTGGCTGCCTCCAACACATTTTTTAAAACTCGGAAAATACAAGGATGATAAGGTGAATAAAGTTCCTGCACGGCCTGATTGCCACGATCTACAGCTAAGAGATATTGAATGAGATCGTTGGTACCAACTGAAAAAAAGTCAGCATGCTGAGCCAAAAGATCTACTTCCATAGCAGCTGCCGGAGTTTCAATCATAACACCTACTGGAATATCATCTCGAAAAGGAATTTTTTTGGAGATCAATTCTTTTTTAATGTCAGCTAACATGGATTTAACTTCCAGCATTTCAGAAACCGAAGTAACCATGGGAATACATATTTTCAGATTACCCTTAGGAGATGCGGCTAACAAAGCTTTTAATTGATCAGAAAAAACATGTTTTTCTCGAAGACAATAACGAATGGCACGAAGGCCCAAAGCTGGATTTTCTTCATCAGCCACAACACCATTGGGATCAATTTTATCTCCACCTAAATCCAAGGTTCTAAAAATAACCTCATGGTTATGCATTCTCTCTAACACTTTTTCATAAAATTCTTTTTGTTCTTCAAAAGAAGGGGGGGAAGTTCTATCTAAAAAAATAAATTCAGTTCGATATAAACCAATTCCTTCTCCTCCATACCTGGTTACTTGGGAAAGTTCTTCCAACAATTCTACATTAGCAAAAATATGCACAATTTTTCCATCTATGGTGATAGCCTTTTTTCTAGCCTTGGCCATCACACGATCTTCTTCTTTTTTCCGGTCTTTTCTTAATTGCTCATGAACTTTTTTAACTTGATCAGTGGGGTTACAAATCACATAACCCTGATCCCCATTCAAAAGAATTTTATCATGAGTAGAAAGTTTTCTTAAAGCATCCGGCACCCCCATCACAGAAGGAATACCCAATGATTTTGCAATAATCACCATGTGCGAATTACTAGAAGCAATCTCAGTAACAAAACCTGCAATACGAATACGTGAGAGGGTAACTAACTCTGCAGGGGAGAGATTATAAGCTACAACAATAGAATCAGAAGGAACTTTGTTTAGATCTTTAAAAGTAATTTTCATCAGTTGAGCCAGCAAAGCCTTTTCGATATCATCGATATCGTATTGTCTTTCAGCCATGTAGCCTTGATGAATTTTAAGAAAAGCATCTTTTAATTCAGAAATAGTTTTATGTACTGCCCATTCGGCATTTACATGATTTTGCCGAATTGTATCTGTAATACTCCGCACCAAAAGTTCATCTTGTAAAAGCAAAAGATGAGAATCAAGAATATTGATTTGCTCCCGCCCCTGTATACGACCTATTTTCGAAATGATATTTGAATAAAACCTCTTAGCCGCACCCAAGGCTTTCATAAAACGATAAACTTCGTCTTGAATTTCTCCCTCATGAACCCAGTATTTAGGAAAATCAATTTTAGCCCAACCAAAAGCATAAACAGATCCCATGGCAATCCCAGACACAAGGGGAATGCCTTTTAACTTGGTCATTTTCTGTTTTGTTTTTTTATTGCTCATTAAAACCCTTGGCTACCAACTGCTCTAATTTTTCCAAGGCTAGGGCGGCGTCTACACCAATGATCTTAATTTTAATTTTAGAGCCCTTGGGAGCAGCCAACATTAAAAGTCCCATGATACTTTTACCATTTACCTCAGTGTTGCCCTTGGAAACCAGAATTTCAGACTTAAAGCGTGAAGCGAGTTTAACAAAGGTGGCTGCAGCTCGGGCGTGCAAACCCAATTCATTCACAATTTTCACTTGAGAAGAAAAAAAATGAACTGTTTTTTCTTCACTGTGCCTTAATATATCTAATTTGTTTTTTGCCATAACGTTCTAAAAAGGGTAGTAGTTTATGAAAAGGCATCTCCCCTCTCACTAACATGAGTTTAATGAGAAGGGGGAAATTAAACCCTACAATCATTTCCACCCTTCCCTTATTTAAAAAACAATTGCACACATTACATTGGGTAGAGCCAAACAAATTGGTAAGCACAACCACACCTTTGCCCTTATTTACTTTAGCAATAGCTTTCTCGACTTTTACTCTCATGTCACGAATATTTTGAGCAGAACCCAGGGCAACAGCAATAATGCCACTTGTATGACCAAACAGTCTTTTTAAGGACCGAAGCATTTCGGATGCTTCTTTATTTTCCGATACAACAACAATACCAACCATATTACTCCTTTAAATCCCTATGAAAAACAGTTACAGAAATTTTTTCTTTCTGTAGAATTTGTTTGAATTTTTCAACCATAGCAACCGATCGATGCTTGCCTCCTGTACATCCAACGGCAATGGTCAGATAGGCCTTTCCCTCTTTTCGATATTCATCAATTAAAAACAAAAGGAGAGAAGTTGCTTTTTTAAGAAAAAGGGAAGTTGTTTTATATTTAAAAACATACTGGGCCACGCTTGCATGAAGCCCAGTTTTAGGTCCCAATTCACGCACAAAATAAGGATTGGGCAAAAAACGAACATCCAACACAAGATCAGCCTGAATAGGCAGCCCCCGCTTGTATCCAAAACTCACTAATGTAATCTGTAATGATTGATCGGGAATTAAATACTGAAAATAAACTTTCAGGAGCTGTTTAAGCTCATGGACATTAAGATCACTGGTATCAATGATTTTATCAGCTGTTTTTAAAACAGGGGCCAGAATTTTTTGTTCAAGCGTAATGCCCTCAATAACAGATCCTTGTGGAGAAAGCGGGTGACGACGCCTAGAGGCCTTGTAACGACCCACCAAAACATTTTGTCTTGATTTCAAAAAAAGCACCTTTAAAGGAAACTTGCGAGAAAGCTCGCGAACAATGGGACCAAAGTCACGATAAAAAAAACGATCTCTTGCATCTAAGACTACGGCCAACTTATCAACAGCCTGCACATTAAATCTTTTTTGAGCGTGAAACTCATTCAAGTAGACAGGAAGCAGTTTAACCGGCAGATTATCAGTACAAAAAAAACCAAGATCTTCCAAAGCTTGAATAGCTGTAGTTTTGCCAGATCCAGAATAACCAGTCATAATAACCAACTGGATAAAAGTATCTTGCAAAACTTTCGGTTTACTTTTTGTCCTTGTCATTGGCTTCATTGGTCAAGAGTTCAAGGTTTAATTTATCCTGAAACATGCGTGATGCATGATAACCCTGCAGCTTTAAAAGCTCATTGCGTGCAGCCACTTCAATAATGGTGCTCACATTTCTTCCTGGAGAAACGGGTAATTTTAAATACGGAACAGGAACCTCCAAAATAAGTTCTTTTAAATCATCCAAACCAAGGCGATCATATTCATAATCAGGATTCCATTCCACTAATTCAACGACCACATTGATTTGTTTGCGATTTAAAGTAGAAGCTACGCCAAAAAGATCTTTTACATTCAAAATACCCAAACCTCGAATCTCGAGATGATATTTCAAGATATCAGAGGGCTGTCCATAGAGAGTTGCAGGCGGGATTTTGCTCACAATCACAGCATCATCTGCTACTAAACGATGTCCTTTTAAAATGAGATCGAGCGCACATTCACTTTTACCAATACCACTTCGCCCTGTGATTAAAATTCCAATTCCAAAAATATCCATTAAAACCCCATGAACAGTAGTTGTAGCCGTTAACTGCTCCTCTAAAAAACGGGTAACCCGATTAATAAAAGTGGAGGTAACCAATTTACTGGATAAAAGAGGAATTTTATAATGATTAGCCATTTTTACTAAAATTTGCGGAGCTGTAATATTTCTGGTCACCACAAAACAAGTGATGTGTTCCTTACACATCTTTACAATCACCTCGTTTTGTTTTTTTGCATCTAACGAATTAAGGTAGGTTATTTCAGATTTGCCCAAAACCTGAACACGACCAGAATGAAGCTTAGAAGTATCACCAATTAAAGCCAAACCTGGTTTTTGAATTCGGGGAATATTAATACGGCGATCAAGCCCTGTTTTTCCTGCTACCAGGGATAATTCTAAATCGAGTCTTGAATCTTGTAGAAGTGCAGATACTTCAATGCTTAACATTGAGAAGATATAACTCCCTCTAGCAATCAAGTCAAATACGAGCTAGATTTGATCGTCTTCTTTGATGAGTAAATCGTAGAGTTGATCGTCTGGTTCTTCCATGAGACGAGAACGAATAACATCCCCTTTTAAAAGCCTAGAAAGACGAGCCAAGGCTTGCAAATGATTACCCACCACATCTTCAGGAGCTAACAGAACAAAGAAAAGATTGGCGGGTTTATGGTCATGCGAGCTAAACTCAATGCCCTTTTTCGATCTTCCAAAAATAACCACCATAGACTTAAGACCAGCCACCTTTCCATGAGGAATGGCAACCCCATTACCAACACCAGTTGATCCTAGTTTCTCACGTTCAGTTAAAATCCTCATGATTTCTGCAACTGTAAGTGATGGGACTACCTTGGCAGCAACTTGGGCTAGTTCTTCAAGCACACCCTTTTTATCTGAAGCTTTAAGATTTCCACAAACGCCTTGTTGAGAAAGAATATCTTTTAATTTCATATACCTACATCCAGTGGATGTCGCTATAAGCCAGATCAAATCAAAAATCAACAAATTATTGACGCACCTACTCTTTAAGTTTTTCTTCGTAGAGTTCCTCTGCCATGGCAGAAGTTTGATGGAGGGGTAACTGATCTTTATGGTTACGAATAATTTCCTTATGTTTACGAATTTGTCTTTCGATTTTATGAATGGCCATATCAATGGAAGTATACATATTTTCACTACTCTCAAGAGCTTGTGCCTTCAAATCTTTAGTATGCATGGTAATTTCACACTGCTGACGAAACTTTTCTACTGAAAGAATAACATGAACCTCAATAGGTCTGATGAGATATTTTTTAAATTTTTCGAGTTTAACTGTAACATGTTCTTTGATAGTTTCTGTGGATTCAAAATGCCGAAAGGTAAGTGTTACATTCATTACAACCCCCCATTTTTTAGTAGAATCTTTTTCTTTTGGATGAAGGAAGCACACCCATCATTTCGCGATATTTTGCTACTGTTCTACGGGCAATGTCAATATGAGATTCTTTGAGGAGATCTACAATTTCTTTATCAGAATAAGGTTTTTTGGCATTTTCAGAAGAAATAAGATTACGAATTTTTTCTTTTACAGACTCCGAAGCTACATCATTGCCTGTAGATCCAGACACGCCACTATTAAAGAAAAATTTGAGTTCAAAAATTCCCTGTGGGGTATGGATATATTTACTGGTAGTAGCCCGGCTTACTGTAGATTCGTGAACACCAATTTCTTCAGCCACATCCCTTAAAATCATGGGTTTTAAAACGCTAATTCCTTTTTCAAGAAAATCTTTTTGAAAGGCCACGATACACTTGGCCACACGATAGAGTGTTCTTTGCCTTTGATGAATACTTTTAATAAGCCACAGGGCACTTTTGAGTTTATCCTGCACATAGCCCTTGGCTTTATCATCATGACCATTGGCTTTGGCTAACATGTTGCGATAAAAATTACTGACTTGAAGCCTGGGTAAACCTTCTTCGTTTAAAACAATGGCATAGTCATCACCCATTTTATAAACATAGACATCGGGAGTTACATATTGAGTTTGTTCACCTCCAAAGGGACGACCTGGCTTGGGTTCCATCTCTGAAATAATTCTTGCTACTGTCATAATACGTTTGACTGGAACTTTTAATTTTTTGGAAAGGGTTAAATAATCTCTGCGTTCAAGCAGTGATAAGTGTTCGAGGATAATTTGTTTGATGAGATCCTTATGTTCGCCGCCAAAATGTTTATTTTGAATCAAAAGGCATTCGGTTAAATCTCTTGCGCAAACGCCTAGGGGATCAAAGCTTTGGATAAGCTCGATTACATCGCTTATTTCATCCACAGTTTTTTCATATTTTTGTGCGATGTCTTCTGGGGCAAGAGTTAAATACCCATTGTCGTCAATCTCGCCAATAATAAGACGTCCTAGTTCTTCTTCTTCCTGAGACATGGCAGAAAGCCTTAATTGCCATTCTAAATGATCTTGCAAGGTTTGGGATTTGGTTACAACATTTTCATAGGTAGGCATTTCATCAGCAGACACAAAAGATCTTCCTTCAGCACCCGGAGCATTGTAGGTACCAATATAATTTTCCCAATCAAAATCCTTAGGCTCTTTAAGTTCTCCATCAGCATTTCCAACTTCGGGTTGAGCTTCGTGTGATTTATCGGGGGCAGCCTCCGCTTCGATTTCAGCTGCCATTTCCTTGGGAACTTCTTCATCTTCAATCTGGGCAGCTTCTTCTAAAATAGGGTTTTCAGTCAGCTCTGTTTGAATGAGATCAACAAGCTCTAAACGAGAAAGTTGCAAAAGCTTAATGGCTTGTTGCAATTGAGGAGTAATAACTAACTGTTGGCTGAGTCTAAGGCTTTGTTTAAGTTCGATGGCCATAGGTTTTACGTAGTTTTAATGACACGAAAAAGAGCTACCATGCAAGAATAATACCACTTTTGATATATTAACTAGTAGGCAATTTTATGTCAATAAAATATTAATGTCATTTTTTTGACATATTTTACAAAATAAATTAACTAGATGATTTTCTTTGTTTTTTCTTGTACTGCTAGGCTTGTTATCTCACTTTCCCCTCCGGTTTTAAGATGCAGCCATTGTTTTTGAAGACCGGCATTGAGGGCAGCTTCGATGAAATGTAAGAACAAAGGGTGTGGATGCATAGGCCTAGATCTGAACTCAGGATGAAACTGACAAGCCACAAACCAGGGGTGTTTTTTAAGCTCGATAATCTCAACTAACTTCCCATCTGGAGAAATACCTGAAATAAGGAGCCCCTTTTGAGTTAGCTTCTCACGATAGGCATTATTAAACTCGTAACGGTGCCTATGACGCTCTGAAATCTCTTTCTCGCCATAATGTTCAAAAGCCTTACTTCCCTTCTCTAAAACGCAAGGATAGGCACCTAATCTCATGGTAGCCCCCTTGTTCATCACTGCTTTTTGTTCTTCCATCAAATCAATCACAGGATAAGGTGTTTTTGCGTCAAATTCGCGGCTATTAGCCTTGGTAAGCCCTACCACATGACGAGCAAATTCAATCACAGCAAGCTGCATCCCAAGACAAATACCAAAAAAAGGAATTTTATTTTCACGCGCATAACGAATGGCCTTAATTTTACCCTCAATTCCCCGATCTCCAAAACCACCGGGTACTAAAATTCCATCACACTCTGAAAAAATTTTGGATAAATCGACCTCATCTCCCTGTAAAGATTCAGAATCGACAAACGAAAGATGAACCTGGGCATCCAAGGCAAAGCCTGCATGATACAAAGATTCGTTTAAACTTTTATAGGCATCGGTTAAATCGACATACTTTCCAACAATACCAATTGTTACTTTTTTCTTTAAATGCTGAATACGATCTACCAATCTTTTCCACTCAGCCAATTCAGGTTCTCTGGTCCAAATATTAAGAAGCTCAATTATTTTATCATCGAGCCCTTCTTCATGAAGACAAAGCGGAACCTCATAGATAGATTTAACATCTTTAGCCGTCATCACACAGTCGTGATCCATGTTACAAAACAAAGCGATCTTAGCCTTAATTTCCTTACTTAAATCACGATCGGTACGGCACAAAAGAATATCAGGCTGAATACCAATTTCTCGCAATTTTTGTACACTATGCTGAGTGGGTTTGGTTTTTAATTCGTCGGCAGCAGAAATAAAGGGAATCAAAGTTAAATGAATATAAAGTACATGTTGCTTCCCGATATCTGCTTTGAACTGACGAATGGCCTCTAAAAAAGGAAGACTTTCAATATCCCCAACCGTTCCACCAATTTCTACAATCAAAACATCTTCTTTATTGGCAGCACGGATAATACAGCCTTTAATTTCGTCTGTAATATGTGGAATCACTTGAACTGTGCGCCCAAGATATTTTCCTTCCCTCTCTTTTTGAATCACGGAATGATAAATTTTACCCGTGGTTACATTGTTAAGCTTGGTCATGCGAGCCGATATAAATCTTTCGTAATGCCCCAAATCCAAATCGGTTTCGGTTCCATCATCAGTAACATACACCTCACCATGCTGAAAAGGACTCATGGTTCCAGGATCAACGTTAATGTAGGGATCAAGTTTTTGAATGGAAACTTTAAGACCGCGGTTTTCGAGAAGAGCCCCAATAGAGGCTGAAGCCAATCCCTTTCCAAGTGAGGAGACAACACCACCTGTAACAAAAATAAACTTGGTGGTCTTAGCCGTTGATACCGTAACTTCCTCCCAGAAATTCTTCTTAAAACATTAACGGAGAGTAAAAAAAAAGTCAACGTACTAAACCTAATTGTTCTGGCCATCCCTGCATGATATTAAGGCATTGAACAGCCTGACCCGAAGCACCCTTGGTGAGATTATCGATAACCGAACAAATGACAATGCGTTCTGTTTTCTCAATAAATTGAATACTCAAGTGACATTGATTTGTTTCTTTTACATCCTTGGTACTGGGAAATTTCCCCACATCCAAAACCTTCACAAAAATTTCTTTTTTATAAAAATCTTTGTAAAAAGAATGAAGCCATTCCGTAGACCACCTTCTTACTGGCTTTACGTAAAGAGTAGAATGCATCCCCCGATCCATGGGAACCAAGTGAGGAGAAAAAAGAACCTTAACAGGCGCTTTGGCTACATAAGATAATTCTTGTTCAATCTCAGGGGTGTGCCTATGAGCCCCAATATTATAAGCCTTAAACGATTCGTTCACTTCAGCAAAAAGAGTTTCAACCGAAGCCTTTCGCCCTGCCCCTGACACTCCTGATTTTGCATCACAAATGATATCATTTTTATCGATCATGTCTTTGGCTAAAAGAGGAGCTAGCCCTAAAATAATACTCGTTGGATAACAACCCGGAACTGCAACAAGCTTGGCTGATTTAATTTCTTTTCGATGAATTTCAGGCAAACCATACACGGCTTCATCTAACAAATTTTTTTGAGTATGCTTGCCATACCACTCTTCATAAGTAGCTGCCTTTTTTAATCGAAAATCGGCAGACAAATCGAGCACCGGAACCCCCCTGCTGCGAAAAGCCTTTACCACCGTCATTGATTCGTGATGAGGAAGACAAGAAAAAATGACATCAACCCTGGAGGAAATTTTTTTTACATTCAAACTCTCACAAACAAGATCAATCTTTCCTAACAAGGAGGGAAAAAGAGATGAAAATTTTTCTCCTGCACTGCTTCTTGAAACCAGGCTTGCTATCGTTACTTTGGGATGGCCCACTAACAAACGCACTAATTCAAAACCGGTATACCCAGTTGAACCAATAACACCAACACTTACTTGCTTTTTAGCCATCCTGTAAGAATAAACTAAGTTGTAGATTGAGAAAAGAAGATAATAACAAAAACATGAAGCGTTTTATCGCTTGCTGTATTGGGTACTCCGGCGAGCCTTCCGATGACCATACTTCTTACGTTCCACACGGCGGGCATCGCGGGTTAAAAACCCGTTGCGATGAAGTGGTTTTCGATAATCGGGGTTGAGAGTTAAAAGAGCCCTCGCCAAACCATGTCTAATGGCCATCGCCTGTCCTGTTAAACCCCCGCCAAACACAGTGACACTCATATCAAACTTACCTAGATTGCCAGTAACATCCATGGGCTGAACCACAGACAATCGATAAGTTTCACGCGGAAAATAAGCTTCGAAATCCCGACCATTAACAACAATTTTTCCATCCCCAGGTGTAAGGTGAAGACGGGCAACAGAAGTTTTTCTTTTTCCAACTCCAAAAAATTTTTTAGCAGCAGACATAGTATCCTTTTTTTAAAAAAATTAAACTTTAAGTTCGCAAGGCATTTGTGCCGCGTGAGGATGATTGGCATCCTTATAAATTTTTACCTTCTTGATCAACCTCTTGCCAAGAGCAGTTTTAGGAAGCATCCCTTGAATAGCAAGCTTGATCACCTCTTCGGGTTTAGTGCGAAGTAACAAAGCAGCATTAGTTTCTTTAATCCCTCCAGGATAACCTGTGTGACGAAAATAAATCTTATCTTCCTTTTTGTTTCCAGTAAGTTTAACCTTGGCTGCATTCAAAACAACAACAAAATCATCTCCACCCTTGTAAGGTACAAAAGAAGCCTTGTTTTTTCCCCTCAAAATAAGAGCAATTTGACTTGCAGCGCGTCCAAGAACGCGATCAGTTAAATCAACCACATACCATTTGCTTTTTGTCTGTGTTTTCGTCATAAAATCCCCTAAAATTCAAGGCTTGCGACCATATGAAAAAGAATGCTTACTTGTCAAGAATAATGAGGTGACCAAATTCATTGACACTCCTAAACCATTTTGATACCACGCTTTAATAATTTTATCTTGATCCTTGCAAAATTACTAAGGAGTTTCCATGGGAATTAGGGTTGGAATTAACGGTTTTGGTCGAATTGGACGAACCATCCTGCGTTTTTGGGCTAAACAAAATTTTCCCTTCGATATTGTCATGATCAATGAACTAGGCGATTTGGCAACTAATGCCCATTTGCTTCGTTACGATTCTGTTCATGGACGCTTTCCTCAACTTGTTTCCACAAAAGAAAAAACACTCATCGTTGCTGATCGTTCTATTCAAATGACAGCCGAATCAAATCCAGCGCAAATTCCATGGAGGCAAGCCAAGGTAGATATTGTCCTTGAATGTACGGGACGCTTTACCAAAAAAGAAAAAGCAGCTCTCCATCTTCAGGGTGGAGCTAAAAAAGTAATTATCTCAGCTCCTGCAGAGGATCCCGATTTAACTGTGGCCTATGGTATCAACCTTTCACAATACAACCCAACAAATCATCACATTATTTCCAATGCTTCTTGTACCACCAATTGTTTGGCCCCTGTAGCCAAAGTAATACATGAAACTTTTGGCATCGAACATGGCCTCATGACCACCATTCATTCTTACACCAATGACCAAGTTATTTTAGATATTGCCCATAAAGATTTAAGAAGAGCCCGAGCCGGAGCCATCTCACAAATTCCAACCCAGACAGGAGCAGCCAAGGCTGTGGGTTTGGTGCTTCCAGAATTAAAAGGAAAAATTGATGGCATGGCTATTCGCGTTCCTACTCCCAATGTTTCCTGTGTTGATTTTGTATGCACAGTAAAAAAACAAACAACAGGAGACGAAGTAAACAAAGCTTTAAAAGATGCCTCAGAAACTACCTTAAAAGGCATTTTGGGTTACAGCGAAGAGCCCTTAGTTTCATGCGATTACAATGGAGACCCCCGCTCTGCCATTGTTGATGCTCTTTCTACCAAAGTCATTGATGGCACACTGGTAAAAATTCTAGCCTGGTACGATAACGAATCAGGATTTTCAAATCGCATGATTGATGTCACCAAGTATATTGGAGAAAAACTTTCGTAATTCCTAAATGTTTCGAGCCATTGATCAGATTCCACTTCAAGAAAAAAGGGTTTTCATCCGTGTTGATTTTAACGTGCCTTTAAAGGAAGACGTTATTGTTGATGACAGACGCATTGTGTCTTCACTGTCTACCATTCGCTATGCCCTCACTCAAAAAGCAAAGATCATTCTAGCTTCTCATTTGGGAAGACCAAAAGGACAGGTGGTTGCAGCCTGTAGTCTTCTTCCTGTGGCAGAGCGTCTTTCTGAATTATTAGATGAAGAAGTTGTTTTCCCTGAAGATTGCATTGGAGATTCTGTAAAAAAATTGATTCAAGATTTGCCTGAAGGCGGGATTATGCTTTTAGAAAATCTCCGCTTTCATCCTGAGGAAGAAGCTAATCAATCCCACTTTGCTGAAAAACTAGCCAGCTTTGCCGATGTGTACATCAACGATGCCTTTGGCACTTTGCATAGAGCTCATGCTTCAACCCATGGCATGGTTCCCTTTTTTAAAGAAAAAGGAGTTGGTTTTTTAGTGCAAGAAGAAATCAAATTTTTATCCATGTTAACAACCACGGCACCCAAACCATTTTTGGTGATTTTAGGGGGTTCAAAAGTTTCTGATAAAATTAGCATGATTGAAAAAATGATGAATCATGCTCCCACTTTTTTAATTGGGGGCGGCATGGCCTACACTTTCTTAAAAGCCATGGGGCATTCTATTGGGAAATCACTTGTTGAAGAAACCAAAGTAGCACAGGCTAAAAGAATTTTATCTCGAGCTGAAACAAAGGGAATTAAAATTGTACTTCCTGTAGATTCCCTGATAGCTCAAAATTTTGAAGCTCACTCCTTGTACGAATGCTTGCCCGTTGGAGTAAATTGGCATAATGGAATGGCCTTAGATATTGGACCAAAAACTCTCGGGTTATTTAAAGAATATATTCAAAAAGCCGGGGCTATTTTTTGGAATGGCCCCATGGGTGTTTATGAAATGTCTGCTTTTCAAAAAGGCACCCTGGGAGTTGCCCATGCTATTGCAGAAGGTAAAAGTGTAAGCGTTGTAGGCGGCGGAGATTCGCTGGCTGCCATTAAAGCTTCGGGTTTAGAAAAAAACTTCTCCCATCTCTCAACTGGCGGAGGAGCTTCCATGAGATTTTTAGAAGGTACCGAACTACCAGGACTCAAAGTGTTAGAGAATTAAAATGAGAAAACCATTAATTATAGCAAATTGGAAAATGAATCACTCCATAGAGGATTCATTAAAATTTATTACCGTTCTCCAAAATAAGCTGACCTTTAAATCCCATGCAGAAGTTGTTATTTGTCCGCCGTATACAGCTCTTTATTCCCTCTCGGTTCTCATACAAGAAAAAGAAGGCCTCATTTTAGGAGCACAAAATTGCTACTATGGTGAATCGGGTGCGTTTACTGGAGAAATCAGCCCTGTTTTTCTTGCAGAATTAGGCGTTAGTTACGTGATTGTGGGGCATTCTGAAAGACGAAATCTCTTTGGAGAAACTGATGAATTAATCAGCCAAAAAGTTCAATCTGTTCTGGCCTGTAATATGAAACCCATTATTTGCATTGGAGAAACAATTAACGAAAGAAATGATGGCAAAACACTTGGTGTCATCGAAAACCAACTGAAACAAGCCATAAGTCTGGTAGATAAAAAAGATTTAGGAAAAATTGTTATTGCCTATGAACCCATATGGGCTATAGGCACAAAACAAAATGCAACTCCAGGACAGGCTTGCGAAGCACATCAACATATCAGAGGGCTTCTAGTTAAAATTGCAAACCAAAATCTGGCTCATGAAATAAGAATTATTTATGGAGGTTCTGTTCAGCCTACAAACATCAACGAATTAATGCGCGAAAAAGACATTGATGGAGCTTTAATTGGTGGCGCTTCTCTAGAGGTTGACTCTTTTTTGCAAATGATTAATTATCATGAAATAAAATGAGGAATTTATGAGCTATATTGCCCCCTTTTATAATTTAATTTTAGTTGTCCATTTAGTGGTGTGTTTTTTTCTAATCTCAGTCATCTTGTTGCAGGCAGGAAAAGGCGCCGACATGGGAGCTGCTTTTGGGGCTGGAGGATCTCAATCTCTTTTTGGAGCCAGAGGGGCCACAACCCTGTTAGCAAAAACAACAACTTTAGCTGCTATGATTTTTTTAATCACCTCACTTTCTTTAGCAGGCATTCATAAATCCCGCGTGGATGGTTTTGATAAATCAGTGGTACCTAAACAAGTAGAAAGCACCTCCGCTCCTACTGAAACAAAATGATTAAAAACTTTTTTAGGAAGGATTTTGGAGGTGGGGCAGATACAAGGCGCCTGAACGAGGCCGACTGAGGCGTACTTAAAGGTACGCCGCAAGGAGCGCCGAGAGAAAGGCAACGCAGCCCCGAAGGGGTCCCTTTGGGATAGATGCCCTGCATACAAAATCCGAAAGCCCAGGTGGTGGAACTGGCAGACACGTACGCTTAAGGGGCGTATGGGGAAACCCGTGCGGGTTCGATTCCCGCCCTGGGCACCATTATTTTATTCACTTTTTTCGTGGTGCAGAAAATATTTTTTGCAAGCCTTCTTGCCAGGGTAAGCAATGAATACCATCGATCAATTTTGGTTTAGGATCGTTGGACATGCAAAATCCTTCTGCCTTTTTAAAATCATTGAGAAAAAGTTGTACTGTTTTTGTATCGCGCTCATCAACTTGTGAGGCAGATTTTATTTCAATGAGTGCCGTGGGCAAACCTGGCCGTTCCACAATCAAATCAATTTCAAGCTGGTTTTGGGTTCTCAAATAAAAAAAACGAAAATCTTTGTGGTAGTAATCATTCAGACGAATCAATTCAATTATCAGAAAATGCTCAAACGCTTTGCCAAAAGCATAGGTGTTTGGGAGTAATTCCATGGTTAATGTGTTGTCCAAAGCTCTTTTAACACCGGTGTCAAAAAAATAAAATTTGGGGTTGTGCCGCTGCTGTTTGCGAATTGATTTATGATAAGCCGGCAGATGGAACCCAATCAGTGTATCTTCTAAAATCTGGTAATACGATTGTACCGTTTTGGTATCTGCTCCAACATCTTTGGCAATGTTGCTGTAGTTGATGATTTCACCGTTTCCCTGGGAAGCTGTTTCCAAAAAACAACGAAAAGGATCAAGCCTACGAATAATTTGCTCAGTCATGATTTCTTCTTTGAGGTAAGTATGAGCATAAGTTTTAAGATAACTTTTTTTTTCGTCGTCTGTTGTCAGTGAATATATTTTTGGCAATCCACCCCATTTCAAGGACTGGACCAAATCAAAAGTGGTACCCAACTCCAAAAAAGTTAGCGGATAAAGCGTGTTTAAAAAAGCCCTTCCGGCCAAAAGATTGGCCCCACCTCTCTTGAGTTTGCGCGCACTCGAACCCGTGAGGGCAAATTTGATTTTGGTGGATTCAATGAGTTGATGCACCACATCCAAAAGTTTGGGGACTTTTTGTATTTCATCCAGTATCACCCATTTTGTTTTGGGTTTGGCAAGAATTCCCTGCTTGAGTTGCGAGGGATTTTTACTGAAAAGCGTCTCTATTTCCGGTTCCAACAAATCCACCCAATAAGTGGCGTCAGTATGAAAAAACTGCTTTAAAAAGCTTGTTTTACCGGTTCCTCTGGCACCAAACAGAAAAAAACTGGATGATTTCAATGGGGTTATGATTCTATGAAACATACTCCATATTTTAATACTAAATTTGGAGTATTGTCCATAAAAGATTTATATTCCCTCCCATTATTTTTTCCAAACAATATGTCCATTTATGTTGTATTTTTGGTAAGTTCCCAAAAGATCTGCACAAAATCTCATCAATTCTTCGTTCTTCTCACTTTTGGCTAATTCATAAAGGCGAATGAACATTTTCTTGCCAGTTTCAGTTTGCTTAAAATTTTTCTTGATGAAGTTATGCTGTGAACAAAGTACTTGGCCATTTACTATCGTTGCTTCGCCTCCGAAATCCTTTGGCTTGATATGATCAACATGTAAATCAATACCATCCTTTAATCCTTTTCCACAAACAACACATTTGAACCCATCTCGTTCAAGAATTTCCTTTTTTTGTGCGGAAGTAAAATCATAAAGCTCTCGCTGATTCACTTTTTCAGGATCGTATCTATAAATTCCTTTCGCTATTTTGATTAAAAACCCACTTTGGGCTAAATGACGGATAGCTCTATCAGGATCACGAAAAACATTTCCCGTTCTCTTCCTGTAGGTTGCCACCACCCAATCAACAACTTCAGGGTGTTTAATATCTCGTTTTTGATTTTTTCTAAAAAACTCAACGACTAGATCTTTTTGGAGATGATTAGATTTTTTATTGTCCTGTGACACATTATTCCAATAAAGGTAATTCGTTTAATTTTGTTTCCCATTGCAATCGATCCATGGCGATATTGCAATATTTTTCATCAATTTCAACACCAATTCCCTTTCTTCCATGCATGTAAGAAGCAATCAATGTTGAACCACTACCTAAAAATGGATCTAAAATAGTATCACCTATAAAGCTAAATAATTTTATACATCGCCTAGGCAATTCAATTGGAAACGGCGCCGGGTGTCCACCAGCTCCTTTTTTACTTTGGCCGTTAAATGTCCAAATACCGTTTGTCCAATCCATAAACTCTTGTTTGGTAATATCATTCTTCCTACTACCACCCGTTTTTTTCCAACTATCTTTATACAAAACTAATATCAATTCTACTGGAGCAATAACATAAGGGGCAGAAGCGGACATAAAGGAACCCCACGCGGTACGGCGAGATATATTTCCTTCATTCCAAATAATCGTTGAGTGATATTTCCAACCAATATCTTTTGCGATTTGTGTAAAATCTGCTCCAACAGACTTTTGGCCACCTTTATTTTTATCCAGAGGGATATTCAGCAAAAATCGCCCCTCATTTTTTGCTAAATCAAAACATTTTTTGATCCATTTTTGGGTAAATTCTAAATAATTCTCATAAGTTAAATTGTCAGCGTGAGAATTATAGTGAATATCTACATTATAGGGAGGCGAAGTAACAATCAAATCAACTGAGCTGTTTGGGATTGAGGTAATTTTTAAAATATCGTCTTTGTATATCAAAAGATTGTCTGCCTCAAAGTATGGAGAATGAACAATTTTTTCTTTTGTATCTTCTGCAGTTATAGTGTTCAACATAATTTTATGAGCAGGATGGCTATCAAGACACTCATTTATTATAATTTATTACAATGGTAGCGAAAATTCCGCAAGTGTACAATCTCAAAAGAAATTCCTTTTATAAAAAAATGATGGCGCGTACAAAAATAACATTGTAAAAATAATACAAGTGTATGCTGAAACAAAATAAAATTTCTGTTGGCCTTGTTCAAATGACAGGTGAGGAGAATGTGGATGCCAATTTAAACAAAGCCATCTCTCGCATTCAAGAAGCAGCTTCAAAAGGTGCTCATATTGTTTGTCTTCAAGAACTTTTTTCATCCCTTTATTTTTGCCAAACCAATAATCAAAAATATTTTTCACTGGCAGAAAATATTCCAGGACCTACAACTGAAAAATTAGCCCAATGTGCCAAGCAAAATAAGGTGGTACTTATTGCTTCTCTTTTTGAAAAAGAGGAAACCCATTATTACAACACAGCCATTGTGATAGATCAGGAAGGGAAACTTTTAGGCAAATATCGAAAAATGCACATCCCCGATGATTTAAAAAATCATTATTCTGAGATGTATTACTTTACACCAGGAGATCTGGGCTATCCTGTGTTTGAAACCATTTATGGGAAAATTGGAGTTTTAGTATGTTGGGACCAATGGTATCCTGAAGCCGCAAGAATGTTAGCGGTAAAGGGAGCTCAAATTATTTTTTATCCCACTTCCATTGGATGGCCTGGGGAGGAAAGTAAAACATCCCAGGGAAAAATTGAATTTGAGGCTTGGGTTACCATTCAAAGATCTCATGCCATTGCCAATACAGTATTTGTTGGTGTTACCAACCGATGTGGAAAAGAAAATCAAATTGATTTTTGGGGAGGCTCTTTTTTCTGTGGCCCTTTTGGAAAAATTTTAACCCAAGCTTCGCACGATAAGGAAGAAACTCTTATAGTCAATTGCGATCTAGACCTCATCCAAGAAGTGCAAAATGATTGGCCCTTTCTTGATTGCCGCCGTTCTGATTCTTTCAAACCTTTAACTCAAACAAAAACATGAATACCCCCACCGAGCTTGGATTTACCATGCCTGCAGAATGGGAAACTCATCAGGCTACATGGCTTACCTGGCCACATAATCCAGAAACCTGGCCTGGCAAACTTCCCCAGATAGAAAAAGTTTATGTAGAAATGGTTAAAGCCTTGTCTCTAGGAGAGCATGTTCATATCAACATCAACCACAATCTTAATCCTCAAAAGATCCAAAAACTTTTAACAGATGAAGGTGTTCAAAATTTTACCATTCATTCTTTTCCAACCAATGACAGTTGGATCAGGGATTACGGCCCCACTTTTGTTAAAAATGCATCCGAGCTAGCTCTCATTCATTGGGGCTTTAATATGTGGGGAGGAAAGTACCCTCCATGGGATTTAGATGAAAAAATTCCATCCCGGATTGCTCAATTTCTTGAATTTAAAAAATTTTCACCTGGAATGATTTTAGAGGGAGGATCCATAGAGGCAGACGGCTGCGGAACCCTCCTTACAACAGAATCCTGTCTTTTAAATCCCAATCGAAATCCTCATCTCAAAAAAAATCAAATTGAAAAAATTCTTTATGACAATTTAGGTGTTAAAAAAATCTTATGGCTTAAAGATGGAATTGTAGGGGATGATACCGATGGCCACATCGATGATTTAACCCGCTTTGTAGCTCCAGGAAAAGTGATCAGCATTATTGAAGATCATACTTCAGATGCAAACTATATTCCTCTTCGTACAAATATTAAACTCTTAGAAAAAATGAAAGATGCCGAAAATCGTTCTTTAGAAATTATCCTTCTTCCCATGCCCAAACCTGTAATCAATCAAGGAGTAAGACTTCCAGCCTCTTATGCTAATTTTTACATCGGTAACAAGGTTGTTTTAGTGCCTACCTTCCAAGATAAAAATGATGAGCATGCCCTAGAAATCATTGCATCTTGTTTTTCTACCCGTAAAATTATTGAAATTCCTGCCAGAGATTTAGTTTTTGGATTGGGGGCATGCCACTGCCTAACCCAGCAGCAACCAGACAGGTGAGGAGTCTTTATCTGTAATGCTGAAACACCCAAGCAGAAAAAAGATTACACAAAGCATGAAAAATAACCGAAGCGGTAATGGTTTTCCTTTTTTCATACAAAAGTCCAAATACAAGAGATGGGAAAAAAATAAATCCATGCCACCATTGAAAATAAATCAAACTATGAGAAAGGGCAAAAACGAGAGAAGTAATAAAAAGAGCCGGGCCAAAGCTGATTCCTTTTATCATCCACTTTTTTGTCCAACAAGAATTAAGGTTTTCTTGCAGATAAGAACGAAAAAAATATTCTTCCGGAAGTGCCACAACTAAAATTTGATAAAGCCCATGATTAAGAAAAGAATGTAAAAAAAGTCCTGACACATAATATCGGCCCAAAAAGGTTTGATAGAAATGGTTAACAATAAATGAAAGCGGAAAAATAATGAAAGAAACAAGCAAAACGTCTTTGAAAGAAAGATAAAATTTATTCCAATTTAAATCCAGGGAAAGAAGGGCTTCCTTTGACCTCCTTGAAAAATGAGGGAGATAAATCATGAGTAAAGCTGAAAAAATACCAGAATAATCTCTTAAAAAAGGCCATGATGAAAAACGAACCATCAAGTGGGTAGCCAAAACCACGATAAACCAAAAGAAAACGAGTTCTTTATAAAGTTTTTTGTCGCCCATTTTTTCTTAAGAAAAAATAAAGAATGGTACAAATAGCAAGAATAACAAGTCCGGTAATCTGTGATGTGGAAATGGCTTTATTAAAATAAACCCCCCGATCTTCATCCCCTCTTAAAAATTCAATAAAAAATCTAAAAAAGGCATACATGGAGAAAAAAATGAGAATTAATTGCCCACTAAATTTTTTACGTTTATCAACGATATGAAGAACAATAAAAGTAAAAATGGCATTCATCATGTCATAAATTTGGGTGGCATGTAATTTTTGACCAGGAAAATCGTGCCCACCATCAGATGCTGGATTATGAAAAACAAAATGGATGGGAAAATCTGTTGGTTTTCCATAGCAACACCCTGCCCCCACACAACCTACACGAACAAAAAAGATAATCAGGGGACACCCCAGGGCAACTAAATCACCATACTCTAAAACGGATAATTTTTTCATTTTAAGATAAATAATGGCAGACAGGGCAACACCAATAAAAGCCCCATATCCTACAAAACCACCTTGCCAGAAATAAAAAACACGAATTGGATCTTCCCAATAATATTGGGGCGCCTCTACAAAAACATGAAAAAGCCTGGCTCCTACAATACCCACCATGGTTCCAAAAAGAGAAATATCAAGAATGGCGATTTGAGACATGTGTTTTCTGCCTGCTTGCCAATAGCAATAAAAAGTAGTCGCAAGAGATGCGACCATAATCATGAAAAAAAATGTAGGGATGTAGATATTTTTATAATGGATAATAAAAGGAAACATTAAACCCCTTTTTGTGTTTTGGATTCGCGCATCATGGCAATCATAAGCCCCACTACTCCTACAGAAATAGCGCTATCTGCCACGTTAAAAGAAGGCCAAGCCAAATCATACCAATGGAAAGAAAGAAAATCAACGACCGATCCTCTAAAAACACGATCACTTACATTTCCTAAGGCACCACCTAAAATCATGGCAACAGGAAACATCTGCCAACGATGTTTTTCTTTAATACTGATCAGGTAATGCACTAAGAAAATAAAAGCTAAAAGAGCAAAAATATAAAATAATATATCACGATAATGAGAATTCCACCCAGAAAGAATTCCAAAAGCAGCTCCGCGGTTTCGAACATGCACTATATCAAAAAAAGGCCAAATGGTAAATTTTCCACCAAGAGGAAGATATTTCACAATAAAGGCTTTGGATATTTGATCCAAAATCAAAATAAAAGGAGTAACCAAACATAAAACCATATATTTAAACCGTGTCATAAAACAGCCTCATGGCAACGTCCACAAATAGTGGGATGAGTTTCAATACTTCCAACTTCCAAAGAATAATTCCAACATCGTTCACATTTTATTCCAAGAGCTTTTTCTACTGCAATAGAAAGAGCAGGAATTTCTTTACTGACATAATGTGGATTTTGAATTTCAGAAACAAGCTCCACTTGTGATGTAATTAAAATTTGAGACCAATCTTTCTCATATTTTTTGAGAAAAGCTAAGGTTTCACCACTAGCCGTAATAAGCACACGAGCATCAAGCGAATGACCTATTTCTTTTTTTTGTCTCGCTTGTTCTAAAACTTTTAAAATCTCATCACGAATATGTGCAATACGTTCCCAGCGATGGCTTAACTCATCATCCATCCAAGTAGGATGTTCTGTCTTTAAATCAACCAAGAAAACTGAATCGGGCTCCCGCACTTTATTGGGAATCATCTGCCAAACTTCCTCAGCAGTAAACGAAAGAATGGGGCTCATGAAAGGAATAAGAGTAATTAAAATATCGTAGATGCTTGATTGTGCCGACCTCCGTAAATCCCCTTTTTTAGCTCCACAATAGAGACGATCTTTTAGAATATCCAAATAAAAGGCAGACATATCAACGGTAAAAAAACGATTAAGCCCATGAAATACAGCATGAAACTCGTAAGCTTCATAAGCCTTAACTATTTTTTGTACCAACCGGGCCGTGCGATCAAGGGCATAGCAATCGATTTCTGTTCTTGATTTTAAAGGCACAAAATCTTTGGCTGGATCAAAATCAGAAAGATTGCCTAACATAAATCGGCAAGTGTTTCTGATCTTACGATAAACCTCAGACAAAACTTTCATAATCTCTTGGGAAACACGAATGTCATTTCGGTAATCTTCAGCTGCAACCCAAAGCCGCAACAATTCTGCACCTAATTGATCAATGATTTGATCTGGGGGAACATAATTTTTAGCTGATTTAGAATATTTTTTCCCCTGTCCATCTACCACAAAACCATGGGTTAGAACTTCACGATACGGAGCTGTATTTCTTGTTGCAAGAGAAGTGAGAAGAGAAGAATGAAACCAACCACGATATTGATCTGATCCCTCTAAGTAAAGATCTGCCGGAAAACTAAGATCAGGATTTTTTTCGAGCACCTGAGCATAAGACACACCCGAATCAAACCAAACATCTAAAATACTTTTTTCCTTGGTAAAATTTTTTGAACCACAAGAGCACTCTGTGTAAGGCGGAAGAAGTGGTTTGTCGTCTTTCCACCAAGCATCAGCCCCTTCCTTTTCAAATGCTTGGCAAATCATCTCACCTGCTTTTTCATTGAGAAAAGGCTTGGCACATTGGCTACAATAATGAATAATAATGGGAACACCCCAAATTCTTTGTCTCGATAAACACCAATCGGGTCTTTGTTCTATCATTCCATAAATGCGATCTTGCCCCCATGTAGGAACCCAACGCACTTGCCCAGTGATGGTTCGCAGGGCTTTTTTCCTTAAGTCATCATGTTCTAAAGAAAGAAACCATTGCTGTGTAGCCCTAAAAATAACGGGCTGTTTGCTTCTCCAACAAAAAGGATAACTATGTTTTAAGGTAAGCGCGGGATCACTTAAAAGATATCCTGTTTTAAGCAAGTGTTCGATGATCAAAGGATTTACTTTGCGAACAAAAAGCCCCTCCCATTTTTTAAGATTTTCATCTCTGGCTTCATCAAAACTTCCCTTCTCAAAACATCCTGATGCATCAACAGGGCTCAAAATGGCAAGGCCATAGGCAAGCCCCACTTGATAATCTTCTAAACCATGTCCTGGAGCAATATGAACCACTCCTGTTCCAGATTCCAAGGTAACATGTGCACTCAGGACAATTTTGGATAATCTCTTAATGAAGGGATGGTCACATTCTAAATTTAATTTGGCCAGTTCAGCACCATTCCAAGAGGCTAAAACCTCCCTGTCATCCTGCCCGGCAGGTGCGGCTTTTTTCATCACAGAAAGAAGTTCTGATACCCTTTCTCTGGCTACAATGAAAACTTCATCACCTATTTTGAGAGCATCGTAGATAAAATGTTCCCCAAGAGCTAAAGCCATATTGGCAGGTAAGGTCCAGGGAGTAGTTGTCCAAATAACAAAAGAAATTTTTTTGCCCAAGTTTTTTTGACTTAACTTTTCAATACTAGAGGGTGCTAAGGAAAATTTAACATAAATAGAGGGGGACTGGTGATCTTCATATTCTACTTCGGCTTCAGCCAAAGCCGTTTGATAAGCACAACTCCAATAAACTGGTTTTAAACCCCTGTAAATATAGCCCTTCAGATAGAGCTTTAAAAACTCACGAGCAATTTGGGCTTCATAATCTTTACTTAAAGTGAGATAGGATTGATCCCAATCAGCAAAAATACCTAAGCGTTGGAATTCTTGCTTTTGAGCCTTAATAAAACCAACGGCATAATTTCTGCAAGCTTCTCTTTTAGCAACAGAGTTTTCCTCACCAAAACGAAACGCTTTTTCCCCATACAGTGCCTTAATAGCCCCCTGCTCTATAGGAAGCCCATGGCAATCCCAGCCTGGAATATAAATACTTTTAAATCCTGCCATGTTTTTATATTTCACAATGATGTCTTTTAAAACCTTGTTTAAAATATGGCCAAAATGAATATGCCCATTGGCGTAGGGAGGCCCATCATGCAAAATAAAAGAAGGACGGTTTGTATTTTGGTTTGTTCTTTTTTGATAAACATCCTTTTCTTTCCACAATTGTAAAAACTGGGGTTCACGATTTGGCAGGTTGGCCTTCATGGGAAAATCAGTTTTAGGAAGGTTAAGTGTATCTTTGTAATCCATCATTTTTACTTAAAAACCATAAGAGAGTATCTTGTCAATCCATTAAGAGAGTATCTTGTCAACCCATGTTAAAAAAGATGATTTACAATTGGAGATCCCTCTTGTAAGTAGGTGACCGGAGGCTACTTTGAAAGATAAACTTAAAAAACTGGTTGGGCTCTCTCAAATTGATGCAGAGCTTCTCGAATTAGAAGAGCTTCTTTTAAGCCTCCCTCAAGCAATACTTACCTTCGAAGCAGAACAAAAAAATAGAGTTCATGAATTCGAAAATTATAAAACCATCCTGGCTAATTTAGAATCTGAAAAAAGATCAAAAGAATCTGATCTTACAGAAAAAAAAGATTGGATTGTTAAAGGTGAAGAAAAACTTAAAGCCATTAAAACCAACAAAGAATACCATGCCCTCTTAAAAGAAATCTCACTTGCAAAAAAAACAATCAACCTTTTGGAAGAACAAATTACAAAGTTGACTGATGCCATTCAAAACGAACAAAATCGTATAAGCGAATCCGAAAATAAGGTAGAGGGTGAAAAAAATACAACAAGTACTGAAGTAGAAAAAATGAAGGAACAATTAAAAAGTATTGAAGAAAAAAGACAAGCCAAATCCCTTGAAAGAGAGCAGTTCTTAGAGGGAGTAGAAGTTACAATGATACACCATTATAATCTTATTCGTCAAAAGATTAATCCAGCTTTAGCTCTTGCAAAAAATGGTTTTTGTTGCGAATGCAATACCAAAATTCCACCTCAGATTTTTAACGATCTTCACCGTTTAAATAGCTTGATTAGTTGCCCCCGTTGTAGACGTATTTTGTATTTAGAGCTAGCCCTTGATTAAATAACGACACACTTCTTCTAACACTTTCAAGTCCCAGTTAGCTTCGGTAAGAACTATCTTGTTTTGTTCCCAATGGGCTTTGGTTTTCATCCCTACAAGAGCAGCTGCAACTCCTGGTGTAGAAGTAACAAATTGAAGAGCCCTCCCAGGCGCCATGAGTGACCCTGGTAGTTTGTGCATGAGGGGTTGGGGAAGATGCCCTAGTTGCCCTTGTAAAAGAGGTGCAGAAATCACAACATCAATTCCATAAAAAGAAGCCGCTGACAGAATAGGATAGAGTTCCCCTTTGTATTCTTGGTTATGAATCCCCACAGCCTCAAGCATTGCCAAATTATAGGGAAGTTGAATCACTTTTAAATGATGAGATTCCCCACCTGCTTTGAGAGCTAAATCGAGAATAGTTTTAAGTGAAATTGATTCATTTCCTTCAGTTCGAAAAGCAGTCCATGTTGCCAAACCATAAAACTGAATCTTGCCTTTGGAAACATTTTCCTCAAGAAGGCAAAAGGCTTCATAAAGTCTGGAATAAAAAACATCAGGCTGGGCCCCTGACAATTGAGTTTCTGGATTATGCAAATAATAAATATCAATGGTATCTAGTCCCAAATTAGCAAGACTTTGATCAATCATCCCCTGAAGAAAACGAGGATGCAGACAATGACAAGACGAAACAATATCTTCTTCACTTACAATGCCCGTATTCAGCCAATTTTTTTTAATATGCCCAGGAAGACTTTCGGGAGGTACCAAATCAAAGGGAATAAATCCACCTTTGGTACAAACAACAATTTCATCACGAGAAATCTTTTTTTGATCCTGCAGTTTCTTTAAAACTCGCCCTATAAGTTTCTCGCTGCGCTGACAACGATAATTAATGGCGGAGTCAATCAAATTAACTCCACTTAAAAGTGCTAACTCAATGGTGTCCTCATAAAGTTTATCTGTGACTTCATCATAAGAACCCAAGTAAGTTCCCACCCCCAAAACTGACACATAAAAATCTGCCAGGGATCTTTTTTTCTCAGAATGAATATTTTTTTTCTGAGAAGACACCCAATCCATCGTTGCTTCGGTTGTGGCTCCTTTAGGTGGAATCATGTTTTTTTCTTTCCAAAATAATCCAGGGCTGACTTCAAAGCGAGACAACCAGAATTATTTTGCACATAATCAGAAAGTTTTTCTTCCTTTGAAATAGCTTCCCAAGCTTGGTGTAGGCTTTGGGCACCACCTTGTGGCCCCATGGGATGATCATAAATTCCACGACCGGCAATAAAACCAAAATCAACATTTTTCAGTTTATTAAAAATGAAGGGAAGACTACCCGCCCAATCACTGCCTCCAGGCACAGGAAGTGAAGGGGAAATAGAACCCATGGGGGCTAAACAAGCTTGAATGTTTTTTAAAACAATTTCAGGCGTTGTTTGCATTCGATCTCCAAAACCAGGAAAAACGATCATATCAGCTCCTGCCAATCTTTGAAGCTTAATTAAAACAGAACCTTCAATACCAAAATGGGGCATACGATCCCAAAGGGCCATTCCTGTAAAGTGCCCCATCACAGGATGTGTTGAAATATGGCATAAATGCTGGAGAGCAGAAAACCCAGAAAAAAAAGTATTGATCATAAACCCATTTACACCCAGCTTAGTTAAAGAATGATAATCAGAAAGAAGAGAAAAATAACTAGCCGAAAAATTTGCTATCATCATTTTCTTTTGCCCTGTAAAATCTATAGCTTCTTTCATTTTTTGAGCACAAAGAGTTAAACGCTCGATTAATGGATTGTATTGTACATCAGTAAACATTTCATCATCCTTGGCAATATCTAAACCGCCTAACCAACTTTCAAAAGCCAAAGTAGAAAAATCTGCAGGCTTTAACCCTAAGTTAGGTTTAACAACACCAATAAAAAAAGGACGATCATAAATTTTGAGATAATCTCTTAATCCTTTAATGCCAAATGGTGGTCCTTTAAAAAGTTTGAGATAGGAAGAAGGAAAATGGAGATCCAAAAGTTTTACTGTTGTGAGTCCCGGACAATAAAAAGCCCCCTCTCCTGCCAAGGTAGATAAAAGAACGGCCAAACTTCCATTAAGATTAATAAGTGGAAGAGCCATGGTCATGTGACATCTGAAAAAACGAGAACCTTGAATCCAAGGTTGAGGATAAAGGGGTGTGGAAAATTCTCCTTCAATTTTTAAATTAAAAAATTTTGCTCCATAAATATTTCTCAAATCTTCGGTACTTTTAGAACTTACCCATTGAGCAGTTGTTGCTTCGCTGCAAAGAGAGGCACAAGCCCATTTTGGATCTTCCGAAGTTTCAAAAAAATAATCGCAAAAAATATAATTATCTTTAGAAAGTTTTTCTAATTGGGTTTCAAAACCTGGTATGTCAGAAAGATAAATCATGAACCAATGAAACTAAAAATAATTTGCCTTCTTTTACGAGGGCCATCTAATTCAACAAAAAAAATTCTCTGCCAACTGCCTAAAAGAGGTTTGCCCTTTTGTACAACAACACCTTCGCTTGCTCCCATCAGATAACTAACCAAGTGACTATGAGCGTTATTTCTTCCATCAACTGCAGAATGATTATGAAAATAGTTTCCTTTTTGAGGCACCAACTTTTCTAATAACAGGGTGAGATCTTTTTTGAGTTCGTCACAACTTTCATTAATACGAATAGCAGTTGTGGTATGCGCTGATTGAATCAACATATGCCCATCCAAAAATTTTTCCTTCTCACACCACTTCAAAACTTCATCAGTCACATCGATTAAATCAAAATGATTTTGAGTTGCAACTTCAAATGTAAAAACAGAATGACGCATTATTTTTTTCTTTCAATGACAAAATAAGCCATCTCACGCAAGAGATGAGCTTTGCTTCCAAAGCTATCCAAAGATTTAAGCGCAGAATCAAGGACAAGCCGACCTTCTTTTTTAGCCTCTGTTAAACCCATCAGGGCTGGATAAGTCATTTTCCCTTTTTTGAGATCACTTTTTAAGTCCTTACCAATTTCTTCGCCACCTTCAATGTCTAAAATATCATCAGCAATCTGAAAGGCGAGCCCAATTTGATTTCCAAAAGAACGTAAATTTTCAATACTCTTTTTATCATCTGTTACAGTGAGTGCCCCGCAAACCACAGAAGCCATGATAAGACAGGCTGTTTTTTTATGGTGTAATTGCCTTAAGTGATCCAAATTAATTTTTTTACCCTCGGCTTCCATATCTAAAACCTGGCCTCCAACCATTCCGGTAGGACCAGAGGCTTTTGCAATTTCTGCAACAAGAGCCACAAGACGAGGAGCAGGAATTTTTGCTCCAAGTTGAATTAAAACTTCAAAAGCAAAAAGAGACATCCCATCACCAGCTAAAATAGCCATGGCCTCACCGTAAACTTTGTGGTTGGTGGGTTTTCCTCTTCTCAAATCATCGTTATCCATGGCCGGCAAATCATCATGGATCAGTGAAAATGTATGGATCATTTCCAAGGCAACAGCAGGAGCCATGGCTAATTGATGATCTCCCCCACAAGCTTCACAAGCAGCCAAACAAAGAAGGGGTCTCAATCTTTTACCTCCAGCCATTAAGCTATAAAGCATAGAGGAACGCAAATTGTCAGGGATGTAACTGTTAGATTCGAGAGTATTTTTTAAGGCAGCCTCAATAACAGGGCCTTTTTCTTTGAAATAAGTCTCAAGAGACATTTTCTTCCTCGGGGGATTCTTTACTGGCTTTTGCTATGCCCTTCATCAAAATTTCTACACGTCCTTTGGCTTCAGAAAGTTTGGCTTCACAAGTTCTGGAAAGTTTAACCCCTTCCTCAAAATATTTGAGTGAATCATCCAGATTTAATTTACCATCTTCTAATTTTTGGACAATGTTTTCCAAACGAAGAATGGCATCCTCAAACCTGATCTCTTGGGATTCCTTATTTTTTTTTGCCATAAGCCTTGGTTAATATGAATAAACACAGGTGTCAATCAGCGGCCTGTTTCACCTTTAATGTACCATCTGAAAACTTTAAATCAAAAACAGGAAATTGTGTAGCTTCATTCCTACTTTTAATGGGCTGACCAGTAAGAACATTTAAAGCAAGGGAATACCCACGAGCCAAGGGAGCCAAGGGAGAAAGATGCTCTAAATGGGCAACTAATTTTTGAAAGTCTTGTTCTACCCCTTTCAAGTATCTGGGAAAAACTTTGATGAGAAAATCCATGGCTCTTTGCCTTTTAAAATCCAAGCGATCAAGAACTTGCCCCGGTGAAATAATTTGTTTGGAAAGCAAACTCAATCGTAAGGTGGGGCCTTCTAAAAAACGAGGTAGGGCCAACTCTAATCGTTTCAAATCAAGAAGAAGCTGTTCTTTTTCAGGAACTACTAATTCTGCTGCTGCTGAAGGAGTGGGAGCACGCAAATCAGCTGCAAAATCAGCGAGGGTATAATCTGTTTCATGCCCCACAGCAGAAACTACAGGAATATTTGATGAGACAATAGAACGAACAACAATTTCTTCGTTAAAAGCCCAAAGATCTTCGATAGAGCCCCCTCCTCTTCCTACAATAAGAACATCAATGTCATCTCTTTGGTTGGCAAGAAAAATGGCGTGGGCAATCTGAGCTGAAGCTCCTTCTCCTTGAACCTGAACTGGAAAAAAAACAAGATCCATATTGGGAAACCGCCTTTTAATTACATTTTTCATGTCATGAAAAACAGCTCCCTTGGGAGAAGTAATAATTCCTACTTTTCTGGGAAGTAAGGGAAGTTCTCTCTTACGCTTGCTATCAAAAAGGCCTTCGGCTTCTAATTTTTTTTTAAGTTGTTCGAAAGCTAATTGAAGAGCTCCAACACCACAAGGCTCTACATGATCGCACGCCATCTGACACTGACCTCTGGGCTGATAAACAGTAAGATGACCATGAACTAAAACTTCCATTCCATCTTCTAATTGGAATTTAAGAAGGCGATTTTGTCCCCGAAACATCACCAGAGACATTTGGGAAAATTCATCTTTTAAAACAAAATAATAATGCCCATTGGGGGATTCTTTGAAATTGGAAATTTCACCTTTAACCCACAGTGATGGAAAATTATCTTCAAGAAGCGTTTTAAGATCCGAAGTAACTTCAGAAACAGAATAAATTTTTCGGGCATCGTGGATAGACGCCACGCTTTTAATTTTTAGAATCTCCATGAGAAAGATTCTCACAGGATTAGTGTTTACTTCGCAAGCATAAAAAAAGCCCCCCAGGTGGGGGGCTAACTTCTAAGTTCGAGGAATTAAAAGCCTCAGGGTTATTTTGAACGATGTTTGACTAATCTTCGGGTTATTTGTGGCACGCTTCCAAGCACCAGAAGAACTGCTAATACCAAGCTTCCATCAGGTGATCTTTGGCCAGGATTGAGAGAAGCACATCCGCTTCCATAAGCACCGTCATCTGCTTTATTGGAGGCACAGGCAACACCCTCAGTTGAAGCAAGATTACCAGCAGTAACAGCTGCAGCGGTTTTAGTTAAGGCATCAGGCGTTGCATCATAATAAATCTCTCCATCAATTAACGAGGCATAGGCTGTGGTTCCATCTAGAAAGGTAACAGCAACAGGGGTGCTCCCTGTTTGTACTAAGCCACGGTAAGTGTCATAGGAAATTTGCTTACTAGACCACCCTGCATCAGCACAGGAAGCAGCCACAGCAGCAGCAGCTTCTTCAGAAGGAGCTTCCTCAGCAGGAACTTCTTCAGCAGATGGAGCTGCTGGATCGGATGCAGATGAAGTTGAACAATCTGGAGCTGTCGTTGTAATATCATGTAAATGAGTAGGATAAGAGGTACTGCCTTCTATACGGCGATAAATAACATCCGGAGGAGTGGTCACACTATCTGTACGATCTGCAAAAGAAGCATCCTTATTGGAAGGATAGTAAGAATGAGGATGTTCGTTCACCTGATCACAAGTTTGAACATAATGATCTAGAGTGAGATTGGTAACCGTAGTGACAGGGGAAGAAGTACCAGCCACTGTTTGTGCAGCCATGCTTGCACATGCTAATTGATCTTCTGTTAACCATGTATAGTAGAGATTTGTACCTGCAGTATCTACCCTATCATACATAATGCCCACGCCATCTTCAGAGGAATCAGCAGCAGCAGCAAGAGCATCCTTCAAAGCCCCCTTACCACCCTTAGTAATGCGATCTATTACTACTCCAGCACCAGCAGCACTAGGAGGAGTAACAGCAGTAGCAGCACCTGCAGCAGTAGCCTTGTCTTTAAAAGATGCTGCTTGAACTAACATACGAGAAGCATCATAGGGATGATTATTAATATTTAAGTTCTGAAGTAATTTAATGGCCTTGGGCAATGTCTTGCTATCCTTTACATCCTTTTTATCATCATCAGAGGCAGGTACATAAACAAGGGCAGGATGTTGACTCGCAAAAGCAGGATCAGAAAAAGCTGTAATGGCAGAGCAAAAGGTAACTACTGTGCTCTGCTCAATGCTTACATAAATAACCCCCAGTTCATTTAAGCCCCCTGTATTCAGGGTAAAGGCCACATACTCATTGGGAAGCAGTGGAGTAATATCAGCAATGCTTCCTTCGATTTCAGTAATTTGTGCAGGTGACATCCCACGAACAGGTACTACTCCTAATTGATTTGTCCCATTTACATCCCGCAAGAAATAAATGCGATCACCCTTCACCGAAAAACGGGGTTTGGATAAACTTGTAAAACCTGACTTTAAAAAACCATCCCACGCGCTGGCTCCATAAGTACCAATACTTAAACCTGATGGAGGATTATTAATCATCCAAAAATAATCAGCAACCTCATCTATATGCGTGTAATCTACTTGCACATTTTTAAAATCAACCAAGAGATAGTTTAAAGATCCATCAGTTTGGGTATAGGCAATTTGATGATAATCTCTACTAAATTCTAAAGTACCACTTGCAGCAGCAAAAGCATAGTCCAGGGAAGCAGTAACAGTAACAGGAGATGTAATATCATAATAATTCAGATTCTTATCCTTAAGCAAAGTTTCCGTAATGTTAAAAACATGATAATTGTCTGAAGTGGCTACATCACTTAAAGTGGCCCAATCGCTAGGGATACAAGTACCACGCAGTTGTCCTGTGCCCAACACATCAACCAAGTAAACAATCACAGGACCATCACAAGTTTTTGTTTCTGCAACATCTGCATTCAAAACAACAACCGTTGTTCCATCTGATTCTGGTACAAAGAGAGGTCTGCTTTTAGTTTCAGAACCTGTGGTTACTTGTTTAACAGTAATATCACCAGAGCCATTATCTGTGCTCATGAAAACCTGGTTAACTCCAGATGCATCTGGTTCCGTAAAAATCCCAATAGGAGTTGCATGATCAGCACTGGGAGGACCCATGGTAGTAGCACCACCATCCAATGCAAACTTGGTAGCAGACCAGGTTGCTGGGACAAAACCCAAAACAACAAAACTAAAAATGATGACTATTTTCCCAATGTTTGTTTTCATAATCACTCCTTTGGGGTCTGTTGAAAAATATAGTTTTCCATCAATTCTGTCATTCCCGCGTCATTTGTCATCCCGGCGGAGGCCGGGATCCAGTCTTAAAATTCAAAGATGGATCCCTGCTTTCGCAGGGATGACAGAGGGGAGGCATTTTTCAACAATCCCTTCCTTACAAACTGCAATCCTAATGCCAGGTAGATTGAACTCAAAATTCATCTTTCAAATAGGAGATAAAGTTTTAAGAAAATTGTTAAATTTATCAATAATTTTAATGGTTTATGGTGATTATAAAAAGATGGAAAGTTTAAAAATAAGGGCTTTAAAAAAGAAAAAGAATGTCCAATTTATGAGCTAAGCGTCAAAATTAAGACAGTTCAAGATCCAATTGATTACTTTTTTCTCAACCTGAGAATTCTCATTTTGATTGATTTCATTAATTCCCATGGGAGAAGTGGTATTAATTTCAGTTAAAAAACCATCAATCACATCAAGACCTACAAAGGAAAGACCCAATTCTTTAATAACAGGACCAACTCGCGCAATAATTTCTTCATCTCTTGAATTTAAAGTGGCTTTCTTTAAGTGGGCCCCACTATGCAAATTACCTCGAAAATCATGAGGAGCGGCAACTCTTAAAAAACAACCCAAAGGTTTTCCATCCAATAATAAAATTCTTTTATCCCCTTTTTTAGATCCTGGAAGAAATTTTTGACAAATCACATTTGTTGAAAATCCATCAGTTGTCATTTCAATCAAACTGTTTACATTGGGATTTTTTGCATCAACAAGCAAAACTCCCCTGCCCCCAGAACTATTAAGTGGTTTTAGAACAGCTTTTCGAAAACGATTTATCGTTTTAAGTAAAATTTCTTTTTGGGAAGCAATCAAAGTAGGAGGAGCTAAATCTTGAAAAAAAAGATTCAAAATTTTCTCACCAGCAAAATGAATGCCCGAGGGAGAATTAACAAAAAGAGGTTTGGGTAAATCACCCTTTCCTGATTCCAGGGCATTTTGTTCAGCCAATCCCAAAAGACTTAAGTGATTGGTATAGTTTTGATCACAAGGAGGATCTTTTCTTAGAAAAACACAATCAGCCAGCCGAACAAAAAAAATCTTTTTGGGGCCCAGCTTGTAACTAAACTTTTTTTGTTTTCTGACAACATGAATGGAGGATGCATAGAGGGCAACTTCCCCTTCCATAAAAAAAAGATCTTGTGGGGTTGCAATAAGATTTGCAAAACCTCTTTGGTTTACTTCATGTAAAAGGAAAAAAGTAGTCTCGGCAATGGGATTAAAACTTTCCACAGGGTCGGCGATTGTTAAAAATAAGGGGGTTTTCTTTTTCATTTAAGAATTAGGTTTAAGAATAGAAATAGCATCATTCGATTTTAAATCAAGATACGCATCGGGAAGATAACCAGTATTTGAAACAGGAAAACACACCAAATCTCCACGACGAATTTTTTCAAAATCACGATTGGTGTTAGAAGCCAATTTATCCAAGCGAGTTAAATGATATCGCCCTTTGGGACCACATAAAACTACCTCCCGCTTTCCATTACTGGGCATTTGATTAGAGATAGATCGAAATAAAAAATCATCAAAAGTAACTTCACGAGGAGTTTTTCCTAAAACAAGATAAGAAGTAGCTAAAAAATCTTTTTTATTCCCAATGAGTCGATCTACCTTTTCAATCATCTCTGGTCTTTCCCATGAAAAATAAAAATGACACCAATCTTTTTTATTAGCCACATTTAATGGGCACACTTCTTGATGAAGACAGGGTGCATGAACAAAACCAGATTTTTTATCAACTACAATATAATCTCTAATGGCCTGCAGGTCTCTTGATGATTTTTTAAGTGCGGGTTCGAGTAAAATAAGTTTTCCCCTGGGTTCCAAATGATCGCTCATCAATTGATTGATAAAATCTGCACATTTGTTTCTATCTCCAATTTCGTTTAACACATTGGAAACTACAATGAAGTGATAGCGATGTTTACGCAAAAAACGAAGTAACCCTCCCCTTTTAATATCATAATTTTTTACAGAACAAGCCGACTTAAAACCTGTAATATTTCCCAGCTTTAAGGCATAGGCATCATGAAGGGCTTTAGCATCTTTTAAAATATGAAAATTATGATCGAGAAGAGTAAAATCGAGCCAAGCATCTTTTATTTTTTTTGCTTTTAGAAGCTCTGCATAGTGAGTCATAAAACCCAAAGACATGGTAGCTGGCCCGCAACCCATATCAAGAATACGCACTTGCCCCGAAACTAATTCTTTTGGTTCAAATTGCCTTAAAACAGCAATCATTTTCATCAAATTAACAGGTAAAAAATAAAAAAGATAACCAGATCTTAAGACAGGATCATTAAAGTAATCCTTTGGCAGAGCTCCTCTTCCCTCGGTAAAATAATCTGAAAGCCTTTTAGCGCCCTTAGAAAAATAAACCCAATCTTTTTGATTAAAAGTTTTGTGTACGTTTACTCCTTTGAGAAAAGAAGTTTTCAAATAGTGTTTGATTAAATTTTCAAGATCATCCGGCATCAACAGCATCAAACCCCCATATCATCCCTCAAGATCAAACTTCAATACAAAACGAATTAATCCAGTAACCAAAGGAAAAGGGGCTGCTCTTTCTACAGTACGAATGGCTTCTTGGTCTAAAACAGAAATACCCGAGGAACGCTCTACTTGAATTTGCCTGGGAAGGCCTGTGGGGTCGATAGAAAACGATAACAGCACATCTCCTTTAAGTTTATTTTCTAAAGCAAATTGGGGATAACGTCTTTGATATAAAATTTGGCGATGAATTTGACGTAGGATGTCTTCCCTGCCTTTGTCACTGCTTTGATCGGTGCCCGCTCCCTCTCCACCCGCGGGAGTTGTCGAATCTCCATTACCTTTTGTTACTGAAAAATTCTGAATAGGAGGAGTCTCTATTTGCTTTGGTTTTTTTATATTTAATTCCCCCACAGATTCTAAAAAAATCATAGGAACAAGGTCGTTTTGCCCACCACCCCAATTTTTTAAAGGTTGTACTGAAAAGAGCCAAATAAAAAAAATAACGAGAATCACATGGAGCACAAGGGACGAAAAAAAAGATTTAGAGAAAGACATGGTAGGCCTTGCCATCACAGGTTGTAACCATCTGGGAAGATATTCCAAAAACAGACTTAATTTTTTCAACAGTTAAAACAGATTTGGGAGTATCACCTCCTAAAAGGTGCCCTTCTTTAATTAAATAAATACGATCACAATATTGATGAGCTAAATTAATTTCGTGAGTAATACAGGCCACTCCCATATTTTGCTCGTAGGCTAAGCGTTTCAACAAAGTAAAAGTAGATTGTTGATGAGCTAAATCAAGGTGGGTGGAAGGTTCGTCTAAAAGAATAAAGGGGGTTTTTTGGGCAAGGGCACGGGCAATGAGAAGCCTTTGTTTTTCTCCTCCTGAAAGAGTATCAACTGGCCTTGTTGCAAAAGACCAACAATCAGTTTGTTGCATGGCCAATCTTGCAATTTCACAGTCTTCGGCAGAATCAAAACCTGCAAAACCAACATAGGGCGTGCGTCCCATCAATACAACTTCCAGAGCAGAATAAGAAAATGGAAAATGCTCTTCTTGAGGGACAACAGCAATCATTTGGGCTAATCCTTTTGGTTTTAAATTTTTAGTTGGTATCAGATAAAGGGTGGCCGATCCTGAATAATTGGGATAAATTCCACTCAAAACACGAAGAAGGCTAGTTTTTCCAGAACCATTGGGCCCTAAAATCCCAACAAACTCTCCTCTTTTGAGATGAAAACACATCTCTTTCAAAATCAATTTATCTCCTAAAGTGAGTGATAAATTTTTTGTTTCAATCATAAAATCGAGGCCCTTTGTTTTCGAAGAAGAAAAATAAAAAAAGGCCCGCCCGTTAAGGCTGTAATCACTCCAACAGGAAGCTGAAGATAAACCTCGCCACTGGTAACAACTGATCTGGCAATAAAATCACAAACCACAAGAAAAATGCCACCACCCAAAGCTGAAGCAGGAATTAAAAGTCTGTGATCTGGTCCAAAAATTAAACGCAAAACATGAGGCACAAAAAGACCCACAAAACCAATCAAACCAGCCACGGCAACACTGGCTCCCACCATGAGCGAAGAAACAACAAAGAAAATTTTTCTAAGTTTTTGATCATTAACTCCAAGCCTTAAAGCTGCTTCTTCACCCAAGGACATCACATTTAGATTTTTAGAAAGAAGAGTGGTTACTATCACTCCCAAAAAAACAATGGCAAATAACCATAAGACAGTATTCCAACTGGTAGCTTCTAATGAACCCATTAAAAGATAAATAATTTGTTGAGACTGCCCTATTTCAACCAAGGCATTAATGAGAAGAACCAAAGCAAAGGCAAAAGCATTAAACATCAGGCCCGTTAGAAGAAGCGAAGAAGATGAAAGCCTGCCACCAACTTGAGCTATCCAATAAATTCCTACAAGTGATAAAAGAGCAAAAATAAAACTCACTCCCAACATCAATTGAAAAGAAAGTCCAAGAGCAAGACCTACAACTCCTCCTAGGGCAGCTCCCCCAGAAACCCCCAAAATATAGGGATCAGCCAAGGGATTACGGAGAAGAGATTGAAAGTTAACTCCTGTAACTGAAAGAGCAGCTCCTACTAAAAAGCCCAACAGAACCCTGGGAAGCCTTACATAGTAAAAAATTTCTCTGGCCCAAGAACTCTCTGAAAATAAAATTTCATTCATAGAAAGTGCTGGCCTTCCAAAAAAAGTAACCAGGACCAGGGTGACAAGAGAGGCTGCAAACAGAATGCCCATGATAAACCCAAAACGTTTTGTTGTGAGTGTGGTTGTTTTTCGCATCATGGTGTTTCAAAAACTTTAATCAATGCGTTTACTCCATCCATCAACCTGGGGGATGGTCTAAAAAGATTCATATCCAAGACGATTCTTTTTTTAGACTTCCAATGAGGAACGCCTGGATAAATTTTTTCCAAAGCAAGAGTTTCATTTCCCATGGACAAATCCAAAATAACATCAAAAGAAATTCTCAAAACTTCCTCCAAACTTAAAATGGGATAGCGTGTGTTAGAAACAACCCCATTTTCTAAACCTACATGTTTAATCATATCTCCCACAAAATTATTCTCACCAACAACAACAATGGGTTTTTTACCCACCAAGGCTAAAACCTGGATTTTATGAGAAGCCAAACGATTCTTGGTTAACAAAAGATCTGTTTTAAGTTGGGCAACCAGGATTGCTCCTTTTTGGCCCACTCCCAAGATATCGGCTATTTTTTGGATGGAATCCAGGGTTTCCTGGATACCTTGAAAACCATAGGTTTTAACTGGAATACCGCGGGATAAAAGAAACTCAATTTCCTTTTTCACACTATTTTCTTCGGAGGCCATAACCAGAGTTGGTTTTTGGGCCAAAATAGCCTCAATATCAGCATGAATATAATCAGCAACGGGGGGTAATTTTTTAGCTTGGGGAGGATAATCACAATAGGTAGTAACTCCAACCACTTCATTTCCAAGCCCCAAAGCAAAAAGAATTTCAGTAATATTGGGTTTTAAAGAAACAATACGTAAGGCTCTATCAGTAGCTTGGGCATCTAGGGACACCACAAACCCTATCAAAACTAAAAATAAAAAAATTATACGTCTCAATATTTTCATAAATATATGAAATTATTAATAATTTATTTTAGACCCCATCTTGACACAGCGCGTTATAATAGTTAACATTCAAATGAGGTAATAAATATGAACATAGCCATTACATTCTGGTTAGGTTTTCTGGGAGGATTAACTGTAATCACCTTTATCGTAGGGTGGATTACAAGTTTAATACCGCCACGTAAGACGTCCAAAGTATTCCCGTCCAGGCAAAGGAAATCCTACCACATCTACAATTTGGTCATTCGTTAAGTTCTTACCCTCCACTGAAAGAGCCCAATGAGAACTTATAGTCCAAATCACTCCTGAATTTAAAACCAAACGAGCTAGTACCACACGTGTGTTTAAAGGGTCCAAGTAATTCTCATCCATAAAATTACCTTCTACAAATATTCTAACGGGCTTAATCAAATAAGATAATTCACCAGAAAATTCAGATTTTGGTTTTCCAGCTAAAAATAAGCCTAAATTATCACCCCGATCTTTTGCCCATTGAAAAGTATACCCTGCCTTAAAGGAAATACGTTTTAAAAGATCCCATTTCCCAGAAAGTTCAAAACCATTAATGCTAGCTTTACCTACATTTTCGGCCCTAGCAAAAGCTCCACTTTGTTCAAATTGGATGAGATCGTTAAGTCTTTTATCAAAATAAGTTGCCTCAAAATAACCTTCATTTAACCAAGACCATTCTGGGAAAAGAAAACAAAAACCAACATCCCATTGAATTGTTTTTTGTGGATCCAGGTATGGATTTCCAACTACATTTCCCCTATCCCCAAACAATTCATAAAAATTAGGATACCGCCGCGTCGAACTTGCATGAGCTAATAAATTCAAATGCTCCATCAGCTTTGCTTGTATCCCTAAACGCATAGACACATTGTGATGAATCACATTGTTTTCACTAGGAACGGCGACAGAAAAAGCAGGATCATCATCAAAAAGATGATTGAACACATTTTCTAACCATACTGCAGGAGAAAAACGAAGACGACGATTCCACACATCCCATTCATCTCCCACCCCCATATTCCACTGATGCCTAAAACTGCTAGATCCTCCATCTGTTGTTGCAAGATAATCTGTTGGAGTAAATTTTTCTCCCTGATAACTCATAAAAGCCGAGAGACGATTCACGGAATTAAGGGAATAAGAAAAAGCCAATTTGTTTCCAAAAAGAAGGGTTTCATTATTGGTATCCTGCCCAGCTCCTAATCCAATTTCTGCATTGTGATCATCAAACTGTTCCTTAAAAAAACGCCCATATAAAAGATTTTCAAAAGAAAGTTTTGAAATTAAAAAATCATCCCTCTTCACTTTTAATGCCGAAAGCCATTGTTTACTTGTTAAAGAAGTATCCACTGCCTGATTAGTTGAAAGCCCAGGTACACCCCGGTTTTGAAAAAGAAAATGATGCAAAAATTCGAGTTGTGTTTTTGCATCAAGAGTGTGAGCTATTTTAAAAAAGGGATGAAGAGTTTGTGACTGGTTATTTTGTCTTTCTACCCTTTGATCATCAGCTAAATTAAGCGGAGTACCATTATCATCTAAAAAATCAAAATCTCCACTGGTTCGATGATATCCCACCCCAGCTAAAAAGCCCCAATTTCCTTTTTTATGATTAAAATGTTGAGAAAAATTAACGGTATTAAAACTTCCATACCCAAGCCCACCAGAAAAACTCAAGCCTTCCTCTAAGGCAGATGTTTTTAAGGCAACCAATCCACCCGAAGGAGCCACGCCAGTTTCTAGGGGAGCACTCCCCCGATAAATTTCTATTGTTTCAATCCCATCCATTAAAAAAGGGGCCAAAGCCACACTAGATCCATCAGCTGAGTTTAAGGGGATACCATCTAAGGTTACCATCACTTCATCGGCATTTGAACCTCGAATCGATAGAGAGCTTGATTCTTCTAGGCCACCAAAGCGGGTTAAATGAATCCCGGGTTCATGTTTTAAAACCTCGGTAACCGTTACAAAACGCTCGTGATAATCTCTTCCTTTAATTTGACTTTTGGTAGCAGCATCCTCCTTGCTCCCCCCCCCTTCTACCACCACATCGGGAAGAAGCATCACTTCCTCAGCCCAAGCAGGAGAGATAGAAAAAAACAAAAGAAAAACCAGAAATTGAAAAAATTGAATCGTCAGGTTAACTAAATCTGGATCGCCACGCTCCCCTTCGCTCTCGCTCAGGGTCGCTCGCGATGACAATTGCTTATTCATTTGAGTAGGATGTAATAACAATTTTCTATAACCATTAAAAATAACGAGCTTGATAAGCAAGGATAAAAATATTAAGAATTTAGTCATGAAAATTAAGGATTTTCTGCCCCGTTTTATGCTCCGGCAGTGGGAACAATGGTTTAAAAAAATGGAGGGGGCCCTTGTTTATTTTACCCCAAGCTATGTTGCTAAAAATAATCATTGGTTTTCTCCCTTAATTGCTGTTGTTGCTCTGATTATGGTTGTGGTTTTAGTAGGAATAGCCGTGGGATCTTTTTTTAGTCTTTTTGCCAGCCTTTTGGTTCTCTACTTCATTCTCACCAAAATTTTTGGAATTCGTCTAGAAACAGGAGATATTTTTGTTATATAATGCACAACAAAGGAGTGTTCATGTCTTGGGATAGTCATAGCAAGGCACATTCTCATAAGGGTTTAACCATCATTGAAAAAAGTGATGCTACTCCCAAAGAAAACCACAAACTAGCCTTAGTACTAGCGGGCGGAGCTATCTCCGGGGGAGCTTTTAAAGTAGGCGGCTTAAAAGCTTTAAACGATTATCTCATCAATAAAAAAGTAACTGATTTTGACATTTACGTGGGGCTTTCTGCAGGTGCTTTTTTATCGGCACCTCTAGCGGGAGGTATTTCTCCAGAAGAAATGCTTGCTAGCTTAGACGGAAAATCAAAACAATTTTCTCAACTCTCACCTTTTAGCCTCTATAAACCTAATTTTTCAGAATTTATCAAACGCCCCATGGAGTATGTGTATGGCCATTTAACCTATATACCTGGTATTCTCTATGATCTTTTTTCTGCCTATCCTAATTTGAAAAAACAATTTTGGTCCAACCTCAAAGATCTTCTCCGACATCCCGATTATTCCACTTATGAACAACTCATGACCCCACTTTTGAGAGTAATGTATTCCACGAGAACAGTCCTGCAAATTGGGGAAATTCTCCCTTCTGGTTTTTTTGATAATGAACCCCTGGAAAAATACTTGGCCGGCAATATGAAAAGAAATCGCATGGCCAATAATTTTAAAGTCTTAAAAAAGATGACAGGAAAATCCTTGTATATCTCGGCCATGAATCTAGATACCTCCGAACGTGTGATCTTTGGACCAGATGAAAAAAATGATGTTACCATCTCACAAGCCATCCAAGCTTCTTCTGCTATTCCTGGCTTTTACAAACCCGCACGCATTAAGGGTGTTGACTATATTGATGGGGGAGTTAGAAAAACCGCCAATATCGATATTGCCTTTGATAAAGGGGCTGACCTTACTATTTGTTACAATCCTTTTAGGCCCTTTCATAATGAAGTTGTCATTGAGTATTTAAGAGAAGAAAATAAATATATCACCAAATCTAAACGCATTGCAGATTGGGGTTTAGGCATGGTGTTTAACCAAGTGTTTCGCACCCTCTTTCATTCGCGTCTTATGAATGCTATTCAAATGTATCGTGAAGATCCTTCCTTTAAAAAAGATTTAATCCTCATTGAGCCTAAAGAAGATGATAATGACTTTTTTGTACTCAATCCCCTCTTTTTCTGGACACGAGCCAAAGCTGCCTCTCAAGGGTTTCATTCGGTTTCTCAATCTATCGATGCTAATTTTGATCGCTTAAGTCTCTTGCTGAAAAAATATGGTCTTCAAATCACCCGAGATATTGTAACACGCGATCAAGAAAAAATGGAACGTTCACGCTACGACGACCATGTGGTGATGGATGTTTTAGAAAATCCACCCCCACGTCGCCATCTGAAAGTTGTTACCGCAAATAAATAGGGGCACGGCGCGCCGTTGCTTCTATTCAAAAGGCTTTATGGATTTGGCCCTGGCTTTAAAGTAGTAGCTCCCGAATAAATTAAATAAGGTTTCCATTTTTCTACGAGCTTAGGTCCAATACCTTTAACAGACAAAAGATCTTGCTCATTTTGAATGGTCTTTTTTTGTCTGGCTTCCATAAGGCTTTGGGCTTTAGCAACACCCACACCAGGCAGCAACATGAGTTGCTCGCTGGTAGCTGTATTGGGGTTTAAGTTCCCAGATAAAATAATTCCAAAAACTAACATCATTAAAAAGTTACGCATAAATTCCTCCTGCGCGAAAGAAATGCAAAATACGTTCCATGTATGAAAAATAAAATGCGGGTCGCCAAAAAAATTCCCCCCTCCCTTGAGGGGAGGGGGCCAGGGGGAGGGTGGACTAAATTTTCACCCTCTCCCTAACCCTCCCCCCTCAAGGGGGAGGGGACAAGACAGCGCCACCCGCAAATTCTATCGTCCATAAATCGGACTACATTTTCCTCGAAATCACGTAATCAGCAATACGCTGAAGGGTTTCTTTTTCTAGGCTGGGTTTAAAAGAAGCAAGGCCAAGGGTGGCACGATCAACATACCCTCTTGCCATTTTGATGGTATCTCTAATTCCCTCACATTCTTCTACAATACGCAAAACTTCGACAAATTCTTTGGGCGAGGTATTATCAGTAATTAAAGCCTTACGAATGATACTTCGATCTTTTTCAGTACTTCTGGAAATAGCTAAAATAAGTGGCAGGGTTAATTTTCCTTCACGTAAATCAGTACCATTTACCTTGCCAAACTCTTCAACAGCTGCTGTATAATCAAGCACATCATCCACCAATTGAAAGGCAATACCTAAATTAAGACCAAATCTTTTAAGAGAATGTTCAAACTCCTCAGACACACCACCCAAAATAGCTCCACACTGACAGGCAGCCCCAATCAAACTCGCTGTTTTTCCAGTAATGATGCGCAGATAATCTTCTTGAGTTGTTTGAAAATCATTGCTCTTGGTGATTTCTAAAATTTCACCCTCTGTTAAAATGGTAACAGCATCTGTAACTACACGCAAAACCTTGGTATCTCCATGCCGCACTAAAATATCCATGGCCCGACAATAAAAAAAGTCTCCCACCAAAACACTCACTTGGTTTCCCCATTTACGATTGGTGGTTTCTCTGCCACGCCGCATGGGAGCCGAATCGATAACATCATCGTGCAACAGTGAAGCCGTATGCATAAACTCGATAGCAGCCCCAATTTCTAAGGAAGCCCTTCCTTGGTAACCAGACAGTTTCGAAGTAATGAGAGTTAAAATAGGGCGCAAACGCTTCCCCCCATTGTGAATCACATACCCCACTACATTTTCCACAAAGGGGACAGTAGAACTTAAGTTGGCATGAACTATCTTCTCTAGTTCATCAATTTCCTGCCTCATGGTAAGGCAAATATCTCTTAAATCCATCAGGGGGACCTAAAGCATCTTGGATCCCATCTGTCAAAAGATTTCCTTCCCTGGCCTCCGCGGACAGGCCTTTTAATCATGGACTTATCCTCCTTTTTTTCGATATAACCCCCCATTCAATGACACAAATTTTTCATCATCCTCAAATTGATCCCATCTTTAAACAGGGGAATAATGGAGCTGGGGTTTTAGTTCTGCATGGTTTTACAGGCACACCTGATTCGATGCGCCCCTTAATTAATTACTTAAATCAAAAAAATTTTACAGTATCGGCTCCTCTTTTAGAGGGCCATGGTCAAACACCTGAACAATGTGCTAAAACCAACTGGCAAGATTGGTTTTCTTCAGTGCAAAAAGCCTACATGGAATTGCATCAAAAATGTTCTCGTATTTTTGTTTGCGGGCTCTCATTAGGATCGCTTTTAACCCTCAAACTTGCAGAAGAATATCCCCAATCAATTTCAGGCATTGCCTGCCTGGCCACTCCGCTTTATTTTAAACCCTGGATTCAAGCCACCATTCAGTTGGTAAAACACACACCTCTTAAAAATTTATGGCGTTTTCAGAAAAAATATGAGGTTGATATCAAAGATCCTCAAGCAAAAAAAAATTTCTGGAATTACGACCTCATGCCTACTTCTTCCATTGTGAGTATTGCAGATTTACAAAATGTGATTCGTCCTCAACTTGCTTCTATCCATATGCCACTTCTGGTTATTCATTCACGGCATGATAACACAGCCACCTATGGCTCCATGGCTAAAGTTGCTTCCAGTGTGTCTTCGGCCATCACTGAAACGATTACTTTAGAAAATTCTTACCACATCATCACTTTGGATTATGACAAAGACCTAGTAGCAGAAAAAGTAACATCCTTTTTTGAAAGATTTTTATAAGGGAGATTTATGAAAGATTTAATTCTTGCTATCGACCAAGGTACAACAGGAACTACAGTTTTAATTGTTGATAAAAATGCCAATATTTTAGCGAAAAAAAATAATGAGTTCCCCCAATACTTTCCAAAACCTGGCTGGGTAGAGCATGATCCCAAAGAAATTTGGGAATCCACCACCAAAACAATTGGTGAAATCTTAAACCTTGGGGGCATTGCTTCTGGCCGCATTGCAGGTATTGGAATTACAAATCAACGAGAAACAACTTTGATCTGGAATCGAAGCAATGGGATCCCCATTCATCATGCCATTGTTTGGCAAGATCGACGCACATCTGATTTTTGTGCCAAGCTTAAGAAAGCTAAAAAAGAAGCCTTCGTTAAGGCACGCACGGGTTTAGTTTTAGATCCGTATTTTTCTGGGACTAAAATACGCTGGCTTCTAGAGCATGTTCCCAATGCTAGAAATCAAGCAAAACTGGGAGAGCTTGCTTTTGGAACCATTGATACTTTTTTGGTATGGATGCTCTCGGGTGGAAAAAATCATGTCACCGATGTTTCAAATGCCTCACGCACCTTGCTCATGAATTTAAAAACTCTCGAGTGGGATCCACTGCTTTTAAAACTCTTCAATATTCCAGAAGCCCTGCTTCCTCAAATTTGCTCAAGCTCGGAAGTTTATGGAGTAACAAAAGGAGTTCCCCATCTTCCAGATGGCATTCCTATTTCTGGCATCGCTGGAGATCAACAAGCAGCGTTATTTGGACAGGCTTGCTTTACAGCAGGTGATGCCAAATGTACCTATGGAACAGGATCATTCTTGCTTATGAATATTGGCAAAAAACCTGTGATGTCTAAAAAAGGGCTTTTAACAACAGTGGCCTGGAAAATTGGGCATCAAGTTGCTTATGCCTTGGAAGGTTCTTCTTTCATTGCAGGAGCCGCTGTGCAATGGCTAAGAGACGGGCTTAAAATGATTGAAAAATCTTCAGACATAGAAGCACTAGCCCAAAGTGTTACAGATAATGGGGGAGTGTATTTTGTGCCCGCCCTAGCAGGTCTTGGTGCTCCCCACTGGAATCCAGAAGCCAGGGGTGTAATCCATGGATTAACTCGTGGAACTCATCGTGGCCATATTGCAAAAGCCACTCTCGAAGGTATTGCTTTCCAACAAACCGAAATTTTATTAGCCATGGAATCTGACTCTCAAAAGAAATTAAAAAGTCTCAAAGTGGATGGAGGAGCTGCGGCTAACAATCTACTCATGCAATTTCAAGCTGATGTCTTGGGCACCAAGATTGTACGCCCTCGTGTAATTGAAACAACAGGCTTAGGAGCAGCCTTTCTTGCAGGTTTGGCTGTAGGGTTTTGGAAGGATGAAGCTGAAATTACCAAGTCTTGGCAAGAAGATAAAACTTTTACTCCAAACTTAAAACCCACAGAACGAAAAAAACTTCTTCAAAAATGGATCAGTGTGGTTAAAAAGGCCTAAAATATGCACAAGCTAAACAAACTCATTAATACAAACATTGGGGGTAGTGAAGAGCTTATTACCCCAGAAGAAATGCGTCGCCTTATTCCCGCAAGCGAGAAGGCTCTGCATCATGTTTTAAAAAGCAGACAAACTATTTGTGAAATTTTGGATGGAAAAGATAAAAGACTTCTCATTGTAGTTGGTCCCTGCTCTATCCATGATACCAAGGCCGCCAAGGAATATGCTGAAAAACTACACACACTCAAAAACAAACTTGCTGATGAGCTTTTTATTGTTATGCGCGTGTACTTTGAAAAACCCCGTTCTACCACTGGCTGGAAAGGCCTCATTAACGATCCTTACTTGGACGATTCATTCCATATTGAAGAAGGCCTCAAAATTGCCAGAAAACTTTTAGTTGAACTTAACGAAATGGGGCTCCCTTGTGCTACCGAAGCCCTAGATCCTATTACTCCCCAATACTTGGCTGAATTTATTAGCTGGGCAGCCATAGGAGCCAGAACAACCGAATCTCAAACTCATCGTGAAATGGCCAGTGGGCTTTCGATGCCAGTGGGAATTAAAAATGGAACCGACGGAAGTATTCAGGTGGCTGTTAATGCTTTAAAATCTGTAAAAACTCCGCATCATTTCTTGGGTATTAATCAAGATGGTAAAATTTCAAAATTCTCCACGCGAGGTAACCTTTATGCTCACATTGTTTTACGTGGCGGCGAGGGAAACCCCAACTATGATGCCGCTAACATCAAAAAATGTGAAGAAGTTTTGGTAACCAATGGTTTACGCACTCAAATTATCGTCGATTGTTCACATGCAAATTCTAACAAGGATTATAAAAAACAAGAGATGGTGTTAAAAGATTGCCTCACACAAATTTCAAAAGGCAATAAATCCATTGTTGGTTTTATGATTGAAAGTAATTTGGACGAAGGAAGTCAAAAAATTCCTGAAGATCTTTCTCAACTGAAATACGGGGTTTCCATTACCGACCCTTGCGTGGGCTGGGACACAACAGAAAAGATGCTTGTACAGATCCAAAAAACCCTTAAAACAATCACAAGAAAATAACCCTTTCTCAAAGTGGATAGGGATAGGGCCCATGATCAGGTATAGGATCGATATATTGCCTTCGAAAAACAGGATCCTGCATTCGGCAAACCTTGGCCCGTGTACAATAAGGCTCTGAGGAAATCATTTTTTCCCAAAGAACCTTGATGCTTTTTTCTGGAAAACGACCAATGGTTAAAGGGGTAAAATCACACGGGCACATATCTCCCAAGGCCGTCATATAAAACTGGGTGTTCGCGGCAAAACAAAAAGCCGATCCTTTTTCACTGGTCATTGTGGATTGAACAGATAAGCCTGGGTAGTCTCCTTGTTTGCGATAATGTTTCACAAGTTGAGCAATATGTTGACGATGAGTTGGAGTGAGAAAAAAGTCTTCGTGTTTTAGCCACCTTCCACTTGGAAGCGCGTCAAAAAAAGTAATTTCTTGGGCCCCAATGCTTTTACCCAATTCCATCATTTTTTCAAAGTGCCCCATCTGCATTCCTTGTGGGCTCAAATAACTGGAAATACCAGCAATTAAACCTGCTTTTCGCATCTCTTTTATACTTGAGATAGCCTTGTCAAAAAGTCCTTTGCGATGCCGAAATGCATCATGTATTTTTGCTTCAGAGCTGTCCAAGGAAACAAAGGCTCCCAAGAGTCCCGCTTGTTTTAAACTCCGGCATCTTTTTTCATCCAAAAGCTCACCATTTGTAAACAAAATGGAAACTGCCTTCAAAGGATCTACACAGCAAATAATTTCTTCCAAATCCTTTCTGAGCAAAGGCTCCCCTCCCAAAAAAATAACGGTGGTAACCCCTAGATCAACTGTTTGTCTCACTGCTTCTTGAAGTTCTTCCTTGGTTAAGCCTGGTCGTTGGCTATGATTATAAAAAACAGCAGAACAATGATCACATTCACATTGACAATTTTTAATAACCGAAAGCGTAGCGGTTGCCGGAATTCTCTTTTCTTTGAAACGTCTTTGAAGCCTGTGGTCTAAGGAACGCACTCCTGCGGGATGGGCTAAGGGAGGTTGATAAAGGGAATAGAGAGGAGAGCCATCCACCATGGCAAGAACACGATAAGAAGTAACCTTGCCCAGATATTTTTTTAAATATTCTTGATGTTCAGAAATAAGGCAAGGGGCATCAAGCTCCCATTGGCCATCTCGAAAAACAACAGAAAACGTCTGGACACACATAATTATTGTTTGGCGATTTGACATCCGATAAGTTTGGCTTGTTCGACAATCTTGAGGATGTTGTTTTTACCAATGCGAGGATAATGTACTCCGGCTGAAACCATGGAGAAACCACGATGATGTTTTAAAAGGGATCGAGAGAAAAATTTTGTGAGAACATCATCCCGATGACCCGAGCGTAAAAAGGTCCGCGACCATTTTTGAAGGCCGAGAGTGATAGCCCCTAAATGATTAGCCCCGCCTCCAAGATGGGCAATAACAACGCCAGGGCATTTCATATAGGCCACCCAAATTCGATGATGCCCCCGCCCTTTTTTTAACACTGCCATCTTAATCATAGGAAACATATCCTCTCCTACACCTTAAAAGTAATACCATGTGGAGACGAACGGGATCGAACCGTCGACCTCCGCAATGCCATTGCGGCGCTCTCCCAACTGAGCTACGTCCCCGAATACAGGTCACTTTCCTATCAAGAAAAAAGGCAAGTCGTCAATCAATCTTAAAAATGAAATGGACGAATACCCCACCATACGGGGGGCAAGCAAGATTCGCCCCTACACAATTGACAACTCGCACTTTTCATCCTAGGCATTACAAAATGCTTTACCAAATTTTAAAATCAAAAATTCACCGAGCAACTGTTACCGATGCCAATGTTGACTATGAAGGATCCATCACTCTCGATGGCGAATTGATGGAAGCCGGTGGTTTTATTACTAACGAAATGGTGCATATATGGGATGTAACCTCAGGAGATCGTCTCTACACCTATGTAATGCCACCTGCAGAACGAGGCTCTGGTACCGTATGTATTAATGGTTCTGCCGCCTTGCGCATTAAAAAAGGGCATACCATCATTATCACTAGTTTTGTGAATTTAACTCCAGAAGAAGTAAACAGACACAAACCCACCAAAGTTCTTGTTGATAAGCAAAATAAAATTCAAGCGATTAAAAAAGAATAATGTTCCGTCATCCCCATGAAAATGGGGATCCATCTTTGTCATCGCGGGTATCCCGTAGGGGCAACCCCCTGTGGTTGCCCATAATCGGGCAGGCACAGGGGCCTGCCCCTACAATTAATTGGGTTATTGCAATGACGGAATCAAAAGATGGATCCCTGCCTTCGCAGGGATGACAAAGAGGCGTGGGGATGACAAAAAATATGAGAATGACATTTCAAAAATTTTTTCTTATTTCTGCTTCAATGTGAGGATTATCCCAATCTTGGGGACCAACAAATTTGTGCAAGATAACTCCCTGTTTACTGACAAGGTAAGTCTCGGGCAACATGTAGGTTCCTAAATTATCTGCAGCTTCCATGTGAGGATCAAAAAAAATACGAAAAGTAAAAGGAATTTTTTTTCGAAAAGAAACCACATCTTGAGATTTATTATCCATGGAGATAGCCACCAGTTCAAGAGGGGTTCCAACCATTTTTTTCATGAAAGAATTAAGTAAAGGGATTTCTGGAACACAAGAAGAGCACCACGAAGCCCAAAAATGAATCAACCTCAGTTTATTTGACTGAGGACTTACTGTAATTTTTGCACCTGCCTCGTCTAATAAATGAAGAGTAGGAATAACATGCCCCACCTGCCCATCTGTGGTTTGTGCATTTTTTTGAACATAAAACCACAAACCTAAAATGATAAAAAATAAAACTAAAAAAACACGAGCCTGTTTATTCATTGTTTAATGTTATCATAATTCAAAATGTCTGAAAAACTCATTTTGAAAATTAAACTAAAATAAGTGAATATTGAAATAAAGAAAGTTCGGCATACAGGTGTTGATAAAGAGACTCGGTGAGGTGAATATGAATTTGGTTTCGATATTGCTTAAGTTTTTGAAGCAATATTCCAAGAGAAGGCCAGCTTGATTCTTCAAGTTCATGACAATTAATCACTACCACTTCATGGTTTTTCTTGAGAGTTTTAGAAAGCACTCGAGCAAGTCTACTGGATAATTTTGCATCAAATGACTTTTTTAAATCAATCCAAACAGAGGGTCTGTCCTTAAAAATTTGCAGGCGCAAAGCAACCAATCCAGTTTGCCAGGCTTCTTGTACATTTTTTATCACTCTTCTTTGTAGTAATTCTAAAAGAGTTTCAGTTTTTACAAGTGATCTGTTTAAAGACCTCTCCCAAAAATTTTTAAGTGATAAAACTACAATCCAATCAGTAATCACGGTGGCTAAAAGATCAGGACGACGAATGGTTAAACTGAGTGATTTTAAAAAATAATAAAAACATCCAAAACCACCAGGAACAATCCCATGCCAAAATAATTGCCAAAAATAATTCATTTTTTGTTTCAAACTTAAATGAGAAGAAACAAGAGTTTGCTTCATATGAGGCAGTTTATGAGCTAAACGACGATAGGTAACATGATGAGTTAAAAGCCGTACATAAAGACTTTTATAACCTTCGACCAGTTCATCATAAGTCATCTGAAGGGGAATAATATTGGTTAAGGGGGCTGTATTATCAGGAGTATTTATATTGCGCAAACGTCCTGCCTCATAAAGACGTTTATGGAGAGGTGTCTTGGGAGCAGCATATAAAAGCCCCACCATGGCCATTGCAATTCCCGAAGAAACAATAAATTCATACTGTCGATCAAAAATAGTTTTATCATCTGAATCAAAACCAACAATAAATCCGGCTGTTATATCGATTCCATAGGAATAAATGGTTCTGAGAGAAGTTAAAAGATCCCCTCGCAAATTTTGAGTTTTTTTGGTCTCTTGAAGACCTGCAGCACTTGGCGTTTCAATTCCAATAAACACCCATTCAAAATTGGCTTGTTTAAACAAAGCCATGAGTTCGCTATCCTCAGCCATATTAATCGAAGCTTCAGTACCAAAGCTAAAACGATAATGATGCTTTTCTTGATATTCAGCCAAAAAATGTAAAAGTTTTTTCGCCAAAGCCCGATTTCCTATCAAGTTATCATCAACAAAAAAAACACCAGTTATTCCCTGGGCACGTAATACATCAAGCTCTTGCCCAATTTGTTCTACTGTTTTTGTTCGCGGCTTACGGCCAAACATAACAATAATGTCACAAAATTCGCATTGAAACGGACAACCACGAGAAAATTGGAGGGATACTTTTTGATAAGATTGAAGTTTAATCAGATCATAACGCGGCACAGGCGATGTGGTAACATCAACAACATCTGTTTCTTGATAAAGCTTCTCTGGTTTGCCAGCTAAAAAATCAACACAAAACTTTGGCCAAATATTCTCCGCCTCACCAGAAACAATGGTATCGGCTAACCCTTCATATTCTTCAGGACAAAGAGAAGCATAGGAGCCACCAACTACTGTATAAATTCCACGCCTCCGAAAATGTTCTAAAATTTCCTTTTGTCGTGATACCTGCACTCCCATACCACAAACTCCTACGATATCAGCCTTAAAAGACCAATCGATTGGTTCTACATTTTCATCAATAATTGTAATTTCCCAATTTTGTGGTGTAAGGGCTGCAAGGGTTGCCAAGCCTAATGGAGAATTAACAGCTTTTTTATCTTTGATAATTGTATTCATGGCCCAAGAGAAACTCCAAAAACTCTCAGGAAATTTGGGATTGATAAGTAAAAGTTTCATAAAGAGGTGATATTGATCATATAAAAGAGATGATGTCTAGTTTTTAGTTGCCAGATCGTCTACCCTTAAACTAAGGGTCTTTCTAAAAAACGATACTGAACGGCTTCTAAAAGATGGGAGGTTTCAATCACACTTACCCCTGCTAAGTCTGCAATGGTTCGAGATACTTTTAAAATACGATCGTGGGCCCTGGCAGATAGATGAAATTTGTCCATTAAATTTTTCATAATTTGTTTTGATTCGGGTTTTAATTCACAATATTTACGAATATTTTTTGACCCCATGTGAGCATTTAAAGAATGATTTTTAAATCTTTTTTGTTGCAAACATCTCACCTCATCTACTCTTTTTCGAATGACAAAAGAAGCTTCTCTATTTGTAAGAGAAGAAGAAATATCTTCATAAGTAATGGGAGGAACAAAAATTTGAAGATCCATGCGATCCAATAGCGGACCAGAAATTTTAGCCCTATATTTTTGAACCTGATTCGGACCACAAATACAAGCAATGCGCGGATGCCCTAAGTATCCACAGGGGCATCCATTCATCGCTGCTATTAAAATAAAATGAGCCGGATAAGTAAGCGATAACCCCGAACGAGAAATGGTTACTTCACGTGATTCGAGTGGTTGTCTTAAAAGTTCAATAACATGCTTTTTAAATTCAGGAAGCTCATCTAAAAAAAGAACCCCATGGTGTGCCATCGATACCTCACCAGGCTTTGGAATAGAACCCCCTCCAATAAGACCAGCATCTGAAATACTATGATGAGGAGCACGAAAAGGGCGTTCACTTAAAAGAGAACTTTGGTTTTTAATAAATCCCATCACACTATAAATGGCTGAGGTCTCCAAACTTTCTTCAAAGCTAAGAGGAGGCAAAATTCCTGGTAAACGCGAAGCCAACATGGTTTTCCCAGAACCAGGAGATCCAATTAAAAGTACATTGTGACCACCACAAGCTGCAATTTCTAAGGCTCTTTTGGTTTGAAATTGACCACACACATCTTGAAAATCATGAGATATCTCCTCCAACTTCGGTAAAAACTTTTGTGCCTGCAAAGGTAAAAATTCGTGTTTGCCCTCCACCAAATCAACAGCTTCACTTAAATTTTCTAAAGCATAAATTGTTAAGCCCTCAACTACCGAAGCCTCCCCTGCATTTTCCTTGGGAATAATCACCTTCGAAATTTTCTTTTTTTTAGCTAGTAAAAGAAGGGGAAGCAATCCACGAATCGAACGCAAGCGCCCATCCATGGATAACTCTCCAAAAAAAAGATATCCCGGCATGGAAGTAACACTAATAAATCCACTTGCTGATAAAAGCCCCAAGGCAATGGGAAGATCAAAGGCTGTTCCTTCTTTGCGAATATTGGCAGGAGCCAGGTTAATTGTAATTTTCCTTTGAGAAAAATCGAAACCGCTGTTTTTGATAGCTGCAATCACCCTCTCACGGCTTTCTTTAACTTCGCTCTCAGGAAGCCCCACCATGTGCCACTGAGGAAGAGATTTGCGACAAATATCAACCTCGATATCAACTAAATAAGCATTAAGCCCCAATAAACCCGCCGTACGAAGACTAGCCAACATACCCTTCTCCCTCTCTCTTTATCTCTTCAAACATCGTGCCATTATAAAAATAAAACGCTCTTGTCATCTCTTTGAAAAATAGAGTGATTTTTTTTGAAAGAAAAAATACTCCAAAAAAAGTTTTAAAACAAAACCCTTGGCGTTTGATTTACGCACAGGTATTGTTAAAGAACCATGGCACAAGTAAAAACAGGCCTCGATCTTGTTTCTCAAAGGTTAAACTCTTACACTGGAAAAAGAATAGCCATCCTAGCCCATGCAGCCAGCGTTACGTCAAAGCTTCATCATTTGGTGTCTCTTCTCATTCAAAATTCAAAAATTCATTTTTCAAAAATTTTTAGTCCTGAACATGGGTTATGGGGCCATGCTCAAGACATGGAAAATGTGTCTTACTCTATCGATCCCCTTTCTCAAAAGCCCATCATCAGTTTGTACGGAAGAGATTTTGCATCACTCTCTCCCAAAACAAGTGATTTGCATGATGTTGATATTTTAATTTGTGATCTTCAAGATGTAGGGGCACGCTATTACACTTTTATCTACTCTATGGCTCTTTGTATGCGTGCGGCAGCAAAAACAAAAACCAAAATCATTGTGCTCGATAGACCTAATCCTCTCAATGGAAAAACCATTGAAGGTCCCATTTTAAAAAAAGGCTTTGAATCCTTTGTTGGGCTTTATCCACTGCCCGTAAGACATGGCATGACTTTAGGAGAATTAGCTCTTTATTTTAAAGATCTGGATCAAAGCGATTGTGATTTAGAAATTATTCCTCTTAAAAACTGGAACCGATCTTCTTACTTTGATGAAACAGGCCTCTCCTGGGTTTTGCCCTCTCCCAATATGCCAAGCCTTGCTACAACCCTTGTTTATCCAGGAGCCTGCCTCATTGAAGCAACTCAAATTTCTGAGGGAAGAGGCACCACCCGTCCTTTCGAATTTGTTGGAGCGCCCTTTATTAATTCCTTCGATTTAACCCATGCACTCAACAAAATAAAACTACCAGGAGTACTTTTTCGCCCCATCCACTTTTGTCCTACTTTCCAAAAACTGGCAGATCTTGATTGTAGGGGAATTCAAATTCATGTCAAAAATAGAAATCAATACCAACCATTTTTAACAGGTATTGCTATTTTAAAAACTATTTTCGATCTCTATCCCAATCATTTTGAATGGCGAAACACTCCTTACGAGTTTGTGAGTAAAATTCCCGCAATTGATTTATTATATGGATCAAATGAATTAAGAAAACACCTGGAAGAAAAAACTCCTCTAACAAAAATAGCATCCTCTTGGAAAAAAGAAGAGGAAGAATTTAAAAAAACAAGACGGAAGTACCTACTCTACTGATGATAGATTTTACGAACAAATGCAGAAAGCAGTTCAAAGGCTTCTGATGTGTTTTTTTGAATGCCACATTCTTTGGCAAGTTTGTTGAATTTTGGTTCCCAGTTAGCTGGTGGTGGGTCAAGTTTTTGGGGAATGGGATGTGTGTCACGATATTCAAAAACTTTTGTGATTGCCATTTTTAAGTGTTTCTTTTCGAGCTTTTCAAGCCCAATCAATAAAATGAGATCAATCAAATCTTTGACTCTGGATTTGTCTGATTCTTCTCTTGGAAAAGTATAAGCATGAAGTTTCTCTGCAAATTGCTGTGCTTTGGAAATACAAGGAAACGGTTTGTTTTTAATGCCGGCAAATTTCAAAAAATTTTTGCTTTCAAGATGCTCAACAGGATCAATAATGAGAGAGGTCGTAACAATATCGATGGGAAATTGAACAAACAAGCGCCCATCCAATTGGGCTACTACCGGATAACGATATCCACCATGCGGAGGGGCTTCTAAATTTAATTTGGGAGTACCAATCAAAAAAATAAAAAAATCAGGATAAATTTTTGATGTAACTGCGTCTTGCAATACTTGACGTAAATTTTGATTGCTGTCGTTATGAAACCGTACCCATTTTTCTTTAACAATCAAATCAATGTCTTTTGTTATACGCGATCCTTTGAATCTAAGCTCCATGGCATAACCCCCTTTTAGTCGAAGATCATTGGGTAAGAGTTCAAAAAAACGAGAAAGCAAACAATCAAAAGCAACTTGTGTTCGCAGTTTTTGCAGGTCAACGCCCCTGTTGCGTGAGTGAGTTTTTAAACGTTCTTCCAAAGCCATTCGAAACGCCGTTGCTGTGGCATATTTTTTAGTCATAATCTATTCTCAATTTGAGCCAGTCGAAAAATGTGCTTGGCAAGTGATGGGTGTTTTTCAACAAGTTTTATGGTATCTTTTTCCGTTAATAATCCTTGTTGAAAAAACTCTTTGAGGGCTTGTTTGATGATGTCCTCAGAGAGGACGCCTTCTGCGAGAAGATCTGTAACGGTTTTAAACGGTGTTGTGACTGAAAATCCTGTTTTTTTTTGAATTTCATCGATTGTGAGATCAGCTCGATGCAAAACTAAAACAGTAGGCCTATTGCCAGCTTTGCGGAACTGCTTAGGTACAGTCATGTGTAACTTGGCAGGCAAAACATCGCTGACCTCATAAAGACTCAAAGCCGTTTCGTGGGAGTATACCCCTTGTGGAATATCACTTTGATTTCTTGACCACAATGACCACAAAACAAACTCACCTTCAGGAGATTGTGGAAAATTGGCCAATCGATAAATACCACGATGTTCACGCACCCAATGGCCCTTATTGACGTGGTACGGGTGATTTACAGCACTGTAACCGGCAAGGGAGGCTTGTTTACTGGTAAAATACCCAAGCTGGGTTTCTGCAATTTGATAGAGTTTAGTTTCTTGGTCTGGCTTCATAACAAATTACTATTAAATATTAATAATATATTACTTTAAAAAAATATAATGTCAACATAATACTATTATTTTTTAATAATAATTTGCTTACAATCGCTTTTGCCCCTACAACACATATTCCATCAGGCGTTTTGCAGAAAGTACATCCTCTTTAATTTCACCCATGCCTATAAAATCTTCTTCGCCAAATAATTGATAAAAACCTTCCTGGTTTTTTTGGTTTAATTTTTTCCCCTGTCTTAGTTCTTTTACTTCGGTTCCTGTGAGTTGTAGTTTTGGCCAATGATTTAAGGCTTCGGAAATAGAAATAAGCTCAAAAGAATGAGCTGAATTTAAATTTTCTAATTGAATAGATTTTCCCAAATTAAAAGGTCCAGAAGCAAACCGGCACAAAGCACTTAAGTGCCCTACGCATCCCAACTTTTGAGCAAGACTAGAACCAATTTCTCGCACATAAGTTCCCTTAGAGCAGGAAATTTCAAACTGAATTTTTGGAAGATGTACACTTTTAACCAAAAGTGAATGAATGGTTACCGGCACTTCTTTTCGTTCAACAGTAATTCCTTTGCGTGCTAATTCATAAAGCTTTTTCCCATCCTTTTTCTTTGCAGAAAACATGGGAGGCAACTGATGATAAATCCCAATAAATGCATTGCAAGTATCTTGTACTAATTCTTGGGTAAGTGAAGGGATAGCGGCCTCTGAAATAACTTTCCCTGTATGATCCATGGTGTCTGTTTGGCAACCAAGAGTTAAAGTGGCCTCATAAATTTTAGGTTCCTCATTTAAATAGGAAAGAAATTTTAAACTTTCGTTAATTCCTACCACCAAAAGACCAGAAGCAAAAGGATCGAGGGTTCCTGTATGTCCAATTTTTTTAAAAGGAAATTTGCGAAGTAAATCTAAAATATCATGAGAGCTTGGGCCACACGGTTTATTAATAAGTAAAAAACCATTCATGAAAGATTTTTACGAAGCTCGGAAAGAATAATTTTTTTAATGGATGAAAGAGGTCCTTGCATTTCACAACCCGAAGCCTTGCGATGTCCCCCTCCCCCTAGCCTTTTAGCTAATTTGCCAACATCATAAGAACCATTAGAACGAAAACTTATTTTAAAAAATCCTCTCTTTTGTTCAATAAACATGGCACACACCTGAACGCCTTCTAAAGTTCTTAAATGAGAAGCAAGGGCTTCGGCTTGTTCTAAACTGGCCCTGGTTTTTTTAAGCTGAGCCAAACTCACACTCGCCATTAAAATTTTACCTCCCATTTTTATTTCCATATGAGTCACCACATCACAAAGCATTTTAAACCAAGACAGCGGCTGGGTTTCAAAACAATTTCTGGCAACAAGCCAAGGATCTACTCCAGAATCAAGGCAAAGTTTGGCTAATTCAAAAGTTTCTCTATTGGTATTGGAGTAACGAAAAGAACCTGTATCTGTAATTAATGTGCAATACAAGTTGGTGGCTATCTCATAACTTAATTTTTTAACTCCAAGAGCTTTTAAAACATGGTAAACTACAATACCTGTTGAAGAAGCATTGGGGAGAACAAAATTTAAATTCCCCTCATGAACACTCACAGCATGATGATCCAAACATATAATCTTTCCGAGAAAGGGATGGTTGAGAAAACTCTCACCTACTCGTCCTTTCTCTCCCACATCTACCATCAGGGTAAGATCAAATTTTTTTGCAGATGGAAGCAGGCAAGAAAACTTTTTTACACCTGGTAAAAACTTAAGATTTTTAGGAATAGAATCTTGATTATAAAGGTAGGGATTTTTCTTCATCTTTTGGAGTGCAAAATAAAGACAAAGAGCCGAACCAACCACATCCCCTTCGGGTAAACGATGCCCTACAATTAAAATATTTTTTGCATCATAAATAAGCTTAACAATCTCATCTAATGTAGATTGTTTACTCATTGTGTTCTTTTTTAATCTTTTCAAAAATTTCATCCAAGTTATTTTTATCTCCGATGAAATCATCTAAACGAAAATCTAAATCTGGAGTGTAACGAAGAGGGATAGAAGAGCCTAGGTGTTTTTTTAAAAACCCCTTACACTTGCGAAAACCTTTTAAAGCATCGTTTGCCTTAGATTTATCGTTTAAATCAAAAAACACTTTAGCTTGGCTAAGATCAGGAGAAAGTTTAACCCGGGTTACCCGCACTAAACTGAGTCTCGGATCACGCACATGGGTTAATAAAATATTAGATAATTCTTGATAGTAGGAGGTCTCAATTTTTTTAAGTCTTAAGTGTTCCATTCCTAGAGGCTAGTTTGAATTAATTCGATCTCAAAGGCTTCAATGACATCCCCTGTTTTTACATCATTATATCCTTCGATATTCATTCCACACTCAAAGCCTTGTGCCACTTCTTTTACATCATCCTTAAAACGTTTGAGGGAAGAAACTTTTCCCTCATAAATCACCACATTATCTCTTAAAAGCCTTAAGTGGGCTGATCTAGCAATGTTTCCATCAACCACATAGCAACCCGCAACCGAACCCACCTTGGAAATAGAAAAAACTTGGCGAACCTCGGTTCTTCCCAAATATTTTTCTTTCTTGGTAGGAGCTAAAAGCCCTTGCATAGCCAGTTTTACATCATTAACCATCTCATAAATAATTTTATAAAGCTTAATGTCTACCCCTTCTGACTTAGCAACATTTAAAGCCATCGTTTCAGGACGCACATTAAACCCAATAATAATGGCATGTGAAGCAGAAGCTAAAAGAACATCAGATTCACTAATTCCACCAACAGCAGAATGAACTACTTTAACCTTTACCTTTTCTGAAACAATTTTATTTAAGGATTCCGTAACAGCTTCAAGAGAACCATGAACATCGGTTTTAACCACGATGGAAAGTTCCTTAATTTCCTGTCCTTGAGATTTTGCAAAAAAATCCTCCAAAGAAATTTTTGAATTTTGAGCCTGGGCTAACTTTCGCTTTTGATCTGCTCTATTTTCTGCAATATCCTTGGCGACTCTTTCATCTTCCACCACATTAAAAATATCTGAAGCATGTGGTACTTCGGTTATTCCCATCACTTGAACAGCATAGGAAGGATGGGCGGAGTCTACTGCCACCCCCTTATCATCCATCATAGCACGCACTCGACCAAAGGTAGTTCCAGCAACTACAGCATCTCCTACTTTTAAAATTCCTTTTTGAACCAAAATAGTACAAATAGGTCCCCGATTACGATCTAATCTTGATTCAATCACTGTTCCTTCTGCCATGGCATTAACATCAGCTTTTAATTCTAAAACTTCAGATTGAAGTAAAATAGCTTCTAGCAGTTCGCTAATCCCTTGCTTCTTCTTAGCAGAAACAGGACAATAGAGGGTATCCCCACCCCATTCTTCAGGTGATAATCCACGTTCAGATAATTGTCTTTTTACACGATCTAAATCTGCCTCGGGCTTATCAATTTTATTTACGGCCACTACAAGAGGCACCTCTGCTGCCTTGGCATGATCGATGGATTCTAAAGTTTGCGGCATCATTCCATCATCTGCTGCAACTACTAAAACCACAAGATCTGTAACCGATGCCCCTCTAGCACGCATTGCTGTAAACGCTTCGTGGCCTGGAGTATCTAAAAAAGTAATTTTGCCCTTAGGAAAGCTAACCGTATAGGCTCCAATATGTTGGGTAATACCACCAGCCTCGAAGTCGACCACATTACTTTTACGAATAGCATCTAAGAGAGATGTTTTCCCATGATCCACATGTCCCATCACGGTTACAATGGGAGGACGAGCTTCTAACTTTTCATGAATATTTTTTTGTGCATCGTTAAAAACTTTTTGTTCATTAAAAGCTACATTCTTCACTTCATATTTATATTCTTGTGCGATCACACAAGCCGTATCAAAATCTAAGGGTTGATTAACCGTTGCCATCGTTCCCATATCCATGAGTTTTTTGATAATCACCCCAGATTTAATTCCCATGGCCTTGGCTAAATCACCAACCCAAATGGTATCTTTCATTTCTACAATTCTTTTACTGGCTTTGGTTTCAGTGATAAGAGTTTTTTGAAGACCTTTTCTTGAAACAATTTTCTTTTTCTTGGAAAGACGAGAAGGTTTAAAAACGCGCTCTACTCCCACCCTACTCGTATCTGTATGCGCTATACGTGTAATTTGTGAGATATCACTGATTCTGCCAAATTCTTCTTCATCAACTTCAATTTTATCATCCTTCTTTTTAACAACCTTTTTAAGGCGATTTTTTTTCTCTTCTTCTTCCTTCTCTGCATCACTTAAAGTTACCAGAGAAGTCAGATCAGGTATTCCAGGTATCTTAGACTCTGGTTTAGGAGGAAGTTTAATAAAACGAGGTTCAGCTACATTGGAAACTGCTGTAGTTATGTCAGTAGATTGTTGAACTAAAGCCGCACCTTCAGTTTGGGGGCTTGTTGAAACAGCAGTTGGACTCTCCTTAGATTCTACTGCTTGAGCCTCTTTTTCAACGATGTTTGCTCGCCGCCTAATAATGGTCGACTTAATCCGTTTTTCAACAATTTGTGTTTTTTGCTCCATAGTTAATTAAACAGCTGGGGCATCGCCACCAGTTGTAGGGGCTTCATTGTTTTTTTCAGCCCTTTTTAAAATAATACCCTTACGTGGGCTTCTTACTTGCTCTTCAGGTGGGCGGCTAGTAACTGCAAGGCTAGCATTCTCAAAAATCTCACGCAACTTTCCCTGGTCCATACCAGGAATAGTTAAAAATTCATCCAGCCCCAGATCAACAATTTCCTCGGCAGTTCTAAAAGCATTACTGTAAAGAAGAGTTGCCATCCCTTCGTCCACCTTAAGATCTTCAACCAATTTAGCTTTTGCTAGTTTAGCTAATTCTTCAATTTTGCTTTCACTATAAATATCAATACTCCATCCAGTTAAGTTTGCAGCCAACCGAACGTTTTGTCCTTTCTTGCCAATGGCAAGAGAGAGTTGATCATCGGGAACAATAATTTCCATGGACCTTTGTTTTTCTTTTACAATCACTTTACTTACTTCAGCTGGTGCTATGGCATTGCATACAAACTTGGCAGGGTCATCATCCCAAAGAACAATATCAATTTTTTCACCTCGAAGTTCTTGCACCACACTTTGCACACGCGAACCCTTCATACCCACACAGGCTCCAACAGGATCTACATCACCATCGCGCGAATAAACAGCCACTTTGGCTCTCACTCCTGGTTCACGCGCACAACTTTTAATTTCAACAATCTCCTCTGAAATCTCAGGAACTTCCATATCAAACAGACCTTTTAATAAATGAGGATGACGTCTCGACAAAATAACCTGCGCTCCCTTACCGGAAGTATTTAATTCCATAAAGTAAGCTTGAATACGATCTCCTGCCTTATAGGCTTCGTTAGGAATAAGTTCACGATGGGGAATAATTGCTTCTGTTTTACCTAAATCGACAATCAAGTTGCCTTTTTCATAACGTCTAAAAATTCCAGAAATAACTTGTCCCACACGATCTTTGTATTCTTGAAATACAATATCTCTTTCAGCATCACGCAATTTTTGGATAATCACTTGTTTAGCTGTTTGGGCAGCAATACGACCTAATTCATTGATATTAAGTTTTTGTCCGATGCTATCTCCTAAAGCCGCATCGGGATCTAATACAGCAGCATCTTTAACAAGAATTTCGATTTCTGTATCTTCTACTTCCTCAACCACTGTTCTAAACTGGAACAGTTCTACCTCTCCCACTTCTTCATTGTAATGGGCTTCTAAATCTCCAACAAAACCCAACTTTTTTCTTGCAGCCCCCATCATGGCCTGTTCAATGGCCTCAATGAGAGAAGTTTTAGGTATGCCTTTATCTTTTTCGATTTGTTCTAAAACACGATTTAAATCCAAATTCATGATAACTCCTTGAAAAAAAACTTTACCCCCAAGGGCAAAGATGAGCCTTTGCTACACTTTCAAACAAAAGTTCATAATCCTTTTGATCAATTTCCATGGTTAAAATATTTTCATCCATTTTTTTTAAAAGACCTTTGTAATTTTGTCTGCCTTCTAGAGGAATTTTAGTTTTTAACTTAATAGTTTGTCCCACAACCTTGCGAAAATGCTCTTTACTTCTTAAAGGCCGATCCAAACCTGGAGATGAAACCTCCAAATCATAGGGGCTATTAATCAGCCCTTTTACCTCAATAATATCCTCAATGGAATGGCTTACTCGTGAACAATCATCAAGGCTAACATTTCCTTCTTTTTTCTCTAAAAGCACCCTTAAAATTCTTCGCCCTAAATCTTTCGTCCAGTAAATATCGTAGACGACTAAACCTTCCTCACCCACAATGGGAGAAACTACATTTGCGACAGATTGTTCCAAAACATCCACTGTAAAAATAAAAAAAAGGGCCATGATTATCATTGGCCCAAACATAAAATGACCAAACTTTGAATGGTTATAACGAGTTAGAGCAAAAATTGCAATCAAAAAGGCTTAGACTTTTTCTCTAAAAAAATCAATGAGTTGTTCTATATCCAAAGGGAGTGGGGCTTCTATTTTTAAGGGTTTATTCGTTATGGGATGTGTAAACTCTAATTGATGAGCATGAAGAGCCTGCCTTTTAATAGGTACTTTTATGGGCACCATTGGCACCATTGTACCTGGCACCATTGGCACCATTGTACCTGGCACCTTTGAACCATAAATTTTATCCCCTACTAAGGGGTGGTTGATATGAGTCATGTGTACACGAATTTGATGAGTGCGCCCTGTAACTAAACGAACTTTAAGCAACGTTGCTATATTATCATAACGTTCGACAACCCAGTATTCTGTTCTGGATTCTTTAGCATCATCTGCCTCAGAAATTTCTACTTTTTTACCGTCTTTAAAAATTCCTTTTTTAATACCAGCTTCAATGATTCCATGTTCTTTTTCTACACTTCCCCAAACCACAGCTGTATAGATTTTTTTAACTTTGCGTCCACGAAATTGATCGGCCACTGTATTGGCACTTTTTTTCTTAGTAAACAAGAGGATACCAGAAGTTTCTTTATCTAAACGATGAATTTGTCCTACATAGGGATAATAGGTGCGTAAAAAACGCTTTTCGTTGGTTCTTTTAAGGTAGGCATTTACATTGAGTACAAAAGAATCATAATCAATGAGGGCTGGTTTATTGGTGATTAATAAAGCATCGTCCTCATAAAGAACAGGAACAAAATGATAACGCGATCTATCTGCTAACCCGATCTTAGCTTGTGATTCTTGAAGAGTAACAACATCCCCGGCTTTTAAAAACCATCCTGAAACAAGTTGAACCTGACCATTAACAGAAACTTCGCGATGGTTGATAGACTGCTTAATTTTACGATGCGACCAATCTTCCATTTTTCCATGTAAGAAACTATCGAGCCGCTTACCTTTTTCTGATTTTTTAACTCTGAATTTTTGAAGCATACACGTTCGTGGATTGCCAGAAACGGGTCCTGCCGCCAGGAGGTTTCCCGCCAGTGCTCATCCGCCTGAAGCGGATTGCGCGCTGTCGGAAGCCCTCCTCCTGGCGTCACCCGTAATGCCGTAAAGTCATAAAGCCACCCGCTTCTTCTATTAGTCCATCAATTCACGTGACAAGACCACCGTAAATTCTCCACGTAAATCCGATTGCATCACCTCATCTAATACTTGCGGTGCACGTCCCCAGTGGTAGGTTTCAAACTGTTTAGTCATCTCACGTCCAATCATGAAATAAAAATCTGAAAAAACTTCCTTCCATTCTTCTACATGTTTTGTAATTTTATGTTTGGATTCAAAAAAACAATGAGTTCCATCCAAATCACAAATTTGTTTATAAATCCTAAATCGTTTTGATTTAGTTGGTGGAAAAAATCCCCAAAAATGAAAAGGCTGGGTGGGCATACCCGAAACCGAAAGTGCAGCAATAGCAGCAGAAGCACCAGGAATGGGAATAACTTCTATCCCCTCTTTTCGGGCCCGCGCCACTAACCTGGCCCCCGGATCAGAAACCGTAGGTGTTCCTGCATCAGTAATGATGGCAATGTTTTTGCCAGACATGAGTTTAGAAATTAAAAAATCTTCTGTTTTTTTAGCACTGTACTCAAAATAACTAGTTATGGGTGTTGTAATACTAAATTGTCCCAATAAAATTCGGCTATGGCGTGTATCTTCACTGGCAATCAAATCAACTTGAGATAAAACTTCTTTAGCTCGTGAAGAAAAATCACCTAGATTTCCAATAGGAGAGGCTACAATATTCAAGGAACCCTTTTGATATTTCATAAAAAGCAACCCTTGGGAAAGGGAATCAAAAAATCTCCACTTAAGGGATCCTTTTTAGAAAAAATTTCCTGAAGGTTTAACACAGGGGTGAAGCATAAATCTAAATTTTGAAACTGTCTTGTCCATTCTTCACGTGTTTTTTGAAGAAAAATCTCTTTTAATTCTTGTTTGATTTGAGGATTTGCATCTAAAAAAGTTTTCTCCCCATCTTTCCACTCTGGTTTTTTAATAATGTCACAAAATGGGTTCCAAAATTTAGTTTCTAGGGCTGCCAGGGCTATTTTTTCGTTATCCTTGGTTTTATAAATTCCATAACGAGCCAACCCCCCGGATAAATAAAAAAATTCTCCACCAAACTGACTTAAAAGAATGGGAAGCATGCCTGTGAGGCGCATGGCATGACTCATCGAAAGATCTAAATGGCTTCCCTTCCCCTGGAAGTTTGCTTGATAGAGGGCACTCATAATCATCAAAGCCGACCAAATTCCTCCACCTACTAAATCTGCCCACTGAATTGAAGGGAGTGCTTCTTCCTTAATTAATCCAGCCAACGACATAAAATTAAGATCATGCCCAGCAAGATGACTCATGGAAGTTTTTTGGCCATACCCTGTAATAGAAGCTAAAATAATTTTTTTATTTTTTGATTTTAGTTTTTGGTAAGAAAATCCCATTTTAGAAAAAACACCAGGACGATAAGATTCAATCACCACATCAGATGTTTTGCATAATTGATAAAGGGTTTTAATTCCCTTTTTATCTCTGAGATTGAGAGTGATTTTCTTTTTATTAAAATTAAGGGCGTGATAAAAAAGTCCTTCTCGACCTTCCCGACCTTCACCTTTTGATACAAAGGGTGGATAATGTTTTAAATAATCTCCCAACTCACTATCTTCAACTTTCATCACCTTGGCTCCAAGGCTTGCCAAAACAAAGGAACAGTAAGGCCCTGGCAAAAGTCTTGAGAGATCAACAACAGTAATGCCCTTTAAAGGTTTAAATTTTTTCAACGTGCCCATAAAAGAAAAAACCCGCTAACTGGTAGCGGGTTTTTATTTTTTAATAAGATGCAATGCAAACTATCTTTTCTTCTTTTTTGAAGAAGATTTTTTCTTTGAAGACTTCTTAGCCTTCTTCTTCTTTGCTGCCATGTTGGCCCTCCTTTTATGGTGTGGGTTAACTTATCTTATGAATTATAAAGAGTATTTCACCACAAAGTCAACATTAAATTCATGTTTTCATTTATTTTTTCAAAAAAGAGAACCAATAGGGCTGTCAAGAAAAAAATTATTCGAAGCCTGGAGTTGCCAAATCAAGATTCCACTCTCCAGTTTCATGCAACTGATAAGCCTCATCATCAATGCCAGAGCCATTTGCATCGGCAACATCAATTGAATCAATCAAGGCTCCGGTATCATCGCGCAAATTTAAAACAACAGTTGTTTTTAAATCTCCGGGCAAATCTCCTACAATTAAAAATTCTTCATTATTAAAATAATCGAGGCTTCCGCCTGCAAAAAATAGCAATGTTTCATCACTTTCTCCAAAAATAAGGGTTTCATCTGTTCCATCCAACATTTCCAAAGACCAACCTGAAAGATTAACGCTACTTCCACCATTACGGAGTTCGATCCATTCATCAGTTGAACCAATGGTTCCAACGCCAGGTATTGAATCAAAAGCAATTCTATTACCACCAGTTGTATCATTCCAATCTTGTTGTGGATCGGCCACCACTTCGCTGATAAAAACAGAATCCGGAAATTGATAAACAGTTTGGATTTCTGTACTTTGTGAAGCAACACTTGTTTCTTCTTGAATTTGGAAAATACTTACAAAATATTGATTTCCCTGCCCTGGAGTTTGAGTCAAAGGAAAATGTTTTGGATTTTGAATAGCAGAAGTTACAATGATGGTAAAAAATCCGTTTGGTAAAACTTGTGCAGGTTGCCAAACGAGAGTTTTAGCATCTTCCGATAGTGTTGTGCTACCTTCAACAAGATTAAATTCTTCATCTGCCAAGGTTGAATCGATAGTGTCGGTATCAGAAGCACTATAATTCCCTTCCACTATCATAAAAGATTCTTCAGTGAGAGTGTTTGGATTAATAGCTTCTGAAAATTTGATTTCAACTTTATTTACAGTAGAAAGAAAAGCATTGTTACTGGGAATTACCTCGTAAACAAAGGGCTGGCTTGAGTGAGAACTGGGTAAAGATGAACAAGCACAAAGAAAAATAAACAGAAAACATTTTTTCATGAACATTCCTTTCTTTTGCTCCACTGGTTACTAAACTGGTTATGAGTGATTACATTGAGAGCCTCGGTTAATTGATCGATTTTAAAACAAGAACTTTCTCCTTTAGTTTTAACTAGTTTTTTTCTTTCCCAATAAAGTTTGTAAACGAGGTCACGCAAGTTGTGACGTAGCTTGTACCGCTCGTTTACCAAATTTTGGGCTGTTAATTGTGAAGGATGAAAAACAAGGGAAGAGAGTTTCCAAACAAAACGACTTCGAACTAAAATACCTGTGTTAGAGGAAATATCTAAATCACTATCTTCGGGCCCTACAACCACTCCGCTACTTGAAACAGAAATATTATCGGAGATAGAAATGCTGGAAGTATCTTTTAACGAATGATCGTATCCTAAATAAAAATCAGGAAGCCAGGCACTTTTTTTCATTTTGTGTTCCAGATTTTTAAGAGACGCTAAATCAATACCTTCTGCTTTAATGGCCACTTGGATTACTTCGGTTATAGATGGTTCTGCCGAAAAACTTTTTCCAGAAAACATCACAAAAAATATTCCAATGAAAAAATATTTATAATGAAACTTCATCACGGAGAGGGATTAAGCAAAACGTATGCCATACATCAAAACATTGAAATAAGAAGAGTTTTTAAAAAAGAAAGGTTTTATGAGTTTGATTTGTAGACTTTGAGCGTTTAAAAAATAGAGTGATAGCTTTTGATTGACCTTCTTTTTTTGCTAACTTATAAGATTCAATCATATTTTTTAGGCGCGGTCGCCAAGTGGTAAGGCCAGGGTCTGCAAAACCCTTATACGTCGGTTCAATTCCGACCCGCGCCTCATCCGGCTTTCATAAAAGGCTGGCTGCTGCGTTGGGTTTCGTCGTGAAATCCTCAGCGTATGTTCATATACGCCTCCGGTTTCACTCCTCACCCGCCTTGCATCCAATCCTTTTATGAAAGCCTCTTTGAAAAGTTAGGAAATTCTCAAAAAGGGTTGGTGGCAAGGCGCCGGCAAATTTGTAACCGGAGCGTACTTAATGGTACGTGAGGATTACAAATTTGTTGGCAACGCAGTCAACGACCCTTTTTCAGAATTTCCTCAGCCCGGGTGGTGGAATTGGTAGACACACAGGACTTAAAATCCTGCGGGGCTTTACCGCCCTGTACCGGTTCGATTCCGGTCCCGGGCACCCAACTTCGCCAAGGCTCCGTCGCGGCAAGCCCACAAAATTTAATTTTTGCTAGGCTTGTCCGCCGTAGCTTTAGCGAAGGCGGATTCCGGTCCCGGGCACCATTTTTTTGAACCCTTCTTTTCATGCATTGTCTCTAACTCCTTAAAATCCCTACATTCATCACATGGCACATCTTTTGCTTGTAGCACTATTTAAGTGATCTTGACATGATATCATTTTTGATACTATAATGAAGGTGGATAAATTAATTTCTAAACTTTTTGCACTCAACCTTAAGAAAAAGGAATTAAATACTTTATTAAACAGGCTGGGATTTTCTTATCGTAAGGGAAAGGGGTCACATGAGGTTTGGAGTAAAGAAGGTTACATTCTCACTGTTTCAACTCACAACAAGGAAGTGCCGCGGTATATTTTAAAAGAACTCCTTGGTTATTTAAGAGAGCGCGATCTATTAGGAGAAAGCGATGAAAAAAAATAACACCAAATATTCTCTTGTGGTTACTTGGTCGGAAGAAGACCAGGGTTGGGGAATAAAGGTGCCCGAGCTTCCGGGTTGTTTTTCTTTTGTTAAAAACTTTAACGCCATTCTTAAAGCTTCTAAACAGGCTATTCAATCGTGGATTATGGAGGCTAAGAAGAACAAAATCGATATTCCCAAACCTATTTCCACTCATGACTACTCTGGTAAGTTCGTGACCCGTATTGATCCAGAACTCCATCGTACCCTGGCTATCCAGGCAAAACTAAAAGGAGAAAGCCTCAATCGCTTTGTTCAAAATCTCCTCCATCATTCTATTCACACCCATTAATTTCAATAAAATCTGGCTTTACCAACGGCAAAATTACAAATTATTTTCAAACCCAAGGCTAGACGCACGGCTACAGGCCAGCAGTTCACATAAAAATAGATTTTGTTTGGATAATCGAGTAAAAAAATATCAAGATTATGGCTTTAGCAAAACGTACTCGAAATATTTTTGATCCCAAATCAACAAAGCCGTACAAGTTGAGTCGTTCTAGATCAGAGGTTTGCACGCGTGCCTGAATTTTGCACTGAATTTTCCGAACTACCTCGCCCTAAATCCTATTTTTCTCTTTTTAGAAGGAGGCGGTTCCATTAATTCACGAATGGCATCAAAAACAACCTTGAACTGATGGTCGTACTTTTTTTCCAGCCCTGCTAATTTACGTGCCAAATCCTTATTTGTAGTGAGAAGCTCCCTTAGTTTTACAAAAGCCCGAACAACCTGAATACTAGCCTGAACAGCAATTTCACTATTGAGCACACTAGCCAACATAATGGCACCATGTTCCATAAAAACATAGGGCAACACCGTTGAATGTTTAAGGTTTTTGAACCGGTCGCAATTTGCGACCAGTTCCTTTTTTTCATCGATATCGAGTTGAAACGTAAAATCTTGAGGAAAGCGGGACCGGTTTCGCTTAACCTGTTCGTTAAGACGTTTGGTAGTAACCCCATAAATTGATGCCAAGTCTGCATCAACCATCACTTTATGCCCCCGAATAAGAAAAATAGATTTTGTTTTGATAATCAACTCATTTGCTTTTTGTTAAAATTTTTTCCTGCTCAATTAAAGCCCGTTCCTGCTCAAGTTCTTTTTGCCACTCTTTTTCTGTTGGCAAGTAAAGCTTGTATTTGGAAGCAAATAGCCTCTTGCTGTCTTTGAGAACAGAATATTTTGCAATCGCCTCGTTTTTCTTTGAGCAAAGAATCAATCCGATAGTTGGGTTATCATCCTTGCCACGGCAATTTTCTTCAAACATACGTACATAACTATCCATTTGACCAATATCCTGGTGAGTTAATTTTCCAATTTTTAAATCAATGAGCACAAAATATTTGAGAATGTAATTGTAGAAAACCAAGTCGGCATAGAAATCTTCTTCTTCAAATCTCATCCGTTTTTGGCGGGCGACGAAAGAAAATCCTTTGCCAAGTTCCAACAAAAAATTTTTCAGATTATCAATGATTGATTTTTCTAATTCAGATTCGCGTAGGCCTGGGGAGCTCTTTAAATTTAGGAATTCCAAAACATAAGGGTCACGGATAAATTCTTCCGGTTCAACTTGAGCCAGCTTTTCCTTTGCTTCTTTGACGATTGGAGTTTTGTGCTTACTCACTAGCAATCGTTCGTAATAAAAAGAATTGATCTGACGTTCCATCTGGCGAGTAGACCAATTTTGATCCATAGCTTCGTTCATGTACCACTTACGAGCTTGTTCATTTTCCACTCGCAACAGAAGGCGATAGTGGGTCCATGACAATTCGAGACGCGCTGCGTCTTGTTTTGGAAACATAAGATAAAACTGCCTCATTTTACGAAGATTAGTCAGATCAAACCCCTTGCCAAATTCCCCTGTTAATCGAGTAGAAAGGTCAGCCAGAATGGTTTCACCATAAGCCGCGCGTCTTTGTCCCCCTTGCTCTTCTTCTACAATCACTCGACCCACATTCCAGTAAGCTTCAACCATAATGAAATTGACGGAACGATATGCATTGGATCTGGCCTGTTCAATAATGTTACGAACGCGAGAATAAAAATCACACTTTGGATTTTGATCATTTTTTCCAACGATCGATTTTGATTTTTTCGAAGTCATATTTACTTTGATCTTCCCCCGAAAAAGTGGACACCAAAATTAAGCGGCGAGAGCCGTTAATTGTTGATGAGAACTTTCATACTCCACCGGGGTTTTATAACCAAG
>MGRJ01000008.1 GCA_001798135.1 Deltaproteobacteria bacterium RIFCSPHIGHO2_02_FULL_40_28 | reverse complement strand
TGGTTATAAAACCCCGGTGGAGTATGAAAGTTCTCATCAACAATTAACGGCTCTCGCCGCTTAATTTTGGTGTCCACTTTTTCGGGGGAAGATCAGTCTAACCTTTTTACCCACATTGTAGTGAGTCTGATTTGCCTGATGTTTGTTTTGATGGGATTCGCGCTTGAGTTTTTCTTCTGTTTGCGTTGCACGAAACAAATTGGCGGCAAGTTCAGTGCTACCCATGTGATCCAAAATCTTCTGACTTTTCTTTAATTTCTTTCTGTTGTGAATGTCTTTTGCACCCAGTCCACCATAGAGGCCTTTATAACCATGATCCTGAAATATTGCATAATCAAGTGGCTCTTTAATGCCTGATTTTTTGGCGACCTCAGCAAGATTAACATTATGCTTAGAAATTTCTTCTCGCAGTAAAAGACGTTTCTCATTTTCTCTTTCTAGTTCTGATAATTCTTGTCTTCTCGTTTGAAAGGCAAAATACGTCTGGCCCTTCGCAACAATTTCTTTTGATGGGTCAGCATTTTGAACAATTAAATAACAGGCATAACGAGACAAAAATATTGCAGGCATTACCTTAGTTGCCCCTGATCCAATGGCCACGTCTTCCTCTGAATCAACAAAATGGTTTTCGTTCTTGTGGCCACTGTTCAGGCACGCCAATTTTGCCTTGTCGATTACCGGTTGAAAATGTCGAAATTCAGAATATTGCAAAATTTTGCTTAGATCACGTGCAGACCAATATTCTTGCCCATTTGGATCCATTTTTTTATGAATTTCAAAGACATTTTGTGGATCAACCATCAAATCGGTTTTTGTATCTGTCATACGATAACTCCTTGTAATTATAAGAAAACCATCTCGAGGTAATCCTCGCCATGGTTCTAAGTAATAAAGATTTTAACCCTACTATCCGTTCACTTTACAAGAAATTTTCTGATTAAATAACCCCTTATAAAATCATACATACGTGCCTGGCACTGATTTCTCTAAAGATATCCCCCTACATTTTCTTCTAAGATGGATTTAATGAGCCGTTGGTATTTAATCTATCACGTTATTCTTTGCTGCTTATTTTCTTTCTTCTTTAACAATGATGTTTTGGTTGTTGCCGACAGCTCAGCCTCAATTTGTTTAATGGAAGGAAGGCTGCTTTGCAATTTCGCCGGTAGTTTTTGTGTTAATTCATAACCAGAAACACCAATTGGTTTATTAATATCGCGAAGAGAATACTCGGCCAGAATGCGATCGCGATCTTGACAGAGAATGAGCCCTATCGTTGGATTATCGGCTTCGGTCTTGATTTTGTCGTCAACAACACTGCAATAAAAATTCATCTTACCGGCGTATTCCGGTTTGAAAGGACCTTTTTTCAATTCAATGACAACATAGGAGCGAAGCTTAAGATGATAAAAAAGCAAATCAATATAGAAATCTTTATCACTCACCTCAACATGGTACTGGCGACCTACAAAGGCAAAACCTTGACCCAGTTCAATTAAAAATTTTTCGAGATGCTTGACTAGGCCCGTTTCAAGTTCACGTTCGTGAAAAGGTTCTGCTAAAGTCATAAAATCAAAAATGTAGGGGTCTTTAAGTGTTTGCTCAACCAGCTCGGATTGTGGCAAGGGAAGATGCGTTTTGAAATTCGATGTCAGTTTGCCTTGACGTTTATGGACACTGCTTTTGATCATGGCGCTCAATGTGTCACGCCCCCAACCTTGCTCCAAAACTTGTTGCATGTACCAGAAGCGGGTTTCGTGATCTTCAACCTTTTCAATGAGTAAAAAGTGATGCCCCCAAGGGAGACTTAAGATCAATTCGTTAGGGTGTATTTGTGCCACGGCGTGTGGCATTTTTGAACGAGGGGCCAATTGTGCCACAGCCTGTGGCACAATTGTTTGAAACGCGGGATAAGTCCTATAAAATGCAATCATTCTCTTGAGATTGCGCTCTGAAAATCCCTTCACTTCCGGCAATTCATTGTGAATGTCTTTTGAAAGGCGTGGAATCACTCTTGCACCCCAGCCCCTTTCTTTTTGCTGCTCATCAAGTAGGCATCCGATTTCCCAATACATGGAAATCATCTCGGCGTTTGCCGACATGACAGCACGTGTTTGCCCTTGCTGGATGCGGGTTTTGATTTGACCAAGAAGATCAGCGTAGGTGAAAAGAGCGGATTTTTTTGTTGGAAATTTAGTCATATCGTTTTCTAAAACCATTATTCCCTACCCAAATCCCCCCTAAAAAGCCAGTTCTTAGAATGGAAGCTGTTATGGATTTTATGAGCCGTTGGTATTTAATTTATTTACCCCTCAAAAGTTTCGGATTATTTAAAATAATTGAAAGGAGTATAAAAATAGGAGATCAGATGCCAGATCTCAGCTTTTTAATTGAAGGATTCCCCAATAGCGATTTTATTTGAATAATCGCAATTTCATTTAACCGTCGGAGCCTTTCAGGCTGCGTAAGTTTTTGCCGTATAAGTTCTGCATTCATTGTTTCAAGGTTTGATAGAACAACCAATTGCTCAACACTTGAATGGTCACGAATGACGACCAGATTTTGAAATAATGCCGATGGCATGGGTTGCTTCAATCCATTTTTGGGGGGATAAAACAAAAGAGTTGCTCCCTGCACTATTTTTAAAGGCGTCGAATTCGACCCCTTTGAAATCAGGGTTATTGATTTGTTCCCAAATACCGAGAAATTCAATTGAAGGGCGTGGAAGCCTTAGGCTTATTTTATGTTGCAAAAATGTATATTTTTAGTATACTTTATAAGTGGAATTTGAGTTTGATGAGAACAAAAGCCGAAACAACAAAAGTAAACATGGTATTAATTTTATTAACGCTCAAGATTTATGGGAGGGGCCCTTTATCGAATTTGCCACAAAAGGAGAGTATGAAAACCGTTTTGCCATTATTGGTCCCTTGAGAGGAAAACTCTACACTTGTATTTACACCTTACGGGGCAGGCGAATCCGTATTATCAGTTGCCGCCGTTCCCGTGAAAAAGAGGAGATGCTTTATGAAAACCAAACCAAAAAAACCTAAAACAGCTGAAGAATTTGATACCTATTTTGAAAAAAATGACATCGCTGATCTGCTTGATACCCGCACTTTCCGAGTAAACATCGACTTTCCCGCATCTGTCGTAAGTCGTCTGGATCTTCAGGCCAATCAACTGGGCATGAGTCGTCAATCTCTTGTAAAATATTGGATTGCTGAAAGACTAAATCTTGTCCCTAAAGGTCATTAAAAAACATGAGGGGTAGACTCTCCTTTTTTTAACCAATTGTTTTCCCATCCAAAAGTTCTTATATATCCACCATGACAGTTGCACTTTATTACGGACCTTTTTCTAAACAAAAAAATCTGGATCTCATCACACAAGTAATTAACTCCGAGGGCACACTTTTAGTTGATAATGCTTTCCAGAAAAACTTTTTTGAACAAAAAATAATCGAAAAAACACAATCTCCCCTCTGGGGTGAAAGGGTCTTAACCCTCGATGATTTTCTCTATCGTTTACTTAAAGCCTCCCTTCCACGGGTTCATTTCGCCACATCCAGCCTTAAAAGACACATCATTCGTAAAATAATTTACACCGAAAATTTATTTCCATCCCATAGAGAGTTTCCAAGCCTTGTTCGTGGATTAGAGAAAATTTTAACAGGCCTTAAAAGAAATTTAATATCCACAGAAAATTTGGCGCATACACCATTATTAAAACTGTATGAAAACTATCAAAAAGAACTTAAAAATATTTTTCATTACGATGAAGGGGATTTAATTTTAGCCAACTGCCAACTTTTAAAAGAAAAAAAAATAGCACCCTTGTTTTTCCCTCAAAATTTATTTTTAACAGGAATATATCCTCTCTCTCATGGGGAAAGACAATGGCTGCACGGGATTAAGGAGTGTTTTCCACAAATTAATTTAACTCTCTTTTATGCCCACGATTTTAAAAATGACGAAGAAGAAAACCTGTCAGAAGCCTTCACCGATTTGGGACTTTTATCTGATACCACTACCCCCCTAGAAGCAGGATCAAAGAGCAGCACTGCCTTACAAAAAGTAGCTGATCCAGGCTACGAATGTGCTTTCATCTCCCATCAAATTCAAGAACTCATTTCACAAGGTGTTCATTGTAATTTCATAGCCATTCTTCTTCCCACAAACACATTTTATCATAAAAGGCTCTCTCTTCTTTTGAGAGAAGCAAAAATTCCTCATTGGCCACCCTATCTCCCCTCTCTTTCACAAAATCCCCTGGTCCTGGATTGGGTTTTCAAAAAAACAGAAGAACAAGATGAAGCTCTTTGGTGGGCTGTAAAAAAGAATCAGGATTATAAAGATTTTGCAGAGACCTGGGAATTTGAAACAGATCTTATCTATCCAAAAGATTTTTCAAAAAACTTGCTTGATCAATTTTATGAAGAAGAAAAATCTGTTTTCAAACAAATGGGTTCTTATTTAAAACAAGGAATTCGTCTTCTTAATTTAAATCAAAATTTGGATTTAGAATGGGAATACCTGTTTGTTCCAGGCTTTACCGATGGAAATTATCCAAAAAAACCAGAAGATCCTCCTTTTTTATCTAAGGAAACAAAAGAAAAACCAATTTTTAGAAAAATTTCTCCAGGCTCTTCTTATTTTTTAACTAAAAACTTACTGAACCAACTTGTATCCCAAGTTGAAAAAAAAATATGGTTTATAAAACCTCAAAGGGATGAAAAAGGAAGAGAGGTAACCCTTGCCCCTTATCATTTAGAATGGGAAAATGTGTCAGATGCCCCCCTACCTATTCAAAAAACTCATGAAAAAAAATTTACTTATTCCAAAAAACAAAAAAAATCGTTTAGCATTTCAGAAATTCAAACTTATCTTAAATGTCCACATCAATATTATGCCAAGTATCAAATGAAATTAAAAAAGGACACAGAAGACGAAGTTGATGTTCCTGCAGATTTAAAAGGTAGCTTTATTCACCGTGTTTTTCAAAAAAGTCTGGTGCAAAACCAGGCGCTTTATCGTGAAGCTGTTCTTTATGATGTGTATGCTCAAAGATTTATAAATGCAGTAGAAACACTGATAGAGCAAGAAGCCACAAATGATTCTTTTTTATCAAGAGCCAACCCTCAAGTTAAAAAACGTTTTTGTGATATAACAAAAACTGCTTTAAAAAATACATTTCAAGCTGAAATTACTGATTTGAGGAAAAAAATAAAAATAACATACCCCTCTCTCCACGAATGGGCTTTTGGCACTCATGCAATTCCCTATCTGAAAGTAAATACTCCAGATGGAGAAATTTATCTCACAGGACGTATCGATCGTATTGATGTAGATGATAACAAAACTTACTTTTCTATTCTTGATTATAAAACAGGAAAGCTGGATACTTTAAACCAAATTAAAAATGGTGATTCTATTCAACTACCCCTATATGTTTTAGCTGTTCAAAAACTTTTATTTAAAAATTTAAAACCAGCTTCACTTTATTTGGTTGGTTTAAAAAACATTAAAAAAGCAGGTTTGGCCTTTGAGGAAGGTCCAGAATCTGGATTTCTAGGAAGCCGTAATCGTATTTCTGAAAAAGATTGGGACACAGTTATTCAAAATACTTTAAAAAATGTAGGGCATGCTGTAAAACAAATCAATCAAGGCGTCTTTGATCCCAACCCTAGCTCACCTGATCTTTGTTTACACTGCGATTTTAGAACCATTTGTACCAAAGAAATGCAATGAACCCAAACGAAAAACAAAACCAGGCTATTTTAGCTACTCAATCTGTTGCTGTTTTAGCTGGCGCCGGCTCTGGAAAAACTTTTGTTCTTATTGAACGTATTAAACATTTAGTTTTAGAGCAAAAAATTCCACTTAATCGCATTTTAGCTTTTACCTTCACCGAAAAGGCTGCTGGAGAAATGCGAGAAAGACTTTTTGAATCAGGCACTGTGAGCGAAAGGGATTATTTTTCTGTTAATATTTCTACCCTGCATTCTTTTCTAGCTGGCCTTTTAAGAAAACACGGCAGCCTTTTGGGCCTTGATTCAGAATTTTCTGTTAAAGATGAGTCACAAGCTTCACTCGAAATAGAAGAACAAGCCTCCCTATGGCTTAAATCCAAACTTGATTCACCCTTCTATGAAGACTTGGGTTTTCAAAGACTTTTGGAAATGATTGTAAGCCTGATATCCGATACCCATTTGATGACTTGTAATTTCAAAGGTGATCTTTCATCTAAAGAAGAAAATTTATTAAAGCAAGTTCAGGCTCTTTATTTTGAATTACAAAATCAAAGAATCAAAGAAGCCAAGCTTACCTTTGATGATCTGGAAGTGTTAGGACTTAAATTACTCGATAATCCCTCTCTTTTGGTTCACCTGTGTGAGGAATATCGACATATTTTGGTTGATGAATTTCAGGATACCAATTTTATCCAGGGTGAAATTATCCATCGTCTTTGGAAACCTGAAAAAAATTTTCTTTTTATTGTAGGAGATACTAAACAATCCATTTATGGTTTTCGAAGGGCCGATCTTAAAGTTTTTGAAAATACTTTAGAGAAAATTAAAAACCATTTAGGTGAAATTATTATCCTCAATCAAAGCTATCGATTTGGATCAAACATTTGTAAAAAAGTAAATTTGGTTTTTAATGACCTACATTTTGACAAAATGGAAACAGCTGCAAATCATGAGGATTGCGTTCGCTTGGTAAAACTTCCACACTCCGAAAACATCCAAGAGCAAAGACAATTAGAAGCTTGCCTCCTTGCAGATATACTTAAAGAAGTTTCGCAAGAAACATGGGGGCAAACTATTATTCTCTTTAAGAATGGCAGCTCCATGCCAAGCTATAAGGAAATCCTGGAAAAAGAAGGAATCCCTTGTAAAATCAGTAAAAACTCCAACCTGTTTGATGAACCAGAGATAAAAGCCCTTTTGCATATTCTTTGTTATCTCTTTGGGAAAAAAAATCGCCTCATGCAAACAGGTATTATGCTTTCTTGTTTTTTTAATTTTTCATCGGAGTTTGTTGAAAGTTATATTAATTCACAAGCCCGCAATTTTTTGGATTCTTTTATCCTCGATCTCTTTACCTCAACCCAAGATCACACCGAATGGCAAAAATTAACCAAACTCATTGAAAAATGGGAAGAACTAAAACCTGTGATTGAAGTAGAAGAACTTGGATGGATTATCTTAAAAGATGTTGGGATCAAGTTAACAGAAAATACACAACAAAGAATAAATTTAGAGCATTTTTTGGGATTAAGCAAAATGTTTAAAGATTGGGCTCCACAAAAAATTCTTTCTACCTTAAGTCATATGCTTTGGGGTGAAATGACAATTCCCATCAGAGGCAATCCAGTAAGCCCAGACATGGTAAGGCTTGCAACCATCCATGCCACCAAGGGTTTAGAGTTTGATTCTGTCTTTTTAGTTAATTTATCGGGAGGGAAAAAACATCCTCGTACTGATTATATTTTTGTACCTCATCAGGGCATTGCCTTTAAAAGGCCTACGCCTTCTGTGGGGCTTGCAACCGAACTCATTGAAACTGAAAATTTTTTAAATCTCCAAAACGAAAAAAAGAAAAGAGATTGGGAAGAAGAAATGCGGCTTCTGTATGTAGCCATGACAAGGGCTAAAAAACAACTTACTTTCTTTATCAAACCAACCCTTAAAAAAAATAACAAACAAGGAATTAAAAATTGGAATGATTGGATTTCTTACGTCCATTCAGAAGAATAATGAATTTAACAAAACCAAAATACAAGCCAGAATATCCCGTATCAGCCTTCGAAAGTTTTTTTCGGGATCAAAAAGAATTTACACTTAAATATTTAAAAGGAGTTGGGAGTTCCGCTACCAATTGGGGAAAATTACTCCATGAGGTTTTGCAATTTCTTGATTTTCCAAATCTTACCAATTTAGAAACAGTACTGGTGCAGGCCTTGGTTAACCAACACATTTTGGATCCTAACTTCGAGCTTAAAAAAACACTTTTTCAAACTATTGAAAATCTCATGAGAAATGAAAAAATAAGGCGGCTTTTATCTCAAAAAGAACAAGTAAATGTAGAATGCCCCTTTTTGCTGGATCTAAACAGTTTTCTTGTTCGAGGACAGATTGATCGTATGGTGAAAAAAGAAAACGAAATTTGGATTATCGATTTTAAAACCGAAAATTTAGATCCAAATGAAATTTTGAAACATGCTGAACAGTATTTTATTCAAATGGGATGTTATGCCCTGGCCATGCAAAAAACATTTTTAATTCCTCTTGTTGAAACACATTTAATTTTTACCACAACATCCCAAGTAATCACTTGGAACTGGGATCATCAAAAACTAACCGATATCGAAAATAAATTGATGAAGGCCCACGAAATAATTGAAGGCTTAAACTTTGGATGAAAGTTTGATAATTTTTTCTACCCTTTGCCCCAATTGTTTAAGATAAGGATCGTCTTTACTTGTTAATCGACTAGCTAAAATTTTTAATTCTCCTAAATAGTGCGCAACAAGCTTGTTTTTAAGTACAAACTTAAGGGCTATTTCAGCAATTGGAAAATCAGGATCTGCTAAACCCAAACGAAGAGCTTCTTTTAATTGAGTATCGGATAAATCTTTTTGATGAGATAAAAGAACCTCTAAGGCAGTTTGTCTTACGAGTGGATCCATTTAACTTTGGCGAGCTAAAAAATCACGAATCAAAATATCGGCTTCACCTGCAGCAAGTGAATCGCTGGGGGCTTTCTCAAGGAGGGCACCATGCCGATCAAGCAGTGCTAAAGTTTCAGGATCAAAAGTTTCTTCTGTTTCTCCATCAGAAACTTCAGCCATGTTTAAGCCTAAGGATACAGCTAAACCCTGCCCCCCTTGTCCCAAAAAACTATCAAGTAAATTACTATGAGGAGCAACCAAATCAAAGGCATCCTGAGGAGCTTGATTTGTAATATTACTTGCTACAGAACCTCCTTCAGAAGGAGGAACATTCTCAAAATCAGCTTTTGAAACTATAGGTAGGGGTTGTTTAGAAACTCTTGTCATTTTTTAAATCTTAGCATAGATAAAAAAAATTATCAATCATTTCAAATGGTTTAGAGGTTACTTCTTATGAACAATCAAAAAAAATTACTCCCCCTGTCTCTTTGGCCTTACTCTCTCAAGGTTTTAGCAAGTCTTTATTTATTTTTAATCCTCATAGGTTATGGAGTGGCTTTAGTTAAAATTTACGACTTAAGCCATTTTAATTTGTCCACGGTTCAAACTCTTTATGGGCCAGAAAGCCATGAAAACCTTGACGAATTAATCATCCCCCAAAGTTTTAAATCCATGCTTTCAGTAACCCATGTGCATGCGCTTTCTCAACCCATGATGTTAGCTCTAGCAGGACTTATTTTGGTTTTCTCAACTCGGTCTGAAAAAACTAAAACAATTGTGATTGTCATGATACTGGGCGGAGCATTGATGAGTAATGTAAGCCCCTGGCTTGTTCGATATATCCATTTAAACTTCATAGGACTGCTACCCTTTTCTCAAATTTTAATTGGTTTAGGCCTTGTGTTAACCTCCGTTTTTTCCTTTCAAGAACTTTGGAAAAAATCGTGAGTTTTTCTTTTCAAAAAATTTTCTTTTTGTTTTTTTTGTTTTTTTTATTGAGTTCTCAAGTTTGGTCTTCTGAAATCAAGCGCACCCAAATTTTGATGGGCGATATTCCCGTTACCATTCAAATTAAAACCAGAGAATCTCTGAAAACAAAGGCTATGGATGCCATGAGCAAAGCCTTTCAAAAAGCTCAAAACTTGGAAAATATTTTAAGTGAATTCAAACCAAATTCTGAAGTATCATTTTTTAATCATCTCCCCCCTTCCAAAAGCATGGCTTTAAGTTCTCCTTTTTTTGAGGTGATGAATTTAGCTCTTCAAGTTTCTATTCAAAGTGATGGAGCCTTTGATGTAACTTATCCTTCAGGCCCCCCCATTTCTTACCGTGACCTTATTTTAGATAAAGTGCATCACAGCATTTTAAAATTAAAACCACTCAAAATCGGTTTAGGTGGAATAGCAAAAGGTTATATTGTCGATTACATGTCGGCTACTCTTAGAAAAAAAGGATTTAAAAATTTTCTGATTGCAGCGGGTGGAGATTTATATGCACAAGGGCGCTGGACTGTTCAAATCATCAATCCAAAAACAAACCAACCTTCTGATTTAACCCTTTTACTTAAAAATCAGGCGGCTTCAACCTCAGGCCTTTACGAGAGAGGAAACCATATTGTAGATGCACGTACTCATCAAAAAACAAAAAAACTTTTAAGCACAACCATTATTGCAAAAAATGCCAGCCTGGCCGATGCCTGGGATACAACTTCTTTTATCTTGGGTGAAGAAGAAACAAGAAAAAGATTACCTAAAAAAATAATTTTGATTTTAATTGACCTTCAAGGAAAAACAAAATTTATCTTTTAACCCGCTTTGATTTTGAAGTTTTTTTAACTATTTTATGAATTGTTTTTTTACGTCGTGTATTTTTTGTGGCACCGTGGCTTGCTGCCTGCACTGTTGTGAGATGCCTTAAATGACCCAGGTTAGATTCGATAACCGATTGAAGTTTTTTGATCTTGCTGATAAAAAAATTTATCTCCTGGGTTACTCTTAAATAACCCTTCGATCTTGATCGTAACGAATCATAAACTCTTTGACCCAAGCCCATAAAAAGGTGCTTAATTTGATTAGTTGCTTTTTGATTGGCTACTTTAACTTTTGTTACTTCAACAGTTTTTTCTGCAATCACCTCTAAACCTTGAATACTCTGTTGGATCAGTTTTAAACCATCACGGTAAACATTTTTAGCGGTATTTTCTAACCCTCTTACAATTTGGTTACGATCCATCGGCATTTTCTAAACTTATTATTCTTCGTTTGAAATCACAAGGTATTTTAAAGAAAAAAGGTATTTTTTATCTTGCATTCAAAAACAAAAAACATTATCAAATGAGCCTCATTATTTATTTTAAAGGAGGATCCATGAGATCATTTGCTTACCTTATTTCCGTTGTTATGCTCGGTGTATCCTTGACCGCTTGCCCTGGTCAAAAAGCCTCCGAGCCAAGTAGTGAACCTGTTGCCGCTCCCGAGGCAGTTGCCCCAGCAGAACCTGTTGCCCCTGCTCCAGAAGCTGCCCCTGCAGAAGCACCAGCTGGCGGCGCCACAGAATAAGTTCAAAGTTTTTTTGTTTTGAACTTTTAAGAAGGCCCCCTCAGGGGGCTTTTTTCCTTTTTTTTTGGAGGCCCTATGTTTAAACCCCGAAAGGGCTTGCTCCTTTTTTTATCCTTTTTAATCTTAACGGGTTTTATTGTTTCTGCCATTCTTCTTTGGCAACATTATCGAACTACTTATCTTGATTTTCAGGGACAAAGTTTTTGTTCTATCAATGAATGGGTAGATTGTGATGTAGTAACAGCTAGCCCTTATTCTAAAATTGGGCTTATTCCTATTGCATTTTTGGACATTCTTTTCTTTGTCTTCATTGGCTTTCATTTAATCCGTGCCTTAGTCAAATCAAACACATCGGCAGCATCGATGTCTCTTTGCTGCTACCTTAGTTTTTTTGGGGTTTTGGCCTCACTTCTAATGGCTTATTTTTCTTTTTTCAAGGTTGGGGCTTTATGTATTTTGTGTGTTGCTCTTTATGTGATTCACTTTTTACTTTTTATCTTTTTCCCAAAAGTCATCGATCAAAACATAACATTCCTCTTTTCTTTTAAGTTTCCCCCTCGTTTCTGGTTGCATTTTATTTCTTGGGTTCTTTTTCTTGGCTTAGGCCTTTTTGTTTTTCAAACTTTAGCCCATGAAGCACTGCTTAAAAAAATACAAAGACAAAAAGCCCAGGAACAAAAAAAGATCAGCGCAAATGCAGAACATGTTTTAACACTAGAAGAAGCTGTTAAAATCCATTTTAATTCACCCCCCACTCCCATTAACGTGGGAGATGCTCCTTTTGAAGGAAACCCTAGGGCTCCTATTCAAGTAGTCACATTTTCTGATTTTCAATGCCCTTTTTGTCAAGTGGCTGCCACAGAATTAAAAGAAATGCTTAAACCCTATGGTGATAAAGTAGTTTTTTATTATATATCTTATCCTCTCGATCAATCTTGTAATCCTTATCTTCATTTTGCCATGCATCCCTTTGCTTGCATGGCTGCCAAGGTTGCAATGTGTGCCCAATCTAAAAACAAATTTTGGACAATGCATAACCTTTTATTTGAAAATCAAAAAAGTTTATCTGCTAACAAAATTAAAGAATTGGCACAAAAGTCAGGGCTTACCTCAAATGAAATAAACCAATGTTTGGATTCAATGGAACTTGATAAAAAAATAAAAAACATCATCGAACTTGGAAAAACTTTAGGAGTTTCTGGAACCCCAACCGTTTTTGTAAACGGGAGAAAACTTTCTACCTGGAGACATCCGCTCTTTTTTCAAGCTGTTCTTGCACAAGAACTTAATCCTAAGGAGTAAATATGAATGAAGCTTTTATTATCGATGCCGTTCGCACCCCACGGGCCAAAAGAAATGGAAGTTTTTCTCTCATGCATGCCATTGACTTGGCTGGTATTCCATTAAAAGCCTTAGTCTCCAGAAATAAATTTGATCCCGCACACATCGATGATGTTATTTTTGGTTGTGTCTCCCAAAGAGGAGAGCAAGATAACGATATCGCCCGTGGAGCTGTTTTAGGAGCCGGCCTGCCCGAATCTATTCCTGGCGTTACCTTAAATCGTTTTTGTCCTTCTGGTTTAACGGCTTGTAATCTTGCTGCTCAAACCATTATGGCTGGCCAACAAGATTTAATGATTGGTGGCGGTGTAGAACACATGAGCCGAGTACCCATGGATATCGATTTTTATCATGGCGAATCGGGTCTCTATCAAAGATATCCAGACTTGGTTAACCAAGGGATATCTGCAGAGATGATTTCTGAAAAGTTTGGATACACACGCCACCAATTAGATGAGTTTGCCTCTCGCTCCCAAGCCTTAGCTGCTATTGCCCTGGAAGAAAAACGTTTTCAAAAAAGCATGATCACAGTGCAAGTAAAAACACCTGATGGCAAAAGTGTTTCGATTGAAAAAGATGAACATCCACGGCCTGGTACAACTCCGGAAGGGTTAGCCAAATTAAAACCTCCTTTCAAAGAAAATGGAGTAATCCATGCGGGAAATTCGAGTGGGATTGTTGATGGATCGGCTGCTGTTTTATTTGCCTCAAAACAAAAATGTAAAGAGTTGGACTTAAAACCAAGAGCTAAATTAATTGCCATAGGTTTAAGTGGTGCCGAACCAAAAATAATGCTTTTAGGCCCCATCCCTTCAACCCAAAAAGCATTAAAACGTGCGGGATTATCTTTGAAGGATATTGATCTGTTTGAAATCAATGAAGCCTTTGCTCCTGTAATATTAGTCATGCATGATGAAATGAAAATTCCCTTAGATAAAATAAATGTAAATGGAGGGGCTATTGCTTTAGGCCATCCCTTAGGAGCAACAGGAGCCATGCTTTTAGGCACTGTGCTGGATGAACTTGAAAGACGTGATTTACGCTATGGCTTGGTAACTTTATGTGCGGGGTTGGGCATGGGAGTTACTACCATCATAGATAGAAAAGTTTAATTCTTCGTAAATATCCCCACCACTTCAATTTGTGAAGTGTGTGGAAACATGTCGAGAGGTTGGCATTTTTTCAACGTGTATCCCTTTGCACATAAATCCCTTGTGTCTCTAGCAAAGGTTGCTGGATCGCAAGAAACATAAATAATTTTTTGAGGAGCCATATACACTATATCGGGCAACACTTCAGCCATTCCTCTTCGTGGAGGATCAACAACCATAGAAATTTTTCCCGCTAAATGTTTTAATTGTTTAAGCCCGCGAATGGCGGTGCCTAAAATCCATTCGATATTTAAGAGACCCAATTCGCCTGATCTTTTTTTTCCTTCATCAACCAATGCTTTTTCTTTTTCAATCCCCCAAACAGGTATTTTATTCTGAGCTATGGGAATAGTGAAATTCCCGTTCCCACAAAAAAGATCAATAACAGCATGAGAATCTTCCAAGGCATGACAAACAAGCTGAATCAGTTTTTCATTTTGAAGAGAATTTATTTGAGAAAAATGCGAACCTTGATCTATGCGCAATTCAAGATCACCAACACGATTTTGCTTCAGATGTGTTAGTTGCCGGTTAAGCTCGTCTTCTGCAATTAAACATTCATTAATGGCAACTAGCTGATGGCTTTGATTTTTATAAAATCCAAGGTTTCCTTTCTCATCTTGATGAAGGCGAATACGGTTTCGATAATGAAAAGGTTTTGGTGAAGGGAGAACAGGAAGTACTAAAGGATTTTTTATCTGTGCAATTTTTTTAAGAGCGTCTTCTACAATCACTTTTTTCCACAAAAGAGTTGCCTCATAGCTTAAATGTTGAAGTTGACATCCTCCACATTCGTAAAAGTAAGAACACGGTGGCTTAATGCGATCCTTGGAAGGATTAAGAATGGCAAGAAGCCTGGCTTCTGCATATTTTTTATGCTGCAATTCTACTTGAACTAAAACTGTATCGCCTGGAACACCCCATGGAATAAAATAAACTAATCCGTCTTTGCGGGCAATGCCTGCACCTTTGGAATTCAGTTTTTCAATGGTTAATTCAATTTTTGGTTTTTGCATATAAATACAACCACTGTCATCCCCGCGAAGGCGGGGATCCATCTTAAATTCAAAGATGGATCCCCTCTTTCGAGGGAATGACGAAGTCTTTTTTATTACACGATATCAAGCAAGATAGAGCTGTATTGGTTTGGATAGACAGATTTGTCAAATAATTTTCGGGAAAGAGCGGCTTTTCTTTTTTCACATTCAAAACCATATTGCACCACACGCGCACGAATTTCAGGGTTATGGTATTTAAGATTATGGGTTTTTCCTCCCCTTGTTAAAAATTTAATGAGGCCATTGGGGGTATATCCCATAATACATAAAAGGCGGCCGCTTATTTCATCGGCCAAAGTTTCATGAGCTCTACGGAGTGCAAAAATATGATCCCAACTTAATTTTTGAAGATCATCTTTTCTCGGTTTAAGAGCACAAGCATGACCCCATTCGTGTGCCATCACTCCAGCTATGGTTTCTGCTTCATCCAAGTAATTTGCAACAAAATCAACACCCAAGTAAACCACATCATTATCATCCACACAAGCTGTGGTGCCTTTTGCTGGAACAACACGACATTTTTTTCTTCTAAGGTAGTTAAGCCTCTTTTTTAAACGAGTAATCAAGCCCGTAGGTCCAAAAGCAATAGCCAAATTTCCCAAGGTGGACGGATCCACTAAAATTGGAGGTGTTTCCCCAATTGTCTTAGGAGCCTCCCTCCCTTCTCCTCCACGCACAGGAATGGTAGGACGGTTTAAAATGAGATGACTTGCTGTTGAAGTCAAAGAATTGACCTTCATAATGATGTGTATAAATTACCATGGTTTTGAGTTTTTTTCAATGGAAGGTATTTAAGAGAAGTGATCATATCCTAAGCATTTTGGGAGAGGATGGGGTTTCCCTTTTTGAGTCAAAAAAAGACCTTTTTTAGGAGTTATCTCTCCTAAAACATTAAATAAAATACCATTATTTTTCAATAGTTTATGTATATTTTTGAGATGTTTTGATGGAAAGGTGAATAAAAGAGCATAATCCTCACCTCCTGAAAGGAGAGCATGAAAGACGTTCTTGTTGTTTTTCTTGGCCCATAAGCTTAGTTGGGGATGGATGGATAAATTGGTTATTTCTATTTGAGCTCCAAGTTTACTTTGGCAGCACACATGATTTAAATCCTTGAGAAATCCATCACTCACATCAATCATGGCATGAACCCAACGTTTTTGTGCCAAAACAGAACCCACACCAACCAAGACACAAGGTTTTTGATAAGCCTTTTTAAGAACCCCATATCCCTTCAGACCTCTTTTGATTGAATGAAGTCCTGCTGTGGCAAGCCCAAGATATCCTGCCACTCCAATTAAATCATGAGATCTGGCTCCGCTTCGCGTTACAAAATGTTTGGCAGACTTGCCAATCAAAGTAATGCTAATCCAAAAACAAGCACTCGTTACAATATTTCCACCAATAATAGTTGTGGCTTGTGTTTTAGCTTCAAAAAAAATGCCCCGATAAATTTCTTTTATTTTTTCTTGTGAAAATTTTTTGGGAATTCCTAATTCCACCAAGGCATACAGGGGAACCCCGCCCATGGCTGCTACATCGCTTAAATTAACAGCCAGAGCTTTTCTCCCTAATTGAAAAAGGGTTTGATAGCCCCACTTGAAATGAGTGCCTTCAACCAAGGAATCTTTTGTGAAAATTAAATCTCCTGAAAATTTCACAACAGCACAATCGTCTCCAATGCCCAATTTAACTGCAGAGGAAAGCTTGCCAGATTTTTTTTGAATCCATGTGATGAGAGAAGATTCTAAATTCATGGCGTGGAAAAAGAAATAACTTGAGGAGTAATTTGTGATTTGCCCGATTCTTCAAAAGATTTGATGGAGGTTACTCCATCCCAACTGGGCCCAGATAAAATTGCAGATCGTAAACCTTCACCACTTTTATCATGACTGTCTCTTAAGGCCTTGCGAATCATCCAAACAGCATCAAATCCTAGAGCCTCAATGGCTGTAGGAGTATGCCCAAAAGAATTTTTAAACCCCTCTACAAATTTTTGATTAAGCCCTGCTGCCCCTGATGTGTATAAATCGATATAAAAACTTCCAGGAAAAGATTTTAAACTCTCTCCTGTTAATTTTTCATCATTCCACGCATTTGTTCCAATCAAAGGGATTTCACGAATATTCACAAATTCTAAAACAGGAAGTATTTTATGAATCATCCAATAGCTGTCTGGAATAAAAAGCGCATCAAAAGTACCTGCATTGGTATTCCCCGAATAAGAATAATGGGTCATACCTACTTTAAGTTGTCTGGCTTGAGCTGCTAAATCTTGTTCGGCATTGGGATCGTAAGCAGCTTTGCTGGAAATAGTCCCTCCATTTTTTTTGACTTCTTCTTCAAAAAGATTAGCCATTTCTTTTCCATAAGCATTTAAAGGATAAAAAATACCAAAGTTTTTTAACCGTCGATTAAAAGCTTCGTGCACAATATCTCTTACTTGAGAAATTGTGTCATACCCCAAAGGAAAGGCATACCCTCTTGTAGAAAAAACATCCTGTTTTTGAGTCATCACAAATGTGGGAAGCCTCCCTTCAGTTGCTTTTTGAGAAGCGGCAAGACCCAACTGAGATGAAAGAGGCCCAATGACAGACAAAACTTGTAAACGAATCATTTCATCATAAGCCGTTTTAAAATCTTCTTCTCCCGCTCCCTGATCTCTCACCACTAAATTAAAATCAACTCCATGAGATAAAAAATCTTTGAGGGCTTCGGCACAGAGAGGCTCTAGCGCCATGCCACATCTTACCCCTCTTAACACAGCATCACCAAAATTTTTCTTAGGCCCCATAGAAGGAACAAGCACTCCAATAGAAAGTCCCCCCTTTTTTATTTCAGGAGAACCTAAACCCTGCCCTTCTAAAATCTGTCTCGCTGAGTCGGCATATTTATGTTTTGGATAGGCAGAAATAAGAGAGCTAAGATATTTTTTTGTCTTTTCCAAATCTCCTGCTTCAAAATAAGTTTTTCCAATTTTGTAATTAACATAGGGTTTGGAAAAACTTTCTGGATAATTCCTGGCCCAATCTGGAATTTCATTTAAAGTCATGGGCGAGCTAACCCACGTATCTACCTTATTAAAAACTTCTGAGGGAGAAACCAAATCTCCTCCACCTCCCTCATGAGATCCCTTGCCATAAATGTCAGCCAACTTAAGATAGGCATACACAAGCTCAAAACGATTGATATCAACAGCAGCAGTGCGAATAAAAAGAGAATAATACTGGCTTGCTAAACTTTCTGGCAGATCTTCTACTTCCACTTTTTTAAAAAATTCTCTCGCTCGTTCCAATTGATCTGCTTTGTAAGAGGCATAACCACTCATCAGTGCCCCTTTAGCCCTATAAGTAGGATTGGGGCTTGTTTGATTAAGATAATCAAACGCCTCCACGGCCTCTCCCCATTGATTTTTAATAAAATGAATTTTACCTATTTTGTATTGGGCTTCGTCTGCCAAAGCTGTTTTTTCACCTATTTGAATAAGCTGTTGATAGAGTGCAAAAGCTTGATCCCACTGATTTTGGCTATAGAGACTCTCTGCTTTTTTAAACAACTCATTGGCCTGGCTAGTCACCTGTCCTGGGTACTTGGTTTTGACTACCATCCCACCACCACAATGGATGAGAGTTAAACAAACCAAACCTAAAACAATAAATCTAAAAAAAGACATAAAACCTCTAATGAAGTGTTTCTGCCACACTCACCAAAGCTGGCCTAATAACACGGTCGAATAAAAGATATCCCTTGCGATGAACAAGAGCCACATGTCCGGGAGCCACTTCTGGATTTTCTACTTTGCCAATGGCTTCCTGAGTATGAGGATCGAAGGGTTTGCCATAACCTTCAATAATAGAAACTCCAAATTTGATTAAAAGATCTTGAACTTGCTTTAAGATTAAATCAAGACCTTCTAAAATAGGATTTGTCTCTGAAATATCACGCTCCTTCGAATGAAGAATGGTCATTTCTAAACTATCAAAAATGGGAAGAAATTCTTTGATGAGTTTTTCGTTACCATACCTCATTGATTCTTCTTGCTCTCTTGTTAAGCGTTTTCTGGCATTATCAAAATCAGCCATCACTCTTAATTTTTCATGCTTTTCTTTTTTAAGCTCTTCACCTGCGTTGGTCAGTTTGTTTTGCAATTCTTCGATTTGTTTTTTGAGAGAATCTAATTCCTGTGAGTTGTTGTTTTCAGCAGTTTCGGTCTGTGAAGTTTTACTGGGATCTTTTCGTCCTTTTAAAACTTCCTTTAACTCCTCTACCTTGTTGGTAGAGCTGCCAAAAGGGCCGCCAAATTGATTTTTAGATGTCATGGCATCTTTCTATAAGGGCTACGTTATGGAGTCAAGAACTCCGAAGCCACCAGATTGGCAAATTGCAAACCCAGCTTCGTGAGCCTTACTGGTTTTTTTTGAATCCATCCTTTTTGAAATAATTTAACCAGGGTAGAATCAAACACATCTTCTAATCTTTTCGAAAAAAGAGAGAGAAAATTTTCTTCATCCAAACCATCTTTAAGACGCAATCCCATCATCATAAACTCACCCCGGGCTGTTATTTCAGGAATTTCCTCTTTTTCAAACCAAGAACGCCCATTAAAAATGGCGTCTAAATATTCACCTGGTTTTTTAAGATTGGTCGTTCGATATGTTGGGTGATGAAACTGGGAAACAGCTCCCGCCCCAATCCCTAAGTAAGAACCATAATGCCAGTAATTTAAATTATGTTTCGATTCATGCCCTGGTTTCGCAAAATTTGAAATCTCATAAGGATGCAAACCTTTGGATTCCAAAAATGAGGGAAGCCAATTCATCAGAGCCAATTGGAGATCATCATTGGGAACCTCATAAATCCCTTTAGCTACATGCCCTTCATAAATGGTTCCTTTTTCTACCGTAAGGGCATAACAAGAAGAATGAGGAGGATCAAATTGGAATAATTTTTCCATATCCAAACAAAATTCATCCTGGGTTTGGCCAGGAAAACCATACATTAAATCAGCATTCCACGAAGTAAAACCAGTTTGTGCTACAGCTTCCAAGGCACAAAGGGCATCATGAACTGTATGAATTCTTCCAAAAGCTCCCAAATAAGAATCATGCAGGCTTTGCACTCCAACCGAAATACGATTAACACCTGCATTGCGATAATCGATAAGTCCAGATTTGCTGATGGTTTTGGGATTAGCCTCTATTGTAATTTCAGTTTGATCATTCCAAGAAAAAAAAGAAGTGAGTGATGAAAGCAAATATTCAAGATCTGCTGGTGGCAAAAGCGAAGGAGTACCTCCACCAATAAAAATACTTGTTAAGTAACTTTTAGGAAAATTTCGAAGGCTGAGTTCTAAAATTAAAGCCTTCACATATTCTCGGTGGGGAATAGAATTTTTTTCCCAGGCATAGGAATTAAAATCACAATAGTGGCACTTATAAAGACAATAGGGATAGTGGATATAGAGGTTAACGCTTTTTGGATTTTTTCCTGGATTTTTTAGTGGTTTTTTTTGCAGCTCTCGATGGCTTTTTGGATTTTTTGTGTTTTTTAGAGGAGGCATAAGTTTTAGATCGTCTATTTTTTACCGTCATTTTTTTATCTTGTTCTATTTTTTCCTCGCGAACTTTCATTTCTCTCATCTCTTCTTGCAGCTTCAAAAATTCAGGAGGAGGATTATGAGCAATAGGATAGGCTTTTTTATTGAATATCAAAACAAATTTTCCATTTTCTTCTTTCAAATCCTTCGTCACTTCGTAATAAGCACTTCTAGAAAACTTTGCCATCATCCGACTTTTTTTGACCAAACTATACAAAACATCTCTTTTCCCAATCCAAAGTGAATTCATATCCAAAAGTTCAATCGAACCATCAGTTAAAGTAATTAAATATCCTGCAATGGTTCGTTCTACCCCCACAATAAAATAAGGAACATCATCAACTTCAAAATACACAGGCCTATCTTCCCCTGTCAGATAAAAACGACCCTGCTCATCTAAGGCAATATTTCGATGTAAAAATTGAACCGTTCTTTCATGAAGTACAGGATACTCCCCATGAAACCAATTTCCTTCGGCATCCAATCGAATGACATCATTGCTGTTTTTATGACGTTTTAATTCCATAGACTCCCAAGTATAGTGAATTTCAAAAAAAAGACAAGAATCTTGCTTGCTCAACAATATCCTATGAAACGAAACCATTCTAAGGCTCTTTGAAGACAAGGCTTCATTGGGGACCAATGATAGCCCAATTCTTCTATGGCTTTAGCTGAACTTAAGTTTTGAGCATACTGAACAAAACGAATAGCCAACAGAGAAAAGGGAGAGGTTTTATTGAAAAGATAATGAAAAAGCCACTCTGTTGAACCAGCTACGGCAATAGTCAAGGGAAGCGGGAATGTAAATCGCGGTGGGGGCACGTTTGCCACCTCACAAATAAGCTTCATTAAATCCTGCACGGTTGTATTTTGCCCACCCAAAATATAGCGCTCCCCTATCCTGCCTTTTAAGGCAGCTAAAACATGTCCTGTGGCTACATCAGCCATATCAACCACATTGATAAAACCAGGAATAACCGCTGGAATTTTTCTTTTTACTAATTGAGGAATGAGGCAAAGCCTTGGTTCTTTCATTTCATAGGGGCCAAAACCTCCAGTAGGATTAACAACAATAGCGGGCATTCCTTTTTTAGCTTCTTCTAAAACCCGATTTTCCATGGCAATCTTACAAGCAAAATAAGGATGGGGATGTGTTTTAAAATTGTAGGCATCTTTCTCGGTAGCTTCCACACCATAATAAGCAGGTTTCCCAATGGTAGTTAAGCTACTGGTAAAAACAAAACGTTCAACGGGATTTTGTGCAATAACCTTTAAAACCGTATTAATACCACCTAGGGCTTGGCGTAGATGCTCTTTAAACCCAAAAGCACTTTTAGGATAATAAGCTGCTGTATGAAAAACCCACTCGCATCCCTTTACAGCTTTGTGCAGTGAGTTTTCATCCATCAGATCGCCCTGGAAAATTTCTATTTTAAGATCTTCCAGATTTTTAGAGGGAGTTTTGCCTCGTGAAAAAATACGAACGTCGATTCCTCGTTTTAACAAACACCGCACAACATGGTTGCCGATAATGCCTGTACCTCCAATCACTAAAGCTTTCATAACATTTTCTTATACACCAGTCTGGTAGTGAAGTCTTTAAGCAAAAGAGTCGAGGATTTGCTTGATTAGCAAGACTTTGCCATGATAGGAGGTTTAAATGACTGCAAAAACCATTTTTGAAAAAGTATGGGGCAATCATGTGGTACAAGCACTTCCTGATGGCAATACCCTGCTGTATATCGATCGCCATCTCATCCATGAAGTAACCTCCCCGCAAGCCTTTGAAGGGCTTCGTTTAGCAAACCGCAAGGTAAGAAAACCAACACTTACTTTTGCAACCATGGATCATAATGTTCCAACAGATAACCGTACCAGCATTAAAGATCTTATCGCCAAAACCCAAATTGAAACTTTAGAAAAAAATTGTAAGGAATTCGGAATTATTCTCTATGGCTTAGATAGCGATAAACAAGGCATTGTACATGTTATTGGGCCCGAGTTGGGCATTACCCTACCAGGAACTACCGTTGTGTGTGGTGATAGCCATACTTCAACTCATGGGGCCTTTGGAGCTCTGGCCTTTGGGATTGGCACCTCGGAAGTAGAACATGTACTGGCCACACAATGTTTGGTTCAAAAAAAACCAAAAACTTTTCTGGTGTGTTTTGATGGAAATCTTCCCAAGGGAGTTACAGCCAAAGATTTGATTTTGAAACTCATTGGTGAAATTGGAACAGCAGGAGGAACAGGTTGTGTTTTAGAATATGCAGGATCTGCTATCTCTTCTCTTTCCATGGAAGCCCGAATGACCATCTGCAATATGAGTATTGAAGCGGGTGCTAGAGCCGGAATGATAGCCCCTGATGATACCACCTTTCAATACATTGCTTCAAACAATCGCCCCTTCGCTCCCAAGGATAAAAAATTAGAAAAAGCAATTTCTGACTGGCGCATTTTAAAAACAGATGAAAAAGCCAGCTACGATAGACAAATAACAATTGATGTTCACAACATGGAACCTCAAATTACCTGGGGAACAAATCCAGGGATGGTTTTAGGAATTAATGGCGTGATTCCCAAACCCGAAGAAGTAAGATCGGCCACCAAGGCCGATGTAGAATCGGCATTAAAATACATGGGACTTACTCCAGGCACTAAACTTACTGATTTAACCGTAGATGTGGTTTTTATAGGAAGTTGTACCAATTCTCGTATCGAAGATTTACGTGCTGCCGCTCAAATTTTTAAGGGGAAAAAAGTATCACCAAAAGTAGTTGCCCTGGTTGTGCCAGGAAGTGAAACCGTAAAAAAACAAGCCGAAGCTGAGGGACTACATAAAATTTTCACAGCAGCAGGTGCCGAGTGGAGAAATTCTGGTTGTAGCATGTGTTTGGCCATGAATCCCGATAAACTTAAATCGGGTGAGCGCTGTGCCTCTACCTCAAACCGTAATTTTGAAGGGCGCCAAGGTAAAGGCGGCAGAACCCACTTGGTAAGTCCCCAAATGGCAGCAGCAGCAGCCATTGCCGGACATTTTGTGGATGTAAGGAGCTGGTTATGAAAGCATTTACAAAACATACAGGAACACTTGCCATCATTAATCGTGAAAATATTGATACCGATCAAATTATTTCCAAGGAACATTTAAAATCCATTAAAAAAACGGGATATGAAAAAGCACTCTTTAGCGATTGGCGTTACGATGATGAGGGCAAACCCAACCCTTCATTCGAACTCAACTGGCCTCAATATGCCAAGGCTACTATTTTAGTTACAGGCAATAATTTTGGATGTGGTTCGTCACGTGAGCATGCTGTATGGGCCATTATACAGTATGGTTTTGCAGCTGTGATTGCTCCCAGGATTGAAAGAAATGGCAATACCATCCCGGGTTTTGCGGATATTTTTAAAAATAACTCATCAAAAAATGGATTACTCACAATCGAATTATCCCAGGAAGAAGTTAATCGCATTATTCAGATTGCCACGCACAAGCAGGATGTTCAAGTGACCATTGATTTAACCCAGCAAAGCATCACATTCAATACAGAAAAACCACAAAGCTTTTCATTTAAAATTGATGCTAGTACTAAAAATAAACTTTTAGAAGGTTTGGATGATATTGGCAGAACCGAAAAATTTGCTGATACCATTACTACCTTTGAAACCAAGCATAACACCTATCTTTAATCAGCAACGATGTGGTCAACTTTATGCAAGGGAATTAAAACAACTTGATTCACCTTAGTTAAACTTTTTTCATCTCCAATTTCTTTTATATTTAATAAAATTCCACCTTCATTCCATTCTGTTAGCTTCCCCTTAAGGCGAAATAATTGGGGTGGAAAATGTGGATTTTTTTCAGCTACTAAAAGTGGAGTATTTAAATACACAGTTACATTTTGTCCTTCCATAATTTTATCCTCATGAAAACTTTTTTAAAGTTTTCACACCCTCTCGTGTGGATCGAATAACTTTTTGTACTCATCCAAAGCAAATCGATCTGTCATACCTGCAATATAATCGCAAATAATTCTCTCTTTGGGTTCTTTTAAATGCTCATAAGTAGACAAAAAATGAGGTGGAATAATTTGCATGTTTTTTTGATAGGCATAAAAAAGATCCCGCATAATTCTTTCTGCCTTGTCTGCCATGCGCAACACCCGAAAATGTTTGTAGAGATGGGTAAAAAGAAAACGTTTTAATTCTACATTCATCTTGCGCACTTCTGCCGAAAAAGAAACACAGCCCTTGCCTTTTTCTCTCACATCTTCAATAGATTTAATCTTTTTTTTCTGAATATTTTTTGTAGTTTCGTTAATCAAATCACTCACCAAAAAATTAATCAAAAAACGGACTGTTTGTGAAATAAGAACTCCAGGAAGGGCTTTAGGATACAGTTTTTTTACTTTTTTAAAATTTAAATCCCAAAGTTTAATTTTGGCAAGGTCAACAAGCTCTAGCATGCCCGACTTAAGCCCATCGTCTACATCATGATTGTTGTAAGCAATCTCATCAGCTAAATTACAAATTTGGGCCTCAAGGCTAGGATACCCTTCCCTTTTAAAAATACTCCCATCGGGCATGTCATATTGGGTACTATGTTTTGTAATCCCTTCTAAAACTTCATAAGTTAAATTAAGCCCTGAAAAATGAGGATAACGTTCTTCTAAAAGAGTAACCACTCGAAGCGATTGACGATTATGTTCAAAACCACCAAAATCCTTCATCAGGGCATTCATTACATCTTGACCCGAATGACCAAAGGGAGTGTGGCCTAAATCGTGGGCTAAACTAATGGCTTCAGCTAAATCTTCATTGAGACGCAAAACCTTGGCTGTTGTTCTTGCAATTTGGGCCACTTCTAAGGTGTGGGTTAATCTGGTGCGATAATAATCTCCTTCGTGATTAACAAATACCTGAGTTTTATATTCGAGGCGCCTAAAAGCTCTGGAATGAATAATACGATCGCGATCTCTCTGAAAACGGGTGCGGTAGGGATGCTCTTCTTCTTTGTGCATGCGCCCAAGCGAGGCGCCACTTTTAGACGCATAGGAAGCCAAAAGCTGATCCTCTTGTTTTTCTAATTCCTTGCGCATTAACATATGATTGTCATCCCCGCGCCCGCCAGAGGCGGGTCCACCTCTGGCGGAAAGGCGGGGATCCATCTTTGAATTTATCCTATCCTACAGAATTGACAAGAACTTATGAACTTGGGGAATTAATCTTACTTGTTGTGAAAAATTTTTAGAAAAATAATCAAAGTGATTAAAACAAATTTTTAAATTCCTTTGTCTTAAAGGAGAAACAGGTTGAAAAATAAAGATAACGGGTGGATAGGCATCTATCAGGGCTGCTATCTCCTTTTTTTCTTCTAACAAAAGATTTTCATCATAAACTATTTTTACATAACATGATTTCTTTGCTGTCAACTTTAAAAATTGATAATGTAAATCCCAGCAGGGTTTTTCCTTTGTAGCTGAGGGAATTTTAATATCCATGCTTGTGATTGAAATAAAAGAAGCGATTTTTTCATAGGCCGCCACCTCTATTCCGCTGGTTTCCAGTAAAATTTCATACCCATTTAAGGTAGGAAGCCATTCTTGTAAAAAATCAACCTGCTCCAAGGGTTCACCACCAGTTAAGGCCAGAGAACGAACAGAAAAATTTTGAAGCTCGCAGTTTAATTGATCTACCGTATATTCGAGAGGTTGTGATTGAAAAATTCCACTAAAAGGTTTTTTTTCAACACGCGATTGAAAAATAGCAGCATGAGTTAAAGGAGTATCGCAATAAGAACATTGTAAACGGCACCCTTTAAACCTCACAAACACTTGGGGTTTTCCTATCCAAAGCCCTTCTCCTTGAATGGAAGAAAAAATTTCGATAAGTTTAGATTTCATACATTCTAGAAAAAGCGGGTCCTGTCCCCTTAACAAACCTGGATCGCCACGCTCCTCTTCGCTGCCCGCTCAGAGTCGCTCGCGATGACAAATCTTACATGCAAACTTTAAACACTCCTTACTTTGCATCTGGCCCAATTAATTCCTGCTATTTCTTTTTCATAAGCCTTTAAAATTTTGTGGGCGAATTCCGTGGGCTCGATTTTTAAATCATTCAAACCAATGGTGGGAACTGGTGTGTTACGGCTTTCGATATTAATCCCTACATGAATGAGTCCAGAAACTGGGGAAACAGTTGCAATGGAAACAGAAAGTTTTTTATCTCCGCTATACAAATCATCTCCAATTCTTTTTAATGGAGCACCAAAATCATTGAGGAGAATTTCACACATAAGGCTCATCAAAAGTCTTTGTCTTAAAATCATGCGTTCCAGATTGGGATCAAAATGCTCAACAATCCAATGGAGCATTTTTTCGGAATGGATATGTTTTTTACTTAAAACATCTTCAAGATCAACCATCTCTGATAAATTCACACGGGCAGGCCCAATAAAACTAACAATGGCATCCCCTTTTAACCCAGAATTTTTTAAGATCCAGTGGGAGGCTAATTGTGTTCCATCGTAGGTAAAAACATCTTCAAGAAATTTTGTTTTTAAAAAAATTGACTCTTCCATTCATGGGCTCCGGCTTCATCCAAGGCTCTCATGAGTCTTTGACACGATTCACACTCTCCGCACATTTTTTTACTTCCTTCATAACAACTCCAAAGATGAGTAAGGTCTCCTCCTGCTTTTAATAGCCACGAAACAATTTCTTTTTTATTTTTTTCCACATGAGGAGCCACAACAGAAACTTTTTTCTGAGTTGAAAAACTAAGAGATTTATTAACAGCATCAACAAAGCCACTCGAATTATCAGGAAAGGTTTTAGCTTCTTCTTTGTTAAAGCCCATCACAATCCAACTAATCATTTCATTTTCAGCTAAAGATGCTGCGGCATTAATGAATAAACCGTTTCGGTTAGGAACCCACACAATTTGAGCTGATTCTTGGACTAATTTTTCATCATCTAAATCAGCACGATGAAGTTTAGGGAGAAGCACCTTGGGATCAACCAAGGCATTATGACCAAAACCACCCAGCCAGGTTAAATCCATCACTTGGTGGGAGATATCATACTTTTTGCAAATGTTTTGGGCGGCCTCACATTCTTTTGCGAATGCTTTATGACCATAATTGATGGTAAGACCCAGAGCCAAATCGGCATTTTGAGAAGCCCAATGAAGAGAGGCCAAAGAATCCAGCCCGCCCGAAAGTAAAACTAAAGCAGAAGGTCGCATGGGAGGAGGCTAGATGACCAATCAAGGTATTGTCAATAAAATCCGAAGACCTTTTTTAAGACTGATAAATTCAAGTCTTTATTTTTTCATCTCCCTAAGTATCTGAATTTCAACTTCTTATATTTTATTGCCCTTGGCCTATCTCTTGCTATCTATGATATTCTCTTGATTTATTGTAGTCTATAGGCTACAATAAAAAGCAAAACAATACTGGCTGGAATATGTAACGTATTATGAAAAAAAGAAAATTCAGAAAATATCACGAAGAACTCATTGAATCCCTCAAAAAACCTGCTGAAGCTGCAGCCTATCTTACTGCAGCTTTGGAAGAAAATGATCAGGAAGTTTTTTTGTTGGCCTTAAGGGATGTGGCCGAGGCTTATGGAGGAATGGGAAAACTTTCTCAAAAAACAAAGTTAAATAGGGAAAGCCTCTATAAAATGCTTTCTAAAAAAGGAAACCCTGCATTCTACAGCCTTGAAACCCTCCTAAAAGCCTTGGGTTTAAAATTCACGATTCAAGCTTTTCCCTCCGTTCGTTTTTCTGTTCCCTGAATCAACCTCTCGGGACTATCCTGCGTTTTGTCATCCCCGCGCCAGCCAAGCTGGTCCGCCTCTGGCGGAAAGGCGGGGATCCATCTGTTTCATTCCTAGAATTAATTACTCTTGTCATCGCGGGCATAATACTCACAAAGTGTTGCTAATTTTGAGGTTATGGAAGTAGCAATACCAGTTGAGATATTGAAC
>MGRJ01000007.1 GCA_001798135.1 Deltaproteobacteria bacterium RIFCSPHIGHO2_02_FULL_40_28 | reverse complement strand
TATCAAGTTTGTTGATCGTATGGAAGTAATCGAATTTCAGTTTCCGTGTTTTTCCTGCCACCTTATCGGCAACTTCAAAACTTCCCTTATCCTTGATTTGTGCGTTGATGTAATCTTGCGTGGCTTGTTTGACTTTTGTTTCTGCATCGAAGCTCGCCTTGACGCTGTGATGCTCTCCGGCAAAGACCGGCATCTGAGGAACAATAAGCGCGAAACCGATCAACATCCAAAGCACATGAAACCCGTTTTTTAACATAAAGCTATCCTCCTTTTCGACAAATTCAAAAAATGGAGACCATCTCCACTTGGTATAGAGACGAAAAAGGTGTTCACTTGATTGCATACCCTCCAAACTGCTTGTCAAAACAAAGAATCGTAATTCGTTCATCCGCCAGAGGCGGACAGGCAGTTATTCGTTCATCCATCATGCCATAAAGTGTAAACCATGTGCCCGGAATATACCTTTTGAGACCAGTGTCTTGAATATAGCCCGATAGGACAAAGCCCGATCGGGCTAAAAATATGATGACATCATTGGCCCGATCGGGCTATTAAAGTCCCTCATGGACGCGACACCCCATAAGGAAATTAACGAACGAACGACGGATACTTCAATCTTTAGCTTTCAACGGATGAAGTTTCGTTACCATTACGCATGCAAATATCTGAAGCCGGGGCTTGTTCTAGATATTGGATGCGGTCTTGGTTTTGGCTGTGAATACCTCCCTTCTTCACGCTATCAGTACGTAGGAATTGACTACAGCCCTGAAACGGTTACTCTCGCGCGCCAGCGGTATCCGCAAGCGTCTTTCGAATCAATGTCCGTACCCCCCCTGCAATTTCCAGATGGCAGCTTCCAAAATATTTTGTGCTTAGAATTGATTGAGCATCTCCCTATGGAACAAGCTCCAATCCTGTTGGGTGAGTGCCGCCGCATTCTAAAAGAGGGCGGGATTTTATTCTTAACCACCCCAAACTCTAAAAATCGCGGGAAGTCCATGCCGGCGGGGCATGTTTACGAATATAACATCCCCGAGATAAGAAACATGTTTCTTCAGAGCGGCTTTTCTATTTTGCACCAAGGGGGACTTTTTTTAAGTTTTTATAAAAATAGATACAAGGAGAATTGGTTCAGCAAATGGAGAAGTAAACTTTACAAAGCTGGCACTCCATCCCACACCAGCACAACAACAATCTCTAGCCAACCCTCAATAGAGAAAAAGAGGTACAATAGCTCCTTCTATGGCAGGGTCATCAGGTTGGTATTACAAAAAATGGCGCAGTGTCTTAATTGGTTGGGATACCAATTTCCGAGTTTAGCAGAGTACCAAGTCTGGGTACTCGCAAAAGAGAACACCACCATGATGACCAAGGGATTGCCCGCCCTCGAAACCCTTGTATAAAATCACTCCTGAATTTATAAAAAATACGAGATTGCCTTTTTACGGTGGGGAAACAATCATAGGCTCTGCGGTATTTGTTGGTTAGGATATGATCAATGCGCTTCACTGCAATCCAATGAGCCCAGTCCATCTTCCCGTCTAGGAGAAGAATCAAATTTCCAAGCAGAAACTTTTTGATCTTGCTAATTGCTTTTTCAAAATCCTTTTCAATAGAACTTGGTTCGTTCAAACTCCGTCGGTGATAATGCTCAAACTCTGACTCGGCCTTGCTGACGGCGACTTCATGGCTGATTCTCCCCGCATGGGTCAAAATATCATGGTCCCCGAGGCGTAAAAAATCATCGAGCTTGGCAATCCAGTCATTCATGTACATGGCTTTTTGTCGGACGGCCTGCAGTTTCGCAAATTCGAGATATTCACCCGTACTGCAAAAGATTGATACACAGGTTCGACGTCCTGATACTCGGACTGTCAACAATTTGCGGTAATGAATTTTTTCCGAATGTTGAGACTACACATATTGAGCCATATTGAGACATTTTTATTGACTAATCTGGCTCAATATGGCTCAATTTAGTTGTGATTTCCTTCCAAATAAATACCGGTTTAGAGAAAAAACTTAAGAATATTAGCGAGTTGTTATCAAAAAAACGAGTTGAACTGGAAAATCTATCCTCTTCCTTTCAGGAGGCCATTCACCGGTATGTCTACATCAGTATTATCGGTGCCTCCACCAGGATCGAAAACGCTGTTTTAACCAATACTGAAATTGACTGGATGGATGCCACCTTGGGGGATGACAGCCGACTGGGATCTTTTGAAAGGCAGAAGCGCTATATTGAAGATAAACTTTCAAAAGACAAGGAACGAAGCATTGAAGAGGTAGCTGGACTTCGAAGCGTATTGACTATTATTTATCAACAAGCAGCTGATTTGCTTCCCATTACAGAGAGAGATGTTCGCGGCCTGCACAAAGAACTATTGCAATACTATCCACCCTCAACACCCTATATTGGGAGATACAAAGTTGCTTCTAATAGTGTTATAGAGCGTGTCGGAAATAAGATCACACGGGAAATATTTAAAACGGCTTCTCCGGGTCCCATCACCGTTGCCGCCATGAGAGAATTATTCGATTGGTATAACCAAGCCCTGCCAAATTCGATTTGGTCTTTGCCGGTAATTACCGAATTTGTTTATCGATTTCTGGCTATCCATCCCTTTCAGGATGGCAATGGAAGACTGGGGCGAGCTCTTTTTTTCTTGGGCATGTTACAAGCACCCGACGAAAATTTGAACTTTGTTGCACCTTATCTTGCGGTCGATCGTCAAATAGAAAAATCTAGGGCAGAATATTACATTGTTCTTCGTCAATGTTCCGGGGGTGTTTTCAGGCAAGACCCCAAAGAATACCATATTGGATTGTTTTTGGATTTTATGTTGAAGATGATAGGAAAATCCTTAAACCAGGATATCGGTTATTATACAAATAAATTTGCGGCATATTTACGACTAACAGAGAAAATGAAAAAAATTTTGGAATGCTTTCGTGAGCATCCGGAAGCCAGATTGCAAAGTGGAAAAATATCAAAATTGATTAGTTTGCCTCGCCGGACCGTTACACGTGCCGTACAAGAGTTGTCAAAAAAGGGGTTTCTGCAACAATTGGGGAAAGGAGCAGACACACGGTATCAACTTGTTTTTTGAACTGCTATTTTTATAACCAATACCCTATACGAATCCAAAACCCAGATTAAAAAGGGTTTACTGATCGGTGGGCGGGTTACTCTTATCGAAAGGATTTTGAGATTTTATGAAAAAAATAAATAAAAATGACTTTGTAAAAGGACAAGATCCTATTGCAATTTCCCCTGGTGAGATGTTGGCAACGCTCCGTTATTTGCAAGGGTTGACCCAGAATGAATTAGCTAAAAAAGCCAGGATGACCCAAGCAAATATTTCTAGTATGGAGTCAGGGCGTCAGCAAATTGGCAGAGATCGTGCCATAGTCCTTGCCAAAGCACTCAAAGTCCACCCAGCTGTAATTATGTTTCCCAATTATCGGATTGAAAAGAATGCTGCTTAGGCTTTGCTCATTTTTTGATCATGGGTGGTAGTGTTCATGCTCATGGTGATCATGCTGGGGAGCATGATTGTGATGTGGCTGTGTTTCCTGCTTCGCCGGCATTGCTTTTACTGCAGCCCCTTCCACAAAAACCATGCGGCCACCCAGGTCGGCATTCTGTAAAATTGCAAGAGTTGTGATACCCAACAACACTAAAAAAAGGGGTGATACTTTTGGCTTCCCTTCACGCTTTAAGAAACTCCAGATTATCAAAATAACCACAAGGGCCAGGCTGCTAAATCCAAGCACTTCATGGGTTTCCATAATGTGGTGAATGGTTTGACTATGTGGAATATTGTCATGGGCCACGTACCCCGTGAAAACAGCGATAAGAGTGCTGATGAAACCCAAACCCAGACAAATTTGGCCTGCCAGCAGCAAGTCATTTCTTTTTCTAAGAATTCCGATCAGGTAGAAGAAAAATGCCGTGGGGAAAAGGGCGATGGGAAAATGAACAAAAACCGGATGAACATTTAAAACCTGTGTGAGACCTCTAAAACCCAAAAGTGACCAATCCATTATTCCTCCAAATCTTTAAGTGCAAAATTAAAATATCCCTATCATATCTCCAAGAAAAATAAAAATATCATTTCTTGACAGGGTCCCAAGAACTTAATAAATGCTTAATTAACTTGCAAATGAAAATGATTTGCAATTTCAAGTTAAAGCCTTTGGTTTGTAATGGGGGAGCAGTCAGGAGGATGTGTGAAGCAAGGTTTTGTGCTGTTGTTTTTGCTGGTTTTTCCCTTCAGTGTTTTTGTGGTACTTTCGGATGTCATGGCCAACCCAGATATTTTGCCGGAAAGAATAGAAAAAAATACCTGCGTGGTGGTCTTTCAAAAGGTGTCGCTTATCTTGATAATTTTGATCTCATTTTTACCGTCGATGCGGAAACCCTTGTGGGATGGAAGGGAGCAAGCTTCTTGATCTATGGCTTGGGAGAATACAATATCTACAGAGAAACAGAAGATCAGGGTCTTGCCATTTATGGTCGTTTTGGTTATGCCAATGCAGATGTTAATCAACTCCAATATTATTTGGGAGCAGGTCTGAACTACACAGGCTTGATTTCTCATCGTGATCAAGATCAACTTGGATTGGCCGTTGCCACGGCTTTTAACGGCAGTAAGTTCGAACAAGCGCAATCCGATGCAGGAACCTCCGTGGAAGATGCGGAGGTTAATCTGGAGCTTACTTACCGTGCTTGCCTAACCCCCTGGCTTGTTCTACAACCCGATTTTCAATACATCATCAATCCAGGAACCGATCCGACGTTGAAGAACGCCTTTTTGGCCGGATTGCGCTGGGAGGTTTCACTTTAGCAAACAAGGACTTTTATGATCCCAACTCAAATATGTCGTGTTTTTTTCTTCCTGCTTCTCGTATTTTCATCCGGGCTTCTTCATGCCGAAGAAAATCAGGCCAATGATTACCTCGCCATGGTGACCCAAATTGATCGTCTTTTACAAGAAGCAGTTTCCTCTTATGAAACTGGGGATGTCTTGCAGGCCAAGCGTAAGGTCCAAACTGCTTACTTTGAGATTTTCGAAAATTTGGAAGGACCAATTCGCATCAACATATCCGCCAAAAAGAATTATGAGTTTGAAGAAACCTTCGGCGAGATTCGGCGCTTGATTGTCGAAAAAGGACCACTGCCCGCCCTTCAGGCCAAGGTAACGGGCTTGGTTACCGATCTTCACAACATCCTTGACGATCTTGAAGGGGGACATGAGTTAACTGCCGCTACACCCCTTGGAGGTTCGGAAGTTACCCCTACCCAATTTGTTAAAAACCAAAACTGGCGTGGTGTTTCCGAAAACCTTCTGGCACGGATCCAACAGGCCATTGCACTCTACGAGAGTGGACAAAAAACGGAAGCAACACAGATTGTACAGGACACTTATTTTGACGTTTTTGAGGCAAGCGGGATGGAAATGGCCCTGGGTGCGCGGAGCGAAGTATCCAAACGCGCTATTGAAGAACGATTTACACAATTGGTGGCCGGATTCAGACAGGCAAAAAGCATTGAGTCCATTCGCGAAATCGCTGCTTTTCTCGAAGCCGATCTTGCGGGCGTGATCACTCTCTTAAGTGTAGAAAAACGCTCGCCCCGCTCTCTTTTTGGCTACTCGCTTCTGATCATCCTGCGCGAAGGGATTGAGGCAATCCTTATTGTCTCGGCGATTATCGCGTATTTGTTGAAGGCGGGTCACCAAGACAAACTAAAAACCATTTATCACGCTTGTATCTCAGCCTTGGTCTTAAGTGTGCTTACGGCGATTTTGCTTAAATGGGTTTTTGACGTTTCAGCCAAGAGTCAGGAAATCCTTGAGGGAGCCACGATGCTTCTCGCAGCGGGAGTTTTGTTTTTTGTAAGCTATTGGCTTATTTCGAAGGCCGAATCGCAAAAATGGGTGACATACATCAAAGGCAAAATAGGTGACTCGCTGGTTAAAGGATCTCTCAAGGCCCTCTGGTTTACTGCTTTTCTTGCGGTTTACCGCGAAGGGGCCGAGACCGTGCTTTTTTACAAAGCACTTACTGTGGAGGCTAACCTAGAAAGCATGGGGGCTATCATGGCTGGTTTTATCCTGGGATGCGGGATGTTGACCATTGTTTATTTCCTCATGCGATATGGTATTTTAAAATTGCCGGTACATCTCTTTTTTGCTGTTACTGGGGGTCTCCTTTATTACATGTCATTTGTCTTCGTTGGCCAGGGGGTTATGGAACTTATTGAGGGAGGTGTTGTGCAGCCTTCTCCCATTGCTTGGCTTCCCCAGATTCCCGCCATTGGCCTCTATGCGTATTGGGAAACGTGGCTTCCTCAATTGCTGATTATTGTCCTGGGTCTTATTGGTTTAGCTATTTTAACTCTACAAAAAAGGAGAACAACATGAAACAACTTGTACTGACACTCACGGTCTTTTTGCTGATGCAGATGGGCCCAACAAACGCCATGGCATTTAAGGAATATCCGGCCGGCGAGGAGAAGGTGGTTAATTCGATGAAAATTGCCGCCGTTTATCTTAAGCCGATTAACATGGAGCACACGGGCGGGGCCATGGGTCTTCCGGCTTCTCAAGCCGACGTTCACCTTGAAGCCGATATTCACGCAACCACGGGCAACCTCAACGGGTTTGGCGCGGGTGAGTGGATTCCGTATTTGACCATCAATTACAAATTAAAAAACAAGGATACAGGACAAGAACAATCGGGTAGTTTTATGCCGATGATCGCCAAGGATGGGCCCCATTACGGAAGCAATATAAAAATGTTTGGTCCGGGAAACTACATCCTCACCTACACCATCGAATCACCTGCCAAGCAGGGGCTGGCCCGTCATACTGATGCAGAAACCGGTGTTGGAGCTTGGTTTCAACCGTTTTCGGTTGAATATACCTTCATTTATGTTCCAATCGGAAAATAAGAATGCTTATTTTTGTAAACACACTCAGAGAATTCTCGGCCGTGGCCTTCACGGCCGGAATTGTTTTCGCCTTGTTTCCGTCTCAGGGTTTTCTGGTTCGTCCTTGCACAGGCAAAGCCACGGCATTCTTGGCACAATGTCTCGTTATTGTGCTTTTTCTTGCGTCCTTTTATAAGTTTTCTCTCCATTTTTCTTATGCCCAATTTTCGTCTGTCTCGATTCTCAATACAGACATGATCATCAATAGTGCATCTCTCTTTGTTGCTGCTGCTCTTCTCATTGCAGTTGTTCCTGTCTTGGCCCATTTGCTCACCATGTTAGGCAAGAGGATGATCAGACTTTCTCTCTTCATTGTTCTTGCCATGATTTTCATCCGATGGAGCGCCGAAGTTACACTTGGCCTATTGGAGTTAAACCTATGGGATGCAAGCGCGGCCCGAGTTTCCTTTGTAGCGAAAATTGGTCATTTATTTCCCTTGATGATCTACATCGAGATGGCTCTATTTGCTTTTCTCCTTCTTGCTTTTTTTTGCAAGAGAAGGGCTCTTCTACAAAATGAGAGTGTGGAAATTGGCATCAACCGGCGCAAGTCAGAATACAGCACCCTGATCGAAAAGCGTTGGATGAAAAGTGCGCTTCTTATCATTGTAGCAATCGTTGTCCCATTGCTCTACCAAGACCTCTACGCGGGAAGGGCTCCAAAACTTTCGCCGGCCGTTGCTGTTGCTTCCGGCGAAGATGGTGTGATTCGTATTCGTATGGATGACGTAAAAAACGGGGAGCTTCACCGATTTTCTGCGATAAGCAAAAGTGGTAAGCAGGTACGTTTTTTTGTTATCAACCGAGGCAAAAGCAAAGATTTTGGTGTTGCCTTTGATGCATGCGCCTTGTGTGCGGACAAAGGTTATATCAAAAAAAGCCGTCATGTTATTTGTCTGGCATGTGGTTCGCTTATTTTTATCCCTTCCATCGGTCGAAGTGGCGGCTGTAATCCAATTCCTCTTAAGTATGAGGTGATGGATGACATGATTCTCATCAAACCCGAAGATCTCGATGCAGGTGCCAAGTATTTTGGTTTTTTTTGAGGAAAAATTATGTTTTTTCGTTTGCTTGAAGATTCTGTTTTGCGCAACCGTCGTCGAAAAGTTTTGGCTGTGGTAACAATCGCCATTGCCGCTACCCTGATGTCTGTGCTGGCACACATCTCGATTGATATTGGCAATAAAATGGCCAAGGAACTCAATTCGTATGAGACCAATATTCGTATCCTTCCCAAAAGTGAGGGTGTTTCTTTGTTTCTTGGTGGGGTGGACTACAACCCGTTAAAAGGGCGTTTTTTCTTGAACGAGAAGGATCTGCCCCGGATCAAAGGAATTTTTTGGGGAAATAATATCGCCGGGTTTTCTCCTTTTCTGACGGTTCCGGTTAAAATAACAGGCTACGATGCTATCCCCGTGCCACTCGTGGGCACCTTTTTTCAGAGACAAATCGGGGATGTGGATGGATCTCAGTCTTTCGAGACAGGAATCCGATTCATCAAACCCTATTGGACCATTCAAGGTGCATGGCCCGATGATTTACAGCAAAACAACGCCCTGGTTGGCAAAGCCTTGGCAGATGCTCTCAACCTTGGAGTGGGACAGTCCTTGCAAGTCACACCGGACAAGGGTGCCCCGGTTGTACTCCAAATAACCGGAATTTTGTCTGGCGATGATACCTATGACCATGCTGTTATGGTTCCAATTGAAACCGTTCAGAATCTTGCCGGATTACCGGATGGAGTAGAATCGATTGATGTAAGTGCCATGAGCGTGCCTGAAAGTGCTCTCTCACGAAAGGCGCGCACGCATCCCGATTCTTTGGATGTTCAGGAGTACGATCTTTGGTACTGTACTTCCTATGTGAGTTCGATTGCCCACCAGCTTGAGGAGGCAATTCCCAACGCGCTTGTTAAGCCTGTTTGGCATGTTGCCGAAACTCAAGGAGCAGTGATCAATAAAATCCAGCTCCTGATGTTTGTGATGACGTTGGTGATTTTTATCGCTGCAGGCTTAGGTGTTGCCACCATCATCCAGACAAGTATCTTGGAGCGATCCGGTGAGATTGCTCTGATGAAGGCGATTGGTGCAGCCAATCATCATGTGGCGCTTTTGTTCGTTGCTGAGGCAATTCTCTTGGGCGTTATTGGTGGGGTTTGCGGATATTTGTTGGGCATGGGATTCTCCCAGATTATTGGTTTTGATCTTTTTACATCGACAATTGCACCGTCTCCCATCGTTGGACCAGTTGTTGGAACTTACGCAGTTGCGATTTCACTTACGGGTACGGTTTTTGGGTTAACACGTATCCGGCGCATCAGTCCAACCGCCGCTCTTCATGGACGAATCTAAATGAATCACATGAATTTCAAAATGTTCTTGAGATTGATTAGGCAGGGGATTCGCAACCAGAGAAACCGCATAGCGGTTGGTGTCTTTTGTGTTTTTATCGGCGTAACGGTTGTCTCGTCGCTTATTAATCTTTATTACGATATTTCCTATAAAATGCATGAGGAGCTTAAAAGCCATGGTGCCAATTTTTTTGTGGGGAGTAAAACTTATTCCGTTTCGCCTACATTGGATCAATCTGTCCTGGATCTTCTTATCAAAACAATTACTCGTGAAAAGATTGTTGCCATTTCACCCTTTCTTTATGGGATTGCGCGGTTGGATCTGGGCAATGCTGTTCTTGTTGGAGTGGACTTTCCTGAATTCAAAAAACTTGAACGACATTGGCCAATCGTGGGTCAATGGGTGTCGATGTCTTTTGACGATCGCCATTGCGTGGTTGGCCGAACGCTGGCAAATACCATGCATCTCAAAGTGGGAGATTCTCTCACGGTTTACAGCCAAGACTTAAACACACATGCGCCGCTAACAATCAAGGGCATCATTGAAACAGGGGAGAGCGCCGATGAACAAGTGTTTGTTAATCTCCCCCTCGCACAACGCATTTTGGGACTTGAGGGAAAAGTCCATCATGCCATGCTTCGTGTTGAGGTAACGGGTACAGAGGCCGAACATTTGGCCAGGTTTCTTGAAAAGACGATACCCTTCATCAAGGCAGATGCTCTTAAGCGTGTTTCTTATTCTGAAGGCAAGATTCTTGAGAGTATGACTGGCCTTATGACCCTCATGGTTTCCACTATTGTTGTTTTGATGACACTTGTTTTGATGACTACACTCACCGCCATGACTGCCTTTAGGCGAAAAGAGATTGCCCTCATGAAGGCGTTGGGGGCAAAAAACCGGTCTATTTTATCCTACTTCACCGTTGAAATTATCTTGATTGTTTTGGTAGGAACAATCCTGGGGATTCCCGCTGGGTTTATATTGGCTCAAATATTTGGCAAAACCATTTTCCTGTCGTTTGTATCTTTTCGGTTGATTGTAATCCCATTCACACTCGCGATTATGAGTGGAACCGCTGTGTTGGCAGCGATTATCCCAATTAGGCGGGCCTACCGCCTTGATACTGCGCTTGTCTTAAAGGAGGAATAATTTTTTATGAACGAATTGATATTAGAACTAAAATCCATCAAAAGATGCTTTGGCAAGATTACTGCTTTGGACGATTTTCATTTCAATGTCAAACCAGGGGAATGGGTTTCCATCATGGGGCCGTCTGGTTCGGGTAAGACAACCCTTCTCAATATCCTTGCCTGTCTTGATACCCCAACATCGGGGGATTATTTGCTGGATGGAATCAATGTAGCTTCATTTAATGAAGACCAGCGCACTGTGATCCGTCGCGAAAAGATTGGACTGGTTTTTCAGCAATTTCATCTTATTCCCTATCTAACCGCACTTGAAAACATTCTCCTTGCTCAATACTATCACAGTGTGATCGATGAAGACGAGGCCATGGCTGTTCTTGTGCGTGTTGGCCTTGAACACCGTGCAACCCATTTGCCATCGCAATTATCGGGTGGTGAACAACAACGAGTTTGTGTTGCACGGGCACTGATCAATCAGCCTGCCATTATTCTTGCAGACGAACCAACAGGCAATCTCGACGAAGAAAACGAGGCAATTGTTCTTAAATTTTTCAAAGATCTTCATCAACAAGGTAAGACGATTATCCTTGTAACGCACAATCCCGAAATTGGCCAGGAAGGGGATCGCATAATTTACCTGCATCACGGAAAGATCGTGGAAAAAGTGTATTTTTAAGGCTCATTAAAATATCAGTTGCCTCTTTTTTAATCATTTTAATTTTCTATTCAAAAAAAAATATCAATAAAATCAAAAGGATTGCTTTCAATTTTTTTGGCACGTTTTTTGCTTTAAGGCGTAACTCAATGAAACTGTTCTTGTGAATGGTTTTTTATTAATCAAGGAGAGACTATGAAAAAAAATATTTTTTTACTAAGTGCCTTTTTAGCTCTTCTTATTCCTGGGTTATGTTGGTCCCAAGAATTAGGAGACCTTAAAGTGGCCATGGATACGGTGTGGACTTTGATTGCAGCCTTTCTTGTGTTTTGGATGAATGCCGGATTTGCCATGGTTGAATCAGGGCTTTGTCGTAGCAAGAATACGGTAAACATCTTGGCTAAAAACTTTGTTGTTTTTGCTATTGCTTCCCTAGCTTTTTATGTTGTGGGTTGGGGAATCATGTTTGGGAATGGCAGTGGTTTTATGGGCAGTGATGGGTTGTGGTTAATCGGAGGAGCAGATAATTCGCCTGCCATGGGAGAGGCTTATCAAGGGAGTTATAGTTCTATTTCTTGGACGGGAATTCCTCTCTATGCCAAGTTTTTTTTCCAACTTGTTTTTGCAGGAACGGCCGCTACGATTGTTTCTGGTGCCGTTGCCGAACGTATTAAGTTTTTATCCTTTCTTATTTTTTCTTTTGTCTTGGTGGCCTTGATGTATCCCATCACGGGGCACTGGATTTGGGGCGGAGGATTTTTAGCAACGGCAGGGTTCTGGGATTTTGCTGGTTCAACGGTAGTACATTCTGTTGGAGGTTGGGCAGCTCTTGCTGGAATTTTAGTTTTGGGTCCTCGTATTGGCAAATTTGGTAAGGATGGAAAAGTAACTCCCATTCCCGGCCACAACATGGGCATGGCAACATTGGGGGCTTTGATCCTCTGGTTGGGCTGGTTTGGATTTAATCCGGGTAGTACCATGGCAGCAGCTCCGATTGATATTGCGCACATTGCCTTGACCACGAACATGGCTTGCTGTGCGGCTATTATAACAGCAACCATTACAGCATGGCTTATGTTAGGCAAACCCGATATCTCCATGCTGATTAACGGAGCTCTGGCAGGCTTGGTAGCTATTACGGCCCCTTGTGCTTTTGTAAGTGTGGGTAGTTCCGTTGTTATTGGCGCTATTGCTGGTGTTATTGTTGTCTTGGCTGTTATCTTTTTTGATAAAATCAAAATTGATGATCCCGTTGGCGCCTTATCTGTGCACCTTGTCAATGGTATTTGGGGAACCTTAGCTGTTGGTCTTTTTGCGCAAGATAAAATCGTTGCCACAGCAACTGGTAATGGTTTGTTTTTTGGGGGTGGTTTGCATCTTTTTCTTGTGCAATTAAAGGGTGTTTTATTGGTGGGGGCTTTTACCTTTGCTCTAGGCCTCATCGTTTGGGGTGCACTGAAAGTCATGATGGGTATCCGTGTCTCTGAAGAGGAAGAACGAGAAGGATTAGATATTGGCGAACATGGCAATATAGCTTATCCTGATTTTCAATCTTCAACTGGACATCTTTAGGCAATCAATTTAGAAAGAAGGGACTATGAAAAAACTAGAAGCGATTATTAAACCTCATAAGCTTGATGAAGTGAAAGATGCAATTATGGAATTAGGGGTTCAAGGGATGACCATCTCTGAGGTGAAAGGATTTGGTCGCCAAAAAGGACATACCGAACTCTATCGAGGAGCCGAATATGTCGTTGATTTTATTCCCAAAGTAAAAATTGAAGTTGTTGTAAAGGACGAAGATATTACTCGATTAATCACTGCCATCCAGAAGGTTGCTACCACTGGAAAAATTGGTGATGGAAAAATCTTTGTTACGCCTGTTGAAGCAGCCGTTCGTATCCGAACAGGAGAAAAAGGCGAAGCAGCTATTTGACATTTTTCTGATCGATTCCAAATTAAGGGAGTTGGGAGAAATTCCACTCCCTTTTTTGGTTTGGTCTTCGGAACTGGTGTGACTAACTCAATAGAGCAGGCATGTTGGGCGCACAAAAAATTAGTTTTAGCTATTAAGAAACTCAATTTTTCGATTTTTTGAAATAGGTTGATCCATTATTTGTCGAATAGCATCAAACACCACTTTAAATTGGTGATCATATTTTTTCTCTAACAGAGCCAATTTTTTACCTAATTCTTTATTTGAAGTTAAAAGCTGTCGTAACTTCACAAAAGTTCTTATTATTTCAATACTTACATTAATTGCACGGGGGCTTTTAAGTACAGCGGAAAGCATTGCTATCCCCTGTTCCGTAAAAGCATAGGGATTGGCACGGCGTGAACCGCCCCAACTTGAAATCACAATTTGTGATTTCAAGTTTATTGTTTCTTCATTGGTAAGTTGAAACATAAAATCGTCTGGAAAGCGTTCCATGTTTCTTTTCACAGCTTGAACTAATGCTCGTGGTTCAACCTCATACAGTTCTGCCAAATGAAGGCTTAACATAACTTTTTGACCACGCAGAAGATAAATACGATTTTCAATTCTTTCGTGTGGAATGAGATGTTTCATCATTTATTCTACCTCCAAAACAATCTATTTTCGGCTGGCGGACTTTGAAAGTTTCTCTTTTTTTAAAAATTCTTGTTTTATGAACGTTTTTAAAAGTAATGTTTAGTTATGAGTAATTAGGTCATCTTAGCCTAAAGAAACGGTATGAATACAACTTCGGAAAAAAAAGAAGGTTACAAAAAATATTAGTAATGAATTTATTATTGATATTCCAAGCCACATCTGTTGTATTAGAATGGATCTTTTTTTGCTGCCAAAAACAGAAACATTTTTGAAACCGTCCAATAAGTTTGTGGTGACATCTCGAAGAACGGTTACTAAAAAATATGTTGGACCATTAAACCTGCTAGAAAAGATTCCAAAACGTTATTTTGATGATTTTTAAACTGGCTTTTGGTTTTGAACGTCCGATATAAATTTCTTGAGGATGAGTATTCAGCTCAGAATATTTTTTATAAAAATTTAATCATCACAATGATTGTATCAGAAATATCTTCTGCTTGTCCTAAGGATTTTATAGCCAGATTGGGATTTTTCTTTTTGAGGGCATGCATTTCTTGAGATGTTATTTCTAACAACAGGGCTCCTTCAGGGTTCAAAAAATTTTGTGCTTCTGATATAAAATTAAGGAGAAAATCAAAACGTTTTGATCCATACACTAATTTAACCAGGGGCAGGGTAAGATAAACCAACGCAGGATGTTTGCGAACCCAACTGCCTATACGACTTGTTGTGCCACTAGCAACTGGAATACGCGGGGGATTAAAAACGATCAAATCATATTTTCGAGAAATATTTTGGAAAAGATTTGATGAGAATACATTGAGGGTAACTCCATTTTTTTCAGCATTATACTTGGCATTAGCCACTGCTTCTTCACTTAAATCTGTTGCATCAACAGAAATGCCATGCCGTGCTAAGAAAATACCAATATAACCCGTGCCGCATCCCATATCGAGAACCACTTGTTTCCCTAGTTGAAGAGCAAGAGATGCTAAGCGGCGGGTATCTTCTTGCACTGGACAAACACCAGGCCATGTTTCGACGGTGAGATTTTCCATTTTTTTAGGTCGGTATCATGGTTATAGTTTCTTGACAACCTCGTTTAATCCGCGTTAGTTGCTGCTCTATTAATGATCAATGAGAGTTTTTCTAACACCTAAGACTTTAAGGCGCTTTGAAATTATTCAGTCTGTTTTAGTTCCACGCTTTGCTTCTTTTTCAAATGAACAAATTCTAGAATCTCGTTGTTTAATCAATTCAATTTTAGCTGGAAAATCTTTTTTCATTCATCTCAAAATCAAATTTTTTCTTGTTTTTATCGATTTTGTATCGTGGATAGTTGCTGGTAACTTTTTTAGAAAATTAAATCATGCCAAACAAACGCGCATTTTGAATTTATTTTTTAATTCTCCTATTGCTCTTTTGCGGATTGGTTTTTGGGGAGTTAATACTCTTGCTAAGCTTGGGGTGTATGGTCAGGTTTCTTTTTACCCTGAAATTGGTTACCAACAAAGGGAAATCAAATGAGTGAGAAAGTTTTTGATTATGATGTGGTGATTATTGGCTCTGGTGCGGGCGGGGGCACAATAGCCAAAGAGCTATCTCCCTTGTGCCAAAAGGGTTTAAAGGTGGCTCTTTTGGAGTGGGGAGGGAGTTTTGAAAAAAAGCATAACACCCGAAACGAAATTGAAATGGCCACTCGTTATTATTTTGAGCATGGTGGCCTTCAAACAAAGCAAAATGATCTCACTTTAGCTTTTGCTAAGGCAGTAGGTGGCACTACCACTGTTTATACCGGCACCTCCCTTAAAGCTTCAGCGAGTGTTTTAAACCGCTGGGCTGTTCCTGGTATTGATCTTGATGATTTAAACCCTCGCTATGAAAAATATATTCAGGAAAATGGAGTACACTTAAATTCCCCGGAAGAAATTAACGAAAACAACCAACTTTTTTACAAGGCCTGCAAAAAGTTAGGATACAAAGTAGAACAGTTTCCTGTTAATACACGTGGGTGTCAGGGTTTAGGCACTTGTAATTTAGGTTGTGCAGTGCATGCCAAGCAAGGCACAGCTGCTGTACAAATTCCAGCAGCCAAAAAAAATGGGGTTGATGTTTTCCCCTTTTGCAAGGTTGAAAAAATTAAAGATCATGATGTACTTGTTACAGTTTCTGCTCCCTGTTTTGATCAAGAGCCATCATCTTTAGCACCAGGAGTTTATTGTTTTCGAGCTTCTAAAATTGTTCTTGCAGCAGGAGCTCTTTTTTCCCCAATTTTACTAGAAAAATCTTTTGGAAATCGAAAATGGCCAGCCCTGGGGCGCTACTTTACATGTCATCCGGCTTTAATTTTAACGGGGGAACATCAAAGGCCCATCACTAATTTTGTTGGACATCCCAAAAGTTATTATTGTGATGAGTTTACAGAGAGCCATCGTTTTGTTTTGGAAACTTGTATGTATTTTCCATTTACTCTTGCTAAAAATATTTGTGGTTTTGGAGAAGAACTTGATGATCTCATGAAACACTATGCTCATCTGCAAATGATTCTTGTTTTAGCTATTGATGAGGCCAGAGCTGAAAATCGTGTAAGGCTAGGTAGAAACGGAATGCCAAAAGTTTTTTATCACTTTTCAGAATCTACCATTCAATCTTTTGTAAAGGCCATTCAAGAAAGTGCGCGGATTTTTTTTGCTGCAGGAGTAAGAAGGGTACATGCCCCTGCCATGGATCAATTTTTTATTTTTCCCTTCGAGCAGAAAAAAATTGATTCTTTGATTACCCGTGAACATTTTAAATTGGGAAAAATTTCAATCACAGCAGCGCATTTAATGGGGGGATGTCGCATGGGAGAAGATCCTCGTGTTTCTGTCACTAATTCTTGGGGGCGTGTGCATGGTTTGAACCATGTTTTTGTAGCGGATGCGAGTTTGTTTCCAAAAGCTGTAGAAATTAATCCCTATTTAACTATTATGGCCTTAGCCGATCGTGTGGCAGAAGGGATAAAAAAGGAATTGGAAGGAAAATGAAACTTTCAGGCGGACAATTGGTATTAAAGGCTCTCCAAGACGAAGGCATTACAGCCACCTTGGGTATTCCCGGAACGCACAATATTGAACTTTATGATGTCTTAGATGGAAGTAATGTGTCTCCTTACCTGGTTACTGATGAACAATCGGCTTCTTTTATGGCCGATGGTTATGCCAGATCGTCTGGAAAAATGGCTGTAGTTAACATAGTGCCAGGTGCGGGTTTAACTCATGCTGCTTCTGGGATTACAGAGGCTTATCTTGATGGAATTCCTCTTTTAGTTTTAGCTTGTGGACTTCGAAATGACATTTCTCAATCTTTTCAGTTACACGATATTGCACAAATAGAAATTGCACGTCCCATTTGTAAGGAAGTTTTTTCCATTAAAAAGCATGAAGAAATTTATTCTGTTATTCGTAAGGCTTGCCACATAGCAAAGATGCCTCCTCAAGGCCCTGTGTTTGTGGAGGTTCCCGCTAATTTGTATCTTTTTCCAAGTGACATCACCACCCTCCCCCCATCCCCCCTCCCCTCGAGGGAGGGGGGATTTATAGACGAAAACATCCTGACTAAAATTAAAGATCAACTCAACCAGTCCAGTCGTATTGGGATTTATGCTGGTTTTAGTACAGGAGATGTAGCTGATGATTTAGTGTGTTTGGCAGAAAAATTAGATGCTGTTGTTTTTACCACCATTTCAGGAAAGGGAGTGTTTCCTGAAAATCATCCTCGTTGGGGATGGAATGTTATTGGCATGGGGGCTCCTCCCGAGATTCAGAAAATTTTTTCATCCCTTGATTGTTTATTAGCGATTGGATGCCGTTTTGGAGAAGTGGCTACTGCTAGTTATGGAGTAAAATCGCCAACGCTTATTCATATTGATTGTAATGAAAAAGTTTTTAATAAAAACTTCCCAGCGCTTATAACATTAAAAGCGCATTCTTCTGTGGCTATCAAAGCTTTATTGGCTAGTGATTTAAAAAAGAGAACTGAAGATAAATCTTTTTTATCTGGGTTAGCTTTAGCCCATAAGAAAATAAGGGAAGAACAAAAATCTCATCAGTCATCTTCTCGTATTTCTCCGTCTCGATTTTTTGAAACTTGCCAAAAAATCATGGATGAAAATGCCATTTATGTCACCGATTCAGGAAATGGAACTTTTTTAGCTATGGAACAATTGCGATTAAAACATCCCCGATCTTTTTTAGGCCCCATTGATTACTCTTGCATGGGTTATAGCGTGCCCGCGGGTATTGGTGCTAAGCTTGCTAATCCTTCAAAGTCCGTGGTGACTCTGGCTGGTGATGGTGCTTTTTTAATGACGGGGTTAGAACTTGTTACAGCTAAAACTTATGATCTAGGAGTGATTACTTGTATTTTAAACGATGGTGAACTTTCACAAATTGCTCAATTTCAAAAGAAAACTTTAGGTAGTAAAACCTGCACAACCCTGGCTGGTCTTAATTACAAGGCCTTTGCAGAGTCTATTGGGATTCCTTATTTTTTAATTCAAAAAGATTCCGATATCGAAAGTGTATTGATCGAAGTAAAAAAAATCAGTGAAAAATATCCTGTTTTGGTTGAAGTGATGATTGATTATTCTTTCCCAACGTATTTTACTAAGGGTGCTATCAAAGTTAATTTTTTACGCCTACCTTGGAAAGATCGACTACGTTTTGTTGGAAGAGTGATTAAGCGCAAGCTTATTTAATTCTCTTTCTTTAAGATGAAGGTAAATCACTGGGTACACCAATAATTCCAATAAGAAGGAAGTTAAAAGCCCTCCAATCATTGGAGCTGCTATTCTTTTCATCAAATCAGAACCTGTGCCCATGGACCATAAAATGGGAAGAAGCCCCATAAAAGCAGCGCATACGGTCATCATTTTAGGACGAACACGCATCACGGCTCCATGAACAATGGCTTCCTTTAAATCACTGATAGTGTTTAATTTCCCGTTTTCTTTAAATTCCTTGTAAGATAAATCCAAAAATAAAAGCATAAAAATTCCTGTTTCAGCATCCAACCCCATCAAGGCAATCATACCTACCCACACAGCAATGGACAGATTGTAATCAAGAAGAAATAAAAACCAAATAGCACCAATGAGTGAGAAGGGCACAGCCAGCATAACAAGTCCTGCTTTTTCAAAAGATTTTGTATTAAAATAAAGCAACATGAAAATAATGAAAAGAGTGAGGGGCAAAATAAATTTAAGTCTTTCTTTGACGCGCACCATATTTTCATACTGGCCACTCCATTGTAAAACATAACCCTGTGGAAGAGTTAATTGTTGAGACACAATTTTTTTAGCCTCTTTGACGTAACCTCCTATATCTCTACCCGCAATATCAACGTACACATATCCTGAAAGCTGTCCATTTTCGTCTCGAATCATGGAGGCACCAGTTGTTAAATGAATATCTGCAATGGAGTTAATTGGAATTTGTCCACCAGCAGGAAGAGAAACAAGAATGCGGTTTAAGGCTGTTAAATCATCACGAAACGATCTGGCATATCGAAGATTAACAGGAAATCTTTTTCTTCCTTCAATGGTGATGGTTAAATTTTCACCTCCCAAAGCTGTGGCAATAATGGAATTAGCATCTTCGATGGTTAAACCATAACGGGCGAGGGCACTTCTGTTTAGATTAAAATCTACAAAGTAGCCACCAGCAGTTCTTTCGGCAAAAATTCCACGACTGCCTTTAAGGGGGGTCAATAATTTTTCAAGTTCCATACCAATGGATTCAATGGTTTTAGGGTTGTCACCCAGAACTTTGATTCCAATGGGAGTTCTAATTCCAGTGGCTAGCATATCAATTCGATTTTTAATGGGCATGGTCCAAGCATTAGTCCAACCCGGGATTTGCATTTTTTCATTCATTTCGTTGATCAATTCTTCCCAGGTAATTCTATCGTTCCAAAGATGGCGATAATAAGCCTGAAAAATTTCAGGCATCCATGAATACCAGCGATTAACCTTTCGCCATTGATCTTCTGGCTTAAGTACCACAAGGGTTTCAACCATTGAAAAAGGAGCAGGATCTGTTGAGGTATTGGCACGTCCTGCTTTTCCATACACTCTTTCTACTTCAGGAAAAGTTTTTAAAATGCGATCTTGAATTTGTAGCATTCTTTCTGCTTCTGTAATTGAAATTCCCGGAAGTGTTGTTGGCATGTAAAGAATAGAGCCTTCATTTAAGGGAGGCATAAATTCAGAACCAAGCATGAAAAAAACTGGGATGGTTGAAAGGAGAAGCCCCAATGCAAAACCAATTGTTTTTTTCTTATGATTTAAAGCCCACCGACAAATAGGCTCATAAAATTTAAATAAAACACGACTAATAGGATGTTTGGTTTCCTCATAATAACGACCTACTAAGGTGACATTAAGAAGACGATTTAATTTGGGCCACTGGAAATGAAAGGGTTCCACTCGTGAAAAAAGCATGCGCATGGCTGGGTTAAAGGTAAGAGCCAAAACAGCAGCAATAAGCATGGCCAAATTTTTGGAATACGCTAATGGCTTAAATAAGCGCCCCTCTTGATCAACAAGGGTAAAAATGGGAATAAAAGACACACCAACAACTAAGAGAGAAAAGAAAGCAGCAGGCCCCACTTCTTGCATGGCCTTAATTCGAATTGAAGTAATATCTCCTTTTTTCCCTCCTGCAATCCACACTTGAGTTTTATGATAAATATTTTCTACTTCTACAATGGCTCCATCTACTAACACACCAATTGAAATTGCAATGCCTGCTAAAGTCATCAGGTTGGAAGAAATGCCCAGGAAATAAAGGGGAATAAAAGCTAATAAAACTGAAATAGGTATTGTAAATGCAGCTGTGATGGCCGAAGGGATATGCCACAAGAAAAGAATAATCACCAAAGATACAATGACCATTTCATCAATGAGAGTACGTTTTAAAGTATCAATGGCTCTTAAAATAAGATCAGATCGATCATAAACAGGAATAATTTCTACGCCTTGAGGTAAGCTTTTTTTCAAATCCTCCAAACGTGCTTTAACACGTTTAATCACATCTAAGGCATTTTCTCCGTGGCGCATGATAACAATGCCAGAAACCGTATCGCCCAAGCCATCCAGGTCGCCAATCCCACGACGAATATCAGGACCAATTTCAACAGTAGCTACTTGTTTGATTAAAATAGGATCGCCTGATTTTGGATTGTTTCCGATGACAATATTTTCGATATCTTCGGTGGAGGTAAAATAACCATGAGATCTCACCATGTATTCTTTTCCAGAAAGTTCGATGAGCCTGCCTCCTGTATCATTATTGGATTTTTTAATGGCTTCTGCCACATTCATGAGGGGAATATTAAGAGAAGCCAAGGCATCTGGATTAAGATTAACTTGGTATTGTTTGGTATGTCCGCCAATCGAGGCTACCTCGGCAACGCCAGGAACACTTTGCAATTGATAACGCAGTAGAAAATCCTGAAGGCTTTTAAGATCCGCTATATTATTTTTGGAGCTAGAGTCAACAAGAGCATATTGATAAACCCATCCAATACTTGTTGCATCAGGCCCAATTTCAGTTTTAACACCTTCTGGAAGAGATGAATTGATTTTAGAAAGATATTCAATCACCCGAGATCTAGCCCAGTAGAGATCGGTTCCATCTTCAAAAATGACATACACATATGAAAAACCAAAATCAGAAAACCCACGAATGGTTTTAACTTTTGGGGCTCCTAAAAGAGAGGAGATAATGGGATAGGTTACTTGGTCTTCAATAATATCGGGGCTTTTTTCCCAACGAGAATAAATAATCACTTGAGTATCTGAAAGATCAGGCAGAGCATCGAGTGGAATATTTTTAACACTCCAAAGAGCAAAGCCTAATAAAAATCCAAAACAGAGGAGGATAAGGCCTTTATTGCGTGCTGAAAATTCGATTATTTTTTCCATCATCATTTCCTTAATGGGCGTGTCCATCTAAGCTATCCAAAGATGCTTTTAATTTTGATTCTGAATCGATCAAAAAAGTTCCTGTAGAGGCCACCACATCTCCTTCCACAAGGCCTTCATGCACTACTGCAAAATCTCCTGCTTCTTGATAATTCGAAATAGTTCTTGGCTCAAAATGTTTTCCCTCATGAATGACAAATACAAGGGTGGCATCTCCTGTGTGGACAAGGGCTTCGCGTGGAATAACCAATACATTTTCGTAGGGGATATTTATTTCAATATCAACAAAACCACCGGCACTTAATTCTTTTGGGAGATGTGGAATTTCAATACGAGCCTTTACAGTTCTAGAATTCATATCCACAACGGGTTCGATAGATCTTACAATGCCTTCCAGGGTTTGATTTCCAAGATAATGAATAATGGCTTTTGTGCCAGGATGGATTTGGCTTATTTCTTTTTCGTAAAGAGTAGCATAAGCCCAGGCTTTTTGTCCTTTTTCTGGAAGATAAAAATCTTTCAAATTATTTTTATTTAATTTTTTAATTTCAGGATCACTCAGTCCCATAATTTTAAGTCGCATGAGTGCACTTTTTTTAAGATCGGGAATATTTTCTGGAATTTCCAAATATTCACGTATGGCAATAGCTAAATCGGGATCATAGGCGATACTTCCCACGGTTTTTAAACTATGATTGATTGTTTTTCTTTCTACAGTTGCTTGTGTAATACCAATAAGTTGTTGTCTATCAGTTGGAATAAGTACTCCCTGGGATCCCTGCGGGATAGATGAGGATTTATCTTGTTTGATTGGTTCCTTATATACTGGAACCAAAGTCATATGGCAGATGGGACATTCCCCTGGCTTGTCTGATTTAATTTGGGGATGCATAGGGCAAGTGTAATGGCTAATTTCTTGTGCATCTTGATGATCTTTATGATCTGTATGATCACTTTGACGTTGTACAAAAAAGTACAAAGTGATCACCGCACTTATAATCACCAAAATTAGAATTATTTTTTTCATAATTACTCCTTTTTTAAAGTGTTAAAGATTTTCTCCAACCAAAGCTTCTAATAATGCATATTCAGTTTGATAATCGACCCACATTTTCCACATCATTTCTTTGGCCTGATAATAATCAGTAGCTCGCCTAAGGTAAATGTCTGATGAAGTGGCATTTGCTTCGAAAGCAGTTTGAGCAGCATTCATCGAGGCTTGTGCCAGAGGGACAATTTCATTCTGATAAAGAGAAACAATACGATAATGCTCTACAGCATGATGATAAAGATCATGAAGATCATTTTTAGCTTCTAATGTTATTTTTTCGAATGTACGTTTTGATTTTATGGCCTTGGCCTTAGCACTTGAAATTTCCGCTTCGTTGCGGTGAAGCCAAAGGGGAAAGTTAAGATTAACACCTACAGAGTAAGCATTTTCCATATTTTCACGTTGATGATAGGTAAACTCGGGTTCGATTTCTGGGAGCAATTTCATTTTTGCCAAACCCGCTTCATTTTTACTGGCTTTTGTCATCCATTCTTGGGCTTTAAGATCTGCATTTTGATTTTTTAGTTTTTCTTCTAAGATCGGATAGGAAAAAGCTATTTTTTTAAGAGAGGGTTCCGCGAGCGGTGCAAGTGGATTTGCTGCACTTAGCCCCATCAACAAATTAAGTTTGGTTTTGAATGTTTCTAACAGGTGATTCGAATCAGCAATGTTGGCCTCTGTTTCCGCTACTTTCATTCGGGCCATGGTTAATTCAGAGAATAAATTGAGAGAGTTTTCTGATTTTTCATCAGGCATACTTGTATTCATGTTTGTTGGAATTTTAAAACTCTCATATTTTTTTTGTAATCCAGCTGATAATTGTTTAAGGGCATTTCGTGTTTCTTTTTGTGCGGTTACTATTTTTTGAATGGCAAACAATTCAAAGAAAGTTTTTTTGGTTTCTGCAATTATTTTTCTCTCAATAGAAATGCTTTCCATCAGCTTAGACCTGGCTTCATTTTTTGCTTTGGCTCCACTCAAAGTAAGAGAGAAAGGAATTGTTTGAGAAACACTGTAATTGATTTGGCTAGCACCCTCAAAGCCAGAGCGTGAAGTTGGAATATCATCAAGCATGAAACCAAGTTTGGGGTCTGGCAACCAACTATTGGCTGCAATTGCCCGCTTGCTGGCTTTGTAATCCCACTTTGCCTCATCAATGGCTGGATGGGTTGCTTGAGTTCTTGTAAGAACTGTTTCTAAATCAAGGCTTTCTGCTAAAGCAGATAAGGGAGTTAAAACGACGCCCAAAACCAATAACAAAATAGATAAATACATGAATTCCTCGTATAATTTTGATCACAATATACACGTCAAACAATGATAATGCATTATTTAAGGGAACAAAATCAAATGAGGAAAACAGAATGCAAAAAACGATGCGGGGGGGAATGAAATGAAAAGACTTCAGAAGAAGATTCCAAAATATTTTTTTCGAGTACAGGAAAACCAATTTCTTTTAAAGCAGGAGCAATATCTGATGAAACAGGCTTGGGGAACCCAGTGCTAGGGGTAGAAATACTTTGGCTTTCTTGATTTGGGCAGCACGAACTCATGAAAGTTGGTTGGGTATTATTAGAGCTAGGGCAACAGGAGATAGGCTTATCAGACTTCATAGGGCAGGCTTGACAAAGAAAAATGACCCCACCAAATGTAAAAACCAGGCAGATAAAAAAAACGATAAATTGACCGCAACGGTTTTTCATGATTTTCTAATAATAATCCTAATCATGCATTTAGTCAAGGGTGGGGGAATATGATGGAAAAAGAGGTTTTAAAATCTTTGGAATTTCAACTTCAAGAGGGTTTAGCTTGGGGGATGGATAGAGTGTCTAGGGGGAAAGAAAGTTGTGAGGAACTCCTTAAAGATCTCCGGGCTGAAATTGGGGATTGTACACGCTGTGTTTTATGTAAGGGCCGAACAAACATTGTTTTTGGTGTGGGGAACCCAAAGGCACAACTTATGTTTGTAGGAGAAGGCCCCGGTGCCGATGAAGATTTGAAAGGGGAGCCTTTTGTTGGGAGAGCCGGTCAGCTTCTCACAAAAATGATTGAAGCCATGGGTTTAAAGAGAAGTGATGTGTACATTGGAAATATAGTCAAATGCCGCCCTCCCAATAATCGCAACCCAGAGCCAGATGAAATTGCAGCGTGCATGCCTTTTTTAAAAAAACAAATTGAAGTTATTAATCCCGAAGTTCTTGTGTGTTTAGGAAAATTTGCAGCACAAACTCTTCTTCAAACTGAAACACCCATTAGTAAACTCAGAGGGGAGTTTCAAAATTATGGGGATATAAAATTAATGCCCACCTATCATCCTGCTTTTTTACTGCGCAATCCCAACATGAAAAAAGCCGTATGGGAAGATTTAAAAATGGTGATGAAGGTTTTAGGACTAAGGGTTGGTGAAAATCACAAATCGTGAAAACCCATTATGTCTAGCTATTGATGCTCTTTTAATTAAAAAATAATTGGATTTTATTAAATTTTGTATTATTATCCAAGTATGTATAGATTTCTTCAAAAAGACCTGGTTTTTTGGAAGCAAAATCAACATCGAAAGCCCCTCTTGCTTCGGGGGGCGAGACAGGTGGGCAAAACCCATGCGATTAGGGATTTTGCCAAAGAAAATTTTGATCATCTGGTTGAGGTCAATTTTGAACTCCAACCGAATTATAAAAAAATATTCACTACGCTCGAACCAGCAGAGATAGTCCGCAATCTTAATTTGGCTCTTGGAAAAACTATCAAGCCCGGTGTGACCCTTTTGTTTTTGGACGAAATCCAGGAATGTCCGCAGGCCATTTCGGCCCTTCGTTATTTTTACGAAAAAATGCCCCACCTGCATGTGATTGGCGCGGGCTCTCTCCTAGAATTTGCCCTTTCAACCCAGAATTTTAAAATGCCAGTAGGTCGGGTTGAATATCTCTACATGCAGCCAATGACCTTCGAAGAATTTTTGCTGGCTGCAAAAGAAGAAGGATTGAAATCTTTTTTGGACGCACTTACCCTTCGGCAAAAAATAAATGAGGCCGTACAAGCAAGACTTTTTCAGCTTTTTAAAAAATACCTGCTTGTTGGAGGAATGCCTGAGGCCATTCAGGTTTATTTAGGTAATCCCGATTCAAACGAATTTCAAGACGTCCAGCTTTCTTTGCTTCAGACTTATCGTGATGATTTTGGAAAATATGCCTCCAGGGCCAAGCATGTTCATTTACACAAGGTGTTTAACACAGCCCCCTCCAAGGTTGGGCAAATCTACAAATATTCCCACATCGACCGTGAGACCCCCAGTAAAGAATTAAAAACGGCCCTTCATTTACTTGTTCAGGCCGGTGTGATGACTCAATTGCATGCTACCTCTGGGCACGGGTTGCCTTTTATCAAAGATGTCAATGAGAGAAAATTTAAGATTCTCTTTTTGGATGTGGGCCTGATGCAAAGGGCTTGTGGATTGGATGCCCAGATCGCGTTGGCGGATGATTTTTTGGCCGTCAATTCGGGCGCTGTGGCAGAACAATTTGTTGGGCAGCAATTACTAAGCCTTCGTAACCCGCACGAAGCCTCCGAACTTTATTTCTGGGCTAGAGATGAAAAAAATAGCAAGGCGGAGGTTGATTTTCTCACAGTGATTGGTTCAAAAATTCTTCCTGTTGAAGTGAAGGCGGGTAAAACAGGGACTTTAAAAAGCCTCAAGCTTTTTCTTCAAGAGCACAATTCCCCTCTAGGGATACGATTTTCGCAGCAGGAACTTTCTTTTCACGACAAAATTCTTTCCATCCCCATCTATGCTGTTAGCCAGATGCCGAAAATAACAAAAAGCCTTGTTTGATAAAAAAGAAAATCCCGGCTTATCCCTCATACGAAATAAGCCGGGATTAGGTTGGTACTTAGATTGCCTTCTTGCGCAATGTTACTAGGCTAACCAACGCCATTCCAAGAAGAATAACTTGGAACCATGCATTGGATGCAGATGTTGTACCGATGAGCGTGCAGCCTCCACCAGAACTATTACTGGCAGATGACTCCGTTACCGCTATGGACTCGTCCGCACAGGTTGCGCTACAGCCATCACCATCCGTTATATTGCTATCATCACAGCTTTCGCCAACTTGTATAATGCCATCCCCACAAGCAGGTGCTACTTCGTTAGCGCAAGTATCCGAGCAACCATCACCACTTGTGTTATTGCCATCATCACAAGCTTCGCTTCCATCAATGGCGCCATTGCCGCAGCCATATTCGTAGGCCCCCATGTCGCAGGCAGATCCCAAGGGACGGGTAAAGCCGCGTTGATCGTCTGTGAGCAAGATGCTGGCTGCATCCAAACAACCCGAGGGGTTTCCCGCATCAAGGGCAGGGCTGGTATCAGTTAAGGCATGACTAAAGGTAGTTGCGCCGTTCCCGGCTAAGGCCTCTAAATCAGGGTCAACCCCCGTAATCATACCCGTGGTGCTTCCAGCTAGGGTGCATCCTGTTGTGTCTTGCATGAGGTTGTAACCTTCGCTGGTAAATGTGCCCATGCAGTCGGCGTTAGCAAATGCTGTGTTTTGAGCGACGATGGAATTTTGGGCGGTGGTTGTTCCGGCAACGATGTAGATTCCGCCCCCAGAGCCAACACCGCTATTATCATCGTCAGCGGAGTTATTGGCGATGGTGACATTTCTTAAGAGAAGGTTGGCACTAGCTACGATGCCGCCACCAGCATCATCAGCGCGATTTCCGCTTATCGTTGTGTTAACGATATTGCCAGGTCCAGCGAGATACAAACCCCCTCCCGCGCCGGCGCTATAATTTTGTGTGATGGAACTGTTGGTCATTTCCAAGGGGCTGACATTGGCATAGTACATTCCCCCTATGACAGCCGCTGTGTTGTTGTGGATAGAGGTATTGGAAATAGTGGCGATAGCAGCAAGATAAAGCCCTCCCACGCTTCCGGTTGCTGAATTATAGGCGATTTGTGAGTCTTCAATGGTGACAGTTCCTCCTCCTTGATAAAAACCACCAACCGATGTGATGGCCATGTTGTTGGTGATACTTGTGTTGGTGATTATGGTATTACCATCCGCATGGTAAACGCCACCAATGCTCCCACTGGTTTGATTGTTATCAACGGTTGAATTGGAGAGGATCATCTCGTCGGAAGTAGCATGATAGATACCACCAACCGATGATGCAGCCTGGTTGTCGCTGATGTCGGATCCATCAATGGTGAGAGTGCCGGCTATGATATAAAGACCGCCAACGGAGTTTCCTGTTGCCTGATTATTGGTGATGCTGGAATTAGAGATGGTTATGCTTGTTCCTGAGGCTATGACCCCTGCGCCCATGTTCGCGCTATTTCCATCAATGGTGGTGTTTTCAATCATGAAATTTCCATCAGCAATATAAATGGCCCCACCTGTGCCTGTAGCCGTGTTGTTACTGAAGGTGCTATCGGTGATGGTGGTGTCTCCTGTGCCTCCCTTATAAATGCCGGCAACATTCACCGCTGTGTTGGAGGTGAACTCACTGTTTTGAATATCGAGGTTTCCTGATAGCTGCACAATCACACCACCCGTGGAGACGAGGGCAGAGTTTTGCGTAAATAGAGAGTCAGCGATAGCTACATCTCCAGAACTCAGATAAATCGCGGCGCCAGTAGCTGTTGAGGCCCTGTTAGTACGAAAGGTGCAGTTGGTGATGTCAATCGTACCAGTGTTTAAGAGAAGACCGCCGCCACTGGCTTGGCTGCCATTGCGCACGGTTAGGTTTTGCAGATCCACATTTTCATCGGTGACCGATACAAAGTTAAGGACCCCGCTGGCCAAACCCCCATCCAAGATGGTGTTGTCGCGATCCTCGCCAATCAAGATTAAGCCCTTACTAGGAGCTATAATATTTTCGTAATAGATCCCATTGGCAATTGTGATGGTGTCATCATCTAAGGCCGCTGTTACGGCTGCTTGAACAGTGCAATAGGGGGTTCCAACTATATCACTGCAACCCGGATCATTGTTATCAACTGCAAGGGTTGCTGCTTTTACATTGGTGGCTAAAAGCATAAGAAGGCCAAATCCAACCAACCCCATTTTTTTGTTTTGTTTTGTTTTCATTTTTTTTCCTTTCTTTTGCTTTGAGTCGCCAGGTCTTTTTAAACCAGGAGTCTTGAAGCGTTATGGTGTTTTTATAAGGAATAAGTTTGGCAAACACAAGTCATAAATAAAAAACATGTATCCAACAGGATACAAAATATATTATAAATATATGTAATAATTAGTTTATTATATTATTATTTGACAAATACAGTTAAAATAGGATACATTTTGAGTATGAAGTCGACTCTTGAAATCAATCTTTTTGAATATCGGGATTACCGAAAGTTTCTTTGCGACTATTACGATTACGCAAAAAAAAATCGTCGTGGTTTTTCGTTTCGTTTGTTTTCTTTTAAGGCTGGTTTTGCTTCTCCCAACTTTTTAAAACGTGTGATGGAAGGAGACAGAAGTTTAACCCCAGAGAGTATAGAAAAATGCATCATCGCTTTGGGTTTAAATAAACAAGAGGCCGAATTTTTTCGTTACCTGGTTGATTATACTCAGGCTGGTGATCAAGAGAAAAATCAATTTTTATCGAAGATGGTGCGTTCGCGTAAAGTGGCAGAAATTTCTCCCCTGGAAAAAGATCGCTATGAGTATTACTCTAGTTGGTATCATCCTGTAGTGCGTGAATTGGTAGTTTCCAATTATTATGATGGTACCCCAGCTTCTCTCAGCGTCCTGATTCGTCCTTCTCTTACCGAAAGCCAGGTAGAAAAATCCATTGAGCTTCTTGTGCGTTTAGGATTTATCAAAAAAAGGGGGAAGGGGTATTGCCAGTCTAGCTCTTTGGTAACTACTGGAGCTGAAAGCTTAGAAGCATCACTCATGCATTATCATCAAAATCTCTTGAAACTTTCTCATGATCTTTTGCCGCAGATTAAACCTGCAGAAAGAGATGTAAGTGCCCTAACTCTGGGTATTGCCAAGGGAAGGCTTCCCATCATTAAAAAGAAAGTGCAGGAGTTTCGAATGGAAATTTTGAAATTAGTAGCTGATGATTTAAACCCAGAAGAGGTTGTATTGCTTAATATTCAACTCTTGCCGGTAACTCAAAAAATAGGTACAAATGTATTAGCTAAACACCATTAGGACAGTTATGTTTATTTTCTTATCCCCTCCCCCTTGAGGGGGGAGGGTTAGGGAGAGGGTGATTCTGTGAGTTCAACCATTTCGTTT
>MGRJ01000006.1 GCA_001798135.1 Deltaproteobacteria bacterium RIFCSPHIGHO2_02_FULL_40_28 | reverse complement strand
CTCGTAAGTGCCTCGGTTATTTAACACCTGCCGAGGTCTTTATTAACCAGGTGTTGCACTTCAAATGTGAATCCACCTAGTGATGAATTTGGGGATGATGAGGCTTCTGTCCGTGTGGTTTTTTTAGTGAGGGAAGCCATTATCTTTTGTGTTAATCGTATGCTGCATGTTTTAGATGAAGTGGAAGGTATGACAGATGGAACGAGAGAAATAGAAGAGGTAGAAGCTGCAATTGCCGAACAAAGAGAAACTCTTATGACCGAAAGAAGTGGGCTGGAAACCCAAAATAGCATAGTTTCTGGTGTACTTACTATTTCCGATCTAGAGATGCTTCGCAGTTTAGATGGTATAACCTTGTTAGCCGAAGCCAGTCGGCAAACCCTTTCTGATTTGGCCAATGCCAGAGCCTGGTTTGGAGAAATCTTAGAGAGCGCTTATTTGTCAGGTGAACAAAGGGAGTTTTTAACAAGACGAGTAGCAGAAACAACAGAGAGTTATCAAGCAAGGCGAAGGGTTGATTTAGGATTGGAGCCAGGTGATGAGCTTCCCCCAGAGGAGATCCCCGAATTTCAAGAGTATGAATATCCCTATGATGACGCCGATAAATTACGCACGCGTTTTCAATTATCTATTGATCCAGATACCCTGATGATTGTTCTCACCACTCAACCGCCCATACCTCAGTATTCTCCAGATGGTTTTCCACTTCCTTTCCCAGATTCTTTGTTTGGTATTAATCCGGAAGTTTTAGGACGCATTGGAAACAGTTTAACTCAGGCAGAACAAATGCAAAAAGGGAAAAACCCCTATCGGGCTGCGCTTACTCTGTTTAATGCTGCAGAAGGTTTTTTAAATTTAGGGAAAGGATTTGTATCTCAAAGAGTTCATCCTCACTCTGCTGCCATGGCCTATGCAGGGGCTGATCTTTTGGCACACAAAATGACATTACTTTGGTGGAGCAACGTAGCTTTGGTTTTAGAAAAAGCACAGGCTGAAGATGCTGAATATACACAAACTCACCATGCGACTCAAGGTGCTATATTTGATTCTTATCGTGTAGACAACAGAGATATTGCCGTTGTGCAAAGATTTAATTATCCCTTTGGAACCGATGACTATGATCGCCTTGTAAGGTGGGGAGAGAGAGGTGTTGTAAGTGCCCTTTTAATTCATTCAGGGTATTCTAATTTAGGCCGAGGGATGATGTATCGAGAGAGGGATCCTGGCCTTGCGATGGCGGCTCTAGGGCAATCTGCCTTTGATTTTGCCATGGCTATTGCTGGTTTACAGGATCTTTTACAAGGAAAAAATATTACCAATGATTGGGAAAGACACCTCATTGCGTACACAATAACCCGTTTAATTTCCAGGATACAACAAGCCAACATGGCTTTTGGGGAAATAAGAAAAATGTTGAAACACCCTCCTGCAGGATGGAGTGATTTAGTGCTTGAAAAAGCCCATAGACAAGTTGGGCTTACGCAAGGTGCTTTGAGTCAATTAAACCACTTTTTTGATTTTGTAGGGATTACAGCAGAGTTACAGAGGCGCTATGGCAACGCTATAACCGCCCAAGCCCTTTTGGAAGAAGATGAAGCCGAAACGCGTGCCAGTAGTTTTTGGATTTTGGATTCTTTAGCCACTTTAGAACAAAATCTTGGTGGTTTTCTTGAAGTGAATATTGATTGGGATGAACCAGGAGAACCCCCTTATCTTATTCGATTGCCACAAACCCTTGGTATCAGTGTCCTTGGTGTTGAATTTTTTCATGATGATGAAATTGGGTTTAGTCTCCCTGAAAATTTAGGCCCCACTTTTCCTAGTGCCACGGTAGATGCTCTTGTTGTGAGATTAAATGGAGTGCGTGATTTACCCCCCTTAATGGGCATGAATACCATCACCGTTCGTTATGGAGAGATGCTGAGACCTTATACACGTAACGCTACAGGAGAATTTGTTCCCATGCTGCAAAAAAGGGGAGGACGTGGAGGTTCTACTCCTTCGCGTAATGGCCCACCTCCTAGAGGGCCACAAAGAACTAGTGATCCAGTAGGTACTACCGATATCATGCAAGTTTTAGAGTCTGATGGTTATGACGTGGAAACCATTGGGCTACTTGTTGATGCAGGATATGATTTTGACGAGCTTGCTCAAATTATCAAACACGGTGAACCCGAAGCAGTAGAGGAAGCGCTTGCACATTTAAGAGAGTTTGCTGAAGTTGATACACTTTCTTCTGATACATCTTTTTCATTTGCAAAAAGAAGTCCAGCCGCTGGAGCTACCCTGGTGCGCTCTGTAAGACCCATTGAGGTTTTAGCGCGTTTAGTGTAAGTTCTCGCACTCTCAGTGATGGACTTCATAAGATAGACGTTTTATGTTGATAAAATTTAAAACGTCTGTTACTATGGGTTTGTGCCCCATTCACGAAAACGTTTTTTGGAACCCGTGATTCGGTCCGCCCTTTCCTGGTCGCCGGTCGTGGGTTTGTTCGGGTTGCGTCAGGTTGGTAAGACAACGCTTGTTAAGGAATTAACTGACACTTTAAAAGGAGAATTCGAAACCTTTGACAGAGAGATCATCCTCCAAAGAGCCGAGGAAACGCCGGTCCAATTTCTCGAACGTGACTCTCTTTTAACGATCGATGAAGCTCAAAAAGCTCCCCGCATTTTTCCGATTATCAAGGATCTGATTGGGGTAAAAAGGAGGCCGGGACGATTTTTGCTGACAGGCTCAATCCGGTTTACTCTTAAGAAGGAAATCCGGGAATCTCTCACCGGTCGCATTGTCATGAGAGAACTTCTTCCTTTTTCTTTGGCTGAAGCTGCCCAGATTGAAAAATCGGTTTTTTTAAAGGAAGCCTTTCAAGCTATCGGCAAAATACATCATAAGAACTCAGAACATTCTTTATTTGATCGTTTTAAAAAGAAACTAAGAAACACAGACGTTCACCGCCTATCCCGAACCTTAGTTTCCGGGGGGCTTCCCATTCCTTGTTTTGCCAAGGATGATCAAAAGAAAGGAATGTGGTTTGAGGCCTACTTTGAAACTCTTTTAACTCGTGACGTCATTTTAGTTGAACCAACCCTCTCCTCCCTATCTTTTAGACAAGGATTAGCGTTCCTAAAAGAATTGGCTTTAGTTCAAGGGAATGAGATCAACCTTTCCGATATAGCGGTAAAGTCTTCCCTGTCTCCTCTTATGGCTAAACGCTTGATACGATCTCTGGAGATTTTGGCCCTTGTGGACATGATTCCACCGGTAATTCGCGCTCAAAAAGCAGTTCGAAAATTTCAGGTGGAGTGGAAAGATTCAGGATTGTGGGGATACCTGACAGGACAGACAAAAAGCCGATGTCTATTTGATATCAAAGCTGTTCATTTGCTGTTGACTCAGGAGTTTCGTTCTCAAACAAGTGATTTTGATGACGCTGTTTTTTGGAATTTTTATCGGAACCGTGATGGAGCTGATATTCCATGGATTTTCAAAAGGGGAAGCCGGTCCGTGGCCCTTAAATTCCATCCTTCAGAGGTACCTCCTTCTTATGACTGGCGGATCTTAAAAAAATTTGTGAATGAAAATAAGGAAAGTCTAGCCATTGTTCTAGGACCTGAAAAATCGACTCCCACTGTTTTGGATGAAAAAATTTGGTTTTTACCACTAACCTTGGTTTTCTGATGGATGACAAAGGAAACATTTTTCAACAGACCCCAATTGTTTATTTGGCAAGACCCATTGAGGTTTTAGCGCGTTTAGTGTAGCTTTTTTGCATGAGCCACGATGAGATTAAAAGCAGCACACAGTTTAAAATTCATGAAATCAAGCGGCATCTATTTTTATGCTGTGATCAAACCAAACCTAAATGTTGTAGTAAGGAATTATCTCTTCAGTCGTGGGATTATCTTAAAAATCGTTTAGATGAATTAGGTTTAACGGGTACAGGTGGAATTTTTCGCACCAAAGCCAATTGCTTGCGCATTTGTGTTAATGGTCCCATTGCGGTGGTGTATCCCGATGGAATTTGGTATCACTCATGTACGCCGGAAGTTTTAGAACAAATTATTCAGAGGCATTTGATTCGAGGGGAAGTGGTAGAGGAAAATAAAATCGACCCATCACCCACGATCCCTCTCCCCCTTGGGGGAGAGGGTGTAGGGTGAGGGGGTTTATTCCCATGAGTGAAAAAGTTCTTTGTGAAAATCGAAAGGCCCGCTTTCACTACGAAATTATAGAAACCCTCGAGGCGGGGATGATATTAACGGGTAGTGAAGTTAAATCGCTTCGTGCGGGTGGTGGTAATTTAAATGATGCCTATGCCATTGTACGTGGGGGCAGTGCCGAGCTTCTTAATTCCCATATTGCTCCTTATGCCCAAGCTAGCTACAATAACCACGAACCCTTACGTACCCGAAAACTTCTTTTACATCGTTCTGAAATTGACAAATTGATTGGAGTTACCCAACAAAAGGGAATTGCCCTCATTCCCTTGAAGATGTATTTCAAGAAGGGGGTTGCCAAGGTTTTATTAGGATTGGGAAAAGGGAAAAAAACGATTGATAAAAGGCAAACCATTAAGAAAAGAGAAGCTGATAGAGCTATCTCACGAACTTTAAAAAATGCTCGAAGGTAATATGAAAGTTGTTGAAGCACCCAAAGATGCAAAAAAAGGACACATCGAAAGGTTATTAAGTCTTGGAATGGTGATGGTATTTATTGATACCCGCATTTCTGGAGTGTTAGTGCCCGAGCCTTTTCGTAATAATCCACAACTTCCTCTTAATTTTGATTATGCTTTTGGTATTCCTGATTTTAAAATAAAAGAAGAACACATCGAGGCCACCCTGGAGTTTTTTCACACAACCCAGTTTTTTTGTATGATTCCCATGGATGCTATTTATGCAGCTCGTTCTGAAAAAGAAATTGTAGTTTTTCCTGAGAGTATTCCCAAAGAACTTATTACTAGCATGCCGGTTGCAACACCGAAAGTGGAACCAGAAATATTATCACCCAGTAAAAAGAAGCCCAAGCTTATTTCCTTAGAGACAGTGCTAGAAGAAGCTAGCGAACCTAACGCTAAGCTTAAGAAAAAACGCAAAGCTCCCGCCAAAAAAACCACAAAACCTCATTTAAAATTGGTGAAGTAGGGTTTGGTGGACCTGTTGAGTGAAAGTTGGAACCAGTTTCATGACACGGTTTTTACCTGGGCGCAAGAGCTTGAAAGCATGGCGGCTTAGGAAATCTTTGTGTCGGTTTTAATGGCACCAAAATAAAATCAGCCTCCATATGTTTAAAGAATCCAGCCAAGCCGATAACTCCCTTTATTTTCAGAGTTTTCTCAATTGAGAATCCGCTCAAAGACTGGTACAAGTATCACCGTGTGTGAGTAGAACCTTATTTGTATGTGGCGGATGGAAACAAGAACAGACTCTAATGAAGTATAAAATATGACATCGAATAAAAATAATTTACCAACTGCAAATGAAAAACATTTGGTCGTCTTCAACAAAAAAGAAATCCGCCGGATTTTACACAACAATGAGTGGTGGTTTTCCATCATCGACGTGGTTGAAGTGCTATCTGGAAGTAATCGTCCTCGCAAGTATTGGGCGGATCTCAAGAAAAAACTTATTGAAAACGAAGGTTTTAGTGAACTGTCCGAAAAAATCGGACAGTTGAAACTGTCTGCCCCAGACGGTAAATTACGTGAAACCAATTGTGCCAATACTGAAACTCTTTTTCGTATCATTCAGTCCATTCCCTCACCAAGGGCCGAACCTTTCAAACGATGGTTAGCCAAGGTAGGTTACGAGCGCGTGCAAGAAATTGAAGATCCTGAATTGGCTTCAAAACGAGCAAAAGCTCTGTATCGAGCCAAAGGTTATCCCGATAGTTGGATTGAAAAACGAGTGCGTGGCATAGCCATTCGTGAAGAACTGACGGACGAGTGGAAAAATCGCAATGTTGGTGGCGACCAAGAATATGCCATCCTGACCGCTGAAATTTCAAAAGCCACGTTTGGTGTCACGCCGTCTGAGTATAAAAATCTCAAAGGTCTTAAGCGCGAAAATCTGCGCGACCACATGACCGATTTGGAATTGATTTTCACCATGCTTGGCGAAGCATCCACCACTGAGATTGCCCGCAAAGATGACGCCCAAGGTTTCGATCAAAACAAGTCCGCCGCTGTCCGTGGCGGGCGGGTTGCTGGCAATGCCAGGAAAGAACTCGAAGGACAGACAAAGCAGAGTGTTGTGACGAGACAGAATTATTTGGGGCTTGCCGAGAAGAAAAAACAATTGCGTGCCAAATAGAAATCATATCTTTTTTTTGAAACTGATTTGTATCCCTGTTTGGGCAAATGCTTTCCAAGAAATGGCATATCTGATTGCGATGCCCTTTTCATATCTACATGCGAATGTTTACGATAATAAGAAGCTCTCAAAAAAACTTCTTTGGTTTGTGTATCTCCAAAAAACATATGCACACCATGAACATTGGCTAATGTGGTATAACCACCACTGCCAATTAAATTTCCACTCGTGCCGACAACCAGACACATTGAAACTCTAAACCCAAAAAGGTCAAATATCAATACCTCAAAAACATTTTTTTTGGAGCACGTGAGAGACTAAATATCCTCTTGACTATATGGCATAAATGCCATATTATCTTTTATGTCGTGGACGGTTAAATATCGGAACGTCAAGAAAATTGAAAAGGCCGTTTCCAGGATGAGGCCATCGGTTCAGCGAGGCTTTGCCCAAGCCGTGATTGATTTAAAAACAGAAGGGCCAAGACCTCAGGCCTGGCATGTGAAAGAGCTTGTGGGTGATTACAAAGGTTTTATGAGTCTTAGGCTCGATTACCGGCATCGCATGATCTATTCGGTTTTCAGGGAAATTTTGACCCTGGAGATCATTGAGGTTAGTACCCGAGAAGGAGCCTATCAATAGGGAGGAATTATGACCATCAACGTTACTACAGAAAAGGGACGAATTAAGGTGATTCCTGCCTTCCCCGTTACTCGTTATGTACGGAGAAAGATCGAGAAGTCCCTTCGGGAGGCAATGCAGGATGTAAGGCCGATTGAGGAGCTTTTGGCTAAGATGAAGAAAAACGATCCCGTAATCGGAACTCCTCGGGGAGCTCTTATTGCCTATATGACAAGCCAGTCCTGGACCCAGAAGAGGCTTGCCAAGGTAACAGGCATTTTCCAAGCCGATATCTCAAAGATGGTCAACGGCAAGCGGGTAATCGGTCCTTCAATAGCCAAGAAATTCGGTAAGGCCTTTGGGGTCGATTACCGAAAGTTTCTTTGATATTTTTTGCAGCTAGGATTGCTTCTGAAAAGCTGGAACTCTACTAGCCTATCGCTTCTATTTTTAGGGCTGTGAGGGACAGAGATGAGTAAGATCAGGGATAAATCCTTAGAAACCTGGCTTCAGAAGTTCAAAAATCTGGACGAATCCAAATTCAAAAAAATACGAAGCGAGATCTCACAACTTTCACGTAAGGATCAACTCCTCGCCTGGAAGTATATTATTGCCTTGCTTAATGATCGGCTGTCACCTGATCCTCAAACTTATCCCGAGCTAACCCCGCTTGAATCCTTCCGTTTACACTTTCCAAAAATTAATGTCCCAAATAAGATCAGTCGGAATAAACTTGATCGGGAATTCGAGCGTCAAAAGAAAATCTTCACTGCATTGTATCGCGTGGCCAAAATCAAAGGCCGCCATATTTGCCTCAGGGCTGAACTTTACACGCTGTTAGAAAATAATTTTCCGTTAGGTAGCCTTTGGGTGGAGGCGCCGGGAATCGAACCCGGGTCCGAGAATGCGCGCTAGAAGCATCTACAGGTTTATCCGTGGAATGTTGTTTCGCTCTCTTGTTCACCCCATGGCGGGTACCAGAAAACTAAGCCTGCTAGGTTTTAACCAAATTTTTCAACAGACACGAAAAATTGGCGAGCCCACTGTTTTGCATTTGCACCGCGTCGCGGGCATAAACGGCACAAACGGGCCGCCTTTATTAGGCAGCCAATGCTACCGCCACCTGATTGGTGTTGATAGCAGCCAAGTTTGTATTGGCAGTTATAAGTGTGAAGTCGTTTAACGAGTGCCTTCAACTCGACCTGCAACTTACTAGTTTGTCAATCCCCGTCGAAACCTTGTCGCCCCCGTTCTTGGCTTTGATAAGCCAACAGCGGAAACCCCGGTTATGGGATCACCTCCAACACACTAATATAGCACCTTTTCGGGGGAAATCCACCCCCGATTCTAATAACCCAATTGACAAGGACCTACCAGACGATGCATGTTGGTTCTCATGAAAACCCTTAAAGAATTTACTCCCATCATCACAGATCGTCTTTTTTCTAACGATGTTTCTTTTCAGAAAACTTTAGATTATCGTCTAGGAAAAGAAAAATCGGCTTCACTTCATGAAGTTTTTGAAAAATGGGAAAAAAATCTGTCTCACTGGGAAAATTTGGCTGATGAGGCAGCCCGTCCTGAAAAACTTCCCCGGATCCAAAAATTTGATCGAGTAGGGAATCGAACTGAAAAAATTATTATTTCTCTGGAAACCAAAACTATTCGTCGCGAAGTTGTGGAGCAGGGAATTTTTATGGGCTGCTCCACACTTGAAAAAATGGCCAAAATTTATCTCTTGGGACAGATTGGAGAATCGGGGGGAGTCACCTGTCCTTTGGCGTGTACCGATGGGACTATTAAGGTAATCTCTGCCAAAGGCTCTACTTTTCTCAAAGAAAACTTTCTTCCGCTTTTATCGTCGGTTGATTATCCGCTCTCTGGAGCTCAGTTTATTACAGAGCAAGCGGGTGGTTCGGATGTGGGTGCTACGGAAGGCAGGGCTGTTAAAACAAAAGAGGGTTATCAGATTTATGCCGAGAAATGGTACTGTTCTGCCTATGACGAATTTTTTGTGGTGACTGCTCGTCCCGAGGGTGCGGCTGCAGGAACCGAAGGTTTGGCCCTTTTCTTTGTTCCCCGTTTGATTGATGGAAAAGTAAACTCCCTTTCTATTCGAAGATTAAAAGACAAACTGGGGACGCAAGCTCTACCCACAGCTGAGGTCGATTTTGAAGGCGCTACCGGTTATCTGATTGGCAAGGAGGAAGATGGATTTTACAATCTGATGAATTATGTCATCAATACATCGCGCATTCATAATGCAGCCAATGCCTTGGCCTTCTTGAGGAGGGCGTTTGTTGAGGCAAGAAATTATGCGGAGCAACGGGTTGCATTTGGAAGTGAGATCATCCATTATCCGCTTGTTCAAGAATATCTAACGCACTTGTTGTCTCTTTTGATTCCCAGGAGAAATTTTTATTTTGGAATGTTGGCCTTGCTGGATCAGGTGGGCTTGGTGCCTGAAAACAGGGATGAACGCCTGTGGCTTCGTTTTTTGATCAATCTGATGAAATATCGTACGGCTGTTTGTACTACAGAAGGGATAAAGGAGGCCGTTATGGTTTTTGGGGCTAATGGAATTATCAACGATTTTTCCATTTTACCCCGTTTAGTGCGGGATGGTTTAATCCTTGAAACATGGGAGGGCACACACAATACTCTTGGTCTCCAGATTTTGCGTGATGCGGCGCGGTTTGATTTTTTAGGGCGTTTTGTTGGTGAGGTGCAAAAAATTTTGGCGGCTTGGCCTACCACCGTTTTTCCAGAAAGCCGCAAGCTGTATGACACATTTTTTAAGGAAGGTTTATCAGTGATAACGCCAGATCATTTATCAAACCCAACCTGGGGCACTACCCATGCCCGAAGGATTGTAGACTGGGCTGGGGAACTTTTGGAAATTGGGAGCCTGGTGCAAGAAGGCATTAAAACCAACCAGCAAAATCTGCTTTTATTGGCTACTTATCGGGTTCATTTAATTTGCGGAGGCCTGCTTCACAATTTTAACAATCCCCTTTTAAATTCCCCCTCTGGTGCCCTTCTTTCTCTGATTCGAGAAGAATAAATTTGCAGGTTTATGGCCACATTTCAAAGAAGTTGCGGCCTTCTCTGTACACCTTTTTGCGCGTGTGCCAGGCACCGATGTATGATAACAGGAGGGGGTATGCTTTCTTTAAAACAAATTTTTATTTTTTGCTTTGTAGGACTTCTATTTTTGGTTACCTCTGAAATTTTGGCACAACCTCATCATCGAGGAGACCCTCCTCCGTGGAAACGTTTTAATTCTGAAAGATCACAACAAACCACACCCACAGGTATGCAGGCAGGGATGCAGCAACAAGTAGTAAGTCCAAGTGCCATTGGTTATATTGAAACTCATATGCATTTAAACGGTATTTACGGTATTTATGGAAGCGGTTCAAGTAAGCAAAGAGATTTTGATGCTGCTGCTCAAAACGCAATGGTACGGATGAAACAACTGAATATGACAAGAATGTTGATTATGCCTCCGCCAACTCAGTATCAGAAGGAGGCCTCTACTCAGTATGATTATGAAGTTTTAAAAGGTATAGCTCAAAAATACCCAGACAGTTTTAGTTTTGTAGGTGGTGGAGGCAGTCTTAACCCAATGATTCAAGAGGCCCTTCATGTGGGAGGGGTTAGTGATTCACTCAAAAAAAGGTTTGAAGAAAAAGCCCATGAAATAGCCCGGTCAGGTGCTATTGGTTTTGGTGAAATGACAGCAAGCCATCTTTCCTTTCGGGCTGGGCATCCCTATATCGATGCTTCTCCGGATCATCCTCTTTTCTTGGCTTTAGCGGATATTGCAGCCCAATATAGTATACCCATTGATCTCCACATGGAGGCTCTTGAAAAGGAGATGTCTCTCCCTCAAGGTTTTCAAAGCCCTCCTAACCCCTCTGTTCTCAAGGCCAATATTCCGGCTCTTGAAAGACTGTTGTCCCACAATCGTGATGCTAAAATTATTTGGGTTCATATCGGTTGGGATAATACAGGGCAGATGAGCCTTTCTCTTTTAAGACGATTGCTGCAAGCTCATCCCAATCTTTATATGAGTCTTAAATATTTGGATGGTGGACTTTCCAGTGGTCAAAATCGTCCGGTGGAAAACAACCAGTTAAAACCAGCTTGGTTGGCTTTTTTGCAGGAATTTCCAGATCGTTTTGTTTTGGGTGCTGATCAATTTTATGGGATTCCAGGAAAAACAAAACCTTTTCCACAGAGTGATCATGGTTCAGTTTATATTTTAAAGGGTTTACCTTCCGATCTGGCCAAAAAAATCGCTTTTGAAAATGCTGAAAAACTTTTTAATTTTTAAAGGCCAAAGTGAATTTTAAGATAGGTTTTAATTTCGTCCATAGTTTGCTTGTCAAGTACACCAATTTTTTTAATAAATCGTGCTTTATCAAATGAGGCAATACTGTGGACTTTGATAATTGAGTCAGCGAATAAACAGTTTGAATGGTTTTTTTTGACCAAAATATCTTCTGGCCATTTTTTTCTAATTTGTGAGGTTAATGGCATAATAGTTACAAGGCTTGTCCTTTTCAGTTGATCGTCTGATTGAATCACTATAGCGGGACGCATTTTTTGATATTCGTGGCCTGTGCTTGGGTCGAAATTTACGAGATAAACTTCACCATATTTGGGATGAGTATCTATAGAATTCATAGATTTTTATAATATTTTGCTTCTTCTTCCGAAATGGGACCTAATTCTTTCAGAATATCATTGGACGTAGCTTCTTCTTGCAAAACTTGATGATCAAAACGTGAATAGGGGAGTTCCCTTAAAAATGCGAGATTATAATCAATTATTTTATTTTCTGGAGTTTGTTTCCATGGGATATCACCATGGACATAATGTGTTATTTCCGCTGCTCCCATATCAGAAAGTTGTAGAAGATTACGGTTAATAATTTCTTCTTCAACTTTCGAAAAAATTTTCCGATCAGGTTCACTTAAGTTAATATAACGCTTCTGTCGCAACCCATGGTATTCGTGAAAAATGATTTTAAGTTGATTATTTTTAATCATCTGTTGAAGGACCTTCTCGTATTCTTTTTTTTTTGGAACCGGTCCATATTGAAGACGTACATAAGGCATTCCTGTGATGGGATGCCCAAAAAATTCGGTAGCTTCAAAATCAATAAAATAAAGTAGTTTGTAGAGAACCGTTTCTCCAACATTTGGTTTTCCTCCACATTTCTCTAAAATATACAGAAGAAGATTTTGTAGTTTTTCAGCATCAAATTTAATTTCTGATATTTTATGAGAATGCTGAGGATCATTGAGTTGCTTTTTGTTGGAACTCAAAAGATCTTCCACCGAGATGGACAAAAAAGAGGCTAATTTTATAATCTCAAGGCTATTAACTTTTCTATCTCCTTTTTCAATCTGACCTATAGCTTGTCGAGTAATTCCAAGATGTTTCGCAAGAGCTTCTTGGGACAACCCAAAACTTTCTCTAAGCGCTTGAATTCTTTTACCTAAATCAATTTCTGTGAATTCAATTTTTTTGATCATACAATAATCATGACATATGCAATAAAAAAATGCAATCAAATGTATTATTTTATTGCATAAATATTCAAATTAATCTTCACACTCCATCTCATACTCAATTTTTAAATCATCCCGATGGACGGTAACAGTTGAGGTGAATATTGAAGCCGAAGAAACAGGAATTAATTTTTTTCTTAACCTTAAAAAATCTGCGGTGTAGGTTGGCTTGCCTGTGCTTTTAATTTTTTAAACTTCGATGAAACCATTTCTAATTTCTGGGTCCATTCAGGGTTGGGAGTTAAACCTTCGGTTGCTTTTAGATAAGTTAAAATCATACTTGATAAAGTCCACGGATCTAAAAAGGCTGTTTTTAAAACAAAGCTAAATAAAATAGCTGCTAAGATGGCTCCTACTTGAAGAAGCGGAAAGGCATGTCCTATGGCTAATGCAGGAACTAAAAGCACAACAAATAAAATTGGGAAAACAAGAATACTCACTAGTCCTACAATAAAAGCTGTTTTTAAAATTTCCTTCCAAGCTTGTGCATATAAGATTAATCCTGTTTCTGCACTTTTCCACATGGATTCATTTTGATGTAAAAAATTACGCGCTAAAATGGATTCGTCCACATAAGTTAAACTAAAATATAAAACTGTGTTGGCTAGTTTAATTAAACCCGAGAGCCCAGGAATACCCCCAAAAACATTTCCCATTCCCCGCATCATTCCATTGATGGCTCCAATAACTCCGTTTACCAAGCGATCCATCAAAAAAAGAACTGAAGCCTGGCCAAAACGTTTTTGAACTTGTTCTCTTCCCCAAGAAATTTGAGATCTTCCTGGTGGAAGTTCTCCTTTGGTTGCCAGCTCTGCAAGTACGGCAACATGTGCTGCTTTAACCATGTAGAGTAAATATTCTTTAACAAGACGATTGAGAGGAAATGAAACGAGGATACCCAAAATCCATACAGCAATCCGTACATTTTCATGAATACCAACAACTGTTTGGCCTAACAGATAAACCAAACCAAAATAAATGAGGGTTAAAATTGCAAAGACCGAATAAACAAAAAAACGAAGAAAAATAAAGGGGATGGTTTTCATCACCAAAGAAAAAGCACTGGGTTGATTCATAGGATACCTAACCTTTCTTGAATTTCTTTTTTAACATAACCATTTGTTACATACCAATCTACTGCTTTTTTAAGAGCAATTTTAACAGGAGTTTGAGGAAGGCCTAATTCTCGAATGGCTTTTTGAGGATTAAAAAACATCATTTTCTTACCCAACTTCACAGCTTCAATTTCAATTAAGGGTGGTTGTTTTGTAAAACGGGCCCAGGCTTCACTTAAGTAAGCTGAACCCAAGGCTAAAGAGTAGGGAACTTTAATTTTGGGAGCAGATAAACCTGTTAGTTCTGAAAGAAGTTGTAAAATTTCTTGTAAACTTAAATTTTGATTTCCTAAAATATAACGCTCTCCAGGTTTTCCTTTTTCGGAAGCCAGGAGATGCCCTGTTGCTACATCTTCTACATCAACTAAGTTTAAACCTGTATCCATGTAAGCAGGCATTTTGCGATTGAGAAAATCTAAAATCATTTTTCCTGTAGGGGTGGGTTTAATATCACGAACACCAATGGGGGCGCTGGGATTAACAATCACCACAGGTAATCCTTTTTTAAAAAAATTTAAAGCCTCTTGCTCAGCTAAAAATTTTGAACGCTTGTAATGACCTCTACAATCGGCAATTGTGATCTGTGTATTTTCATCCCCAGGTTTTTGATTATGGGGAATGCCAATAGCACCTACTGTTGAAGTATAAACAACACGACTGACGCAGTGAGTCAGAGCTGCCGAAAGAATATTGTGTGTGCCTTGCACATTGCTGGAATAAATTTCATCGGGTTTAGGATTAAAAAAAGTATATTGGGCAGCTACATGATACAGTTCAGCACAGCCTCGGATTGTTTCATTTAAACTTTCAGGATAACGCAAATCACCCTCAAAAATTTCTACATCTAAATCATTTAAGAGAGTTCGATCAGAATTTTTACGAATGAGTACACGAACAGTACGTTCTGATTTTAAAAGGGTACGGGCTACAGCATTACCAATAAAGCCAGTTGCACCTGTAACTAAAGCAAGAGGTTTCAAGATATCAGCATGACAAAGGGTTTTAAATTTTGCAATTGGTTTGATAGAATGCTCAGCGTATAATTTCTTTATGTCTTTCAGAAAGAAAATGCAGGTTCTTCTTATTTTTGATTCGCCGTTTGAGCCTCCCGAAGATTTTTGTTTTGAAGAAGAATTTAAAAAACCAGATTGGAAAGCTGAAAAAGCAGTAAGAGAAGCTTTACTTGAATTAGGGCATGAGGTTATTTGTCTTGGCTTGTATCATGATATTCTTCCCTTGGTTTCCCTTATTAAAAATAATCCACCCGATGTTGTTTTTAATTTAACAGAAATTTTTTCCAATAATCCTGTATTGGATATGAATGTGGTGGCTCTTTTAGAACTTATTGGTATTCCGTATACAGGGTGTTCTTCGGCTGGAATGTTGATTTGTAAAAATAAAGCCTTGGCTAAAGAGTTGCTTTCTTTTCATCACATTCGTACTCCCCAGTTTGCAGTTATCAAACAAGGAAAACGAATTTTACTTCCCGAAAAAATTCAATTTCCTGTTTTAGTAAAACCCTTAAAGGAAGAAGCTTCTTATGGTATTTCGCTTAATTCACTTGTGGATCATGAAAAAGATTATATCTCTCGTGTACGCTATGTACACGATACTTTTCATACCGATGCTTTGGTAGAAGAATACATGGTAGGGCGCGAGTTGTATGTAAGCCTTATTGGTAATTTGCAGCTTGAAGTTTTTCCCTGCCGAGAAATGGTTTTTGAAGGGGTGCCACAACATGAACCCAAGTTTGCTACCTTTAAAGCCAAGTGGGATGAAAAATATCGGCAGAAGTGGGGAATTAAAAATCGTTTTGCTCATCCTTTTTCAGAAGGAGTGATGGAGCAAATCAATACAATTTGCAAACAAGCCTATGATCTTTTGCAAATCACAGGTTATGGCCGCATGGATTTACGACTTACTCCCGATAATCAAATTATGCTTATTGAAGCTAATCCAAACCCCTATATTGCACCCGATGAAGATTTTGCTCTTTCTGCCCTTAAAAGAGGCCTAAGTTATCCAGAGCTTATCCAAAAGATTTTAAAACTAGCCTGCAAAAAGCCCCTATCGTCAAATTTTTGACTATTCATTCTCATTATCTTTGTTCATTTTGTATATAAGTATATGAAAATATTATATATTTTTATATTTCAATTGGCCATTAATGGCATCCAAATTGCATTTTAAGGGCATGAAGGAGGGGATATGCGATCGTTCACACTGTTTGGAACGCTTACTCTTTGTGTACTTTATTTCGTTTCTTGTGCTGATGGTCAAAAAGCCGTGAAGAGTTCTGATGATTATGAGCCAACTTATGTAGCAGAGGCAGATCCTCGTATTCAAATCAATGTTGCAGCAAGAGAACTCACTTTGTTTGAGGGAGATCGCGTTGTGTATCGCTTTCCCGTAGCTGTAGGAGCCGCTTCTTTTAAAACTCCCACAGGAAAAAGACAATTAGATCAAATTGTATGGAACCCCTGGTGGATGCCGCCAAAAAGTGAATGGGCTAAAAATGAAAAACCAACTCCTCCAGGCCCTGGCAACCCTTTAGGTCCGGTTAAAATGCGTTTGGGAGAAGCTATTCTTGTTCATGGTACCAGTAGAGAAACCAGTGTAGGCACACCCGCTTCACATGGATGCATGCGCATGTTTAATCGTGATGCTAAAACTCTCGCCTGGTGGATTCAATCCAAACATACCGATCAAAATGATCCCGCACTTCTTGTTCAATATCAGCAAAATACCACTTCATCCTATTATGTAGAGATTCCAAACCCGATTCCTGTTGATATCATTTATGATCTTTTTGAAGTAAAGGATGGGATGTTTCGCGCGCATCCCGATATTTATGGTCATAGACGTGATCGTAAGGGGGAAGCTGTAGCAGAAATTGAATCTTTTGGAATCAATAGTGAAAAAATCGATGTTGCAACGCTAACCCGTGTGCTCGATTTATCTCAAGTTAAATCAGTTGAAATTCCTATTGATGATCTAGCACCTGCAAAGCTTGTTGAACGTAAACACAAGGTAAAAGATCCCATCGAAGTTTCCTGGGAAGTGAAACAACAAATCAAAAAGGGTAAGTACCAGGCTTCTCTTAATCGCTTGAACCAAAACAAAGGAAAATTTTCTTTCCTTTTTTAGAGCGATATCGTTTACTCGCACATCAAATTTTTAATAATTTATGTGCGGTATTATTGGTTACATTGGAAAACGTGAGGCAGCGCCCCTTCTTTTAGAAGGGCTGAAAAGGTTAGAATACCGTGGATACGATTCTGCGGGTATGGCCTTGGTTCATCAAGGCAAGCTTACTGCTTTTCGCTCCGAAGGAAAGCTCTCCAAATTAGAAAATAAAATTGGAGCCAAAACTCCCCAGGGTACAATTGGTATTGGACATACTCGTTGGGCTACCCATGGAAAACCATCCGAAAAAAATGCACATCCCCATATTTCAAAAAGAGTGGCCATTGTTCATAATGGAATTATCGAAAATTACCTCGAATTAAAAAAACTTCTTCCCCACAAAGGACGCGAACTCAAATCCGAAACTGACTCCGAAATTGTTTGTCATTTAATGGATGCTTATGTGGCCAAAGAAGAAAATTTTCTTTTAGCTCTAGATCAAGTTTTAAAATGTTTAGAAGGAACCTACGCCTTGGTTATTATGGATTTAAAAGATCCAAAACATTTGTATGTAGCCAAAAAAGCATCTCCCATTGTTATTGGATTTGGGAAGCATGAATGTTTTGTAGCTTCAGACATTCCCGCTTTTTTAGCGCATACCAATCAAATTACCTTTCTTGAAAATGATGAAATTGCTGTTTTATCAGAAGAGAGTGTGGATTTTTATTCCAAAGAATTGAAAAAAATTGAAAAACCAATCAAGGAAATTGCATGGACAGCAGATATGGCAGAAAAAGGTGGTTACAAACATTTCATGTTGAAAGAAATCATGGAGCAGCCAACTGCTATTCGCGATACTCTTTTGGGAAGAATTAATAAAAACAAAAATCAGATTCATTTTCCAGAAATCGAAAAAATTTTTAAGGGTAGATTTCCAAATTTTAATCGTTTTTATATGGTGGCCTGTGGCACCAGTTGGCATGCAGCTTTGGCCGGGCGTTATTACATGGAAGCAATTGCTAAAATCCCCGTGAGTGTGGATACCGCCAGCGAGTTTCGATACCGTGAACCCTTCATTGATAAAAAAACCCTACTCTTGGTCATTTCACAATCAGGTGAAACAGCAGATACTTTGGCCTGTGTGGCTATGGCACGTGAGCATGGAGCTAAAGTAATTTCAATTTGTAATGTGATCGATTCTTCCATCCCCAGGCTTTCTCATGCAACGCTGTATACAAATGCAGGTCCAGAAATTGGAGTGGCCTCTACCAAAGCCTTTACCACGCAATTAGCCGTTTTACTTATGCTGGCTCTTTCTTTTGGGGCACGAAAAAAATCCATCGATCAGAGGTATTTAAAAAAGGCAATCGATGGATTATCCAAACTTCCTCGTGTGATGGAAAATCTTCTCAAAGAAAAAGAAAAAATTTTAAAAATAGCTCAAAAATTTGTGAACTCACGTGATTTTTACTTTATTGCGCGGGGGATTCATTTCCCTATTGCCTTGGAAGGGGCTTTAAAGCTTAAAGAAATATCTTATGTACATGCCGAAGGTTATGCCGCAGGTGAAATGAAACATGGCCCCATTGCTCTTTTAGAACACAATACTCCTGTGGTGGCTTTGGCGCCTAAAGATCGCGTGTGTGAAAAAATGATTTCCAATATTCAAGAAGTAAAAGCCAGAGGTGCTTCTGTATTTATTGTAGCTAGTGAGGGAGATAAACGTTTTGAAAAACAAAATGATGAAGTTTTTTATGTTCCAGATAGTTTGTGGTACTTAACCCCACTTTTAATTTCACTTCCGCTTCAACTCTTGGCTTACTTTGTTGCAGACCTTCGTGGGGCCGAAGTGGATCAACCCCGTAATTTGGCAAAAAGTGTAACGGTGGAATAGGAATAATGCCCCTCACCCCTGACCCCTCTCCCAAAGGGAGAGGGGAGAAAAAATAAATATACATACTCCCCCCTCCCTTGAGGGAGGGGGTGCAGGGGGAGGGGGAAAATTGAATGGTAGATCTCAACCAAAAACAATCCGAAGCTGTTTTACATACGGATGGACCTCTTCTCATTTTAGCAGGGGCTGGTTCTGGTAAAACACGGGTTTTAACTTGTCGCATTTCTCATTTGATTCACGAAAAAAACATAAGCCCCTGGGATATTCTTGCAGTTACTTTCACCAATAAAGCTGCAGGAGAAATGAAAGAACGTATCTCTAAAATGGGAAAATATCTTCCGAGAGATATGTGGGTTTCTACTTTTCATTCTCTCTGTCTTCGCCTGCTTCGTAAACACGCTTCTTTAGTTGGTTATGAAAACGCTTTTACTATTTATGACGATCAAGATCAGTTGCATTTAATTAATCAATGCCTCGAAGAATTAAAAATGAATCCCAAGGTTTTTGCGCCTCGTGCTGTAGCTTATCGAATTAATCAATCTAAAAACCAGGGTAAGGGAGTAAAAGATTTTTCGAAAGCAGGTCTCGATTATTTTGAAGAAAAAGTTTTGGAAGTTTATTATCTCTATCAAAAAAAATTAGTGCAGTCCCAGGCCATGGATTTTGGGGATTTGATTTTAAATACAGTAAATCTTTTTAAAAATCATCCAGAGATTTTAGAATTTTATCAAAATCAGTTTCGATACCTGCATGTTGATGAATATCAAGATACCAATCGATGCCAGTATCTTTTTATTTCGATGCTGGCAGCTAAACACAGAAATATTTGTGTTGTAGGGGATGATGATCAATCCATTTATAAATTTCGTGGAGCTGAAATTCGTAATATTCTCGATTTTCAAAAAGATTATCCCGAAACTCTTGTTGTTAAACTAGAGCAGAATTATCGTTCTACTCAAAATATTTTAACGGCTGCTTCTGCTGTGGTTTCAAAAAATTCTGAACGTATGGGTAAAACCCTTTGGACTCAAAATAACCAGGGTGACCCCATTACTTTGTTTCAAGGCTTAACAGAAAAAGATGAGGCAAGTTTTGTGGTAGGAGAAATCCTTCAATGGAAGGAAAAGAAAAAATTAACGGAGATGGCTATTTTTTATAGAACACATGCACAATCCAGACCCCTAGAAGACGAACTAAGACGTAATCGTATTCCCTACCTCATCGTTGGTGGAATGAAATTTTATGACCGCATGGAAGTAAAAGACATGTTTTCTTATCTCAAAGTTTTAGTCAATCCCGCTGATGCCATTGCATTGAAGCGTATTATCAATGTTCCCACACGTGGCATAGGCAAAACCACCCTAGAAAAATTAAAGGGTCTTGCAGCAGAACAGGGTGTATCGTTGTGGGATATTTTAGTGAGAGTAGTGGGCCTAACCAAAGCGAACGAAGTGAGCGAGTGGCTAGGCCCTCTTTTCAATTCTGGCACTCTTACCAAATTGATTCAGTTTGTTGATCTCATCGAAGATTTAAATTCCAGACGCAAAGAAACTGATTTGGTTGGTTTTATGACCCAACTTTTTGAGAGAAGTGGCTATTGGAAATTTTTAGAAGACGAACACAGCATCGAAGCAGAATCACGCATGGAAAATTTGGAAGAATTAGTTAACGTGGTGGCTGATTATGTTAAAAATTCCATGAATCCAAGCTTAGAGGAATTTTTAGATCAAGTGGCCTTAGTTTCTGAGGTAGATCGTTTTGATGAAAATGCTGATTATCTTCCACTGATGACACTTCACTTAGCCAAGGGCTTGGAATTTCCTGTGGTGTTTTTGGTTGGGATGGAAGAAGGTTTGTTTCCTCATAGTCGATCTTTGGATAAAGATGATGATGTTGAAGAAGAAAGACGGCTTTGTTATGTGGGGATGACACGAGCCATGGAAAAACTTTATCTTTCTCATGTACGCGAAAGACAACTTTTTGGATCGGCACAATATAATCTTCCTTCTCGTTTTTTAGAAGAAATCCCTAAAGAGTTAATTAATTTTGTAGGGGCGGTCCCTTGTGGCCGCCCTGTATTTGGGCAACCACGGAGGGGTGCCCCTACGGATTTTGATGAACATGATCAGCGCGGGTATGAAGACGATTTTGATCAAAGCCAAAAACAACACCCTTTTAAAAGGGGCACTCGTGTACGTCATCCTCAATTTGGTGTGGGAACTATTCGTGCCAGTGAAGGGATGGATGATGCTCTTAAATTAACTGTTGCTTTTAGCAGTGGGCAAATCAAAAAACTTCTTTTGAAGTACGCAAATTTGGAAATTTTGGGATAATTTATTTCAGCTGGTCAAACGGGTCCTGCCGCTCCTCACCCCCAATTTCGGCATCGGCCTTTGGCCTGCTGGCGCAAATTGGGGGTCCCCCGAGTCGCGTCACCCGTTTGACCCATTGGTTTTGAAGTGAATTAAAGGTCCCAGACGAACACGCCTTGTTGTTCGTTTTTTTCTACATCCTCTAAAATGCTTTGTTGTTCTAAAAAAATGAGGAGCAGTTCTCTTAAATTGTCGAGGTTTTTGTAGGGCTTTTTGATAACATGCACAAAAGGTGCTATTCCCTGAAACTGTTTTTCATTACGGGTGTGGGTTGTTGTGGCAATTGTTTTCATGCTGGCATTAAAAGATTGAACATTTGAAATTAATTCTAAACCATCCATTTCAGGCATAATCACATCAGTTAAAAGAATGTCTGGTTTAATATGGCCCCCTTGAATGGCTAAGAGGGCAGTTTGTGAAGAATTAAAAATATGAAATTGGTGTTTTGGAAAATCTTTGGAGAGACGAATCCAAAGTTTTAAAAGGATGGGATCATCTTCTACAATTAAAATACATGTTTCCCTAGAGTTTGGGCTGATAGCCTCAGTCATGACGACCCCCCTCATCCCCCCGCATGACATCTGGTTAAAAGTGCAATTGATATGCCATAACCCCTGTTTATGATGCATATAAGTTATTGAAATAAATATGTTTTTAAACAAAAGAAAAGAAATTATTTTGAAAGAGGGGCGATATTTCCAAGGTAGGCAAAAAGGCTGGATCATTTTTGCCTAGGTCTAGCGTATCACAAGAGGTAAAATCAGAGACGCTAAAATTCCCAAAAAGGCACAAATAAACATAATACGCAAAAGTTTCTTTTCATTCAGATTATTTTCGTCATGATGGATTTTACTTGGACGCATAGAATAAAGGCTAAGATGAAGTCTTAAGAGCTGCAAGGAGATTTTTTTTCATGGTAGCAAGAGGTGATTTTTTATTTGTCCAATAAGTGAAACTTAAGGCCCCTTGATAGAGTAACATTCCCCAACCTGGATGGATTTTCAAACCATAAGTTTTTGCTTTTTTTAAGAGAGATGTTTGAAGGGGATGGTACACAATATCTGAAACGATGCAATGGGGATGCAGTGTTTCTAAGGGAAGGGGAACCAAGGGAATATTTTTCATTCCCATGGATGTTGCATTAACAAGAAGATGGGTTTTGCTCCAAAAAGAAGAAGGGATATTTTTTAAAAAACAAGTTTCCCATTGTGTTCGAGGAAAGTTTTTTTTCATTTGCTGTGCTAAAAGCGGTGCCCGATTTTTGTTTCGATTAGCAATGAGAACTTTTTTGCAGGAAGCATTTCCAAGAGCTGTTGCAATGGCCTTTGCGGCCCCGCCCGCACCTAGAAGTACTACAAGTTTCCCTTTTGGATTAAAGTGACATTCTTTTTTAAGTGATTCTAGATAACCAAGCCCATCTGTATTATGGCCTATGAGTTTTCCATTTTTTTCAATTTTAACCGTGTTAACAGCACCCATTTTTTTAGCCATGGGGGTTAATAAATCCAGGTATTTTATGATATGTTCTTTATGGGGAATGGTGACATTAAAACCCAAATACTTTTTTTGAAAAGCAAGCCTAACAAAGTTGCCAAGAGCTTGAGGTTTTACTTTTATAGCCTTGTAACTCAAAGGGAGCCCTAATTTTTTAATGGCTGCATTTTGAAATACAGGAGAAAGCGAATGAGAAATGGGATAACCAATAACTCCCAGAAGTTTTTGTGTTTTTTTCTTAGCCGGCATGTTTTTCTCGATAATGACTTAAAATTTGTTTTGCCTTGTTAATATCGGAGCGAATTTGGCGAATTAAAAATTGTTCAGAATCAAATTTCTTTTCATCCCTTATTTTTTTAATAAAGAAAACTCGAACTTTTTTTCCGTAAATATTTTTCTTTAAACCAAAAACGTGGGTTTCGATAGCAAGTTCTCCTTTGCCAAAGGTGGGTCTATGTCCAACGTTAGTGGCGCTTAAATAATTTTTATGATTCAAACAAAAAAGAGTAGCATATACTCCTACAGCTGGGGAAATTTCATTTTTTGTTTTTAAATTAGCTGTAGGGAAACCAAGCATGGTGCCTCTTTGTTCGCCGCGGATAATTTCACCATCCATAAAATAAGGGCGGTTTAACAATTCGCGTGCTTTATCCACCTTGCCTTGTTCGAGCAGTTTACGAATAAGGCTCGAGCTGGCTAGTTTTTGTCCTACCATTTTGGGATCTACAATTTTCACATCAATTTGATTTTCAAAACAAAGTCTCTCTAATGTTTCAATATTTCCCATTCTTTTGGAACCAAAAGTAAAATCGTATCCAACAGTAATAAAATGGGGATGTAAGTGATGCATCAAGTGGGTTTTAAAAAAAACTTCAGGAGATGTTTTAGCAAAGCGAGGTGTAAATTTTTCAAGAACCAAAATATCAATTTTCATTTTTTGTAAAAGTTCTATTTTTTGATCCAAAGTATTAATGAGGGGAGGAGCAATTTCTGGAGCAAGAATTTTTACAGGATGGGGATCAAAGGTATAAACAAGTGAGGGGAGCTTTCTTTTAAAAGATTGAGATTTTAAGAGGCTTAAAATGGTTTGATGCCCCAGGTGAAAGCCATCGTAATTTCCCATGGTGAGTACACAGCCTTTTTTAAGAAAAGGCATGGCTTCCCTGGAGGATTTGAAAATCTTCATAATTTCCCCACTTTAACAAAATTTGGTGCCGAGGGCGGGACTTGAACCCGCACGGGAACCCCACTGGATTCTAAGTCCAGCGCGTCTGCCAATTCCGCCACCTCGGCCTTCTTTTATTTCTTGCACAATCGCAATTAAGTTACAAGAAAACAACATTGATTGTTCTCATCGTTTTTTTGTGTTACAAATGATTTAATGTTCAAGCTGGATTCGAGTCGGCATAAAAAATTGCCACCCAATGTTAAAAAACTAGGGTGGCTTAGTTTTTTTACAGACATTTCTGGGGAAATGATTTTTCCCCTGCTTCCTGTTTATATTACTATCATCTTGGGTGGAAATCCGCTCATTCTAGGGTTTATTGAGGGTATCAGCGAAACCACATCAAGCCTTTTAAAATTATTTTCAGGAGTTTTATCAGATCATATTCGAAAAAGAAAAATGCTCGTGCTTATTGGGTATGCACTTTCATCTATTCTCAGGTCTTGTATGGGTTTTGCCACTCATTGGAATGAAGTTTTATTTTTTCGTTTTGGTGATCGAGTAGGAAAGGGCATTAGAACCGCTCCACGTGATGCCTTAATTGCAGCAAGTGTAGACCACACAAACAGAGGGCATGCTTATGGTTTTCATCGCATGATGGATCATTGTGGAGCTGTGGCTGGTGCTTTATCAAGTGCTTTTCTTTTGTGGATGTTTCCAGGGCAATTTAGAATGATTTTCTTTTTAGCCATTATTCCAGCTCTTTTCAGCTTGATTGTTTTATTTCGTGTAGAGGAAGTAGTGGAGGGTTCCATTGAAAAGAAAAAGTTTTCTTTTGCTGCGGCCAAAAAAATTCCCGCACGTCTTTGGTTTTTTTTGGGTTTGGTTTTTATATTTAATCTGGCCAACTCAACCGATGCCTTTTTACTTTTAAGATTAAAAGAAGGGGGGCTTCCAGATTTTGCTCTTCCTCTTTTTTGGGCAGCCTTTAGTGGCATGAAAGCCTTAAGCAATAGTCGCTTAGGCATTATATCCGATAGGGTAGGGCATGGCTTTTTGGTAGGCTTGGGTTGGTTGTTTTATGCCTTCATTTATTTTGTATTTTCTTTTGAAATTCCTTTTCCACTTTTGGTAACTAACTTTTTAGTGTTTGGCATGTTTTATGGTTTAACTGAAGCTCCTGAAAAAGTTGTGGTTTTAAAACATGCTACCCACGAGCACTATGGTACTTTTTTTGGTCTTTATCACTTTACTCAAAGCATCAGTCTTCTTCCTGCAAGTGTTATTTTTGGTTCACTTTGGAAATTTGGTGGTTTCGATTTAGCCTTTAGAGTTTCGGCACTTCTAGCCCTTTTTGCTGCTTTTGGAATGTGGCTTTGGCGTACTTCTCCCCAACCAAAATGAAAAAAATATTTTTTATTTCCATTCTCATGCTTTTTACAGGAAGCAAAACCATGGCTGGTGAAAATATTTTAACTCTCCATCAAGCTTATCAATATGCTTTGGTTCAAAGTGAATCTTTGGCCATCCAAAACGAAACAATTAAAGTTGCCGAAGCCCATTATCTTCAAGCTCTGGGAGAAGTATTGCCTCGCCTAGATGCCAATGCCTCAGAATTTGTTCAAGATACAAGTGGCAACTCTGCAAGTGGTTCCTCGGTAACCAGCACTTTGACTAGACGGAGCAAACCCGAAGTGGCTCTTACTATGACTCAACCTCTTTTTCAGGGATTTCGAGAATTTCGTGCTGTAAAAATAGCTCATGTAGAAAAGCAAAAAAACCGTCTTGCAACTGAGAGAGCTAAACAACTCCTTTTTGCTGATGTGGCGAAAGCTTATTACATTGTTTTAGAACTAGAAGCCGAAATGCGCATTCAAAAATCTATTCTTTCCACCCTTGCCAAAAGATGGATTGAACTCAAAGAAAGAGTTGCTTTGGGGCAATCTCGGGAAAGTGAATTTTTAAGTACTGAATCTGAAGTAGCATCCACGAAGGCCAAACAAGAAAAACTAAAGGGTCAAATTGAAGCAGCCAGAGATATGTTGGGTTTTTTAGTTGGTAAAAAACTAACAGAAAAATTGATTGATGAATTTTCTACTCCCCAAAGTGTTCCTTCCTTAGCAACTTATCAAACCATGTTGGTTAATCGAGCTGATCTTAAAGCAGCTGTGGCAGAAACAAAATTAGCTAGGGGGCAGTTGAATTATAACAAGGGAGAACTTTTTCCTGACCTGGATGTTACTGGCAATTATTACCCGTATCGTACGGGGTATCAAGAAGACATTAAATGGGATGTTAATTTTACAATGAGTGTTCCTCTTTTTTCAGCAAGTACCTATGGAAACATCAAAGAAGCTAGTGCCGAATTAAAACAAACGAAATTGAAAGAACAAGAAAGCAATAGAACAGCAATTTTAGAACTAACCCAAGCCTATCATCATTTTTTTGCCTCACAGGCCGAATCAAAGGCATTAAAAATTGCAGAAAAAAAAGCTGAGGCGCATTACATTTCTTTAGAAAAAGAATATCGCTTGAATGGAGTGAACAACCTGGATGTTTTGCAAGGTTTACAAGAATGGCAAGAAAGACGCATTCAATTTAATTTAGCTTTCTTTCAGACTAAACTTTACTACTTAGACCTTCTGATTGCTTCAGGACAGGAGTTGCCCTTATGACTTTATCTGATCTTGCCATCAAACGGCCTGTTTTTGCCTGGATGCTCATGATGGGTTTAATTGTGATTGGCTGGCTTTGCTTTAACGGCATGGGGATTAGCCAGTTGCCAGATGTGGATTTCCCGGTGGTGAATGTGAGTGTTGATCTGGAGGGTGCTGCCCCCGAGGTGATGGAAACCCAGGTAACCGATGTGATCGAAGATGCCTTGATGACGGTTCAAAGTATCAAAGAAATTTCATCAGTGTCTCGTCAGGGACGGGCCAATATTACCATCGAATTTGAATTAAACCGAGATATCGATTTGGCTCTTCAAGAAGTACAAACTAAAATTGCCCAGGCACAAAAAAATCTTCCCAATGAAATTGATCCACCGGTGGTCACTAAAACTAACCCAGAAGATCAGCCCATTATGTGGGTGGGTTTATCAGGCAATGTGTCTTTAAGAGAATTAATGAGCTACACGCACGATGTTTTAAAAGATAAAATCACCACGGTGCCAGGCGTTGGGGATGTAATGCTTGGGGGATATATTGATCCCAATCTTCGAGTTTGGTTGGATGGTAACAAAATGGATCAATTCCAGATTACCGTTGGTGATGTTTCGCAAGCCATTCGAGATGAACATCAGGAAAAGCCTGCTGGATATATGGAAGCAGGTCCAAAAGAAATGAATGTACGTGTGATGGGTGAAGCAGGAAGTGCCCACGAATTTCAAAATATCATTATTCCCCGTCGTGGAGGAACCCCCATTTGGAATACTCTTCGTGTGGGGGACGTTGCCTTTGTTGAAGATGGGCTTAATGATATTCGTCGTATTTCACGCCATATGGGTGTCCCTGCCGTTGGGTTAGGAATTAAAAAACAAAGAGGTTCTAATGCGGTGGCTGTGGCTAGGGCTGTAAAAGAAAAAGTAGCAGAAATTCAAAAAACACTTCCAGCTCAATACAGTTTGCGAGTTGTTTTTGATACCACCAAGTTTATCGAAGACTCTACTCACGAACTTAATTTTACTCTTATTTTGTCAGCCATTTTAACTGGAATTGTGTGTTGGTTTTTTTTGGGATCGTGGAGTTCTACTGTAAATGTTTTGCTGGCTATTCCTACCTCCATTGTTGGTTCCTTTATTTTTCTCTACTTCATGGGTTTTACTTTAAACACATTTACCCTTTTAGGCTTGGCTCTGGCCATTGGTATTGTTGTGGATGACGCTATTATGGTTTTAGAAAATATTGTGCGTTATTGTGAAATGGGTTTTTCGCGCGTAAAAGCTGCCATTGTAGGTGCACGTGAAATTACTTTTGCAGCCATGGCGGCCTCTGTTTCTATTTTAGCTATTTTTCTTCCCGTGGTTTTTATGAAGGGCATCGTGGGAAAATTCTTTTTTCAATTTGGTATTACCATGTCGGTTGCAGTTTTGCTTTCTTTGCTGGAGGCCCTAACGTTAGCTCCCATGCGGTGTTCTCAATACTTGCAAATAGCTCATACTTCAAAAATGGCTCAAAAAGTAGATCACCTGATGCGCTTATTAACTGCATTATATCGCAAGGGGTTGGGCTGGTCTTTGGATAATCGCTTACGAGTGATTATTGCTGCTTTTTCTTTTTTTCTTTTCTCCTTAGTTTTGGTTGTTTTTATTCCCAAGGAATTTGTGCCTTCTCAAGATCAGGGGCGTCTTTTAATTCGTTTAAAAACACCTCTGGGTTCTTCTTTATCTTTTACTGATGGGGTAGCTCAAAAAGCAGAAAGTATTGTGAGTGGTTTAGGTTCTGTTGCTCAATACTATGTGGCGGTTGGTGGATTTGGTGGAAGCGAAGTAAATACAGCCATGATGTTTGTAACTTTAAAACCCAGGGATGAGCGCCCTAAAAAAGGTTGGCATCATGAAACCGGACAGGATGTGATGCAAACTTTACGATCTCAAATAAACAAAATTCCGGGTGTTTCTCAGGCTGTTGTTCAAGATCCTTCTCTTTCTGGTTTTTCAGCACAAAGAGGATTTCCTGTCGAATTTTCTATTCGTGGTCCTGATTGGAATCAACTGGGCACTTTAAGTGCCACGGTAATGGAAAAAATGAAAACAACGGGTTTGATGGAGGATATTGATAGTGATTACGACTTAGGTATGCCCGAGTTACGTATTACTCCCGATAGGGCTCAGGCTGCCAAAAGGGGAGTGAGTATCACTTCTATTGCTGAGACCATTAATGCCACTATTGGTGGGGAACGTGTAGGTAAGTTTACAAAGAACGGCAAGCGTTATGATATTCGTGTGCGTTTGCAAGGGGAAAATAGAAAAACAGCTGAAGACATTAGTGCTATTTGGGTTCGTAATATGCATGGAGAGTTGGTTAGTTTGGCTGATGTAGTAAAGATAAAAGAAGAATCCACTTTGATTAATATTTCGAGAAGAAATCGGGAAAGGGCCATTAGTGTTTTTGCTAATGTTAAACAGGGTTCTTCTCAGGCTAAGGCTTTGGGAATGGTAGAAAAAATTGCTAGGCAAAGCCTGCCAGAAAACTACCATGTTGTTTTTTCAGGAAGCTCACAAACTTTTGCCGAATCTTTTCAAAGTTTAATCATCGCCCTGGTTTTAGGAATTTTTGTAGCTTACATGGTTTTGGGTTCGCAGTTTAATAGTTTTATTCATCCCGTAACCGTTTTGATGGCCTTGCCTTTTAGCATGACGGGTGCTTTTTTAGCCTTACTGGTAGGGCAGCAATCGCTTAATATTTACAGCATGATTGGAATTATTTTGTTGATGGGGATTGTGAAGAAAAATTCAATTTTGTTGGTAGATTTTACCAACGAGAGACGCAAAAAAGGGTTGAAGTTACACGAGGCCTTGATGGAAGCTTGTCCCGTTCGTTTACGCCCCATTTTAATGACTTCCTTTGCAACCATTGCTGGAGCCATTCCACCAGCCATCGGTTTAGGGCCTGGGGCCGAAACGCGTGTTCCCATGGCACTGGTGGTTATTGGAGGTGTGATGGTTTCTACATTCCTTACTTTGTTTGTAGTGCCTTGTGTATATAGTGTGCTCTCGCGCTTTGAAAGTCACAAGCATGATAAAAATCTCCGGGAAGCCTTGGTGGAATTGGGGGAAAATAATTAAGTATTGACTAATTAGTCTAATTAAGTAATACTTAATTAATGGAAACAAGATCTTTGTTAAAAGTTGGCAGACCTTTAAAGGGATTAAAAAAAAGGGTTCGTACTTCTTTTACCATGGATCCCGCCTTTTTATTTCAGCTTGAGATGGCTGCAAAAAGGAGAAAAAAAACCAAAAGTGAAATGCTTGATCTTATTATTCAAGAGTCATACCTTTTAAAAGAAAACCCAACAGATCACCATTTACAATCTAAAATTCATATTCCACTTCCCCACCAAAAAATTGAAGAATTTTGCAAAAAAAACCATATTCAAAAACTTTCTTTTTTTGGATCTGTTCTCACAGATCAATTTAATGAGGAGAGCGATGTGGATGTGATGGTAGAATTTGGCTCTCATTTTAAGCCCAGTTTATTTGACATGGTTAAAATGGAAAACGAATTAAGTTTGATTTTAAACAACAAAAAAATTGATTTCAAAACATCCAAGGAATTAAGCCGTTATTTCCGAAACGATATTTTTCAAAATGCAGAAGTAGTTTATGTCCATTAAAGGCAAAGAAGCAGATTTAAATCGACTTAGACATTGTGTGGGAAACCGCCACGAAAGATTTGCCAGAATTAGAACAGATGATGAAATTGGTATTGGATAAGAAGAAATAACCGTTTACTTTCCCTTATTGCATTTGTTTACTTCCTGTTTTATGCATCACCGCCTTGGGTGATTAGCTCAGTTGGTAGAGCAGCTGACTCTTAATCAGCGGGTCGCCGGTTCGATCCCGGCATCACCCACATTTGTTTTCGTTATAATAAAATTTCTTTCAAATAAGGGGTGGGTGAGAAATTAAATCAGACAATGAGTTTTTTCGAGAGAAAGATCTGGTTTTGAAAAATTTTGGAAATGAACGAGCACGGTTTCTTTTTTCCCAGCAGGAGAAACAACAGTACAAAGAAAATTTTGAGAACCATCGGCATTAAAGGAATGAGGTGTAATTTTCAAGCAACGCTTGCCTTGAAGACGTAAATATTCGCGAATTTCTGCGTTGGTTCCTTTTTCTGAATCCAAGATATCCCTCTTAGAAATGATTATAGGGAATTAAAACCTAAAATCCAGTAAAAAGAGTCAAAACACATTAAAAAAGTCTTGGCCCCGTCAAAAAAAGTGTTTAAGATAACTTTCTATTTTTTACTTTTAAACAAAGGAGACTTTAATATGGCTAAAAAAGGTGGAAAAGAAGTCCTTGTGGTTGCAAGCAAGGTACGTTCTTACATTAAATCTAAAAAATGCATGACCTCATCAGATGCAATTGATGCCATCAGCAAAAAAGTTTATGCATTGCTTGATTGCGCAGTGGAAAGAACCAAGGCCAATCGTCGCTCTACGGTTAAACCACAGGATTTGTAGGCAAAACTAAGGAATTGGGGTGTCATCCTGAGGAGTCCCAAAGACGACGAAGGATGACATCTTACCCCAATGATGTTGAATTTTATTTTGCCTGATTTTCGAAAGTCTCTTTTAACGTGGTATTCTAAACATAAACGCAATCTCCCGTGGCGGCACACCTCTAATCCTTACAAAATTTGGCTTTCCGAAATTATGCTTCAACAAACAACAGTTGAAGTTGTTATCCCCTATTACAACCGTTTTTTAAAAACACTCCCATCACTTGAAGATGTAGCCAAAGTTTCAGAAGCTGAGCTTTTAAAATTATGGGCAGGTCTTGGTTACTATAATCGCATTCGAAATTTTCAAAAAGCAGCCCGCCTCGTTATTGCTGAACAAGCTGGAGAAATTCCAAAAACAAAAACTCAATTGATGGAATTACCAGGGTTGGGTAGCTATACTGCTGCAGCTATTGCCAGCATTGCCTTTGGCGAGCCTGTGGCCGTTGTTGATGGAAACGTGATGCGTGTTGTTACACGCCTGAAAGCATATGGTGGAGATATTGGAGAGGCTTCTACTAAACAATTTGTTCAAGAGGTGGCCAATCAACTTTTAGATCAAAAAAATCCAGGGGATTTTAACCAGGCCATGATGGAGTTGGGAGCAACTGTTTGCACACCTAAAAATCCCAGTTGTTTCATTTGCCCTGTTTTATCTCACTGCAAGGTGGGGCACCTTGGTACAAGTGAAAACTATCCAATTAAAAAAACAAAAACCAGGTATGTAGATCAATGGTTGGCTTGCTTAATTTTAACAAAAGATTCAAAATTTCTTTTAAGGAAAAGAAAGTTGGGAGAGGTTTTGGGAAATCAGTGGGAGTTTCCTCTTTTAGAAGTAGAGCAGGAAGTTGCAAAAGATTTTTCTCTTTTGAAAAAAGAACTTCAAAAAACTGGTCTTAGAAATATTAAGGTTAAAGAAAACCTCCCCTTGCTTAAACATTCTATTATGAATCGCAGGATGAAGGTTTATCCCTACCTCGTTCATTCAAAATCCAAAACATTATTCCAAGGTGAAGGCAAAATGGTTTCAAAGGCACAATTGATCAATTACCCCTTAACCAGCGTTACGAGGAAAATAATTGATATCATAAAAATGTATTACTAGTCGGCATTTTTCCGGTATAATTGCCATATATATTATCATCCAAAGACATGGGTTGACACCTAAACAAATATTGTCTTACGATAAACTTATTCCCCATGGCTTTGTTTCCTAAAAATTCGAACAAAAAAGACAAGCCAGATTCTATGGCTTTTAAGGGTCTTGTTCGGTTTAAAAAAGACACTTTTGTTTTAGATCTGCTTAGAAAACATGAACAACTAACCGAACCCATGGCGAGGCTTATTGCTGATGAAATTGAAAAAGAGCTGAATAAAAAAGAGCTAGAGTGGGTGAGCCCAGCCTTTTTAGATGATGCTGTTTTTACAAAACTAAAAGAATTGGGTTTGATGGGTTTGCCAAAAGTTTTCCCCTTAGAGCAAACAAAGCCAATGATTCCCCCGGCGCAAGATAGCCTTTCAGAGGATATTCTTGCCATTTTGGCCCGCCCCCAAAAACAGGAAACCAAACAAGAATTGGTTACTCCTGCTCCACAAATGCCTAAATCCAGGTTTTCGTCTACACTTCTGCCTGCTATCGGTTTAAAAATTTTAGAAGAAAATTATTGCCTCCGCAATGCCAAGGGAAATTTATTAGAAGATGCCAGAGGATTTTTATCTCGGATTGCAAAAGATATGGCCCGTATTGACCAACGGTATGAACCTTTAGCTAAAATTGAAAGTACGATGAAAATTTTTGAAAAAATTTTACATGAGGGATTGTTTTTTCCCCATCCTCATTCTTTGAAAAACTTTGGAAGGGGCCCTTTGTATCCTACAATGGCTCTCTTTTTGGGCCAGCATTTAGAAGAAATGCTAGATAATCTTAAAAAGGCAGGAAGGCTTTGGAAACAGGGAATTTCCTGTCTGATTAATTTGGTAAAAATTCCTCAAGCTGATGCCAACTTGCCCGAGGCCGGGGATTTAATAAAATTAATTTTATCTGCACGTATGATGTGTAAAGAAAACAAAGAGCCCACAGCAAGTGTGATTCATATTAATCCTGATGATTCCCGTTTTTTTGATCTCTTGTTTGAAAACCTGAAAGGAGACTCAAACTTATCTTGGGTTTTATGTCTAGCAGATCGGCACCTCACAAAATTTGGTCTTATTCCTTCTGTTGAAAAAACCATCACTGAGGCTTTAAAACTGGCTTCTTTAAAACCTCATTCTGATTTGGTAAATATTATTTTTTCTGACCAACTCGAAAAATACAATCCCACTCCCAGATTGGGATTTATTGAAGGATATTCTCCCCGTCAGGCTATTTCTCTTCATCAATCCGAAGCTTGTTTTGGAGGTTTTATCAACTTGGCCAACCATGGGTACCAAGGTCAAATCGAATGGGAAAAATTAGCCTTTACCTTGAAAGCCTCTCTTCATTTTTTGGATAACTTGGCCGAAATTATGGAAACCAAAGGAGACAAGGTTCATAGTCAAGATCGAAAACTAGGGATTGGTGTTACTGGCTTTTCTGATTTACTCACGCAACTCAAAATAAATTACCAATCGAACGAGGCTTTAAGTTTGATTGAAACTCTCATGTCTTTTATTCAAAGACAGCTTAATGAAGCCAGTCATAGGTTAGCAGATCGTCGTGGAGTATTTTTTAATTTTGCTGAGAGCAAATTAGCCAAGTCTCAAAGAAGAAGACATGCAACAGTTACTGCCTTGGGAGATGCCCGAGAGGTAAGTTCTATTTTTTGCGTAACCCCTGGCATTGAACCACCTAGCACCCTGTGGAATTATGATATTCATCTGGCTATCCAAAAAGCTTTTCAAAAATTTACAGAAGAAGGGGTTTTTAAACTCATTCCTATTCATTCTGGCCTTACATCCAAGGAATGCAGTACTTTAGTTTTACGTGCTTATGAAATGGGATTAAAATCTCTTTCCTTTTCTCCTCCCCTAGTGGCTTTGATTTCCCAGCAAAAGGGGAAACCCCAGTATTTCGAATTGGATGATTGGAATTTTGTTTTAAATCAACTGGGCCTATGGTGTTCTGGCTTTTGGGGGCAACTTGTTTTCTTACCTGATAGAGGAGCCCCGCACTTTTTTTGGAGTTCTGCCTTGTTTTTATGGACAGGCAAACCCATTGGAGCCAAGTTTTATCTCGATCAGTCAGAAAACGCATTGGGTTCTTATTTTACTCCGTCAGATGGAAGTTTTTTGTAAATATTTTTCTAAAACAAGACCCAATCGAATCTGACATAAACTTAATAATTTTCTGTAAGGCAAGAGTTCAAAAATCATTTTTGGTTTCTTAACCAAGGTTCCCAATGTTTTGGTGGTACTTATATTCCCCATTTCATCCATCATGCCCGCATCATCCAAATTGGAAAGATCTACGCAAAGCGTATCAAAAATAACTCTTAAGGCAGCATATGGAATATTTTTTGTGGTAAAAATTTGAAGCACCGGATGGGTTTCCATATCTACAATAAAAGCTTTGGTTTTTTGATGAGCTTCTTTTTTTTCTTGTTCTGTTTTAAGAACAAAAGGGCTGGTTAACAGGTCTCCTTCTATTACTTTTAATTGAGCTTCTAAGGTGGCTTCTTTTAGTTTTTGCCTAAGAGCTAAATGACACTCCAAGGATTGTTGGGTATGAAAAAAAACATGAGAGGGAATAACAACATCTCCGGATTCAAGATCTGGGACAAGGCTTCCTGAAACTCCAAAATGAATAATTTCATCGGGGGGAGGAATGATAGAGAGAAGCGAGAGAATACTTTTTTTGGCCTGTGCTATCCCAATGCCAATTTGCACTAATGTAATGCTTATATGCTTGGTTTTGGCATGAAAAAAGGGAAGAGGCCCTTCTTGCTTTTTAAAATCCAAAAATTTTTTTAGTGATGCCCATTCTGGTTTGGCAGCACACAGGAGAAGAATTTGTTTCATGGTTGATTTTTCATTGATTTGTGTCTTTTTTTCAACTAGTTCTTATAGCCCACCTCATGAATTTAAAAGTTTTTTTATTTCCCCTGATAGGTTTTAGTTTAAGTTTTCTTGATACCTGTGCTCTCGAAACCAAGCAAAAAGTTGCAGGCCCTAGTGATCTTGTCTTTGAGGTACAAACCATCAAACCACGTTTGCAAGAAATGCCCCGCGAGATTTTTGCCGAAGGTATTTTTGAAGCCTCTGAAAAAGTCACTGTTATTGCTGAGGTAGGAGGTTTAGTTGAAAAAATGATGGTCAATGAAGGAGACATGGTGAATTTTGGTGATCCCCTTTGTCAATTAAAAACCGAAGATTTAAAAAGTTTTTACGATCAAAAAGTACAAGAAGCCAAAGAAACCGAAGAAGCCATTGATCGCCTGCGCTTTATAGCGCAAGCACCAGGACCCTATGTCCCAGAAGCTGATCAGCCCAAAGCAGAAAATCAAGAGCCTCTTTTTTTAGATGAAGAAGCGAGGGATAAACCCATTCCTAAACCAACAGGAGACCCTGATTTAGAAGAAAAACCAGTAGCAGAAGCCACCCCCAAGCCCGATCAGGCTGATATCCGAGTTTTAGAGGCAAGAAAAGAAAGGCTCGATCGCGAACTTGATGATATTCAAAAACGTTTAGAATTGCTTACTGTAAAAGCTCCTATTGCAGGGATGGTGCGTAAAAGTTATATCAATGAAGGAGCCCAAGCTGCTTCAAAAAATCCAGTTTTTGACTTGGTGAATTTAAATCCTGTCACCCTTGTTTTTCATATTCCAAAAGAAATAAGTTCTTATGTTGATAAAATGGTTGGCGTGAAGGTACACCCTATTTCTGCTCCTGATATCATCACCGAGGCGAGCGTTTTTTTTATTAGTCCTTCCATCGATCCTGTTAAAAAAGCTCTCGAAATGCGTGTTCATATTCCTAACGATCGTGGTTTGATTAAAGAAGGCTTAGAGGGACGTGCTGTGATTACCACACGCAAGGTGGATAAACTTTTGGTGGTCCCTAAACATGCTGTGGTAGATGGACCTTCTGGCCAAGTGGTGTATGCCTTGGCAGGGCCGCGTGCAAAACTTGTTCCTGTTCAAGTAAAAAAAGAAATGGGGGACGAGCTCGTGATTGATGGAAATTTAAGGGTAGATGATGAAATTATTACAACCTTAAATCCTCAATTGGCGGATGGGAGCTTTGTCAAAAAAAAACAAAGTAATGAAATGAAAAAAGAATCTCCACCCGAGACTAAACCAGTTATCCCTCCTCCTTTAAGCCCTCCCCCTAAAAAGACCCAGCCATCTAAATCTTGACAAGTTTTTTCTGACAACATATAAGAGCAGGCTTCTGAAATTAAAAGGTTTTTTGGAGATTTTATGACAGTTGTGATTGAAACAAGTGGCAAACAATACCAGGTTTCTAAGGGTGATGAGATTTTAGTGAATAAAGTCGAAGGTAATCCTGGGGATGCTGTTATTTTTGATCGAGTGATTTTGGTGTATGGAGATAAAACATCCATTGGAACTCCCTATATTGCTGGAGCTAAGGTTGTAGGCAAAATTGTAAGCCAGGGTCGTGGCAAGAAAATAATTGTTGGCAAGTTTAAAAGACGCAAAGGGTATCATAAAAAACAGGGGCATAGACAGTATTTAACCCGTGTTACCATTGAGGATATCCAAGCTTAGAGGTTACTATGGCACACAAGAAGGCAGGCGGTTCATCTAGAAACGGACGTGATTCCCATGGGCAAAGATTAGGCGTTAAACGTTTTGGTGGACAGCTTGTAAATGCTGGTGAAATTTTAGTTCGTCAACGAGGGACCAGTGTTCATCCAGGTCTTCATGTTGGAGTTGGTTCTGATTACACCTTGTTTGCCAAGGTTACAGGAAAAGTGCAATTTTCTCATGCCGCAGGTGGCCGGCAAAAAGTAAGCATTATTCCCACTTCTTAAGGCCACATTCTTATCGCAACAGAATGAACATCAGAACCCGTATCGGTTCCACCAACGGTAATGATGCGTTTATCTGAATCCAGCATGATGCCTCTTGGTTTATCATCTGCATTTATATCAATGTTTGCAATACCATCTACACCAAAATCGGTATCTCTTGTACCATCTGCTTTTAATCGTATAACGGCCCAATCTAGTTCTGAGCCCGAACTCATAGCTCCTGTAATGAAAAGCCCATTGTCTGTATACAAAATATCTCCATCTCCATCAGTTCCATCGGCATCAATCAGGGTAACTAGGCCATCGCTATCAAATGAGGTATCTAGGTTTCCATCTGAAAAACCGGCTAGTACAGCAATATCTGTTGTACCATAAGCAGTGGTAGTGCCTGCCATAAAGATTTTGTCTTTAGGAGCAGCTGCACGAAAAAACATTTTACCACCCACATCATCTCCTCCAAAATCAGTAGTTGTGATGCCGTCTGTACTAAAAGAAGTATCAAGCACGCCGCTTGCATTAAGCTTGGCCATTGCAAAATCAGAATTGCTCGAGCCATCTGGAGTATAACTTCCTCCCGCATAAATTTGATTGGTGTTACTGATAACGATATCGGAGAGTATGGCATCTCCAGTGCCAAAACTAATTTTAGTGGAGCCGCTTGTTCCATAAGAGCTGTCTAAATTTCCAGAGGTATCGAGTTTGGAAACTACAAAGACACTAGAACTCTCTGATATATCACCACCAACATAAATAGAGCCATCGGTACCAATGTTCATGCCATGGCAAGCATCATCAACGCTAGCGGAGTAAGCTAATTTATTAAGACCGCCTGTTGCGAAAGTACTATCCAAAGCCCCTGCTGCTGTAAGTCGCATGACATAGGCATCTTTATTGGGGGTGGCATTAGTCAGGAGACCGCAAATCAAGATACGTCCTTGTAAATCAATGATGATAGCTTGTGCTCTATCAGCCCCATCGGCCACATTAAAAGTAGCTACTCCATCGGTGTCAAAGGTAGTATCTAAACTGCCATCAGCTTTATAGCGAACGACCAAGGTGTTTTGTTGCCCCGATTGGGTAACCACTCCTGCTGCTATAATTTTACCATTGCTATTGATAGTAACGGTTCTTAAACCATCATTGGTACCTAGATCGTTAGTTGCAATTCCATTTTCAGCAAAAGATGGGTCAAGTCCTCCGTGGGCTATGGTTGTAACGGTTGCTGCAGCTTGGCTTCCAGCATCATCCTTTACCTTGATAGTAGCAGCTCCTACGCCCGTGCCTTTAAAAAGACCCAAGCTTGTATCCAGGATTCCAGTTCCAGAAACAAGGTTAAAAGTGTAGGGAGGAATTCCGCCTACGCCTGAAAGTGAAGTAATATAATCAAGTCCTTTGTAAATGGAAGTAGGGGTGATGGACAGATCTGTTTGAGTAAGTTTGGGAATATTTCCTAAATTGGTAAGAGCTACCTGAATTTCTTCTGTTTTTAATTTTCCAATATAAGCTATCAAGTTGGGTTTGCCAGCAACTCTAGTTGCAAATTGTCCCATGGCTACAGGTGTGACGGTTTCTGTCTCTAAAGAATAAACACCAAGCACTGGTGCGGGATTTTCATCTCGAATGGCCTCAAACATCAAATAGCTATAAGGAGAAGCCAAAACAGGATTGTCAGCTTTATAGAGATTACTGCTTACAATCACTTCGACTTCTTTGGTGTCTTGATTGATCTTGCAAATTTCGCCATCATTACATTCAAAGAAAGCATTTCCCAGGGCACCATCATCGGTAGTTATGTGTCCAATGTTTGTTAACACTCCTGTATAATTGAATTCTATGTTAGGGCTAGTGGCTGCACCAATTAAGTAAGGTCCAACATTCCATATTTGCAGTGCGGTAGTCCCATCCGCAAATTTTTTCCCAACAATAATTTTACTTTCGTCAAACCAGGTAACATGCATTTTTGTAACCACTTGTTCTGCGGGGTCTAGGGGAGGGATAAAATCTACTCCAGTGTCTATGTCTTTAAAGGCCATAGAAGAAGTAGTTGGGCCAGAATTATGGCTTACTCTAATAATAAAAGTCATAAAATTCCCTCTGATATCAAAATCTCTTCCAGGGATATTACCACTAAAATCTACAAGTGTAATTTCATCTAAGCTATCTGGATCTATTTTGAAGATATCACTTTCTTCATCAAGAAAATAAACGGTCTCGGAGTCTGGACTTTTGAGAGCATGAGGTTCGTTATCAACTTGTGTATAAACTGAGTTTACATTTTCTTTGTAATTAATTTGAGTAAGTAAAATTCCTGAATCATTTGTAGCGGTAGCAATAATATCCCCGGTATCAATGGAAGTGGGAAAGGTTTCTTTAATCTCTGCTTGAACATCGGTATCTTGAACAGTGATGGCAGTTGCAGTAATAAGAACCGTAAGCACATACGTATCTAAACTTTGTGTTACACGTATGGTCACCGGGAAGCTCACATCCCCAGTACTTGCCCCCGATACAACTTTTGATCCCGATCCAGGCACAACCAAGAAAATATCGTTATCCAAATCGCTTGTAGCAATCCAGAGGGTGTAGATGTAAGCATCGCCATCAAAATCAGGAGTGAGAGTTTGTACAATCACTCCATCTTTAACAACAAATACATCGCCATTATCTCCATTTTTTTTCTTGAAGGTTACTTTTCCTACATAACTTGTTTCAACATATTCAGTTGAGATAAGAAATTCAGTTGAGATATTAGAAGAAACCCCTTCATGAAAGGTTACGGAGCTGCCATCAATACCATCAATGCTTTTAGCTAAGGGGGCTGGGATATCAACAGGGTAACCCGCTTCTAGTGCCCCGCTACTTTCGCTGCTATCAAAATTTCCACCTAAATTATTGGGGGAACAAGAACCAAAATTTTGCATGAGGCTAGGGTCGGTTTCGTTGCAATTAACGACAGTGGTAGCCAATACACCACAAAGCAATAGAATTCGAAGTACATTTCCCCCTCGCATAGCCTCCTTACACAGCAAGGTTTGTGCCAGAAAGAATAGAATATTTATTGATAAATACATGAAATAATTATAATTTTATGAGTATACTTTTAACCTTTTCTTGTTTTTAAAAAAGAAGTAAAAAGGTTCTCTCAAATTGACACGAACGTCAATTTATTGACAGTATGTGTTTTTTTGCAACAGCAGTAGAAGTGAATTATGAAGTTTATCGATGAGGCACTTATTACAGTAACGGCCGGTCATGGTGGGAAGGGATGTGTTTCTTTTCGACGTGAAAAATTTGTTCCATTGGGTGGTCCTAATGGAGGAAATGGAGGCAGGGGTGGGCATGTGATTTTTCAATCGGATGAAGGAATGTCTACCTTAATTGATTTCCAATACCTGAGGCATTTTGAGGCGGAGCGTGGCGAGCATGGCATGGGAAGTATGAAGGATGGAAAAGATGGTCAAGATATTATTATTAAAGTGCCCGTTGGTACTTTGATTTATAACAACGATACAGGGGAGCTTTTGAAAGATTTTAAAGAAGGAGAAGAACATTTTTTAGCTGTAAAAGGAGGATTAGGTGGAAGAGGGAACACTTTTTTTAAAAGCTCAATCAATCAAGCTCCAGATCATGCCCAGCCTGGACTTCCAGGCGAAGAAAAAAACTTAAGATTAGAGCTTAAACTTTTAGCCGATGTAGGTTTAATTGGTTTTCCTAATGCAGGAAAATCTACCCTTCTCTCGGTTACAACTCATGCAAAACCAAAAATTGCAGATTATCCTTTTACCACTCTTACTCCTCATCTTGGTGTGGTGATGGGATATCATCCTTTTACCATGGCCGATATTCCAGGCCTTATTGAGGGGGCCCACGAAGGGGTTGGTTTGGGAGATCGTTTTTTAAAACATATCGAGCGCACAGGCATTTTTGTACACTTAATTAGCCTGTCTCCTGATGAGGTGTTGCCAGTAGAAAAGCGCTATGAAATGATCCGAAAAGAACTGCTGCATTTCAACCCAGAATTTGAAAAAAAAAACGAAGTCATTGCTTTGACTAAAAAAGATCTGATAAGCAATGAGGACGAGTTAAAAAAGATGGTTGAGCCCTTTAAAAAAATGGGTCGGAAGGTTTTTGTGATCTCAGCTGTCACTAGGGCTGGATTGGATGAATTTCTTGATTACTTAAGAGAAACTTTGGGGGATAAACAGGATCAATAAAATGCGAACAGAAAAAATTTTAAAAATTAAAACACTCGTTGTTAAAATTGGTAGTGGGTTGATAACAAAAAATTCTGGAATTAATACAGCTTTTTTTCGAAACTTAAGCAAACAAGTTTTTTTACTTAAGCAAAGAAAGATACATTTGGTTTTAGTTTCATCGGGAGCTATTGCTTGTGGCATGCATGCCTTAGGCTTGCACAAAAGGCCAGAGAGATTAGAACACAAACAAGCCGTAGCGGCTTTGGGTCAACCTGTATTAATGCAACACTTTGTTCATATTTTTGCCAAAAATAAAATGAAAGTGGCACAAATTCTTTTAACCAGGGACGATTTTAAAAGTAAAAAACGCTATCGTAATGCACAGCATGCCATTATGGAACTATTACGTGAAGGAATTGTTCCCATTGTAAACGAAAATGATACCGTGTCGGTTGATGAAATTCAGTTTGGCGATAACGATCAACTCTCAGCCTTTGTGGCAAGGCTTGTTAAAGCTGATTTGCTTGTGATGCTTAGTGATATCAATGGTTTTTATGATAAAGATCCTAAAACCCATCCTCATGCAAAGCGAGTATCGGTTGTAACCAAGATCGATAAAAGCCATGTTTCTGTTGCAGGTGGAAGCCAAAGTGAAAAAAGTATAGGAGGGATGGTTACCAAACTGCTTGCCGCTAAACATGTTACTCAAAATGGTATTCCTGCATTGGTGGCTCATGGAGGCTCACAAAAAATTTTATCTCAAATTATAAACCACGAAGATGTAGGAACGCTTTTTCTTCCTTCAAATAAAAAAAGATGAATAAAATTCAGCTCGAAAAATTAATCATCCAAAGTAAAAAATCTGCCCCACTTATTGCCCATCTTCCTACAAAAACTAAAAATAAAGTTTTGGTTGAAATGGCCAAGACGTTAAGAAAAAATTTCAAAAAAATTCTTTTAGCCAACTCTTACGATATCAAATTCGCAGAAAAAAAAGGTTTGTCTTGTGCTTTTATCGATCGCTTGCTTCTCAATAAAAAAAGAATTGAAGAAATGGCCAAAGCTCTGGAGAATGTTGCTCGCCTGCCCGATCCTGTGGGTGTTCTTGTTTCTTCATGGAAACGGCCTAATGGTCTTAAAATTTCAAAAATGAGAATTCCTTTGGGAGTGATTGGGATAGTTTATGAGGCCAGACCAAATGTTACAGTTGATGCAGCTGGACTTTGTTTTAAATCTGGAAATGTTGTTGTGTTGCGTGGGGGGTCTGAAGCTTTTCATTCAAATCAAACCTTAGTTGCTCTGCTTCAAAAAGTTTTAATCAAAAATAAACTACCAGTTTCCGCTATTACTTTTATTCCCACTCCAGAAAGAAAAATTTTGATTGATATGCTTCAACTTTCTCATTTGATTGATCTGATCATCCCGCGTGGTGGGGAAGGATTGATGCGTTTTATGGAAAAACATTCCAAAATCCCAGTGATTAAGCATGATAAAGGAGTGTGCACTATTTTTGTAGATGAATCAGCTCTTATATCAAAAGCCATTCGTATCATCGAAAATGCTAAAGTTCAAAGACCTGGTGTCTGTAATGCCGTAGAAAATATTTTGGTTCATCAAAAAATTGCTAAAAAATTTCTTCCACTTTTAAAATCAATTTTTGCTAAACAAAAAGTTGAATTGCGTGGCGATTCTCTTGCTTGCAAAATAATTCCTGGGATTAAAAAAGCTACCGAAAAAGATTGGTCAACTGAATATCTCGATTTAATTCTTTCTGTTCATGTTGTAAAAAATATTGCAGAGGCTATTTCTTTTATCCGCAAGTATGGCTCACTTCATACCGAGGCTATTTTAACATCGAGCAAAAAAAATGCTGACCTTTTTATCACGGGATTGGATTCATCTTGTATCCTTGTTAATGCTTCCACACGATTTAATGATGGTGGGCAGCTTGGTTTGGGAGCCGAAGTAGGCATTTCTACCACGAAGCTCCATGCCTTTGGCCCCATGGGTTTAAACGAATTAACAACAACAAAGTTTGTGGTCCGTGGAAACGGACAGGTTAGAAAATGAAACAAACAAAAAAGAAAAAACAAGTAAAGAAAAAGCAGGTAAAGAAAAAAAAGGTAACACCCTCAGCTCCACCTGCATATCTTTTAGAAATTCATCGTGTTTTATTGGATATGAAATCAGAAGGTATTGTGGTTCTTGATTTAAGAGGCAAATCAAGTTTTACTGATTACATGGTGATAGCCTCGGCTAGTAATACACGCCAGGCTATCGCTATTGCCGAAAGAATAGAGGAAAAAGTGTTGAAGAAATTTAAAAGAAAACCCTTGGGATGGGAAGGTTTTGAGACAGCCCAGTGGATTCTTTTGGATTATGGTGATTGTGTTTGTCATCTTTTTTTAAATGAAACGCGCCAGTTTTATCGTCTCGAAGAATTATGGCATGATGCCATTCCCTTGGTTGTTAAAGCTAGAAAATATGCCACTCGTCATGACTAATGTAGTACAACCTATTGCTTTGATCATTCTTGATGGATGGGGTTTGCGTTGTGGTACAAACCACAATGGAATTGCCCTTGCTCAAAAACCCAATTTTGATTTTTACTGGAAAAATTATCCTCATACTGAACTTAATGCCTCCGGTCCTGCTGTGGGGCTGCCCCAAGGTATTATGGGTAATTCAGAAGTGGGCCATATGAATATAGGTGCCGGCAGAATTATTTATTCAGGTCTCTCACAAATTTATCAGGCGATCGAGAACGGTTCTTTTTTTAGAAACGAAATTTTTTTGCAAGCCATAAAAACTGCAAAAGAAAAAAATGTTGGGCTTCATTTAATGGGTTTAGTTTCAGACGGGGCTGTTCATAGTCATCAGGATCATCTTTATGCGTTGCTCGAATTAGCAAAAAAGAAAGGGCTTACCAAAGTTTATGTGCATTGTTTTTTGGATGGTAGAGATACGGCTCCAAATGATGGTGAAAAATGTATCAGACAATTAGAAGAAAAAATAAAACAAATTGGTGTGGGCACTATTGCCAGTGTGATGGGACGTTTTTATGCCATGGATCGGGATAAACGATGGGAGAGAATTGAAAAAGCCTATGAGGTGTTAGTTGGTTTGAATAAAATTGGCAAAACCAATGCTTTGAGCATTGTTCACGAATCTTATCAAAAAGGAATTTATGATGAATTTATTGTACCCCAGGCAGTAGTTGATGGTGATGGTTTTCCTGTTGGTGCTATTTCTGATCAGGATGTTGTTATTTTTTTTAATTTTCGTGCCGATCGGGCCCGTGAAATAACACGTATTTTAACCGACTCTCATTTTCAAGAAATACCACGCAAATTTTTCCCAGAGCTTTCGTGTTTTGTTTGCATGACTCTTTATGATGCCAGTTTTTCGCTTCCTGTTGCTTTTGTATCCAGTCATCCGACTCAAACTCTTGGAGAAATTGTGAGTGAAAATGGATTAAAACAGCTGCGCATTGCAGAAACAGAAAAATATGCACATGTTACTTTCTTTTTTAATGGAGGATGTGAAACGGTTTTTGAAGGTGAAGATCATGTCTTAATTCCTTCTCCACGAGAGGTACCCACTTACGATTTAAAACCTGAAATGAGTGCTTATCAAGTAAAAGATGAACTGATTAAGCTTATTGCAAAAAATAAATATCAATTTATCGTTCTTAATTTTGCAAATAGCGACATGGTTGGACATACAGCAAAACCCGATGCACTCATTAAAGCGGTGCAGGTGGTTGATGAATGTTTGGGAGAAATTATTCCTTCTATTCTGAATCAAGATGGTATTGTACTCATTACCGCAGACCATGGAAATGCCGAACAAATGGTGGACAATCGTGGGGCACCTCACACCAGTCATACTTTAAATCCCGTGCCTTTTATTCTGATTGATTCCAAAAAATCTGGGATTACTCTCAAATCTTCTGGGCGTTTGTGTGATATTGCTCCAACCATTTTAGATCTCTGGGATTTTTCTAAGCCTAAAGTGATGCAAGGAGTAAGCCTTATTGAATCATGATTTTAGATTTACTTTTAGAGACCATCCTACCTCGCCTTTGTGTGGTGTGTGAAAAGAAAGGTGTTTATCCCCAATGGTTTTGTGCTTCTTGCAGAAAAGACATTTTATTTGTGCCCCATCCTCAATGTGAACGTTGTGGTTACCCATTAAGTGAACAACTTTGTAGTGTGTGTTTAACCCATCCAAAAAAAAACACTTTTGATTTTCATCGCTCTCTTTTTCTCTACGAGGGGGTTGCTTCTGATCTGATTGCTCGTTATAAATTTGGAAAGAAGAGGGAACTTGCCTTATGTTTTGGAAATCTTTTTTGTGAATATCATCCTTACATAGAAGGAAATTTTATTCTTCCCATCCCCCTTTTTAAAAGCCGCTTGCGAAAAAGAGGTTTTAATCAAAGCTTAGAAATGGCTCGCGTGATATCAAAAATAAAAAAAACTCCTCTCCTAGATGGACTGATCAAATTAAAATCCACACAACCTCAAACCGAGCTTTCAAGGCAGGAGCGACTTCATAATTTAAGAAATATTTTTGTTTGGAAAGGAAAATCCTTGGTTGGGGAAAAAATTATTTTAATTGATGATGTTTTAAGTACAGGTGCCACGATGGCAGAAGCTGCTAGAACACTGAAAACAGCGGGAGCCAAACAGGTGATGGCTTATACAGTGTGTTTGAATGTGTTGACCCCCTCACCCCAACCCCTCTCCCTCAGGGAGAGGGGAGGGTGAGGGCATCTTTAAGTTTTTTTATAGTTTCCGGTGTGGTTCCACAACATCCTCCAACCAATTTTGCTCCAAACTTTATTAGTTTTTCAACATATAAAACCCACTCTTTATCACTGATGGGATAAACTAGTTCTCCTTTTTCATTTTTTTGAGGAATTCCCCTGGATGGTTTTACGATGATTGGTTTTGTTGATTTGAATTGTTCCAAAAGATTTAAAAATATTTGGGGATGGTTACCACAATTAAATCCTAAACTAAGTATCCACGATTCTGGAATGATCGAAAGAATTTGGATAGCTGTAGTCCTTGCATTTGCCATCATGATCAGCTGTGACGAATCTGTTTTGAGTTTTTCATAAGCTTTTAGAAAAGCCTCCACCTCTTTTTGAGTTTGCATTGTTTCTACAATGATTAAAAAAAGCTCTTCTTCATAAAAACTTTCAAGTTGTTGTGCATAAATATCAGAAGCCTTTTGCAAATTTGTGTTGCATGGGCCAATATTTCCAGCGAAAAAAACTCCTTTTATTTTTTTAAGGATATTTGCAGCCAGATGAATCTCTTTTGAAATTTGCTGAGTAGTCCAATTGTGGTTGATAGCCCAAGAAGATAAGGCAAAAGTGTTAGACTGCATGATTTGAGCCCCTGCTTTTTTATATTGGGCATGCATGGTAGAAACAAGTTCTGGATCAAGTGTATTCCATTCAAAAGAAGGACGCACTTCCCCCCCTTTTTTGAGATGTAAAAGACTCCCAAAAGCCCCATCCATCAGGATGGGAGGGGAGGCAGCTAGATAATCTTTTAGGTTCATTTAAGTTCAAAGTATGGTATCCTATTTGGGATGGGGTTTGGTAGAAACTTTTTAATAGTGTTGATTTTACTAGGGATTTCTCTATTTGCTCCTGCTTGTTCAGGTGGGGGTGATGATGATGATTCCGATGATTCTACTTCTACTTCAACTTCTAGTTCTACTCTTTCTCTCGATGAAGAATGTTTTTCTTGTACTCAACAAACAACCACTGGAGATGAATGTGGGTCTACCATGATTACGGGAGGTTCTAGCGAATTTGATTTTGATCAGGTGGGTTCTTCAGCCTCAGTTGATATCAATGGAGAAATCCAATTAACTGGAACTTATATCGAAAATAGATTGAGTCTTCTCAATGACAACACCACCTACATAGGTCCTGGGTGTCAATTAAGTTTTAACAATATTGTTTTAACTGCCACCATCAATTCTTATTCTCAACTCACAACAGGCTGGGTGGGAACCATGAGTTACGATGTTGTGATTAACACATCAGATGCAGATTGTGACTGGTATCCTTTTTCCGAATGTCATGCTGTGCATCAACTTTCGTGTTCGCCAGGCTGTTAGGTTTTTGGTGCTTCTATCCTAGGAAATAAAGCCGCTCCTTTAGTTACATTGATTTCTTTCATGTCATTCCAATCATTTTCGAATCCATAGAGAGAGCGAATTTTTTCTACTGTTTCAGGAATAAAAGCTTGTAAAAGAGGGCAGAGATAAAAAAGACATTGAGAGATGGTGATTAAAACTTCATTTAATCTTTTTTGATTATTTTGTTTAGCTAAAGTCCACGGAGCTTCATTATCAATGTAGCGATCGATTTCAGAAATCCAAACCCAAATAGATTCAAGAGACCGATGAAATAAAATATCTCCAGATTTTTTGGGATTTAAAAGTTTTTCTACTTGTAAAAAAACTTCCGAATGACGTTTGGTTAAAGATAAATCTTTTTCACTTAAAGTGATGATGGGAAGTTTACCTGCAAAATAACGCGTGATCATTCCTGAAGTGCGGCTAACCAAATTACCCAATCCGTTTGCTAAATCGCTATTGTAGCGGTTGATAAAATCATCCCAGGTAAAATTGCTATCATCCCCAAAACTGGCGGTGCGCATCAAGTAGTAACGCAAGGCATCGGCACCATATTGGTTAACTACATCAAGTGGAGTAACAACGTTGCCTAGAGATTTGCTCATTTTTTCACCCTTTAAATACACAAAGCCGTGACCAAAAACGGTTTCTGGAAGTTGTAAACCCGCAGAGAGCAGCATGGCAGGCCAAATTACACAATGAAAGCGGGTGATGTCTTTCCCAACAACATGAAGACTTGCAGGCCACATTTTTGAAAATTTTTCAGCATCATCTGCAAAGCCAATCCAGGTAATGTAATTAATGAGGGCATCAAACCAAACATACACAACATGTTTTTGATTAGTTGGAAGTTTAATTCCCCAATCAAACCCAGAGCGGGAAACACTTACATCTTTTAGCCCTCCCTTAATCACATTTATAATTTCGTTTTTTCTCATTTCTGGGAGAATAAAGTTTGGATTTTTAGAAATATATTCCAAGAGAGGTTTTTCGTATTTTGAAAGTTTGAAAAAATAATTTTTTTCCTTAATTGTAGATGGTTTTGTTTTATGATTTGGACAAAGTCCGTCTGTTAAATCTTTTTCGGTATAAAAAGCTTCGCATGATTCGCAATAGAGGCCTTCGTAATCCCCCTCATAAATATCTCCATTTTTGTTAATGAGATCAAAAAATTTTTGAACCGCTTGATGATGTTTGGGATTACTTGTTTGAATAAATTGATCATAGGAGATATTTAATTTTTTCCATACATCCTCAAATTTGGGTCGCATTTGATCACAATATTCTTGTGGACTTAATCCCTCTTTTTCTGCGGCGTTTTTTACATTGATGGAATGTTCATCGTTTCCCATTTGAAAATAAACTTGCTCTCCCTTTAAACGGTGGAAGCGGGCGATAATATCGGCTCCAATTTTTTCGTAGGCAGTTCCTAGATGGGGGATGCTATTAACGTAGTCGATAGCTGTAGTGATAAAAAATTTTTCCATTTTGGTGCCCTATCGAAGAATGGGTAAAAGGTCCATGAAAAGATTTTCCAGGGTAATTTGTGGCCCAACATTTCGATGAAGAGCTATTTCTGCCGCCCGAATGAGATTTAAGGCGGTTAAAAATTTAAAATCTTTTTTTTGGATCATCAAAGAAAATATTTTTTCTTTTAGATTTTCTAAAAAGAGAGGCAGTTCATTTGAGTTTTCTTTCCATTTTTGTGCCAGCGTGCTTTGTGCAACAAAGCTTTCTTTTTTCCTGATGAGTTCGTTTAAATCTTTTGCGAATTCTTCCATTTGTAGATGATTTTGTTTGAGAGGAGTTTCCGGGAAGAAAAGTTTTTGGCAGCGAGAACGAATGGTAGGAAGCATTAATGAAAGATTGGGAGCTATCAGAAAAAAAAGAGTTTGTTTGGGAGGTTCTTCTAAGGTTTTTAGCAAACTATTGGCAGCGCCCATTGTTAATTGATGAGCCTGGTTAATGATAACAACTTTAAATGAAGCTTCCAAGGGACTAAAAGCAAGCATGGGAAGGAGTTCACGAATTGTTTCGATTTTGATATTTTCATCTTCTGGATCAATTAAAAATAAATCAGGATGATTATGATTTAAAATTTTTTTACACGAAGGGCATGCTAAACAAGCTTGGTTTTGTTTTTGGGAGGCGCTACAAAAAAGCCAAGACACAAAATCTAAGGCCATCTTTTTTTTTCCAATACCTTTTAATCCATAAAAAAGAAAGGCATGGGGCAGAGTGTTTTTATGAGCTAAATCTAGGAGAAGTGGCCAATTAAAATTCATAATATATTTTCAAGACGTTTGATAATTTGTTGATGAATATGCTGCTCACTTAAAGTGGCATCAAGTACACAAAAACGGCTTGCTTCTTTTTTTGCTAAATCAAGATATCCTTCTCGGACTTTCGTATGAAAAACTTCTGGTTCATATTCAAATCTGGCTTCTCTATTGGAAGTAAGACAAACCGCGTTTCTACCCAGGGCTCTAAATAATCCTTGCTCTGCTTTTAAATCCAAAAGAAAAGTTAAATGAGGTTTAATGTTTTCGGAAACAAGAGAATTGAGTTCATGAATTGTTTTTAAAGGGAATCCCCGTGCATATCCTTGATAAGCCAGGGTTGCATCCATAAAGCGATCGCAAAGAACAGTTTTGTGACGAAGGAGGGCAGGTTTAATAACCGTGGCTATGTGTTCTGCTCTTGAGGCTGTATAGAGAAGAAGTTCGCATAGAGGAGTGATGTGTTTATGTTCTGGTGTTAAAAGAATTTCACGAATTTTATCAGCCAAAGGGGTTCCGCCGGGTTCGCGTGTGAGGACAGTTTTAATTTTTTTTTGGGTAAGCCAATCATTGAGGAGGCGAATTTGCGTTGTTTTGCCACTCCCTTCAATACCTTCAAATGTAATGAATAAAGATTTTGCCATTATAGTAGGGGTAAATGATCATTCACCCCTACATTGAAATGACAGATTTAAGAAGTCTAGGCAATAAAAAACCCCTCTAGCTTTCACTAGAGGGGTTTTTTTAATTCAAGCCTTTGTAAGACTTAGAACGTATAGGCAAATTCAGCTAACACAGAGTGGTAGTCTGAATTAAGGGCAGCACCAGCGGTTTTAGCATAGTCGAAGCGATATTCTAGCTTCATCTTTGCACCGTCTGTAATCACATACCCTGCGCCAACAGTTCCGCTCCAGAGCTGTCCTTCAAATCCACCGTTCCAGAAGGAACCAGTGGTTGAAGCGCCTGTACCAGTAACGGGATTGATTTCCCACTGATAATCAAAGCGGAAGGTAACATCCCAAACGTCGGAAGCAGCATAATTTAAAGCTGCAAAACCGGCGATGGCCTTTTGGTTTCTTCCGGCTGTGACGGAATCGGTCTGGCGCCATACGCCTTCACCAGCTAAGGTGATGGAGTCGGACAGAGCGATTACTGCGTCTAAGTCGCCGAAGAAATCCCAATGAGCATTATGGGAAACACCCAAAGCGTTGGAGTTTTCAGGACCAGCTCCACCAGAAATGCCTACTGTGGATTCGCGACCTTCTTCACCCCAGTTAAAGCCTAAGCGAAACAAGGTTGAAGGCATTGCAGAATCAGCGGCAAAGCCGTTGGAGTTGAGGTCGTTAACAACGGCCCAGTGGAAATCCACCAAGTCGTTGAATGCGTAGTACAACTTTGCACCGGTGACCTGAGTAGGGGTCATCCAACGGAAAGCAGAGTTGTAGGAGATCAGCCAGTTTTCATGGCGATCAACCACATCGACACCAACAGGGGCATTGAATTTACCAATCAGGAATTCAATACCATTGCCAGCAGCCAAATTGGCTGTGACATAGGCCTGCTCGAGATCAAAGACATCAGCAGCACGCCAGTTGGTGTTAGCTGCATCTCTGAAATCAAGGTCGGCACGCAAGCGGATGTTTTCTCCAAAGCTTTTTTGGAGATCTAATTCAACCTCATCAACGATGAAGCGGAAATGATCCGCATCAGCGACAGTGGCAGCGAGAATTGCATCTCCCATACCACCAAGGTTGATTCCACCAGCAACGGCGGCATCTTTGTCGTCATGCTGATAGCCGGTCACAACAGTAACGTGTCCAGAAATTTCGACGCCTTCGGCGGCGGCTTCTGGAGCCGGTGTACCATTAGCCATAACGGTTGCACTCACAGCTACCATACTGATAACTGCGAACAACCCGGTTAACAGGTGTTTTTTCATTTTAGTTCCTCTCCTTTTTAATGGTTCTTCGTCGGCTAAGACCTTCCCCTGGAAACGACGGACGTCCCGATCGTTTCCAAGTTATTGAAATCACTAACGAAGATCTAAATCCCCCCTTATGGGGGCCTTAGATGAACAAAGAAGTTGGGGCGATAATATTGATTTTATTGAACCTTGTCAAGTAACCAAATTCTTTTGCTTTTTTGAAAAAGCAAGGAAGGTTTATAACGCAATGCATTATTTTAAAATGAGGAGATTTTTGGTTTAATCCACTTGTAGAACATAGCGGGGGAGACGTTGAGAAGACGAGAAGCGGGGTGAGGCTTAAGCTGGGAAAGGGTGAGGGCTGCTTTGAATACTTCTTTTTTACAATTTTTGAGATGGTTGAGAGGTGGGGAGGGAATTTTTTGGAATTCTTCGATTCTGTCTTTTAATTTTTCTTGTCTGATGCGGTTGTAAAGAGTTGCTATCCCCATGTTTAAAGTTTTTGCAGCCAGGGCTGTATTCCAATGAGCATCAATGAGAGCCTTGGCCATGATCAAAGTTTCAATTTCATGCCACGTTTTGCCTTCTTGAATTAACTTTTCCCATGAAGTGTCAGAAATGTTTTCTATTTTTTGCGTGGTGTTGATTGAAATAAATGGGCCATCATTTTTACTTTGTGTGAGTTTTTCTTTTTCTTCTGGTGGAAGATCATGAATGCTTAGAATTTTACCATTGCACAAGGCTAAGGCAATGCGTACTTTGCTTTCAAACTCGCGAATATTTCCTGGCCAAGAATAACCCAGAAAAAATTTTACCAAGCGTTTGTCAATTTGTGGAACTTTATTAAGCCCCATGGCTTTGGCGTGTTTTTTAACAAAGTAAGGAAGAAGAATAGGAATGTCTTCTTTTCGTTCTCTTAAAGGAGGCAAAACTATTTCCATTTCTGCCACACGGTAATAGAGATCTTCACGAAAGGTTGTTTTTTTTATTTCTTCTTTCAGATTTTTAAGGGTAGCACAAAGCAAACGAATATTAACGGGCATGGGTTTAGTGTCTCCCAGCTTAAGGATTTCTCGTTCTTGAATCGTTCTCAAAAGTTTAGCTTGAAGGGCAACATCAAGCTCACCAATTTCATCTAAAAACAAAGTGCCCCCATCAGCCATTTCAATTAAGCCTTTTTTGTCACGCACAGCTCCTGTAAAGGCCCCGGTTCTATAGCCAAAAAGTTCTGCTTCAATTAATGAGGCTGGAAGCGCCGAACAATTGATGGTTATAAAAGGTCCTTTGCTCCGCGTACTTTTTTGATGGATAAATCTTGCTAATAATTCTTTTCCTGTGCCAGATTCTCCACGAATAAGAAGAGAAATATCGGTGACAGAAACTTTTCCTGCTAATTTTAAAAGAGATTTAATTTGAGAAGAAGAGGTAACAATATCTCCCTGGTTTTGATTGTATTCTTGATTTTCTTCCATCAATTCTAATTTTTCTTCTGTTTCTGAAAGTGTATTTTTAAGTTTTTGATTTTGATTCTCAATTTCTGAAAGAAGTCTGGCATTTTCTAAAGCTAATCCTGCTTGATCAGCAAAAGCCTGGAGGATTTCTTCTGTTTCTGGTTGGAAAAGATTTTTTTGAAAGCGATGGGTCAAATAAAGAACCCCCAAAATTTTAGATTGAGCTCGAATAGGGAGACAGGAGATTGATTTTAATCCTAAAAGAAGGACGGATTGATAATTTTTAAAGGCCTCATCTTCTGCGGCATTATTGGTTTTAAGAGCTTGACCTGTTTCTAAAACCCTACGTGCTGTCTGACAACTCACTTGAGTAAGATTGTCATCTACCTCGATGTTAAGGCTGGTTTCTACCTGAAGTTCATTCTTATTTTTTTCTGTTAGAATTAAACCACTTTCTGCACCTGAAAGATCTAAGGCATAACGCAAAATAATGCGTAGTAATGCTTGAGGGTCGTGTTCGGAGTTTAAAAAACGATTGATATGAAGGATGGCTTTTAATTTTTCATTCATAAAATTTGGTTTTTCCTTTTTAAGAGAAGTTTTTTCTAAATGAGTTAATTCAATTGAATTACGGGTAGAAAGTTCCTTGATGTAAGGAAGGTTTGTATCCAGTTGTTTTAATAAATTTTCGGAGCGTATCAGGTATTCCTTGGCCTTTAAGGCATTTCCTTGCTCTGCATAAACAGCTCCTGCATTTTGAGATAAGATAGCCCCAGAAAGGGTGTCTTTGAGATAGAGAGATAAACGGTATCCTTTTTCATAACTTTCTAAACAAGGAGAAACATGACCTTCTTCCCTTTCGATATTTCCCATAGCGTTATAGCAACGTAAAAGAAGAGACCAAAGTTTCTCTGATCGTGAAATATCAGAACAGATTAAAAGATGTTGGCTGGCTTCTCTTAATTTTTTTTGTTTTTGATGACATTCGGCCAATGCATAATGAATTCTTGCAATGAGCAGGGCTTCGGGAAGATGCTCTTCCAAAAAATGAAGCATTTCTTGGTGGATTAAAATGGCATTTTCAAAATCATTTTCAGCAACCAAAAGAAGAGCCAAATCATTATTAATGACTCTTTGTTTTTGATGGAGAGGAAGTTTTTTCCAGAGTTTATAATTTTTTTCTAATAGATCTTTAGCTTTTTTAAGCTCTCCTTGATGAAGATAAATATGTCCTTTGAAGTTAGAGAGTTTAAGTGAGAGTAAGGGATCCTTATTTTTTGATTTTTGTAAAAAAGCTTGTGCTGTTTTTAAAAGTTCTGCTCCCTTATTAAATTTATTTTTTAAAAGCAAGAACCATACTTTCTTTTCAATTAACTGAGCCTGTCTATAAAGGCTTTCATTTTTTTCTGGGAGAGTATTTATTTGTTTTTCTATTTCATCAAAAAGCAGGGTGATGTCATGAGTTTGTTCTGTTCTTAATTTGTTTTCGGCGAGACGAAGGAAAAGTTCAATTTTTTCATTTTTATTTTTGCTTTGTAGTATTTTTTCATACAGTAAATCACTTTTGGTCAGATGTTTTTCTAAAGTTAGTTTTTTTTCAGCCAGTGGAGCTAAATTCCAGTTCCCATGCGAATCAACAAGATGTTCTGTTTCTGCAATTGATCGAAGTAAATCGTTAGCTAGGGCTGGGTTGCCTTGTGAAGATTCAAAAATGAAATCAACAAGAGAAGCAGGGGGATTTTTATCCCCAGAATTTAATACAATGAGATGAATTATTTCTTTTCGATCAAGGGGACGAAGCTGGATTGTTGTAGTAGCAAAGGAGTATTTTTTAAGAAAATTAAAAAGATCATTTTGATCTGGCGTAATTAAAATCAAGAGAGGTGGAGGAGTTTTATTAAAAGACAAAAATTTTTCTAAATCTTTTGGTAAAATATTTCTTTTGTTGTTAAAAATAACAAACTGAGTTTCTTTTTCTGAAATATTTTCTAAATAAGGGGTAACCTTCAGTCCTTTCTTGGCCATTTCGAGACGAATTTCTTCTGCAAGGTTTGATTTTCCAAGACCTTTTTTACCCATGATAACAAGGGCAGATCCTTGTTTTGCATGAAAAGCCCAGGTGATGGCTTCGTTTTTTTCTTTTTCTCTTCCAATCCAAGAATTTTTAATATGAATGAGCGCATTTTTTGTGAAGTCTGCTGAAAAAGCCGATAAGCCAAGGGCTTCTTGAATAAAAGCGAGAGAGGGTGGGCGATCTACTGGATTTTTTCTCAAACATTCAGTGATCACCTTGGCCAGTTGAGGTGGAATTTTTGGATTTAATTCTATGCATGGTTTTGGTTCCACTGACACTTGGCTTGCGAGAGTTTCTGAAAGACTTTTTTTAAGAAAGGGGTTATTTTTTGTTAGTGCTTCATAAAAGCAAACACCCAAAGAATAAAGATCAGATCTAAAATCAACACCATCACCTGTGATTTTTTCTGGGGCTATGTATTCGGGAGTACCGCCTTGTTGACTTAAATGAGGATGGCTCATGCCAAGATCAATAATTTTTACTAAAGGTCCATCTGATTGGTTGATGATACGTATATGGGCAGGGGATAGATCACCATGCAAAAAACCAGTACGATGAATAGCATGTAAGGCATTAAGACATTCTCCAAAAAGAGCGATAGATTTGTTTTCTTTATTTTCTTTAAAAAATTCACAAAGAGAGTCTCCTTTTATTTCTTCTTCTACAATAAAAAATTGGTTTGTGGTGGGATGAAGGCCAAAATCTACAACAGAAACTAAATTTGGATGTGATACTTCGCGAAGGAGAGTAAATTCAAAAAAAAGAAAACTTTTGAGTTCATCTGAAATTTCGGAATTAAAAAGTTTTAAGACTAATTTTTGATTATCTTTTGTAGCCCGATAAATAGTTGAAGTAAGCCCGCAACCAATTTCGTTTTCGATAATGTATTCACCTATTTTCATTCTTTTTATTTTATATAAAAAAGATATTAATTACAAAAAATAAAAAATATAATAAAAACAAATATTTATAATAAAAAATTAGTTATATATTATATGCATTTTTTATATAAATTAATAATTAAAAATTATAATAAATTAATAGATGTACCCTATAATTTTAAAAAAAATAATTAAAAACATATAGTTATATAAGTTGGCATTGATCTTGCTTATTCTTTGCTTGGGTTTGGGATAATTATGTCCCAACTCAAAAAGAGGAGTAAAGTATGAAAAAGATCCTGGGACAATGGGTAATCATTTTAGGAATTATTTTAAGCTTTGTAGCTTGTGGCAGTTCTGGTGAGAGCACAGATTCAGATTCTGAAGCGAGTAGTGCACTGGCTTTAGAAGATGTGGATCCAGAAATTGTCAGCTTTACTCAAACTTTTTTAACAGCACTGGTTACAGGAAGTGTTTCTAGTTCTGAATCAGCCCCGCCTCCATCGGTTCGTGCTATTGAAACAGCTACTGGATTTGATGTAACCCTCGCAACACCTGATTGTGGAGAAGAGAGCGATTCTGGTGAAAGTATTTTCTACTCTGGTTGTATTATTAACTACACGATGACTGATTATCTTGCGGCTAATTGTCTGATCACGGATACAGATGAAGATTATGTTGTGATGAATGGCGGGATGACTGGTACCCAAAGTGGGACTTATGATACAAGTTCTGGTTCCTGGACAAGTCTTGTTGCAGGTTTAAGTAGCGATGTTCTTTATTTAACTCTCGTACAAGAAAATTATGATACCGTTTCTGGAAACCTGATTTCATCAGCCAGCACAGATTATTCCCTGATTTTTGATATCTCTGTATTTGGATACTCAGGTGCTGATTCTACTGCGAGTGTTATTGCTGCCATGAGCGGCAATGTTGTCATTAACGAAATCAACTCGGGTAATTCGGTTAGTTTAACCACTGACGAATTGATGGCAACCTTTAGTGGCGAAGCTTGCGACTATTTGCCATGACATTTTCAAGGCGACATTTTATGGAACCAAGTTTGTCCCAGGTAGGGAACGGTTCTAAGAGGACCCAAAGAACCTATCCCTTAAACGTTGGGGCTGTAAGTGTCGCCTTGAAAATGAAAAAATAAAAGGGGTGAAAAAAAGGAATTATGGTATAAAAGGGAAATGAGAAAGGGTCCAGATGAATTATCCGCTCAAGATCGTTAGAAAAAAAAGCCCTTTTTTAAAGGGAGGTGGATCCCTTTTTCTTTTTTTAGCTTTATTTTTGCTTTGTTCTTGTGGAAGTGCAACTCCATCCACTTCTATCCCAGTTCCTGTGGCAGGACTCATTGCAGTGATTGATCGTGGAGATGGAACCTTGGCTGTCTCTGGTTCGGAAGGAGCTGTTGAAGGGAGTGCAAGTGTTGTAGCCCTTAATCTTTCTGTAGCCTCTGGGCCCAGTTGTACTGTCATAGCTGCTAGTGATGGATCTTTTGGTGCTGACGATTCTTGTGTGATAACAGGCAGTGCCGGGAATTCAATTCAAATTACCCAAACAAATGCCGATGGAGAATCAACAAGTACAACAGTAACAGCCGCTAGTGGAACCCTGGCCCTATCTGGAGATGTTGTTGCTGTTTCTGTTTTGCCTGGCACAGATCGTGGTTTTACAGCGACAACAGATGGAACTGATTCCAGCCTTTCTGTTTTTAATTTATCAACCTTAGCTCAAACAGGCACTTTTTCACTTACGAGTTTTGTTGTGCAGGATTTCGATTTAGATCAGGGTTCTGGAGAAACTGTTTTGGTGGATGCAAGCAATGGGGTGTTTTCTTTGATGGATACTTCGGGCTCTATTACGGGATCGGTTTCAGTAAGTTCTCCACGCATGGTATCTGCCAGTGCTGGGAATAGTTTTGCTCTTGTAGCACATGAAACAGCAAGTACATCAGTAAGTTTAATTGATTATTCAGCAGGTGTAAGTCCTAGCGTAGGAGATACCCTGGTAGTTACTCATCCCACCTCTGCATTAGCCTCTCATGAATCTTCCTTTGCATTATCTCTTGATGAAACATCTGGTGGAGAGATACGAGCTGCGATTTTAAGTGAATTTGATAATGGAGATACGGTTTTTTCTATTGTTGTAGCGGAAGGGCCGTCTACCAATACCCTCACTCTTTCCAGTCAGGTTAATTTGGGAAGCGGCGAATGGGGTGGTGTAGAATTATTTAATAGTGCTACTGAAGCTTTAGTTACTGATCGAACTAATGGAAGCGTGATCAGGCTTTCAGGATCAGATTTCTCTACACAAACAGCCATTACAGTTGGAGAGCGGCCCACGCGCATTGCTATCAACGAAAGTACAAATGAAGCTTTTGTGGCCAATAAAAATGATAATTCAATCAGCTTGATTAGTTTGGATACAAATACCGTTACAGACACCATGGTAACCTCCGATGGAGTTGGTTTAAGACCAACAGATTTGGCATTAGATACAAACCCCTTTGTTGTGATTGTTGGGAACGAATTAAACGATTCGGTTTCCCTTTTAAGTATTCCTTAATCCCCCCTTGTCTTTTTTTTAAAAAATAGGATAGACTTTTGGTATGGCGAACCAAAAGAAAATTCTTATTGTGGATGATGATCCCCAGGTTCATAAAATGCTGGGAACGGTTTTAATACCCAAGAATTATGAGATTGATTCGGCCCTAGATCCCAAGAGAGCCTGGGAGAAGATCAAAAGTAGCCCCCCTGATCTTGTTATTTTGGATATTATGATGCCTGGAATGAGTGGCATTGAACTGTGTCAAAAAATTCGTTCGGAAAAAACCACCAAAAAACCTTTAGTGCTGATGCTGTCAGCAAAAGATTCTCAACATGATCGTTTAACAGGTTTAAAATACGGTGCAGATGATTATGTAACCAAACCCTTTCATGTAGCTACCCTCGTTCATAAAATCGATCACATGCTGAGTAAGTAGTGGCGCCCCTCATTGGCGCGCCCAGTTGAAAAAGCCCAAAAAAAACCCAGCTCCTTGTGAGAGCGGGGTTTTTGTGTTTCGCTTGTGGCGAAAATCTTTTACATCATGCCATCCATGCCGCCGGGCATTCCACCACCACCGGGCATCATAGATTTTTTCTCCTCGGGCTTCTCGGCAATCAAAGCCTCGGTTGTGAGCATCAAGGAAGCGATAGAAGCTGCATTTTGAAGAGCAGTTCTGGCTACCTTGGTAGGATCAATAACCCCAGCTTTGATGAGGTCTTCGTATTTTTCAATCAAGGCGTTAAATCCAAAGGCTCCTTCGCCCTTGCGTACTTCTTCCACCACAATGGCGCCTTCGAGGCCTGCATTGCCGGCGATTTGTCGTAAAGGTTCTTCAAGAGCACGCTTAATCAAAGTAACACCAGATTGTTCATCGGTTGATACCTTAAGTTTATCAACAACAGGAAAGCAACGAATGTAGGCTACTCCACCACCAGGAATAATGCCTTCTTCCACGGCAGCTCTTGTTGCATGAAGGGCGTCTTCGACGCGGGCTTTCTTTTCCTTCATTTCAACTTCTGTTGCAGCGCCTACATTGATAACAGCAACTCCGCCAACCAATTTGGCAAGGCGTTCTTGCAATTTTTCACGATCGTAATCGGAAGTGGTGTCTTCGATTTGCTTGCGAATTAAGCCAACACGGCCTTCTAAATCAGCCTTCTTGCCGGCTCCACCAATGATGGTGGTGTTTTCTTTGTCGATGGTTACTCTTTTGGCACGCCCTAAATCCTTGAGATCCAGGTTTTCGAGCTTAATGCCCAGTTCTTCGGCTACCAATTTTCCACCTGTTAAAATGGCAATGTCTTCCAACATGGATTTTCTGCGATCGCCAAAGCCAGGAGCTTTAACGGCTGCAACATGAAGTGTACCACGCAGTTTATTAACCACGAGGGTGGCCAAAGCTTCACCTTCAACTTCTTCAGCAATAATGATTAAAGGGCGTCCTAGTTTGGCTACTTGTTCCAAAACAGGAAGCAATTCTTTCATGCTGGAGATTTTCTTTTCGTTGATGAGAATTAAAGGATCATCCAAAACGCATTCCATTCTTTCGGGATCGGTAACAAAGTAGGGAGAAAGATAGCCGCGATCAAATTGCATGCCTTCTACCACATCTAAGGTTGTTTCCATTCCCTTGGCTTCTTCCACTGTAATAACACCTTCTTTACCTACCTTATCCATGGCTTCGGCAATGATGTTTCCAATGGTGGAATCGTTATTAGCTGAAATGGTTCCTACTTGGGCAATTTCTTTGCGATCCTTGGTAGGTTTGGAGAGTTTTTGCAATTCAGCTACAACCACTTCAACGGCTTTATCAATTCCTCGCTTAAGAGCCATGGGATTGTGGCCTGCGGCAACTAGCTTTGAACCTTCGCGGTAAATAGCTTGGGCCAATACAGTTGCTGTTGTGGTTCCATCTCCTGCGGCATCAGAGGTTTTGGAGGCCACTTCTTTTACCATTTGAGCTCCCATGTTTTCAAACTTGTCTTCAAGCTCAATTTCTTTGGCAACACTAACACCATCTTTAGTGATGGTTGGTGCACCAAATGATTTTTCGATAACCACGTTTCGTCCCTTGGGACCCAAGGTTACCCTAACTGCATTAGCCAAGGTGTTCACGCCGATTAGAATTTTTTGTCTCGCCTTTTCGTCAAAAATAATTTCTTTTGCTGCCATATTAAACTCCTTTTGATTTATTTAAATTAACCAACAATGGCTTGAATATCCTCCTCACGCATAATGAGGTATTCTTCGCCTTCAAATTTGATTTCAGTTCCAGAATATTTGGAAAACAAAACCTTGTCTCCCACCTTCACATCAAGTGGAACTTTTTTGCCATCTTCCAACACTTTTCCATTTCCAACTGCAATCACTTCTGCTTCTTGAGGTTTTTCTTTTGCAGTATCGGGAATGATAATACCACCCTTGGTTTTTTCTTCCTCTGAAAGTCTTTTCACAATCAAGCGATCATGTAGAGGACGAATGTTTAATTTTTTTGTTGCCATGATTTCTCTCCTTATTCAGTTTTATTTAAGTAAAGATATCGGCGACCCTTAAATACAACGATCGCGCGAGATCGGGGAGGAATATAGGGTTTAGCTAGGGATTGTCAAGGGGGTGATGTTTAAAAGAAGGATAAAAATAGACACTGAAGTTCATAAAATACGGTAACCAGTTGTACTTAAAAGCCTTTTTTACGCATTTCTTCTTCATAATACTTACGATGAAGGATAAGCCATTCGCTTCCACCCTGGGCTACTCCTCTTTTGAGAGAGGCTACTTTTTGGCTGGCGATATGATCGCAAGCTTCATCAATGGCTACAAATTCTACAAAAGCTTTTTTGATGATGGCCAATGCTTCGTCTTCGTCTGTGTAATCTACAAAATCATCCATGTAGAGACCATCGTGGATGAGGTGGGATAAATGGGATATTCTTTCTTCAGTGAATCGCATATTTATAAAACGAATTTTTTTTCTTTTGCTAATTGTTTTTTAATCATTTGAAAGGCCCGGTGTTCGTCTAAATCGCCGCTTTTAATTTGCGAACGGGCTTGATCCATTTTTTTTTGGGCCTCTTCATCCAGCTTGGATTCCTCAAACATGTTTTTTGTAATCACACCCACAATTTTTTCAAAAATTTTTTCTTCTGAAACTTTAAAGGTTACATACCCACTTCCCTTGATTTTTTTTAAGACCATCTTGGAAATTTTTTGAATTTGCTCGGGATGAAGACGCATAGATCCTTTTTACTCTTTTACGGTTTGCTTTCAAGCGCTACTTTTCCAGTGCCTTTGCAAGTGGGGCATTTTTGAGTAAGGCCAAAGGTTTTAAAAATGGTGCCCGTGTATTCTTCGTGTTCGTAGTTGTGATCGGGATGTCTTAAATGAGCCAACTCATGAGCCAGGGTATCTAAAATTTCGGAGCGGGGAATTGAAATAATGCGTTTAACCCTGGTTTTTCCAGACTTGGTTTCAAAAAGTTGCTGAGTATGTGTTGCTAAAACAATAATTTTGGTCTCAAAGTAAACATTTCCTAAAATACGCATGATGCGTGTTTTTGTAGGTTTAAACGAACGAACTTGGGTAGGCAAGGTAAGCGAGGGCATTTTAGCCTTGGCCTTTTTAAGATAGGGAACCACCCATAACAAACGTGGAGAAACCTTTACCCTCATTCTCACCTCGTTTATGGGTTTTTTCTTTCCTTTTTTGGTTACTTTTTTTCTTGAAACCATATGCCCCTCATAAAGGTGGGCTCCTTAATACATTCCTTAAAAAGGGCAACCTAATTCTTTTCTCCAAAAACCAGGGCTTCAAAGATCATAATGGTGGTATTTTCTTTTTTCCATTCATCAGGATGAAGTCCGGCCTTTACACAAGTATGAGATAAAAATTTCTCACGGTCCCAGTTTTGTTCGTTTGCAACCTGTGGAAGCAGCACTCCCTTATGAAAACCTTTTTCAATCCATAAACCATGCTTTCCTACCTCAATTTCTTCAATAGAATTAATTTTTTTTCGAGGTGTTAAAACTGAAATTTCAATATCAATTTCCCCCAACTCATTTTCAGAAACAGAAACAAAGCGGGGATCCTTTGTTGAAGCTGCTTTTGTCATTTGAATGATGGTTTCAAAGAGGGGAGAGTGCGATTCCATCATCCCAATACAGCCCCGAAGTTCTCCTTGATTATGAAGGGTCACAAAAGCCCCCACCTTTTGGTGAAAAACAGGGTCTGGATTAGAAAAGGGAGCCAAGGGTTTCCCTAAAATATGGGAGGAAAGGGTAGTTTTGGCCAAAGCTAAAAGCTCTTCTTTTTGCTTTTCAGATAGCATAAAATGGAGAATAACATAAAAGAAAGAAATGATGAAAACGAAAAACTCAAAAACAGTGTTGAAAGGAAAACGAATTATCGTTGGAGTGACTGGCGGTATTGCTTGTTACAAATCCTGCGAGCTGGTGCGTCTGCTAATCCAAGAGGGAGTAGATGTGCATGTGGTGATGACCTCATCTGCCAAGCAATTTGTAACTCCCATGACTTTTCAAGCGCTTTCCTGCAATCAAGTTCATGATGATTTATTTAACTTAACCCAAGAATCTGAGATGGGGCATATTACCTTGGCTGACTCCGCAGATTTAATGGTTATTGCCCCAGCCACAGCCAATTTTTTAGCAAAAGCAGCCCATGGTTTATGTGATGATTTACTTTCCACCATTGTGTGTGTAACTCGGGCCCCCATTTTGCTTGCTCCTGCCATGAATGTACACATGTTTGAAAATAAAATTGTGCAGGAAAATTTGAATAAACTCATTGGGCTTGGATGGCAAGTGGTAGGACCTGACTCAGGTTCGCTAGCTTGTGGGTATGAGGGGCATGGAAGAATGTCGGAACCTTTTCTCATTGTATCGGCGGTAGAAGAGTTGCTTACACGTTCGAAAAAGAAAAAATAATGCGCATAGTGAAGTCGGGAGGGGTGTTCCTTTTGGGACTGTATGTTGTTTTTTTATCATCGTGGGGACACGTAGGGGCAACCCCCCGTGGTTGCCCTTCTCATGGGCGGCCACAGGGGGCCGCCCCTACCAGAGGGCTCCGGGCTTTAGCCCGTAGGGATCCATCAATGCAATGACATTTTCTTGTTTGGCCTTCTCGTGATGACAATTTTTTTATTTTGGGATTCACAAATTTTATGTCTAAAAAACTCAACATTCTCATTACCGCCGGTCCTACACAAGAACCCCTCGATCCGGTGCGCTACCTAACTAACGCTTCATCAGGTAAAATGGGATATGCTTTGGCACATGCTGCCATCACTTTAGGGCATAGAGTTACGCTAGTGAGTGGACCCGTTAGTTTAAAACCTCCCAATAAGGCCAAATTCATTCCAGTACAAACAGCTCTTCAAATGCGCACTCAAGTAATGCGACATTTTGCAAAACAAGATGTTGTGATGATGGTAGCAGCGGTTGCGGATTATCGTCCCAAGCATTTCTCAAAGCAAAAAATTAAAAAAACCAGATCAAGTTTTACTCTTAAGTTAGTTCGCAACCCCGATATTTTAAAAGAAATTTGTTCCAAAAAAAGAAAAAATCAAATCATTGTAGGTTTTGCAGCAGAAACTGAAAAATTTTTACAGAATGCCAAGCAAAAATTGCATTCTAAAAAGTGTGATTGGATTATTTTAAATGATGTTTCTCAAAAAGGAATTGGATTTAATTCTGATAAGAACAAAATAACTTTGTTAAATCAAAAAGGTGTTTTTTTGCACTTAGGACCATCTGCTAAAAAAAACCTGGCTTCCATTATCCTTCAAAAAATCATTCGCTCCTGTTAATTTTTTCGCAACTCTCTTGTTTTCTAACCGATAACTACTATGAGCCCAAAAAAACAAACTCTAAGGATACTAGGCTAAATACCTAAAATCCTTAACTTTTTAAGATTTTGTTGAAAGACATTTCTACATGGGGTCCTTATCGGACGGGGTGGAATTTCAACAAGTCGGGATATATGGGGACATGGACGAAGGCATTCCTACTGGTATGCCTTGTTGGGGTGATTTCTTGCGGTGAAGCAGAGGGAATTTCAGAATCTGGCGCAAGTGGTTTATCTGAACAAGGTGCGGCAACGGTGAGTCCGTTTGAAGGATTAACAACTGGAGATAATTTTGAGTGGGGCACATTTATCCACGACGATTATCAAACTACTCAAGTTAATTCGGTACCCGTTCCAGTTTATTTAGCTTGTTTTGATGAGGACGAAAAAGAAGAAGTGACAGCGGGTATTGACATGGCCAATGGTTTTATTGGTTTTCAGGCTTTTTATGTAACGTCCACTTGGAGTGATGATGTTCGTCCCATCTATAAGGTTTCAGAAGTTTATTTTGATGAAGATTCCGAAGATTTGGGTATTGCCACAAATAATAATATTGTTGGCTACACTTACAGCCGCAATGTGTATGTAGATGGCAAGTATGATGCCGGACGTGTTGTAACCGATTTTGCCATGGAAGTAAAAGAAGGGCATGTGGATGCCTGGGTTGTAGCCCACGAATTAGGTCATGCCATGGGGATTCAACAACATGCTTTAATTAATTATGAAGAAGATAGTTTGGAAATTTTGGAACCTAGTTCCTTAATGGCCAGTGTAATTAGTTTAAATCCTACCTTGGAAGATTATTCCTACATGATGGAAATGCAGGGGCAGATTTTGCTCGAATACATCGAAGATAACGAATAAAAATAAAAAAAGTGCCAGGGGGGAGTATTTCTTTCGTCCCTGCGGAACTCCTCGCCCGAAGGCTCGTCAGACAGTCCTCGCTCCTCAAGAAACACTCCCCCCTGTCCCTATGATTTTTTCAACTGATTCATGGCTCTCCGTTTGGCTTTAGGTAAGCGTTTGGCGGGGCCTTTTTTCATGGTGATCCAACGTTTGTGGAGTGGTTTTTCAATTTCTGCATCATCTGCTTTGAGAGAACTTTCAAAAACTAATTTCATTTCCATTTGATTTAAAAATTCAGGCGAAGATAAAAAAGCAGCACCTTCTTTTCTGGCAGCAGCTAAAATTTCACGATCAGAACTTACCACCAAGCAACCACTTCCTAATTCTCTGGTTTTTTTTATCATTAATTCATCTGCTTTTTGATTTTGTTCTGAAAAAACTACACCAATATTCCCTATTTTTATTTCTTCGGTGGACAAATTATCTGTTTTGGCTGCATCAAAAAAAACCAAAATGCGATGAGAACTTGTTTTTTGAAAAGCAGAAAGCTTGCGTAGGAGAGCCATGCGGCCTTTTTCCAAGCTTTGAGCCTCAAAAGTTTTGAGTTGGGCAGATTGCCGAATTAAATTGTAACCATCGATGAGAATAATAGCCATAACAATAGCGGGTCCTGTTGTAGGGGCGGGTTCCAAACCCGCCTAAATAAAACAAAATAGGTCAGGTTTAGAACCTGACCCTACGTAGTTTTGTCATCCCCGCGTAGGCGGGGATCCATCTTAAATCCAAAGATGGATTCCCATCTTCATGGGAATGACAGAGTAGATGGTTTTTGCCATTGCAGAGTTTTTTGCCACTTTTTTAATCATCTGCCTCACTTTGCATCATTTTTTATTTTGATTCAATACTAGAAATCCATATAAATAGGTAACTTACAAAATTTATTTCTTGGTATAAATCTTGCTAATAAAACACAGGTGCATTTTAATTAAATTTTTAATATGGAGATATATGAAAAAAATTGAAGCTATTATTAAACCTCATAAGCTTGATGAAGTCAAGGATACCATTACAGAACTAGGCGTCCAAGGCATGACCATTACAGAAGTAAAAGGTTTTGGAAGACAGAAAGGGCACACAGAACTTTATCGTGGTGCCGAGTATGTTGTGGATTTTATCCCCAAAGTTAAAATCGAAGTTGTGGTCAAAGACGAGGACGTTTCTCGCCTGATGGCAGCCATTCAAAAGGTTGCTGCTACAGGTAAAATTGGTGATGGAAAAATTTTTGTTTCATCCATTGAAGCGGCTATTCGTATTCGTACAGGAGAAACAGGGGAATCAGCTCTGTAGTTTTCTCAAGATAGCTATAACCAACATCATCATGAACAGAAAAAAATGACAAGGGCTACCATTTTTTGTTTTGCAATTTAAATTAAATGGGGCTAAGAGCCCTAGATCTTCTTTATAAGGAGAATAAAAAAATAAGGAGAAAAAATATGAAAACGGGAAAAGACGTTATTGCTTATGCAAAAGATAAACAGTGCAAAGTGGTCGATTTAAAATTTGTTGATCTCTTGGGCACCTGGCAACATTTTACAATTTCGATGGATCTGCTTGATGATGATCTTTTTGAAGAAGGTAACGGTTTTGATGGTTCTTCTATTCGAGGATGGAAAGCCATCAACGAATCAGACATGCTTATTTTACCTGATCCATCTTCTGCACGTATTGATCCTTTTTGTGCTGAAACCACACTTTCCTTGGTTGGAAACGTAATCGATCCTATCACACGTCAGCCTTACAACCGGGATCCCCGTGGGATTGCAGGTCGATCCGAACAATATTTAAAATCAACTGGTATTGGCGATACCGCCTATATTGGGCCCGAAGCCGAATTTTTCATTTTTGATAATGTGCAATTTGATCAAAAAGAAAACCAAGGCTACTACCTTATCGATTCTGACGAGGCCATTTGGAACTCTGGTTCTGATGAAGGTCCTAATTTAGGTCATAAGCCACGTTTTAAAGGTGGATATTTCCCTTGTGCTCCTGTTGATAGCCAACAAGACATCCGTACTGAGATGATTTTGGAAATGGAAAAAATAGGAATTGCTGTTGAAAAACAACATCACGAAGTAGCCACAGCAGGGCAGGCTGAAATTGATGTGAAGTTTGATAGCCTATTAAAAATGGCTGATACCATGATGTGGTACAAGTACATCGTTAAAAATGTGGCCAAGCGTCACAATAAAACGGTGACTTTTATGCCCAAGCCTATGTTTAATGACAATGGTTCGGGGATGCATACTCATCAATCCATTTGGAAGGCAGGCAAGCCCTTGTTTGCTGGTGATAAATATGCTGGCATGAGTCAAGAAGCCATGTGGTATATTGGAGGTATTTTAAAACATGCTCCAGCCCTTGTAGCCATTACAAATCCAACCCTTAACTCTTACAAGAGATTGGTGCCTGGGTTTGAGGCTCCAGTTAAACTAGCTTATTCTTCACGTAACCGTTCAGCTGCTGTTCGTATTCCCATGTATTCTCCATCCCCTAAGGCTAAAAGACTGGAGTTTAGAACACCTGATCCATCTTGTAATCCTTACTTAGCTTTTGCTGCCATGTTGATGGCAGGTTTAGATGGAATTGAAAATCGCATTGATCCGGGCCAACCCTTAGATAAAAATATCTATGGATTAAGCCCAGAAGAAGCTAAGGCTATTCCAGCTATTCCTCATAATTTGGTGAAAGCTCTTTCTGCCTTGGATAAAGACCGCGCCTTTCTTTTGAAGGGTGATGTTTTTACAAATGATGTGATTGATACATGGATTGAATACAAGTTGGAGAATGAGGTTGCACCGAGTCGGTTGAGGCCAACTCCGTATGAGTTTCATCTCTACTATGACTGTTAATTGGCCTTTACAAAGGCCTCTGTTAAAGAGTGCTTAGATCTTGTCATCATTTTTTGAAAAAGCCCCTGGTATTTCTGGGGGCTTTTTGTTTTTTACTATTTGTTAGTTTTATTGATTGTGGAGATGAAAGTAGTGTTACTGATTCGGGAAGCGATACGAAGGTAATTATCATTACCAGTGGTGGCACTCTAGCTACTTCTAATCTAACTGCGGGAGCGGGTGAAACTCTTAGTATTTTAAACCACGATTATTCTCCTCACACCATTACTAGCCAAACAACAACCGATGCCTTTGATGATTCGGGAACTTTTGATGTAGAAGTGCCTTCTGATGGAGTAGGGATTTTAACCATCCCAGCCGATGCCGTTGTTGGGACGATTTATTATTTTTATTGCCGGTATTTTGAAGAGGCACTGAGTCCTCCAACTGGAACAATTACGATAGAATAAATGGGGTGCTACAAGTTAGCTAGTATTTTTTCTACGCTATGAGCTTTGTTAAGCATGTAGAAGTGAATGCCAGGAGCACCTTTTTTGATAAGCTCTTGGCACTGAGTGGTGGCATGTTCAATACCAATTTCACGCATGGCTAAAATATCTTCGCCACATTGAAGAAGTTTTTGATGAAGGTTTGCCTGGATTTTGGCGCCACACAAGCCTGCCAAGCGTTCTACCTGTTTGACATTAAGAATTGGCAAAATTCCAGGAATGATGGGAATAGAAATTCCTATTTTTCGGGCTCGATTTACAAAATCAAAATAATCTTTGTTATCAAAAAAAAGTTGAGTGATCACACTATCTGCACCTGCATCCACCTTGCGTTTTAAATTTTCAAGATCTACATTTTTATTGGGAGCTTCAATATGTCCTTCAGGATAACCCGCTACTGCAATGCTAAAGCCATTGATCTGTTTTAAATAATCTACCAATTCATTGGCATAAGAAAAACCATGCAGGGGAGGAGTAAACTTGTTAGTTTTTTGAGGAGCATCTCCCCTTAAGGCTACCACTAAATTGAGTCCTTCTTTTTTCAAGTGCTCTACGTACTCTTTGATGGATTTGCGTGTGCTGCCAACACAAGTAAAATGAAAAGCAGTGGTTAAACCCAACTCTTTTTTAATTTTAATGGCTAAATCTCTGGTTAAATCCCTGGTAGAGCCCATGGCTCCATAGGTTACCGAGATAAAGGCTGGGTTTAGATTTTGAATTTGATTGAGTTCGGAAAAAAGAGATCGAACACCTTCTTCAGTTTTTGGTGGAAAGACCTCAAATGAAAATTTGACTTTTTGATCTTGATAGAAATCCTTAAAATTCATGGGTGTTAGAGGTAATATGGAAGATGGCTCTTGTCAATTTTTCTTGAGTGATAATGGGAGACACGCTAGACTTTTTACATGATGCAAAAATCGTTCTATCCGGTTTTAAGCCGTTTTTGGGGATGGGTTTTTGTTGTGGTGGGCTTGACCTTTGTTGTGGCTCCCAATCATGTTTCCCTGTGGTTGGTGAAGATTTCCTACTTTTTAGGCGTGCCGATTGTGATCCAAGGGCCTGCTACAAATCTTTGGTATGTTCTGGCTCTATCTTTGATGGCAGCGGTATCAGCCTGTGCCTTCCTGAGTGCCCGTTATCCAGAAGAGAGGGGGGTCTATGTTGTTTTGATTTTGGCGAAGTTAACCAGTACCTTGGGCTTTTTTTATTTTGCTGTATGGTATGGCCCTCTATGGCTTTTGTGCGCCTTTGCTGATGGTTTTGTGGCCTTAACTTTGGTTGCAGCAAGGAGAAATTTTCGTTTTGCACTTCTAGCTCCCCATCCTCTCAAGTTGGTTTTTCGAGGACAAAAGCCGTTTTATGAAGTTTATTTTGGGCGAGTTTTGTTAGAATCTGGTTCTGTTTTTTGGTTTCGACACACCTTAAGGCAGGGGATCACCAATGAAGTGGCCTTCTGGTCTGTGCACTTTGATCCGAAAAATAACATCATTGAGAGCGATAAAAGAATTTTACCAGCAGCTTGCTTGGATGAAAATCTTCTCAAACAATGGGGCTTTCCAATTTTAGCCCATGGGAGGTTTTTGGGGACCACCATAAAGGCCCATTGGGATCTCCAAAGTAAAATTTCAGAACATTTTTTTTCACCAGTTCCTTTGTCTTTGAGGCTCTTGGGTTTAGCTCGTTCTGTTTATTGGAGTGCAGCTGTTGATGGACGTGTGTCAGGGATCATCCAGAGAGATGACACATCTTTTTCAGTAAATGATGCAAAGGGAATGTGGGGGCATTTTTCAGGCAAAGGCCATGCCCATGATTGGTTTTGGGTGCATGCCAATCAGTTTGAAGATTCTTCGTTGGCTTTTGAGGGCTTGGCTGTGAGAACACCATTTTTAGGAAAAGTGCGTGGCCCAATCTCTTGGTTTGTGTTGAAGATAGAAGAAAGATTTTACGAATTTCATTCTCTTAATCTTTTTCAAAAAATAACCCAACAAGAAATCCCCGGAGGTTGGAGTTTTCAAATCAAATCCAGGCGTTTTGTGATTGAGGGTCAAGCCATTTTTGGCTCTGATAACATGGTGGCAACCCTTTCCTATGAGGATCCTGATGGCTCAAAATTAACCTGTCGTAATTCAGGGGTAGCTACGCTGGAACTCCACATCCACGATCAAAAAACAAAAAAAGAATATCATAGCAAGGCTGTAAGAACTGCCATGCTTGAAAGGGTTACCCCATCCACATGAAGAAATTTTTAGCCCGCTGGTTTCAAACGAATGGAGTTTTGGTAGATGAAATTCCTCAAAAGGTGCACAATGCTATTTTAAGGATCAAAAGGCTGCCTTGGCCGGTTAGGTGGGTGTATCCTGTGGTTGTTGCATTGGTTGAGTGGGTTTTTCCACTTTTCTTGTTTGGAAAATTGTCAAGGGCGAGCTGTCTTTCTTCTTCTGATTTTGAGGGTTTTCAATCCCTTCTTCATCATCATCGGATTTTCTGGGTGCGCCTTTCTTTTCTTTTGGTGCGGATGCCACTCTGGGATCAGGTGTGGGGTGATCAAAAACCATCCTTAAAAAAAGCACATCCCTTGCAGGGTCGTTTAACTTACACCGTTGGGCAAAACGAATGGGATGTAATTGTGATTGGCTCGGGTGCGGGCGGGGCCCCCGTTGCCAGCCGTTTGGCCCAAAAAGGTTACAGGGTTGTTGTTGTGGAAGCTGGAGATTTAGTTGAACCTCAAACTACCTCTTATACCATCGAACATTATTTTTATAAGCAGGGATGTACGATTTCAACAAGCAAGGGGATTGTTTTGTCCCTTGCTGGATCTACGGTGGGTGGAACTACCCCGGTAAATTCGGGGACCTGTTTTCGCCCAACAAGTCTTGCCCTTCAAGAATGGGATCAACTGTTAAATACTTGTTTTGCAACAAGCGGGGAATTGGATCCCTACTTTGAGGAAGTGGAAAAAATTTTGGGTGTTTATATTCCTGATCGGTCTCTTTTAGGAAATTCAGCCTATCTGTTTGAGAAGGGGTTGGAACGGATGGGTAGGAAGGGGGCCTATGTTCTTGCTCGTAATGCGCCGGGCTGTGAAGGATCGGGACGATGTTGTTTTGTTTGTCCCACAGGATCGAAAAATGGGACGGATCGGAGTTTTTTGCCTTTGGCGATTTCTGCAGGGGCTCAAATTTTGGCGCGCAGCTATGTAACGAAGGTTACAGAAAATAAAGACGGTGTAACGGTTTGTGGCCTCGCATCCGGGAGTCCCTTCTTTTTGAAGGCCAAGAAGCTAGTGATTGCAGGGGGAGCCTTTGAAAGTCCTAAGCTGTTACGTACTAATCATTTAGGAAAATATTGGAGGAGAGCGGGAGATTGTTTTAAAACCCATCCAGCAAGCAAGGTTTTTGCACTTTTTGATGAACCTGTTTATGGTGGCCATGGGATACCGCAAAGTTTGGGATACCGGGCTCCAGAACTTCCCCGAGTTGTTTTTGAGGGGATTTTTACGCCTCCATCAGCAGCTGCTCCTTTAATTCAGGCTGTTGGAGCGCGTCATCGTTTTTGGATGGAACGGTATGATTATGTAGCTTCCTTTGCTTTCTTGTTAGCTGAAAGGGCTAGTGGAAAAGTTTCCTTTTTACATGACTGGCCATTGATTCGCCATCCACTGATGAAGGAGGATGTCCACGATATCGTATGTGTTGTTAAATTGATTGGAGAGGCCTTTTTTCATGCTGGGGCCAAAAAAGTTCTCCTTCCCCTTGCTGGCATAATCAACGAGTTTGATTCTTTAGAACAGTTGCAAGGGTTTGATCCGAGAGTGGTCAAAACAACTCAGGTGATGACGAGTGGTTTTCATCCCCAAGGGACGGCAGGCATGGGGCGGGTGGTAGATACTAATTTAAAATTGATGGGCACAAACCATGTTTATCTATGTGATGCCTCAGTGTTACCTCTATCCCCCAGGGTTAATCCTCAAATTACAATCATGGGCTTATCGCTTCGCTTAGCTGATCATATGTTAATTTCTTAATCAAATACCGTGTTGGTTTGTTTAACTTAAGTTTCGAAGCTTTTTTTATTTCAATCCAAACATATTTTTCGGCTTCGTCATTTAAAATTATTTTAGTTTTGGTTGTGGTGGCAGTGTAATTAAGCAGTAAAAAATGCATGCTTGGTTTGTAAAATTCTTGAGAGTGAATGCAATCCTGAACCAAAACAAACTTAATATTTTTTATTTGTAAACCGGTTTCTTCTTTAATTTCTCTTTTTAAGGCCTTGCTGGCTTCTTCGCCATATTTAATTTTTCCACCTGGAATTCCCCAAGTGTTTTTCCATTTATGTGTTTTAACGAGAAGGATTTTTTTGCCTCTAAAAATAAGAGCCCCAACTGTAGCAATGGGATGTTGATTTTTGGAGTGATTAGTTGGGATAGTCGACATAAAGATTGGGGGTTTCGTAAACACGAACTTTTGTGAGTTTGCAATTTTTTGGCAGTTTGTTTTTTAATTTTTTAAAAATAAAAACAGCAATCCATTCTGCTGTTGGGAGATGAGTTTTAAAAAAAGGATCAGCCTCGTTTAAATGATGATGATCAAGGTATTCTAGAATATGTTTTTTAACAAGAGCATCTAAATCGTAACCATTAATCAACATTCCCGATTCAGAATTTATTTTTCCAGCTACTGTTACGATAGCACGGTATTGGTGGCCATGAAGACGGGCGCAATGACCAAAAACTTTTTTATTTTTTTGAGCATTCCATTTTGGATTTTTTAAAATATGCGAGGCGTAAATATCGTAGGAAGCGCTAAGTTGTATGTGATGGATTTTCATTATTAGCATTGCGGGTGACACCAGGAGGAGGGCTTCCGATGGCGCGCAGCCCGAATTCATTGAGGGCGAGCACCAGCGGGAAACCTCCTGGTGGCAGGACCCGCTTTCCTTAATTAGTTATGTCTTACAAATGACATAAATTCTTCGCGTGTGGCAGGGCGATCACGAAACGCTCCTAACATGGCCGAAGTAATCATCACCGAACCTCTTTTTTGAACTCCTCGCATTTGCATGCAAAGATGCTCGGCTTCTACAATCACACCAACTCCTAACGGGTTAAGAGCTTTGTGAAGAGTATCCGCAATTTCCTGAGTAAGTCTTTCTTGTACCTGAAGCCTTCTGGCAAAAATATCAACCAAACGGGCAATTTTGGAAAGACCAATAATTTTATCCTTGGGGAGATAGGCCACGTGGGCCCTACCAATAAAGGGAAGCATGTGATGCTCGCAAAGACTGTAGAGAACAATATCTTTCACCACAATCATTTCATCATGGCGTTCATGAAAAACAGCATCGTTAATGACTTCATCGGGATTTTCTGAATATCCCCTGGTTAAAAAACGAAGAGATTCCACCACACGTTCTGGAGTTTTTAGGAGACCCTCACGATTTGGATTTTCACCAATATTTTCAATAAGTTGTCTAATAAGTTTTGCTGTTTTTTCTTTTTCTTTGGGATCGAGTACCAGTGAGCGATTTCCTTGCAAGACAAGGGTGTTATCCATTATTTTTTTCTGGGAGCTGTATGTCATTGCTTACGTCCTAATCAATTTGGTAGGCACTGTCAATCATGCGTGATTATCTTCATTTACGTTTTGAGTACGATGAAACTCTTGGTTTTTATCAGTGGGAAAAAAATATTAAACAAAAGCTTTTAATTGAAATTGAAATCCCTATCGATGCAAAAAAAGCAGCCAAGTCTGATCATTTAAAAGATACCATCGATTACGATGCGGTAGATTCTATTATTCGTGGGGTTTTATCTCTCAAGCATTATCATCTCATTGAAAGTATTGCCCATGCCGTGGCGGACACTCTTCTTCAATCTTTTCCTATTCAAGAAATTAAAGTGATGGTGGATAAGCCTCTGGCTATTCGCCATGCTAAGAAAATATCGGTTTCCATTCATCGAAAAAAACGGCACACTAAGCGTTAATAGAGATGTAAACGTAAGACCTTTTTTGTAAGGGGAAATCTAAGGCGTAATACGAAAGCAGGGATAAGACCTAAGAGGATAAGCCAAACAATATTTTGAGAATGATTGTTTTGTTTAGAAGTAAGGTTGCAACCCACTCCCAACATTTCAAGTGTTGTTTCACTTTCTCCCAAACATTCCACCATAAATGTGCCTGTGTAATTTCCATTTGCCATCACAGGTTCTAAAGTAACACTGACTCCAGTTGCAGTTTCTACAATGACCTCATCTCCGGCCTCAAAATTTTGTGCTTCAGCTACTCCTAATGCTGGAATATCTGACATGGCAAGGCCTACATTAGCACAACTAGCTTGAATTTCTCCTTCTCCACCTGTTTCAACAGATCCTTCTGTTTGTTCAGCAGGTACTGCTGCTGGTGGTGGAGTGCATAAATCTTCGGTAGCACTACAAGCTGTAAGGGTGCCATTGGCACACGTTTGAATACCTGGCTGGGCGCAGGAGTTTTCGCAAGCAACTGAAATATCTTCGTCGATACTCCCATCACAATCGTTATCAACACCATCGCAGGTTTCTGTTGTAGGTTGTGTGACCGAACATTCGCTCCAATTTCCATTGGTGCAGGTTTGACTTGATTGACCACATTCATTTCCACAGGCTTGCACTAAATCTTCATCAATATTGCCATCGCAATCGTTATCAATTCCATCGCAGGTTTCTGTCCCATCACCGCTCACATAATCATATTTTTCATTCCATTTTCCATCCGAGCTGCAAGTTTGTCTGCAAACTCTTGCTGTGGCTCCAACAGAGCGAGACTCGCCTGGATTACATTCGCAATTTTCATCAATACTTCCATTGCAATTATTGTCAGCTGTATCACCACATTGATCGGTATTATCAGGGAGAACTTCATCCCTACATTCTGTTGACCATTGTCCGTTAACACAAGCTGATGTGCCATCTGTGCATACTCCCACATGTTTTGTATCGGCATCACCAGTATAGCAAGTTTGTGGTGTAATATCTTCGTCAGTAGTGCCGTCGCAATCATCATCTACACCATTGCAAATTTCGGTTGGTGCATCCCCGCAGGTCCCACAAGAATTTTTAACTCCTTCATCAATTTGGCCATCACAATTGTTATCTGTACCATCACAAACTTCAGTAGTGGGTGTGCATTCAGTGGGGGGAGTGATGGTTGGTTTTGCTAAACACAATCTGGCCCATTCCATTCCAAAGGGTCCATGGAGGCCTGTGCTTGCGTCTAAGAAAAGTTCTGTTGTTTTTTTATTCAGATCAATTTTATAAACTTTACCTCCGTTGAAATCGCTTACAAAAAGAGAGCCAGTATGGTAAGTAACTCCTCTTGCTGAGCTTATTCCTTCAGCTAAAAGTTTTACTTGTTTGCTAGCAATGTCAATGGCAAACAACCTGCCACCTTGGTAATCTGGAACAATCAGTTTGTTATTATAAACTCGCAAGCTGGCTTCGTTATTGGCATAACCTGTCATTTTAGCATTGGTAAGGTAGGTATTAAGATCTAAAAAGACAGTTTTGTTGTAGATGGTTTGACCGGAACCATCTATTGCTTTTTCCAAGGTATAAATATTTCCAGAATAATCAGTGACATAAATTTTGTCGTTTGTATCGGTTGCAACGCCTTGGGGAGTTGCATAATCTGTTGAAATGGCTTCAAGAGCCCCTGTGGTATCCATTTTTGAAATTCTTCCCCCACTGGCTTCTGCAATGAAGAGAGTCGAATTGTCGGCTACTGCCAAACCATTGGGATTTCCAAATTGATAATCGGGTGTGGTTGAATTGGGAGCAATGGTTTTTAATTCCAGAGTTTGTTTATTGATTTCATAAATATTATTTGAGTCATCAGAGAATAAAAGATCACCATTATTTTGCACAGCATGTCCCGATCCACCTATAAAGCTGTCAAAATAAATGACAGGTGCTTTATCTTTGGTAAAGCAAATGGCGCTGTGTTCACCAGCAGCAGAAGTGGCAGTTTCGTTAGCTACGCATAAAACCTCTGTGGGAGTGGAACTGGCAGCCCCATCTGGACATGTGAAATCTTCTTTTAATTTGCAACCCCCATCGCAATAAAATCCGGTTGTTACTCCCGCTGTTAAATCGCATTGTTCATAGGTATCAACAACTCCATCACCGCAATAACCTCTTGCTTGATCTGTAGTAGCTGGTGTGCACCCAGCCCCATCATCTATTGTTCCATTGCAGTCATTATCTTTCCCATCGCCACAAATTTCAGTTTCTGGTTTGAGGAACGCACACCAACCCCAATGACCATCATAGCCGCATTTGCGTGCGCCTGTACCACATTCTCCTTGGCCATCGTTTGATATTTGATTATCTGTTGTACAGCCCGGATCAACTCCTACAGTGCAATTGGTTGCAGAGCAGGCTTCTTGTGTTCCAGGAGTGCATTCGGCTGTTGTGGTTTGTGTTGGATTACACGTAATTCCATCGTCAATGGCTCCATCACAATCATCATCTAGAGCATTGCAAGTTTCTGTTGGAACAGCTCCACAAGTACCGCAGGCATTTTTTACATCCTCATCAATGGTTCCATCACAATCGTTATCAACACCATCGCAGGTTTCATCAGGAACGGTACCACAAGTACCACAGGCATTTTTTACACCTTCATCAATTTGATTATCGCAGTTGTTATCTTTGCCATCACACACTTCTGTTTGTGGTACACAGGCAGTTTGGTTTTCTGTAGTTTGTTGTGTAGTTTGTTCTGGTGCAATAGCTGGAGTCCTTGTTTCTGTTATGTCAGGTGTTGTAAGTTTTGTGTTTTCCTCTACTGGAATTGAGTTATCTCTGGGTTTTGTAGTAGGACTTGTTGTGTTTGTTGTATCTTTTGTATCCCAAAATATGTTCATACCTGGTAATTCGGTCCCTTGAGTGGCAGGAAGTGCATTAATAACTTCAGTCCCTTGTGTCTCATATGTTTTAAGCCATTGATCATAAGCAGGATTAGTTGTTGGTGCTTCTATTGGTTCTGCTACAGGTTTGGAAGTTTGAGTTGCCTCTACGAGATTAGTTTCTTTGACTGAAGCAGTTAATTTTTTTGAACCTCTTTTTTTAACTTCAACAGCAAAGGCCCCAGAAGATACAAGAATTCCCAAAACAAAGAGCACAATAGTTATGAAAAAAGTTTTTTTCACTTTTATTCAATTCCTTTTTTCTTATGGTGTGGTTGCAGATGTTGAAGTAGATCCCATCATTTCAACTATCTGCGTTACAAAGTTATCTGTTAACTCAATAATGATTCTGGCTTGCCAACTACTATCAATCCAGTAAGCAGCTGTAAGTTTGCTGTAACCAACAGTTTCTCCTGTTGTTAATTCACTTGCTTCAGTGGTATCGAGTTTTAATTCAATATAATCAAATCCCGTTGCAGCATCTCCTGTGCCAGAAAATGTTTTCATGGCATCAAAAAACTGCTTTGTACTCGATTCTGCGGTAGAACTTTCAAATACCTTGGTATTAAGAATTGCATGAATTTCATTGCAACCCTCAGCTGTAAAAGCAGTACCCATGGTTGTTGTAGTAATAGAAGCTGTTTCTCCCTTAGCTGTAGATAGCGCTGTATTAAGGGCTTCTGTGTATCCACACATCCCTTTGGTTTCAAAAAAGAGGCATTCAAAATCTTGATCAGCTGTGGGATCATCTATGCGGTCGGTTTCCATTAAGTGAACACGATGTGCTGCTATATCTGTAACGTAACTATAACTCGTGATGGTCATGGATTTGCCGCTTATTGTGAGAGTTGCACCTGTAGCAAGAAGGGTTGCCATTTCACTCCAAAGGCTGGTGGATTGGCTGAAGGAAGCCATCATAAAATTAGGGCCATCAATGGAAGAAGATGCTGTTTCGGGTAGAATTTGCAGCATAGCTGAAGTTAAGCTATCGAGGCTGTATCCTAGGGGAGTAAGAGATGCAGAAACAAGATCTTTCCCTTTTTGTAATCCTTCGGTGGCCTGTGTAGATTTGCTAAGCCCCGATTGAATGATAGAGGCATTAATGAGATCGTTGGGTTTAATTAAAAACGTGAAATAAGTTGTTGTAGGAACATATTTTAATTCTTCACTCCAGATATTTGAGCATGTAGTAGCAGGTTCGGTACACGTATTGGTAGATGAGGTATCAACAACAGTTGTTTCTGTTGCAGCGGGGGCTGGTTCTTCTTCGGCTACAGGTGCTGCTTCTTCTTCTGCTGCTGGAGCATCAATGCATTTTCCATTGGCATCAAAAAATTCGCAGGGAGCAAACATTTGTCCGCTGGCACAAGAGTTTAAATAAAGAAGAGATAAAATGCTGAAGATGAATAAAAAAGTATTTCGATACTGAGTGAAAAAATTAAATGGGTTCTGGTTAACCATTTTAATCCCTTTTAAATTTCCACCCGTAATACCCTTCATACATGCAAAAAAAAGGCCATCATAAGAGTTTAAGTTTTAAAAAATTATTTAATAATTTCATATATTTATTTCTTAATTTTTTTCTTGCTCCCCTTATTCCTATTTCATTTTGAGAAAGGAGCTTTAAATTTTCATTTTGATAAAAATAAAAAAAGGCTGAGTGGGTTTTATCCCACTCAACCTCTATGGCTTTGGGGTGAAGAAAATTATTCTAGAGTTGTTTGGCCCATGCAAAGCTGGTTAATGAAAGACAAAATAAAGTTAGAAGTATGGATAAAAGTTTTTGTTTCATAAGTGCTCCCTATTTCCAACCCAATTGTGTCGTGCTTTTAAAACCTACAAAGCAAGGGCTGTGCCATGTAACAAGTTGTGGTTTGGTATCTATGTTTGTTTTGGACACTGGACAAAAATCTGTAAGCAAAGTGGTGAGTAAGAGATAGTTTTTGTTGCAAAGAAACTTTACACAGAATGGATGCTTGGTTTAATCAAAAAGAGAATTTCTCACTCTGAGAATAAAAATTATTTCATTTTGAGAAATAAACATTCAAGGGACTGGGAGGGGTATTTCTTGAGAAGCGAGGACTGTCTGACGAGCCTTCAGGGCGAGGAGTTCCGCAGCGACGAAAGAAATACCCCTCCCAGTCCCTCTTAAATTGATTATTCATTCAAATAGGAAGTTAAGGCTTCAATATCGCCTGCTAGATGTTCAAAACGAGGCATTAAGGTAGAAGGTCTTTTTGGAGAATAGGAAGGGGGATAACTTCTTTTTAAAAGGCGATATTCAAGAAGTTCTTTTGAAGAGCCATGAATAGCAGGTCCCAAAGGGCCATCTTGCCTCGGATCGGGAGAATGACAGCTAATGCAATTAGCCATATAAATTTGTTTCCCGCGATTAGCTAGAGGATTTACTGTGGAAACTGGTTCAGAAGAACATGAGATGAAGAAAAAAAAAGAAAGGATAATACTGGGATTTAGAAGAAAGGAAATAAATCTTGAACCAAAAGCATCTCGCAGCCAATTTGACCATTCGAAAAAAACTGACAAATTGGCGAGAGCGAGTGGCTTTAAGGCTCGATGCCTTAAAGACCACGTCTTTTGTGAAAGATTTATTTCCTTTCTTCTAAATCCCATTTCAAGGTTTATAGGGTTGTGGCTTCAACCAAAAGATAAATTGCCAAAGTAAGAACTACCCCACAATGAATCACACCTTTTACTGTTTGCAAGGGACCCAGTTTTCCTTTCAGGGCATTGAGTTCCAAAAGTAAAAAAATCCCACCAATAGAACCAACAACCGACCAGTAAGAAACCGTATCAAAGTTACGCGATAAAATGAGATGTCGTGCAGCTCCCATAAAAAAAAGCAAGGGGAGTGAAAACATCACATTGCTTCTTGAGGCAACCCAAGCCCTAGAAGCCTTATCTGCTACTCCTGGGAGAGCTTGCCCACCAGAGGCTACCTGCACTGCCGAGGCAATAATTACTTTTTGTGCCGGCCAAATAACAAACCAAACATTAAACCACATGAGGGTTCCAATTCCGCTGCCAATTAAAATTAAGACGCCCCAAGCTGATTTAAGAGGAACTCCTGTATGCATGGTGCCTGTAATGATGAGAAGGCCCGATATAAAAGTAATCATGGCTCCCCAGCGAAACCAAAATAAGGCCCTTGGAACCAATTTTTGTGTACAGATTCCTTTAACACCTGCATCAATTTCTTTGAAAAATTCACCTTGAACAAAATTGAAGTAATACAACATTCCAATCCAGATAATGCCTGCGAAGACATGGATCCAACGTAAAAAAAACAAAGCTCCATCTGGAGTAAACAGTGATAAATGCATAAGACCTCCTTTTTAATGAGATAGGGGGGATATTGCCAGAAAGCCTAACAAAGTCAATTACGGAGAGGTTTTCCCTTCATGAGCAAATGTTGCATGCGGGCTTGAGATTTTTCTTCACCACAAAGTGATAAAAAGGCTTCCCGTTCAATATCCAAAAGATATTGCTCAGAAACCAAACCTTGATTAGGCAGATCTCCTGCGCAAAGAACATGAGCTAATTTTTGGGCAATAAGGGCATCGTGTTCAGAAATAAGTCCTTGCAGTCTAAAATTACCCACAGCATTAAAGAGCGCCATTTTTCCACCCACGCCTGCAACCAAAATATCTTCACGAGGTTTAGAAGGTTGATAGGTTTTAGCTAACTCTAAAACATCTTTTTTGGCATCACTTAAAAGATGTTCGCGTGAAAGAGTAATACGATCTGATTTTTTAAGATAATTGTAATTCATGGCTTCTTTGCAGCTCATAGAAACTTTAGCAAAGGCCACAGTTTCAAATGTTTTTTGAACTTTGGGGAAAAAACCTCCATCAGAAGGCCCTGCCCAACCCTTGGCCCCCTTGGCTTTAAGGGCTGCTTCATTATTCAAAAGTAATCTCAAATTACCACCACCACCAGGAATAAGCCCGGCACCTACTTCCACCAAGCCCATATAAAGTTCGCCATACACACGAGCGGCATTACAGGCCATGGTTACTTCGCAACCACCGCCCAGGGCCATTCCAAAGGGAGCAGCTACCACTGGCTTAGAGGAATATCGAAGTCTCATGCACACATCTTGAAAACCTTTTACTAAAGCTTCAATGCTTGCCCAATTTTTTTGTTGAGATTCTAACCATAACAACATGAGATTGGCTCCTGCAGAAAAATTAGGTCCATCATTTCCAACCACCAAGCCTTGGTAAGAATTGTTTGATTCCATTAAATCAACAGCATCGTTTAAAATTTGTCCAATGTCGTTATCGATGGCATTCATTTTAGTGTGGAATTCAACGCACAAAACGCCATCACCCAAATCAAGAAGCGATGCTCCTGCATTGGATTTAATTTCTTTCTTTTGTTCTTTTAGATTTTTAATAACCAAGATATTTTTCTTGATAGGAACAGGTTTGTAGGTGGATGTACCAATATCAAAATAGGAAGTTTGCCCATTTTCATGAATGTAAAAAGCACCTTTTCCTTTTTGGAGTACAGTTTCGGCTAATTTAGGAACCGCACTTCCTTCTTTTTTCAAGCGATCTACAATTGTTTTTACGCCGATAATATCCCAGGTTTCAAAAGGGCCTAAATCCCAATTAAAACCCCATTTCATGGCATTATCAACGTTAACAATATCATCTGCTATTTCAGGAACGCGGTTGGCAGCATACACCAAGGTGGCACTGGTATTTCTCCAGGCTAATGCGGCAGCACGATCGCTAGCGTTAATAACTGTTTTTATTTTTTCACTCGGCTCGTCTAAATTTTTTGCGGCTCCAAGGGAGTCGTAACGAAATTTTTCTTGGGGTTTATATTCAAGAGTTTTTAAATCGAGTGAAAGAATTTCTTTTCCTTGAGGAGTTTTATTTTTCTTATAAAAACCTTGTCCCGATTTTCCACCCAGCCATTTTTTTTCTACCATGCCCTCCAAAGCAGGGGGGATTTTAAAAACTTCGCGTTCTTCGTCTTGGGTGCATACCTCATAAGTGTTTTTAGAAACATGCACAATGGTATCAAGCCCAACCATGTCGGCTGTTTTAAAAGCCGCAGACTTAGGGCGTCCAAGGGCTTGACCTACAATGGCATCTACTTCCTCAACTTTGTAATTATTGGCGAGTGCATCTTTTAAAACCTTCATCCATGCATAAACACCAATGCGGTTGGCAATAAAGTTGGGGGTATCTTTTGCGTACACAACACCTTTGCCCAAAGTGTTTTCTAAAAAATTCACCATGGTAGAAATAACTTCGGGTTTATTTTCTTTGCTTGTCACTACTTCTACTAATTTCATGTAACGCACAGGATTAAAAAAGTGAGTGATGATGAAATTCTTTTTAAATTCAGCCCCGCGTCCCTCAGACATATCTTTTAAGGGAAGACCAGAAGTATTAGAGCTTACAATAGCTCCTGGTTTCATGTGTTGTTCTACTTTGGTGAAGACAATTTTTTTAATTTCGAGACGTTCGGTTACGGCTTCTACAATCCAATCACATTCTGAAATTTTGGAAATATCGTCTTCCATGTTTCCCACTTGAATGAGTTTGGCATCTTTAATGTCGAAAATGAGAGAGGGTTTTAGGGTAGGAAGAACATTTTCAATTGCGTTTAAGGATAACTTGTTGCGAAAGCGCGAAGAATTTTCCTTCAAACCTACTTTTGCATCTTCATCTGTAAACTTGGGAACAATGTCTAAAAGGATGGAAGGAATCTTTGCATTAGCCAAGTGGGCAGCAATGCCAACTCCCATGACTCCCGAACCAATAATAGCAACTTTTTTAATTTCCATTTAGTTTAACCTTTCCACAATGGTGGCAAGGCCTTGCCCACCACCAATGCACATACTTTCCAAGCCGATGTTTTTATTGTAACCAATCAAATCTTGCACAAGGGTCGACATAATACGAGCACCCGTACAACCAAGAGGATGGCCTAGTGCAAGGGCTCCACCCTTGGGATTAATGCGTGGGTCGTAGTAATCAAGCCCCAGCATTTTACTCACACTCATGGTTTGCACCGCAAAGGCTTCATTAAATTCAAAAATATCGACGTCTTTTAAGCTTAAGCCCGCTCGTTTTAAAGCCTTAGGAACCGCATAGGCAGGGCCTTCACCCATGGTTTCTGGTGCGCATCCTGCAACAGCCATGGCACGAATTTTCACCAGGGGCTTAATGCCCAATTCCTTAGCTTTTGTGGCAGACATTAAAATAACAGCAGCAGCCCCATCAGTTAAGGGGGATGAATTTCCAGCAGTTACCGAGCCACCTTCTCTAAAAACAGGTTTTAAGGCAGCTAATTTTGCTAAATCGGGTTCACGTGGACCTTCATCAATTGAAACCAAGGCTGTTGATCCATCTTGTTTTTTTACAGTAACTTCTACAATTTCTGTAAACAAACCTTCCTTCATGGCTTTTAAGGCCTTAATGTGTGAGTTAGCAGCATATTTATTTTGTTCTTCGCCGTTTATTTTATGTTTTTCTGCCAGATTTTCTGCGGTAATTCCCATCGAAATGTAGGCATCGGGCATTCCCTTTTGCATGAGGAGTGGATTGAGGGATGGATTAAAACCACCCATAGGAACATGGCTCATACTTTCAGCGCCTGCAGCAATAATCACATCACCATTTCCAACCATGATATTAAGAGCTGCTGTATTGATGGCTTCAAGTGATGAAGCACAAAAGCGATTAACGGTAACTGATCCTACAGTAAGGGGGAGCTTAGCTAAAAAGGCCACGTTACGTGCCAGGTTCATACCTTGTTCGCCTTCGGGCATGGCACAACCTAAAATAAGATCTTCAACCAGGTTTGGATCAAGGTTGGGAATCTTAGCCAGGGCTTTAGTTACCACTTCGGCAGCGAGGTCATCGATACGGGTCCAAACATAGTTTCCTTTAAGTGCACGCCCCATGGGGGACCTAACTGCAGCAACAATAACGGCATCACGCATAACAACTCCTTTTTAAAAAATGAATGATCATTCAGTGCATAATCCCAAGTGATGGGGATGTCAAGTAGTTGATGGGCTTATGATCAGCACAGCAGTATTTAGTAATTATTAATTGCAAAAAATTGAAAAATTGCAAAAAATGTAGCAACGAAGGAGAGGAATGTACGATAAGATAACCAAGTGAGGATTTATGGCAACAAGTGCTTTTCAAACTCCTTCTAAAAAACCTTAGAGCACCCATTCTGTCATCCCGCACTTGATGCGGGATCCAGAATTAATTCATGGGATGGATCCCGGCTCTCCGCTCGAAATACTTGCTTCGGCCGGGATGACGGATTCTGTCCTGATCCGCCTCAGACGGACGGGAATGACAAATAGAAAAAAGTTTGAGTAAATAGAAGTGCCCCTTAATCTTTTCTTTCCTTTTTTATTTTGGTTTCATAGACTTTTTTAATGAGCAAAACTGTTTTTCTTTGGGATATTGATGGAACGCTTTTACTAACAGGTGGGGCAGGGGGCTTGGCTTTTGAAAATGTTTTTTTTGAACTTTATGGCGTGAAAGATATTTGGAGCAAAATCGAACCTGATGGAAGAACGGATGATTCTATTTTGGAAGAAATATATTTTAATCGTTTTAGGCAAATGCCAACGTTAGATGAAAAAAAACAAATTGAAGAACTTTATTCCATTAAATTGCCCGAAGCCTTAAAAACTGCCACTCGTTTTCGTCTCATGCCCCATGTGCCTGAAGTGCTTAAGTACCTTCACTCTCTAGCCCATGTTTCTATGGGATTAGCTACAGGCAATTATGAAAGAGCAGCACATCATAAATTGGTAAGAGCAGGTCTGCGTTCTTATTTTGACTATGGTGGTTATGGAAGTGATTCAGCTGATAGAGAAGTTTTAACAAGATTAGCACTTACCCGAGCCACCCAATATTTAAAAACTTCTCCAAAAAAAGTAATTGTAGTGGGAGATACCATTCATGATGTAAGGTGTGGCTTAGCTATTGGAGCCAAGACTCTAGCTGTTTGCACAGGGCGAACGAAAGCAGAAACATTAAAGGATGCAGGGGCTACGTGGGTTATACCTGATTTGTCGCATTTTCCTAGTGAGTGTTGTTAATATGGTTGCTGGGGAGACCCCTTGGGGGGTCTTTTCTGTAGCCGAGGACTGTTTGACGAGCCTTCGGGGCGAGGAGTTCCGCAGGCAAAGAAAAGATCCCCCAGGGGGTTCTAGCAGGGAGTTGGTATGAATGAAAAAAATATTTCTATTCAATCTTTATCACATGCAGGACAAAGTTTTCCGCCATCAAAAACCATTTCAGAAAAAGCACACATTCGCTCGCGGGAAGAATATCAAAAAAAATATTCTCAATCAATTAACGATTCTCACAATTTTTGGTTAAACGAAGCCAAACTTTTAGATTGGTTTTCTTTTCCTACACAATCTTGTGACTACACTTGGGAAACAAACAAAAATCAAATTGAACACACCTGGTTTAAAGATGGCACGCTCAATATTTCTGTTAATTGTTTAGATCGCCACCTTGCCAAACGCAAAAACCAGGTGGCCATTTTATGGCAGGGGGAAAAAGAAGAAGAGGTTCGTAAAATTACTTACGGAGAGCTTTACGTTGATGTATGCCGTTTTGCCAATGTACTTAAAAATCTGGGGGTTCAAAAAGGTGATCGAGTTTGCATTTACATGCCCATGGTACCAGAGGCAGCCATTGCCATGTTGGCTTGCACGCGTGTTGGTGCCATTCATTCCATTGTCTTTGGTGGTTTTTCAGCCAATGCCTTAAGAGATCGCATTCAGGATTCACAAAGCAGCCTTTTAATTACAGCCGATGTGGGTTTTAGGGCCGGAAAAGAAATTCCCATCAAAGCAATTGCAGATCAGGCTTTAACTGCATGCCCCGGTATTAAAAAATCGATTGTTTTAAAAAGAGGAAATGGAAAAGTAATGATGCAAGAGGGGCGTGATGTATGGTGGCACGAGGTCATTGAAAAAACAAAACCAGAAAATCAAGCCGAGGTGATGAAAGCCGAAGATCCCTTATTTATTCTTTACACTTCAGGCTCCACCGGTAAACCCAAGGGAGTGTTGCATACCACAGCCGGGTATTTTCTTCATGTAGCTTCTAGCTTTAAATATATTTTTGATTATCAAGAAGGCGAAGTTTTTTGGTGTACAGCAGATATTGGTTGGGTAACTGGGCATAGTTACTTAGTGTATGGACCTCTAGCCAATGGAGCTACAACCTTACTCTTTGAAGGGGTTCCCACCCATCCTCATCCCGATCGATTTTGGCAAACGATTGATAAACATCAGGTGAATATTTTTTATACAGCTCCAACGGCTATTCGTGCCTTGATGCGTGAGGGCGACCAATGGCCACAAAAATACAAACTCGATTCCTTGCGAATTTTGGGAAGTGTGGGCGAACCCATTAATCCCGAAGCTTGGCTTTGGTATTATCGTGAAATTGGTCATGGGCATTGCAGCATTGTGGATACCTGGTGGCAAACTGAAACTGGTGGAATTTTAATTTCACCTTTTCCTGGAGCCAGCACACTTAAGCCAGGCTCTGCCAATTATCCTTTCTTTGGAGTTGAGCCTCTTATTTTGCGGGATGATGGAAGTACTTGTGATGTAAATGAAGGTGGTAAATTGTGTATTAAAAAACCCTGGCCAGGGATGATGCGCACCACCTGGGGAGATCACGATCGTTTCATTCAAACTTATTTTTCAACTTTCAAAAATCTTTACTTCACAGGGGATGGATGCAGGCAAGATGAAGACGGTGATTACTGGCTTTTAGGTCGCATTGATGATGTGGTAAATATTTCTGGTCATCGCATTGGTACGGCCGAGGTAGAAAGTGCGCTTGTTTCTAACTCCAATGTTTCCGAAGCTGCTGTGGTGCCCATCCCTCATGATATTAAGGGGCAATCCATTTATGCTTTTGTAAGTTTGAAGGATGGAATTAAAGTGAGTGATCAGCTCAAAACCGAACTTTTTAATCATGTAAAAAAAGAAATTGGAGCCATTGCTAAACCAGAGGTGATTCAATTTGCGTTAGCCTTACCTAAAACACGTAGTGGAAAAATAATGCGTCGTATTTTACGAAAAATTGCAGAAGGGGATTTATCTAACCTGGGTGATACGTCTACACTCGCAGATCCAACTGTTGTAGAAAAATTAGCTAAAGAGAGAATTGCGTATTAAAATCAGAAGCACGAAAAAAATATCTTTCGTAGGGGCGGGTTCCAAACCCGCCCGAATAAATATTTAACATGGGTCTGTTGAAAAATATAGTTTTCCATCAATTCTGTCATTCCCGCGAAGGCGGGAATCCAGTCTTTTCAATAGGTTCTGGATCCCTGCTTTCGCAGGGATGACAGAGGGGAGGTATTTTTCAACAATCCCAACATAGACAATAGGGCAGGTTTAGAACCTGTCCCTACGTAGGAGAGGAAAAAATTGTCATCTCCTTTAAATGTTTCTGCACTGTTTTTAATAAATCTTCTTCGCTTTTAGCCATCGATTCGCGAATTACAAATTTTCCATCAGGTAAAATTTTATATTTTTTTGCATTTGTTTTTGTTTGTTTAAGAAAATAATCAGTTGGAATAGGTGAGGTTCTGTTTACCTGGTAAACATACACATTTCCCTGGCAGGAAATCTGGCTAATTTTAAGTTTGCGTGCGAGTGTTTTAGCCAAAATAAGATTAATTAAATTTTCCATTTCGTAAGGTAGGTTTCCAAAGCGATCGGTCCATTCTTCTTTTAAGTGGTAGCATTCTTCTTCACTTTTCAGTGAGGAAGCTTGTTTGTATAAAACCAAACGTAATTGAGTATCGGGTACTAAGTGGTCTGGAATAGAAGCAGCAATGGGCAATTTTACCTCGCAATCAAAATCTTCCTCATGGCTAGTGCCTTTTAAATCCATCACAGCTTCTTCTAAAAGTTTTACATACAACTCATACCCAATAGCAGCAATATGTCCGGATTGCTCTTGTCCTAAAATATTTCCAGCCCCACGAATTTCCAAATCGTGCGACGCAATTTTAAAACCCGATCCTAATTCCGTAAAACGTTGAATCACCGAAAGGCGTTTTTTAGCAGACGCGGTAATCAACACATCTTGTGGAATTAAAAGATAACAATAAGCCCGATGATGCGATCTTCCCACTCGTCCACGTAATTGATACAACTGGGCCAAGCCCATGGTATCGGCTCTATTGATAATCATGGTGTTGGCAAGTGGAATATCCAAACCCGATTCAATGATGGTTGTGCACACCAAAACATCAAAATGATGTTCCATAAAATCCACCATCACTTTTTCCAGTTCTTCTTCTGGCATTTGCCCGTGCCCAATGCGTATTTTGGCCTCGGGGACAATTTTTTGAAGCCTTTCTGCCATGCGTGCAATGCTTTGAACCCGGTTATGCACAAAGTAAATTTGGCCCCCTCTTTTCATTTCTCGTAAGAGAGCTTCACGAATGGCTCCTTCATCAAGATGCGTTACATAAGTCCGGATAGCCAAACGATTTTCTGGCGGAGTGTTAATCAGTGAGAGATCACGAATTCCTGTTAAGGCAAAATTAAGGGTACGGGGAATGGGAGTGGCCGAGAGGGTTAAAACATCCACTAACTTTTTTAGTTTTTTTGTTCGTTCTTTTTGAGTCACACCAAAGCGGTGTTCTTCATCGATGATTAAAAGCCCCAAATCTTTAAAAGAAATATCTTCCGAAAGAAGCCTGTGGGTTCCAATAATAATATCCACTTCACCTTTTGCTAATTTTTTAAGTGTTATTTTTTGTTCTGCTGCACTTTGAAAGCGGGAGAGAAGGGCAATGCCGGTTGGATAATTTTCAAACCGTTTTCGAAAAGTTTCAAAATGTTGAAAGGCTAAAACCGTTGTGGGAACTAATAATGCCACTTGTTTATGATCTTCTACGGCTTTAAACGCAGCCCTAATGGCCACCTCTGTTTTTCCATACCCCACGTCTCCACACACCAGACGATCCATGGGTTTATCTTCTTGCATGTTGGCTAGTACTTCACAAATGGCTCGTTCTTGATCGGGTGTTTCTTCAAAAGGAAATGTGGCTTCAAACTCTTCGTACAATTCATCGGGCGGGGAAAAAGCATAACCTTTGGCAGCCATGCGCACTGCCTGAATTTGCAAAAGTTGGGCAGCTAGTTTGCGGGTTGCTGCTTTTACTTTTTCACGTGTTTTGGCCCAGGTAATTCCACCCATTTTATCCAGCATGGGATGGATGCCTTCTTGGGCCGTGTATTGATAAATTTTATTCAGTTGATCGACTGGCACATACAATTTATCGCCACCCAGGTATTCCAACAAAAGAAAGTCGTTTTTGATTTTAGAAATTTCCAGATTAACAAGGCCCTTGTAAATGCCAACCCCGTGTTGGGCATGAACCACATAGTTTCCCGGAACCATTTGTTCGAAGGAAGAAAAAGCCTCGTGTTGCGAACTGGTGTGAACTTTTTTTGCTTTTTTCCCAAAAATTTCTTGATCGGTAATCCACCATTGATGATTTTTTTCCCATTCAAAACCTTCGTTTAAAGTTCCACAGAAAAGTTGAATTAAGGAGGTGGAAGTAGTGGTTGTCAGTGATTCTTCGATGGTTTTGTTAATTTCATCGGTACTTTGTGGTTCGTAAAGGGGAAGGTGAAAGCGGGCCAAAAGATCTTTGAGGCGTTCTTTTTGTGCAAGATTAATAGCTACTAAACTAATGCGAAAACCAGCTTTTCGTTTGGCCTCAATCTCATCTGCCAAGGGCTTTAACCCATGCTCACTATGGCGAATAGCCTCTAATTTTTGACGCAGAAAAAAATTGGATTTTGTTTCTACATGTAGGGGCACGGCGCGCCGTGCCCCTACTGTAGGGTCGGTATAAGAAAAATCGATAACGGGAAAAAAGGATGAGAGTTCCAAAACTTCATCAAAGGAAGCAAAAAGATTCGTGGGTGGAACAATGCGTTCTAGGCTTGTTGATTTTTCACAATGGCTTTGATGTTCTGCCATCGCCTGATTTTGTAGTATTTGCAACTCTGAGAGCGCGTCATAAAAAAGAATGCAATCTTTGGGAAGGTAGTCAAAAAGTGTGGCTGTATTTTTGTAAAAAAGGGGAAGATAGGTTTCGATCCCGTTAAAATAAACCTGGTTTTCAATCATTTCTGCAATAGGATCTCGTTCTGCCTTGGAAATTTCGGCTTCGTCAGAACGATTTTTAAGAGTTTTTAAAAATTCTTGTTTTTTAATGTCCCATATAATTTCATGAGCGGGAGTCACCACAATTTGATCAGCCGTATCAATTGATTTTTGATTTTGTGGATTAAAAAAACGGATCGATTCTATCATTGTGTCAAAAAATTCGATGCGGCAAGGGTAGAGATGGGCCGGAGAAAAAATATCAACAATCCCGCCCCGTACGGCAAAGGTGCCACGGTCTTCCACCAAGGGGGTGCGCTGGTAACCCAGGTTGGTTAATTTTACAAACCATTCATCCCGATTAATTTCGTCTCCCTTAATTAAAATATGGCGATGACGCAAAAAATCTGCAGTAGGCATGAGTTTTCGCGTTAAACTAGCGAGAGTTACAATCATCAAGAAAGGATTTTGTTGATGTTCGTGTAAAAGATTTAAAAGACGGAGTCGTTCGTGAAGAAGATCGGGATTGGGGGAAAGATTAAAGTAGGGAAGAACGTCCAGGGACGGAAAAATTTCTACGGGGATATTTTGGGGTAGAAAAAAAGAAATATTTTCTTTCCAAAACAAAGCTTCTTTAATACTGGGTACAACTAAAATAGAAATTTGTTTTTTTGTAACAAGAAAGTGGGCTAGAAAAAAAGCTTTAGAAGATCCTTCAAAACCCCTCAAGCTGATGGTTTTTCCTGCTTCTAATCCTTTTAACTCGAGTAATTGATTTAATGGCATCCCTTGATTGTTTTGTGGTACTATAAAGCATCTAACCCATAAAGGTTTTTTTCATGGCTACACCACCAGGATTTGATCCAAACGTTTTAGTTTCCAATGCGCAAGCAAGTCCTGCTGATCAAGCAGAAGAACTTCAGGCCAAAAAAAAATCTTCTCCACATCATCAGGAAGTGAAAAGTGCAGATCATTTTGATGGCCCCAATCGCCAGAGAGATTTTACAAACAAAATGGTTTTAGAAAAACGTTCCCCTTCTGAGGCTAGAGTTTTGTCGCATTTGGCCTCACAAGAGATGCCTCGTAAGCCCCAGGCTTTGCCCGAACATTATCGCCAAGTTGTTAAAGATCCTTTATTGCAAGATCCCAATCATCAAAATCTTTCCCAAGGTTTACAAAATCGCTCGATGGGAAATCAAGCCGCACTAAGCAAAGAAACGTTTTCTCAGCTTTTTCGTCTGCGTCATTTTTTTCAGGATAAACCAACCACTGTTTTGGTTCTCAAAGAAGAAGTGGCTTTGTCCAGGGAGGCTAAAACAGAAGAGGGGGGCAGGCTAACGCGGGGATCAGAAAGTTTGCCAGAAGGTTTAAACCAACAAACCCTCAATTTACTTCAAAAGGTAGAAGCTTCAATCAATAAAAACTCATTGGAAGGTCTTTTAAAGAGGCTGTTTGCTGGTGAAGAGATGATTCCCATAAATACAACAACTTGTTTGGGGCTGGCTGCAAAAACACCAGAGAGTTGGAAAACTTTTTTCTTAAATATTCTTTCAAAAGGGAGTGTAGAACAAGTAGTGAGTCAAAAATTACAAAGTTTGGTTGATGCTCTTTTTCGTGGTTTGTACAAGGCCACCCAAAGTGGGATGACTTTAGTTACTGATCTTCGGTTTCAAAATGGTGAAAAAGTTCTTTCCGAAAAATTTGCCCGTGTTTTGGTTGAAAATCCGGAGGTGCTTTTAGCTTTAGAAAAGTTGCAACCAGGAGAAACTCTTGCTCCTGATATTTTAACCAAGTTGGGTGAAGAACTTCAATTTTTAAAATTGGCTCATGTGCCAGCAGAGGCAGCAACTGGGTCGGCTTTAAGTCTTGTGAAGAGCCAGGCTAATAAAGAAGCCAGGGAAAAGTTGGAACAAAATTTAGTTCACGAGCGTAAAAAGCGCTTGTTAGCTGGCTTTTCGGGGGAAGACGCAGGTCCTTTTGATCAAAAATATGGCACCCCACTGGGGGCTGGTGGATTTATTGATAAAGATCAAAAACTTAAAAGGCGTAGTTTTATCCAATTTGTTTTGACGCTTTTGGGTTTAACCCTCGCCGGCTTGCTCATTTTTCTCCTTTTTCAAAATTTAAGGTAAGTAATTGAAACTATTTATAAAATTTAAGGTTGATCTCAAATGGTAAAAGCAGTATATTATATTTGAAATTTAATTGGTTCATCCTCGTTTAAATAGGGTTTTCCCCTTTCACAAGGGGATTTTTCATGAAGGAGGCAGTTCTGGCGGTATTTTTAGGGTTGAGATGGGTTTTTCTTTTATTTTTTCCTCTTTTAGTAGCTTGCGGAGGCTCTTTGTTTACAGGAGATGTAAGATCTTCTGATGAAGACCAAGAGAGTTTAAACGCTGTTCTTGAGGATAATGAGGTGCAAGAAAAGCAAACTGCCCCCGTAGCTTCTGCTCGCCCTGGTGGGCGCATGGATTTTGTTGAGTATCATATCGCCCAAAGCTTAAAGCAACAAAGAGGTTCGCAGAAAGAAGAAAGCTTTCCCGAGCTCGAATCCATTTTTGATGCTCCCAATAAAACCTGGTCTCCTCGCAAGGGTTATAACATTCCCATGGTGCATAATGCAGCGGTAGATCGCTGGATTCGCACTTTTAATGGTCCTTTGCGCAAAAATTTTACTCGCTGGATTTCGCGTGCCAGTCTTTACGCTCCTGTGATGGAGGAAATTTTACGCGACTATAATCTGCCCACCGATCTTGTTTTTTTAGCCATGATTGAAAGTGGTTTTAATTTACATGCTTATTCTCATGCCAGTGCAGCTGGTCCCTGGCAGTTTATTGGTTCTACCGGAAAGCTTTATGGTTTAAGTTCGGGTGGCATTGTAGATGAACGCCGAGATTTAATTAAGGCAACCAAGGCAGCCGCAGCTCATTTAAAAGATCTCTATCAAGCCTATGGAAACTGGTATTTGGCTTTTGCAGCCTACAATGCAGGAGCTGGCAAAGTAAATAGTGCCATACAAAAGATGGGCACCAGGGATTATTGGAAATTAGCTTCACCCAGGTCTAGGGCGCTTCGTCAAGAAACCAAGGATTATGTTCCAAAAATTTTAGCAGCAGCTACTATTGTTAAAAATTATCGAAAGTATGGTTATTCTTCCAACCTTTTTGGAAAGCCCCTAGCTTTTGATGTTGCAACAGTGCCCGATGCAACCGATGTTTCGGTTATTGCCCGTTGTGCTGGGGTTCCTTTAAAGGAAGTGGAAAATTTAAATCCTGCGCTTATGGTTGGGGTTACTCCTAATGATAAACAATATTGTGTTATGCTTCCCAAGGGCACCTTGGATACTTTCGAAGAAAATTATGCGCGTGTTCCAAAAAATATGCGGGTGATGTTTACGTTTCATAAAGTAAAACGTCACGAAACCTTGGTTACTCTTGCTAAACGTTATGGCATTGGCAAAACACGTATTGCCCAGGCTAATAAATTAAAACCATCTGGTAAGCTTACTCCTGGGAGTATTGTTTTAATTCCCAATAAAGGAAATCCAGCCGCGTTAGAAACTTTGTTTGCAAAAAAATCGAATAGCCCAGGCAAAGAATTTACTACCGATGAACCCCAACCCACATCTCCCGAAGAACCTACTCCCACAGAGCCTCCCCAAGAACCTGTAAAACCCATGTTGTATTCGGTAAAAAGGGGAGATACTTTGTCTACTATTGCAGCCAGAAATGGTGTAAGCCTTGAAACGCTTAAAAGCCTCAATCAGCTTACCACCAATAAGGTAAAAGCTGGACAAATTCTTACCATTCGTGAAGCCAATCCAGTAATGCCTGTAGCCTATAATCCTTCTTCTGCGCAAGTAGCAAAGCCCCAGCTTTATAAAGTAGCCAGGGGAGACACCTTGTTTTTAATTGCCAAAAAACAGGGAGTGAGTGTTTCTGATTTAAGAGAATGGAATCGTTTAAAAGGCAACACAGTTTATGTTGGAAAAAATATTGTTGTATCTAGGCCTGTGGCGGGAGCAAATGTTATTTCTAAGCCGGTAGAGGCTACAAGTCCTCGCATGGTGGCCAACACGCGCACTTCTATTGCCAATGAAGCTGGGCGTTTAATTGTTCATCAAGTGCGTTATGGAGATACTTTGTGGAAGTTAGCCAGGCGTTACCGGGTAACGGTGCAACAATTACGAAGCTGGAACCGCCTCACCCGCGATGGCCTTACTCCAAATCAGAAAATTAAGATTTATGCTGCTATAAACCCCGATCCTCGCATTGCCTTAGGGCATCTTTAAAAAATAATAATTCGTTTTTACATTGTGTCCCCCAAGGGGACTTTTCCTTGCCTGCGAAACTCCTCGCCCAAAGGCTTTGCTCAGGGCTCGTCAAACAAAATCCTATTCTCTTTATTTATTTATCACAAGGCACCTAGCCATAATATCATGAAGCCCTTGCTTTTTTGCAGTGAAACCAATCATAAGAAATCCTATGCCACATATAGATACGGAAAGTATTTGCCCAAAATAGCGACCGCATGCTTTTCCAAAGGACATTCGATTTCCAGATAAATCAGTTACCACTATTCCGAGGGCCATTTTGCCGAGTGTGGCTTGTTTAACAGAACTTTCCATAACTACTTGGTAAACCCAAGCAAAAAGACCCGAAAGAATATAACTATCAACAGATTTAATAAACTCAGCTTTGCCAGTCAAAACATCATCAGGAATAGCAAAAATAAACCCAATAAAAAAATTGCCAATGGCTAAAATAAACATATCGATTACAAAAGCAGCAAATCTTTTCCAAAAACCAGCATAACTAAAGGTTTTATTTTGTATGTTCATTTTCTTTTTTCTCCTCCAAACAAAATTAAAATATATTTGAAACTATAAAATATATTTGAAACTTGGATTAGTAAAGTCCTTTTTAAAAAAGCCAGTTAATAAAAAGTAGCCCCAACCTCTAACGCACCGCATCATTTAAAAATCTTATTATTTCTGTAAATCACTTGCCATTGTTGTTTGAGTTTATTAT
>MGRJ01000005.1 GCA_001798135.1 Deltaproteobacteria bacterium RIFCSPHIGHO2_02_FULL_40_28 | reverse complement strand
CAAAGTCCACAAACAAGCCGGATGTATGACAGCAAACCAAACCATTCCTATTCAAAAACTTTCCTCTTGCAAACGGGCGGGTCCATGTATGACATTTTAATTGTATGAGTAAGAGGAATTTAATATCCGCAATTGTGTAAATTTTATGAAACTTTCACGTCTCCCATTTTTGCTTATCATCTTAGCCATCAATACTTTAATTTGGGGTTTCATTAACAAACCTCACACTCCCAGTGAATCGGAATATCCTATAGATGGCCTCTCCCTTAATCCCTATCAACACAATCAAAGCCCCTTTCGTCACCAGGATTTTACACCAGAGGCTTTGGAAGAAGATTTTAAAAAACTAGAAGGTAAAACAAAAAGTGTACGTCTTTACAGTGCAACGGGGGGCTTGCAACAAATTCCTCCCATCGCTAAAAAATATGGAATTAATGTGGTGGTTTCTGCTTGGCTAGAAAACAAGGCTTCTTCAGAAAAAAATGATTTTGAAGTAAGTGAAGCCATTCGCATTGCTGGGAGTTTTCGAAGTGTAAAAAGAATCATTATTGGAAACGAAACTCAGCTTAATCAAATTTTTCCGAGAGACCTGCTTATTAATTACTTAGAGCAAGCCCGACAAAAATTAAATACCCCTGTTTCTACAGCAGAGCCCTGGGATTTTTGGGTTAAAAATCCTGATTTTTCTGAACATGTAGATTTTATTGCCATTCATATCTTGCCTTACTGGCAAGAAATTCCCATCGAAAATGCCGCTAGCTATGTGGCCGAAAAATATTTAGCAGTTAAAAATCTTTTCCCTCACAAAATGGTTTACATTGCAGAAACAGGCTGGCCAAGCGATGGCCCACAAAGAGGAGCAGCTCAAGCAACACTTGCTAATCAAGCTCGTTTTATTCGTGAGTTTATTAATTTAGCTGCCAAAAATAAAATCCCTTACAATATGGTGGAAGCTTTTGATCAACCCTGGAAATCGGAAACAGAAGGAAAAGCGGGTGAACATTGGGGTATCATGGATGCATATCGAAACGATAAATTTCCCCTCCAAGGTCCTGTGTTAGAAGATCCTAACTGGAAATACTGGGCTTTTTCTTCCACTTTACTTGGTTTGTTAGCTGCCAGTCTTTTTTTATTTCGTAAAAAAACTTTAAATCTCAGGGGACAAGTAATTTCTATTATTATTTTTCAGGTACTAGCCAGTTTAATTACCCAATTAGCTCGTGATGCCGCCGATGAATACATGTCTCCAGGAGATATTTTATTTTGGGCTTTTATGATTTCGGTTCAAGTTCTTTTAGCCATTATTCTTGTTACCGACACTTTAGAAATTGCCGATGTGGTAGGACAAAAACCTCTTAAAAAAACTTATCCTCCCATCAAAAATAAAGATTTAGCCAAAAGCCCCTTTGTTTCTATTCACCTGGCCTGTTGTCGCGAACCTCCTACCATGGTTATTGCCACCATCGAAAGTTTGGCCAAACTGAATTACAAAAATTTTGAAGTGATTGTGGTGGATAATAATACGAAAGATTCTTCTCTCTGGAAACCAGTAGAAGAACATTGCAAAAAATTGGGCTCTCAATTTCGTTTTTTTAGTTTAGGAACTTGGCCTGGTTTTAAAGCAGGGGCTCTTAATTTTGCTCTGCGCATGACAGATTTAAAAGCTGAAATTGTGGCCGTAGTGGATGCCGACTACATTGTAGAACCCGAGTGGCTTTCTTCCACTGTTCCTTATTTTTCAGATCCGGAAGTGGGTGTGGTTCAAGCCCCTCAAGAGCATCGTGGGTGGGAAGAAACTTTGTTTCAAAAAATGGAAAACGATGAATATTCTGGTTTTTTCCGTATTGGGATGGTTCAACGAAACGAATACAATGCCATTATTCAACATGGCACCATGACACTCGTTAGAAAAGAACCCTTGGTAAACATGAAGGGATGGGCCGAATGGTGTATTTGTGAAGATACCGAGCTTGGTTTTCGCATTTTAAACAAGGGGAAAAAAGCCATTTATGTCAATCATGCCTTTGGGCGAGGCCTTGTGCCCGATACTTATGAGGCCTATGCAAAGCAACGTTTTCGTTGGGCCTTTGGGGGCATGCGTATTTTTAGACAGTACTGGCGAGAAATTTTTACTAAAAAAGGGAAATTAAGTTGGAATCAAAGGTATCAATTTTTAAAAGGTTGGCTTCCCTGGATTGGTGATGCCTTGCACATGCTTTTTACTTACCTAGCCATTGTATGGTCTACAGTTCTTGTTATTGATCCCCTTCATACTGATTTTCCAGAAGCTATTTTTATTTACCCAGCCCTTATTTGTGTATTTGTGCGCATTGCGGGTACCCTGTGGACTTACTCAGCCAGGGTTAAAATTGGAACCGAGCGCACACTCATGGCCATGATTGCCGGTGGATCTTTAACTCACAAGGTAGCCAAGGGAGTTTTTCAAGGCCTGTTGGGTTTTGAAAAACCGTTTTATCGCACTCCAAAATTGGCTCATAAACTTCCACTCATTCAAAATTTACAAAGTGTGTGGGAAGAACTTTTTTTACTTTTTGTGCTTCTTTCTTTTGCTTTAGCCATTTTGACAACTTTTGGTTTAGAAAATAACGAGGCCATTTTGTGGGCTGTAGCCCTTTGTGTTCAATCCATCCCCTACATAGCTGCCTTAGCCGCAGCCGTAGTGAGTGGTTTCTCTAATCCCCTCTTGACGAAACCATTTTAAAAATTGTAGCAGTTTAGTTTCAAGGGGTCATTTCAGAGAGGGAGAGTATGTCTTTAGTTGATCGCGTCTTAGCTAGGCTAGGCCCCTTTGCCTATTCAGAAACTAGTTTTACTAGCCCCAATTCTGGAAATAATCGTCCCCCTACTTTTTACGAAAGAGGCCGCGCCCGAGTTGATGTCGCAGCCGATATTTTTCGGCAACGAATAGCAACCAATTCCGCTATTCGCCTTTTTACAGAGCCAGCTCTAGGAGCTAGGCCCTTTGATCCTCCCGACCCGGATACTGATGGCAATGGAGTGCCCGATGTTTTTGAGGATTTGGTTGCTGAAATTGGAGAAGCCGAAGCTGCTGTTGTATCGGGTCTAGAAACCTTACTGGGCTATTTTGGTGGAATTTCACCAGCTCATGAAGATCGGCTTTTAACTTTATCTCATCGAGCCCTTCTTGGTCGTCTAGATGACCACTATCTAGAACGTAATCCCACGGCTTCTCACATGCAAGCTTCTGCCTTGCATGTTTTAAACACAACTTTGGATGAGGCTGAGTTAGCACGCTTAAAACTGCTTGAAGGTCGCAGGGCCATTTACTTAACCGGGCTTGGCAATCCCAATACTTCGATGGAATTTGGAAATATTGTGGCCACGGCCTATGGGGTTACTCCTGCTAACAGAAATAAACTCCCTTATCATTTTGCTGTTTTGGGAATTGATCAAAAAAGTTCGCTTGGGTTTAGTCCCTATGGTCTTTATAAAACCTCGGGAGTAAGTGCAGCAGCTTATACTCCCGACTGGATTTTAGAACTTCCCCAAATTTTCTTGCGAGTAGCAGCATTTATTGCGCAAGACCCCACTGCTTCTGTTGATATTTATGGTTACTCTAAGGGGGGCTTGCAATTACTCCACATTCAACGTTTGCGTGAAGTGTATCGGCAAAATGGAATAATCACAGCGCAAGATGTTGCTGCCTATCCAGGCCTGGAAACTATGCTTCCAGTGGTTAATAGTGTGATTACTCACTTGAACACACACGAATCAGTCGCTGTGGGTTTAGGTGTGCCACCCAGCGGAGCTGATCCCAAAATGCTTTCCAGTCGTGTTGCCAGGGCTTTTACAGGATCTATGGATGCGGGAGTGGGGCCTTCGTTTAATCGGGACCAGGTTAGTAAAGTTTTTTCTGATATGGGCCTTACAGATCCCATGAGTTTGTTAGATGCCCAAGTGGTGGGAAGTATTTTTTCGGGTGGTCGTGGAGATTATCGATTGGTGGGATTAGAGGATGAAACAAGAGCTGCTAAAATTATTGTTGCAGCCTTAAGACCGCTTTTTGTGCACTTAGCTAGTAAGCATCCTCCCAAACCAGATGGAGCACGCATCGATTCTGATGGTTTGGCAGATCATGGAGCCCCATCTCCCGTTCACAGGGTGCGTCATGGGGTAGATCATTTTGGATTGATGTATGATCGCACCGCTGCAACTCTTTTGTCATGGTCTGTTGCAGAAACCCTGGCCCAAAGACAAGCTTCGTCTGTACCTGCTCATGATGCTATCCCTGCAGTGAGAATAAACCCTGCTAATGAACCAACACATCCTGGAATACCTGCAAACATCATTCCTGTAATTTTACAAATTGCAAACTCTTTGGATTTAGGTTGGGATGAAGTCTGGCTTTTAGATCCAAGCCATGTGCCAGAAACCCTCGATGTTTACCCAGCCACTTATGAAAATTTTGTTATAACTATGGGAGAAAAAGGATGGAATCAAAGAGCCCAAGAATTAGTCTCTGAAGATATTTTTGAAATTTTGCTTCAAACTGGATGGATTTCAACTTTGGTAGTAGCAGTCAATAATTTATCCTTGGAATCCATGGGACAACTTTTTGATGCGTTGGATGAAGATTTAAATGGTGCTGAATCGAGAGAAAGTGCCAGACCAGCACTGAGCATTCGCCGAACTGAAACGGGAGTTTTTCTCCGATCAGTGAGTCACGTTGCGTAATTACAACATAAAGCAATTTATAGACCAGGAGAGGTATTTTTTTCGGGCCTGCGGAACTCCTCGCCCTGAAGGCTCGTCAGACAGTCCTCGGCTCCTCAAAAAACACCTCTCCTGGTCTCACAACATTTGGGTGAAAAACCGCATTTACTTCCCAATACAAAATTTTGAAAAAATTTCGTCCAAAATATGTTCATCCTTTACTTCACCTGTAATGTTTCCCAATAAACGAGCGATGAGACGCAATTCTTCTGCTAACAATTCTTCTGGTATGGGCGAATAATTATTTACCCCTACAGGGCGGGATAACCCCGCCCCTACATTTTCAACCTGTACCAAAACTTCCTGTAAAATTTTTTGATGACGTACATTATTCAGTACAAAACCAGAATCTATTTCCAAACTTCCTTTTAAAAAAAGCTTTTGAATTTCTTCAAGAATTTCATTTAAACCCTGACTCGTGACAGCTGAAACAGAAAAAATTTGATCTCCCACCGTTTTTAAATCCCATCCAGGTTTTAAATCGATTTTATTTGCTACCTTCAAGTGTTTCTTTAACTTTATTTTCTCTAAAATTTGATGATCTTCTAAAGTTAAAGGATTACTTGAATCTAAAATCACCAGTACGAGGTCTGCTTTTTCAATTAAATTTTCAGATCGTTTGATTCCTTCTTGTTCTACGGGATGAGCTGCCTCTCTTAATCCAGCTGTGTCATAAATTTGAATGGGTATGCCAGAGAGTTTAATTTCCCCCATCACTACATCACGGGTAGTTCCGGGTTCGCTATGAGTGATGGCTTTATCTTCTTCTAAAAAAGCATTGAGCAAACTCGATTTACCAACATTGGGTTTTCCAACCAGGGCTATCTTCAATCCATGTTTGTAGAGTTGCCCCGTTTGAAAAGAAGCAAGCAGGCGTTTGCTTGTGGTTTTAATTTTTTCTAAAACTAAAAGGCATTCTTTAGGATTAAAAAGTGCTACATCTTCTTCGATAAAATCAAAACCCAACTCCAAACGACTCATCACCTGAATTAAATCTTGCCGAAGCGATTCCACCAAGCGTGATAAATTTCCTCCTAACTGACTCAGAGCGTTTTTAGCAGCCAACTCACTTTTACTGGCAATTAAATCTGCAATGGCTTCGGCCTGGCTTAAATCCATCTTGCCATTTAAAAAAGCTCTTTTGGAAAACTCTCCTGGCTTGGCACTGGTAGCTCCCAAACCCACCAAAATTTTTAAAACTTGCTCCACCACAACGGGACTTCCGTGCATATGAATTTCGGCTACATCTTCTCCGGTAAAACTATGAGGGGCTTTCATAAAAACCACCATCGCTTGATCCAAAACAACCCCCTCACCCTGCACCCTCTCCCCCAAGGGGGAGAGGGGAATATTGTTTGTTCCATCCTTCACCCCTGTACCGAAGGGAGAGGGGTGGGGGTGAGGGATCATGATTTCCCCAAAATACATTTTATGTGTTTCAAAATCCTCCCAACTCCCCCCTTCATGAACAAAAAGTAAGTCTTCTCCCCTCCCCCTTGATGGGAGAGGGTGATTCTTTAATTTTTTCTTCCTAAAAATTTTTTGTAAAAAAGATAAGGCCTGTGGCCCCGACAAACGAACCATGGCTATCGAGGCTTCCCCCGGGGCTGTTGCTTGCGCTACAATGGTAGAAGAATTGGACATACATTTATCGTCGAGCAATACGTAGGGGCGCGTCTTTTGCGAAAATGGGATTGTTGAAAAATGTCGCCCCTCTGTCATCCCTGCGAAGGCAGGGATCCAGAAACTCTTGAAAAGACTGGATTCCCGCCTTCGCGGGAATGACAAAATTGGTTGGAAACTATATTTTTCAACAGACCCAAAATTTTCTTTTCAGGGTCATGATTTTTTATTGGTTACGTTGTTTTCTTCACCTTTAATCGCTTCAACAAATCCAAAAAGGTTACTTCTTCATGAATCATGTATTGTTGAATAAACGACACCAACATATTGAAAAAGATGTAGAGCACGAGCCCAAAAGGTAAAAAGATGAGAAAAACCGAAAACATAATCGGCATAAACATCATCATTTTTTGTTGAGCTGGATCCATGGTAGAGGCTTGTGGATTGTATTTTTGTTGCAACACCATCACCACACTGAGAAGAACTGGGGAAATAAAGTAAGGATCGGGAGCAGCTAAATCCTTATAAAACCAGAAAAAGGGAGCATGATAAAGTTCAATAGCACTCCAAAGCACCTTATAAAGGGCAAAATAAATAGGCATTTGCAAAACAAGCGGTAAACATCCGCTCATAGGGTTTACCTTATAACTTTTAAATAAAAGCATCATTTCCTGATTTTGTTTTTCCCGATTATCTTTATATTTTTCACGAATTTCTTTTAATTTGGGTTGAAGTTTTTGCATGGCCTTCATCGATTCCATCGATTTTTTATTGACGGGATGAAGAATCATTTTGATAAAAAAAGTAAGAGCAATAATAGCTAAACCCCAATTACTCAGAATTTTTTGGAAAAAAATCAAAAGCCAAAGAATAGGAATACAAAAAAAGCCTAAATAACCATAATCAACACTTTTCTCGAGACTCACTCCTATTTTTTCTAAAAGATTTCTTTCTTTTGGGCCTAAATAAGCACTAAATTGTTGTTTTACTCCTTGGCCAGGAGCTAAATTTGTTTCACCATAGGAAAAAGAAGTAAAAACCAAATCTCCTTTTTTACCAGAAGAAACTAAAGCTTGTGGGGCTTCTTGTCTTGAAATCATGGCTAAAAGAAAATAACGATCGGTAATTCCAGCCCAAGCAATGCGCCCTTTTTCTTCTGTGGTTGTTAATTTACTCCAGTTATTATGTGAAATGAGTTTCCCTTCCTTAAAAAATAAAGGATAAAAGGGATTGGGTTGTTTGATAAAAGAAAAAAACCCGCCTGTTTTTATTTCTTTCTTTTGAGGCCTTTCAATCCAAAGAGTGGGTTTTAAAATTTGATTTTGTGAGCTCACATTGGTTACTTCTAAGGCAACATCCACCACATAAGATTGATCCTTGGAAAGAGTGATAGTTTTAACCACTCTGAAATCTTTCGATTCCCATTGTAAGACAAGACTTTTTTCTTGGTTTGGATTTTCTAATATTTGAAAATGGGCTGTTTCATCAAAAGCAGAATTGCCTAAAGTAGTTTTAAGAATTGAACTGTCTCCAAGGTTTGGATTAATTAAATCAATGAAAGGTTCGGTAGTTCCTGCTGTTTGAGAAAACTTTTTAAGTTGCCATTCTTTAAAAACTCCATCTTCACTGCTTAAAAGAGCTAAAATAAAATCATTTTCTAAAGTTTTCTTCATCACAGGTGATTTCTTCAAAATTTTCTGTGGAGATAAAACAGCAGCAGAAACAAGAGAGGTTGTAGGCACTGGAGGTTCCGTTTGCACTGAAGCTTTTTGAACAGTCTGAGGATTTTTTGGAGGTGGATTAATCCATGTATAGTAAACATAAAAAACCACCATACTTAAAGCAACAGCTAAGAGAGTTCGTGATTGATTCATAGGGGATCAAAGCCTCCTGCACAATAGGGATGACAACGGAGTAAACGCCAAAAAATTTTAGGCCACCCCTTCCAAGAATAACGATGCAAACACAATCTGGTATATTCGGAACAAGTAGGATGAAAACGGCAAGAATTTCCAAAAAAAGGAGAAATCCATTTTTGATAAAATTGAAATAATTTATCCATGCATTTGACCCACCACTTGCTTAAAAAACAAATCGATATCTTGAGAGCCAAGCCAGCCCTTTGACCAATAAAAAAAATAATCAAAAGATTTAAATAACTCCTTGTTTTTCCTAAAAAATTCCCGTGTTTTTCTTTTCATCCAATTACGATTTACAGCGCATCCGGCTCTTTTAGAAACAGCCACAGCCAAACGGGGATGGTGCAAATGATTCCTCAAAAAATAAACAACCAAGGAACCACAAACCAATTTTTTCCCCAAACGTCTAACTTTATCAACTTGATTGGTGCTTCTTAATCGATATAAACCCGAAAAAGATTGAGAAAGGGAACTCATGTTTATTTTTTATAAACTTTTGGTGTGAGTGTCTTTCTTCCTTTTCGTCTTTTAGCGGAGAGAACTTTGCGCCCACCAGGGGTTTTCATCCGCTTACGAAAACCATGCCGGCGCTTTCGCTTGATTTTACTAGGTTGGTAGGTTCTCTTCATTTTAGACTCCTAAAAAAATTTTAATTTTCATGAAGATAAAAGTTTTTGTGATTCTTCACGAAACATTTTTTTTGTCAACGCAAAAACAACTACAAAAAAAACGAACAGTGCCCACTACTTAAAAAAAATTCACATTTCTGAAAAAAAATTTCTTGCCAAAGAATCCCATCCTGAATAAAAATTCATCCACTTTGATACTGGATTTTTTTTACCGGTTTCTCAAAAACTTTAGGCTTGGTCTCATACAGTTTTGGAGGAACGGTGTCCAGCCTTTTGGAATTTAAAATTATGGCTCTCCAGCCTTTATGTTTTAAGTTCTGATAATTACAAGGTAATTTCAGTTTTCCACAGCCTGTGGATAAGCTGTGTATAGGGGGGTATTTTGTCTTCAGTTTTAATCGCGGATGAGATTTTGGCGAAACTGCACGATGCCTTAAAAACCAAGGTTAACGAATTTAACTATAACAACTGGCTAGGCCAATGTTCGTGGTCGGTTAAAGATGATGTAGCCCATGTGCGTGTTCCCAATAAATTTATTCGTGATTGGATTGTAGAAAATTATTTGGAAGTTGTTAAGTATGAGCTGTTTCGCATTACTGGAAAAGAATTTCAGATTATTTTTCAGGTAGATCACACTCTTCAAAAAACAGAACAACCCAAAGTAGGAGTGGCAAATCATCATTTGCCATCAGCTATACCCCTTCCTCAAACTGAAGAAAAGGCTCCAAAAAAACACCTCCCAGAAGGCATCAACTCTCGTTATACCTTTGAAAATTTTGTGGTAGGTAATTCTAATCAATTTGTCAACGCAGCATGCAAGGCTGTGGCCAACCATCCAGGAAAAAATTACAATCCACTTTTTATTTACGGAGGGGTTGGTTTAGGCAAAACTCATCTTTTAAATTCCATTACTATTAACATTCTTCACAAAAATCCGCAGACTAAGATTGTTTTTGTCACAGGCGAGCATTTTACTAATGAGGTGATTAATAGTATTCGTTACGATAAAACTTATGAACTGCGAAAAAAATATCGCAGTAACTGCGATTTACTTTTAATTGATGATGTTCAGTTTCTTGCAGGCAAAGAACGCACGATGGAAGAATTTTTTCATACCTTCAATGCTCTTTATGAAGGCAGAAAACAAATTGTCATGACTTCTGATACCCTGCCCAAAGATATTCCCAATTTAGAAGAAAGATTAAGATCACGTTTTAGCTGGGGACTTTTGGCAGATATTCAAGCTCCTGATTTTGAAACGCGTTGTGCCATTTTAAGAAAAAAGGCTGAAGACGAAAAAATTAAACTCCCTGATGAGGTTTGCCAGTACTTAGCTACCCATATTAAGAGCAATGTGCGTGATTTAGAAGGTGCTTTAATCAGACTTGCAGCTTTTTCTTCCTTAGCTGACGTATCTCTTTCGGTTGATTTAACAGCTGAAGTCTTAAAAAACATGCTGACTGGATTTTCTTCTCACATGACCATCGATAAAATTCAAGAATCCGTGGCTCATTTCTTTAATTTAAAAATTTCAGACCTCAAATCTCCTCGTCGTCATAAACATTGGGCCACTCCCAGACAAATTGCCATGTATCTTTGCAAAAAACACGTTAAAGCGTCTTATCCTGAAATTGGTCAAAGGTTTGGAGGAAAAGATCATACCACGGTGATTCACGCTTTCCAAAAAATCGAAAAACAACTGGGCGACAATTGCGATATCCGCGAACACATCGCCAAAATCGAACAAATCCTCGATCGAAGTATTTAGTAATTTCCTGTGAGTAACTCTGTAAATGTCTGTGGATAGCTCTTCAACTTATCCTCAAATTGATACAACATACACATCAAATAAAATACCCTACGGGATAAATTGTTTTTTTCTTCATTTAACCCCCAATCATTTTCCATAAAAATCTCTAACAAAAAGACAACTTAAACTACTTATACCCAAATTCACAGTCTCTATGACGATGACGATAAGATATTAAATAAAGAATTAAAGAAGAAGAAAGGAGTTAAAAGTCATTTAGAAAGTAATAGCCTTTTTTAAAGGGATGTTTTAGAAAATTCTACGGGGAGGGATCTCATGGAATTTAAAATTGGTAGAGATCAATTTTTAGAAGGTTTAGCGAAAGCTCAAGGTGTGGTGGAAAGAAAAAATACCATGCCTGTTTTATCTAACATTTTAATTGAAGCCGATAAATCCAATATCAAACTCACTGCCACCGATTTAGAGGTTGCCTACGTTTCCAAAATTCCTGCTCACGTCATTCAAACAGGGCAAGCTACCCTGCCCTGTAGAAACCTTCACGATATCGTGAGAGAAATGAATTTAACTGACATTCATTTAAGTCTTAAAGAAAATAATCGGGTTGAAATTAAAGGTGGCACGTCTCAATTTAATATTCCAAGTCTTCCTGCCACTGAATTTCCATCTCTTCCTCAAGTCGAGGGAGAATCAGTTGAACTTTCCTGCTCTGTAATTGCCAATATGATTGAAAAAACAGCTTTTGCCATGTCTGTTGATGAAACTCGTCATCATTTGGCTGGTATTTTACTTGAAAAAGGAGATGGCGATACTTTTCGTATGGTAGCAACCGATGGACATCGACTTGCTTTAATCGATCAGGATGTTTCAGTAGAAAAGTTAAAATCAGTGCGCGTGATTATTCCTAAAAAAGGAGTTGGAGAACTTCGTAAACTGGTTTCCAAAGAAGGAAGTTTTGAATTAGCCCTTGGAGATAAAAATTTATGCGCCCGAAAAGGAAATGAAAGTCTTTATATTCGTTTAATTGAAGGAGATTTTCCTGACTATAATCGAGTGATTCCTAAAAAAAGTGAAAAAATAGCCACACTTCCCCGTACCAAATTTATTGGAGCCTTGAGAAGGGTTTCTCTTCTTGCTAACGAACGTTCTCGTGGCATTGTTGTTTCTCTTTCCTCGGGGATGGTTGAAATTTCAATTAATAACCCCGATTTGGGTGAAGCCAGAGAAGAATTTGACATGGATTATCGCGGCGAAAATGTCAAAATCGGGTTTAATGCCAAATATTTTTTAGATGGTCTTGATGTGATTAAAGACGATACCGTCACCCTTTCTTTTCAAGGTGATTTAGCGCCTTGCATTTTAAGGGCTCATACAAAAGACCCTGGGTTTTTGTATGTGATTATGCCGATGCGAATTTAATGGTCTCCCCTAACCTCCTTATGCTGAAGGAATCCCTTTGGAGCACGGAGGGCTACTTGTATGCACCTTCTTTCTCTTTTTCTTCATCAGTTTCGAAATTATTCTCACTTCGAGGTTAATCTTCATCCTCACTTTAATGTGATTATTGGAAAAAATGCCCAAGGTAAAACCAATTGGGTTGAAGCCATTCATTATTTGGGTACTCTTCAAACTTTTCGAAGTGCCGAAAAAACAGATCTCATCATGCAGGGAAAAACAGAAGCAACTCTGGGTGCTCGTTTAAAACGAGGGGAAGTCATTCATGATGTGAGAGTACTTTTAACAGAACATACCAGACAAATCAAACTTGATGGAAAAAAACCCGACCTTTTTCGTGATTATTACGGGCTGATTCCAGTTTTGCTTTTTGAACCAAGGGATGTTTACCTCATGCGTGAGACTCCTGCTGTGAGAAGACGTGCTATTCATAGGGCCCTGTTTTTAGACAGGCCCGATTCTTTGCATCTCATTCAAGATTATGAAAAAGTAGTTGCCCAGAAAGGAAAACTTTTAAAAAATGATCATTTTTCTCAAGATGAGATGGAAGTGTGGGACGAAAAATTATTAATCCTCGGATCTGAATTAATTGTAAGGCGTTTAAATTGGATTAATCAAGTAAATAGCATTTTGAGTGATGAATATAACCAGGTAGCCAAACAATCACAAACACTGTGTATCAACTACAAACCAAAAAATATTCCTGAAATAGAAAATCAAATGGAAGTTAAAGCAATTTATGAGGTGTTAAAAACAGCTTTGATACGTTCTAAGCCCGAGGAACAACAAAGACGCGAATGTGTGATTGGACCTCATCGGGATGATTGGGAAATGCAAATTGAGGGAAGACATTTAAGCCATCAAGGATCTCAGGGTGAAAATCGGTCAGCCATCATTGCTTTAAAATCGGCCCAGGTAAAATTATTTCACAAAGAGCATTTCGAGCCTCCGCTTTTTATCTTGGATGATGTAGCCAGCGAGCTTGATTCGGATCGGGTTTTGGCCCTTTTTGATTATTTAAGCCAAATCAAGGCTCAAGTCTTTTTAACCACCACAGAAAGAGAAACAATTTCAAGGTGTTTACATGAGAAAGGACTGTCTTTTCTAGTTGAAGAAGGGCGCCCCACTATGCTAAATCTCATGTCTTAAACATGACAAATTCTTTGCCACTATCAGCCTCTCAATATGATGCCTCTACTATTAAAATCCTCGAAGGATTAGAGGCGGTGCGTAAGCGTCCTGCCATGTATATTGGCTCTACAGGAACAGGCGGCTTACATCATTTAGTTTACGAATTAGTTGATAACAGCATTGATGAAGCGTTAGCTGGTTTTTGTACTGAAGCCAAAGTAACCATTCATATCGATGGAGCTATTACGGTTGAAGATAATGGCCGTGGTATTCCAGTTGATATTCACGAACAATATGGAATTTCAGCAGCCGAAGTTGTTTTAACAAAACTTCATGCAGGGGGAAAGTTTGAAAATAGCGCTTACAAAGTATCTGGTGGTTTGCATGGTGTAGGTGCTTCGTGTGTTAATGCTCTTGCAGCTAGTTTAGAATTAGAAATTAGGCGTAACGGAAAAGTATATCAGCAATCCTACGCGAGGGGGAAACCCTTAAATCCTCTCAAAGAAGTGGGTGTTACCGATAAGCGGGGAACTAAAATTTGGTTTAAGCCCGATGATCAAATTTTTGAAACCTTGGAATTTAATTTTGATACTCTTTCACAAAGACTCCGTGAGCTGTCTTTTTTAAATAGCGGCGTTAAAATTGAAATTAAAGATGAACGCAATGAAAAAGAACACACCTTTCTTTACGAGGGTGGATTAGTTAGTTTTGTCGAATTTTTAAATCAAAGAAAAACTCCCATTCATACCAAAGTGGTGAGCTTTAATAGTACCAAGGATAACACAACGGTTGAAATTGCCATGCAATGGAACGATGGTTATAACGAAACCATTTTTAGTTTTGCCAACAACATTAATACCGTTGATGGAGGCACTCATCTTTCAGGTTTCAGATCGGCTCTCACCCGCTGTATTAATGCGCATGCTGAAAAAGAAGGCTTTTTAAAAGGCTTAACTGAAAAACCCAGCGGGGAAGATATGCGTGAAGGGCTAACCGCTGTTGTGAGTGTAAAACTTCAAAATCCCCAATTTGAAGGACAAACCAAGGGCAAGCTTGGCAACAGTGATGTAGAGGGGATTGTTAAACAAATTGTCAACGATCGTTTTGGGGCTTATCTGGAGCAAAATCCAGGAGAGGCTAAAAGAATTATTGCCAAGGTTGTAGAGGCTGCAAGAGCCAGAGAAGCAGCGCGTAAGGCCAGAAATTTGGTGCGGCGCAAAAGTGCATTGGAGGGGCATTCGCTGCCAGGCAAGCTCGCCGATTGTCAGGAAAAAGATCCGAGATTAGCTGAACTCTACATTGTTGAGGGAGATTCTGCTGGTGGTTCAGCCAAGCTGGGACGCGATCGAAAAAATCAAGCTATTCTTCCCTTGAAAGGAAAAATTCTCAATGTGGAAAAAGCTCGTTTTGATAAAATGATTTCTTCTGAAGAAATTCGCATTCTCATTACAGCTTTAGGTGCCGGCATTGGTGCAGAAGAAAAATCAATGGATAAGCTGCGCTATCATAATATTGTGATTATGACAGATGCTGATGTTGATGGAAGTCATATCAGAACGCTGTTACTCACTTTTTTTTATCGTCAAATGCCTGAGATTATTGAACGAGGGTATCTCTATATTGCTCAGCCCCCGCTTTACAAAGTAAAAAAAGGAAAGGCCGAAAAATATTTAAAAGATGATCACGCCTTGGAAGAATATCTCATTGAATTTGGTGTTGGTGGATGTGTGCTTGCAACAAAAAAAGGTCCGCTGAAACCCCAAGAGTTAAGTGGGCTAACTCGTAAGCTGATTCATGCGGGTTTGATTATGGAGCGCTTGGCTAAACGGGTTGATTCGCGCATTGTTGAAGCCATCGTTTGGGGATCTGATTTATCAAGAGAAGCTTTGAAAAATCAACTGAAGGTAAAACAAGAATTAATTAAAGCTAAAGAATATCTCACTCACAATTTTACAGACTTAGGTTCTTATCAACTCGAAGAAAAAGAAGATGCCGAACATTCTGCAACTCGCCTTATTTTTAAATCGGTTTTTCGTGGAGCAAACAGGGTAACTACTATTGACGATGAATTTTTATCCACAGCTGAAATTCATGAACTGATCAAGTTAAAAGATGAATTTTGCGAATTAGGAATAGGACCTTTTGAAATGACTCATGCAGATCAAACTGTAAAACTTAAAAATCTTTTTGCAGTGAGGGATTATATTTTAGCTGAAGGAAAAAGGGGCCAATCTATTCAACGTTACAAAGGTTTGGGTGAAATGAATCCCGAACAACTTTGGGACACCACCATGAATCCTGTAACACGCACCCTCCTTCAGGTTAAAGTGGTTGATGCGGTGGAGGCTGATCAAATTTTTACAGTTTTAATGGGAGACGAAGTAGAACCCCGCCGCGAATTTATCGAAAACAATGCCTTAAACGTCCGTAATTTGGATGTGTAGGAAATTATCGCGCCAGAGCTTCTTCTACAAGCCGATCTGCAATTTCTGGGGGAACACCCTCTGGGTAATCTTTTTCAAGCCGTGATGCTAATTCCCGCAAAATATCTCGTTCCCGAGTACGGGCTGTACTGGCAGCGCTGGTTTTATCCCCTGTTTCTTGGGGGGAATTGTTGGCTAAAAAAGGGGGAATCATTCCAGGGTTTGCTGCTGTTTCACGAGCGACCAGGTTGATGTAGTAGGAAGGACGTTGAATACCTTCGAAGGTAAGTCCACCAACCCCCATATGTAGAAATGTGTTGGCATCATTTAATGCATGACAAGGAAATACAATTTTTTGCGCCCATAGTTCACGTGTACTCATTTTTTTTACAAGACCTTCTGGATCAGCCAAGATGGCTGCATTTGGGAAAAGGCGTTTCTTGTATTTTAAAATGCGGAGGACGGAAGCTTCAAGCTCTTCCCTGGGTACCACACCCGCTTCCGTAGCTTTTGTTAATTCACCCAACATTTTATCCAAAAAAGATGGGTCGCGTGCGTAAAGTAAGCACACATCAATGCCGGCCTTGGTTGCCTGCACAATGGCAGGAATGGCATAGTGTCCAAGGGCATCAGTGGGTGTTCCTTGGCGTTTGAAATAGTCGGTAAAAGCAGGTGTTCCTAAATCATCCGAAAACAAAACAGTATCCGGCCCCAGGGAAGAGCGAACCATGCCACACACGGCGGGAGAAAGAGTTCCTGGCTTAATTGTTCCAGCATCAGTTTCAAGTGCGGGATAGGCCACCCCAGAAACCATAACAGCCATTTGTTCTTGTTCTTGGAAAGCTCTTTGGAAGGCCGAAAATTCGGTCAAAATAGCATCCTTGTTTCGATAATCAATTTGCATTTCTTTCCATTCAGGATTTTCAGTAACGTAACCAATACCCGGAGCATGTTTAAGCACAAACCCAACGCCTTCATTGTTTTGACGAGTTGCTTTTACAGTAAGCAAGGCCAGTGTTGCTGTTACTTCCGGATCGTGTGAAAAAACACGCCCACCCTTTTCCATGTACCCTTGCCCATCCTTGCGGGCCACATCACACAGGGGGCCATAAAGCAGGTTGAATCCTGTGTTAGCAGCACTGGGGTAGCTCCACAGGGTTGTGGTGTATTCTTGGGCTAGAGTTACAATTTGATTCCAGTCTTCTGGTAAATCTTGTTTGGCGGTGGTCACTGTTGAAAGGGATGCTGTTCCTGAAATTTTTTGGGCCATGAGAGTTGTAATAACATCCCCTATGCCAGGAGTAATGGGGGTGGCTGCTTGTGCCATTTCAAGCCAAAAACTAAATTGGGTGTCATCTGGAAGTGCGGCTTCTCCTAAAGTGGTGATGGTTGCTATTAAACTGGCCTGTGTTGCAGCATCTAAAACAAAAGCATTGGGGCTTATTTTTCTTAAAGCTTCCTGGGCTTCAACATAATTGAACCCAAAGCTTTGCAAATCAGAAATATCTAAAACTCCATCGTTCTCGGTCCGCGATTTGATATCTTGATCAAAAAAATTTGTGCAAGCAGAACGAATGGAGGCCTCAAAACTCTGGGGATCTTTTACATAGGGAGCCAGTGGGGCCATGCTATAAAGCGCATACTTCACATGCCATATTTCTAAAGTTGGAGAAGGATGGTTTTTGTATTCATCAGCGATGTAGAGCACAACTTGTGTAACCAAGTTTTCATATCGAGTAAGCAAATCTGTACCAACACCTTCGGTGGAAACTTGAGCAATGGTATCAACAAATTCTGATGGAAAAAACGTGTTATCTTGTGTTGGTGCATACTCATTCCACATTTGTTCCCATACAGAAAGAATACCACCATCAAGGACAGGGTTTTTTATTTCAGTGCTCAATTTCTGTACGGGAACATTTCCTTCCAGGACAATTCCCAATTCTTCGGCTTCTTGGGCTAAATCTTGCGCGTGCCAATCTTGTTTGTCTTTGTAATGGTCGTAAAGTTTTTGAAGTTCTGGGCCCCGTGCGGCAACGATCATGGCTTGTGCTTGATCAGCTGGGATTTCAAAACTTTGCCCGGCTAAAAAATTGAGATCATCCCAACCATACTGCCAAGCTTCTGGATACCTGGCAACATGAGAAAGCATGGTTTTAAAATCAGCTTTTTGATCACGTTCGGTAAATTTTGGTTGTTGAGAGGAAAGGTTTTCTAAATGATCATGATAAAAAGAAATGGCATCATCCCTTGTATTGTTAAGCAAAAGGTAGGTTTTTGGGTCTGGTTCTTTTCCTTTGATGCTTCTGGTTAGTTGACGATCCATTACCCCGATTGCTGCCATCAGCACATTGGCTTCCTCCTGATACATTTGAGACCGAAATGGAGATGGTAGGGTGCAAGCTAACATGTGGCATTCGCCCAACCGATCTAAAAAATCAACCTGCTTCTCCTCCCTGTAACTCACACCATGGTTTTCTATGAGATCTTCCTTGATGATGTGTTTAATTTCTTCGATAAGAGAAAGGCATTGTTGGTAAATTTGTGCGGGGTTTGTGCTAGATCTTGGCAGCGCAACGGGAATGGATGAGGTCCCCTCATCGTACCAATCACAAGGAACGTTGGTAGCATCAACCAGGGCTTTATCAATAACGGTGCGGTATTGATGGGGTACTCGTGGAAGAACAACAGGTTTGGAATCCATTCCATTACTCTGCTAATTGAAGAATAGGAGACATCGTAATATGAGATGTGTTGGCAACCAAAGCATCATTGATTTCACGTGTTGGCATGGTCATCGGCCCATGTGAACTTACTATGGCTGTAGGGCCGTTTGTTGCAGGTGGTGTGGTTGCTGCTTCTGCTGGTTGTTCTGCTAAAGATGGAATGGGTCCTTCGAAGTTAACAGCTTCCGTACTAAAACCCTCAGCTGTAAAGTCCTGCTTATCTCTTTTAACCACTTCACACACATCCGTTGTGGCACAAGTAAACAATGTGGCATCTAAAAGCATGGGAGGAGCGGCATGGGTACTTGCATCTGCATCATAACCCATCACACCAATTAAAGCCAAGTTAACAGCTGTTTGATCACTTTTATCAATGCCAATCACATCTGTGGCATTGGTGACTCGATAAAGTTGCAAAGCGGGTTCGGCATCACTTCTATGAAATCCAAAATGATTGATACCAGAAAAAACCTGCCCACTCATTAATTCCTGAGATTGCCCGGTTGCGGTAGCCAGATTAGGATTACCACTGGCATCAAGCCCCAGCCACCAATGGTTGGGATCGGTATCGGTATCGATGTTGGTATCGATGGCACAATCGTAGCCCGAAGTGCATGTGGTTGTAGCATCACCATGTTGCCATGCTAAATGAGAAACAGAAACATCCGAACTTTTGTAGGCAATAACCTTGGCTCTGACTTCAGCAGCAAAATTAATAATTCTATCTTGTCCTCTAAAACCTGTAGACCAGCAGAGTTGATAGTTACCATTGGCATCTTTAACAGGTGCGCCATCTGTCTCACAAATATGTACTTTTGTTCCTAAATGATGAATTTTGCTTTGGTTGCGATCGTTATTTTGAAAAGAAAGATTCACACCATTTAATAGAGCAACCACCTTATCAAAACCAGATTGATAAAGCTGGGGATAGGTAGCTTGATCTAAAATAAAAGGAGTTCCTCCTTCTAAATTACCGGTGCATCTTCCAATGGGAGCACTGCTTGTGTTAGTTACTTGATTGGTAGTTGAACAATCAACTGTTTGGACAATATCGGCCATCTCCATGGAGTTTGAATCGTAACGAATAACGGCATAAGCAATGGTTCTGGTGCCCTCATGAGTTACACTCATGTCTTCGGTTTCATCATGTCCATTAAAGTTGGTGCTCATGCTCATGGTGCCTGTGATTGCATTATCAGCTTCAGCCAGGGTACTTGTTGCTGGATCTATGTAGGACAAAAAGGTTTCTAAATCTCTGGCTGTTTTATCTGTAAATCTTTCTGAAGTACCTAAAAAAATGATAGCTGATTTTTTGCTTGAAGTAGCCGTAGCAGAAGGCGTGCATACTCCATTGGCGTCGGGGTAAATATCTTTGTTGGTATCATCACAATCGGTATTGTTGGCAACATGCCCTGCTGGAGCGCTGCAAGCTTCATCTGTAGGTGTTTGAGGGGCGCCCGCAACATCGCCATAAGTATCTCCATCGGTGTCGGGATAATAGGGAGTGCATAAAACATTGGCCGTAGCTCCGCCAACAACCACATCACTTGCTGCTTCTTCACCTGTTGGGCGATTAGCTCCGCTACAAGCGGTAAGTAAGCCCAAAGCAATCACAAGAGTTAGTTTTAAAAAAAGTTTTGAGTTCATATGATTTTGTCAGGATGACACCATTTATTTATTAATGCTTTTACTTCCTGTGCACGAGTTACTGGAATTATTACAAGTGCCAGCAAAAAGAGGCTCACCACTCAAGCCTAAAGCATCGTTGAGTTTTTTACATACAGTTGTGTCTTTGCAGGCCCAAACCATATCTACTGAGGCGCTAGGTACTAATCCTAGGAGTGGTATGGGCATGGTAAAATACGCGTAATTACCCGCACCTGAAATCACAGCATACACATCATCACCATTAACCCCATTATTATAATCTTCTGGTTTATAGGTGGTGAGGGTTAAGCCATTGATTTCGATGGACTGAGTGAATTCATAGCCCCAATGTTTGAAGCTATTAAAAGCAGTATCACGGGTTAAAGTCCATCCTGTGCCTGTATCAAAGGGTGTGTAACTTCCATCTGACTTTTTTCCAAAATAATACTTTCTTTGATCCATGCTGGCATAATCTTGATTGGTATCATAGGCGCGTTCTTTGATGGACATGTATTGATTATTGTAAAGAACCACAATGGGACGTAACTTAGCGGTGTAAGCTTTTGTCTGGACATTACTTGGTACACTGATGCCAGCGGTGATGTTATAGTAATCAAAAATATAATTTCCGGTCATTCTAGTTTCCCAGCACAAATTGTATTGGCTATCTTTAGTAATCCACATTTTGGTATAAAGATTTTCAATATCTGCATTGGTTCCATCATCCCAGCGCATATCTACACCCTTCATCACAAGAGCCATGCTATTAAAACTACTTGAGGCATTGTAGAGTTCGGGATAGTCTGATTCAAGAAGGGGCATACAGGCATTGTCTTCGGCCTTTCCCTTGCAAATACCATCTGTTGATTGGGGGCAATTTTTTTCAATCACTCCTAAATCCACCATTTTAGCGTAATCGGTATTATAGGCAACCAAAGCTCCTCTTACCTCGTAATCAAAGGGAACTCCGCGACTATTGTAGCCAAATTCCACTTGAGTTGAGAGATCAAAGCCTACGGCATCTGCTGTATCTGCTGTGGTGGCCGAAGATTCAAGATAATTGGCCACTTTGTTGATCTCAATACTTTGACTACTGATGCTTAATTGGAGTTTTGATAGTCCACGCCACACAGCAATACCTGTCCATTTTTTGCACTCTGATTCACCCGCACAGTCGGAATCATCACAATCTACTAAGGTATCCCCATCATTATCAGTGCTATCGGTGCATATTTCTGCAGTGGTTGTAGTAGCTTCTACGCAATGCCATCCTGGAAGGCTGGCGGCATTCATAGCTTCTACATTGTCCGCTGCACAAAATTCTTTGGGATTAATGGCCAAAATTTTGGTGCCTTTTTTCCCGGGAAAGTTTTTAGCATAGGGGCCAGTATCATAGGCATCTTCCGCTAATGTTACTTCTTCACTTTCTTCTGTTTCTGTTTCAACAGCTTCAACTTCAGCTTCTTCAGGTGCTTCTACTTCTGGTCCACCACCCCTTCTTGCTCCTAACCTGCTGAGTATGCCCCCACCTCCGCTTAATCCTTTTTTCCCTGGTTTTCTTAAGTTTCCACTTTTAGTTCCTACTTCAACAACTTTAACTCCCTTGAGTGTGGTTAACACATCAAGTGAAATAGGAGCTGGAGTTACTGAATCTTTGGGATAAGTTTCATCCCAAACCAGGTCTACTTTTTTGCAAGTACAAACCACTTCATCAATTTTTTTGTCGCAGTTATTATCGATGTTGTCTTTAAATTGACCGCCATTGGCAAAGGGCTGGCCTTCGGGCATCATGGGGTTAACGTAAGGATCGGTATCATTACAATCCAGATTATTGCCTACGCCTTTATCGGGAGCTTTGCATTGTTCTAAGTAATCCCCAGGATCTCCATAACCATCGTTATCTTTATCGATATACCACTGAACAGCAACACGCATTTTTGGATTTTTATCATCGCAATCGTTTCCGTTATCAACATAGCCTTCGGGAGCGCTACAGGCTACTTGTGAAACGGCAGGATCTCCAACGCCATCTTTATCGGTATCGGCATAGTAGGTTTTAGCTTGGGCTGCTTCATCTTCGGCATCGGTTTTTCCGTTGCAATCGTCGTCTTTGCCATTACCACACACTTCAGTTGCTCCGGGATGCACATCGGCATCGGCATCATCACAATCCCCAGCATCGGCTGTTACCCCATCACCATCAGCATCTACGGGTGCCGATTCTGCAGGAGCTGCTTCTTCAGTTGCAGCCTCTTGAGGCCGACTTGCTCCCTTACATTGGGCAAGCGTAAGGCTTAAAAGTGCCCCAAATAAAATGGTGAGGATGTGATTTGTTTTCATAATTGCTCCCTTTTATCTTTCTACTTTAATACTCATACCATCAGTTTCTTGTCTTTTATCACTGGATGAGCTGCGAAGTGATTCGTCACCCGATTCTCTTTTACAAACTGAATCATCAGAACAAGCCAAAACTCGTGCGGTAAGTTTTCTTGGTTTCCAAAGATGTTCTTCAACCAAAGCACAATCACCATTTTTGAACATGGCACCCTTCATGCCGACTGTAGCAATGGAATTTTGCCAAGAGTTCAACCAAACCCAGGCTCCCACACGATGCATTTGCACAGCAATGTCTTCGTTAAAACCCCAAGATTTGAGACCAACTAACACATTGTCCGAACCAGCTGTGGAAGTAACAGAGGAGCTTAAAGTTCCTTGGCGAGAAGCTTCGTAGTAAGTGCCATCTTTTTCCCAATCACCGTTTTCAACAGCAACCTGAGAGACTTTAGCGGGGTCATAGACGAAAACGGTGTAACTAACATCGGTGACATAATCGATATGGTTTAGTTCACCATTAAACTTGGTTTCCATGTGGACGTGGAGCTCATAATTACTAGGAATATCGGCATTATCTATCCACGCAGTTGCATAGCCATCTCCAAACTCAACACTTTGTTCACCAGGGCCTTCAAAATCTGTATGGAAGCCGTTAAGGAAAACAGCAACTTTTTTTCCTGCAAGCCAAGCAGTATCGAAATAACTATCAAGTTGAACTTTGTCTGTTTCGTTGCATTTACCCCATTCGGGATTAACACAATCCATTTCATGGGATCCTCTACGGGTTTGAATAAAAGCTGTATTATAGGCAAAAACATCATAGTAGGCCCTACTATCAAAAATATAATCGATCTCTCCATGATCTAAATAATGGTGAATATCAAAATTAACAGTAACACCATCAGACGCAGAACTCGAAGATACATCAGTAAAGTAGGATCCTAATTCATTGTACTCCATATTTTCTGTACCGCCCGCACAACTCCCATCATCATACCACCAGTTAGCACCACGCCAGATGGGAGTACCTTTCCAGCAAGAATTTGACGCAGAAGAACAATCGGTATCGGCACAATCAATTAAGGTATCTCCATCGTTATCACTGCCATCGCTGCAAGAGGTTTCTCCAGTTGTTGTGTTGTCATCAGGAGTATCGTAACTATCATCGGGAGTTGCTTCTGCCACAGCTTCTTGACAATCATTGCCTGGCAGGGCTTGCAGTGAGGCTTTATTAGCCATGCAGGAAGTGCCTATGAGTAAAGGAATATGGGGTATTATTTGTACTGGGGCTGCGGCTTGGGCGCTAGAAATAAAATCCCAGTCTAAACTTGAAGTAGTTGTAGGAGTTACCATGCCAATGGATTCGCAGGTACACCTGGTTTCATCTATATCGCCATTACAATTGTTATCTTTGCCATCACCATGGTCACCACCATTATTGTAAAAATAGCCCTCACTCGCATCGGGATTGATTGCAGCCACTAGATCATTACAATCATGGGCCTTGAGGATATATTTTGGTCCTGGGGCTTCGCAAGCGCGTTCCCGTTGATGAGGATTACCAAAACCATCCCCGTCTCCATCATAGTACCATCTTTTAGCTCTTTTAATAGTGGCATCGGTATCATTACAATCGGCCTTGTTGCGCACATAGCCTTCTGGTTTTTCGCAAGCAGTTTTAGGAGCATTGGCATCACCTAAATGATCCCCATCTGTATCGGCATACCACTCTATTGCTTGGGCACCGGCATCGCTTCCATCCACCACACCATTGCAATCGTTATCAAACCCATCGTCACACACTTCGGGATTGCCGGTAAACATGGTGCTATTGGTATCATCGCAATCACCTTGGCTCTCCGTTTGCCCATCTCCATCATCATCGGTTTCAACAGGTTCGGCGGAATCACTAACTGGGGCCGCACTTTCATCGACAGTATCTGAAGATTTCCCCTTGTCGCCCGAGCAAGCTGACATCAATGCCAAAATGGCAATGAAGACAGTTGCTAAAATTGTGTTTAAAAATGATGATGGTTTCATAAATCACCTCTTTTTTTATTTGAGACATGATTGTTAAAGCGCAATCCGCCTGCTAGTCCAAGCCACATAAGAAAGAAAAAAAGCATCCAGGAAACTGAATTTGGAATTTTATCTGAGCGAGGCATCAAGGAACAATTTCCATCTTGACGATTGCCCCCTCCTTCAAGCGCTAAAACAGTTGCTTCGCTCGTAGTTGTTGCAGGTGCAGCCGATGTATCTGCAACTGTATTGGCGGTTATGGTTACATCGTCGCTATCAATCCCGCCGTTTCCATCCCGTACATAAAGTTTTAAAATATAAGTGCCGGCTACATCAGGGGTAAAACTAGCTTTTACCTGATCATCGTTAGTGATTTCTAAAATTTGTGAGTCATTTGGATGAGAAGCAATTTGCCAAGCATAAGTAAGAACATCATCCGTATCTTCGTCATAACTTTCAGAGCCATCGAGACTTATTGTATCGCCCATGTTAACGCTTTGATCATTGCCTGCAATGGCCTGGGGAGAATTATTGGCAAAAGCGAGATCAGGACACCACAGCACTAAAAGTGCTAATTGAATTAAAATATGTTTTACAATATGGGTTTTCATAAATTCCTCTTCATCAAGAGGTAGAACCCTTTTCACCCCTTGATATTTTGTTTACATCTTAAATTCTGGTGGGCCTTGGTGGGTCCACCCCAAAACTCAAGGACCTATTGTGCAATCCCTATGCCAAGAGTTTCTCAAAGGGGTTGTTTTGTAACCTATTGATATTTTTTGTTAATTTTTTTATCTAACGCTTGGAGTCAGAAAAAAAAGTCAAAGAACCGTCAAAAAAGTTTTCATTTTGATAAGAAAAACTGGGTAAAAAAAGCCATGTTCTCATTTTGAGAAACCATTTTTATTGCCGGGAAAGGCCCTTGCTTTTTGGGGAGTGGAGGGATAAAAAAAGAGACTTTTCAGCTGTCATTCCCGTGCCCCTTTGTCATCCCTGCGAAGGCAGGGAATCCATCTTATCCCCTCCCCCTTGAGGGGGGAGGGTTAGGGAGAGGGTGAAAATTTCGAATTACCCCTCACCCTGCACCCTCTCCCCCAAGGGGAGAGGGGAATTTTAATTGTCAGGATGACAAAGTTGTATGGTGATGATAATTGATGTGGAAATGATAAAAGCGAGTCTTATGACAAACAACCTCGATAGTTTAAACATTAAAATGAACCGCAAAGGGTTTGGTCTGAAGGATCAAATTAAAGACGAGCTTAAATTTCATTACCATAGCCCCATTATAGAAGAAATTAAGCTTGATGGTTATACAAAAACTTTTGGAAATTTAACCATTCATTTAGCTCGTGAATTTGGTTTTTGTTATGGGGTAGATCGTGCAGTGGAATTAGCTTATGAAACCAAAAAAAGATTTCCGGATAAAAGAATTTTTTTAACAACCGAAATTATTCATAATCCCCTCGTTAATTTTAATCTGCAAAAAATGGGGGTTTATTTTCTTTCGGGGCCTTATCAAAATGCGAGTTTAGAAGATGTAACTCCAAAAGATGTAGTGATTGTTCCTGCCTTTGGTACAACCATTTCTCTTTTAGAACAACTGGTCGCTAAAAAGTGTGAACTGGTTGATACCATTTGTGCCTCTGTGATTGTTGTTTGGAAAAGAGTGGAAAAATATGCCCACGAAAATTTTACAGTTGTTGTGCATGGAAAATATTTTCATGAAGAAACCCAAGCAACCACTTCACGTGTTTCAGTTTTCCCTAATGGAAAATACCTTGTGGTTTTTAATGAAGAAGAAGCCCAGTTTGTTTGTGATTATATGATGCAGGGAGGATCAAAAGAGGAGTTTTACAAAAAATTTTCTAATGGGATCTCTCATAATTTTAATCCAGACACCGATTTACAAAAAATTGGTTTGGCTAATCAAACAACCATGTTGTCTTCGGAATCTTTGCACATTGCCCACATGTTTAGAGAAGTGATAACAAAAAAATATGGTGAAGAAAGTTTAAAAGATCGCTTTCGGTCCTTTGATACTATTTGCAATGCCACTCAAGAACGTCAGGATGCCATTATAGAATTTAAAACAAAAAAGCCCGATCTCATTGTTGTGATTGGAGGATACAATAGTTCCAACACAAATCACCTCTGTGAAATTGCTTCTCAAATTGCTCCAACTTATCACATTGATCGAGCCGAATGTATTTTATCTCAGAATGAAATTCGTCACAAACCCTTTGGGAAGAAGGAAGAAATGATAACCAAAAATTGGATGAAAAGTGAAAGTCTTTCTATTGGAATTACAGCGGGAGCTTCAACACCCAATCAAGTGATGGGTCAAACCCTCGAGAGAATCATTTCGTTTCGGAACGAATAAAATAAATCTTACAAACCGTAGGGGCGGCCCCCTGTAGCCGCCCATGAGAAGGGCAACCACGGGGGGTTGCCCCTACATTTTTTTTACCGTCTTCCACCACCACCTGGGCCACCACGAGGTCCTGGAGGGTTGCCACCGCCGCCACCATTTGGATGACGATTAGGTGATGCGCCTGGTCCACCTGCTGGGCCTTTAGGATTTTCCCAGTTTGTTCCAGGTCCGCCTTTAGCTCCTGGGGGATTGTTGTCGCGATCATGTCTACGATCAGGTGATGCGCCTGGTCCACCTGCTGGGCCTTTGGGATTTTCCCAGTTTGTTCCAGGTCCGCCTTTAGCTCCTGGAGGGTTGTTGTCGCGATCATGTCTACGATCAGGTGATGCTCCTGGTCCACCTGCTGGGCCTTTAGGATTTTCCCAGTTTGTTCCAGGTCCGCCTTTAGCTCCTGGGGGATTGTTATCTTGATCTCTATGTCCATTGTGTTGTCTGTGTTGAATAGCTTTTCGTTTTTCAAAATCATCAACAGTGCCATCGTTATTTAAATCAGCTTTTTCACCCAGTGGTGGTTTTGCATTGGGGGATGCCCCTGCTCCACCTTCAGCTCCCGGAGGGTTTTCCCAATTTGTACCTTCTCCGCCTCTAGGTCCTGGAGGGTTGTTGTCAGGGTCCCGGTTATCCCGACGATTTTCTAAAATTTCCTGGGCTCGGGCTTTTTCGGTATCATCAACAGTGCCATCGTGGTTACGATCGGCCTTGTCATAACGTTGATTGGGGGAAGCGCCTGGTCCACCTTCTGGCCCTTTTGGATTTTCCCAATTGGTACCTGGTCCACCTTTAGCGCCTGGAGGATTATTATCTTGATCTTGTGCTACCGCCACCAAGGGCATACTCATAGCAATAAGAAGCCAGAGGGGGGTTGCTTTTTTAAAGAGGGTTAAATTCATAAAAAACTCCTTTAGTTAGTTGTTCAAAGAATGAAACGCCCAAAGACAAAAAACAGTTTTAAGAAAAAACTTTGTTAAAAACGTTTTTAATAACCGTGGGTTTATGTGACAGACTATGGAGATAAAAGGGAACAACACATCCACACCTGTCACAATCGGCCCCATCGCCTAACATACACTTGGCTTTTCGGTTTCCAGAAGGATCAAAGGCTGAAGCACTGTATCTAAAACTACAAGTGTCAGTTACTTTTTTTGATTTTTCTGAACGCATTAAATCTAAAACCTCAGGTTCGATGGCTAAAAATTGAGGGTATTGTTTTTTCAAAGCAAGAAGTTGATCAACCAGGGCATCACGTGTTTCCCAAGACAGGGTGAGATTATCTTCGAGGGTATCGATGGGTGTATAAAAATCAAAACAAAAATTTTTAACATTGGGATGGTTTCTCCATTCATGAAAACATGTTTCAATAGATTCTTTGTTGAGATTATTAATACAAAAGGCAACGGTAACAGGCACTGGTGATTCTGTGATGGTTTTTTTAATTTTTTGATAAAGGCCTGGTTTATTACGTACTAAATCGTGACGAGCTTCGTCGCCATCGATGGAAACATAAAAATTAACATCTTTCCAATCGGGAATGGGAAATGATCCATTAGTGACAACGGTGTTATATTTGAAAAGCTTTCGTCCTTTATCAATTAAATTTTTTCGAAGGAGGGGTTCTCCCCCCACCCAGGTACAGGCAAAAAATGGAATGGTTTTATTTTTTTGCATCTCGATGAGTTTTTCGTACCATTCCTCGGATTTTAGTTCGTGTTCTTCTACATCTTGTTCAAAAAAATAACAGTGTTTACATCGCAAGTTACATTTATTGGTGACATCAATGGAAACAAAACCATTTTGTGGAATCCCACGGATAAAAAAATAACTTTTAAGCAATTGATATTTTGTAGGCAAAAACTTTTTCTGAGATAAAAACATGTTAATGAAAATTTCCAAGCGGAATGCGAGTGGTTGCTTTAGATTCTGCTAGGCTATCAGAAACTTCGAGAGGAGTGTGTTGGGTGGAACCAAAGAGCACAAAATTAATTAGTTCATGAATGACGGGTTCAATTTCAAATTGATCTGAAATAAACCAGGCCATGATAGTTTCTTTAATACTTCCTACCAAAATACGAGCAACTGTTGGACTATGACAGGCGCGAAAGAAACCTGTTTTCACACCATGTTCAATTTTTTGGCAAATATGTTGAGTGGTTTGATCGTAAAACAGATGCAGTTTTTCTTGAAAATGAGCTTCCCAATTTTGAGACTCGATCAACAGCATTTTGACCAAGATTTTATTTTTAATCAGGGTTTGAATAAACTCAGATGCAAGTTTACGATACTCTGTACTTCTCATGGCAATAGGAGTTTCTGGAGGGAGTTGAATATGAGAGAGTGCTAAGTTTAATTGTTCTAACAAGCGCGAGAGCAGGGCTTCAAACAATTCGTCCTTGCTTTTAAAGTAAAGATAAAAAGTACCTCTGGCTACTCCTGCTTCTCTAATCACATCAGAAACGCTTGATTCAGAAAAACCATGGCGGGAAAAAATACGAATGCCGGCATCAAGAATAAGTTGCTCCCTCTTTTTGCGATTCATACTTTAGTTTTCTAGTCAGAAGCATCAAACGGTGTCAAATGCTTATTTATCTCGGGCCTTGAATTTTAAAGTTAATCAGACGATACTAACCAGTTACCATGGAACCACAGCACATTTTTGTTAAAGGGGCGCGCCAGCATAATTTAAAGAACATCGATGTTAAAATCCCAAGGAATCAACTTATTGTGATTACTGGGCTTTCGGGTTCTGGCAAATCATCTCTGGCCTTTGATACCATTTATGCCGAAGGGCAACGTCGTTATGTAGAATCGCTTTCGGCCTATGCCCGCCAGTTTTTGGAGCAAATGGGCAAACCCGATGTTGATTTTATTGAAGGGCTTTCTCCTGCTATTTCTATTGAACAAAAAGCCTCCAGTCATAACCCCCGTTCCACCGTTGGCACAGTAACTGAAATTTATGATTACTTGCGTTTGCTGTATGCACGTATTGGTCAGGTTCATTGTTACCAATGTAATAAGCCCATTACCTTACAAACAGTAAGCCAGATGGTGGATCATATTTTAGAACTTCCTGAAGGAACCAGAATTCATCTTAACTCTCCCTTGGTGCGTGATCGAAAGGGAGAATATCAAAAAGAACTCGCTCAAATTAAAAAAGACGGATTTGTACGTGTGAAAATTGATGGGGAGGTAGTGGATCTTGAAAATATTCCCAAGCTCAATAAACAAAAAAAACACACCATCGACATTATCGTTGATCGTTTAGTAATTAAAAAAGGAATTGAAATAAGATTGTCTGATTCGTTGGAGACGGCACTACGCTACTCTGATGGATTGGTGAAAATTGAAGATTTAAGTACAAAGGACGAAGTCCTTTTTTCTTCGCGCAATGCCTGTGTGGATTGTGGCATTAGTTATCCATCCATTGAGCCCCAAATGTTTTCGTTTAATAGCCCACAGGGAGCGTGCACAGAATGTGATGGCTTGGGTACAAAAATGTTTTTTGATCCCGAATTAGTAGTGCCCAATCCCAACTTAAGTTTACGGGAGGGAGCCATTGTGCCGCTGGCTGCCAGATCATCGCTTTATTATTTAAATCTCATTAACTCTTTAGCCAAACATTATCGTTTCGATATTAACACTCCCTATAAAAATCTTTCCAAACAAATTCATGATATTATTTTAGGAGGATCGGGCAGTGAGGAAATTCAATTTATGATGGATCGGGGTGAGGGGCGCCATTATTATTCGGCCCCCTTCGAGGGAGTGATGCCAAGCCTTTCCCGTCGTTATCGGGAGAGTGATTCCGATTGGCTTCGTGAAGAGTTGGAAAAATTCATGAACATTCAACCCTGCTCTGCTTGTAAGGGGGCAAGATTAGCTCCTAAATCTTTGAGTATTTTAATTGGAGGAAAATCCATTCATCAATTTTGTGAACAAACAACAAAAGCCGCAAAAGTTTTTATTTCAGAACTTAAGTTAAGTAAAAAAGATCAAGCCATTGCCCGGCGCATTTTAAAAGAATTAGAAGAGCGTCTCCAATTTTTAGTTGATGTGGGTTTAGATTACATCACCCTTGATCGTACTTCTTCTACTCTTTCGGGTGGTGAGGGCCAAAGAATTCGTTTAGCTACTCAAATTGGCTCAGCTCTTGTGGGTGTGCTTTATATTTTAGATGAACCCAGTATTGGATTACATCAAAAAGATAACGACCGCTTGTTGGCAACTCTGAAAAAATTACGTGATTTGGGAAATACAGTTTTGGTGGTTGAGCACGATGAAGATACCATGCGAGCTGCTGATTACATCATTGATATGGGCCCAGGAGCGGGGTTACATGGTGGAGAAATTGTAGCCGAAGGAACCTTTGCAGAAATTATTAAAAATAAAAAATCGGTTACAGGAAAATATTTATCTGGTGAAAAAATGATCCCCGTTCCCAAACAAAGGAGACCCCAGGGGCTACGTAAAATTGTGATTCATGGAGTGAGTTGTCATAATCTTCAAAATTTGGATGTTGAAATTCCGCTTGGGCAATTTATTTGCGTTACTGGTGTTTCAGGATCTGGAAAATCATCTCTTGTAAACGATACCTTGTATCCGGCTCTTGCTCAGCGTTTGTATGGTTCTAAAATTTTAGCGGGAAAACATGATCGCATTGAGGGCCTGGATTTTGTTGATAAGGCCATTAACATTGATCAATCTCCTATTGGAAGAACACCGCGGTCTAATCCGGCTACGTATACAGGATTATTTTCTCCCATCCGGGATTTATTTGCCAATCTTCCAGACTCTAAAGCCAGGGGATATACACCCGGCCGCTATTCCTTTAATGTCAAGGGTGGGCGGTGTGAGGCCTGTGAGGGTGATGGCATTATTCGCATTGAAATGCATTTTTTACCTGATGTGTATGTGGAGTGTGAAACCTGCCATGGCAGGCGCTACAATCGTGAAACTTTAGAAATTACTTATAAGGGAAAAAGTATTTCGGATGTTTTATTTATGACAGTGGGTGAGGCTGCAGATTTTTTTAAAAATATTCCAGCCATCAAACCCAAGTTAGAAACTTTGCAAGAGGTGGGGCTTGATTATATTCACTTGGGTCAGCAGGCAACTACCCTTTCGGGTGGTGAGGCTCAAAGAATTAAATTAGCAAAAGAACTTTCTAAACGTTCTACAGGAAAAACAATTTTTGTTTTGGATGAACCCACAACTGGTTTGCACTTTGATGATATCTCCAAACTTTTGAACGTGCTCAATCAATTGGTGGACGCTGGAAATACTGTTGTTGTGATTGAACATAATTTAGATGTGATTAAGTGTGCCGATTACATTATCGATTTAGGGCCCGAGGGTGGTGATTGCGGGGGCGAGGTGGTTGCTTGTGGTACCCCAGAAATTGTGGCCAAAAACAAAGCTTCTTATACAGGTGCCTATCTTAAAAAGCACTTATCTTGACTTTTTCGCTATTTGTGTTACAATGTAATACAGTCATGAGACAAACTCTTACAATCAGTTTGCCGTTAAAAATCAAAAAAGATCTCGATAAAATCTGTCGTGAAGAAGGGATAGCCAAGAGCTATTTAATTCGTGAGTCATTACGAGATTATCTTTTTTTGCGTCAATTCAGAAAATTGCGAAAGCAAATGTTATCAAAGGCCAAAGAAGTTTATACGGATGAAGATGTTTTCAATAAAGTTTCATGAGGATTGTTTTTGATACAAATGTTTTGATTGCAGCCTTTATTGCAAGAGGGGTTTGTGCCGAGTTATTTGAACATTGTGCTATTCACCATATCCTTGTGGGTTCTCAATTTATTCTGGATGAGCTCCATGAAAATTTAAGAAAAAAATTTCGTTATCGCCCTACTGATATTCAGCAAATCATCGATTTGTTGATGAGCAGATGGTTTGTGGTTAAAACACCACGGCTTTTTTCTAAAGTGAGTCGAGATCCTGATGATGATTTTATCTTGGCCACTGCCGCTGAAGGCCATTGCCAATGTCTGATCACGGGTGACAAGGATTTATTAATCATTAAAAACTATCAAGGAATAGACATTCTTCAACCCGCCCAATTTTGGTCTTATGAGAAAAACTATTTGAGATAATTATAAATCGTGTAATTTTTTAAGATTCAAAACATCAATTTTATCTTTTTCACGAACTGAATTTTTTTTGAGTTGAATGAGACCTTCTGCATTTAAGAATGGGATTGGATAACCAGCCACATCGATAGTTTGTACAAATTTAGTTAAATCTTCATAACGATTTCCACCCATAATCACAAAAATATCAATTGGAAATTGTTCGATCAATCTCACAGCACCTTCCTCATATTCAAAATCAGAATCTTGTAATTGGGAGCCATATCCTTCACCATAGGAAGATAAAAAGTTCACTAGTTTTTTGATATTTTCTATATTTTTTTTAATGAGAATATCTACATCTTCTGTTGCACGGATATAGCCATTCATAACGCATGCCATTCCACCTACGGTGATAAATTCAACTTTGGCGCAAATTAATTCGACCAATAATTTTTCGAATGGGTTTAATGTTGGGTTCATGAGGTATTTTATTTTTGAAGGATTTGATAAAAGAATACAAGGTATAAAATCGCTGAAGATGGGATTCTGTCGTCTGTCCAACTGTTTTACGAATTTCTTTGAAGGTTTTTTTCTGAGTCATTTAAGGTTATGTTAATCATTTGGATGGGTTTAATCAAGATAACAAATAAATAGGCATTTTTTGCCTAGGTGTTGGAAATCCAACGGTCATTTCACCCTCTCCCCCGCCCCTCCCCCCTCAAGGGGGAGGGAAATATAAAATTCTATGGCATGTTTTTTGCTGTTTATGTCCAAAGAATAGAGGATCAGTTTCTTTTTTGAGCAAAATATAAGGAGTTATTATGTCATCACCAAAAATTAAACTACCCCCTCATCCTGGAAAAGTTTTGGGAGATTTATTTGGAAAGATGGGTGAGGGCTTAAGCAGTGCAAGTGACAAGCTTCATAAATCTGCAGAGCATTATGAGGAAGATGTAGCTGAAGCTCAAGCCAAAAACATTACAGTTGGCCAAGCCAAACATTTACGTTTAGCAAGAGAAGCAACAGCTGCTGGACGAACCGCAGAAAGTGCCTTCCATCAAGAAAAAGCAGAGTTGTCTCAAGCGAGGAGGGCTTATCGAGATGGTTCCGGAACCCGAAATGCCATTGGGGATGCAAAAAAACAATTTGGGTCTGCCAGAGAGGCTTACCAGGCTACTCGGGAGAGGCATACAGGATCGCGGGTTGCTACTACTAGACCTGCAGATCCACCACCCACTGCTCCAGTAGGTACAAAAATTGAAACTTTTGTGCCCGAGCCTGTTAAATCTGGGTTAACAGGAGGCGCTCTCACACGAGCTGGTTATCAAAATACGTTGAATAAAGCTTTGTACTATGCCTTTGCCTTAGGAACAAATCCCAATCTTCCTACAGGGGAAAGTTATACCGATTACAAATTAGCTGCTGATGGAAGTGTTGGCCCTGCTACCCTAAAAGCCATTGCTTTTTATGAAACACTCTTTCCTCCTGGAACTGATACCTCAGGTAGTAATTATTATACTACCCAGGTAGGAAGCTATGGCCCTGGATTCTCAACTAGTTTTGTAGAAGAAATAGAAGCAAGATGTGACAAATTTGGTGTTGCAGTTGCAAGTCATAATGAAGCCATAGATGCTGCTGTAGCTCGCACTTAATTTTTTTCGATAAACAATAATTCTATTCCCATTTCTACACATTCCAAAACATCAACACCATCATTAATCCGTAGGGGCAACCCCCCGTGGTTGCCCAAATAACGGGCAGGCACAGGGGCCTGCCCCTACCATTAAAAATTTATTTTTTTACTATATAATTCCCCTCTCCCCTTGGGGGAGAGGGTGCAGGGTGAGGGGTAATTTGGAATTTTCACCCTCCCCCAACCCCCTCCCCCTCAAGGGAGGGGGGAATATAGTAACAATATGTGTTCAAAATAGAGAATGTTTGTTTGGGGAAATAATTGCAGCAGAAATGGTTTTAAATGATTTTGGTAGAATCGTAATGGCAACATGGAATGATTTACCAAACCATATTGATAGAATTCAATTGGACGAATTTGTCATTATGCCAAACCACATACATGGAATTATTGGTTTGGTAGGGGCAACCCCCCGTGGTTGCCCAAATAACGGGCAGGCACAGGGGCCTGCCCCTACGTTTTCATTATTCGACATTGTCCATCAATTTAAATCATTCACAACAAACCGTTATTCACATAATGTAAAATACAACCAATGGCCATCTTTCACAAAACGTCTCTGGCAACGCAATTATTACGAACATATTATTCGAAATGAAAATGATTTTAATCAGATCAGAGAATACATTAATGACAACCCATTAAAATGGGAATTAGATGAATATTATGAAAATACAAAAACTTACTTTAATAACATTTAAGTTTACTTTTGTCTTATTTTGTATTAGATTAAGTGTATGTCAAAAGGAAATTATGCCGTTAAATTAGATAGAACTCTGCTTCGCGATCTCAAAGATTTTTGTGAAGAAAAGGGATACAAACAAGGATCCTTTGTTGAGAAAGCTCTTCGCGAACAAATGGATCGTGAAGAACTTAAAGAAGATGTTTTTGATTTTATTAGCCTTCAAAATCAGGAATTTTTAGCTCGCCCGTTTCGTGATTACGACAACACTCGTAAATGACTTTCACTCTTTATATTCTTCCCTCTGCCGAAAAAGACTGCCAACGTTTATCGTCTGAAATTTACAGGCGATGCCGTCAGGCTTTTTTTAAACTGGAAAAAAACCCAAGACCCGTTGGATGTAAAAAAATGATAGGAGAAGATTCCTATCGAATAAGAATGGGAGATTATCGAATTCTTTATCGTATTTCTGATTCAGAAAAAAGAATTTACATTTACCGGGTTAAACACCGTCGTGAAGTATATCGTTAAAATTTTTTTCACTTTTTTTATTTTTCCCCACAACTTCCTCTTCCTAGTTTTTTCCCCTTCTATAATTCCCCTCTCCCCTTGGGGGAGAGGGTGCAGGGTGAGGGGTAATTTGGAATTTTCACCCTCCCCCAACCCCCTCCCCTCAAGGGAGGGGGGAATAATAACCATATGTGTTCAAAATAGAGAATGTTTGTTTGGGGAAATTAAGAATGGAGAGATGAGGTTTAATGATGCAGGAAGGATGGTGAAAAAAATTTGGGAAGAAATCCCAAAATATTATGGAATAAATTTGGATGAATTTATCATTATGCCAAACCACATACATGGAATTATTGGTTTGGTAGGGGCAACCCCCCGTGGTTGCCCAAATAACGGGCAGGCACAGGGGCCTGCCCCTACGTTTTCATTATTCGACATTGTCCATCAATTTAAATCATTCACAACAAACCGTTATTCACATAATGTAAAATACAACCAATGGCCATCTTTCACAAAACGTCTCTGGCAACGCAATTATTACGAACATATTATTCGAAATGAAATTGATCTTAATCAGATTAGAAAATACATTAATGACAACCCATTAAAATGGGAATTGGATGAATATTATCCGTGAAGCCGTGTCTCTACAGAATTAATTTTTTCTCAGATTTTTAAAAGCTCTCAACACCAACAAACCTGCAAATACAACAAAAATCCCAGCAAAAGAAACAGGCGTTGATGTTGCGCTGAGTGTGCAACCTCCACCTCCAGCCCCACCTGCCCCATCATCCCCACTTGCTTCATCTTCACTCTCAGTATCTCCAGAATCTGTAGCGTCTGTCCCTGTTGATGGAGAAGCAGCTTCAGGAGCACATAAAGCCGAACAACCATCCCCATCAGTTGTGTTGCTATCATCACAGGTTTCGCCTGCTTCTAGTATGCCATTTCCACACTCGGTGGCATCAAAGGCATATAGGATGGCGTCGGCATTTAAAAAACCAACTGATTGAAGCCCGCCTACATAGTAACGTTCACGAGTAGAATCAAAACCCAAGGAGCGAGCATAAAAAGTAAGTTCATCTCCGTTTGCAATATCACCCGTTGCAAAGCCATCTCCACTCCCGAAATCAGGATCTAAATCACCAGCTTCATCAAAACGGGCTAAAAAAACATCTATACCAGTTGTGTCACTTGTTTCGTAGTAGCCACTCACCAGGACTCTATCTTGATCATCCACCAATAAAGAAGTGGCTATGGTTCCCGCATTTCCTAAGTCTAGGGTAACAAGACCATCGGTAGAAAAAGAGGTATCAAAAGCACCAAATTCATCCAAACGACCAAGCAAGAGATGAGAAGTTCCATCATAGTGGGTGCCTGCAAAATAAATTCTATTTTGAGAATCGATATGGGTGCTGTAAATACTATGATCAACTCCTACAGTCGCAATGGCAGTTAATCCTGGAAGAGTGGCTCCAAAACCTGGCACAACAGCCGATCCATTTGCAAGAATGGCCATGATATAGCCATAATTATCTCCGCTTAAATTGTAGTAACCAGCAATTAAAATATTATCACTCGTATCAACATCCACAGACCAAGTATCGTGATCCGAGGTTCCTAAAATGGCATCATCAATAATTCCATCCCCAGAAAAACCAGTATCCAAGTTACCCGCAGAATCCCAAACTATAATGAGTATATCTTTATTGCCATCGTCTGAAGAACCTACACCCACAATACGGCCCGTGTTATCAATGACAATATCGTTTAAGTGATCTTCACCACTCACAAGGTCTAGAGTTGCAACCCCTACTCCGCTAGCAAAAGTAGAATCAAGGGTTCCTGTGTTTTCATCAATTTTGGCTAGGTAAATAACATCATTGGAGCTGCTTGCAGAATAATAACCCCCAACAAAAATATCATCATTGGCATCAAGAACTAAAGTATAGGCCACATCATCTTTGCCACTGGTGTAGGGATTTGCGATATCCAAAAAAATGCCGCCACTGGCAAAACTAGAATCTAAATTACCAGCACTATCGTAACGGGCTACGTAGCTATTGTACTGGGTGCCAGTGTATAAGTGCCCAGCAATCACTACCCTGCCCTGGCTATCAACAGCCACAGCATTGGCTTCATCAAAACCAGATACTCCAGAAAAATCATTGATGATGGTTCCATCACCTGCAAAATCGATATCTAATTCTCCGAGAGCAAAAGATTGGATAGGAAGGAAAAAACAAATAAACAAAAAAGAAAGTATTTGAAAAAATCGCATGGAATATTTTAGCTTTTATCCACTATATCCCATTTGTTGCAGGAGGCCATTTAATTCATCGGGATTATGGAAGTAAATAATAATTTTTCCTTTTTGTCCGACAGATTTAATTTGTACCTTGGTGCGGAAAAACTTTTTAAGGCTTTCTTCTACGGAGAGAAATTTGTTTTCTTTTTTAGGACGAACAACCTCTAAAGTTACATTGTGATCACCTGCTGGTTTTTCATTAATACCTTCATCCTTTAATTTTCGAATCCATTCTTCTACTTCCCTCACAGACATTCCATTTTTAATGATTTCATCAGCAAGTTTTTCTTGTAGCTCCTTATTATCGATGCCTAAAATTGTACGGGCATGTCCCATACTTAATTGGCCCGCAATAATATAAGAACGAATAACCTCTGGGAGTTTTAATAAACGAAGAGTATTGGCAATACTTGAACGGTCTTTTCCTAATCTTTTAGCAAGCTCATCTTGAGTATATTGATAACGCCCCAATAATTCTTTATACGCCAAAGCTTCTTCAATAGGATTTAAATCTTGTCTTTGGATATTTTCGATGAGTGCTAATTCCAAAATTTCTTGAGGATCAATATCTTTAACGATGACGGGTACTGTTTTTAAATGGAGAAGTTTAGCAGCTCGATAACGTCTTTCGCCTGCTACAAGTTCGTACTTTCCTCCTCCCATTTCTCGAACAATCAAGGGTTGGAGAATACCTTTTTCTTCGATGGAAGCCGCTAGTTCATCAATGGAGGCTTTATCAAAAAGTTTTCGAGGTTGATTTTGGTTGGGAACCACATCATCGATATTGGCTTCGAAGTAAACCTTACTTGCCGCATCCGATGAACGACTTCCCGAAATAAGAGAGCTGAGCCCCTTGCCTAATACACGTCTTTCCGACATAAAATCTCCTTTATAAATTAACTAATGTAAGTCCACCCTTTTGAATTTGCTCCGAACGAACAACCAACTCTTGAGATAAAAGTTCGTAGGTTGTAGCTCCACGAGATTTAGGGTCATAAAGTTGAATAGGTAAACCATGTGATGGAGATTCTGACAACTTAACAGACCTAGGAATGATGGTGTTAAACACTTTTTCCTTAAAGTAGTTTTTAATTTCCTCTACCACCTGATGTGAAAGATTATTTCTAGCATCAAACATGGTTGCAATAATTCCTCCAATAATAAGAGACGGATTCAAGTTTTGTCTAATTAAATCAATAGTATGCACCAATTCTGAAATTCCTTCCAAAGCATAATATTCACATTGCACTGGAATAATTACTGCATCCGATGCTGTAAGAGCATTTACTGTTAATAAGTTGAGTGATGGTGGGCAATCTATTAAGATGTAATCAAACTCAGCACTAATTTCTGCCAAGGCATTTTTAAGTTTTGTTTCTCTTGAAAAACTTGATACCAGCTCAATTTCAGCTCCAATGAGATCTCTATTAGCAGGGATCATAAAAAGATTTGGAAGATTAGATTTATGGATAATTTCACTTAAAGGCATATTTCCAACCAAGGCGTGGTAAACACTTTTTTCGATGTGGTATTTATTAAGCCCTAGCCCGCTCCCCGCATTACCCTGTGGATCTAGATCGATCAGAAGCACTCTTTTTCCCATATTGGCAAGAGCTGCAGATATATTGACCGTTGAAGTTGTTTTGCCAACCCCACCCTTTTGATTACAAAATGAAATTATTTTCATATTTCCCCCCATTTGTTAGGCATCATAAAACGCTTCCTAGTTTTTTCAATTCATTTTTTGTTTATTTTTTTCAATTTTTCTCTTTTTTCCCTGTGCGTAACTTTTTTATTTCACTTATTTTTCATAGACTTACAACGTTTTCACGTGGAACCGGTTTTTTTGATAAATTGTAAGATTTCTTTTAAATTTTTGAGGTAAAATCATGTATGATTGTTCATCTATCAAAGTAAGATCTTGATATTTTTGAATATTAACGGTTGATTTTTTTTTACCTTGCATAGACACCAAGTAACCTCCTTCTTTTATTAGTGGATAGGCTTTTGAAATATATTCTTCCTGATCCCAAGTAGCCCTCGAAATAACCAAATCCCAACCCTTGGTTACTTTTAATTCCTCTACCCTCTTGTTTTCAAACTTGTGTCCTGTTAATTCTAATTGCCTACAAGCTTCTTTTACAAAGTTGATTTTTTTCCGGTCTGAGTCTAAAAAAGTAACCAAAAGTTTTGGATAGAGTAGTCCAAGCATAATACCCAAAAAACCTGCTCCACACCCAATATCGATTAATGTCGCACTATTTTTTATGTACGTTATTATGTACATACTTAAATAAAGGTGATCAAGGACGTCTTTTTCAAGATAATCCTCCCAATTTTTGTGGCCTGTTAAATTAATTGTTTTATTCCATTCAAAAATTGATTTTCCAAAAATATATGTTTTTATTCTATTTTTTCCACTTATTTTAAGTTTATTTTCTAAAAGCAAAGATTCAAGTCTGTTTTTATACGATGTTAGATCCATATTTTCTACGTAGGGGTGGGGTCACCCCGCCCCTACAATTCATTGATACTCTATTTTATAAAAACTAGCAAACTAAAAGATCAAGGCATAGAATTCTAGTTTCTTGTGAAACAAAAAATGTTTGTGTAGGGGCGAACCCATGTGCCTGCCCCCCTCCTCGGGGGGTTCGCCCTCTTGAATCTATCTTGTTTTTAAAAATCACTAATTTCAACTAAAAACTGCCCTACACGGACCCTTTTAATTGTAGGGGCTGGGTTATCCTGCCCAATTTGGTTTCCGTTTTAATTCGGGCTGGATAACCCAGCCCCTACACATGAACGTATAAGGGCAACCACAAGGTTCGCCCCTACCGAAATGTCTCAACCACCCTCTTATGTCATATAATGCAAAAAATGGCAAAAAAACTCAATGATTTCGTTAAAATGTACATAAAATATTATATGTCACTAGTTTCACGTGGAAACCCCCTTAAAACATGTACAGATTATTTAAAGATGCTCTTGTTGAAAATGGAATTAAAAAGAGAGGAAGCGAGATAAGAATGGTAAATACAAGCAAGTTTTATATGTATGTACGTTTTGATGTACAGACTTTTGTTTGCAATGGATTTGTTTTTATGTTGTAGGGGCAGGTTCCAAACCTGCCCACCAAAGGGGCCTCTTCGGGGCTATTTTGGGTCTGTTGAAGAATGTCATTCCTCTGTCATCCCTGCCCCTGCCTTCGCAGGGGTAAACTCCTGCAGGGATCCATCTGTACTCTCCCCCTTTGTAAGGGGGAGTTGGAGGGGGTAGAGTCTTACTAAACTCTCTACCTCCCCTAACCCCTCCTTACAAAGGAGGGGAACCAAGATGGATTCCCGCCTCCGCGGGAATGACAGAATTAGTGGAAAACTACATTTTTCAACAAGCCCGTTTTGTTTATGTTGAATATTTGTTTGGATGGATTTTTTAATGTGGGCGGGTTTGGAACGCCCCTACGTAGGGGCGCGGTTTTCGCGCCCTTTGGTTTTTGTTTTAATTCTGGCTGGGTTGTTCTACATTTGTCCGATTCAGCGGCGTAGGGGTAATCCCCCGTGGTTGCCCAAATCACGGGCAGGCACAGGGGCCGCCCATACGGATTTAATTATGATGTGGATTTATGTGTAGGGGCGCGGTCTTCGCGCCCAATGGTGCTTTGAAAGGTAAATAGTAAGAATTGAAATAGCAGCTGGAGTGATGCCAGGAATTTGAGAAGCTTGGTAAAGATTTTGAGGGAAAATTTTGTAGAGGCGTTCGATCACTTCTCTAGAAAGACCAGCCACCTCAGAAAAATTAAAATTATGAGGAATAGAAATTTTATTTAATTGGAATTGATCTTTCAAAGATTCTTGGTCGCGTTTTAAATAGCCTTCATATTTAATGTCATAGAGAGCTGTTATTTTTAAATCATCAACCAAATAATTTTTGAGTAAATCTACTTCAGGAAAAGGAAGTGCAAATAATTCATCCCAATTAATGTCTGGTCTTTTGATAAAATCATAAAGAGAAGAAGCTGTTTTGATCGGCGCAAATCCAGAATTGAAAAGATATTCGTTAAGCATGGGAGTAGGGGTGAGCTTAAAATTTTTGAGAGCATCCAGAAGGGACGTGTGAGAATTTTTACGATTTAAAAAGTTTTCATACTGAGCTTGATCAACAAGTCCAATTTTGTGTCCATAGGAAGTGAGACGAAAATCTGCATTGTCTTCGCGTAAAAAAAGTCTCAATTCTGCTCGAGAAGTAAACATTCGATAAGGTTCACCACCAACTCCTTTTGTCACTAAGTCGTCAATGAGAACTCCTATATAGGATTCAAAACGAGAAAGCAGAAGAGGGTTTTCCCCTCGTAAAAAGAGAGCCGCATTAATTCCTGCCATTAAACCTTGGGCAGCAGCTTCTTCATAACCTGTTGTGCCATTAATTTGTCCCGCAAAAAAAAGACCGCTGATTATTTTAGTTTGCAAACTATGAGAAAGCTGAGTTGGTGGCGCATAGTCATATTCTACGGCATAACCAGGACGAACTATTTCAACGTGTTCTAAGCCAGGGATGGTACGTAAAAATCGAAGCTGCACATCATAGGGAAGTGAAGTGGATAAACCATTGGGATAAATTTCGTGAGACGAAAGACTGGTTGGTTCCAGAAAAATTTGATGATGATCTTTATCTGCAAAGCGACGAATTTTATCTTCGATGGAAGGACAGTAGCGTGGACCAACACCTTTAATAATTCCGGTGTACAAAGGAGAGCGATCAAGATTATTTCGTATAATATCATGTGTGCCTTCATTGGTATACGTGAGGTAACAGGGCACTTGCATGAGAGAATTTTCAACTTGAGAGAAAGAAAAACGTGGTCTTGGAGTATCACCATACTGAGGTGATAGCTTCGTATAATCAATTGTGTTTGAATCAAGTCGAGGCACAGTACCTGTTTTAAGCCGGCCAAGTTCAAAACCACTATCCTGTAATGATTGAGAAAAATGAGTAGAAGTAAAATCAGGAATGCGTCCACCCGGGATTTGTTTCATTCCAATATGACAAAGACCTCTTAAAAAAGTCCCCGTAGTTACAATCAACGCTTGGCAAAAATAAGTTTCACCACTATCAGTTTCAACTCCAATTATACGACCTTGCTGTGTGAGAAGGCGCGTTACAATGCCTTGCTTTATAAAAAGGTTTGGAAGAGAGAAAAGAGTTTCTTTCATAGTACGAGCGTACACAAACATATCGCTTTGACAACGCGTACCTTGAACCGCAGCTCCTTTACGTGTGTTTAAACGTCTGTATTGAATACCCGTGGCATCTGCCATTTTTCCCATAAGGCCACCAAGCGCGTCAATTTCACGCACCAAATGTCCTTTCCCCAAACCTCCAATGGCTGGATTACAGCTCATGTGTCCAATGCGATCAATATTGCCAGTAAGCATGAGAGTTTGAAAACCCATCTTGGCAGAGGCATGAGCTGCTTCACAGCCTGCATGGCCAGCTCCAATCACGACAATCTGATAACTTTGCAAAAGCATGTTCTAACCCATAAAGAATTATTAAAATTTCGTCAAATGCTAGTAGGCATTGACATCGAGTCAAAAAAAAATAAAATAGAGCCACTTTAATCGGGGAGGGTTTATGTTTGGTGATAAAAATGAGGCAGAAAAAATTGATTATGTGGCTGCTGCCAGTGGGCAAGTGAGTACGGTTTTAGATAAAGAATGTTCCTTTGAAGGGAAGATGACTTTTGAAGGCATAGTTTTTATTAATGGAAAATTTAAAGGTGAAATTTTTTCCGATGGACAATTAATCATTGGCGAAAGTGGTTATGTAGAAGGGGTTATCGAAATTGGCACCATCGAAATTCAAGGTGAAGTTCGTGGTAATATTTTAGCGAAACAAAGAATTGAAATTAATTCACCCGCTGTTGTGCAGGGTGATATTGCAGCGCCATCTTTAATTATTAAAGAAGGAGCCGTATTCGAAGGCAATTGCACCATGGGACGCACCAAAGCTAAAAACGTTGTTGATTTAAACGTCAAGTAATTCCAAAGGGTATTTTTCAACAGCGTACTGCCAGTAAATATTCTTGATTACCATCACTTCCCAGCAAGGGCGAAGCAATACTTCCAATAATTTTCATTTTATTTTCTAAAATAAAATGAGTAATTTTTTGAACACACTCCATTCTTTTTAATTCGTTACGAACTATTCCACCTTTTTCTACAAATTTTGCTTCTACTTCAAATTGGGGTTTGATTAGAAAAATAAGGGTGGGGGGAAAATTGTCCCCGGCCAAAGCGAATGGAATGAGCGATGGGCCGGGGTTAGATTTCTTTAAAATCATTTCGATAATTTTTGGAATTATTTTCTCCAACGAAATAAAAGATACATCCACAACAACGAGGTCAATTTTTTCAGAAATCAAATTGACATCAAAATATCTAAAATTAGTTTTTTCAAAAAGAATCACACGAGAATTTTGACGTAGTTTCCAATCAAGTTGTCCATAACCCACATCAACAGCATAAACTTTTTTTGCACCTTCTTGCAGAAGACAATCTGTAAATCCTCCAGTAGAAACTCCAACATCAAGACAGGTTTTATTTTGAGGAGAAATGGAAAAAGCATCGAGAGCTGCTTTGAGTTTTACTCCCCCGCGCCCCACGTAGGGATGATTTTTTCCTTTAATATTAAATTTTGTTTCACTTGGAAAAAGTTCGGAGGGTTTTTTAATCTGCTCGGTGCCAACATAAACACATCCACTCATGATAAGAGCGCAAGCTTTGGTGCATGTTACAGCAAGATTTTGTTCCACCAACAGTTGATCCGCGCGGATTTTTTTCATTTAATTTCAACGATTAAATCTGCTTCTAGGCAGGCACCAAGGGGTAACTCAAGTACCCCAACGGTTACACGAGAGTGAGTTCCAACACTTTCCCCAAAAATTTGAATGAGCAGTTCAGAGGCTGCATTCATCACTTTTGCTTGATCGTTATAAGCGATGGCAGAACACACATAACCATTAAGGCGAATAATTTTTTTAATGCAGTTTAAATCACTAGTAAGCCAACGAATAGCAGCCAAGGCATTTACAACACAAGCACGTGCAGCTCGTTGCGCGTTTTCTGTAGTAACTTCTTTTCCCACTCGACCTTTAAAAACAGGGCGACCATCAGAAAGAGGAAGCTGCCCCGAGGTATAAATTATTTTTCCGGATTTAACTGCAGGAACATAAGAGCCTTGGGGTGGGCTGAGTGTGGGGATGGAAATTTTGAGTGTTTTAATAGTTTGTTCGAAATCCATATTACTTTACAAATTTCACAGCCTTCATTGTTAGCAATAAGGGTAAACCCTCATACTCATCATAATAGTTCATATCATCGGGGCCAAGAAAAAAAGGACGTGTGGTTTGGTCTGCCGTATTTTCGGTGAGGTCTTCCAAGTAAAAATGATTTTCTCTTAAAATTTCGAGATACGATTGTAGCGTGGGAGCGTAGAGACCTGTGTCCTGATTATCAAGAGATTTACGATTTAAAATAAAATCGAGGGTGGGATGCATCACAGAAAATTGAAGTCGTCCTCCTTGTTTAATCACTCGAGCATATTCTTTAAGGCTGGCCCGGATATTTTTTGGATTGAGTAACAAAAAAGGAGAGTAAAGCACATCGGCACATTCTTTTTTAAGAGAAAGAGGGCAGGCTTGCCCCATCACAGTAAACACCTGGGGATGTTTGCGAGAAAGATGGGGATCAACTTGATAATTCACAATGAGATCAGGATGAGCTTCGATCAGTTTGTCTAAAAGTCCACGAGAGGGAGCATGAGAAAGGAGAAGGATTTTTTTATTGGCTAAATCTGGAAGAAAGGTTGAAAAGTTTTTAAGTTCTACAAAATGCAAAAGATCTAAAACATCTTTTCGGGGCAAGGCATTTAAAAAGTGTTTTTGACGAAATGAGGCAAACTCCCGTTCCTCGGGTTTTAAAAAAAAGCGTTTAAGATTACTAACAACAGCAGTCATTTATTCTCCCGTGAGTTTTTCGTTTTCTAATTCCCTCAATAAATCTTCAATGGAAGGAGGTTCTTTTTCAACTGGTTTTGGAGCTGGAGTTTTTTTCAAAGCAGCCCTGGGTTGCGGGGGAGGTGGAGTTCGTGGGGCAGGTGGAGGAGTGGGGGCTTGTTCAAGAGGTGGAAGAGGTTCTGACTCTGGTTCCAAATTGGAGTAGGGATTGGGTTCAGGTAAAAAGTGGGTTTCTTCTTGGGTTTGGCTGGCTTCTGCTTCAAGCTCGGCTACTGTTGTAGCTGGTGGGGTTTTTTCATCATCTTCCTTGGTTGATTTTTGAGAATAGAGTTTTTGGTAACGATTAAAATATTTTTCTTCTTGGGGGTTTGCATAATAAGATGAAAAATCTTCGGTTTCGGAAGCCTCCGAGAGTTTAGCTGAATCTTCACGTGAACTTTCTAACTGGCTTTTGAGTTCAGCTTCCCTTGTTTCTAAAAATCCTAAAACTTCTCTAGAAGAATCGCTTGATCTACCTTTTTTCTGGAGAGCTTCTTGCCCTTTTCGATAGGACTCATAATTAACGATAACTCGGATGGGTTTATTATTTTTGGTGATGACGTAATTTGATTCGCGATCACTCATAATGGCTGCAATGTTTTGCCTAGCCTCAGTAACATTAACAACCTTAACTTTACCTAATTTTGCATCTTCTAATTCTAACATTTATATTTCTTGAAACTGTTCAAAAATGTAGCTTTCCATCAATTTTGTCATTCCCGCGGAGGCGGGAATCCAGTTTTTTCAATAAGTTCTGGATCCCTGCTTTCGCAGGGATGACAGAAAAGGGCATTTTTCAACAGTTTCATGTACGTTTTAGAGTGTAATGGGAAGTTCATCTCATGTCAAGTCCTTTTAAATCGCGTACTTAATTATGTACATAATTTAGTTATCTATATGATTTTATTTAAAAATTTATATGTACAGAGTGATGCTTAAGGGTTTTTAAGGGTTGGGGTGGTGAAAAGTCATCACTTCGCATAATAACTTGCTAGAGAAGGTGGTGGAAGCTTTCGCAAAAGACGCGGTCTTTAAGGCATCGAGCCTTAAAGCCGCTCGCCCTCGCCAATTTGTTTTATTTTTTCGAATGGACAAATTGGCTACGAGACGCTTTTGTCTCAAGGTTCCACCACCTTCTCTTCGATCTAAAAGAAAACAAAATGAAGAATGTTATACGAACTAAAATACACTACATTAAATGAGAATATAAATTATACGACAATAGAGAAATGTAAATCTGATAAAAATGGGTGGCGCGGGGAGACCCTTTATGACGCGCAGCCGTCACGTGGGCGAGCATCAGAAAGGGTCTCCCCAGTGACAGGACCCATTTTTATCTTAATATGACGCAACATTCCAAATCAGATGTCGATATAAAAAATATTTTTGGAGGAAAACATGGGTCCATTATCTGCTGAAGAAGCCTATCGTCGTGGTTATATTGGTCAAAATCTTTATGCCGATTTACAAGATGCTGGCCATTATTTAGAAGTAGGGGCACGGCGCGCCGTGCCCCTACTCACTTCCACTGAATTTTTTGCCCGCCTTACCCAAGCTGAACAAGCTGGAGTTTTAGATTCTAGTTTTACAAACACTACCCTTCATGAATTTGGAGATTTAAGCCGAAGTACAGGGAGCTTTACACCTGTTGCAGTTCGTTTGTTCATGGAACGTCCTGCACTTTATTATGCCGTAGGTTCCACAAGTTTTAATCCCGCCGAAATTACCGAGCCTGGTTTTTTTAGTGATGATTGGTTTTGGAGCCTGCCTCCCAATCACCCTTCCGTTTTCTTTGCAAAAAATCCAGATGGCAGCAGAAAAAAATATGTTCTCTTAACTGATCAAAGCGGTAGTGCAGGTATGCCAACCTACATGATCATGACAGAAGGTTCAACTGGGGAAGTGGTATGGGATGATTTTTATACAACTCAAGAACCCGAACTTTCTGAAATTTTAACCCATCTTTTTTCTGGAGAGAGTTTGGATGATTTAAGGCATGAAAAAGAAATACCCCTTGTTTCAGCTTCAGGAAGGTTAGCTGAAAAAGCAGGTAATCGTAATTTAGCTTGTGAATACTTGTCCATGGTCAGGGATGAAAATCGTTTTCAGCTTATGCATGCTGTTGAAGGTCAACCACAACGAGAGCTCTTGTATGGTACTTTAAGTAAGCCTCTTTCCAAGGGAGAAGGAGAAACAGGAAATCCTCTCAAAGCCAGAGTATTTGATAGTCTTAAATGGGGAGATCCTGGTGTGTATTACGAAGGTTTGCAAAAATTTGTAATTATTCCAGACGGAGATCCAGTACAGGGAGATTATCTTGTTCTTACCAAAAACTTAGAGAGACAGGTGGTGGTTGTTCACTTTTCTAGTACTAGAGAAGTACCTGCGCCAACAATTGGTTTGCGTACAATAAGCGACAGAGTAACAACTCTGGATGATTTAAGAGGCTATCATCGCATGGTAATAGCCAATCCAGGCCAAGTGCACGAAATTGTAGATAAGTATTGGGCCAGATCTGTTGATGAAGTTCAAGCAACAGTTCACCCAATGAGACCAAAAACTATTTATCATCTCACACCTGTTCCCATGAGTGTGCCAGATAAGCCAATAGCAGCACGAGTTCTTTTTTATACTCCGAGAGAGTATGGTTTACAAGCACATGGACGTGCTATCAAGTTACCCGCTGAACAAAAAAGTTTTACTTTACCCTTTAGACCTAGACCAAGTGTAGTTGCTGCACGGCCAGAAAAACTTGCAAGGCCACCAAGAGTAACAAGCCCCGCCGGAGCCTATGGCTCCGGCGGGGCACAGCCCGCCTTTGTTGAAAGGTCCGGTGCAGCTAGGGCAGATGCTTTAGTACCAGCAGTTGCCACAGTTGCTCCCAGACCAAACAGCCCCGCTTCCGCTGCAAGCTCCGGCGCGGCAAAGCAAATCATTCCCGCTTCAGAGATCACAGCATCAACACCTGCAGCTTCTTTGCGAGCCGAAGGAGGAATGCAAATTGCCAGAGAACCCCTTCCCATTCGTTTGCAATGGAATGCACCCATAGCAAGGCGTGCTGGAGAAACCTTCCGAAATTTAATGACCAACCCTGTAGCAGAAACAAGGGCTACTATTTGGTGGGGAGAGGATGCCGCGCCCCTTTCGTATGCAGTAGCAAGAGACGGAGCTGCCTTGCTTTTAACAAGTGATACAGGAAATATTTATTTAGAGCGAAAAGGTCATCAAGTGAGTTTACGTGTAGCAAACCCCAGATCTGCTCTTGGCCAATGGTTAGAGGAAAGAGAAGCTGGTTCTTCTTGGCAAGAAGTTGAAACAGGAGATGGAACCAGTGCTAGCATAAGGCCCACTCATGGAAATGGAACGATTCCAGAAAATATTCTGGTTGAAGTGGTTGTAATCGATGCTGAAGTAGCCGAGTTGCATGGAATGTATCGTTCTTATCTTCCTTCCCATCTCACCTTATTGGAAACTGCTATACAAGAAACAAATGAGATGATTGCAATTGCCACTCTTCCTCAAGATGTAGCTCTTATCGAGGAAACATTAAGAGATTTTGAAGTTGATATTGATGCAGTTATTTACGTCAGTAAAAGTCATGGCAGAGAATGGAGTTTAAGACAATTTTTAAGTCTCATGGCTCACAATGGTGGATGGGATAGACCTCTTGTGCTTCAACTTGCTCATGCGATTGAAGGCTACGATACCTTAGTACAACAAATTGATGCATGGAAAAATCCACCTCCTGATGGTCCTGGTGGAGGTGTTGAAAAGGTTCGTGAAGATGGTGATGTAGTTGATGCCGGGGATGTTGAAGACACAGGTGATGTGGAATGGGGCGATGAAGACAATGTTGTTGAAACTAATTTTGAAGCACCCAGAAATTGTGGTAGAAACGCAGCTCTTTATGGTGCAGCAAGCACTTGGGCCACTTCCCCAGCAGCCTTACGCACATTGCTCAAGGCCGCGTAGCAATTTTCCGGATCGTTTTACCTTCTTTACGTAATTGGGAAATATAACATCGTTCTTCCATTGATATTTGATTGTATTTGGATCCCATTGCATCACTTTATACAAAAAGTGTTGCACTTCGTTTGTGAATTTAGGGGATCCATCTTAATGAATAAATCCTGGATCCCGCATCAAGTGCGGGATGACAAACTGAGCACTGGGAATGACAAAAGGGATACAGGGATGACAAAAGGGATACAGGGGATTGTTGAAAAATGTCTCCCCTCTGTCATCCCTGCGCCAGCCAGAGGCTGGTCCGCCTTTGGCGGAAAAGCAGGGATCCATCTTTGAATTTTAAGACTGGATCCCGGCCTCCGCCGGGATGACAAATGACGTGGAAATGACAGAATTGGTTGGAAACTATATTTTTCAACAGACCCTTATTCACAATATGGGGCGTATTTTGTAACAATATGTGTTCAAAATAGAGAATGTTTGTTTGGGGAAATAATTGCAGCAGAAATGGTTTTAAATGATTTTGGTAGAATCGTAATGGCAACATGG
>MGRJ01000004.1:114028-133063 GCA_001798135.1 Deltaproteobacteria bacterium RIFCSPHIGHO2_02_FULL_40_28 | reverse complement strand
TAAGTTGAATAAACAACCGTCCCATCTGAAGCTATCTTCGTAACAAAAACATCTTCTTCACCACTAATGCTTGGTTGAAAAGCATTGAGTAAGGGAAAATCTGAAGAGTATGTATATCCAGTAACAAGGGCATTCCCATCACCATCAACGGTAATTGAGGAATCACGTTCATAATAACTACCCCCTAAATAAGTTGAATAAATTAATGTTGGATCAATCACAATATTGTATTGGGGATCATAAGAACCCAAATAAAACCCATACTCTTTTCCTTGAGTCCAATACCGACTAGCTATCTCAATTCGCTTTCCCTTGATCTCTTGATACACATAGGGCTTCTTCTCAATAAGATCTCCTCCCTTTGTTTTAATCACTAAGTCCCCCACCTGAGAAATTTCTAACTGTTCAACCCCTTCGGTGTAGGCCATGCGAATCTGATTTGGGTTGGCCTCCGGCTTGATATGAAATTCTAATTCTAGGCCTTGTTTTTTTCCTAGAACAACATAATCAATGCCGGGATAAAGATCTTTGTAAGTTACTTCCCCATATGTTGAGAGATTGGTTTTCCATTGACTTTGATCTTTTCCTCTTAAATAGTTTATTTTTCCTTCTAACTTTTGCCCCCCAGAAATAATGGGTTGAGGATTAGCCCCTGGAAAGGAAAGTTGAATGGGAGTTTTGTCGTGGGCAAAGGCATAGGTGATTCCTTGTGGAGAAAACAAAAATCGATACCCTGATCCTTGGGCATAAAAGGGATAATCACCCTTAATTTGTCCCCTGTTTTCAATAAAACTCACCGGTAATTTGGCCAAAGCTTGCGCAGCCTGGCTGGAATGATCTTTTTTTATAAAACTAAAAATAACCAGCCCCACCAAAATAATTAAAACAGGAATAAACAAAATTATTTTTTTATTTTTCATATCTTTATCCTTTCAGCATTAGGGAAACGTAAAAAACCAATCAAGGTCATAAGTAATCCAGGTTGTGTTAGTGATTTCGTCTTCAGAATTATAGAGAACGGCTACAATCCCATACAAAAACCATGGATCAACATAATCCTCTGTATCAATATTGGCGATCCCACTGGCTGATGAACCAGCAGCAACAACAATATAATCAAGATCAGTTGGATGTAAAATTCCTTCAGGAGCACCATAAGGCCAAACAAGAAAAACAACATTTACGGCCTGAGAAACAGGCGATAAATTATCAATGGTGTAATTTAGGTTCATCATGGTGGAAACGCCGGCAGTAACAAGATGACTCCTGGCTTCAATAGTAATGTTAAAACACCATTCATCCGTAATTCCGTTGGCATTATTGTCTATGCCGTCACACTCTTCGATATCTGCACAATCGGCAATTTCATCTCCATCGTTATCTGGGAACCCTTCGTCCACCAACCCATCTCCATCGTTATCTAAACCATCACAACTTTCCTCATCCATACAATCCATAATTCCATCCCCATCAGTATCCAAAAATCCTTCATCAACATGCCCATCCCCATTGTCATCCAAACCATTGCATTCTTCTTCATCACGACAGTTGACAATGCCATCACCATCATTATCCGGCCATCCTTCATCAACTGCTCCATCACCATCATTATCCAATCCGTCACAGGTTTCATTGCCACCAATGTTTAATTTCACTACAAAGGCATCACCATGAGAATCTCCCAACATGTCAATGGCATCTATCAAGGGCCATGCGGTGATTGGAAAATCAAGGGATGCCGTTACACCCGTAATGTAACAGTTTCCATGTTCACCTGCTTTGATTCCATTTCCGTGCTCCACCGATGATCCCCCTAAATATGTTGAAAATATGAGAACTCCTGAAGAATCAAATGCTGTAACATAGGCATCTCTTTCTAATTGATCAGAAATCAAAGAATCTAATTCTGGAAAATCTGTTGATTCCGTTAATCCAGTAACAAAGCTCCTTCCCTCAGAATCAACATCCAAATCAAAAGCCCAATCACCTTCTGTTCCACCCAGGTAAGTTGAAAAAACAAAATTTTTAGACGAATCGATTTTGGTTAAAAATAAATCATAAGAACCACTCAAAGTGTTTTGATAAGCATGATAGAGAGGAAAATTTACGCTCGAAGTTGTTCCAGCAACCCAAATATTTCCTGAATCATCAACTGAAATACCATAACCCCAGTCATTTGCATTGCCTCCAAGATAACTTGAAAAATCTAGGCTTGATGCATAAACACTTCCCAAAGAAATTTGGGCAATAAAAGCATCTGTTGATGTTTGATCTGTCTGAATCTGGTTAACAAGAGGGAGATCTGCAGAATTTGTGTATCCCGTCAGATAAATATTATTATTCACATCAACGGCCACGCTGGTTCCAAATTCATCCTGAGTTCCACCTAGTACCGTTGAAAAAACAAGTGCATTTGTACTACTAATTTTTGAAACAAAGGCTTCAAAGGCAGTACCTGAAAAACTATCAATTGGATTAACAGTAGGAAATAAAGCATCATTGGTAGCACCCGTTACGTACACATTACTGGTTTCATCAACAGCAAGACTCAAACCATAATCCATACCTGGGCTACCCAAGTATGATGAAAATTCCAGGTTTCCGGTGTTACTTATTTTTGTTACAAAAGCATCCAAACCACCCTGATAATTTTGAATTTCATCCTGCAACGGAAAATCCGAAGACTCCGTGTATCCTGTTAAATAAATCGAGCCATGCGAATCAATCGCAATATCTTTGGCAAAATCACTGAAACTTCCACCTAGATAGGTGGAAAAAACAAGAGTGCCACCATCTGCTTCCGTTATTTGAGTTACAAAAACATCGTAATTTCCTTGATCTGTTTGCAGTTCGGTATCTATAGGAAAATCGGCTGATCTGGTGGTACCTACAATGTAGATATTACCGGCATCATCACTGGCAATGGCTTGACCTTCATCGTAATCATTCCCACCCAAGTAAGATGAAAAATAAATAATGGAGGCCTGAGCCTGATTTGGCTGCAAAGAAAAACTAAACTTAAGACCTTGGAAGTGAACTGAAAAAAACAAACCAAAATAAATGAGGGTAAGGGTTAAAAAAGGCTTCATACTCAGTGCTCCCGACCTTAAACCCTCTTAAACCTAACCCCTTGTGAAAATAGTAGCTAACAAAACAATTATCCCAAAAGACCCTAAGAAAATGAAGATACAATCTGATGATTTTTCAAAAATTTGGTATTCAAAGAATACAATAGGGGTAAAAATTTCGGCTCTGTTATCTTTTATGTTGACATTGAGTATAGAATCTATAAAATAAGGTAGATTCTACCTAACTGGATAAATTTTATGGCATTAAGCATCAAAAATACAAAAGCGGAAGAGTTAGTAACAGAAGTTGTTAAGGAGACGGGAGAGACGAAAACAGAGGCTATTATCCATTCATTAGAAGATCGGCTGCAAAAACTTCGAGGAAGAAAAATGAAAGATAATTTCGTCGAAAAAATTATGGAGATTTCAAAACGATGTGCGGCACTTCCTACTCTTGACCCCCGAACTCCCGATGAAATTTTAGGATACAACGAAAAAGGGACCTTCGATTAAAATGATCATTGATTCTTCCGTGCTCGTTGCCATTCTGCTGGGAGAACCAGAAACCCAAACTTTTGTCAGCCTCATTGGCGACGATTCCAAAAAATTAGCGAGTACCCTGTCGATTTTGGAAAGCGCCATTGTTATGCATTGGAAAAAAGGATCAGGGGGAAGTCGAGAACTTGACCTTCTTTTATATGAAACTCAAATTGAGATTGTCAGTTTAAATGAAAATCAAGTTAAATTAGCGCGTGAAGCCCACATAAAATTCGGCAAAGGAAACCATCCCGCCAAATTGAATTTAGGAGATTGCTGTTCCTATGCCCTTTCCCAGTATTCTGGCGAACCTCTTCTTTTTAAAGGAAACGATTTTTCAAAAACCGATGTGGCCATCGTAGCTTATTAGGGATTGTTGAAAAATGTCTCCCCTCTGTCATCCCTGCATCATTTGTCATCCCGGCGGAGGCCGGGATCCAGTCTTAAAATTCAAAGATGGATTCCCGCCTGCGCGGGAATGACAAATTATTCAGGATAACAGGAACTCAGAATGATAGAATCATATGTATCAACGAAAAGTTAAAATACTCTAGACTTCAATGTTCCATGTTAAATTTCACCGTTCCACAAAAATTTCAAAAAATCATTCCAGGGCAGAACATGGAAACCAGAAAGGGTGCGGGGTTCCTTTTCCAAGGACACGATATAAGACTTTTTGACTGGGCCATCCTCCTTGAGAGCCTTTAATCCTTTCAAATCTCCCTCATGAACTTTACCGCTCTTCACTTCGATGGCTACTTCTTTGTCTCCAAAAATAAAATCTACTTCAAGACCTGTGCTTGTTCTCCAGTAAGTGAGGCTTCGTTCTGGACAACAGTAAGTTTGGTACGCTTTAAGTTCCATAAAAATAAAATGTTCGAAGGATTTGCCAAAATCTGGATTTCCCAAAACCGGGCGTCTTTGGCTTAAAAAATTGGCCACTCCCACATCAAACAGATAAAATTTTTCTGTTTCAATGAGTCTGCGATTTTTCGATTTTGTCCAAGGCGGAAGGCGGCTACCCAAGTAAGTATCTTCCAAAATGCTAAAATAATTACGAACAATTTTGGGGGATACCCCTGTTTCGCGCGCCACGTTGGCGTAATTCAAAAGTTCGCTGCTGGTTAGGGCCGCTACGCGCAAAAAATCGCTAAAAGACGGAATGTTTTGTGTGAGGGCTTCGGCGGCAATTTCTTCTTTGAGATAATCAGCTACATAAGCACGCAGATCTTCAATGGGGTTGGGAGAAAGAAAATGAGGGGGAAGCAAACCCGAAACCACAATTTTTTGAAGATCCAACCGGTCAACCTCTGCACTTACAAGCGGCATCATTTGCTTTTTCCAAGCCCGGCCCCCCAACAGATTGGCATTACCCCGCTTGAGTTTGCGGGCACTAGACCACGTCATGAGAAAATGAACATGGCTATTTTCAACAAGCCAATGGACTTCATCCAACAAAGCTGGCACTTTTTGAATTTCATCAATGACAACAAGCCCCCGATAAGTTTGGAAGCGCTCCCGAAGTAAACTGGGCCTGGCCACATAATCGGCGTAGACATCGGTTTGAAGTAAATCGATAAGAGGGGCTTGTTTTAAATGATGGGAAATCCAGTAGGACTTCCCCGATTTTCGGGGGCCCCACAAAAAAGCAGACCGGTTTGAAGGAAGATTGAGTTTGAGAAGCCTCTGGATTATCTTGCTCATAAGGTCATTTTATCTGGATAAAATTACCTGGTCAAGCTGATTATCCTAAAGATTGGAATGGTTCTCTCTCTGAAATGGCTAGATTTCAGCTCTTTTCTAGAACATCAATTAATGTTAAACTCGATAAAGTACTTGTTGGAACGCTATGATCAAAAAGAAAATAAATCTCCTTTGGCTCCTTATCCCGATATTCCTAATACTTTCAGGGGCTTGTAAAGATAATCCAGCCACTTCCACTGAAGAAAATAGCAATCTGCCAGAATCATCTATTGGCATTAATGTAGGCAATCCAAGCCTGCCTAAAAGTGTTATATCCTTTACAACTACCACTACAGAGGAGGCTCCAGATATTTATACAAACCAAAATACTAAAACCACAGCAGCACACTGCATCACATTTGAAAACGCAGCAGACAAAAGTTATCAAATGTGCGTTGCCACTCCTTCCAACTATAACATTGGAATTTTAGAAATTGATTTGATCAACTTTGATGAAGCAAGTGGCGTGACAAATAGAGCTATTCTTTATGAAGGAGATCAAATTGATATCAAAGCTACAAGTGAAGGCACAAGCTTTACAGGGATATTGAATTCACTTCCTGCTGAAAATATTTCTTATAATGCCATCCAAATGGTTTTAGCCTACTTGGAACAACAAACTCCAACTACGGCTGAAAATCCAGAACAAGCTTCCCGTATTATGCCTGCCTTTCAAGGAGTAATCTATCGCTGGTGCACAAGCCCCACTGAATTACTTGAGAGTGCTGCCATTCAAAAACAATGTGGGAATGTAGAAGCTAAAAATTGGGATTTACTTGTGGATGTAGATCTAGATGAAGTGATTAATTTTATTGATGCAAATCCCAATGATATAAAAGAAAAAGAAACAAGACCTGCCAATTACAACAACTTTAGTTTGGCAGATAATCCATTAGTACCTGATGAAGCTCATGCCTATTTAAATCCAGACGATGCTTTTGAAACCACCACTAAAGATTTTTATGGAGTGCCTGGTTACTTTGCTCCCATTATTCAATTTGATCCCATTACTCTTTTAGCTTCCCAAGCTTATTCCTATGCCATCACCATTGATATCACCAATATGTTTCGTTTTTTGGATAAAAATCCCCTTTATCCTGGAGTGTATAATCCCTACTACGATGGCATGCCTATTCTTATTCCAAAAAAAATCAACGTAACTGTTTCCCCTCTTTCAGAATAAACCATCACTCACAACCATCCCCAGATTCGATACTGGAAAGCCCGATTTGACAAACCTGGGAAGCATCGTAGAAAATGCCATCAAAAGTAATTTGACCAATGTAATTTGAACAATCTGATAAACCTTGCGAAAGAATATAATCAAAATCAACTCCATGAAAAGCACCATTGTGATCGGTAAGTTCATAAGTTCCAGAAATTCTCACAGTATTATCTTCAAAATAAGAACTGCTATGTCCATTAACAATCCATGACTGGCTACAGGCTGTTACTTCGCAGTTGGCATAACTAGCCCCTGTTTCGAGATCTACCCCAGTTACACCCAAATTAGATTGATACGTATAAGTACCGTCCTCATTCATACAGGTATCAACACAACCCAATGTAAAAACTTGGGGATCAGCTAAATCTGCAGGCAATTCATAAATAGAAAAGTTATCAATTTCGTTTCCAACATAAGTATAAGCCATCACCTCATACCCATCGGCATAAATGGAACATTCTGTTGAAAGAGATCCATCCACCAAAGTGTTAACGGGATTTTCGGCCAATACACTGTTTCCTTGATTTGAAAGCGATCCTTCTGCAAAAATAGTTGATGTTAATTGACTTAAAATAACTAAACTATTTTCGGAAAGATCTTCAGCGTTTCCATTCATTGCCTCATCATCACCCGATCCACAAGCCCCCATGGTAAAAATGATGATAAAAAATAAAAATTGAGTTAATAAATTGATCATAATTTTAAGGAAGCTCGGGTAGTTGCTCTTAGGGCCTTAGCACCTCTAATACCAGCCATAGCCAAACGGCCTTGGCATGCAGGTGTTTCAGGCTCAACCAATTCTCGAAGAGCTATCAAACAATCTAATTCGGTTGGATGCAAAGTACGTTCTCTTTCTAAATCAGAAGCATCCATTAAAAAAATAGTTGTTAGATCATCTAAGGCTTGTAGATCAAATCCCTCTGCTGTAAGAATTGGGTTTCTCTCAGTTTGGCGTGTTATAATTTCTTCTAAATTTTCTATACCAGCATATACAGTACCATACTCAATCAAAAATAAGATCCATTGGTGAACTACATCAACAACAAGAGGATCAACCGCTTCTCTGAAGGGGCTTGGAAAAACAATTTCTGTGAGATGATTAGCACGATCAAAATTTACTTTTATCTTTGTTACTGCTTCTTGTTCTGGTTGATCCTCCTGGATAACAAAGTAAGATTGAGCCCTTGCACCATAAGCTGCTAAATATCCTTCGGCTAAACGTCTTTCTGTATCGTAGAGAGTATGAGCCAGAGCACGAGGATTTGAAGCAAGATCTACCCCACCAAGAGCTTGGGAACGAGGAAATACAGTTGCAGCGGATGTAACAGAATTAATAAAAGGGCGTTCATCAGCAGGAACGGTTCTAAAATAGTAAGCAAGTGCTTGTGCAAATGGATCATCATCATTATCCCCTTTAAATCTATCCACTAAATTAACATGACCATTCCTTAATTGGTTAAGATATTGATCAGGATTAACACCACGCGGAATCATATTTTTCACACGATAAGTGGAACCAGTTTGCAAAAAAGAAGGTGTGCCAGATCTAACGGCTTCTGCATAGAATCTAAAGTGTTCGCCCTTTAAAACAGAGGTAAGAGCATCAGCAAGATCATCTTTACCATAAAATACATCTCCAGGAAAAACAAGGGTAGCCGTGTCCGAGCGGGTAAGACGTACATGACGTATTAAATCTGGATAGGATCCAGTTTCAACACTTGTCAAAACACTATCACTCGTTCTGTTGGGAGGCTCATTAGCCATAAATTGCTCCAATCATTTTTAAATTCGTTTGTATTATCTTCAAAACATTTTAAAAAATGTGCGCTTTTTGATGCAAAAAGAAGAAAGTTCGTATTCAAAGAATACGAGGTTTATTTTTTGGTGAGAGGAAAAAATTGGATATTAAGCAAGGCAACAAGGGTAGGGTCGAGTTTTTTTTCTTCAATTTCGTGCAACACTTCATCCCTAAAACGAATGATTTTACTTTTAAGTTTCTGAAAATGTTCGGGGGTAAGACTTAAGGTAAGAGAAGAAACATCACGCTCTGAAGATGGAAGCTCAAGAGAACCCAAAGAAAGATTTAAAAGTTGTTTATGATAATCATAAATTGTTTTGGAGGTTACTTCATCTTCTGTGGTTAAATTTTCAGAAACTGGAATTAAACTGTTTTTTTCTTTTCGAACCATTCCCAGTCTTTCAAGCACATCAATGGCTAACCTGGCCTCTTCTTCAGTTATTTTGGGTTGAAGCTTCCTGGCAAGCCAGGTTAAATTATGAACAACATTTTTAAATGAAAGAATTTCGTGAATCACAGGAATATACCAAGCCGAAAAAAAACCAAATTTTTCCTCTGAAATTTTTTTACTCCCCTTTTGCCTTAATCTTTTTAATTCAGTACTCCATTTTTCTTTCTCTGATAATTTTTTGGCCTGTTGAAATTGGACAAGGGTTTCAAAATATTTTTTCTCATAGGCCGACCAATGCATATGGCTTTGAATTTTTCGAATGGCATCCTCGGAAAGATTTCTTTTCCCCTGAATGGTTAAATAAAGATAATTAGAAGCCCCAAAACCAAAATCTTGGGAAAGTTGCCGATAAGAATACTGCTCTTTTTTTGATTTTTGAGCTTGGTAAAAATCGTTTAAAAAAGTCCTAAAATCTGTATGGTCTAGAATAGACATAAAAGTTTTTTTATTTTAAGGAGGTTAATATGGCAGAAATCATTTGGCAACCAAGTAAAAAACATTTAACCGGGTCTAACATTGCCCGCTTTATGAAGAAAAATAGTATTACAGATGAAGCTACTCTGCGTAAAAAATGTGCTGAAAATATCGAATGGTTTTGGAGGGAAGCCCTCCTGGATTTAAACCTAGAATGGTATCAGCCTTTTTCAAAAGTAGTAGAAGGTTCCCTTCCCTTTGCTTCTTGGTTTACCAACGGAAAAATTAATATTGTTCATAATTGCATCGATCGTCATGCAAATGGAGAATCCTCTCAAAAAACCGCTTTTATTTGGGAGGGAGATTGTGGTGCTGTTAAAAAAGTAACTTATGGGGAACTGAGTAACCAGGTTAATCACATTGCAGCTGCACTTAAAAAACTAGGAATACAAAAAGGAGATGCCATTGGAATTTATATGCCCATGATTCCCGAAATGGTGGTGGCTTTTTTTGCCATTCTTAAAGTGGGAGCTGTGGTTGTTCCTATTTTTTCTGGTTTTGGACCAGAACCCACCTCTATTCGCTTAAGTGATGCCAAAGTAAAAATTCTTTTTACAGCTGATGGGGGATTGCGCCGTGGGAAAAAGATCAATGTGAAGGAACAGGCTGATTTGGCTCTCAAACAGGTGCCTACCATCGAACATGTCATTGTAGCCAAGCGCCTCTTCGAAGATATTCCTTGGAAAAAAGGTCGAGATCTTTGGTTTGATGATCTTTTAAAAAATAATTCTCAAATTCCAACAGAAAAACTAGATTCCGAAGCAACTTCATTGATCATTTACACTTCAGGAACCACAGGTAAACCCAAGGGCTGTGTACATACTCATGCAGGGGCCCTGGTCCAAATAACCAAGGAAGTGGCTTATTACATGGATTGCAAAAAAGAAGATGTCTTTTTTTGGGTAACCGACATTGGCTGGATGATGGGACCCTGGGAAATCATTGGTACTACTGCACTAGGTGCCACCTTTGTCTTGTTTGAAGGAGCACCAGATTATCCCGAACCCAATCGCCTTTGGGAAATGATAGAAAAACATAAAGTTTCCATTTTAGGAATTTCTCCCACAGCGATAAGGCTGCTTAAAAAATCGAGTGAGGATTATGTTAAAAAACATAATTTAAACAGCCTTCGAATTTTGGGTTCCACAGGAGAACCCTGGGATCCAGAATCTTATCTCTGGCTTTTTGAAAAAATTGGCCAAAAAAAATGCCCCATTATTAATATTTCTGGAGGAACTGAAATTGTAGGATGCCATCTGTCTCCCCTTCCTATTTCACCCTTAAAACCTTGTACCCTGGGAGGCCCAGGCTTAGGGATGGATGTGGATGTTTTTAGTGAAGAAGGAAAATCAGTGCGTAACGAGGTTGGTTATTTGGTTTGCAAAAAACCAGCTCCTTCCATGACCAAGGGATTTTTAAATGACAACCAACGCTACTTAGATACTTATTTTTCAAAATGGCCCAACATTTGGAACCATGGAGATTGGGCCTTTGTTGATAAAGATGGCTTTTGGTTTTTACGAGGACGAGCAGATGATGTGATTAAAGTTTCGGGGCATAGAACGGGCCCTGCTGAAATTGAATCAGCTTTAATGGCACACCCAGCAATAGCAGAATGTGCAGCCATTGGTGTGCCCCATGCTATTAAAGGGGAATGTGTTATTTGTTTTGCTGTTTTAAAAGTTAATTTTACTGCAACTGATGTTCTTCAAAAAGAGCTTAAAGAAAAAGTCACTCAAAAATTAGGAAAAACATTGGTGCCTGAAAATATTATTTTTGTAAAATCACTTCCTAAAACACGCTCGGCTAAAATTGTACGGGGGACCATTAAGAAAAAATATCTCGGACAAAATTTGGGGGATTTATCTTCTGTTGAAAATCTAGATGCTCTCAACGAAATTCCAACTTTGTAAAATTGTCATTCCCGTGAAAACGGGAATCCATCTTTATTTGTCCCCCTTTGTAAGGGGGACAGACACCGGAGGGGAAAAAGATGGATCCCCGCCTTCGCGGGGATGACAGAAGGCCTAATGAAAAGGGCGAAAACATGGTTTCGCCCCTGCGCATTTAAAGAATTGTCTGGACAAATCCAAATTACATTGTAAAATGGAGTTATGTATTCCAGAATTATACAGCCCCCTTCAAGGAGTTTTTTTCTTTTTGGTGCCCGAGGGACCGGAAAAACAAGTTGGATCAAAACAACTTTTCCGGACAACATTTACATTGATCTCTTAGAATCAGAAACCTATCGCCGTCTTCTGACAGAACCCTCCCGTCTTGAAAAAATGATCCCGCCCCAATACCGCCAATGGGTCATTCTTGATGAAGTCCAAAGAGTGCCAGACATACTCAATGAAGTTCATCGTTTGATAGAAAGTAAAAAATATCGGTTTATCCTTACGGGATCAAGTGCCCGAAAGTTGAAAAAAAAAGGTGTTAATCTTTTGGCTGGTCGCGCCCTCACTTATTATCTTTATCCCCTAACCGTCACAGAACTAGGCAAGGATTTTAAATTAGAAAAATCAGTGGTCACTGGCCATCTTCCTGTGGCCTATACGGATAGTAAACCAGAAAAATATTTGGAATCTTATGTTTCAACTTATTTAAGAGAAGAAATACAACAAGAAGGTTTAACGCGTAATCTTTCGGCCTTTTCTCGATTTCTCGAAATGGCCAGTTTCTCACAAGGATCCCTATTAACCCTTTCCGACGTGGCTCGTGATACGGCTATCGAACGTAAGGTTGTAGAAAATTATTTTTCAATCTTAGAAGATCTCCTTCTTGCTTCAAGATTACCTGTTTTTACAAAAAGGGCTAAACGCCGTTTAGTATCTCATCCCAAATTCTATTTTTTTGATGTTGGAGTTTATAGAACCCTAAGGCCCAAGGGCCCACTCGACAACCCCGAAGAAATTGGAGGGGTCGCCTTTGAAAGTCTGTTTTTTCAAGAATTGAAAGCGCTCAACTCTTATTTAGATCTAGGCTATCATCTTTATTATTGGCGTACTTCAAATAATCTGGAGGTTGATTTTGTTTTGTATGGCAAAAGGGGCTTAAAGGCCTTTGAAATCAAACACACAAAGCGACTTGGTGGCCATCATTTCTCTGGTTTGCGGGCTTTTTTAAGGGAATATCCCATGGCCAAAGCCTACCTTGTTTACGGAGGACAAGAACATCTTTTTGAAAAAGGTATAGAAATTTTACCCATTGAAACTTGTTTAAAAAATCTCCAAACCTTCCTGTAAATGTATTCGCCCCTACCTATTTGAAGCAATCTCTTCATCGATACGATCTTTATAAGCCTGCATTAAAATCTTGGTCATAGCCCCTACCTCACCGTTTCCAATGGCTTCCCCATCAATTTCACAAACAGGAAGCACTTCAACCAAAGAGTTCGTCATAAAAATTTCATCTGCTTTTAAAAGTTCGTTTGGTTTGATTATTTTTTCCTTAAATTCATAACCATTTTCTTTCACTAAATCGATCACTAATTGTCTGGTAATACCAGAAAGTAATCCAATGCTAACCGGTGTTGTATATATTTTTTCTGATTGCACCCAGAATAAATTACCCATTGTGCATTCGGTAATAAATCCATGGGCATCCATCAAAATTCCATCAAAGACATCGCGTTCTAAAAATTCCCGCCTAGCAATCATTTTAGATATCCAGCTTGTTGATTTAATGGTTGAAGTTGGAGCCACATCACTACGAATAGAATGAAGCATGGCTAAATCAACACCTTTTTCATAATCCATCTTGGCATAAGCACGATAATCGTCACAAATAATAACCAAGTTTATTGTAAGACCATCACCAACCATCATAGGTACAAAACTTTCACCTTGGGCACTTAAAATAATTTTGATTCTTGCTTCTTTTAAACCATTAGCTTCTAGTGTTTTTTTAACAGCCTCAGCTATTTCACGTGGATGAGGAATCGGCAGCCCTAAAAAGGTAGCCGACCATTCCATTCTTGCTAAATGTTTATCTAAAAAAGGAACTTCTCCTTTATAAGCTCGAAGGGTTTCAAAAAGGCCCTCTCCAAAAAGATAACTACGATCAAACACAGAAATTTTGGCTTCGTTCGCCTCTACTAATTTTCCGTTGAGATAGATTTTCATAACTCTAAGGCCTTTCTGATTCGAGAAACTTTTAACATCAACTCTTCAAACTCCAAATCGGCTTTGGAATCTATTACAATTCCTCCTCCTGCATTGAAATAAACCGTATCTAAACTTTGAGTCAAGGTGCGAATTGGAAGGTTAAAAGTGGCATCTCCATCAAAACTTACATACCCCAGAGCCCCTGTATAAACACCACGGGGAGATTGTTCTAATTCAGCTAATATTTCGATAGCTCGTTTTTTAGGTGCTCCCGTTACAGACCCACCAGGAAAAAGAGCTTGAAATACTTCACAAAGAGTAATTTCTCCTTTAAGCTTACCAGAAATGTCTGCAACTAAATGATGTACATAAGAGAGGCTTTCTAAACGATACAAAGTTTTTGTGATCACACTTCCATACTGACAAACACGTCCTAAATCATTACGTTCCAAATCAGTTATCATTAAAAGCTCGGCTCTATCTTTAGCTGAGTTTAAAAGCTCATCTTTTCTTTTTTCATCTTCATTTTTATTTTCACCACAACGGCTTGTTCCCTTGATGGGGCTTGTTTTGATGGTTGCATTCTCAATACTAAAAAAAAGTTCGGGAGAGGATGAAATAATAAAAGAATTTCCCGTATTTAAAAAAGCTGCATAATGAACAGGTGAACTTTTTTTGAGTTTCAAATAAATTTGATCAGGTAAAAGATTTGTTTTAACTTGAAAGGGTTCGGTTAAGTTAGCTTGATAAATATCTCCTGCTTCAAGGTAGTTTTTAATTTGCTCTATTTTTTTTGAATAATCTAAAAAATTGGGTTTTAAAATCCATGTGCTTTTAACAGGTTTGTCTGGCGAAGTGGAAATACTTTCTAAAGCAAGGGATAGTTGCCTTTCCCATTGTAACAATTCTGCTTCTCCCAGCGTGAGGGAAACCCCATACCAAACACCATCTTCATGATTAAAAACAGCAATCATGGGAAAACTTCCAAACCAAGGTTGGTTTTCGTAAGTAACAAAGCCCATCCATCCCCCCATCCAAGGAAATGTTTTTAGAACATGATGAATTTTTTCTTGGTTATAAGTTTGGTTGAAATTTATCCAAGATGTAAAAATGTTTCCGGGATTAAAACCAAAATAAGAATAAGTTCCTTTTTTTATTGTTCCTTGGCTTTCTAGTAAAAAACTTGCTGGTGTTACTGCTACAAGACTTGCAAGCTTTGAAAGGCTTGGCTGAAAGGTTAAAGGATAATAAAACATATACACCCTACAAATAAGAAGCGATTGACCACAGGCCTTCTAAATCATGCACATCCCCCTGAAACAAGGGAATTTTAAGAAAAAACTGGCCTTTTTCTAAAAGAGATTTCATTTCTTTTTGTCTAACAATTTCTTCTTCTATGAGGGGTTCTTCATTTTTGCGCACTTGTGTAATTTTTTCTGCTAATTCAAAACCATATTTTTTGCTGAGTTCTTTTAAATCTTCATCAACTTCTTTTTCACTGGCCTCAGAAAATGGAAAACATCGATTCATAATAATTCCATTTAAGTTTAATTGAAGAGATTTCATTTTTTCATCAAAAAAACGTGCTTCAGAAACTGAGCGTTCGTCGTTAGCAGTTACTAAGACAAAAACAGACTTGTTTGATTGTAACATTTTTTTAACGTCGCTAGCTCTCGATTCAAAGCCACCCAACATTTCACGAAAAGCATCAAGCATGTCAGCCACATCTTTCAGCAATTCAAAACCAGTAATTTTATCTAAAACCTTCAAGATAAGTTTAGCTCCCTTATCAAAGAGAAAAAAACCAGACTTTCCCATAGCAAGAGCAGGTTTTAAAAGCACATGAATCATGCTATCGCCTAGCATACTCATCATGCGATCAGGAGCCTCTAAAAAATCAATGGCATGGGTAGTGGGGGGGGTATCCACTACAATTAAATCGTAATCTGTATGCCCAACTAAATCGTGTAGTTTTTCCATGGCCATGTATTCTTGAGAACCAGCCATCATATTAGAGAGGTGAAGATAAATTTTATTCTCTAAAATTCTATCCTTCACTGCGGCATTAGGTGCATAACGAGTAACCAACTCATCAAAAGTTCTTTTTGTATCAAGCATCATGGCATCCAAAAAAATATCTTTGTGTCCTGTTTGAGCTTCAATGTTTTTAGGAGAAATGCGAGTGGGCTCACCTCCTAGTTTGGCTAAACCCATAGAGGTTGCTAGGCGTTTAGCTGGATCAATGGTTAAAACAATAGTTTTTTTACCCAGAGTTGCGCCCTTTAAAGCAAGGCTTGCTGCCAAGGTGGTTTTACCTACTCCCCCGCTTCCACAAACCAGAATTATTTTTTTTTCATTGAGAATTTTTTCAAGCATGAAGGTATTCTTTAAGATCATCCACGAGTGGGAAAAAATCTTTTCCCTTTCTGATTAATCCGGGCTTGTGAGGAAGCTTAATCAAAGTGTTTTTTCCAATATTTTTTTTGAGTTCTACAATATATTCCTCATTCAGTTTAGCTCGTTCGTACATCATAAGTGCCAAAGCTGGATAAGCTTTAAGGTGTTCGTCTTCTGAAAAAGGCTCTTCTTTTAGTTTTACAGCTTCGGCCAAGCTTAAAGGAGAACTTACTGTATTATTTACAAACACGGGGCCCAAATTTATTTTTAAATCTTTTTTAATCTTCTCCATCAGTTCAGACAGTTCAACTACAGGCATTTCTTCAGCCAGGGTTACTCCACAAAAAGCTGTCACTTCCTGGTTTTTGATTCCTTCTGATATTTCAAAAGCTTTTTTTCTTAAGGGACCTACCTTAACCGCGTTCATCACAACATCTGGTACTTCTAAAAAAGAAACCCCATGGCCTGTAGCCGGTGCATCAACAATGATAAAATCATATTTTTTCTGCCATTCTAAATCCATAATTTTTCCTAACATTAAAAGTTCGTTAAGTCCTGGAATGGCATTTAAAAAAGAGGTGACATACCGGTTATTAACAAAAAGTTCATAGATCCCCTTAAAGTAAACCTGCTTCATCACGTATTCTTTCAGGCAATCATGAGGGTTAGGATTAATGACGAAAAGATTATTTTGAAGCTCTAGTTCCTTGTATCCGGCCATTTTATCGAAAAAAAAAGGAGCAATTCTTTCAGAAGAGGTAAGTTCAACTAAGATGGTTTTTTTCCCTAACTGGGCAGCTAACAAACCCAGCGAGATTGCAACCGTTGTTTTGCCAACCCCTCCTTTGCCAGACACAAAGACAAGCCGGCGAAGCATAAGCTCTTCTAAATTCATTTTTCATTTTCCGTTAGTTTTTTTTCGAGATAGCTGATTTTTTTTCTTAAGTTGCGGATTTCATTTTGCAGAGAGGCTACATGGGCAACAGATTCAACTGTAGATTTAATTTTTTCATCAATTTTTTTGGAAAAATCCTGAGTACGATGAATCACTTCTTGTAAAATATTTCCATCATCATCTGGAACAAGTTCATCTTTGATACGATCGATAACTTTCTCGGCTCCTTCTTTAGCGCGCGAAATAGATGAAACCCCCGTATCAATGGTTTTTTCAAAAAAATCTTTAATAGATTCTCCACCCTCTTGAATAATGCGTTTTAAAGCAAAAAGAGGAAGTAAACTTTGTTTCTTTTTTTCTTCTTCAAAAATAATTTGAGCCAGGGTTACAGCTGTTAAATCTTCCTTAGTTCGGTTATCTATAATTTGTACATCCAAGCTTGATTTAATCATCTTAGAAATATCATCTAAAGTAACATAAGTAGAGTTGTGAGTATCGTAGAGTTTACGATTTTGATATCTTTTGATGAGAACACGATGAACATTTTCTTTCTGCATAAAATCCTCTTTTCATGCGTCATAGGTGCGTCATAAAAAAAGAGTAAAATAAATTTTGGGTGAAAGAGCAAGGCTTATTTTAAGCCACGTTAGCTTGAAAGGTTTTTTTGTTGGAAGTTTTAGCGATAGGTTTTTGAAGTTGGTTTTGTAAAACCTCTTTTACGGTATAAAGAGCTTCTACTTTCAAACGATTTTTATCGTTAATGATCTCTTTGGTCCCTATAATTTCTTCATCAATAGCCTTAATAATGGAATCGACGATATGTTGTTTAAGTTTGTGGTCCCCTTCCTTTTCAAGCATAGAAGGAGAACTCCCTGAAGGACTCATTTTATTGATTCCAAAATCCAAAACACTTTGCACTTGTGAAACGAAAGGAGCAAAAAGTTCGACTTTTTGTCCTAAAAGGGTTTGTGGACTTTGCGAAATAATATCTACTGAAGAACGAGCTGCCCTTAAAACCTCAGCTGCAGCATTAACGAGATGGTTTTTTACTTCTCCCCATTGATTAAAATAATTTAGAAGAAACAAAAGTCCTAATTTTTCTAGATTCATCTACTCTCCCTTAGGGTCTCTCTGGAAACCCCCCCTATCCTCATTTTTACATGTAAGGTATGGTAACCTAAGGTGGATGCAGTGTAACAAAAAGGGGAGAAACTGTCTATGCTCTTTTTAATTATTTTAAATGAAAATTGCGAACAAAGTAAGAAGGAGGCATGGAATCTTGATCTTTGAAATAAAAAGTCAAAAGAATGGCGTTTACACCTAGAATTAAAAAGAAAATTAAAAGACCAAGAACTAAAAAAGGCATGACCAAAACATTGAAAAAAAGAAGGATGTTAGTGAAAACCATGATGTAGGCCACGGGCACCACAGTTTTTTCAAAATGGAGTTCAATTCCATGACCTCTATCTTTTTTAGGATACCAGGGATAAAAGCAAATTCCTAAAATAAGAGTTGCAGCTCCAAACCAAATTAAAAAAAGAATTCGATTCTGAGTTTGATCAAAAAGATATCCATACAAATGGTAAAAACTAGACAGCCAACCCAAAATACTGAGGAAAATAACAACGAACCCTTTACGATTAAAAAAGAATTTAAGACTCATAAGAAAAAATGAAGGAGGGCTTTTAAGCCCTCCTTAAAGAAACCAATAAGCCGGATTTTGTTCCCGCCTTGCGACAGGCGATGATCATTTATCTTGGCCAGCCATTACTGGATGGCTCTTTGCGGTCTACCCATCCCGTAAAGAAAAGATTTGTAAAAACCTTTTCAAGATTAACGAATCAGTAATCGAATCAACACCCATATGGATGTGTTTATTCTACGGGACCTATTTGACCTTGCACCAGGTGGGGTTTACCCTTTTCACTATAGCACCCAGTAAAAAAACCATACGGTTTTCACGGGGCCTATACTTCGTTTCTGTGGCACTATCCGTACCCTTACGGGTCCTGGCCATTAACCAGCACCTTTATCCGTGGTGTCCGGACTTTCCTCTCTCGACGCGCCGTAGTCGTAGCGAAAAAACCGCCTTCGCCAAGGCTACGGCGCGTCAAAGGCGATCATCTAGGTTTCAAAGAAAGGTTAATAAGACTCACTCCAAAAAGCAAGAATTACCTGGATTCGATTAAATTCAGGGGAATTTGGATAGCCTCCTCATACAGGGAAGGCTCGGCCATGATTTCAAAGACAATTCCTATTGTGGGATTGTTGAAAAATGTCTCCCCTCTGTCATCCCTGCCCCTCCCTCTGTCATCCCTGCCCCTCCCTCTGTCATCCCTGC
>MGRJ01000004.1:0-114015 GCA_001798135.1 Deltaproteobacteria bacterium RIFCSPHIGHO2_02_FULL_40_28 | reverse complement strand
CTGCCCCTCCCTCTGTCATCCCTGCCCCTCCCTCTGTCATCCCTGCGCAGGCAGGGATCCATCTTTGAATTTTAAGATTGGATCCCGGCCTTCGCCGGGATGACAAATAGAAAAAAGTTTGAGTAAATAGAAATGCCCATAAATAACTACTATATTGACTATAGTTCATTTTAATATACAATATAAATGATGGATGCTTCTCAAATGCGCAGTGCATTGAAATTACTAGATAATAAAATCAAAAAACCTGCCAAGCTTTTATTAGGAGGAGGCGGGGCCATGGTTTTAGCCTATGATTTTCCATTGGCTACCCTTGATATGGATGCCCTATTTTTCCAATCTGAAATTAAAGAAGCCGATGTTGCAGACGAAATTCAGGAAGTGGCTTTAGAATTAAATCTCCCCAGGGATTGGCTTAACCCTTATTTTTCTACTTTTTTATTCAGCCTTCCTCAAGATTACAGCACACGACTTGTAGAAACCTTTAAAGGAAAACATTTAATTGTTTATGCTCTTGGACTAACCGATCTCCTCATCCTTAAATGTTATGCGGGGCGCGAAAAAGATATTGGCCATGCCAGGGCCCTCATTAAAAAAGGGGCCGATACCAATTTGACTAAAAAACATATTCAAAATTTATTAGAAAAACGAATCCCCAAATCACAAGAAGCCTTGGATTTTTTGTTTGATCTTTTGGATGAATTGGAGATGTAATGTTTACAACTCCTCCTACCTTAAACCATCTTTCCCGCGCATACTTTGAGCTGGGCTTAATCGGAGCCAGAGCTGTAGGTGAGAAAAAAAAGTGGCCTTATTCTCCCAAATCAAAAGAAGAACTTCTGGTGCTTACAGCCGAAATGAGCCGCTTTGATCCGCGTTTGTTTGATATCCTCGTTGAATTTCTTTTTTTCCACTGGATGGAATTGAATCCCCAAACCTTGCGAAACTCCATCCGCACCATGCCCTCCCCCCAAGTATTTGGAGTCATCGGATCTTTTTTAGAACCTTGTTTTGATGATCGCGAAGTTATTTATTTTTTTGAATACCTCATGCGGGATTATCATCCTGTTCCCCCTCAATTATTTTTTTGTCTCCTGTATGCCCCAGGTAGTAGAGCCATGCAGAAAGCTAGTTTCGAGCCCCTTCAAGAATATCTTTCTTGGGGATTTTTAGCGCGCGAACGCCCCATCATCCATTCCCTGCAACGCATGGAACTTGGTCATTTTAGCCCCCAGGCCAGGCATAATATTATTTCAAGATTGGTAGCTAGAAGTGGGCAAATAAGTTTAGCGGATTACTTAGAAACCTTAAACCACACTCTTTCCCGTCAACAAGCCCTGCTTGATCTTAAAGACTTCACCGGTCTTAAAATAAAAGGGAAAGGTCGCGGAAGCGTTTGGGTTAAAAAATAATATCTTTTTCATCAATGGCCAAATTGGCCAGTGCATCGGCTTCTTCATTTTGCTCTCTGCGCACATGTTCTAATTTTAAGGCAGAAAAAGAAGCCAAGTATTTTTTAGCTTCTTCAAAAAGAGGAATCAGGTTGGGATGTTTTACCCGATATTCACCTTTCAATTGTTTGATTAATAATTCTGAATCAGCTCGAATGGTCAGATCTTTCACTTTATATTTTTTTAACTCTCTTAAACCCAAAAGAAGGGCCTCATACTCGGCTTGATTATTGGTTTTTTGACCCAAGTAAAGAGTAAGCTTAATTTCCTCACCCTTCTCATTAACCAAATAAGCCCCGGCCCCAGCCTCTCCTGGATTACCCCTACTTGCACCATCAGAATAAAGCACCCACTTCATAGAGGTTATATTGCTTAAAAGCTCTGCTAAATCAAAGATATTTCCCCATCGCCCCAAAAGAAAAAACCCCCTCCGCCTAGCGGAGAGGGCTTTGAGAACCATTAAAAAGGAGAACGTTAACCTGTAATAGTAGTAACGTTAGAGCAACTTAAAAGATCTAAATAAAAGCAGCTCTTCCCTCGGCGAAAGGCATGAAATAAGCGATAGGGCCTTGGGTGATAACTCTAAATCCTCATACTTGGGCCTCGGCTGGCCTGGAATCTCTTCTTTGCCCTGATCTTTTAAAACCTGGGATAGCTCCACTAAAAAAGCTTTTACCTCATCAGAAGAAAAACCCGCTTTTTTAGCTGAAATAAACTCCTCGTGTTCAGCCAAAAAAGATAAAAGCTCACCCCCAACTTCGTTTTCCAAAGTATTAAGTTTGGTCATTGACTTTTTAATCCCCCCTATTTGCTCAGTATTTTCAGTAAGACTGCTCATTTTTACCACATTTCCTTTAAGTCATCAAATAAAAAACGTTCTTGCAACTTATTAAAATTGTTAAGATAATTAATTCAAATGACTTATCGGACCTCCCTTAAAAAAGTTGCTCAAATTCGTATTGCTGGCCCCGACCATAAGGGCATCATTGCTACCATTACCAACTTTCTATTTAAAAATTCCCTCAATATTGAGGATATTGACCAAAGGATTGTAGACGGTTATCTCATTATGAACATGGTGGTAGACTTAAACGACCTGCGTTTATCTGAAGCTCAATTTATTAAAAACTTAAAAACCACGGCAGCCTCCATGGGAATGGAAGCCGAATTAAGAACAGTTGACGAGAAAAGGTTGAAAAACGTGGCTTTCCTGGTTACAAAAGAAAAACATTGTGCTCAAGATATTTTAGAAAAAATGAAAAAGAAAATCATCAAGGGCATCCCAGTAGTTGTTATTGGCAACCACCCCGATTTGAAAAGTTTGGCTAAAAAATATCGTGTTCCTTTTTTTCATGTTCCTGCCCATAACCGTAAAGAACACGAAACACAGGTTTTAAAAATTCTTCACGACCACGAGGTAGATTTAGTTGTTTTAGCCAGGTACATGCAAATTCTTTCACCAGATTTTGCCTTTCGTTATGAGGGCCGCATTATCAACATTCACCCCTCACTCCTCCCTGCTTTTCCAGGACCCAGATCTTACCATCAGGCCTTTAACAAGGGGGTAGAGGTTGTGGGGGTTACCGCCCATTTTGTGACCATGGATTTAGATGAGGGGCCTATTATTTGCCAAGAATCGTTTCGGGTGAATAAATCTAAAGATACGGTAGAAGCCTACATTGAGCGAGGGCGTAAAATGGAAGCCCGTGTTCTTTCACGAGCCGTGCAACTTTTCTTGGCTAATCGCCTTTACTTAAGACGTGGCAAAGTGATCTTTAATAAACAAATGCAGGCTTTGGCTCAGAAAACTCAGTCGTTTTATCAGGGCAAATAATTATTGGAATTTTCCACTCAAGTTGCTAGGTATCTCCCACATGATTACCTCTCAAATTACAAAAGCGGTGATTCCTGCAGCAGGCCTAGGCACACGCTTTCTACCAGCATCTAAAGTTGTGGCTAAGGAATTAATGCCCATTGTAGATCGCCCTTCAATTCAATACATTGTAGAAGAAGCCCTAGAGGCTGGCCTTACTGAAATTATTTTTGTTCTTTCGCGTGATAAATCTAAAATTTTAGAATATTTTGAAGACAATCCTACTTTAAACCACTTTTTAAGTGATCGCGGAAAATTACACCTTCTTGATGATCTTAAAAAATTTCAAAAACACTGCCGTTTTCAGGTGGTTTATCAAGACAAACCCCTGGGTCTTGGGCATGCCGTCAGTTGTGCCAAAGAAGCCATTGGGAATGAATGGTTTTTTGTTTTTTTACCCGATGATTTAATCGATAACTCCCCCTCTTGTGCCCAACAAATGTTAGAAGCATGGAAAACCTACCAGGGTGCCATGGTAGCTGTGATGGAGGTTCCTTGGGAAGAAGTAAAACATTACGGAGTTGTAAAAGCTCAACCCATATCAAGCTTCGTTGGCAAGGTAGAAACCGTAGTTGAAAAACCCAAGCGGGAAGAAGCCCCTTCTAATTTAGCCATTATTGGGCGCTATCTTTTGCCTCCAGAAATTCTTCCTCTTTTAGCTCAAGTGGGTATCGGTGCCTTGGGGGAAATTCAACTCACCGATGGGCTACTAAAACTTGCTAAAAATAAGGGGATGTATGCTCTTCAATTTGAAGGCGAGCGTTATGATGTGGGAAATAAATTAGGTTTTGTTGAAGCTAATTTAGCCTATGCCTTAAAACGTGAGGAAATGAAAAAAGAAGTTTTAGACATCATATCACTTCTAGCAACAAGCAGATAATGCGCTTTGCAGACATCATTCTACCACTCCCTCTCTATCAGGGGTTTACTTATCAACTCCCTGACAACATCAATGTATTGGAAGGATCCCGCGTTTTAGTCCCTTGGGGAACTCAAAAAAAAACAGGTTGGGTTTCTAAAATTCATAATCAAAAACCACTTTTTAATACTAAAATGATTCTTCAAAGTTTAGATCACAATCCCTGGATTGATTCCAAAGATTGGGAATGGCTCTCCTGGGCCTCTGGCTACTATCTTTGCCCCTTGGGTGAAGTATTATCTGCAGCCCTTCCTCCTTTGTTTGCTAAAAATAATACAGAAGAAGAAATCTTGAAAAAAAAATCAACAGACTCTCTTAAAAATCATTGGGAAACAGAAAAACAAATTACTCTCAGCATCAAGCAAAAGAAAATTTTTGATGGGCTTTTAACTTTAGCTCAAAAAAAAGAATATTCAGCCAGTCTCATTCATGGAATTACAGGAAGTGGCAAAACAGAAATTTATTTGGAGCTTATTTGTTGGCATTTAGAGCAAGGCCATCAAGTGCTCTACTTGGTCCCAGAAATTGGTCTCACTCCTCAAACTATTTCGAGAGTAAAACATCGTTTTCCATCGATTGGGCTCTATCATAGTGGCCTTACCGAAAATCAACGCTTAACCGAATGGATTAAATGTAAAAAAGAAACCACCAATCTTTTAATTGGAACTCGCTCGGCCTTGTTTGCTCCTATGCCTAAGCTTGGGCTGATTATTATCGATGAAGAACATGATCATTCTTACAAACAAGAAGATCACTTTCGTTATCACACACGCGATATGGCTTTAATACGTGCTAAAATAAGGTCGGCTCAGGTTGTTTTGGGATCTGCTACTCCTTCTTTTGAAAGTTATGCCAATGCTCAAAAAGGAAAATATAATTATTTCTACCTTGGAGAAAGAATTGGAGAAGCCAGGCTTCCTCACATTCAGGTAGTGGACATGGCGGCTCAAAAACGCCAAAAACAAAGCCCTCTTTTGTTATGCTGCGAGTTACAAGAAGCCATTCAAAATAACCTTAAAAAAAAGGAACAAAGCCTCCTTCTGATTAACCGAAGAGGATTTGCCCGCTCGTGTTTTTGCTTTGAATGTCATGGTGGAATTTCTTGCCCCAATTGCAGCGTGAGTCTTGTTTACCATAAACTCCCGCAAAAGCTTCAATGTCACTATTGTGATTTTAAGATCCCCCTTCCAAAGTCTTGCCCCAGTTGCTCCTCCCAGCGTCTCGGACTTACTGGTTATGGAAGCCAAACCATTGAAAAAGAATTAAAAACATTTTTTCCCAAGGCTAAAATTGTACGTCTTGATCGCGACACCACAAGTCGTAAAAAAGATTTTTTTAAAATTTTGCAAGATATCCATGCAGGTAAAATTGATATTATTGTAGGAACACAAATGATTGCCAAAGGGCATGATATCGAAAAAATGACTCTTGTAGGAGTGATTGGTTTGGATGCCAATTTGGGGTTTCCAGATTTTAGGGCAGCAGAAAAAACTTTTCAAATGTTAACCCAGGTAGCAGGTAGAGCAGGGCGTGGAAATAAACCTGGGCATGTTATGATTCAAAGTTTTAATCCAACTCATCCCAGCATTCAACTTGCAGCAACTCACCATTATGAAAAATTTTTTGAACTCGAAGGAAAATTACGCCAAGAACTCAATTACCCTCCTTTTGGAAAACTCATCCAGTTTTTATTTCAATCTCCTTCCGAAGCTCGCTTGATTGAAGCCATGCATCAATTAGAAAAAAATATCCCCCTCTGGAAAGAAAAGAATATTCAAATCTTAGGGCCCGCACCTCAGGCTCTTGCCAAATTGAGAAACCAATTTAGATGGCATTTCTTGATAAAGGGGCCATCCAGCAAGTCCTTGAATACCAAGGCTAGGCAGGTTATAGATTGGATGGGTATAAATTTAAAAAATATACGCTGGAGTATTGATGTCGATCCACAAAACATGTTATAGTGGGATTGTTGAAAAATATCTCCCCCCTGTCATCCCTGCGAAAGCAGGGATCCAGTCTTAAATTCAAAGATGGATCCCGGCCTCCGCCGGGATGACAAGAGCAGCAGGCATGACAGAATTGGTTGGAAACTATATTTTTCAATAATCCCATAGTGAGTTATGAAATTGGAGGTATTAAAATATCCAAATAAAAAACTGAAGAAAAAATCTCGCTCTGTTTCTAAAGTGAACCAAGTCATTCAAGATTTAGCTCGTGATATGTTTGAAACCATGTACCTGGATAATGGAATTGGATTAGCTGCACCTCAAGTAGGTGAGCTTATTAGACTCATCATTTTAGATGTGGCCCTCATTGACCCCGATCATCCTGAGGATCACAAACCCGATCCTGTAGCTTTAGTTAATCCTGAAATTGAAAAAGCAGAAGGAACTATCGAATACGAAGAAGGCTGTCTTTCTTGTCCTGAACTTATTGTACCAGTAACCCGTTCTGAAAAAGTTTGGGTAAACTATCTTGATTTAGATGGCAAGCCTTCTAAGCTTACAGCAGAAGGCTTAAAGGCTGTTTGTATCCAACACGAAATTGATCATTTAGATGGTATTCTCTTGGTAGATAAAATGGGACGTCTTGAAAAAGACATGTACCGTAAAAAAAGAATTCGTGTTGCCAAAGACGAAAAGGCTTTGGCTAACATCTTATAAACAATGCTCCCAACCATTATTTTCATGGGTTCCCCTCATTTTGCACGCGTTGTGCTCGAAGCCTTGCATAATGCCAACTATCCTCTTTTAGCCGTTGTTACAGGGCCCGATCGTCCCAGTGGACGGGGACAACAAATCCATTCTTGTGAAACAGCTCTTTTTGCCAAAGAAAAAAAAATCAAGCTTTACCAACCCACATCTGTTAAAGAGCCTGCTTTCATCCAAGAAATGAAAAAACTAAAACCTGATTTTTTTGTTATAGCTGCTTTTGGTCAATTTTTACCCAAGGCATTGCTTGAAATTCCAAAAATCGCTCCACTTAATCTTCATGCTTCTCTTCTTCCCTATTATCGAGGGGCTGCTCCCATTCATTGGGCAGTTTTAAATGGAGAAAATAAAACAGGAGTAAGCCTCATGCACATTACTTCAAAAATGGATGCAGGCCCCGTATATGCAACAGCTGAAACACCCATTGATCCTAACGAAAATAGCCACAACTTAACCATGCGATTAGCCCAAATGGGTGCAAAATTATTACTGGCCAAGCTTGATTCTATTTTCACTGGAAAACTAAAAGCCATACCTCAAGATGATTCTAGAGCTACTTACGCTTCAAGCCTTACTAAAAATCACGGCCTTATCCACTGGAATAAATCAGCACAAAGTATTCATAACCAAGTACGTGGTTTAATTCCATGGCCCGTTAGCCATACATTCATTGACAATAAACTACTTAAAATTTACGATAGCTTAGTATTACCGGAAAAAAGTGAGATAGATCCTGGAAATGTGGTTTTAATAACTCCTCGGGGAATCCATGTTTCTTGTTTTCATTCTACCCTGTGTTTGACAGAAGTGCAGTTGGAAGGGAAAAAAAGAATGTCCGCTTCCGAATTTGCAAGAGGTTATCGATTAAAGGAAGGAATGAAATTTGCGTAATATGAAAAAACTAATTGCTCCTTCCATTTTATCCGCTAATTTCTCAAAACTAGGTGACGAAGTACGTGCAGTTGAAGCTGCAGGTTGCGATTGGATTCACGTTGATGTGATGGATGGTCACTTTGTTCCCAACATTACTATTGGGCCACTAGTTGTAGAAGCCTTGCGTCAGGTAACCAAACTTCCCATTGATGTTCACCTCATGATTGAAAACCCAGATAAATTCATCCCTGATTTTATCAAGGCAGGAGCCAATTGGGTTTCGGTGCATGTGGAAGAAGGATATCATTTGGATCGAAGCCTTAATTTAATCCGTGATTTGGGAGCCCATCCCAGTATTGCTATCAATCCTGCAACACCACTGTCTGCTATTCGTTCGGTACTTTCCTTGTGCGACATGGTTTTGCTGATGACAGTAAATCCAGGTTTTGGGGGACAAAAATTTATTTCTTATTGTAAGGATAAAATTATAGAACTCAAAAAAGAAATTACCTCTAAAAAACTTTCCACCTTGATTGAAATTGATGGTGGAGTAAACACTAACAACATTGGAGATTTATCTGGTTTGGGTGTGGATGTTTTTGTTGCTGGCTCGGCTATTTTTGGGAGTGCCAGTTACAAAAAAACCATCGAGGAAATGAAGAAATCAATTGGATGAGTGTAGAACGTTTTTTTCGAAAAGAACTTCTTGAAATGCCTGCCTATCATTTGGCTGAGCACGATGGAGTAAAGCTTAATCAAAATGAAGCACCTTGGGATCTTCCTGTGCCACTCAAAGCCCTTGGTGTTGAAGCTCTTTTAAAAACACCATGGAATCGCTATCCCTTAGGGGATACTCTTCTCCTCAAAAAAAAATTAGCAAAACATCTAGGAATATGGGCCGATAATTTAGTCATTGCCAATGGCTCTAATGTTTTAATTCAAGCTCTTGTGATGGCTACTTCAATTGACCGAAATATTTTAACCTTTGATCCCACGTTTAGTGTGTATGAATTAGAGGCAAATCTTTTTAATAATACAGTGGTACGCGTTCCATTGAATGAGGAAGATTTTTCCATCCCGGAAGATTTAACCTTAAGAGCTATTAAAAAATTTAAGCCCTCACTTATTTTTATTGCTAATCCCAATGCTCCAACAGGAAATTTATTTGATATTTCTCTTCTTAAAAAAATTATTGCCATAGCTCCTGGGTTGGTTGTTATTGATGAAGCCTATTATCCTTTTTCGGGCACAACGATGATTGACAGCGTGCGCGAATACGAAAATCTTGTTGTGCTGCGTACTTTTTCTAAGGCCTTTGCCTTGGGAGGCTTAAGATTGGGATATGTAGTTTGTGAAACCGATGTTGCTAGAAATTTAGAAAAATGCTTACTCCCTTTTTGTGTCAGCAAAATAATAGCAAGCCTGGCCATGGTTGTTTTGGATCATGCAGAATATATAAATCAATATGTAAAAACTATTTGTTCTGAAAGAGAAAGGGTTTACGAGGGATTAAAACACATCAGTTCAATTAAAGTTTATCCTTCCCAAGCTAATTTTATTTTGTTTCAGGTTGAAAATTCAGAAAAAGTTTTCAAATCACTTTTAAAAGAAAAAGTGATTATTCGGCAGGTGAGTAATGGCAGAAGTTTGACAAATGCTTTGCGTGTTTCAATTGGAACACCAGAAGAAAATGACGCTTTCTTAAGTAGCTTGACAAAAGTTTTAGCTTAATTGCTCTTTCCAAGGAATATCGGGTGCACCCAATCTTTTATTGATAACGCGGGCCAATACAAAAAGCAAATCCGACAAACGATTGAGATAAATAATAAGATCAGCATTAATTTTTTCTTGTTTACCCAGCATTACTACTTTGCGCTCGGCTCTGCGGCAAATAGTACGAGCTAAATGACAATAAGCTCCGGGGAGAGATCCACCAGGCAAAATAAAACTTGTAAGCGGATTTAATTCTTTTTCGTATTGATCAATTATTTTTTCTAAAAATAGAAAATTTTCTTCACCAAAATTGGCCTTTTCCTTTTGTTTTTTATCCATGGGATTGGCAAGCTTGGCCCCCAAGGCAAAAAGATCATTTTGAACAGTGAAGAAAACTTTTTTTAAATCAACATCCGAAACCGAAGTAGAAACCAAACCCATAAAGGCATTTAGCTCATCCACATCACCATAAGCATCTACCCTCAAGTTATCTTTTAAAACGCGCGTGCCATCAAATAAAGCGGTTGTACCATCATCGCCTGTTTTGGTATAGATTTTAGACATTAAGGATTAAACCTTACGAAAGGTAGTCTATGTTTGTCAAAACATTTCCAGTTGGCTCCTTCCAGTGTAATTGCACCATTTTAGGTGATGAAACAACGGGCGTGGCCATTGTTATTGATCCAGGAGGTGAGTCTCAAAAAATTCTTTCTGCTCTTGCTCAAAAAGGCTTTACGGTTAAATATCTTCTTCATACCCATGCCCATTTAGATCACATTGGAGCTACAAAAGCTGTTAAGGATGCAACTGGAGCCAGCATTGGTTTACACAAGGAAGATTTGTTTTTGTATGATAATATCGCCATGCAGGGGCAACTATTAGGTGTTAAACTAGATCCTCACGTTTGTCCCGTTGATCATTATTTGATTGAGGGAGACGTGATAGAGTGGGGAAATCAAAACCGTATCGAAATACTGCACACACCAGGGCACACCCCAGGAAGTCTTACTTTTTTGGCTAAAAAATTATCAGATGCCAAGGATGTTTTATTTGCAGGCGACACTCTTTTTTTAGGCTCTATTGGCAGAACAGATTTATGGGGTGGGGATTATGATCAGATTTTAGATTCCATTAAAAATAAAATTCTTAACTTAGATGATACCATTTCTGTTGTTTGCGGACATGGCCCCAACACCAACATTGGGCGCGAACGCAAGGCTAATCCCTTTTTATTAAATCTATAAATTACTTATCAAACAATTCTTCAACAAAAAACTGTGTTTTGGGAGGAACACGGGAATGAGGATAATATTTTTCGATCAGTTGAAAAACCTGTTCTGTTTTTTGCAGACCTAGGTATTCAATTAAAAAAATAACATCGTCTTTATCATAAGTATCAAAACGTGCTGCCAGACACTTCATGGCTAACATATAGTCTGCACGAGGAGCCCACACGCGCAAATGAGAAAGTTCCAAAATATTTTCCTTGGGTGGATCAACATGAAAATAAGCCTTTGCTGCATCATTAAGCCAGTTTTCGGGAAGTCCTTCTTTGTGTGCAATAATTTTTGCTGCCCTGCGTATTTCTGCTGATGGCTCAAAAATGGCATCTACATCCTTGGTTGCCTTTCGTGTTTGAAATACCAAACACATCACAGCTCCACCACAAATTCCTATTTCTCCCTTAATCTTCTTTTTTGTTAACTCATCATTTAAAAGAAAAAATAAAGATTTTATTTTTTTAATACTCAGCACTGTTAGGCCCTAGAAAGAAAATTTTCCATCACAAAAATATTTCTTTTTCTAAAATGAAGTGGTGATTCTACCAAAGCCATAGCCTTAAGATTTTCAATACCCGATAAAAACCATGGTACATCCAAAGAATTAATCTCCCCACACCATAAAGGGTGTTTCATTTTTTTTTCATCACAAATCGTTTCTACGGTTGCGGCTAAAAGGGCTCTCAAATTTTGAGGTAAGTCTTCTTGATAAGGTGCACTTTGAATTAAGTGAATATCTTGTGTGCTTCTCAAAGAATCTACAAAATTAAAAAAATGAATTTTCCAATCTTTATTTCCACTCATTTGTTTGGCAACATGAAAAACAGAAGCAGGAGCTTCTCTGAAAAAAAAATCCACATGCTCTTTTAATTCATGAACTTGATAACCTAATCCTTCTGCAATTTTTCCCAAGGTTTTTAACCTGACATTCTCTCCTTTTTCCACGAGTTGAATTGTTCCAAAAGCAACACCTGAAACCTCCGCCAAACCCCTCTGAGTTTGCTTATTTTTTTCTCTAATTTTCTTAATAAATTCCATATCTTATTATAATATGACATGATATATTATGTCAATATAATAAATGAGTAGGGGCGAAACTGTGTTTTCGCCCTGACTTAATTGGGGCGATTACATAGAATCGCCCCTACACAAATTCTGTCATTCTCACGCCAGCCAGAGGCTGGTCCGCCTTTGGCGGAAAGGCGGGGATCCATCTTTATAGATAGGGGTTTAAGGCTTTTGGAATATCAAAACTTCCATCAGGTTTTTGATAGTTCTCTAAAATGGCAACAAGGGTGCGGCCCACTGCTAAACCAGATCCATTTAAGGTGTGAACGTATTGATTTTTTTTAGTGGCAGCATCCTTATAACGAAGATTTAAACGACGAGCTTGGAAATCACAAAAGTTGGTGCAAGAAGAAATTTCACGATAGGTATTTTGTCCAGGTAACCACACTTCGATATCATAAGTTTTAGCTGATCCAAAACCCATATCTCCCGTGCACAAAACTACAACGCGATAAGAAAGATTTAGTTTTTGTAAAATATTTTCTGCATCTTGAGTGAGATTCTCTAAAGCTTGTATAGATTTTTCTGGGGTTACTAGTTGCACTAATTCAACTTTATTAAATTGATGTTGACGAATGAGGCCCTTAACATCCTGACCGTAAGAGCCTGCTTCTGACCTAAAACAAGGAGTATAAGCACACATTTTAACAGGAAGTTTTTCTCTATTTAAAATTTCATCCCGGTAAATATTAGTAACGGGTACTTCAGCTGTAGGAACCAAATAATGGTTGGTGGTTGTTTTAAAAAGATCAGCTTCAAATTTTGGGAGTTGGCCTGTTCCCAATAAACTTGCTGCGTTCACTAAAAAAGGAGGAAGTACTTCTTCGTAACCAGCTTTTGTATGTTCTTCAAGCATAAAATTAATCAAAGCACGTTCTAGCTTTGCTGCTATTCCTCGATACAAAGTAAAACGAGCCCCAGCAATTTTAACCCCACGCTCAAAATCAAGAATGCCTAGCTTTTCCCCAATTTCCCAATGTTGCCTGGGTTTAAAATTAAAAGTGGGGGGTTCCCCCCATTTTTTTATTTCTTTGTTGCCAGTAACATCTCCAGCAACGGGCACATCATCTTGAGGAACATTAGGAATAACTAATAAGTTCTGTTTGAGTTGATCCTCTAAATTGGAATCTTTGGCTTGCAAATCTTTGATCTTAGCCGCTACTTCCTGCATTTCTTTTAAAAAAACCGAGGCATCCTTTTTTTCTTTTTGAAGTTTTGCAATTTCCTTGGAAGTAGAATTTTGATGAGCTCTTAATTGATCAAAATTGGCTTGGGCCTTTTTTTTGGCTTCATAAAGGAATAAAAGCTCGGGTACATTAACTTCCACTCCCCGGTTTTTCATGGCCTTTTTAAAACTCTCTTGATTGTCTGAAATCCACCGAATATCGAGCATAATCTCTTCGTAACATTATGAATTCACTCGGTCAATACTTTCGAAGGTCACTTGAAGTAAACAATCAATTTCATCCATCGTTATGGAAAGAGGAGGCATCAACACAATCACATTGCCTAAGGGACGAAGAATCACTCCCCTCTTCCTGGCCTCTAAAATAGTTTTTATTCCCCGTTTTTCTTCTAGAGAGTAAGGCCCTAATTCAATACCCATCATCAATCCCACTTGACGAATTTCTTTTACACATTTTAACTCCAAAAATTTTTTGAGCCCTTCCTTAAATTTTTCAATCTTGGGTTGAATTTTTTCAATTACCTTTTCTTTTTCAAAAATTTCAAGGCTGGCTATACCTGCAGCACACGCTAAAGGGTTTCCCGTATACGTATGCCCATGAAAAAAAGTTTTAAGTTCCTTATATTCTGCTAAAAAACCTTCATAAACTTTTTGTGTAGTTAATGTGACTGCCAAAGGGAGATATCCCCCGCTAATTCCCTTAGCTACACACATGAGATCTGGGGTTATATTTTCGTGTTCACACGCAAACATTTTACCTGTTCTGCCAAAACCCGTGGCTACTTCATCAAAAATTAAAAGCACATCAAACTCGTCACACACTTTTCTCAACTCACCTAAAAGCCCCTTGGGGTGTAAAAGCATTCCGGCTGCTCCCTGAATCATAGGTTCAATAATCACAGCTGCCAATTCCTGATGATGCTTAGCGATAAGCTCCACTGCATTTGATGCATTGGCCTTAATGGCTTGAAAAAGAAGAGGTTTGTAAATTTCATGGAAAAGATCAATCCCTCCAACACCAACAGCACCAAGGGTATCCCCATGATAAGCATTTTCGAAGGTAAGAAATTTTGTTTTTTCCAAGGAAGAGGGGTTAATTGATTGCTGGTGGTATTGAAAAGCCATTTTGATAGCGATTTCTACAGCTGTAGAACCACTATCTGAATAAAAAACTTTTTTAAGACCTTCCGGAACATGACTTAAAAGTTTTTCTGCAAATTCAATAGAGGTAACATGAGATAAACCAAGTAGAGTAGAATGCGCAATAAGATCAATTTGTTTTTTAATAGCTTCATTAATTTCGGCTCGATTATGCCCATGAAGAATAACCCAAAGGGATGAAATCCCATCCAGATATTTTTTCCCATCGATATCAATTAAATAATTTCCTTCTCCTCTCTCAATAATAAGAGGGTCTTCTTTTTCATAATCTCTCATTTGAGTAAAGGGATGCCAAATAAGAGCACGATCGAGATCTTTTAAATTTTTATTTCGATTTTGATTTACCATTTATTTTACTTTAAGTCATCGTGAGCCCCGAAGGGGTCCCTTTGGGGCTCGCGATAAAAGAATGGACCCGCCCTGGATTTTGGGCTTCGATGAGCCAGAGTCGATCCAACTTATCACCATGCCATACCGTTTTGGCATACTGAAGTCCTGAATCGAACAAAGTTCCTTTGTGCCTTCAAAGGGTTGTAGCTTCCGCAACAGTCTGTTGCCCAATTGTGCCAGAGACTGTGGCACTTTTATTCGATCGTTTTTAATGTGGCCTCCAAGAATTTTTCTATCTCCTTTTTCTTGGGTAACTCCACTTGGTACTTCGATACAAATAATTTGTTATTCATACCAGCCAAAGCGTATTCGGCAAGAGCGTGATTTTTTTTCGTGCATAAAAGAATGCCAACCGGCTGATTGTCATCATGCTTCGTCATGTTCTTTCTGAACCAGCTCACATAGGTATTCAGCTGGCCTAAATGCTCGTGATTAAATTCATCCACCTTGAGTTCGATCAATACATGACATTTCAGAATTCGATGGTAGAAAACAAGGTCAACGAAATAATGCTTTCCATCGATGAGAATTCTTTTCTGGGACGCCTCAAAACAAAAGCCGTGCCCCAGCTCAAACAAGAAATCCTGCAGTTTATTGAGAAGTGCCGCTTCCAAAGTTGATTCAGCCATGACCTCTTTTGCCTTGATGCCAAGAAATTCGAAAATATACGGGTCGCGAATAGTCAACTTGGAATCCATTCCTTGAACATTTTTTTGAGTCAGGGTCGCTAGTTTCTTCTTATTTTTTGAGAGGCCAGACCTTTCAAAATAAAGGCTGGCGATCTGGCGTTTTAAGTCACGAACTGACCAATTGCCTCTGATACTTTCGATTTCATAAAATACGCGTTTCAAAGGATCGTCAATTTCAGCGAGCAATTTAAACATGCTATAAGAAAGACCGGTAATGAGCTTATCTGGCGGAAGACTAAATTGTGCCGACGCTGTCGGCACAATTTCCTTATGGATCGTAAGTTTCCCGGACATCAATGGCTTGAATTGTGCCGACAGCGTCCGCACAATCTCGGGATATACTCTATAAAACTTAATATAATCATACAGTTGCCTTATTTCGCAATTGCTGATCTTGGCCCGTCCAAGCTCTTTGGCAAGTTCGCTTAAGAGTTTTTCTCCATAATCGGCTCGATCTTTTCCATGAAGCTCGAATTCCGAGATGTAATAACCCACGATCCAGTTCCGCAAAGTAAGACTGACATTGACTGCTCGATTCGCTTGCGAAGAAAAATAGTGGTCCGCCTCACGAATAGCAGAGACAAGCTGGCTAAAAGTCAGCTTGGGGTGTTTTACCGACATTAATTGTGTTTTACGTTTCGGCATTACGCTTCCATTCTATTTCATCGGGTTCAGTCATGTGGTCGATGTTGAGTTTCATCAAGTTTTCTCTCTACTTCGCCAAATTTCTTTTACCCAGTTCAGTAGTTTGCCGATGGGTTTTTAAAATTTCTCTAACTCTGTTTGAAAACATATTGTTGATCCTCTGTAGTTATCAGAGTTTTACATTGATTCAATCCCGTCAAAATTTTGAGAATTGCAACCGTATAATTTTATGGGTGAAAATTCAATCAAAGATTCCCGGATTTGGCACATCATCTGGGTCTTTGGATTGCCCGGATTCGGGCAGTTTTCGATGTCTTTTTTCAGTTTTTCAAAAATGGCACTCTCGATAGCGGCTCAGGTTTCGCGATTGATGGGATGGAAAATAGGTCGCTGATTTAGGGGAGATTTCTTAGTTGGATAAGTCAGACGGTAACCTGTGCCATCGAGCTTTTGGTGAATCCCGATGGACCCCAGATAAAATGCGTCATCAATGACAAAGATGTTTTTTCATAATTTTAAAACCTTTTCCAATGTCACAAGACATTTATCCAAATGTTCTTTGGTATGGGTTGCCATCAACGTAAGACGGAGGCGCGAGGTGCCATCAGGAACTGTGGGTGGCCTAATTCCCTGAATCCAAATTCCCTCATCAAATAATTTCTGTGATAAATCCATGGTTCTTGATTGAGAACCAACTAAAATAGGAAAAATAGGAGAATCGGTTTTTAAAAGTTCATAAGATGAATTTGCAATAACTTGGGTTAATCCCCTTTTAAAATATTCTACATTTCTCCAAAGTTGATTTTTTAAAGACAAATCTTGATTGATTAAACGAATAGCCTCCAAGGTAGCTGCTAATACTGCAGGTGGAAGAGCTGTTGTAAAAACATAGGTTCTGGCTTTATTTTTTAAAAAATCACAAAAAGCCTTTGGCCCACAAACATAGGCTCCAAAAGAACCAAGAGCTTTGCCTAAGGTACCCATTTGAATAAGATTCTTCTTCTTACTTGAAATACCATAGTGCTCAACAACTCCCCGACTTTTTTCTCCAAATACTCCCGTGGCATGAGCTTCATCAACAAAAATTTGAGCATCGAAATCATCAGCTAATTTCATCAGTGCTGGCAAAAGACATAAATCGCCATCCATGGAAAATACAGTATCAGTTACAATTAAAAGCTTTGATGAAATTTGAACGCCTTGTTTTTTTTCTTTTCTCTTTTGTTCAACATGACTTTTAAGCAATTCCCTTAAATGACGCATATCAGAATGGCGATAAATCATCACAGAAGCCTTAGAAAGACGACATCCATCGATAAGACTGGCATGATTTAACTCATCTGAAAAAATAACATCATTAGGATCAACCAAAGCAGTAATAACACCAATATTAGCATGATAACCTGAATTAAAAATAAGACTAGCCTCGCATCCTTTAAACCCGGCCAAAACTTTTTCTAATTCCTGATGCAAACTCATGGTACCTGTAATTAAACGGGAGGCCCCCGAACCAACCCCATAGCGCTCTATGGCCTGAATAGCGGCCTTTTTTAGCCTGGGATGATTTGCTAGTCCCAAATAATTGTTAGATGAAAAATTAAGAACAGTTTTCCCTTGGCATTTTACAACAGGGCCTTGATCACTCTCTACTATCTTCTCAATACGAAGAAGATCTTTGCTTTTTAATTCTTCAACTTGGTCTTCAAAAAAAGATTTCATTACTGATTAGCTGCTTGCAAGCGAGGGAGATTAACCCTGGCAATGGGTTGAATACGCAGGTTCTCGGCAAGCTCTTGGTAGGAAAGCACAGAAAGCTGAGGAAATTCAAGTTCGATAATTTTTCTAAAATAACGCCTTACTTCAGCTGTTGTTAAAATAACAGGGGGTTTGGCTCCAGGAGGAAAAGGATGAGAAGCTATTTCTTTTCCAACAGCTTCAATAATTTCCTGGGTTACTTCTGGATCGAGGGCCAAATAATTACCTTTTTCTGTTGAACGAATAGCATCACGCACCATGTCTTCAATGCCTGGATCCAAAAGATAAACAGCCAGGGTGTTAGTATGGCCCGCATACTTATGGGTAATATACCGTTTTAAACCTCCACGAATATGTTCTGTTAAGGCCAGAGTATTTCTTTCAATTTCAGCCCATTGGGCAAGAGTTGAAAAAATATTTTTCAAATCTCTAATGGCCACTTCTTCTTGCACCAAGCGTTGAAAAACTTCAGAAAGTTGAAGCACCGTAATATATTTTGGAACCAATTCCTTTACTAAGGCCGGATGTGATTTTTCTAATTCGGTTAAAAGAGTTTGTACTTCTTGTAAACCCAAAAACTCGTGGGCATGTTTTCGTAACAGGTAAGAAAGGTGCAAAATGAGATATTCCGAAATATCCCACATCCGAAATCCTGCCTGAACAGCTACATCTTTGTATTGTTCTGACACCCAGGTTACAACAGAACCATCAATGGGATGAATGGTTTCTTTTCCTGTAATATTAAAAAGTTGAAGTTGCTCCAAAGGTTCGCCCACTAAAATACACCCTTGTGATACCTTGCCACGAGCCACCGGCACTTCGTTGATGTTAATCACATAGGCTTCGGCTTCCATATCCACGGTTTGGCCACGCACTTGAATACCTGGAAAGTTAACTCCCAATTCATAATACAAACCATGACGCAAAAGAGGAATTAGTTCGTTGATAAACCTCCCTCCATCCTTTGAATCATCCACAAATGGAATAAGGGCAGAACCCACTTCTAAAGATATGGGGGATGGCATAATAAAGGGCAGGTGGTCTCCATGTTTTTCTAAAGCCTTCTTCACTTTTTCTTCCTTGGGTTGCGCCACAATTTCTTGTATTTTTTCATCACGCTTTTTACGTGAATAAAAAGAATAAGCTAAAAGTAGGGAGCCCAAGATAAAGAAAGGAACTTTTGGTAAACCTGGCACTAAACCCAAACCAATCAAAAGAGAACCTGCAATCATGAAAACTTTTGGATAGGCCGTCATTTGGGTAATAATATCGCGACCCAAATTGGTATCCTTAGAATCGGAAGCAACCCGTGTTACAACCACACCCGCCGACATAGAAATAATAAAGGCTGGAAGCATGCTCACTAAACCATCACCAATGGTTAAAAGAGTAAAAAGTTTGGCAGCTTCTCCCAACTTCATATCATGTTGAACCACACCAATAAGTAAGCCTCCAATGATGTTAATGGCTGTAATAACGATGCCCGCAATGGCATCGCCCTTCACAAATTTCATGGCACCGTCCATGGCTCCATACATTTGTGATTCACGTTGAAGAGTTCTGCGTCTTTCTTGGGCTTGCTCCATGGTGATGGTACCCGCACGCAAATCGGCATCGATACTCATTTGTTTTCCGGGCATGGCATCCAATGTAAAACGGGCAGCCACTTCAGAAACACGCTCGGCACCTTTGGCAACAACAATAAAATTAACGAGAGTAATAATGAGAAACAAAACAATACCAACAACAAAATTACCACTGGCCACAAAATTACCAAAAGCCTCAACCACTTCACCCGCATAGCCTTGAGAAAGAATGAGACGTGTGGTGGAAATATTTAAGGACAAACGATAGAGAGTGGTCATTAAAAGAATGGTTGGAAAAGAAGCTAATTTAAGGGCATCGGTAATGTAGAGAGAAACAAGTAAAATAATCACACCAAGACTGATGGAAATTGTGAGGAAAATATCGAGTAAAAAAGGAGGCAGAGGAACGATGATCATTCCCAAAACAGCAATAACCAATACAGCCAAAACAATATCGCTATGTTTGGAAAGAAATTCATTAAAATCGCCAAGTCCTAATTTTTTTAACATATTGAAATTCAAAGATTAAACTCTATCTATTGTAGCAAAAAGAAGGGATAACTGAAAATTCATTTTTTGAAATTCTGATGTTATTCCAAGGGCTTAAGCGTCATATTTCCCACACTTCTCGCTCAAGCTTCTGAAATAAAAGTCTTTTTTACTGACGGGATTTTGACGCGGGTCTTACAAAAATAATATTTACATCACCACGATTGAGGAACCCATCGTTGCGAGGATGTAATTTATTGTTGCCTATTGTCATTCCCGCGAAGGCGGGATCCATCTTAAGAATTAAAGATGGACCCCCGATCAAGTCGGGAGTGACAATATGACACTATGAAACAATTTTACGTTTATATTTTGGCCAGTCAAAGAAACGGGCAAATTTAATGTTGATTAAAGCTTATTTACGTGCTAATTCTAATATAGGTTTTGACATTTTATGTGGATAAATAGATATCAAAAAAAACAATATTTTATTAAAATTATCAATAATATCAACAATCAATCACTCATTGTCCGTGGGGCTAGACAAGTAGGGAAAACCTCCTTTGTTTTAAACATCCTAGAGGACATCAAGGCCCCCCAAATTTATATCGATTGTCTCAGGCCCGGAGGTTTTATTTTAGGATCTAGCAAGCTGGGATCAAACTTCAGTGTTTTGGGAAAAAAGAATCGTTTAGGTCGCGATTTTTTGGGGCGCTCTCCCACAGCATTCATTAATAATATCCATCTGTACTTTAAAAGCCATGGGCCAATCGACACGGATACTTCTCCCATCATTTTTATTGATGAAGCTGACCAGGCCCCTTATGTACTCGAGTGGATTCAAACTCTTGCTGAATATTCTGCATTCAAATTTATCATTACTGGTTCCAATCTTGAAAATGTGTCAGTCAAAAATGCCGCTACAGGACGAAAATGTTTTTTTGATCTCTATCCAATCACATTTTATGATTATCTCCATGCTGCAAATCGTGAAGACTTGGTTAATTATTGTAATGAGCAATCATTGAAAAAATTTGATCATTCCGATTATTTTCATCATCAACTTACAGAAGTTTTTCAAATTTATATGCGCCTGGGAGGCATGCCCCGTTTAATTGATTGTTATCTCGATCCAAAAAAAAATTCACTCCCTTTGCCCCATATTGCATCTGACCTTGTAACTACAATCGAGGAAAATGTGAAAGCTGTTTTGGGAGAAAAAGCCAAACTTTATGAATATCATGATGTTTTAAGAACCCTGGCCCGGCTGTCATTGAACACATTAAAATACAAACATTTGCAAGTGAGTCACGCTGGTCGTTTGGAAGCTAAGCGCTTAGTAATTAAAACTATAGGCGCCAGGGTAGCCCATAAAATACGACTTATGAATGCCAAGTCAGATCTATCCAAGTATATTTTGTTTGACAGCGGCATTGCCAATTTTCTTTTAGCTGGTTCAAATTTACTTATGAATGTCTTATCCTCTGAACATATGGGAATTCTTTCCGAAACAGTAATAGCAAATGAAATTATTGCACAGCTTACAACACGTGATGATTTATTTTATTGGAAATCAGAAAATATGGCTGAAGTTGAGTTTTTAATTCGCTCTCCAGTCCTTGCAGGAATTGATGTAAAGACAAAAGATGGAACAAACAAATCACTGGCCAGCTTCGCCTTAAGGGAAAAAAAAGCAACCATTCTAGTTAAAATTGCCGACAAGCCACCTCATTTTGATAAAAATTACATCGCCCAGCTTTCAACTGGCACAGAGCAAAGACAAATTCCCTTACTCAAAGTTCCCCATTACCTTGTTCCAAGGCTTTTTGAATATTTAAAGGAATTTAAAGATATACTTTAAGAGAGGCTATCAACTTTTCCAATTTACGTATGATATTCGGCATTTAAATGAATGTAATCGTAGGTGAGATCAGACATATACACATGAAAACCTCCCCTGCCTAAACCTAAATGAACCTTCATGGTAATATTTTTATTTTTCAAATAACGTGATACTTCATCGGGTGAAAATTTTCCAGCAGACTCACCCTTGATAACCAGTTGATAAGAACCCATCTCAATGTTAATTTTATTTTGCATAACCGCAGCCCCAGAATAACCAATGGCAGCCATGATGCGTCCCCAATTTGGATCACAGCCAAAAAGAGCTGTTTTCACCAAGGGAGAATTTCCAATGGCATAGGCTACTTTTTTTGCATCATCCCTATTTTTTGCTCCACTTACAATCACATCGCAACACTTGGTGGCCCCTTCTCCATCGAGGGCAATTTGACGCGCCATATTTTCTAAAAGATGAATAAGTTCATTTTTAATTTTAATTCCTTCGACACTTTGAGCTGAAAAAAAAGCATTACCGGCTCTTCCGTTAGCCATCATTAAAACGGTATCGTTGGTTGATGTATCTCCATCAACAGTTACACGGTTTAAGGTTTGATCAACAGCTTCTCTAAAAATGGATTTTAAAGTAGCTCGATTTAAACGGAGATCTGTTACAACAAAGGCAAGCATGGTAGCCATATTGGGCCTTAACATTCCCGCACCTTTAGCAAGCACTGCAATGGTGTAGTCTTCACCTAAAATTCTTCCCCTCATTAAATCAAATTTGGGATATTGATCGGTGGTCATAATGCCCTTGGCGGCTTCTAAAAAACTTTTTTCTGAAAGTTCTCCTTTGGCTGTTTTAAGACCCTTTAATAATCTGGGCATGGGAAGAGGCTCCCCAATTTTACCAGTAGAACAAACATACACTTCTTTAGGATTAAGCCCAAAAAGCTGAGAGGTTACTCTCTGAGTTTTTTTAGCATCACGCATTCCTTGCGTACCTGTGCAAGCATTAGCAATGCCACTATTGATAACAATCAGGCGCCCCTTGCCATGGGAAAGATTGGAACGACAAAGGATAACAGGAGCCGCCACCACTTTATTGGTGGTAAAAACACCATCAATGATTGTTTTTGGTTCGTCAGAATAAATCAAGGTGAGATCTTTTTTTCGTGTACTCTCTTTAATCCCCGCATGGATGCCGCAAAATTGAAAACCTGGAATGATAATTTTGTTTTTTCCCATTTTTATTAAACCCCGTGACATTTTTTATATTTTTTTCCACTTCCACAAGGACAATTTTCGTTGCGGCCCACTTTGGGATAAACACGTTTAACAGTTTCTGCCTTTTGTTTTACAGGGCCAGCATTTTCACTTTGCAACGAAACCATCTCCTTTTTTTCCATTTGAAGAACCTGTTTGCGCCTTACAGGCATTGAGGCCGCACTTCCTTCCTGAATTTGTACTTTAAAAATCTTCTCTAAAGAGTCAATGGCAAAACGATCCATCATGGCTCCAAAAGCAGCAAAACCTTCACGCTTGTATTCTAAGCGTGGATCCTTTTGCCCATAACCACGAAGTCCAATCCCCTCACGCAAATGATCCATAACAAGCAAGTGGTCTTTCCAAAGTTGATCAAGGGTAGAAAGAATTAAATAGCGACACACAGCACTATAAGCCTCCCTCCCTAAATTTTCTATTTTCTTGCGATAATAAGCTTGCGCTGTATCGTAAATTGTTTGCCCTAAAGTATCAGAAGTCCATTTTGTTTCTGTATTTAATGTGGGACGAAAACCAAATTGTTGTAAAAATGCATCATCAAAACCTGTTTGATTAAAATCTTCTTCCACAGCTGATCCAAACTGCGCAGAAAGCCCTTCTGCAACTGTATCAAGCAGATCAGTTACCATGTCATCTAAGTCTTGTCCCTCTAGGATTTCCTTCCGTTTAGCATAGATAGTCATGCGCTGCTGATTCATCACATCATCGTATTCTAAAACAGTTTTACGAATTTCAAAATTATGAGCCTCCACCTTTTTTTGTGCATTTTCTAAAGCCTTTGAAATCCAGGGGTGCTCAATGGTTTCATCATCCTTCATCCCAAGGCGACTCATAATACCCGCAATACGATCTGAACCAAAAATGCGCATTAAGTCATCATCTAAGGCAACAAAAAATTGAGAAGCACCTGGATCACCTTGTCTCCCAGAACGCCCACGTAATTGATTATCGATTCGCCTGGATTCATGACGTTCGGTTCCTAAAATAAAAAGACCACCTTGTTTAACTACTTCTGCCCATTCAATTTGACATTGTGCCCGATATTTTTCTAAAACTTGCTTGTATTTTTCGGTATCTTTTTCATTTCCTAATTCTGCCTTAGTTAAAAAATCAGGATTGCCACCCAGCATAATATCGGTACCACGACCTGCCATATTGGTAGATACAGTAACAGCACCAAGACGACCTGCCTGAGCTACAATTTCAGCCTCACGCTCGTGATGTTTGGCATTTAAAACATTATGAGGAATACCTCGTCTTTTAAGCATACTCGAGAGTAATTCAGATTTTTCAATAGCAATAGTTCCCACTAAGATGGGCCGCCCTGTATCGTGCAACTCTTTAATATTTTCAACAACAGCCTTAAATTTAGCTTCGAGATTTTTATAGATAACATCATTTAAATCATCTCTAATCATTGGTTTGTTTGTAGGGATCACAGACACTTCAAGATTATAAATTTTTGCAAACTCGGGAGCCTCGGTATCGGCAGTTCCTGTCATGCCCGATAATTTTTGATACATGCGGAAATAATTTTGGAAAGTAATTGTTGCAAGGGTTTGATTTTCGTTTTCAATATTAACTCTTTCTTTTGCTTCTATAGCCTGATGCAATCCATCGCTCCACCTGCGACCAGGCATTAAGCGGCCTGTAAACTCATCCACAATAGTTACCTTTCCATCTTTTACCACGTAATCAACATCAATTTTAAAAAGTACATGAGCCCTTAAAGCCTGGTTAACATGATGCAAAGTTTCAATTTCGTGGGGGTCATAAAGATTTCCTACATTAAGTCTCTTTTCAACTTCTAACACTCCCTCTTCAGTTAAAACCACACTCCGCGATTTTTCATCGACTTGGTAATGTTTTTCTTTTTCTAAACCTGGAATGATAGAATTAATGCGAACATATTTATCGGTTGATTCTTCTGCAGCGCCCGAAATAATAAGCGGGGTTCTGGCTTCGTCAATTAAAATACTGTCAACTTCATCTACGATGGCAAAATTAAGTTTTCTTTGTACCATCGAGGGTAAATCAAATTTCATGTTATCACGAAGAAAATCAAAACCAAATTCGTTGTTGGTGCCATAGGTAATATCACAGGCATAAGCACTTTTTCTTTCATCATCATCCAACCCATGCACAATCACTCCTACCGACATTCCTAAAAATTGATAAAGCTTGCCCATCCACTCGGAATCACGTTTTGCAAGATAATCATTAACTGTAATGACATGAACTCCCAAGCTCTTTAAGGCATTAAGATACACAGGTAAGGTTGCTACTAAGGTTTTTCCTTCACCTGTTTTCATTTCAGCAATGCGCCCCCTATGTAGAACAATTCCACCAATCAATTGAGTATCAAAGTGACGCATCTGTAAAACTCTTTTACTGGCCTCACGCACAACAGCAAAAGCTTCTGGTAAAAGAGCATCAAGTGCCTCACCATTTTCTAAGCGTTTTCGAAATTCGATTGTTTTTGCAGACAGCTCGGAATCAGAAAGTTTTGCAATGGCAGACTCCAGCGCATTAATCTGGTCCACCAAGGGTTTGATTTTTTTGAGATCACGCTCATTTTTTGTTCCAAATATTTTTTTAAAAATTTCTAACATAAATATTGTTGCACACCCTATTATGTCATCCCCGCGAAAGCGGGGATCCATCTTAAAATCTTAAAGATAGATTCCCGCCTTCGCGGGAATGACAAGATGATAATTGCCATCTTTATTTCTTAAATTCTTTGAGTTATAAATAAAAATCTACCCACCAAGCAACTTCTTTCACAACATCCTCTTTATTAGCCAAGGCGCTTAAAAGAGCTATCATAGCCACCCCTGTTTTTTTAACAATAGGCCCGTTTTCTTTTGTGATGCCACCAATAGCTACAATAGGAAAAGGGCTTTCACCAACTACTTGTTCAAGTAAACTCACACCCACAACGGGATGACTTTTTGGCTTACTTGTTGTAGGAAAAATAGCTCCGCAAGCAATATAATCTACAGGAAAATGTTTGGCATGATTAAATTCTTGATAAGAATGGGTGGAAATTCCAATGAGCATATCAGAACCTAACATATCCCTCGCTTCATGAGGTGAAAGATCATCCTGACCTAAATGAACTCCATCTGCATTAAATTCACGGGCTAAATCGGGGTAGTCGTTTACAATCAAGCAAAAATCTGTTTTCTCCCTCAAAGCAATCAGGGTTTTCAACTCTTCCCTTTGCTCTTCCCTATTTTTTTCTTTATTTCGATATTGAATGAGTCTGGCCCCGCCTTGTAAATAAAGAGAGGCCAAGCTTGCATTTGGGGCAATGGCATAGAGGCCCTTCAAAAATTCAATTTTTGATTTCATGAGTAATAGAAATTCCTAACTCTTTTATTTTTTTTCTTAAGGTATTCCGATTAATTCCCAAGATACGACTAGCCTTAATTTGGTTGCCTTGGCAAAAGAGAAGCACAGTGCGATAGAGTGGCTTCTCAAAAAGAGGACTTATTTTTTCCAAAAGATGAGTTGTGGACTCACTTTGCAAATAAGAATGAACCGTTAATTGAATCAAGGATTCCAAATCTCCACTCGATTTCATTGAAAGAGTGGCTGGCATGGAGTTTGACACATCTGCCAATTCAATCATAGGACCATGCCCCAGTACATAAGCCCGCTTTAAAATATTTTCTAATTCACGAATATTACCTACCCAAGGAGCCTTTTTTAAATAATTGAGGGCTGCCTCTGATATGGTTTTATTTTCTCCAAAATCTCTAGCACAACGTCCTAAAAAATAATCGACCAAGAGAGGGATATCTTCTCTCCGCTCTCTTAAAGGGGCAAGAAAAAGAGGCACCACATTTAAACGAAAAAAAAGATCTTCACGAAAACTTCCTTTTTTAACTAACTCTGCAAGGCTTTTATTAGTAGCGGCAATCACGCGAACATCAACTTTTATCGGATTGTTCTCCCCTACTTTTTGAATTTCTTGTTCTTGCAAAACTCGTAAAAGTTTAGCTTGTAAATGCAAAGGAATATCTCCAATTTCATCTAAAAATAAGGTGCCTAAATTGGCTCTTTCAAAATATCCAATACGATCAGATAAGGCCCCTGTGTAAGCTCCTTTGCGCGAACCAAAAAGTTCACTTTCTAAAAGTTCGGAAGGGATAGCAGAACAATTAACAGCAACAAAGGGTTCTGCTGCTCTTTTCCCTTGAAAATGAATGGCACGAGCTACCAACTCTTTTCCTGTACCCGATTCTCCTTCAAGCAAAACAGTTACATCTTGATCGGCAATACGCCCGATTGTTTTAAACACTTCGGTCATTACCTTGGTTTTGCCTACAATGGTTGGCTTATCACGACGTACATTTTTTTTAAGCTCTTTGAGTTCAGAACGAAGCTCTCTTTTTTCAACAGCCCGATCCACCACCAAGCAAACTTCCTCTAAATCAAATGGTTTGGTGAGGTAATCAAAAGCTCCTTGCTTCATAGCAGTGACTGCATTTTCCATAGAATCCTGTGCTGTCACCACAATGGTTTCTGGGGGATTAGGGATTGATTTGATTTTCTCTAAAACTTGAAGCCCGGTTAATCCTGGCATGCGAATATCCAAAATAGCCACATCGATATTTTCTTTTTCGATAAAACGAATGGCTTCATTGCCTTCGCGTGCCTGGAAAATATGATAACCCTTTTTCTCCAAAGCCTTGGAAAGAATAGTGCGAATACTTAATTCATCATCTGCAACTAAAATTGTTGTCATCAATTAAATCGGAAGTAACACAGAAAAGCAAGATCCCTTACCAAGCTCACTGGTTACTCTCAATTGCCCCTCGTGTTCCTCTATGATCTGATAAGAAACAGCAAGGCCCAATCCCGTTCCTTCTGATTTTGTTGTAAAAAATGGAACAAACAAATTAGCTAATTCAATTTCTGTCATCCCACATCCTGTATCTTCAATAACCACTTCAATCATTTTTTTCTTCTTTTCCCCTTGTTTGAGGGTGTAATCAGTTTGCATTTTAGAGCGCACAATAATTTTTCCATCATGAGGAATAGCTTCAATAGCATTTTTGATTAAATTTAAGAAAACTTGTGCTAGATTTTCTTCATCTCCCATAATCTCAGGAAGGCTTGGATCAAAATCTTCGTTAAAATCTATATGCAAGCGTGTTCTTGTTTCTTGCAGTAAAACAATATTGTGTAAAATTTTATTGATGTTCACAGGTTTTTTATCCAATTTTCTGGGCTTTGAAATACGAATCAAACTCCCCAAAAGACGATCAACACGCGAGGCTTCATGCTCAATCATTGTAGCATATTCTTTTAATTCTTCATTTGCACCAAGAGAGGCTCCCAAAAGTTGGCTTGCCCCAATAATTCCACTTAAAGGATTTTTAATCTCATGAGCCAAACCTGCTGTTAGGGTAGAAAGATAATGAATGCGATCATTTTGTTTAGATTGTTCTGTAATTCTCATCCCACTACTGCGATCAAAAAATAACACGATCACACCTTCCATATTAACCCCATTATCACTGGTGAGAGGAAAAACTTCCAAATCCATGGCACGCTTTTTTCCACTCTGGACAACTAAATCGTGGGCCCAAAGAGAATAACTTCCTTTATGAGTAATGGCATTTTTAATACACTTTAATACTTCGGGGTTGGCTTCTAATAAGTCAAAAATGTTTTTAACATTGCGCCTTGAGAAAATTTCATCAAATGCGGGGTTCGATTTAATAATTATACCTTCTATGGTAGCTACCACAAGGCCAATACGGAGCTGGCTAATTAAGTGATCTAATGTCAACATGGTTTTTTTCGTCAAAAAAATCTTTGATGGTTTTTTGAATTTCTTCCCAAGTATCCATGCGTACAATGGCATTACGAAATTTGGAGCCATCCCTTAACCCCACAGTTTGCGCACACAAGTGTTTACGCATTTGTTTAATGCCTGCACTTTGTCCAAAATAACTAAAAAAGGCATCATATTGTTCTAAAATAAGGGTTTTCATTTCATTGAGAGTTGGTTGGTATTCTTTTCCTGCGAGATAAGATTTAAAAAACCAGGGAGAGTTAACAGCAGCACGCCCCACCATAACAGCATCACAACCTGTGTGAGTGAGCATGTTATTAACTTGTGAAAAATGCATGATATCCCCATTCCCAATAACAGGAATTTTGATTTCTGATTTAAGGCAAGAAACTAGATCCCAATCGGCCTTGCCACTATACCCTTGAGCTTTTGTCCGTGCATGCAAAGTAATAGCATCAACTCCATTTTGCTCTGCCAGTTTTGCGATAGCCAAAAAATCTCCACAATATTGATCCCACCCCGCACGCACTTTAATGGTAAAGGGAATACGAATAGCTGCACGGATTTTTTCAAAAATAAGAGCGCTTAAATTTAAATTTTTTAAAAGAGCCGATCCTCCCCCACCTGCCACAATTTTTTTTGCAGGGCATCCCATATTTAAATCAAGGAGATCAGCTCCTAAATCCTCACAAATTTTAGCAGCCTTAGCCAATACGTTTGCATCGTTTCCAAAAATCTGAAAACCCACAGGCCGCTCGAATTCATTAAATTGAAGAAGCTTAAATGATTTTTGATCCTGCATCTCTAGGGCCTTAGCCGAAACCATTTGGGTGTAAACCAAGCCAGCTCCAAATTTTTTAAGAATACCGCGGTAGGCCATATGGGTAATACCACACATGGGGGCCATCAAAAGCCGGTGAGGTATTTTAACTGATCCGATTTGAAACATAAGCTTTACTAACCTATTCAAATTCCAAAGTAAACCCTTCTCTGCCTAATTTTTAGGCATATCTAAAGGAGCTAAGTCAATAAAATGACTATATTTTTTAAATATCTATCTTTTGACCATTCCATTTTTAGGATATAATAGAGGGGTGAGAATACTTTGGATCTTTTTATTGGTTGCCTTAATAACTGCTCCCCGAGGGCTAGGGGCCCTTTCATCTTTTGAAAATAAACTTCTGGAAGCCCCAGAATTTTATCCAGCCTTTGGTATTAAAGAAGATTTTTCTGCACAAACTGATTTTTCAGTTTTTTCAGTCATTACTTACAATGTAGCAGGACTGCCCCAATTGATTTCTAAATCATTCCCCATCCAAAATCTTCCCTTAATCGGGAAAAAATTAAATGCTTTTTCTTTGGCCCTTGTTCAAGAAGATTTCTTCTACCCACAAAAATTAAGAAAATCATTGGCGTACCCTTTTCGAACACGAGCACAAAATCGTTGGGGAAGCCATGATGGTCTTTCGCAATTTTCAATTCATCCTTTTCATCATTTCGAACGCGTAGTTTGGAATGCTTGTTCTGGCCGTTTTTTCATGGGCGCAGACTGCTTGGCTCCCAAGGGTTTTAGCTTTTCGGTAGTAGATCTCCCTAATGGTTCAACCATTCATGTTTACAATATTCATCTCGATGCTGGCTTTATGGAAACTGATCAGGCTGCCCGCTACAGTCAACTAAAACAATTAGGCCACTTTATTAAACAAAACTCAAAAGATGCTTCCATCATTGTAGCAGGAGATTTTAACCTTCATTGGTGGCAAAATAATAACCAAGATAAAGAAAATTTTAAGAATTTTCTTGCACAAACAGAACTCAGTGATACCTGCGCCTTAACCAAATGTCCCAAATATTTCTTAGATCACATGCTGTATCGAAGTGGAAAAGAAAATACACTCACAGCTAAAACCTGGGAAATTCCAAAAGGATTTATGGATAACAAAGGACATAAATTAAGCGATCATCAACCCATTGTGGTCACTTTTTCATCCCAAAAAATTTAATTAACTCCGTTTTAAGTTCCCTAAAATAATTCCTGCAAAAATTAAACAAGTACTAACGTAAAAACGATGGGAAGGCACTTCTGCCTGCATCAAAAAAGAAAGTACAGCTGCTACAATGGGCTGAATCAGTACAAAAAACGAGGCCTTTGAGGCTTCCATATGACGCAAAGTCCACAAGCAAATCAGAAAAGTAACAATGCTTAAAACAATGATGGCGTAAAGAATCATAAAATCCACTGAAAGCGGCAGGCTTTTCAACTTATCTAAAGGAAAATCCCAAGAAGAATAAAAACCCGTTCCTATTAAAGCAAAAAGAGACATCAAGGTTAGAGATATCATGGGATTCATTCGGGATAAATGTTTGCGTGAGATCACTAAAAAAATGGAATACGCAATTGCATTTAATAACGAAAGGAGATCACCATTTAAATAAGGGCTGGCCTGAAAACCATGATCTAACTCTAAAAGAATAGCCACTCCTAAAATGCCAGCAATTAAACCAAATAAATGAGAAAGCCGCATTTTTTCCTTTAAGAAAAAAGTAGCAAGAAGCATGGCCCACAAGGGAATAGTGGTAGAAATAATGGCAGAATGAGCAGGAGATGTTCTGTGAAGTCCTTCTACAAAACTAATTTGATTCACCAACATCCCCGATAGAGCACCCAAAATAAGCCAGAAAAAATCACGCAGCTCTAAGGGATAAGACCATAACTTGCGCCCTACCCATAAACAAAGTACCAAGGTGTAAAGAACGACGCGAATAAAACACCATTCTTTTGGTGTAAAATAAATGAGAATGGTTTTAATAATAGGAAAACTAGTGCCAAAGAGGATATTGAGCACAACCACACCGAGAATAACTTTGATTTTGTTCATGATTTATGGGAAATTACACTAATTTCCTCAAATAAAAAAGAACCTTTTTTAACCAGGGCGCGTTAACTTTTATGGGAAGAAGCAATATTGAAGGCCAAACACAATTAACCGACGAGATTCTTTTTTCTCGCTACAAGGCAGGAGACAACGCTTCTTTTAATACTCTTTTGGCCAAACATAAAAATCAGGTGTTTACCTTCATTTTAAAAATGGTTAAATCCCAGGCTCATGCTGAGGATATTTTTCAAGAAACCTTTTTTAAGGTGGTTGAAAGACGCGAGCAATTTAGAAGTGATGTTTCTTTTAAAGCCTGGCTTTTTACCATTGCCAGAACCACCACCATTGATGCCTTACGAAAAAAGAAAAGAACACCGGAAGATCTTGATGATGAAGGACAAATTGAAGGGATAAGCGTGGAAACAAACGCTCATGAAAATGTAGTCGAAGGAGAACTAGGGTCTCTTTTAACGGAAGCACTAAAAAAACTACCTCCTGAACAACGGGAAACTTTTGTTTTAAGGGTGAAATCAGAACTGACTTTTGAAGAAATTGGAGAAGTGATGGTTTGTTCTACAAACACGGTTAAATCACGCATGCGTTATGCCATGGATACCTTGGGAGATTATTTTAGAAAAAAAGGGCTTTTAAAAGAAATTACATGATAAAAGAACCAAACAACCAAACCAATACCCCCTTGGAAGACGAGCTTATCTTAAAACTCTACCAGGGTGAAGCATGTACAACACCTCCTGAGGCTCTTCTTAAAACTATTCAAGCTCAAGCTGCTCACAGTTTATCAAAGCCAGGATTAAAAATTTTCATTCCACGAGCCTGGGTAGTAGGTTTAAGTTTTATAGGGCTAGTAGGAATAGCTCTTGGAATTTTTCACTGGAGCAAACCCAATGCAGAATATGAAATTGTAAGCCCTTTGGAAAGGGGCAGAAAACCATTATTTAACCCCTTTCAACCAAGAAATAACGACGATTTTGTTTCTCCTGCTGTGAGTTCTGGTTTTTTAACTGACGAAGAACCCTTGGGCAATCTCTCAGCACCTCCTCCCCTACCTCCTCCAGGAGATGCCGAAACTCTTTTTCTGCAAGCCATGCAACTACAAATGGATGGAAATTTTCAACTTGCTTCTAATCTTTACCGAATGGCGTGGATGAAAAACCCGGAGGGACGAAGACAACAAGATGTTCTTTTTAATTGGGCTCTTTGCTTAAAACAAACAAATCGAACAAGACAGGCCATAGAACGTTTGAAACTTCTTCAAAAAATAAATCCAGACTACCCCGGATTAAATGAAGTTATGGGAAACTTGCCTTGAGAACACAATCTGTAAAATGTCATTGCGATGACAGATATTTTTTATGTATCAACTCAAAATAAAAATATTTTATTTTTTAGTTCTTACAAGCATTATAGAAATAATTCCATTCTCTATTTTCGCACAAGAAATTTCTCTTCAAAAAATCGAATCTCTCTCTCATCAAACCGATACGATTGGTTTATGGGCTAAAATAAAATTAGCTGAACAAAAAATAAAAGAAGGTAAAAAAAATGAGGCTCTACCATTACTCTCCTCCATTCAAGATCCATTTTTTGATTTTTACATTAAGGTTCTTCTTGGTCATCCTTTAATTACCATCCCCATAGAACCTGCCATTACCCCAGAAAACAAGGATTCCTTTTATCGAGAACTTTACAAAAAAGCATTGGGAACCTTAATTCCAGATCCTGATAAAAAATCTTGGGTGATGGGAATTAATGCAGAAATAAATCCCAGAGCTAGCCTGCCACCTGATATTAAAACTGAAACAAAATGTCTGGGCATAAAGGCGGACCTTAACTGGGGAAAACCAGAACCAGGAATGCCTTTGGTGACAAGAGAAGAAGTTTCAAAAATAAATTCGCCTTGCTCTTGTCTTTTGGATCTAGCAACCTGGTACAGGCAAACCAAACAAATTGAAGAGGCTCTTCAAACTTATCAAAATATTCTCCAACTTTCTTGTACCGATGAACCTTTTAAAAAAGGTGTTTACTGGACAGCCTCTTTAAATAAAAAACTAGGAAAAGATGAAGAAGCCAAAACAGGATTTCAAAAACTTCTTTCTCATTTTCCCAAAGATCGCCTCACCGACGATGCCTTTTATGCTTTATGGAAACTTTCGGATCCCACAGGTAAACCAGAAGGTTCCTTCTGGAATGCACTTCTCAATTCTTCTGGTGACATGAGAGCGTCCGCTCTTTGGGAAATTGGATGGAAATCTTATAAAAATAAATCCTACGACAAAGCTTTTCAATTTTTCCAAAAAATTATAAGTGACACGCCTCCTGATGAAGAGTGGTATCCCCAAGCCCTGTATTGGCAAGCCAGAGTTTTAGAAAAACAAAACAAATCAAGTATTGCGCATCCCTTGTATGAAAAAATTTTAAAAGAATTCCCTTTTTCTTATTACGCTTTTACCTCCTCACAAAAATTAAAACGATCTTTTTCTCCCATCATTCATTTACAGATACCTTTAGTGAGCGGAGATGAAGTATACACCCGTGTTTTCTCTCTCGTTACTTTTTTAAGTAGGGAAGGATTTCATCAAGAAGCTTTGGCAATGGCTGATTATGCTGTGCATATTCTTACAAGCTTAACACCAGCTCAAAAAGCACAGTTGTGGTTTAGTGGCGAAAATTATTACCAGGCTCTTTTATTAGCTTCTGAAGCAACAGGATTAAGTCCTTTAACCTTACGAGGGAGTGCTTCTGAATGGGCTTTTTATTTTTATCCCCATGCGTATCCACAAGCTATCAAGCACGCCTATGAGAAAAGCCAACTCCCACGGGGCGTTATTGAAGGCATGATGAGAGAAGAATCTCAGTTTCGAGACCGTGTGGTTTCAACAGCGGGTGCCATAGGATTAATGCAACTCATGCCGGGCACAGCTAAAATGGTTGCCAACCAAATAGGCTTATCTGGTTTTACGACTCAAAATATTTATGAACCACAAACCAATTTAATTTTAGGTTCATGGTTTTTTAAAGATCTTTTGACGCGCTACCAAGGTTCTTATCCCTTAGCCATTATGGCTTACAATGCAGGACCTGGAAATGTAGATTCGTGGAAAAAAAGTTTAGGGCAACTTTCCTTAGAAGAATTTATTGAAGAAGTTCCGTTTAATGAAACCAGGGGATATGTAAAACGAGTACTCCGCTCCATGCATGCCTACGGAGTTCAAATTCCTTACTTCTGAGTATAGTCGTAAACTCCGCGACCGGTTTTTCTGCCCAACCATCCAGCCTCTACATACTTGCGCAGTAAGGGAGCGGGACGATACTTGCTATCGCCCAAGTCTCGTTGCAACACTTCCATGGCAGCAAGTGCTACATCCAAGCCTACAAAATCTCCCAATGTTAAAGGCCCCATGGGATGATTGGCTCCAAGCTTCATCACCTCATCAATGGTTTTGGCATCGGCAATACCTTCTTGAAGCACAAAAAAGGCTTCGTTAATTAAAGGAAGAAGCAATCGATTAACTGCAAAACCAGCAGAGTCTTTAATAGCAGCTGGGGTTTTACCTAGCTTTTGTGAAACAGCAAACACGGCATCAAATGTTTGTTGTGATGTTTGCAGGCCACGAATAACTTCTACTAATTTCATGAGAGGAACGGGATTGAAAAAATGCATTCCAATAAAACGATCACTCCGATCTGTTTGAGAGGCAAGAAAAGTAACAGAAATAGAAGAAGTGTTGGTTGCTAAAATAGCTGTGGGTTTTAAAACACCTTTAAGCTCAGAAAAAAGCTTAATTTTTGCTTGTAGATTTTCGGTAATGGCTTCAATCACTAAATCACAATCCTTAAAATCACCGAGGGAGGAAACAACTTTAATTTTCTCTTTAGCTCCATTGGCTTGTTCGGCAGTGAGTTTCCCTTTTTCAACAAGGCTCCCAAGGGATTTTGCAATCTTAGCTACTCCCTTATTTGTTATGTCAGCATTACAATCTTGCACTTCAACATCAAAACCACCCAATGCTGCCACCTGGGCTATCCCATGCCCCATAGTTCCTGTACCAATAACTCCAATTTTTTGAATATTCATATTTATCCTCCTTATTCTTCAGCTTGGTGATTGCCAGTACTTTTAAAAAATGTCAACGATTAGATGATTTAAAATAGCTTACTTCAATTGATAGAGTTTAAGTGGGCCCAAACGGGCCATGTGTTGAAAATCCCGATCTTTTGTAAATAAAGTCACATTGTGCTCAATGGCCGTAAAAGCAATGTAAGCATCAACAAGATGCGGCAGGTATCCTTTTTTGGCTAATTGAAAAGAAAACTTTCCCACCAATCTCCAAACATCAACTGGAACTTGAAGAGAAGGAATGGCAGAAAAATGTTGCTCTAAAAATCGAATCTCCTTTTCAGAACGAGCACCTCGATAGAGCTCTGCACAAACAAGATCAACATTTACAACTCGATCCTCGTCTAAAAGAACATCAACTACAGATAAAAATTGGTGATTTTTTCCCCTGAAATATTCAATCCAAATGGAAGTATCAATTAAAACAGATCTATCGGACATCATGACGTGATTTGGCAGTATCAGACCTAAAACGGAGTTTGCCTTTGAAATTTTTAATGTCTTTAATCTTTTGTCTTCTCAAAAAATCTTCTATGGCAATCACAACAGCCTTTGCCTTGGTTTCGGTATCAGTAACAAGTTGTAATTTTTTGATAAGATTTGAGTCAAGGGTTACATTTGTTCTCATATAAAACCTCTGTGCAATATTAATTATAAAATGCACAAGCTAATATGTCAATGAATTTTACCCCTCTCATTTTACACCAAATGACAAGCAACTTGATTATCTTTTTCTGCTTCACGAAGAAGAGGTATCTCGGTTTTACAACGCTCAATGGCCATGGGACAACGGGTATGAAAAACACAACCACTGGGAGGATTTAAAGGGGAAGGAACATCACCTGCTAAAATAATGCGTTTTCTTTTATGCTTAGGATCAGCAACAGGCACAGCAGAAAGAAGCGATACGGTATAGGGGTGTTTAGCTTCAGAAAGATCTCCCGCATCAAGTACTTCCATCACACGCCCCAAGTACATCACCATCACCCGGTGGCTAATATGCCGCACCACTTTTAAATCGTGTGAAATAAAAAGCAGTGATAGACCAAATTGTTGATTCAAATCAGAAAGTAAATTGATAATTTGAGCTTGAATAGAAACATCTAAAGCTGAAACAGGCTCGTCAGCCACAACTAATTTGGGATTAACACTTAAAGCCCTGGCAATACCAATTCTTTGCCTTTGGCCACCCGAAAATTCATGAGGATATTTGTAATAGGCATCTTCTTTTAAACCTACCACACTTAAAAGTTCCAAAACTTTTTCTTTTAATTCTTTGCGAGGAACGATTTTATGTACCTTTAAAGGTTCTGAAATGGCATTCCCTATCGTCATACGGGGATTAAGTGAAGCATAGGGATCTTGAAAAACAATTTGCATTTCACGTCTTAAAGGCCTCATTTGTTCCGCAGAATAAGAAGTAATATTTTTTCCATGAAATATAATTTTACCATCAGTTGGTTCTGTTAGTTTTAAAATGGTGCGACCTAAAGTTGTTTTGCCACAACCCGACTCCCCTACTAATCCAACAATTTCTCCTTTTCCTAAAAAAAGGCTTACGCCAGATAGAGCATGCACCTCCCCCACTGTTTTTCCAAAAAAACCTCCCTTTACAGGAAATGTTTTCACCAAATTTTTAACTTCTAATAACGGCATACTATTTTGCATATGGGAAAAAACATCGATAACGATGTTTGAGATTTTTCCCTAAAAGTTGAGGACGAATTTCTTTGCAATCCCTATGTACCTTCTCGCATCGATCCTGATAAGCACATCCTTTTGGCAACTCAAATAAATCAGGAACCATTCCCGGAATAGATGTTAATTTTCCGTCTTGTTTAAAAGGCATGGGCACCGAATCAAGCAGTCCTTTGGTGTAAGGATGTTTTGTATTTGCAAATAAATCTAAAACACTACTTTGCTCTACAATTTGTCCTGCATACATAACAGCCACTTGTTTTGCAAATTCAGCTACAATTCCCAAATCGTGGGTAATCAGTAAAAGAGACATCGAAAAATCATGCACCAATTTTAGGATAAGCTCTAAAATTTGAGCTTGAATGGTTACATCCAAGGCAGTGGTTGGCTCATCTGCTATCAGCAGTTCCGGTTTGCAACTTAAAGCCATGGCAATCATCACTCTTTGACGCATGCCACCACTTAATTCGTGAGGATATTGAGAAACTCTTTGGGTAGGATTAGGAATACCTACTGTGTTTAACATTTCTATGGCATTGGCCAAAGCTTGTTTTTTAGAGAGATGCTGATGCAAAATAATAGCCTCTGTAATTTGATCTCCAATGGTAAAAACAGGATTTAAGCTCGTCATGGGTTCTTGAAAAATCATGGCAATCCGATTTCCACGAACCCCACGCATTTCTTTTTCTGTGAGTTTCAGAAGATTGGAGGAGCCTCCATTTTTGGGATGAAGTAAAATTTCTCCTCCTACAATTTTGGCGGGAGGCTCTGGCACCAAACGCATGATCGAAAGAGCCGTCATCGATTTTCCACAGCCTGATTCTCCAACCAAGGCATACACTTCACCAGGGCGAATTTTAAAAGAAACATCATTTACCACAGGAACATGCACATCACCCAGCGTGAGTTCTGTTGTTAAATTTTTAACTTCTATGATGTCTTGCATCTGGACCTTTTTTGAAGCTTCTACTGCCCTGTTTTTAAGCGCGGATCAATGGCATCCCGCAAACCTTCTCCCACTAAATTAAAAGCCGTAATGGTGATAAAAATAGCAACGCCTGGAAAAATGGTAAGCCACCAGGCAATGTCCATAAAATCTCTCGACTGCGACAAGATATCTCCCCAACTGGGAGTGGGGGGTTGTACACCAAAGCCCAAGTAAGAAAGCGACGATTCAACTAAAATAGCCGAGGCTACACCAAAACTTGCTGAAACCATCACAGGAGCTAAAGTATTGGGAAGAATATGTTTAAAAATCACCCGTACAGGCTTAGCCCCAGAAGCAATAACGGCTGTAACAAAATCTTGATTACGTAATTTTAAAAAATCAGCCCTTACCAAACGGGCAATGCCTGTCCAACCTGTAATACCGATGATAAACATAATATTGTAAAGGCTAGGACCAATAAAAGCTAACACAGCTAAAATGAGAAAAAAAGTTGGAAAACACATGATAATTTCCATGGCACGCGAAACAATCATATCAACTTTGCCTCCATAATATCCAGCCAAGGCTCCAACAATCACACCTAACAAAACATAAATACCCACAGCAACAAATCCAACCGAAAGAGAAATTTGAGATCCATAAACAAGCCGGCTCGTTACATCTCTGCCTTGTTCATCGGTTCCCATCCAATGCTTGGAACTAGGGGCAACCAGAGGTTCGTCCAAATTATATTCGGTTGGAGAATAGGGAATGGGAGGAAAAACAATACGATCATCCCCTTCAAGAACAATTTTTTTAAAATCAATTCCTTCTAGATCAGCATAATGAATCCAGGTACTGAAAGGAAAAATTTGAGTGAGAATAGGAAAATATTCTTTTCCATTTTTTTTCAAAAAATAAGGGTAATCATTGGATAAGAGAGGCGAAAAAATTGCCACCGCAAAAAGAAAACACACACATATCAAGCCAAAACGATTTATCCAAGAGTTCCAGTATTGGCGAAAAATTAATTGAACATAAGAAATTTGCTTGGTCATTTTTAACTCTGAGAAACTACATTCCATAACATATTTAATCCTTGCTGGAAACCCTTAATGGGAATTCTTTCATTGGATCCATGGAATAAATCCGAGAAATTAAGCTCTGGGGGTAAAACCACGGGAGCAAAACCAAAACAAGTAATACCCAATTGCTTGTAAAAAGTAGAATCTGTAAAACCAGGACAAAGATAGGGAACGGCAATGGCACCCGGCACTTGTTTTTTTACCTGCTCCACAATGCCATCAAAAAAAGGATCTTTAAAATTAAATTCGGTAGGATCCCAAGAACGCAGAATTTCTATAGCTACATCATTGCCCACAATATTTTTAACCTGATTTAAAAAATCAGAAACCGTATGGCCTGGAATAATGCGCCCGTCAAATTCCACAGTTGCCTCATGAGGAATAACATTGATTTTTTGCCCTGCAGAAAGTTTGGTAGGAGTCACGGTGTCGTGCAAGAGAGCAGCAAAACCCATGGCTTGTTTTTGATTGGGCATTTTTTTTAAAAAAAACGGGGCTAATTTTTTATTTTTTAAAAGTTTAAGAATAAAACCCTTGGGAACTTTTAATGCACTCGCCAAAGAATCGATAAAATAAGCTGTTGTTTTACTCACATGGTGAGGATGAAAATGATGGTTTAATTTTGCAACCGACGAAATCAATCGCATAATAGCTTGCCTACCATGAGGAAGCGAGCCATGCCCTGATTCACCATGAGTTGTGATACGAAACCAGCAAAGACCCTTTTCAGCCACTCCAATAGGAAAAAAATGATGTCCATCCACATAAAGACTAAAACCACCAACTTCGTTTAAGGCATATTCGGAACGTATCAGTTCTGGTTTATTTTTAACCATCCATTCGGAACCATACACACAACCTTCTTCTTCATCACACACAGCTAAAAAAATAAGATTGCGATTAAGTTTTATATTGAAACGTTTACATAGAAGAAGAGACATGAGGCCATAAACTGTCATGTGCTTCATATCAAGTGCTCCCCTTCCCCACAAAAAATCATCTTTAATCACCCCAGAAAAAGGGGGATGTTCCCAATGTTTTTCTATCGCTTCCACCACATCGAGATGTGAAGATAAAAGCAGAGGTTTTTTAGAACCATTTCCTGGTAAACTCGCTACTAAGTTAGCTCTACCGGTTATAGGTTCAAAAATCTGAAATGGAATTCCTTCTTTTTGTAAAATAGTTGCCAAATATTTAACGGCTTCCATTTCATGACCAGGAGGATTTGTAGTATTAATACGAATGAGATTTTGAAGATGAGTAATGGATTCTTGGTAAATTTGTGGCCAATCAATTGAAACCATATCAAGTGCTATAATCTGGCGGGGTATTCCTTTCGTCCCTGCGGAACTCCTCGCCCTGAAGGCTCGTCAGACAGTCCTCGGTTCCTCAAGGAACACCCCGCCAGATTTTACATTCCTTCAGTAACAAACAATTTATATCATATACCTCGAAATATTTTCAGAAATTAAAAAAGCACTACGGGTTGCCAAGGCCATAATAGTTTGTTGTGGGTTAACCCCAATGGAGCTAGGAAAAAGAGAAGCATCAGCAACAAATAATCCTTTTACATCGTGTAATTCTCCACTGGGATTCACAACAGATTGTTGAGAATTAATTCCCATGCGGCAAGTGCCCATAATATGCACACTCATCAATTCTAAATCGATGGGTTTTAATTGTGTTGTATAAATTTTTCTCACTTCATCAATGGAATTAATTTCATGTAAATTTCTAAATGGAAGGTAAACCCTTTTAGCTCCGGCAGCAAAATAAATTTCGGCCAAAAGTGCTGTGGCTCTTTTAGCCAACTCAAAATCTCTGGCATTGAGTTGATAGGTTGTAACAACTTGATCAAATGGAAGATTAATTACACGCCCGCGCGAGGTGTCTTCAATTAAAGCTGCACCACACACCGAGTGATTAAAAATCTCCTTCATTGTATTTAAAAAACCCCCACCATAGAATGGAAAAGCCAGGGCAAAAATACCGGGAGGAATAAAATTAACCCCCATAATAATACCCTCATCAATAAATTCGGTGATTTGATAAGCTTGGTTAACTCCCTTCCATCCATAAATAGGTTCATCAAAAACACCTAACACCTTAGTGTTAGGATGAATAAAAAGATTATTTCCTAACGCACCCGAAGCACTTCTAATACCACTCCGCATGAGAAGCGCCGGGGTTTGCACAGCGCCACAACACACAATGGTAATTTTGGAACGAATTTTAACCTTGGCACGCACAGCCTTGGTTACTGGATCGATCATAACACCCTTTACCCCTGTGGCTCGGCGGTTTTTAAGACGAATTTTTTTAACACGGCAATGGGTGATTAGTTTTCCACCCGCTTTTAAAAAAGCAGGAATGTAAGTAACAAGCGGGGGTTGTTTTCCTCCTGTGGGGCAACCTGTAATACACTGATTAGCTCCCACACAGGTATTGTGATTACGCAGATTAGCACGAGTTTGGTATCCTAATTTATCAGCCCCGCGTTTTAAAATCATCGAATCGTTATTCATGGATTCTTGCAAAACAGGTTTAACTGAAATAATTTCTTCTACCCGGTGATGAAAGGGTTCCATTTTTTTAGGAGTTAAATCAGTAAGACCAAACTCCCATTGCCACCGTTTTAAAATTTTATCGGGAGTGCGCCAACACATGCCCCCGTTGATAGTGGTAGATCCACCCACACAACAACCTTCGGCATACATCACGTTTGGTTTACCAGCAAGAAAAGTACCCCCGGCGTTGCGATAAAGATTAACAAGCGAATTGATTGTATCGGTATTGTTAAAAGATTCCACCGTATGGTAGCCACCTTCTTCAATCAAAATAACAGACAAACCCCTTTCTGCCAGTTCCTTGGCCATCACCGAGCCACCAGCACCAGAGCCTACCACAACAACATCACAGGTTTCATCGATGTTTTTAGTTACTTGCCCAGAATCGATAATCATGAAAATAAATTCCCTGTTTACAACGGAGAAAAAATGTCTTTTGCAAAAGCCGCAATCTTTTAAGACATCGAGTCTTAAAAGTTGCTTGCTCTCGCCGATTTGTTTTGTTTTTTCGTAAGGACAAATCGTCTCCGAGACACTTTTGCTTCAAGACATTTTTTCTCCGTTGTAAACCAATTGTAATTACGCATTCGTTTCTTCCTCATGTGGCCAATGAACTTTTTCTTCCCCGCCACTTAAAATTTTCTTTCGCATTTCAATTCTTTCTTTCAAGTGATTTTCTGGCGCATAGCCAATTACTTCCCACACCTTGGGTTCTGAAAAATAAACTAAAATCACCATGGCTTTTAAAGTTTTAAAAAATTCGCGACACACACCTAATCGTCCATTGGCCCAGGCATCTACATATTTTTTTGCTGATTCAAATGAAAGATGCGAAAAACGATTTAAACCAAAACCAAAAAGAACCGGAAACCAATCAAAAAAACGAATGCCCCAAATAAATCCCCACCTAAAAATAGGAGGAAGTTCATTAAAAATACGACCAAAGTTAAAAAAGAAATGAGCTTCAAAACCTTCTAAAATTAAATCATCCTGAGCAGGAACTAATACTTTTGCCAAAGCACTAAAAACAGGTTCTAAGGACTTGGGGAAGGTTAGTCGTTTCATAGATGAACTCATTCTAAAGTTATATCATGGGGTTAGCAAGCAAGAAACTCTCCCCCTTAGCTCCCAACGGGTCCTAAGTTTTTTTACTCTTGCGCTAGCCTAATTCCCTATACTAGCGTTTTAAAAATTGGAGGAACCATGATTACTGAAAAATTGAAGGAACTGATTGCATCTGTTGACATTACCAAAACCCCATCTAAGTATGCCACGGGAAATAAAAAGGCTGCCATCATTGCTGTGTGTTCTCAAAAAGGCGGGGTTGGCAAAACCACCACTGCTGTTAATTTGGGTGCAGCCCTCAATCAGTTTCATCAAAAGAAAGTTTTAATTATCGATATGGATCCTCAGGGGCATGTAGAAAAATCTCTTTCTTCTGTCATTCCAACAGGAGTTGAATATGCTCCGCTTTCTTCGGTGATCACAGCTAAAAAGGGAAACATTTTAGATGCTGTAATTAAAACTGAAATTGAAGATTTACACATTACTCCAGGAGATAAATCTTTATATGAAACAGAAGGAGCCTTAGCTGGAAAAATTGGTCGCGAACAAATTTTAAGCAATGCCTTAAGTACGGCTAAAACCTTATATGATTTTATTATTTTGGATTCTCCCCCCAATTTAGGAAATTTAACCATCAACAGTTTGTGTGCGGCTCATCATGTGTTGGTTCCTTGTGAGATGTCGGTTTTAGCTTTTGAGGGAGTAACCGATTTATTGGATACCTTAGAAACAGTGAATGAACGTTTAAATACCACCCTCAAAATGCTGGGTGTTTTGTTTACACGGGTTGACGGGCGCAACCTAACCATGAATCAATTGGTTGAAGAAAATCTAAAAAATTATTTTAAAGGAAATATTTTTAAATCCCGCATTACGGTTAATACCGATTTAAACAAGGCTCAACTCGAAGGCCGCCCGGTTTTTCAATTTGCTCCCTCTTCTTCAGGCTCTATTAACTACTCGGCCCTGGCGGAAGAAGTGATTAAAAAGCTGAAAAGATAACTCCCCCTTCCCCCTCTTATTTTAAGAGGGGGTAAAAAATTTAAGAAAGACAAATCTATCTTTCACCCCCTCTTAATGTTAAGAGGGGGAAGGGGGAGTTAAATTATTCCTCTTGACTTACTGCGTCATACCTTTTCTGTTCAAAAACCTGTCAATTAATTTTTCTCGCAACATTGTTTTTTTTCTGCCGATAGGGGGGTGTAAGCTAAATGAATATGAACGGGGTTGTAAAACCTCAGAGGAGAATTTATGGTAAACCCAGTTTCAGGACCTAAAATGCAAACCGCCGGTCCGGTTGATAGAAGTGATGTTATTATGACATCTCTAACAAAAGCAGTTGTTCCAGGAATAGTGGGAGCAACCGCTTATCCTGGTATTTATAATCTGGTAGGCGGTAGAACTGAGGCTGTATATATAGCGGAAACACAAGCCAAAGCAGCTCGCCTTCAATTCTATGAAGATTTAGATCAAATACTCAAATCCCAAGATGATTTAGCTGGTAAGGTACGAGCAACTCCAACAAATACTGTACTAGCTACACAATATGCTGAGGGTGCTGAAAAATTACAGGCACTGAGAACAGGAAACCTAGCTCAAACCGTGAAACAATTTGAAAGCGCTGAAACTACAGCAATAAGAACAACATCAAGAGAAGCCTTAGCTGCTTTAGCGCCAAAAGGACGAGAAGCAATAGCAATGGCAGAACGTGATGCAGGAAAGGCTTTACGGAGATCTGCTGGTGCTACGGCAAAATGGGGTGGCATTCTTGGTACCGCGGTTATTAGTGGTCTTTCTGCGCATGAAAACTATTCTGCCTACCAAACTGGATTAAAAAGTGGTGGGAGAGCAGGCGCTGATTTTGCTACAGATGTTGTCATTGGTGGTACTTGTGCCGCAATGGGAGCTACCATAGGAGCTTATATAGGCACTGGCCTCATGTTCCCAGGCGTTGGAACTCTCATTGGAGCAGGCGTTGGAGCAGGCATTGGCTTTGGAATTGACTATGCATTATCAGATGCACGTGATGTAGCTTTTAATAAACTAGGGTTTTATTAAAATTAAAATAAAAAAGCTTATGCAAATTTAAATTACTATGTCACCCCCAAACCTTTCAGGTAAATCAGTTAGCCTTCAACAAATTGCTGATGATGCCAATCAGATCAGTGAACTTGAAGCTTATATCCAACCAGTAATAGTGGGACTGGGAGCAGCTCTTTTTAGAGAATTCGGTGGGCTCACTACTCGTGAAGTTTTTCAAGCCTCAGAATCTGTCGACAAATATCGAACAGCCAGAGTAAAAAATATAACTACTGTTTCCAAATCAGCCAAAGTTTGTACCGGTATTGGTATGGGGCTCACTGCAATTCCCTCTCTCGTAGAAAATGGGCTTAAGGGAAGGTACGGCATCAATTCCGTTGAACGAGCAGCAACTAATGTTGTTACAGATATGGCTATAGCTGCTGGAATCTCTTATGTGGGTGGTATTGGAGGAGCAGCGACTGTAGTGATAATTGGAGCAAATCCAATGTGGATGGTCGTTACGGGTGCCACAGCCCTATGGGGATCTTACAAAATGTATGACGGATTAACCGATCTACGCGATTGGATTTGCGAACAAGCGAATTTTTATTAAACTTAAGGAAGGGCAGCTAGAAATCTGGCTGCATGACATAAATAAATTCCCTCTTTTTTCTCTGCAAGATAATCTTTTTCAAAAGATGTTCCAACTTGAAAAGAATAAGTTGGTTTTAATCTCTCCTTAAAATAAATCAAAGAAGGGTCAATATCTTTTAAAGATATTTTACATTCTACTAAAATAAAAGGTTTGTTCTTATCACAAATCAAAAAATCAACTTCTCTTTTTTCTTTGTCCCGAACAAATCGAAGATCAAAAGTTCCATACCCCGCATCCGTCCAGAAAGCACAAGCCTTTTTAAGATGAACAGCAACGAGGTTTTCTAACCTCTTAGATTCATCCTCAAGTTCTGCCCAGTCATAAAAATAAACCTTCTGTTCCCGACGCAAGGCTCGTGAAAGTTTTCCAGAATAGGGGCTCACTAAAAAAAGATAATAAAGACGATCCAAAACCATAAGCCAGTTTTTTACGGAATTAAAATTTACATTTAACGTCTCTCTTAAAGCATTGATGGATAAAGGAGAACCAACCCGCTCTGGTAAAAGACCTGTTAGCATTTCAACCAAACCCAATTCCCTAATTTGAGTTAAATCTCTCATGTCTTCTTTGAGAATTAACTGACGATGATCATTTTGCCACTGAATAAGCTCTTTCTCTGTACCTGCAAAAAGTGGTTCCGGAAAACCATTCAATTTCCAAAGAGATTCAAAAGCATGAGTTTCTTTGGGATGATCAAAAATTTTTTGAATACAATCCTTAGGAGAAGGTGGACAAATATTTTTGTTTTCCATCTCTCCAACCGAATAAGGAAAAAGATGGAAAAGATGATACCGACCAAAAAGAGAATCGCCCCCCCTCTGATAAACATCCAATCTCCCACTCCCTGTAACTAGAATTTCCGTTTTCCCTTTGTTTTCATCATAAAACCCTTTCAAAAGCCGTTTCCAACGAGGATATTTGTGAATCTCATCTAAAACAATACGTGATGGCATGGGAGAATTAACCCAAAAATGAAGAGGATCTTTAATAATTTTTTGACGATGGGTTTCAATATCCCAATTGTAATAACCATCTTGAACTGACACTTCCTTCAAAAGATGCTGAACAAAAGTTGTTTTTCCTACCTGCCTGGGGCCTGCAATAAAAGCCATCTTCTTTTTTTTATCAATAATATCAATAACTTCATCTTTAATGTAACGCATGTTATTATATTTACATAGCACTGTAAAAAAGTCACGACTTTTTTACAGTGCTATAGAAATGTTTGATTTCATAATTCCAATTCATCCAACCATTGAGCTGCATTGACAATAGAAATATTTCCAACACTCCTTGTTTGTTTGATTCCATGAACAAGCTGAATACCTTCAACTTTTAATTGATGAACATAATAGTTTAAGGATTGATGAATTTTTTCTTCATTTAATTTAACTTCAATCAAATTTACTGATTTACCTTCAATGATGGTTAAAAAATCTACCTCCCGCTTCTCCTTATCCCTTAAGTAGTGGAGCGCAACATTTTTACCTTTTGTATCTTCCAAAAAATGTAAATGTTTTAGTAAACATACGGCAACTGCATTCTCTAACCTTTTACCAGGGTCTGCATGAACAGATCCGGTATCATAAAAATAAATCTTGGGTTCCTTCAATAAGGTTCTAGCTAAATTGCGATGATAGGGGGTTACTCGAAACACAATATAGAGATTCTCCAAAATTTCTATCCACCGCTTTACTGTATGTGGCGAAACTTCTAAATCTCTAGCAAGCGAATTATAAGAAACAGGACTCCCCACCCGTTCACGCAAAAGATCCAAAAGTAAAATCAAGGAACGAATATCTCTAATGGGCTCCAAATCCATGATATCAGCACGAATGATTCGTTCAAAAATCTGCTTACGCCACCTTGCAGCACTTGTTTCCGACTGACTAAAAAACGGTTCAGGGAAACCACCAAATTTCATCAGCTGATCTAACAACTCCTGTGGACTTGCATGCCCTCTTAATTCCCTAACAGAAAAAGGGTAGAGACGATGAAAAAAATAACGCCCCGCCAAAGAATCACCTCCTTTTCTCAACACATCTAACCGGGCACTTCCAGTAACCAGCAAGCGAGGCTTTATACCTTCTGTATCGTAAATCCCTTTGAGTTTTGTTTTCCATTTTTTAAGTTTGTGGATTTCATCTAAAATAACCAAATCAACCTTGCGATCCCACTCTTGTCTTAAGATCATAAGACGATCTTTTTCAGCATCAAAATTAAGATATTGAAGGCGAGACCATTTTGAACAAAATGATTGGGCAAGCGTGGTTTTTCCTACCTGCCTAGGACCTGCTACAAAGACCATTTTTTTATCTAAATCATTGATAATAAAAGTTTTTTGGATTCTTTCCATAAGTTTATTATATGCAGCATATTGCAAAATAGTCAAGACTTTTTTGCAATAGAGTGCAAACGATTTTAAAGGGACTTGAAGTGAGAAATAAGTTGTGGAAAGGGAATGTGAGACTGAGCTTGAGTTTTAAAATCTTTAACTTGGGCCTCGCCTTTTTGAATTTCGTCATCACCTAAAATAATCACATGCGAACATTTTAATTTATCGGCTCTGCGTAATTGAGACTTCAAAGATTTTTCTTCGTAATCCATTTCACAATTAAAACCTTCTGCTCTTAAATTTTGGGCCAGCTCTAAGATTTTGGCGTAAGCATTTTCCCCCAGTGCAGCCAAATAAATTGTAATACTTTTTGCAGGAACAAACGTGCCTTCTAAAAGCATCACCAAACGCTCTAACCCAATGGCAAATCCCACACCCGTTACATCCGCTCCACCCAAGGATTTAACCAAACCACTGTAACGCCCCCCGCCAGCAAAGGCATTTTGTGAACCTAATTTATCGGAAGTAAGCTCAAAAGCAGTTCTATCATAATAATCCAGGCCACGAACAATACGCTGGTTAACAAAATATTGAATGCGATAATGTTTTAAATTATTTTCTACTTTTTCAAAATGCTGGGCACATTCACGACATTGATGTTCAAGAATTAAAGGAGCACTGTTAGCTAATTTTTTACAGGCTTCCACCTTACAATCTAAAATACGCAAAGGATTGGTGGTAACCTTTCTTTGGCAATCAGCACACAGCTTAGAAGCAATACCTTCAAAATAAGTTTTTACTTTTTTAAGATAGGTAGGTCTGCATTCTGCTTTTAAACAACCCAAAGAATTAATTTCGAGTTTAAAATCACTTAAACCCAAGCCTCGCACAAAACCATCTAATAATTGAATCACCTCGGCATCGGCATGGGGACTTGGCGAACCAATGAGTTCACATCCTAATTGATGAAACTGACGCAGTCGTCCCTTTTGGGGACGCTCGTAGCGAAACATGGCACCTAGGTAAAATAATTTGGTGACAGGATCAGCATGTGCTAAATGATGCTCGATATAGGCACGAATAACTGAAGCAGTACCCTCAGGGCGAAGGGTCACTGAATCTCCCCCCTTATCATCAAAGGTGTACATTTCTTTTTGTACAACACCCGTCTCGGAACCAATGCCCCGAACAAAAAGATCGGTTGTTTCTAAAAGAGGAGTGCGAATTTCCTGATAATGGTAGCGTGCAAAAAAATCGCGGGCAAAGGCCTCAATTTTTTGCCACGCTTCTACTTCACCTGGCAAAATATCCTGCATTCCTGGAATGGATTTCATAATTACTTTCTACAATTGCACCAATTGGGGTGCGTCAAGCGGCCCTACAACTTTAATGCCCCCTTGAGAATAATTATCTTTAATACCATAAACAATTTGGGTCGCTATTTTTGGTTTTAAACGTTCGACATAATATTTCAATGAATTAGAAATTTTGTCATCCTGAAGTTTCACTTCAATCAATTCCTCAATTTTTCCTTCTTTGACAATTACAAAATCAACCTCTCTTCCTTCTTTATCACGTAAGTAATTTAATTCGTATCGATACCCCCTACTATCCTCCAAGTAATGAAGTTTTTTAAGCAGGTGATTTGCTACCAAATTTTCAAATCGTTTAGATTCATCACCCATAACATCGGCATTGTCAAAAAAATAAACCTTGGGGGGTTTTAAAACAGCTCGCGAAATATTTTTTGTATAAGGTTTAACAACAAAAATAATATACATACGCTCTAAAACTTCAAGCCAATGTTTGAGAGTTTGAGGACTTACTTGTAACTCGTTAGCTAAATTAGCCAACACCACCATTCCACCAACCCGAGATCGCAAAAGATCTAAAAAAAGCGACATGGTTTGAATATTTCGAATGGGTTCTAAATCCCTTACATCATCGCGAAGAATGCGATCGTACCTTTCCTTGCGCCATCTTCTGGCTTGGGTTTCGTGGCCCAACAAAAAAGGCTCTGGAAATCCTCCCACTGTCATCAAACGTTTTAAGGCTTCTATTGGCTTTATGGAATTTGGAATTTCGGAAAGTGTAAAAGGATGCAGGCGCCAATAATGATACCGCCCCATCAAAGAATCACCACCACGCCGATACACATCTAAACGAGCACTGCCTGTGACCAAAATTTTATGATTTTCTTTTTGAGTATCATAAAGACCTTTGAGCCAATTTTTCCATCTGGGAAATTTGTGAATTTCATCAAAAACCAACAATTTTTTATCTTCAGACCATCGGCGTCCTAAAATTTTTCGTCGGTCTTCATCATCATCCCAATTAAAATAAGCCCCACCATTACCCTTTTTTAAAAGGGTTTGCGCCAAGGTTGTTTTCCCAACTTGACGGGGACCTCCAAGAAAAACCATCTTTTTTTGAAGATCGGAAATGAGATAAGTTTCTAAATACCGCATATGGCTATTATATAGCCAAGTATAAAATAGTCAAGTCTGTTTTATAGTTGACTTAAAAATAGCCATCTATGAATTTACTCAATATCCAAACTGATATCTACTGCAGAAGCAGAATGGGTAAGGGCTCCAATGGAAATACGGGCCACTCCCGTTGATGCAAACTTTCGCACATTTTTTAAATTCACTCCACCAGAAACCTCAAGTAGGGGCACGGCGCGCCGTGCCCCTACTGGTAGTGCCATGCCTGCAATGATTTGAACCACCTTTTTAATTTGAGCAGGCGTCATGTTATCAAGCAAAATCATATCAACACCCTCAACGAGGGCCTCACGCACTTGGGCCAAAGTATCGGCTTCTACTTCAATTAAACGTCGCTTCACCCCTCCCCCTTGAGGGGGGAGGGCTGGGGAGAGGGTGTGTTTCCCATGTTGTTTTACTTTTTGAATAGCCAATTTTAAGCTTCCCGCAGCAGCAATGTGATTATCTTTAATGAGGTACATATCCGATAAACTCATGCGATGATTAACCCCTCCCCCATGTCTTACTGCCTTCTTTTGAAGTAAACGCAAGCCCGGGATGGTTTTACGTGTATCCATGATATGCGCCTTGTAAGGTTTAATGGCATCTACAAATTGCCGTGTAAGGGTTGCTACTCCCGAGAGTTGTTGTAAAAAATTAAGAGCAACTCGTTCGCCTTTTAACAATAAATCCACAGGGCCACTCACAGTGGCTATTTTTTGCCCCTTAAAAACCCTTGATCCATTTTTTTTGAAAGCATGAAAACGAATGTGTGGTGAGATTGTTTTAAAAACCATTTCAGCCACATCTACACCCGAAAGAATAAAATTTTGTTTGGCTATAAAAACTCCATGGGCTTTTGCAGCTTTGCAACCAAAGATGGCCAAACTTGTAATATCGCCTTGGGGAATATCTTCTTTGAGGGCTTCCGAAATAATTTGATTAAGCGTTGTCATAACATCTTCAAGGCCCTGGTAATTAATTCTTCCTCACCCACCACACGTGCTAATTGCCCATGTTTTTCAACCACCAGTTCTTCAGGAGCATTTTTTTGAAAATCAGAACTCTCCAGTTGTTTTTTAATTCCTTCTTTTTCTTTTTGAATTTTAGAAAATTTTTTATCCAATCTTTGTTTTTCTTTTGTTGCATCAATCAATCCCTGAAAGGGAACAAAAACAATATGATCCCCTGCTTGTGCTACAGCAGAAGGCTCGGGAGGATCGCTTGAAACAAAAGTAAAATCTTTTACTTTTCCCAAGCTTTTCATCATGGGGCGAATGTCTTCGTAGAGATGATGATCTTTTTTTGGAGCTTGAATTTTGATATCCACTTCAGCAGACAAAGAAACACCCGTTTCTTGCCTGATGGCCCTAATAGCTGAAATAACCCCCGTTAAAAGTTCAATTTCCTGATTTGATTTTTGATAAGTTTCAATTGAAAAACTCTGAGGAAAAGAAGCTTGGGAAATAGAGTGCTCACTTCTATCCTCCAACATTTGCCAAATTTCCTCGGTAATAAAGGGAATAAAAGGGTGCATCAGGCGCATGGCACAATCCAAAACAAAAAAAGTAGTTTGGGCTGTCTCAATTTTATCACCCTCGCTTCCTTGTTTGTAGATATCCTTGGTAAGTTCTAAATACCAATCACAAAAAGAGTTCCAAAAAAAAGTGTAGAGCTCACTTGCTGCATGATTAAATTGATAATTTTCAATCCCCTCTTTTACTTGGCTAATAGATTGAGAAAGACGAGTTAAAATCCACTGGTTTACACGATGGGAGGGATTTGGTTTTTGAATGGGCTTGTTTTCTCGAAATTGATTGGCTGTCATCATGGCAAAACGAGAAGCATTCCAAATTTTGTTGCAAAAATTGCGATACCCCTCAATACGCGCTTCATCCAGCTTAATATCCCGCCCTTGAGCTGCAAAGGCTGCCAAGGTAAAACGAAAAGCATCGGTTCCATACTTGTGCATCATCACTAACGGATCCACCACGTTTCCCTTCGATTTACTCATTTTTTGTCCCAAGGGATCACGCACCAGTGCATGGATGTGCACATCCTTAAAGGGAACTTCTTTCATGAAATGAATTCCCATCATCATCATTCTGGCTACCCAAAAGAAAATAATATCGAAGGCTGTAACTAAAACAGAGGTGGGATAATATTTTTTGAGTTCTTCAGTTTTATCTGGCCAACCCAAGGTAGAAAAGGGCCAGAGAGCAGAAGAAAACCAGGTATCTAAAACATCGGTATCTTGGGTAAGATTGGTTCCACCACAATTGGGACATTTTTTTGGCGGAGTTTCAGAAATAATGGGAGGACATTTCTCACAATACCACGCTGGTATCACATGCCCCCACCAGATTTGGCGTGATATACACCAATCCTGGATATTTTCCATCCAGTTAAAATAAGTTTTTTCCCAATGCTCTGGAATAAATTTTGTTTCACCTTTTTTAACAGCAGCAATTGCTTTATCCGCAAGTGGTTTGGTGTTTACAAACCACTGTTTGGATAAATAAGGCTCCACAATGGTTCTACAGCGATAACAATGCCCCACAGCACTTTGATGTTCTTTTTCTTCAACTAAAAGACCAGCTTCTGTTAATTTTTCTAAAACTTTTTTACGAGCCTTAAAACGTTCTAATCCTTGAAAATCCTGGGGGACACTTTTATTTAAAATAGCCGACTCATCAAAAATATTATTGAGTTTGAGTTTGTGCCTTTGCCCCACAATGTAGTCATTAAAATCATGGGCTGGGGTAATTTTAACAACTCCACTTCCAAATTCGCGCTCAACATAATCATCGGCAATCACAGGAATACTCCGGCCAGTAAGAGGAAGCTCCACCTTTTTTCCTATCCAATTTTTATAACGTTCATCATCCGGATGAACTGCCACAGCCTCATCACCAAAAAGAGTTTCGGGCCTGGTGGTGGCAACAACGAGAAATTCAACCCCCAGGGGATATTTAATTAACCATAGCGAAGCTTTTTTGGTTTCGTGCTCAACTTCCAAATCGGAAAGTGCTGTATGACAACGCGGGCACCAGTTAATAAGGCGCTCTCCTCGATAAATTAATTTTTCATTGTAAAGTTGTACAAAAACTTTGCGTACCGCTGCAGATAGTCCCTCGTCCATGGTAAAACGCTCGTTGTCATAATCACAGCTTGCCCCCAGGCGTTTTAACTGGCTAATGATAGTTCCCCCCGATTCACCCTTCCACTTCCACACACGCTCTACAAATTTTTCGCGCCCTAATTCAAAACGGTTTTTACCTTCAGCCACTAACTGACGTTCCACCACGTTTTGCGTGGCAATCCCTGCATGATCGGTTCCTACAACCCACAAAACATCATCTCCACACATGCGATGGTAACGCACCAAACAATCTTGAAGAGTAGAATTTAAGGCATGCCCCATGTGCAGGCAACCAGTGACGTTAGGTGGAGGAATCACCACAGCAAAAGGCTTTGCACCTTTTCGATTTTGATCTTTTGAAAAAATTTTATTTTTTAACCAAAAATCAATCCAGCGGTCTTCAACTGCATGGGGTTCATAAATGGTTGAAAGTTCTTTTTTCTGCATGTACTTTTTTTCTATCCCAGGATATGAGCAGCATCAACATGAAAAAATGGGCTTCTAAAATTTCCCCTTGGATCATTGCAGTGCTGATCTTGTACTTACTCTTTAAACAAGTTCCTCCAGCTACCATATGGATTAGTTTTCAAAAAGCCAATTGGTTACTTTTTTTCTTCCTTTCGATCACTTATTTTTTGATTTTATTTTTCTTGGATTCCTTAGGCCTTGCTTGGGTTATCAGCCGCTTTGCACATCCCATTTCTTATAAAGAATCTCTCCTTTTACGAGCGGGCACTTATTTTTTAATGCCTCTTAACTACAATCTAGCACAAGCTTCTATGGCTGGTTTCTTGAAAAAAACCCATGGAGCCCCTTTTTTTAAAACCTTAGGCAGCGTTGCTTTTTTAAGTGCCGCTGATCTGATTGCTTTAACTTTTTTAGCCTTTATTTCGGTCCTGATTTTTAACCCCACACTAGGCCATTATCCCATCCAAAGTGCTGTCCTTGGAATGGGAGGAGCTCTCTTAGGTTCTTTTTTTCTTTGGGCGGGAGCTTGGCAGCTTGTAAAAAAACCAATCATGGCAAAATGGACTCAAAAAAAAATCATCCGATGGATTGTAGAAAATCCAATCTTCTTTGCCTTTAGGCAAGCCAAACCAAGTGATTACATCAAAATTTTTTTACTCCGTATTCCTTGCATTTTTTTCGTAGTCCTTTCTTTTTCATTTCCACTCTTGGTCTTTGGGGCCCGCATTCCCTTGGGAATCTTGATTGCCACCACTCCCATTATTTTAATGGCTGGCACCCTGCCTATAACACCAGCTGGTCTTGGTACTGTACAGCTTCTCTGTGTGGAGTTTTATAAAAACCATCTTACAAGCCCCTGGCTTGAAACTGGCGCCCTTCAAGCCTCAGAAATTATCCTCGTAGGAAGCCTTGCTTGGGTTTTTGCCAACTTAACCTGGAAAGGACTTGTTGGATTAAGTGTTTTTTTGAGTTCGTATCGTAAATTATTTCAAAAATAACCTTTGTCTTCCTGCGTCATTTTGATGTGTCTTTTTGCTTGGGCCCCCTTTTCAATAAATGCTACAATTAAAACTATAGGGAGTTCAGATGGTTGACTCTACTAGTTTAAATGAACAGTCCTTAGGCGAATTTTTTCGTGACCGCGTGCATGGGAGCTTAAGACATTTACATCTCAATTTGAGTCAGGATGTTGAATTCTACCTTGTTAATCTTCTCATTCATTTTTCCACCACAGATAAACTTTATGATCGCAGTGAAAATGGAGAGGTAAAAGATATTGCCTTGGTTGAAATGCTTTTAAATGCCCACATCCTTCCTTCCCAACAAGTACCCATCTTAAAAAAGATGGGAGATGTTTCACTCTACATATCCGGGTTTTTTTCAGACAGTCTTTTTAAAAAAATGATCAACCTTGATTATTATATCAAAATGGGAAACTATGCCTATGCTTCACTTTCCCATTTAATGACAACCCCTTTTTCTAAGGGGATTAAACCTCTTTTTCATGAATTAGCTGAAAAATTTATTCCTTTGGTTGAAGTGATTTCGGGGATAGCTGACGAAACCCATTTAAAAGCAGATCAAAATTTACTTAAAGTGTATGAACGTTGGCTCACATTAGGAACCGATAAAGATAAAAAACGACTTATGAGCCAGGGGCTTATTCCTAATGAACTTTTGAAAGGGCTATTAGAACAATGATTGCTAACCAAGTACAAACCCAACTGGAATGCCTCTATGGCATTGGTCTAGAACAAAAGGTGGGAGATTACCTCATTAACAAAAATGAAGCTCTCTCCTACATTAATACCCCAGCACAAACAACCATCCCCAAAGAATTATTTTTAGTGAGAAGATCAGAAGAACAAGACACAGTAGAAGTTGCTCTTTTTTTAGATCACACACTGATAGACAATCTTTCGGCTCATAATCCCTTTGAATCCATTAATGATACAAATTTTTCTGATTTTTGTATTATGATCGAAGGGGTTTCGCATTTTGTTTACTATCTATGGAAAGCCCAACAAAAACGCAATATCACTCAACTTGAAATGGAACTACAGGCCGAAATTGATAAATTTCTGATGCTTTATTTTTTTCTTCGCTCCGATAAAAATCCAGTTTACGTACAACAACTTTTTAGAGCCCTCTTTGACGATTTTCATTTACTTGATAAACTCACAGAAGAACAAATTGGGCGTTATTCTACTGCTTCATCGCTAGCTTCACGTTATTGTTACAACTTACAAAAAACCTTCCAAGAAAAACAAGATCTCACCGAATTCATCCAAGAAATCCGCCTTTTTTATCACTTAGGTCAGCAACAAAAACTAGAAAGAATCTCGTTGTAAAAATTCAACTTTGAAGTAAAACTCAGGTCATTGTAAGATCGCCACGCGCACCAAAGCTGCACGCTCAGGGTCGCTCGCGATGACAAATTTATGACTGAGATAATACTTCAATCTCTTCTAGAAAAAACTTCATTTCCATCTACTGGCTATACTTTGAATAAACTTTTCGGAGAGGCAAGCCTTAGGGAATATTTTAGACTTGTTTATCCCGACGGGAAAACCTTGATTATCATGAAATTGCCAGCAGGAGCCTCTTCAAAGGCTGAAGAAATTACCAAAACAGATAAACCTATTATTGAACTTCCTTTTCTAAATATTCAAAAATATCTAGCTTCTCTTACATTACCTGTACCCAAAGTTTTGGCTTATTCAGAAAAAGACGGTCTCATGGTTTTGGAAGATTTGGGGGATAAAACCCTAGAAAAAATGATTGAAGCAGCCACCCCTGCTATGAAACTTCTTTTTTACAGGCAAGTTCTTGAGCTTTTGGTAGCTCTTCAATCGAAAACAACACTGAAAATGGATTCCCGCTTCCGCGGGAATGACATGCAAAAAAATGATAAAAACTGCATTGCCTTTAATCGCCAATTTGATTTTAATCTTTTATTTTGGGAGTTTAATCATTTTATCGAGTATGGCCTTGAAGATCGTTTAAAACTTACACTTCCTGGAAATGAAAAAAAACAACTAGAAAATTTTGGAGAAAAAATTTGTAAAAAAATTTCAAAAATGCCCTATGGGTTTACCCATCGTGATTTTCAAAGCCGAAATTTAATGCTCTATCAGTATCGGTGGGTCATGATTGATTTTCAAGATGCCTTAAAAGGCCCATTAGCCTACGATCTTGTGGCTCTTTTGAGAGATTCTTACATTCATTTGAACTTAATAGAGCGAAAAGAATTAATGGCATACTATGTAAAACTTCTTCCTCAAAATCATCCCTACTTAGAAGCCACGAAAGAACTTTCGGACGATTTTGATTTAATTACCATCCAAAGAAAATTAAAAGATGCAGGGCGTTTTCAATACATTAACACAGTGAAAAAAAATCCTAAATTTTTACCTTATATATCTAACTCTCTCGCCTATGTCTCTGAGGCTTTAGAGAGGCAAAAACAATTTGAACCTTTAACACAATTATTATCCAAGTATCTCAAAGAATTTGAGCGTAAAACATGAAAAAAAAATTCCCCATCATGATTTTAGCTGCTGGTTTTGGAAAACGACTCCATCCCCTCACTCAACAAATACCAAAACCCCTGATTCCAGTTTTGGGGCTTCCCATTTTAGGATATACTTTAGCCCTTTTAAAACATCACAAGTTTAACCATGTGGTAATTAATGTGCATCACTTGGGAAATCAAATCATGGAAGCCATTGGTGATGGCACTAGATTTGGAATAGAAGTTACTTATTCTGTTGAAGAAAAAATATTGGGAACAGCAGGGGGCCTCAAAAAAGCTCTGCATCTTTTGGAAGATCCGTTCCTAGTTATTAATGGAGATATTATTACAGATATTGATTTACCTGAACTTTTAGAAAATCATCATCATTTAAAATCACAAGCCACGCTGGCTGTAAAACCTCATCATCAAGGAGATGAAAGTTTTGGCCAATTGGAAATTGATGCCCAAAATCATATCCTTTCTTTTTTAAACCCCGCATCGAAGGAAACCCGCAAAGCTTTTTTTACAGGAGTGCATGTGGTTAACCAAAGTATTTTAACTTCCACACCAAAAGATGCTGAGCTGTGTATTGTAAGAGATACCTACATCCCCCTCACAAACCAAAAAGCAAAATTGATGGCCTTTTGGCAGGAAGGATTTTGGAGTGATTTGGGAACCCCCGATAGGCTTCATGAAACCGAACGCCAACTTGAAAAAAACCCCAAAGCTTTAAGCTATCAAAAGGAAATTGATTTTATCAAAACTCATTGGTAGTGTTGATTTTTTCATCTTTTTATCAAAAGGAGTGTTGTATGTTTTATGCCTTAATTGCAGAAGTGCTTGCAGAAAAAACCATGAGTGAACGAGGGCTTTTGGGCCTTTTATGGGATTCAGATCCAGTAGTTAAGCTTGTTCTTTTAACCCTTATTTTCTTTTCGGTTACCTCTTGGGCCATTATTTTATTCAAACTTAAACAAGTGAGACAGGCCTTAAGTGATGCACAAAGTTTTTGGGGAGCTTTTGCTCAAAGTAAATCTTTAGATAGTCTTTCTACCAGCTATCATAATCGCTCGGGCCCTCTTTATGAAGTGTTTGTTTCAGGAATGGATTACGCAGGAAAAATAAAGGGACAAATGGGTAATTCTACCATTAAACGTGAACTGCTTTCCCAAAAATTAGATCAAGCTAAAGAAGAAGAATTATTCAAACTGGAACAATACACAGCTTTTTTAGCAACTACAGCCTCAACGGCCCCCTTCATAGGATTGTTAGGAACTGTTTGGGGAATTTTAACAGCCTTTTGGTCAATTGGAAAAGCAGGATCTTCCTCGCTGGCAACCGTTGGACCCTACATTTCGGAAGCCCTTATTGCAACAGCAGTAGGGCTTTTTGCTGCCATTCCCGCTGTGATGGCCTATAACTTTTTTGCAAGCAAAATAAAAACCATCGCTAAAATGGTAGATTTATTTGTAAGCGAATTAAAAATTCGCCTCGAGGGAGAAGCAGGATCATGAGGGCAAAAACTAAACATGGCGAAGCCATTTCTGAGATTAACATTATCCCGTTCGTAGATGTAATTTTGGTGCTTCTTATTATTTTCATGGTTGCAGCTCCCATGCTGCAACAAGGAATTGATATCGATCTTCCTGAAGTCAATGCCTCAGCCGTTGAATCAACCAAGGAAGATTTTGTTCTTTCGGTTAGAAATGATGGTACCGTTTATATCGGTGATGACAAAAAAACAGCCTATACCACCCAGACTCTTGAAGAAAAATTACAGGCTATTTTTGAAAACAAAGAAAAAAAAGAACTCTACATCAGAGCCGACAAAGACATCCGTTATGGCTTTATGATGGAAATCATGGCTATTTGTCAAAAAGCGGGTGTTGAAAGAATGGGAATGATTACTCAACCCGAAAACAACGCCAAAAAATAGGGTTCATGCCTTACCAGCTTAAAAAATTACTCCTTTACTCGGCCTTAGTTCACTTTTCTATCGTGCTCATCATGTTTTTAAATCCTAAATTGTTTCATCTCCACTTTCCTCACAAAGAAAAAATTACTTGGATGCGACTTTCTAAGGGGATGGGAAATTCCCCTTACTCTTATAAAAAATCTAAGGGTTTACCTGAATCCACTATCCGCGAACAAAAACAAGCTTTAAAAGAAATATCTAAAGACAAAAAAGGGCAAAATAAAAAATCGGTACAAGCGACCAAAAAAACACAGCCACAGGAAACCAACCAAAAAACTTCACCCACGGGCGGCGTTAATTTCAAAAAAACAGAACAAGACCAAACAATCGAAAATGCTCTAGCCAAGGTGTCTGAGCAATTACAAAGACGCCAAGTGGATATTGAAGCAGCTCAAATTGAAAAAGAAGGAGAGGGTCAATCTCCGTATGGAACTTTAAATGAACAAAATACAGAAACTAACCCCGTACTTATTGCTTACTACGAAGCTATCAAGAAAAAAATTAATGAGGAATGGATTACAACTCCTAAGGCTACAAGTGATGGACAAAGCTTAAAAACAGCCCTGAGTGTTATTATCGATTCTAGCGGCAATGTGGTTTCAACTGAAATCGATCTCCCCTCTGGGGATACTTCCTTTGATATGTCAGCTATAAGAGCTGTGCAAAAAGCCTCGCCACTTCCAATTCCACCTGAAGAAATTCGAGGTGAAGCTATCTCAGAGGGATTTTTAATTGAATTCAATCCGAGGAGTGTAGTAGGAACGATGTTATGAAAAAAATCCTTTTGATGATTTTCTTGATTCTCATTCCCTTCTTTGCCCATGCCAAGATTTATATTCTCATTGAAGAAGCTTCCACGCGCAAGTTTCCAATCGCTGTGCCAGAATTTTTAACAACCAGTGGTAAAGAAAGCCCCTACACCAAAGAACTCACCAAATTAGTAATTAAAAACTTAGAACTGGCTGGTTTATTTAAAGTGCTTGATGAACATGCTTTTTTAGATCAATCGAGCAGTGTTTCTGAGATTGATTTTTCTAAATGGACAGCTATTGAAGCTCTGGCCTTAGTAAAGGGCATTGTTGATCAATCGGGAAGTAAATCAACCATCGAAATAAGACTCTATGATACTCAAACCCAACAAATGTTGGTGGGCAAACAATACTCTCTCAAGCAAAAAGAAGATTACCCCGATGTAGTACATCACTTTGTAGATGACCTCATGGAAGCTTTAACTGGTACCAAGGGGCCCTTTACCTCAAAAATTGCTACGGCCTGTGGTAAATCAAATTTACGTCAAATTAATTCCTTTGCTGTTGATGGTACCCAGCGTACAGCTGTGACCCGTTTAAAAGCTAATAATATTTCACCCAATTGGTCTCCCGAAGGGAGCTTAATTGTTTTTACATCGTTTCTCAAATACTACCCAGAAATTTATAGTATTGGTGCCGATGGGAGCGGATTGAAACAATTAACCAACAGCAAATCGACAAGTATCACTCCTGCTTTTTCACCCGATGGGAACACCATTGCTTATGCTACTTCAAGATCAGGAGATACCGAACTCTACCTCATGACTAAAAATGGGCGGCTCATCAATCGGATCACCAGTATAGCTAACATTGATGTGTCTCCTGCCTGGTCCCCGGATGGAGGTCGTTTAGTGTTTGCATCAGAGAGAGCTGGAAACCTCCATCTTTTTTCCTCTGCAGCAGATGGAAGCAGCACAACACGTTTAACCTATACGGGCTATCAAAACGACCAACCCGATTGGTCTCCTGATGGCAAAAAAATTGTTTTTACTTCGCGCGATCGCGGGGCCTTTGATGTGTTTATGATGAATGCTGATGGTTCCATGATTCAAAGAATAACCCGTGATGAAGGAAATAATGAATCTCCTTCATGGGCACCCGATAGCCGTTACATTGTATTTTCATCTGCGAGAGCTGGTACTGGTATTTACATGATGTTAGCTGATGGGAATAGCCAAAGTTTGATTCCAAATACAGGGGGTTGTATTAATCCAGATTGGAGTCCACGCTTATAAAAATGTTTTCTAAAAAATTAAAAAAGTCTCATCAAAAAAAATCTGCTTCATCAAACACTACAAAGCTCAACGCACATGCTGTTATCGATATCGGTACAAACACAGTAATTCTCCTGATTGGAAAAGCTCTTAAAACAAAAATTAAGGTTCTCCATGATGAAGCTATTATTACCCGCCTGGGAGAAGGGCTAACCGAACATCATTTTTTTCAATCCCCAGCCATGAATCGTACTCTTGATATTTTAGCTCGTTACAAACAAACTTGTGAGAAATATAAAATTAAAAAAATAGTCGCTGTGGGAACTGCTTCTTTTCGCACCGCAGCCAATACCGAGGTTTTTTTAGCAAAGGCAGAAGAAAAACTTGGTCTTAAAATTCAGGTGATTACAGGTGATGAAGAAGCCGAATATGTTTTTTCTGCTGCTCACACCGATTTTGGAAATTTGTCCGAAAAGCTACTTGTTGTTGATATTGGAGGTGGCTCTACAGAAATTATTACAGGTCCTTTAAATTCTAAAAATTTCATTCCTGAAAATTTGATAAGCCTGGCCCTAGGTTCTGTACGCCTTACAGAACAACATGTAAGATCCGATCCCATTAGCGATGACGAATTTAAAAGACTGCTGGTTATTATTCGTAATGGCCTCTCAGATGAGCTGGATGATTTTTATCCTCATCGTGATTTTAAAAATTATGTCATGGTGGCAACCGCTGGTACAGCAACCACCCTAGCAGCTCTTGACCAACAACTTGCTTCTTACAATCCACAAAAAGTACATGGTTATAAACTTACTAAATCCAATTTAGAAAACTTAGTAACTCGTTTAGCTAAAATGTCTTTGCATGAAAGACAAAAACTTCCTGGTTTAGAACCTCTAAGAGCAGATGTTATTTTAGCAGGAGGACTTTTACTAAATGAAATTCTTCGTTATTTTGGAAAAAACGAAGTAATCATTAGTGATCGTGGCTTACGTTTTGGTGTTTTTTCTAAAAAATTTCTGTAACCCCTACGTCGGCAGGGGAAGACCAGCAGCATACCAGGCTTCATCATCCATCACATATTCTGGTGGAATATGAGGGGATAAATCAATTATTTTATCATCTTTAACTTGTTGATCTAAGTTAAAACTTGTTTGTGCTCTAAATTCTTCTATATTCATCTCTTGAATTCTAATAGCATCAATATCAACTCCAACTTTTCTAGAACTCCCCGAAATTTGTCTGGCTAAAAGATTTCTCATTTCATCTGCAGAATAATAATATCCGTTAGAACTAGCAAAAATAAGATGCACTCGAAATTGATTATCTGGTTGTCTTTCTAAAGTAATCACACTCCCGCCTTTAGTTGACAAAATGGCTGTTTGGTAAACACCCCGGCTAGAACGAAACCCAGGAATTGCAACTGCAGAAGGAAGCTCGCCCGCAGTAATTTGTCTTTCAATCAGTTCTGCTTGGCTTACAAAAGTATTGATATCGGGAATTGAAGGCCTAAAATTAGCTGAATTACGATGACCATCTTCTTCACCAATTTCATCATTGAGAGGATGAGTGTGAGCCAAAACAACCACAGGACGTTCTTTCTCCATAGATACGCTGGTAGCAACTCCCAAATAAAGATAGGGAAGCCAACCTGTTTCTTCTTTTACTAAGGCCAAAGAAACTTCGTAGGGAAAATTAGTATTAGCAATACGACTCATCAAAGTTTGTCCACTGGCAATAGCAGAATCAACATCACCATCTGGGCCTACTAAACAATAACGATCACCCATTTCAAAAAGTGAAAAAATATGTTGCCACTCAGATTGACCCGATTCTTTAATGGCATTAGCCAAATAAGCTCTTTCTTGAATACGATCTGTTACTTCAACTCGTCTTCCGTGGTCATCACAGGCATACAGGGTTTCTTCATTTCGAAAATCATCCCGAATTAAAAACCAGTGAATAAATCCATCGCCACTGGGTACCGAACCAAAGGTTGCTACATATTGTTTTTTTCCCAAATCAGCCCCGTCTACTTGCCTAAAAAGAGTGGTTAAATGAGCAAGCATTGTATTTTTATCTTGATCAGTTAACTGTGCTAAAAAAGCACCACCTTCCTCGGTAGCCCTTCTCCATTCAACATCTGATAAAATTGGATCTCCATTGATATTGGCTGCATGCAATAAAAAATCCTGGATGGGATCAAAACTCCCTTCCCAAGTTTTTTCCGATAATTTGCTTAAAATGGCTTGAATTGAAAAACCAGACATCGCTTATTTCCTTAATACCCTACCCAACGTTTTTTTATTTTGCAAAGATGAGACCATAAAAGGCCAAAGAATCATTAAAAAAAATATAATAAAATCATATATTTACATTATATTTGGACTAGGCATTTTTTTCCTTATGTCAGGGGCTTGACTCTAGAGGAATCTTTTGCCCAACTAACCTTCCCCCTAAATTGACAATTAGGGATCTCCCTGATAATTCTAACCTATGAAACTTCCTCATAAAAAATCTTGGAGTGGTCGATTTGAAAAAACAAGTGATCCCTTGTTGGAGCGTTTTAATGCCTCTCTTTCATTTGATCAAAGACTCTTTGCAGAAGATATTGAAGGCTCACTAGCCCATGCAGAAATGCTTCAAAAAATCGGTGTGCTCACTGAAAGTGAATGGGAAGAAATTTTCAGGGGTTTAAGTGAAATTAAAAAAGAATTTAAGCTTGGGAAAGTAGTTTTAGATGACACCCTGGAAGATATCCACATGGCAATTGAGACCCTGCTTGTAAACAAAATTGGGAATGTTGGAAAAAAATTGCACACAGGCAGAAGCCGTAACGATCAAGTAGCACTTGATTTAAGGCTTTATTGCAGAAAAAAAATTTGGGAAATTTTAAATCAAATTTCTTCTGTGCAAAAAGCCCTGGTGAGTACAGCAGAAAATAATCTAAATGTAGTGATGCCCGGCTATACTCATTTGCAAAGAGCCCAACCTATTTTAGCTGCACACCATCTCATGGCTTATTTTGAAATGCTAACAAGGGATTTTGAACGATTTACGCAAACAGGTAAAAGGCTGGCTGTTTCACCTCTTGGATCGGGAGCCTTGGCAGGATCAACCTTTGATTTAGATCGAGAATTTGTTGCCAAAAAATTGGAACTTAACGGGGTTACTCACAACAGTTTAGATGCTGTTTCGGATCGGGATTTTGTAGCAGAAATTCTTTTTAATAATGCCCTCCTTATTGCCCATCTTTCGAGATTTGCCGAAGAACTTGTTTTATGGTGTAGCCAAGAATTTCAATTTATAAAACTCCCCGAAGATTTTTGCACCGGTTCGTCCATGATGCCGCAAAAAATTAATCCTGATGTTCCAGAACTGATTCGGGGAAAAACAGGACGAGTTTATGGGCATCTCATCAGCCTATTAACTGTAATCAAAGGGCTCCCGTTGGCTTACAATAAAGATTTACAAGAAGACAAAGAAGCTCTTTTTGATTCCGTAGACACCATTTTAGATATACTAGAAATTTTGGAAAGGCTTGTCAGTGGCTTAAGTTTTAATGCTGAAAAAACAAAAAAAGCCAATGAAGAAGGTTTTGTTTTAGCCACAGATTTGGCTGATTATTTAGTGGGTAAAAAAATTGCATTTCGGGAAGCTCATGAAATTGTAGGAACGATCATTCGGTATTGTTTGGAAAATAAAACCACTCTGGAAAATCTTCCACTTAAAAAGTTAAAGGAATTTTCATCTCAGTTTAGTGAAGATGTGAAACATTGGCTTAATGTGTATAATTCCATCAATCGAAGAAAAGGCATTGGTGGCACTGCAGCTACCTGTGTTAAAAAAGAAATCCAACGTGCCAAAAAAATTCTTGGAATGAAAAAATAATTGCTAAACTGACACCGCGGGCGACCCTGAGCGTACAGCATGAACACATTTTTTAACTACAAAAATCAAATTCTTCATTGCGAAGATGTAAACATCCCAAAACTAGCTCATGAGTTTGGAACACCCCTCTATGTTTACAGCCATGGGGCTTTAAAAAATCAATTCCAACTTTTTGATACGGCCTTTAAAGAGCATGATCACCTGATTTGTTTTTCCATGAAAGCTAATTCAAATGGATCCATTCTTAAAACCTTTGTCAACCTAGGTGGTGGCATTGATGTTGTTACCGGAGGAGAACTTTTTAGGGCTTTAAAAGCAGGGTGTGCACCAAAACGCATTGTTTTTTCAGGCGTGGGGAAGTCTCGTGAAGAAATGAAACAAGCTTTAAATGCCGGAATTCTACAATTTAATGTTGAATCTATTGCAGAGATGAACACCTTAAACGAAGTAGCTAAAAGTTTAGATAAAAAAGCTCCTGTGGCCTTACGAGTAAATCCTGATGTAGATCCTCAAACTCATGCTTACATTTCAACGGGATTAAAAGAAAGCAAATTTGGAATTAGCCATGAAAAAACAGCAGCTCTCTATGAACAAATGGTTAAGATGAGTCATTTAGAAATTGTAGGAATAGCCTGCCATATTGGTTCTCAATTAACTACCGTAGAACCCTTTGTAGAAGCCTTACGCAAGATTTTAAGTTTGGTGGAGGTTATCACCAAAAAAGGAATTAAACTTAAATACCTGGATTTAGGTGGAGGGCTTGGGATTACTTATCATAATGAAAAACCACCTCACCCTCAGCAATATGCGCAAGCTCTCCTTGGCGAATTGAAACATTGTGATCTCAAACTTATTTTTGAACCAGGGCGTTTTTTGGTTGGCAATACGGCTATTTTGGTAAGCCAGGTTTTGTACAACAAAGAGCGAGACAGCAAATCTTTTGTGATTGTAGATGCTGCTTCCAACGATTTAATGCGTCCTGCACTCTACGATGCTTATCATGGTATTGTGCCCGTTAAAACAAATGAAGGTAGAAAAGAAATAAAAGCCGATGTTGTAGGACCTATTTGTGAAACAGGTGATTTTTTAGCCAAGGATCGCGTGATTCCCATTTTTGAGTCTGGTGAATTGATGGCCTTTAATAGTGCCGGGGCTTATGGGTTTTCGATGTCATCAACTTACAACTCAAGACCAAAAGCAGCAGAAGTTTTAGTTTCTGGAAATCAATATGCTTTAATTCGTGAACGCGAAAAAATGGAGGACCTCATTCGGGGAGAAAAAATCCCAGATTTTGTTTGATATGAGAATTGCTTTTACCAAAATGCATGGCTGCGGAAACGATTTTATTTTCATCAATGGGATGAAAAATGCGCCAAATCTTACCGTGGATCAAATTAAAAAAATATGTGATCGTCATTTTGGGATTGGAGCCGATCAACTTTTTATTGTTTTGCCTCCCAAAACAAATACAGATTTCAAAACCGAGATATATAATGCTGATGGCGGCCTTATTGAAATGTGTGGCAATGGAATAAGATGCTTTGCAAAATATGTAAGAGATAAGGGGATCACGAGGCAAGAGCAAATTCAAGTAGAAACCCCAGCTGGAATTATTACACCTCAAATTATTCCCGGGCATCCAGGCACAACTCAAGAAACCATTTGGGTTCGTGTGAATATGAAAGAACCTGTTCTAGAAGGAAAACAAATTCTTACCCCTCTTGCCCTTGAGGAACAAAGCTTACACGTTATTTGTATTTCGATGGGCAATCCTCATTGTGTGCTTTTAGTTGACAATGTAAAAAAAGCCCCCGTTACCAGTTTAGGGCCTCGTTTGGAACATCATCCCTTTTTCCAAAAAGGGGTTAATGTAGAATTTGTTGAAGTTGTAAACTCCCATCATTTGAAAATGCGCGTGTGGGAAAGAGGCACTGGCGAAACACTGGCTTGTGGCACAGGAGCTTGTGCTGCCTTGGTGGCAACCCAACTCTTGAAAAAAACAGACCAAACAGTTACTGTCACTCTTCTTGGAGGAGAATTAAAAATTGAGTGGAAAGGCATGGGCAATCCTGTTTTTATGACGGGGCCTGCCACCACCGTGTTTGAAGGAGAAATAGATGTTTAGTGGATCCATGGTTGCCATTGTAACGCCATTCAAAAATGGCAAGTTAGATGAAACTAGTTTGCGACGCTTGATTGATCGCCAAATTGAAAATGGCACACAAGTGATAGTCCCCTGTGGGACTACAGGAGAATCGGCCACTTTAACTCATAGTGAGCATGACCTGGTGATTCAAATTACTGTTGAACACGTTGCGAAAAGAGTAAAAGTGTTAGCTGGCACGGGTTCTAATGCAACCCATGAGGCCATTAGGCTTCATCAAAGTGCAAAAAAAATAGGGGCCGATGGTAGCCTGCAAATTACCCCTTATTACAACAAACCAACTCAAGAGGGGCTCTACCAACATTTTAAAGCCGTAGCCGCTTCAAGTGATCTTCCTATTATTCTCTACAATGTTCCCGGCAGAACAGCAGTGAACATGCTGCCAGAAACCGTTGTCAGGCTTTCACAAATTGATACTATTGTTGGAATTAAAGAAGCATCAGGTTCGCTAGAACAAGCTAAAAAAATTATCGATTTCTGCCCTCAAACTTTTTCACTTCTTTCTGGCGAAGATGCCCAAACCCTGGACATGTTGAAACTAGGGGCCAAGGGAGCTATTTCGGTAACTGCCAATGTGGTACCAAAAGAATGTTTTTTGGAGTGGGATTACTTTCAAAAAGGGCAAATTAAAAAAGCAGAAGAAATGCACCAAAAATTAATGCCCCTTCATGGTGCAATGTTTATTGAAACCAATCCCATTCCTGTAAAAGCCAGCTTAGCCATGATGGGCTTGATAGAAGAAGAATATCGTTTGCCTTTGGTTGGACTCTCTAAATCCAATAGAGTAAAACTTCAATCAGTGTTAAAGGAATATCAACTCATATGACTCCCGTTATTATTACAGGCTGTGCCGGAAAAATGGGAAAAGCCCTCATTGAAAGAGCTAAGTTTCAGAATATTTTTTTAATAGGGGCCACCGAAAAAAAAGACTCTCCTCTCATTGGCCAAAATATAGGTGATGTTATCGTTTCATCTTCATTAGAAACCCTCCTTACCAAAAAAGCTGTTGTTATTGATTTTACTGATCCAAAAGCTAGTCTTGCCCATGTATATTCTTGTACTGAAAAAAAAATTCCCGTTGTGATAGGCACAACAGGATTTACTGAAACTGCAAAAAAAGAAATTGAGAAAGCTGCAAAAAATATCCCGATTGTTTTCTCCCCCAATATGAGTGTTGGAGTTAATTTACTTTTTAAGCTTTTAAGTGAAGCAGCCTCTACCCTTTCAGATTACGATATCGAAATTATCGAAGCTCACCATCGTTTAAAAAAAGATGCCCCATCAGGCACGGCTATTGGGTTGGCAAAAGTAATTGCCCAAGCCACAAAAAGAAATTACCCAAAAGATTTTAATTTTCACAGACAGGGCCTTACAGGGGAGCGTGCTTCCAAAGAAATTGGCATGCAGGTTATTCGTGGGGGTGATATTGTAGGTGAACATACTGTTATGTTTTGTGGCACTGGTGAAAGAGTGGAATTTAAACATGTAGCTACCAACCGCCATACCTTTGCTGATGGGGCCCTAAAGGCTTCGCAATGGGTAGCAAATCAAAAACCAGGTCTTTACTCGATGCAGAATGTTTTAGGGTTTAATCCTTCATGATAAGAAAACGTTCTTTTATTTATTTCACCCTTGGTTTCTTGGGTATTTTTTTAGTTTCTTGTTCTCATCACCCTAAAAATGCCAAAACCAATTATCACTATTTAAAAGCTGAAAAATCTCTCAGTGATCGAGGAAAAAGTATTTATTACTATCTTGTTTCACAAGTAGAAGATATTGCTGGTAAGGAAGAATTTTCTAATCTTTATCTTGATAAATCCATCCAAAAAAATCCAAGTTCAGCTTTTCTTTTAGTACGCAAGGCTTACTCTTTGGCCCGCGAAAATAAACTTAAAGAAGCTAAAGAAATAGGGCTTAAAGCACTAAAAACTCATCCGAATGATGTTTCTGTACTTTTACTTTTAGGAAAAATTAATACATCTATCCGTCAATCAGATGCAGCCATTGATTATTACAAACAAGTCATTGGGAAGGATTTTAAAAACGAAGAAGCCTACAATCTTTTAGCCCAAGAATATCTTCTGCAAGATAAAACCAAGGAAGCCATAGAAGCTTTGAAAAAAATCATCCAATATTATCCAGAATCTATTGGAGCGCATTATTATTTAGGAAGTATTTATGCCACTCAAATCAAGGATTTAAATAAGGCACTGCAAATTTATGAAAACATCCTCAATATTTTCCCCAACGACCAGAGAGCCATGAGACTTGTTGCAGAAATTCATTTGGCCAAAAAAGATTATAACCAAGCCTTAAAACTTTTTGATGAATTAACTATTAATAATCCTTCTGATTTATCACTTAAAATTAAAACTGCGCTCCTTCATTATGAATTAAAAAATTTGGAACAGGCGATTTTAATCTTTCAAGATATTTTAGAAAGTAATCCCCGTTCGGATCGCATTCATTATTACTTGGGGCTTCTCTACCTAGAATTGAAAGCTTATGATAAGTCTTTGGACCACCTTAATCAGGTTCCACCTCAGTCTTCTTTTTATGCCGATTCCGTGGGCAGCAAGGCTTTAGTTTTTAAAAAAACCAAACAACCACAAAAAGCCATCGAAATGGCCAAAACTAATATTCAAAAATATCCAGATCATCCTGAATATTATTCTCTTTTGGTTAATATTTATCTAGGCGAAGAAAAACATGATGAAGCCATGCAAGCCATTGATGATGGGCTTAAAAAAATTCCACAAAACGAGGAACTTCTTTTTTCTAAAGGTGTTATTTATGACAAAATGGGTGAAACCAAAAAAAGTTTAGAAATCATGGAAGAAGTGCTTAAATTAAACGATAAAAATGCTCTGGCTCTTAACTTTATTGGATATTCATTAGCTGAAAAAGGGGAAGAGTTAAACCGCGCTCAAGAATTAATTGAAAAGGCTTTTTCCATTAAACCCAATGACGGTTACATTGCAGATAGTTTAGGATGGGTTTATTTTCAAAAAGGACAAATTGAAAAAGCTCTTTCTTTTTTAGAAAAAGCTAACTTCCTCTCTCCAAATGTTCCTACCATCTTAATTCACTTGGGAGAAGTTTATCAAAAAATGGGGAATAGAAAAAAAGCACGCACTTATTTTGAACAAGCCCTTTTTGAAATGGAAAAAAATACAAATAAAAATAAAAAAGATGAAGAAGAATTACTTAAAATAAGGGAGAAATTAGGGCAATTGTAATATTTAAAAGGAAAACGTCATTGCGAAGCCCTGAAGGGGCTGAAGCAATCCAGGTTAATTAAACCTGGATCACCACGCTCCCGTTGGTCGCTCGTGATGACGGGACAAGGGGTCGCAATGACAATACAAAAAACATTCTCAAAAAAGCTGACCTTTATTTAAAATGAAAAATTTAACTTGTTTTTTATTTATCTTTATTTTTCTTTCGGGATTTTCTCAACTAAAAGGTCATGCTTTAGTCACGTTTACAAAAGGACAAAAAACACATCAATTTGAAAATGCCGTCGTTATCAAAAACATAGATTGTGCCCAATTTGAAGCTCTGGATGATTTTGGCAATACTTTAGCCTTTGTAACCACAACAAAAAATTCAAAACACCTACTCAATCTTCCTTTAAACTTAAAAGAGCTCACAAGTTTTCTTCTTTACCGCATTCCATCAACTTGTGTAAACTGTACTGTTATCAAATCAAAAGAAGGAGATTTAATTCAGCTTGAAAAAAAAATTGGAAACAAAAAACTGATTGTTCATTTTGGGGATTTTAAAAAAACTCCTTTGGGAAAATATCCCCAAAAAATAGAAATTAACTATAAAAAGAAATATCTTAAAATCACATGGCAAATGGTTTCTGTTCAGTAATGAGATCCTTCACTACAATTCCTGTCATCCTTCATCCGCCAGAGGCGGATGAAGGATCTCCAGACCATGAGATTCTTCGGCTACGCCTCAGAATGACATCCTGGTTCAGGATGACATTTTTTTTAGTCTTTTTTTCTTTTGTATTCTTTGTTTCTTGTGCAAATCAAGATTCTGTTGTCCCTGACACCTTGCGTATTGGGTTAAGTGCAGAACCCGATACCTTAAATCCTATTACAGCCAGTGATGCCTATGCTTCGCGCATTAATTCTTATGTGCACGATTCCCTTATCGATAGAGACTTAGACACCTTGGAATTTATTCCAAAATTAGCTACACATTGGAAAATTTCCTCCAATCATCTGGAATATATTTTTTACTTAAGAAAAGGGGTTATTTGGCATGATGGGCATCCCTTTACTGCTGATGATGTTGTTTTTTCTTTTGAAACCATTCTTAATCCCAAGGTGGAAGCTCCCTTCTTAAGGGTTTATTATGCCGATATTTCCAAGGTGGAAAAAATTGATGATTACACAGTACGCTTTGTTTACAGCAAACCTTATTTTTTAGCCTTAAGCATGTGCGGAAGCATTCCTCTCATTCCTAAACATATTTATGATACAGAAACCGCTTTTTCTCAAAATCCTGCAAACCGCTCGCCTATTGGTACAGGCCCCTATCGCTTTATAGAATGGAAAACGGGAAAAAGAATTATTTTAGAAAGATATGAAAATTATTGGGATAAAAAACCAGCTATTAAAAAAATGCAGTTTAAAATCATTACCGATGATACCGTGACACTGCAGGTTTTAAAAAAAGGAGAGCTAGACTTAGCTTCTATTCGTCCTATTCAATGGATTAAACAAACAAATACCAAAAAATTTGAAGAATCCTTTTATAAACTAGAATACTATGTGCCAGGCTATAATTACATTGGCTGGAATAATGTAAGCCCCCTTTTTTCTGATGCAAAAGTTCGTATCGCCATGACTTTGATGATTGATCGTAAAAAAATTCTTGAAAAAATTAATTTTAGCCTTGGAAAAATTGTAGAGAGCCCTTTTTTTATTGGTACAGATCAATATAATACTAGTTTAGTACCACATCCTTATGATCCACAAAAAGCAAGAATCCTTCTTTCTGAGGCTGGCTGGAAGGATACAAATGGCGATGGATGGCTTGATAAAAATCAAATTACTTTTCGTTTTAACTTTCTCTACCCTTCTGGATCTAAATTTGGTGAGCGTTTAGGTCCTATTATGAAAGAAGATTTTAAAAAAGTTGGAATTGATATGTCTATTGAACGCATGGAATGGGCTGCTTTTTTAGATCGAATCGAAAAGAAAAATTTTGATGCAACGGCTCTTGGTTGGTCTTCGAGTTTTGAAACAGATCCTTACCAGGTATGGCATTCTTCACAGGCAAAAATAGATAGGGGTTCTAATTTTATTAGTTTTGAAAATCCTGAGGCAGACTTTTTGATGGAAAAAGCCAAAGTTGAATTTAACGAGGCAAAAAGAAATAAACTTTATTATGAACTCCAAGATATTATTTCTCGTGAGCAACCTTACACTTTTTTATTTGTTAATTCTTCTCTTGTTGTTGTTTCAAAAAGATTTGAAAATGTTGTTGTGCACAAAGCAGGTATCGAAACTAAAGAATGGGTACCAAAAAATTAAATGCTTAATTACCTCATGAAAAGAATGCTGATTATGATCCCTACTCTCCTGGGAATTACCTTTGTTACTTTTTTGGTTATGAAATTAGCACCAGGTGATCCTGTATCGTTAAAATTAATGTTTGCAGGGGATAATATTTCACCGCAGGCATTGGCTAGTGAGCTTTCTAAACAAACAAGCCCTCTAGACCTGCCTGCTTGGTATCCCAAGGATAACAAGGCTGCCAAATGGGTTGGAGAAAACACTCTTTTTTATCTCAAGTGGCTTAAAAATATTACAAAGCTTGATTTTGGTTTATCTCTTAAAGATAAACGTCCTGTGATGGGACGTATTAAAGAAGCCCTGCCAATTACTCTCGCTTTAAATCTGATTACTATTGCCATTGTGTATTTTATTTCGGTGCCTTTGGGAATATGGTCTGCCTTAAATAAAGACAGTGTGCTGGATAAAATAGTGATGATCAAACTTTTTATTCTCTATTCTCTGCCTACTTTTTGGGTTGCAACCCTTCTTTTGGTTTTTTTTGCAGGAGGCGAGTATCTCAATTGGTTTCCATTGATGGGTTACGAATCTGAGATGGCAGATAGTTTGCCTTGGTGGCGTTGGATTGGAGATGTAGTATGGCACTTATTTCTTCCTATTGTGGCTTCTGTGTATGGAAGTTTTGCTTTTTTGTCACGTTTTGCACGAAGCAATTTTTTGGAAGTTGTACGTCAGGATTTTATTCGTACGGCCAGGGCCAAGGGTTTATCGGAATCTCGTGTTATTTTTAAACATGCCTTAAGAAACGCCATGATCCCTTTTATTACTTTGATGGGAACCTTGCTCCCTGCCCTTTTGGGTGGTTCGGTTATTATAGAAAAAATATTTTCAATTCCAGGAATGGGGCTTTTATCTTTTGATGCTGTGCTGGGTCGCGATTACAATGTAATTATGGGCATAGCCACCATTGATGCTTTTCTTACCTTGATTAGCCTTTTAGTTTCAGATGTGCTGTATGTTTGGGTAGATCCAAGAATTACTTTTGAAGGGAAATAAATACTCCGTAGGGGCAGGCCCCAGTGCCTGCCCGGGCAACCACAGGGGGTTGCCCCTACAAACAAATCTCATGATGACCATTCAAAAAGTTCTCATCATCGCTGGACTCGATCCCTCTGGAAATGCAGGCCTTTTAAGGGATTTACGCATCGTTCAATCTCAAAAATTAGCTGCCTCTGCTATTGTTACGGCTTTAACTTCCCAAAATAAAACCCGTTTTTTTTCTACCAATGTTGTTTCAGAAAATATTTTTAAAACACAACTGAAAGCGATATGCCCTCTCTCTCAATTTGGATCTATTAAAATAGGCATGCTGGGAAACGAAAAAATTGTGACACATCTCGTGTCTTTTTTTAAAAAAAATAAAAACCATCCTCCTCTGATCTTAGACCCAGTTTTTTGTTCATCTACTGGGGGAGTCCTGCTTACAAAAAAAGGAATTTTAGCCTTACAAAAAAACATGATCCCGCTTTGTAGTTTTTGGACTCCAAACTGGCAGGAGGCTTCTTTTTTTTCTGGAATCAAGATCAAATCGCAGAGTGATGTTCTCATTGCTGGTTTAAAATTATGGGTTAATTATAAAGTTCCGGTATGCATTAAGGGTTTTAAAGAAAATAAAAAGGTTTTTGATCTTCTCATCACAGATAAAAAAATAAAATGGTTTATTTATCCTCAATTAAACCGAAAAGGTTTAAGAGGAACGGGATGTAGCCTCGCCAGTTTGATTGCAGCAGAAATAGCTAAGGGCAAAACAGTGGAAACAGCAGTAAAAAATGGGAGACGACTGATGCAAGGGTGGATAAAGACCCTGTCATTCCCGTGAAAACGGGAATCCATCTTTTGATCCCGTCATTGCGAACGACCAATGGGAGTGAAGCAATCCAGGTTAATTAAACCTGGATCGCCACGTCGCCCTTTAGGGGCTCCTCGCGATGACACAGATGGATCCCCGCCTCCGCGGGGATGACAAGTGGCGTAAAGATGACAAATTATTCAGGTGACAAATACTTATGAAAAAAATATTTCTTATTCTTTTTTCCCCAATTCTCATTTTTTCCATTTTCCTCATCTACGCCATCCAGCCTTCCGTTGATGAAAAAGAATTCCCTCTCCACCATGTTATTCATTTTCAAGAAAATGTAATACCTGTTCCAAAACCTACTCTCACTTTAGCTACCTACAATATCGGTTATGCTTCTGGAGAAAAAAATAACAAGGGCGCAATTCTCACCAAGGAGGAAGTGCTTTACAATTTGGATAAACTAGCTTTAGCCATTCAAAAAATGAATCCCGATGTGATTGGCCTGCAAGAAGTTGATTTTAAATCTTATCGCAGCTTTGATATCAACCAACTTTTATACCTCAATCAGAAACTGGGTTATCCCTTTGCAGCCTATGTGGTTACTTGGAATAAAAAATATGTGGCCTGGCCCTACTGGCCCCTTGCTTTGCATTTTAGATCGGTTGTTTCTGGGCAGGCTGTGCTTTCCCGCTATCCCATTGAGCAACAAGAGCTCCTGCATTTTGAAAAACCTCAAGATAATGCCTTTTGGTATAATTGGTTTTACCTGGATCGCATTGCACAAAAATTAACTTTAACTGATGGTGATCAAAAAATAATTGCGTGGAATGTCCACTTAGAGGCTTTTAAACAGAAAACTCGAAATGAGCAGGCAAGGATATTGGCAAATGCAATTAGAGACTTGGGGAAGGGGGTATCTCAATTTGTTCTGGGGGATTTTAATAGTGTGTCGGCTTACAGTGAAAATTTAAAATTAGAAAAAATTTTAAAAATGGAAGAAGATGGAGAAGCTTTAAAAATTATTTTAAATACGAGCCAGCTTCACAATGCAGAACCCTTAGAGCCTGTATTTACAATGCCTAGCTGGGAGGCCATTAAAAAAATTGATCATATCCTGGTGGATGACTTCTTCACTTTTCTTGAAGGAGACAATCTGCAACTCACTGCTTCGGACCATCTACCGTACTGGGCGAGCTTTAAAAAAGCTGATTTTTCCACAGACGGTTTAGAAATTCCTTCCAGGGATAAATAAAAATGCCATCCTTGGTTTGCCTGAGGGACTCATCCATCGAAACAATGGTAAAATTTTTGATTTGTCCCTCTTCTTTTAACGCGCGCAATCCCTTGAGATGCTTGTCAGATACCTGATTTGTGGCCTTGATTTCAATGGCCATATCCTGCCCAATAATCAAATCAACCTCAAACTGGGAAACGGATCTCCAATATTTAAGCTCTTTGCGGATTCGTCGATAACTGAGATAGGCCCTAACTTCCTGGATGATAAACTGTTCCAATGCTTTTCCAAACAATTCCGATTTGGGAAAAATTTCACCACGGTGACAAAGTGTATTCACCACACCACCATCAAAAAGATAATGTTTGATGCGACTGGTCGCCTTTCTTTTTTTGGTCTTTGTATATCCTTTTAACGAAAACCCAATAAGAGTGTCCTCGATTATTTTAACATAGTTTTTTGCAGTTACTGGTGATACCCCGCAATCACTGGCGAAGGATTCAAAATTGATTTCCTCCCCGTTGGAAAGGGCAATAGCATCGAGAAATGCGGAAAAAGAGGGAAGATTACGCGTTAGCGATTCATTTTGAATCTCTTCTTTGAGATAAAGAGAAATATAATTTTCCAGTTCTTCGCAAGGGTTCTCACTTCCATAAACCTGGGGAAGTCCTCCTCGATTAAGGTAGGTTAGCAGGTCAAACTGTGGGATCTCAGCAGATACCAGAGGAAAAAGTTCTGCCATCCAGGCTCTTCCAGCCAAGAGATTGGAAGCTCCCCGTTTCAATTTACGGGCGCTGCTCCCTGTAAGCAAAAAGGTCCATCCATACTTTCTGATCAAACGTTGCACTTCGTCTAACAAGGGAGGGAATTTTTGAATTTCATCAATGACAATGATTGGAACCTTTGTTTTGTTTTCCTCCTCCAAAAGTGACGGATTTCGGATGAGACGCGAAAAAACTTTGGCATCCAGCAAGTCATAAACACGAGCCTTGGGAAGCTGTTTTTCAATAAGAGTACTCTTTCCCGTGGAGCGAGGGCCAAAAAGAAAAAATGATTTCTGTTTGAGCAGTTTCCTTAAATCGAGTATTCGCTCGTAGTTAATCATTCCATAACACTATTATGTATTTTCATGAAAATCAACAACAATTTTATGCTTATAATCTGTGATGCTTTTTTTTGGGGGGTTAAGTTAAGAAATTAATTGGGCTTGCCTTAATTGAGCTTCTACATCCTGGGCGTAGCGGTAGGTATTTAATCCGTAATTTGTTTTAACCCAGGGATAATGGTATTCTTCTACTCCCAAGAAAAGAAGAGGCTTATGTCCTACAGCTATATTGGCTTGCACCACGGCATCATAAAGCGGACCACTGGTGATTTCTTCTCCCCTACTTAACTGGGCAATCACTCCATTCCAATCAACACCAGAAACATCACCTAAAATATTTTGAAGAGCTCTTACAGCCATGCCCATTTCTGTTCCTGCATAACCATCTACCTTGTAATTGCTTAAATGAACTCCATGATCTTGTAATAAATTTCCCACCATGTATTGAAATCCCATAAACTGTGCACGCTTGATACCACCGGCATTAAAGGCATCCAGGGCTGCCATACTTTTTTGTTCTGGGGATAGAGTAACACCATATTTACGTTCAAACCCTGCAGCTACACGGTTAACATCACGCTTGTAGTTACCCAAAAGCCATGAGGCAAAACGTATGGAAGCTGTGGGATCACTGCGTAACTCGGCACGAGCTTCATCAACCGTCATTCCCCTCTCACGGGCATACATGGCAATATTTGTTTCAATGGCTCCTGTGGTGGTTACATACCCTTTAGTCCAATCACTGGATTGTAAAATATCTTCCACCCACGCCTTTCTCCCTCCCTGCCCTTTTTCAATCAAATGAAGGGCTAGAAGTTCGGCTTGCTCGCCATAATCAGAAGTAGCGGCCTGTGCGCTACTTACTAAAGATGAATCCAAAGTTAAGGGTTGTCCTTTTACGGTAACAGTAACCGATGATGTAGAAATACCAGCCTGATAAGAGCGATTAACATTTTTTGCCCAATCTTTGTATTGCGCCACATCTTCATGGCTCATGGCAAAAATCATTCCCGCTCCCCAATCAGCCGCGTCTCGATTGGGCCATTGGCCTACAAAATAATTGTTGTAATCAAAAATGGCTCCAATGAGTTGATCTTTAATTTGAGGAGTTAAACCAAACACAAAATCACTTCCAAACCAGGAACCTAATAAATCATAGGGATCTTGCCCTGCAGAAACTACAAAGGTGGCATACTGATCTGCTGGGTAAGCCTTTGCAGCAAGGCTGGCAGCAACTGCTTGTTTACCACCACGAGAATCCAGATTGGTTTTGTAAGCCTCAAAATCAGGAATGCTAAATTGTTGCCTATTTGAAAAAAGTTGATTGATAAATATTCCCATTTGATCAGCACAATAGAGTTGGAAAAGAGAATATTTTTCACCTGTAATTCCTTTAGCTTGAAGAAGTGCTGAAAGATTTTCTCCTGGGTTGACATAGAAAGTATCTGTAACGGGAATAAAATCTGAGCTTGAGGAAACGAGAGGTCGTGAGGTTCCATTTTCCGCTTGAATGCGACTCTTTAAATCTTGATATTCTGGTAAAAGATAGCCGTTTTGGATGGACATCAAATCAGTGGGATGGTAGCGCCCCGTTCCTAAAAGAGCGATTAAGGAAACAAAACCCTGATAGTTTCCAACCTGATGAGCAAGGCGCACGTCAGTTACTTGAATAGCTTGATTCCCTTCTCCTAGTTGAATGATATCTCCAGCATCATTTATAAATTCATGAGAAACTTGATCGTAATAAACTTTTTGTCCTTGGTAACTTACTTCAATATTTCCTAATAAAAATTCAAGGCCAGGCTGAATGCCATAGTGCTGAATTAAAGCTTTGGCTAAACTTTGGTTACCATTTACAGTTTCTGTAGAGGTTATCCCTCCTAAACTCATCCCAATATGACTCACACTATCTGACGAGCTTTTACGGGTAGCAGCCCCTCGTGATTGGGTGCCTTCATAAAATAGGGTCATTATGGAAAAAGGTTCTGCCAGAGCTGCTGCATAAAAACGTTCGAGCGCTGCTTGGTATTCTGGGCCCTGGTTCACATTTCCTGGCAGCCCTCTGTAAAAATCTCTCATGGAAATATCGGAACGATCGATGGTGTAGGGAGCCAAGTATTGTCTTACATTCCAGGCATCTTGAAATAAATCGTAGGGAATAGTGGAAACATGTTGAACTAGTTTACGAGCATAGTTAGAACATTGTGCCTGAGGATCTTTTGCGTTGGGATCAACTTCTAATAATTTTAATTCCCCACTGTGCTGGGCTGCATAAAATAAGCCCCCACTTGAAAAAGAACTTCCCTCAACTGCAGGATCAAGACTTCCAACCACAGGAGCCTCGTTTTCAGGATCATAACTTACAAGATCTTCATCCCATTGAGACCCACCCTCTACTTCTTGATGGTATTCATAATCCCAGGCTTCTCCATTTACAGCTGCTAAAACAGTATCAATTTCTTTTTGAGCTTCCCTGGTAAAACCAATTCCCCAGCGTGTAGTGATATCTAACCCATGAGCAAAAAATTGTTCAAAATCTTGAAGACGAGCCCTGGTTTGGTCATCTACATTGCCTTGGCATTCTAAGGGAATAAAATCACTATCGGCATTTCCATAACTCATGCCTGCCACAGGGCTATTGGGTAACTGACAAGCCAATTCAAAAATTTGGTTTAATTTATCTTGGTAGCTGGCAATAAGCTGGGCATTTTTGTTTTCGGGAGTATTTTGAATATCGCTTGATATGGGAATAGAACGTGTAAGAACACTTTGATTACGAAAATTTTTGGGCCAATCTTCTGGAGCTTTCACTGGTCCATAGAGGCCCTCATTGTAAGCCCTGATAATAGCTTGCTCGTAATCATCTAAACCATCATCAAAAGTAATATACTCTAACTCATCGGGAGTGTAGCTAAGATCGTAGTCCTCAAAAGAAGAACCTAAAGTTGGGTCAAATTGTGTTTTGTCGCCAGCCATATGGTTTCCACACCAACGGCGACATCCCTTAAGGATAAGCAAAGAATATGCCATATTCCCAAAAGTGTATTAATTTATAAGTCATTGAATTTATTGTATTTTTTATATTGACTTACAGATGGAAAAGAAGATAACTCCCCGAAAACTGACGGGTATTCCCCCCAAGTGGGGTAAAAAAGAACCAAAAAAGTTGACCTACAAAACATCAATGAAAAACCCTTTATGCTTTTTAAAAATTATAGTACTATATGAAATTATCTGGAAAATTTGTTCTCCGCATGCATCCTACCTTGCACGAAAAGCTTATCACTCATGCTCAAAAAACAGCTTTGTCCTTGAATGAAACCTGTCTTGAATTAATTAATCAGGGTTTAGAAAATCAAAAATTAATTCCTCTCATCAGAAATTATCGTTTCTCAAGTTTCCAGAGCAATTAGACAACATCAAAAATCTCTACCTCAAAACAGACATTGGTGTTTTAGATATTATTGGAGAAATGGAAGGCGTTGGATCTTTTCAAGAAATTGCTAATCGGGCGAATGAAACTTTAAACAAAATTTTTGTTTTTGATTTTATCGAGGATGATTTTTTCGGGCATTAAAGGATCCCTGGGATTAACCGAAAAAAAGGATTGTTGTTCACAACGACGTTTGTTTTTTAAAAGCCATTTTAAAATATCAGACAAACCCTTATTTTTTTTATCTTGAAAAAACGGATCATTCTCCAAGGCATCTCTGGCCTTCTTTAAGGCCCGGCTTTCAGTGGCATCATTTTCTTTTACGGCATAATCAGGCAAATCATATTTTTTAATATCCTCGGGCAACACTCCTAAAAATTTAACATCAGGAGCTGAAAAATCTTGATTGCGAATAAGGCTTGCTGCAGAACCTGCTTTTAATGTTCGGAAAATATTTTGCAATGTATAAGCATCGAGATCTCCAAAAAAATAAATAGGAATCGCTAATTCTTCTTGAATGAGTTTTGTCCAACCTCTTACAGCATTTGAGGGAACCCCTTGAGCACCTAGTAAAATCACATTATTGCGCTTGGTAAAACCACTTGAAACTAAAGTATTGGCCGTACCTTCTGATTCAACAATGAGACAAAAATCAATTTTCTTTCTGGCTTTTAGTTTTAAACTTTGGGGACGGTTTTTAGGTTGAAAGGGGGCCGTGCCTAATTTTGAAAGATCAATCACAGCTTTATCACCATCGGGCATGGTTTCTTCTACTATAAGCTGCCCACTATAAGTTTGGCCACCACGATCGTTAGCAAAACAATTTAAATCTTCACGATAACATTCCATCATTTCACAGATAAAATCGATAATTTCATCACTTTCATTTTGATCTTCAAAATCAAGCGGCTTCAAAGTGGGATTGTGTTTAATTTCACCTTTGGCAATATAATATACTTCACGTTTGGTATTGTTTGCTCCTGATTCAATATTGCGTAAAATAAGTTCTAAAACAAAAATGGTTCGGGACATTTTTTTAACTGAACTTACATTAAGCTCTGTTTGAACTTTTTTATCGCCGGGAGTTAAATAACCCACTTTTGGATTGTAAAGAGAGTTATCAAGTGAACATTTGGTGGCTTCTAATACAGGACGTTTTCCGCGTTCTAAATCACGCAAAAGTTTTTCACACATTTCGACAGAAAGTTTTTCAACATTAATTCGGGCTGGCATATTTTTCCCCTAATTATTTTCCTTTTCTTTTTTCTTTCTTTGATTTTTTTTCTTCAATTCCATCCAAACTCATTTGTTCTCCTACTTCCACCTGTTCTTCTGGTTCTTCCTGTACCGCTGGTAACACTCCTGTTACTTGAGCTAACTTTTCTAATGCCGCCTCAGAATGCTCTATAGCCTCGGTTAATTCTTTTTCGGCCAAATGAGCTTCACGTCCCAAAATTTTTGCTAACCCCTCTAAAGCCTTCTCCCGTCTGCCTTTCCCAGCTTTTGAAATTCTACAAGCTCCATCCACCAAAATAGGTGCAAAAAGTTCGATGTGTTGGCGTTTCTTTTCTAAATCGGCTTCTTTAACTTCACGACGAATATGCTTAGAAAGTCTTTGCCCTGCCTGAATTAATGCCCTTCGCAACTCTTCTACAAGTTCATCACTGGCATCAACTGTTTCTTTGGAAGCATTTTTAAATTTAATAAAGGGTGACACAACCGAAACAGCCATGATGTAGGGGCCCAAGGGTAAACTATTTTTGGGTTGAGCCAAGCCATAGGCTTTCCAATTAACAGAAACTACAGCCTTTGTCATGGCACAACCTGCTTTATCAAACTGAAGGGGAACCCGATTAGCAAAACGAAGAAGAGCTATGGATTCTTCTTCAGAACCCTTATCTTTCATACGAGCAATAGCTACTTCTACTAACACGGGTTTAAAATCACAGATGGTGGGCTTCCTGGACATAACAGCAAAAAAATCAACTGCACCAATGCGTTGAATACTTTTAGCCAGCCCTGCCTCACCAATGCTTAAAACACTTTTGGTGGAAGGAGCCATGAGTTTTAATTTTTGAATGCCCATAAAAATAAATTTGAATTCTTCCTGAGAAAGCGAACTCACAGCTCTTTCTAAAAGAGAAGATTTTACACCATGCTCTTTTAATTCTTTTAAAATCCCATCGGAGATTCTCGAAAAACCGGTTTTAAGCCAGGCTGAAACTCGCGTTTTCCCAAATAAATGAGAGTGGGCAATAAATTCCCCCAACTTCATGGTGTGGGGATGAGGTTCTGTTGGTTCTGGAATTTTTGGAACGGTATTTTCGATGCGTTCTATATGAACCCAATCTTCATCTAAAATTTTATAATGCAAGGTGAGATGCGGATTAACGAGGGTTACTCCATTTAAGTAGGCCAAAAGCCCACCTTCTCCCTGCATTTGAATGCGGGCATCAATTAAAAAATCACAAGAAACCCCACTGGGACGATCCCAATCATAAGATTCTTTTTCTTTTAAAATTCCTCGATTGTTTTTGATGTCAACTTCAACTTGGCACTTGATGGCCTGACGCATCTTGGTAGTTTTTGTAATAACCAAGGCCCCTCTGGCATGAGTTAATTGCGCCCAAGTGGTGGCTGCAGAAATTCCAATTCCTTGTTGACCACGACTACACCTGCCTCTACCAAATTTGGAACTAGCAAGATATTCTCCAAAAACTTTAACAACATCTTCAGGTAAAAGACCTGGGCCATTATCTTCTACACAAACACGAATATGATCGGCCCCCTTACCCGAACCTTCTCCAAGACGTTGGACAGTAACAGAAATTTCAGGAAGAATATCGGCATCTTCGCAAGCATCCAATGAATTATCAACAGCTTCTTTAATGGTAGTTAAAGCCGCCTTGGTGTAAGAGGAAAAACCAACCTGTTGGAGATTTTTAGAGAAATATTCTGCACTCGAAGAGGAAGTAATTGCCGCACTTGCCTTAGCCATCTAAAAAATTTGCCTGTTTAACTTAAGAATTGCAAGTTATTTGAATCGAGAGGATAAACTACAACCAGCAGCTGGTATCTTTTCTGCTTCGTTATTTTCTGCTTCAACTGCTGGATTGGTTTCAGATTCCCAATCGATGCTTAAATCATCTTCTGCATCTCCACCACCTGCTCCAGTTACCTCTTCTGCTTGTTCTTCTGTCTCTTCTGCTGCAGCTTCTTCAGTTGCAGTTGCCACTGCGGCTGCACAGGCTGATTGAGAAGCACAATCCGAATCATCACAATCTGTTTCACCATCACCATCATCATCACTTAAATTGCTACAATCGGCTTCATCAGTTTGACATGAAGAAGAACAACCATCTCCACTGGTGGTATTGCCATCATCACAATCCTCCACTTCATCTACAGTAGAATCTCCACAAATAGATTGATACACCTTAACAGCATCAACAGAAGCCACGACCAAATCTTTTTTGCCATCTCCATCAACATCTCCAACAGCCATACGCACCCACTGACCAACATTTAAAACTCCATCAGCTAATTCACCTGTGCTGCTAAAAGTTAAACTTGTTAGGGCAGATGTGCTATAACTTAAGCTGTAAGTATTAATTGTATCTTCACTACGTTCAGCCATTAAAAGAGTATCGGGAGAAGAAGCCCCATTAAAATCGAGAACCAAGGGTTGCGCAAACTGGCCTACATCTAAACTTGATCCAGCAACACTCACTTGGCCTACAAGGGTTGCCTGTGTTAATGCATGTGTTTCAGAATTAACTGCAACTTGGTAGTGATAAAGATTCCCGTCATAATCTCCAACAAAAAGAGTATCTGCGATACCATCACCACTTAAGTCAACCAAGTGAGGAGCAGCATGGTTATATGTGAGAGCTGTACTTCCATCCGTTAAATAACCTCCATCAGTTACAGAGGAAAGAACCCCAGAATTAACCGTTAAACTGTAAACAGTAATATTATTATTGCCCCCTCCAATTAACAGAGTATCTGGAATGCCATCTCCATCAAAATCCCCAAAACTAAATACACTCCCACTTTGATTTGTAATATCACTTCCACTGGCTTGTACATTTCCACTGCGTGTAGCAGTGGGCACACTGTCCGAAACCGAAAACGTGTACTGATTAACATTGCCTTCTTGTTCACCAATGAGAAGGGTTTCTGAGCGTCCATCATTATTTAAATCGGCCAAACCAACAGAATACATCCAGCCCAAATCAGAATAAGCAGCTTCTTCACTTATCAAGGTGGCCACTGTTGTTGATTCTGAAAGTGAGAGAGTATATTGGTTAAGATTTCCCCCAACTTCTCCCACAAATAAAGTTTCATCTGTTCCATTACCATCCAAGTCGTAAACAGTAAGGTAAGCATAACTCCCAATATTAATCTCTGTACCACTAGATAAATTTAAAGTTTGAAAAGAGCTTGCCGTGGCAATGCTTCCAGTACTTGAATTAAGAGTGACAGAAGAATACTCGATGGTTCCATCATTACTGGAAACCAATAAGGTTTCAACTTGGCCATTACCATCAAGATCAACAAGAATGGGTTTGGCATCAATACCATTGGTATCCAAATCTGCTGAGCCATCGTTTAAGTAGCCAAGAGAAGTAAGAGAAGCAATTTGGTTTTCAGAAGAAACCGTTACGGTATAAGCAGCCACATGTCCATCACTCGTGCCAACAAGCAAGGTTTCTACGGTGCCATCTCCATTGTTATCGGAAAGAAAAGCACCCATGGAACTAGAAAGAGCAAGAGTAGATCCATCAGCTTGCAGGGATCCCAAGGAAGTTAAACTCCCTGAAGTAGAAACAGAGTAAGCATCGATGTAAGTAATACTACCACCTCCAACCAATAAAGTTTCAGTGATACCATCTCCATTTAAATCTCCTAGCGTAGGACAAGTATTTCCATTAAAAGTAGTCCCCCCAAATTGACTACTCACCAAGGTATAAGTTCCTAAAGAATCTCGTTCGTAATGCTTGATTACTCCTGGTTGAGTACCAACCAAGAGATCCATATTTCCGTCACCATCAATATCCCCCACAGCAGGACGGCTGTAATAAATATCATTGGGAAGACCAGAAACACTCATTTCTTCCCAAGCCGCATGACTTGCAGGCACCATAGAAATAAAAAAAATAAAAATGAGAAAACTAAAAGAATAAAAAAACTTCATGATACAAACCTCTTGCTGGAAGACATTTATGCAAGTTTAAGACCAAAATCCAAAAAAGATGAAGATGCAAAGTCTTTGATTTTATTCGATTTTAAACTAGATGTTTTGAGAAGGATAAAAAATGGTCAAAAAAATGACATATAAATTATGAAGACGCGGCATATTTTTCAAACACTTCCACACGCTTGGGCATCATTGTACCATCAGTTGTTACAAAGGTTTCGCCTTCATTCCATCGCATTTCAGATTTCATGGGCCTTAAACTGGCTGGCCTGGGGGCTTGAGGAAAAATGGAAAGAGTTCTTTGTCTCTCTGCTGAAGAAGACACAGCATTTCCAAAAAAAGTAGTGTGACCATTTTGCTTCACAATAAAACGGGTGGAAAATTGCTGGGCAGCTTTCCCAAATCTTTGATCTGGAAGAGAAGATTGAAATTCTAGTGAAGCTGTTTGTTTTAAAATTTGATGATCTCCTTCTTTTTTCCAAACTAAAAGTCTTAGCTCTCTTTGTTCGTAACCAGGAAAATTACTCCCCACCATATCGTAAACCACCTCTTGCCTGCCCACCCCATTTTTAAAATAATAAATTAATTTTCCATCAGCCAAAGCACTTGTGTCGGGTTGCCATTTTTTTTGAAAAGTTTTTTCGATACCATCATTTGTTCTCACGATGGTTTCTTCTAAGATGGGATACCCTTCCGGAGAATTGCCAACAACTTTCCATGTTCCCTGTTCATCAGAAAGTGCAAAAACATTTTGACTCATCTCTCCTGCTACAGGCACAAGCCCTAGAACTTTTAATATTTTAATTGGTTCCCCGTTACTGGTCACCCTTGGATTTTTTGCACCTTCAAATTTGTTGGCATAAATTCCCGGAAGTAAATGATCGATAGAATGTCCCATGGTATTTCCAATACGCAATCCACGACGAGCCGAACACCACTTCCCATTTTCAGGAGGAATAGAAGTGTTTTTTGGATTTTGTTTTAAATCAACTTCCAAAACTTCTCCTCCGGGCAAAGAAAAAGTAGCAGGATCACCAGAGGCCGGATCATGATAAAACCAATGACCATCAGCATCAACATCACGTGCAATATGCATGTTGGCTTCATAATAATCGGCAGGAAACCAGGTTACAATGGCCTCATAGGCCGCCCATGATTATTGACCTTGGGATTCCTTTGGGGATAAGAAGAATAAGGCTCCCAGACTGCAGATGTAGCGTGTGGATTTACTTTCATGCTCCCCCTTATCGGCAAGTTAGAAGTAAAGTTTCTTTGCCATAACGCAATGCAGCATACAAACGGAAAAAGGTGAAAATAGGTCTTTCACAAAAGACGCGGTCCTTAAGTCATCGAGACTTAAGGCCGCTCGCTCTCGCCAATTTGTTTGTTTTTTTTCGCACAGACAAATTGTCTGCGAGACGCTTTTGTTTCAAGACCTATTTTCACCTTTTTCCGTTTTTAAAATGACAAATGTCCATCCCTCCTTTATGATTATTTTATGAAAATCTATCTCATGCGTCATGGACATGCAGAAACAAATGCTCCCTCAGATAACTTAAGAAAACTTTCTTTAAGAGGCATTGACGAAGTAAAATTGATGAGCCAGTGGCTAACGGGGCATTTATCTGCCAAATTAACCATTCTTGCCAGCCCCTTGGCGCGTACCTTTGAGACAGCCAAAATTGTACATCAAAAAATTGGAAGTAAACTCATCACCACAGACACCTTAAAACCAGAGGCCAATCCTCAAGATATTTTAACTTTGCTTGAAAAAGAAAAAGGAGATGTTCTTCTCATTTCACACATGCCTCTCGTTTCTCTATTGGCCTCCTGTTTTATATGGGGCGAACCACAAGACCGCCTTCATTTTAAAACTGCTGGTTTATGTGAAATTGAAATTTCAGAAGTGGGTTTTGGAAAGGGCAAACTTTTGTTTTTAATTCAACCTACATGTATTCCATGGGAAAAAGAAACTGTTCAACCAAAAAACCCGTAACTAAAGGCACAATTAAATTATCCCAATCTTTGAAGGGAAGCATTTCAAGAAAAGTTGCAACCAAAGCCACCACAACCGCCTTGGAATAAGGTAAAATCAAAAAAAGAACAGGAAGAGCTGATAGAAAAAAAAGGCCAGATCCTAAAAGGCTTTTTTCAGGTGAAAAAGGGATGCGGGTTTTGCCCCATTTTTTTCCAAAAACCGAAGCCATGGTATCACAAAATCCCGCGTGATAAATTGCAACCCAGGCAGCCAAAGGTGAATAAAGCAAAAGTACAGCACTAACTCCAACAGCTAAAAAAAGAGGAGCCTTGGCAAAACGCTTTTTTTCATCTTCTCTCTGCATTTTAGAAATAAGAGACTGAAGTAAAAAAGATTTGTTTTTGATTTTGCAATACTCAGAAATTCCATACAAAATAGAAAAAGCCATAATACCAAAAAGTGTGCCTGTTAAAGAATACCAAGCAGCACAGGGCACCAACAGAGATAAAAGATGAACAGATTTCCTGGCAAATTCGTTTGAAATTAATTTTTCTTCCATACTACAGGCCAAATTGAGTTTTATCTGCATCTCTTTTGGATTGAGAAAAAGGAACATCGGGTATAAATGCCCTGCCCTTTTTTCCAAAGCGGGCCTTCATATAGCGGGTATGTTCTCCCCCAACAAAACAAAGTGCAAACACTTTGAGAACATAAAACAGTGGAATCAAGGCAATAGAAAAAGCCAAGAATTGAGGATAACGATTGGCAAAAAATGCCAACATTTCTTGTTTGGGGTGGGCGGGGTAAAAATTCCAGAAGGTCCAGCTTGCCTCAAAAATAATTAATCCAAAAATATTGGCAAAAAAGATTCGAAGAATAGAGGCATAACCACGAAAAAGTTTCCGAAACAAATCAAAAACAAGGGCTACAAAAATAAAACCGGCAGTGAAAGAAAATACTTTCATCACTACCCCTCTCCGGGTTAAGTCAAAAAAAGCCGTTTGAATTAAATGCACTGTTTCTGCATTTTCAATAAAAGGAACAAAGGGAACAAAAATCATGATTGTCCAGCAAAGCCCAATCATCAGCCCTGCTGCCACAGAGGCACCTACACCAGCCCAAAATCCAAAAAATTCATTTACCAAGTAAAAACCTGTTAAGGCAATAGCAGCTAACACAGTAGCCATGGGAACACGACCCAACACAAGCGAGAAGGTTTGATTATCGATATTAATTTGGTAGAGGGCTTCGTTAGAAACAACCACCGTCACTCCCTTAAAAATCCAGGCCAAGATAACAAAAGCCAGGTAAAAACTCATCAGGATGGCTAAAGCAAAAAATGGTCGAAATTTCATATACCCCTCACCCTAACCCTCTCCCAAAGGAGAGGGAAAATATTTTATTTTGGCTCGTAAAACGCCCAAGGTTTCCACTGATGATGATCTGCATCTACTCGTATCCAAAATGGTTTACCCGCTGTTCGCCAAGGGTCAATTAAAAGCCCGTCTCTTAATGTGGCCCCTGCCGGGGCTAAAACAGCCACATTGTGTTCTGCAATACTTCCAGGCTTATGCTCTGCCCAATAAGCCACAAAATAATCTCTGGGTATCCCCTCAATAATTTTTAAAATATCCTCTGCCCAATGCTTACAAGCCCCTCTTTTAGCCAAACCAAAATTAATCAAAAAATTATGAACAAGGGGAAAAGTATTTATTTTATATTCTTCTGCCAAACGCATAATACCCTGAATCAATTTAATTGCCAATCGATTTGCCTCATCTTCCATTTGGGTAGTGGCCGACCCATGTGTCGGCCTGGGCGAACACATGGGTTCGCCCCTACACAGATTCCTTACAGCTTGAGCAGGTTTAGAACCTGCCCCTACTCCTTTGTAAGTTTCTATCAAAGCTTGTTTTAAATGATAAACCTCATTCCAATAAGAAAAATTTTTCTTGAGCTCTTTATATTCTTTTTGAAAACGTTTTTCTTTTTTGGAAAGCCCAGATAAGGGCTTGCGATTATTTTCGTTAAATCGCCTGATCAAGGATGCATTGTGACTTTTTTCAAAATTTTTGAGCTGGGTTTGAAAATAAAAAAAATTTTGATCTGCAGATTCGGAAGCTAAAGAAAAAGAAGGCCATAACAACATTGTCATTCCCACGAAGGTGGGAATCCATCTTTGAATTTTGAAGATGGATCCCCGCCTCCGCGGGGATGACAATAAATTCCTACTCCACATGTGCAACAATCCGAACAGGACAAAAATTAAAAATTTCATGCAATTGTTCTTAATGATTTTTTTGAAACAAAAAATGTAACCTTATCCCCAAATTTCAAAGGATACCGTACTTGGGTTCCATCGATAAAAAGAGAAGCATGGGTTGTTTTATTCCAAAGAGTGATGGATTCTTTTTTTAAAATATCATTTACGAAACTGAATTTTTTTGAAAAAAATAAAGGCTCTCTCACCAAGTATTGTATTCCAACTTCATCCAATTTCATTTTGATACCCCCTGCTGCGCCAATAGCAGCAGTTGCACCAGAGGCTGTAGCAATCCACACACCTGAGCTTCTTTGATTCTCCATTAAACCCTTGATACGCAAGAGATAGCGGGTTGTCCCTGCAGGACAATCATTGGCATAAAGAACATCGTTTAAAGCCAAAAACGGAAGTTTTTTCCCATTAACTAAAATACCCACACGTAACCGATTCATTTTTTTTGCCACTCCCTTTAATACCATCTTTATTTTTCTTGGAAATGTATAAGCTGTACAAGAAAGAAGGGCTCCAACACTCATTCCTGGCAAAGAATTAACTCCTAAAAGTAAAACATCATCACATCGTTTGGCAGTTCTTAAAAAAGTTCCATCCCCACCTACAGTAATAACCAAATGATAACGATTGGGATTAGGAAAACGATTTCCATAACCCACATCATAATTTAATTTCAAGCTATCCAGGGTTTTAAAAATAATTTCTAGGGCTTCTTTATGTTTTTTGTTGGCCGCACTGTGCTCAACATTAAAACCAGGAATTTTTTGAGAAGATGAGAAATGAAGCGTTTCTTTGGCAATGACTAAAATTTTTTGAATGAACTTACGCTGCATAAGGTAGCTCTTGATAAAGCCCGTTTTCTTCAATGTAGCTGGCAACAGAGGGAACCAAGTACTTGGTATAGTCTTCTTCTCTTGCAAATAACATGTCACGTAACTGGGTACTAGAAATATCACAAAAAGGGGAATTTTCAAAACCAGCTCTAGGAATAAAATGAAAACTTACTTCCTGAAAAAGCTGTTCAATATTTTTCCATTTTTTTAACTGATCTTTGCAATCAGAACCCATGGCTAAAGTAAAACGATAATGGGGATATTGTTCTTTGAGTTTTAAAACTGTTTGAATGGTATAAGAAGGTTTGGATAATGTATTTTCGATTTCACAAACAAAAACATTTTTTAAACCCTGGATATTTAAAGCCACCATTGTACTGCGATGAAAAAACCCTTCCAGGGTTTTTGAAAAAGGATGATCAGCTACGGGGACTAACCACACCTCGTCAAAAGAAGGATGCCCTGCCAAAAATTCGGTGACTTGACGATGGCCTAAATGAGGAGGATCAAAGGCTCCACCAAAAAGAACAATAGATTTTTGAAGTCTTGCTTTCATAATACTCTATGATAATCTACGAATCCAGGGAGGGGTATTCCTTCCGGTTTCTGCGGAACTCCTCGCCCCGAAGGCTCGTCAGACAGTCCTCGAAACCTCCAGGAACACCCCTCCATGGATTTTCACAATCAAGTTTAATAGTTACCAAATAACTGCATGAATGTAAAATAAGGCTTGGAGCTGATAGCTTGATAGGTAGCAACTTCTGATTAATTCAATCGATAAAATAATGATTTTTTATGGCTAATCTCCCAACAAAATTTGATCCTTTAGTAACTCTCCTTCATCAGGTGGGTTTTTTAGATACGACAAGCAATCCTCTCACATGGGAAATACCTGGGGTAGAAGAGTTTACCGTCAGGCTTAGAGAAATACTTCCAGCAGAAGCCATAGCAGATGCCCTAGCGCAAGCTGAAGAATTTCGAGCTGAGCTTGCCCGTTTAAAAGCCCTTGAACAAACAAAGTCTCATACACCCTTCACTCTCACTCCCATTGAAGGATTTAACTTAAATCTAGCACTTCAAGCAGTGGAACAGGTAACTGCGGCTTTGGCGACAGTAAACCCCACTCGAGGGTTTGATAATAACTGGGGACAATTTGCTACCGACTTAATGAGATTTGTTCAAGCAAGAGCAGGGCAGGGTAATCCCCAAGATCATGTACCCATGACTCTAGCCGTTATTAATGCCCAAAGAATTGCCAATCAGCAAGATCCCCGTAATCAAGCTTCAAGAGCTCAAACCGAACGTAGCTTACAAAACTACTATAGAATTTTAGCCTTACAGATGGATAGAGATCATGAACCTGAAATTCCTGATTTAGATTTTTTAGAAGCCGAAGGATTTTCGGCTCAACTTTTTCCAATCATGGTTGAAATTGTAGATGAAGCTTTGGCGGCCATTGCTTACTACACACTCAATGGACAAAAACCTCCACCCCTCTTGATGGGACAAATGAGAGGAGCCCTTGCCAGACTCAGAAGTTTAACTCTTCTCGATTTCACCTATTTTCCTGAAGCTCCTACAGAAGAATATACAAAAGACCTCGATAGGCTTACTACCCAGTACAATCTCTTAGCAAAAACTGTAGATTCATTTACAATGAGAGAAAGAAATGTAGGGACGGGTTCCAAACCCGCCCAAAAATCAACCATCAATGCTGTTATCATCAGTGTTCCTTGGAATATCCATCAATTGCCAAATGGCTGGCACCACATCAAACCGGATAAAGGCATCCCTCCTGCAGCCCATGCAGAAACTCTTCCTGCCCGAGTAGAACGCAATTATTCCATTGCTGGCCCTCTCACTTTTTTCCCTCTACTCCATCCCAAATTTTTCTTTCATCCTCATGAAATGGCAGAAGTAACTCGTTTGATGCAAACAATTCTTCCTCAAGGAAGCTATGCCTTAAATATTGTACCCTTGAATGATCGCTATCTTTATCTTTTGCAATCCACCTCCACCGCCCCTACGACGCGGCAAAGGCCAGATTTTTTCCTGGATTTGGATGAAGAACTAGATGGGCTTCATTTTTGGTTTGCCGAAGTAGATCATCATTACAATATTTACTTTCCTCCCATTGAAGATTTTCAAACTTTTTTTGATGAAGTGATTTATCCCTTGATTACCCGCACCAATACAGCAGGAGAGACAAACCTCCTTTGGGGAAAAAGATCCATTCGATTTACTTTTTATGATGCCCAATATGGCTACAAAACTGTTGAATATTTTCGTGAAAATAAAACAAGACCCTTTGAACCCGTTGTTTCAGACTACATAGCCCTAACAAGTGTTTTAAATAGTTTAAATCAAACTGCAAGGGCCTTAGATGTAAGATCATCCAATTTATCTCGTCCTTGGCAACCTGTTTTAGCAAAAGGAATGTCTGCAACAGGTTTGCGCCTAGCTACAACAGAAGAAGCAAGATATATTCCATTAGATCCAGCAACTACCGGCCAATTGGAAACCTTTGCTGCTCTTGTGAATCAAGATGGATTACAACTTGGACTCGATCTTTTAACCAGGGGGGTACAACCTGGTCCTGAAGAAGCTCTTGTTCTGGGACGTATGAGAATAAGAGCTTTAGAAACAAAAGATATGCCACCTGCACAAAATCCTACTGATGATCTTAAAGTACAATGGAGCGGTGTGTTGGGGGATTTAACTTTTATCCTTCATAATACTGCAACCAGATATCAAACACAACCCAGGCCTTTAAGAGCAGCCCGGGACATGCAAGACAGAGTAAGGGGTTTGGAAACAAAACCTACAAATTGGCAAACACAACTTCAAGCAAAACCTCTTCAAACCTTAATTACTGCATTTGAAAAATTGGGAGAAGAAATAGCCCCCCTTGTTTCTACCTTAAGAAATCTTTCCGATTCTCAAATAAGAGAGCTTCTGGATTTGTTTATTGGAATTGATTTTTCCTATCAAGATCGGGAAATGGATTTAATGGATGCCGCCCTTGTTGAAGATTGTTTGGAACAAATTTTTACTGATTATGAAAGATGCACTCCTGCTTTTGAAGAACAAGAACGAGATACCATGGCTGCAAGAGCCTCTGACACACAGGCATTAAGAGCGCGTGAAATTTTAAGGGCACGGTTATAAATTTATTTCAAAAAAAATAATAATCAAGGAATGTGCCCATCCATGCGATGAAGGGCTTCGGTTAAAACAACAGGAGCACCAGCAGCATCGGTAAATTCCCAATACACAACATCCATGCGACCAGCACTTTGCTCTGAGGCTAATTGATACAGTTGTGGAATTTGATAATTATATACCAAGCCAGAAGCTTGATCATAAAGAGTTACATCGTTATTAGCTAAATTCACATCCATCACTGACATGGCATGATTATCGGCGGCTCCTAAAAATTCACCATAAAATGAGGTGGTAGCAAAAACATCTCCAGCTCGATAATCTGCTTCTAAATTCTGGGGCAAGCCTAATTGGTTGTAGCGCCCATAAGTTGCAGCGGTGGTTTGATTTCCTGCTACAATGCGATAAGGAGCTGCACGTGTGCTTTGATGTCCCAGCCTTAAATTAATTCCATTTTGAGCAAAAACTTGGTTAAACATTTGGGCTACTTCATCGGAACTAGCAAATGGATTATTGGGATCTCCCACTTGATGATGAAGCTCTGGATGGGCTCTTACTTCCGCTCTAAAAGCATCGTAGGCTTGTTGGGTAAGTCTTGTGAGTGTGGCTTGATCAATTTGTAAACCCTGGCGCCTGGCTGCCATTGTCATGGAATTAGCCACTGCAATAAATAGGCAAGGGCCCGCTGACTCTTGAACAATATAGGTGCTTTGATCTACTACTCCTACAACATGATGCCCAGTAAGCCTTCTAGCAGCCTGTGGAGTTAAGGGTCTTACTCCTTGCTCGGTATAGTATTGGGCCACATCATCGGGCCTACTATCACGTGCAAATAATCCCGCAATACCCCCTCTTCTTTGAGAAGCGTGGCGAGAAATAGAATAATCAACTGGGCTAACTCTGGTAACCATGGAGGCAGGATTCAAAGGTCTTGTATTCCAGCTAGGGTCGTTTGCAGAAATTCTGGGTGGTCTTGGGCCAGTGGGCGCAATAAATTGCGCCCCTACAGGAGGGGGTGGTGGTACATCTGGTAGCGGTGGTGGCCCTTCGACTGCGCTCAGGGCAGGCGGTGCTGAAGGCACTAAAGATGCTGGAGGGCGACTTCCTAAAGTACCACTACCAAGTCCTAGTCTTCCACCTAAGGTAGGTCTCCCACCCAAGATGGGCCTTCCGCCTAAACCGCCACTTCCCAAACCACTACTTCCTAAAGTACCTCCGCCAAAGCCTGGGGTTGTGGGTCTTGTTCCTAAATCACCCAATTCATAGTCTCTTCCACCCACAGTTAAAACAGTGGGAGCATCGTTCACGGTACGAAGAACATCTGTTTCGTTTGCATACAAATCATTATCTCCCGCTCTTACCAAACCATCTGGTAAATTAGTTCCTTCCATGTACCAAATTTTTAATCCCTGATCGTAAGTAAGAACCAAACGAGCATTTCCTAATTCTGGAATTTGAGCATTGCTGATAATAATTTGGTTTCCAGACAGAGGAAGATTAATGGGCGCACCAAGGGGCGCCCCTACAGGAGAACGTGGAACCACATAAATACCGGCGGGATGACCTACAATAGGTGCTCCTATTGGACTAGCAACTCCACGTGGAGTTAAACCACCTAAGGGAGCCTCTCTCGTAGGGGTCAACCCATGCGTTGGCCCTGGGCGGACACTTGGGTCCGCCCCTACAACTGGCATACCAGGAACGGGATATGCACTGGGCGCAAGGCCTTGCGCCCCTACAGGAGAAGGTACCGGTGGACGCAATCCTACAGAAGCAGGTGGTGGCAAGGGTGGTGGAGGCGGAAAGGTTTGCGCCCCCACGGGTACTTCGGGTAGGGGCACAGCGCGCTGTGCCCCTACCGTTGCTCCTTGTGCATTCAACGAAATAAATTCAAATCTCTGATCTCCCACTTGAATGTTGGCGCGGCCAGAAGTAACAGGAACAACATTTCCTCGGGCTTGCGCACGGCCATCAACGCTAACTCCATCCCCAATCACATTCACCATCCAACAACCTCCCTCTGCATCAAAATAAATTTGAGTCATGGGAATGTTTCCCGCATCATTTTGGGTAACCACCACATGGAGTCCTGCTTGCTCTAAAACAGAACCCCCATCGGGGCCTGCAATACGATAACCACGGGGAATTCCAGGTGCACCAGAACGTGCCATCATAGCAGGTGTCATAACCATTTCAGGAGCACGCCCAGAGGGTGGCACAAAACTAAGCCGCCCTAATCTGGCGTAGGCTGTTGTGTATGTAGGGACACCACTTGTCGCGCCCAAGCGAGGAGGCCTTCCTAATGTAGGGGGCTGAGTTAACCCAGTAGGGGCAGGTCTATGTACCTGCCCAACAAGTGTTGGTGGTGCAGGAAAACTGGGCGCGGCAAGCGGCGCCCCTACTAAACCGCCACCTAATGTTGGCCTTCCTCCACCTAAAGTAGAAGCACCTAACCCAGGTCTTAATGGAGAAGCCCCCTCACCCCCGCCCCTCTCCCCAGGGAGAGGGGAAATTAGGGTATCAAGACGAATCACAGGAGGATAAGCACTCTCGGGCTCTCGGGGAAGGTCTGGATCCATCGGAGCAAGGGGGTCATCACTTCGAATCTGAGAAACTGTTATAGACTCACCAATCAGCGTTTGGAAAGTAGGGTTAACTTGCATCTGCTGGGGTAAAGAAAATCGATTTACATTTAAAGCACGGATAGCCTCTGCATTTCCACTTTGTGCTAAGCCGTGCAAACAATCAATCACGGGGTTTCTGTCACTCACACGCAATACACCCAACAAACGCCCCAGGGCTGCAATGTGTTCACTCATATCAGGAGCTCTTCTCAACGGATTAAAACGAGCCATATCAGTGGGATTTAATTGTGCCTCCACAAATGTGATTAAAGCTTCGGCATAGGGCAGGCGGGCATCCAGAGGAAGATGGTCTACAAAATCGGAAAGATCACGCACATTCCACGAGGCTACAGCATCTATGGGGTACAAGCTGGCTACAATTCCAGAACGTTCACCCACGGGTAAGTAGGGCATCATCTCTCTTAAATGAGATGCTGCATTACTGCCATCCCTGGCAAAAGGGACAAGCTGCCTTGCAAAACCAGCCCGATCAAAAACAGGAAGTTCGGGAATAATATTTCCCAGTGCCCGAATAGCAGCCATCTGTATGCTTTGGTCTGTAGCAGTTAAATAAGAGACCATTCTCCTTGCATACGGGGTTCTTTCTCCCACAGGTAAATACTCAACAGCTCGATGGAGGGCATGCAAAACTATCTCGGTATATTCTGGCTGATCTAAATAGGAAGCCAAAGCTGCTACATAAGTTCCACGCCTTGTTTCGGGAAGAGAAGAAATCATGGAAACAAGAGCCTCTAAGATGTTATCACGAGTATAGGATTCTAAAGTTGGTTCTCTTAAAAGGCTTACTAAATTATCTGCAAGAGAGGTCCGTTCGGAAGCTGATAAAGCGGATAACTCCCCTATTGTCATATTTTTAAAATTTTCTCCCCCACGCACACGGGCTAGGTGAGCCATGGCTTCACGATAAGCTCTTGATTGCCCCGTGGGAAACACCACTTGTCTTGGAGGATTGTATGTTCTAGACCAGGATTTCCCACTACCCAAAACAGCTAATTCTAAAATAGGTTCCCCAGCCGCATTATAACCAAACCAATAAACCTGCCCTCCATTATCTAAATTTCCAATGGTAACAAGTACAGGAAGCTCATCACGGGCTGGTAATCCATTTCTATCATGAGCTCCACTCGAAATATAATCATTTGCAGGTCTAAATTGAACATCGCCTGCAACAGCACTTTCACTGGGTCGAGCAAACTGGATGCCTTTTACCACTCCTCTCTCAGCATCAAACCAACATTCTCCTTCAAAGTTATGGAAAGTAATGGCATCGGGGCCAATGGCTGGATCAATTACTTCCACTAAATCAATGGCTCCCCCACGCCCTGCCCTTATGGGTGGGCCAGGAGGAAGGACATAAACACCTTCAGAGGGCGTGCCTATCAGAGCAGCTCTTGTAGGATGAGGATGAACAACCGTTTGGGGAGGTTCATACCCACCTGCGGCTCTGGCAACGGCCACTTCTAAGTGGGGTGTGGCATCACTAGCAGTCCCATTGTATCCAAACCAGTAAGCTACTCCTCCAACTTCAACTAAATTAGGTTCTTGTCCAGGACGAGAGAGAGCAAGTTTTTCACCTGGCCCTACTTCTCTTCCATTGACCCTTACAGTGGCACTACCATCTGAATCATGTCCCAAATAAGGTCTGGGTACGCTTAAAACTACCTCTACTTCATTGGCCCTAGCCCCAGTCCAATTCAATTCAGGAAGAGAAAGGCGGGAGGCATTAACACTTCCACCCTGGCCCACAAAATTATCTTCCCCTGTTTCTAAAGCATAGGCTGGTGGACGACCAGGAGCAGCAACAGAAGGAGAAGCTGGGAATCCTACAATGGGTGCCCCCCGCCCAGGCCTAACCACATCTGAGGGATGCACCAGGGTTTGAGGGGATTCAAAACCTGTTCCCCCCGCCCTTGGCTGTGCTAATTCTAAACTGGGTGTTCCATCTGTTCTATAACCAAACCAATAAGCTACTCCTGCAATTTCAATAAAATCAGGATTTCCACCAGGCATGGATAAATCTGCCGTTTCTCTTAATCCTAAGGCCCTTCCATTTACAGTCACAGAAGTGATTTCTCCTATATGATAAACATAGGGGCATTTAAAATGTGCGCTTCTGACGAATACAAAAGCCACTTCATCATCGGGCACATTGGCAGAAGCTAATTCAGGAAGAGCTACGCAACCTCTTGTTGCACGAGATCCCACATAATTATACCCATAGGGAACAAGATTGTGAACGGGCGCGCTCCCAACCCCGACAAGGGGTCCCGTTGGGAAGGGGCCAACAACCACTTCCCTAATGGCAGGGGGAGCTACGGCTCCATCACCATCTTCAGCTCCATCCAAATTCATATGCCAATCATCATCAAAAGTAGAATCGAAAGTGAGATCATCTCCATTCACGCGAATGCGGGTAGTACCAGGTTCTAAAGTGTAATTATAACCCCTCTCATCAAGAGCTCCTTCTACTGTGATAGAGCTTCCTTCATATCCCACAAAGGTCCATTGTCCTTCATTCCAAACTAATTCTCCTACACTATGAAAGGTAGCTTCATAACTTAAACTTAAACTTTCATCAGGACGCACATTTAAATAAACACTCTGCTGATCTTCATAGATGGGAAGTGAAAGATCTCCATAGGGAGTACGTAAGATAACGCGGGTGGGATATTGAGTGGGCGCGGCAACCGGCGCCCCTACACGAGGAGCAAAACGCAGTTCGAGGTTTTTGTAATCAACTCCTATTTCACCAAAAGCTTCTTGCCCCGAGCCTCCTTCTCCTGATCTAGCAAACACATGGGTTTGCCCAGCTGCAACTTCAACCCAATCATCGGGTGCATCGGGATTGCGAATCCAGAGAGAGCGATCCAAGGTGTTTTGTATCATCCAAGCCCCTTCATCTACATTCCCAAAAACGTTGGCTATGGTTTGTGGATACCCTTCTCCCGTGTAAGGGCCATGTACATCTCCACCTTGTCCAATGGTAAAAGAAGTATACCCTGTGAGATTTACGCTTTCTGCTGGCGAACCCTGATTATTAGTAACTGTAAGCTGGCCATGGGTATGGCCACGACTTGGGACACGTGGGCCTCTGGGTAGGGGCACGGCGCGCCGTGCCCCTACGGGTTCTGGGCGACCACGGGGGATCACCCCTACATCACCTTCAATTCTTGGCCCCGTTGCATATACAGGCTCAAAAGTAAGAGGATAGCCATCAATTAAAATGGGAAGTGCATCAACATCTTCTCCATAAATCATGTATGAAGTATCTCCTGGAATCCTATTACCTCCCACTTGCACATCAGCACCTCGAACTAAAGGCCTAATCATCCACGCACCAGATTCAGGAATATAATAAATTTCAAAAGCAGCAGCAGAATAATCAGCTGCTACGGCTACAAGAGAACCATCAGAAGCTAAAACAAAACGCCCGGAAGTTCCTTCAATAGTAAGATTTTGCCCTCTATAGTTTAGATCGAAAGCAGCAAAACTAAATCTTGGAGCTCTCGCAGTAATTTCTACTGGTGGTGGACGTACACCTTCTTCTGCATACGTAGGACGCAAGGTGTAGGTTACATCTCCAATTTTAATTTCACAGGAAGGATTATCACCTTCAAAGATAGCAACATGTCTTCCTGCTTGTAACTGGCGACCGTTCACTCGAACGACGGTACCTACATTTCCTTGGCTTGGGAAATTAACCCGCCAAGTATCTGTAGTTGCATCATGCCTAATAATTACACGTGTTTCATCACGAGCTTTTAAAGCATGTGCTGTACCACCCTCTCCAAAGTTAACCTGTTTTGTTGTTCCACTGCTTGTTTGTATCGTATACCCTGTAGCTCTTCTGCGAGGTGGCTCTCCGCCAATAGACCCTACGCGTGGACGAGGTGGTAAATCTGGGGGGCCTGGAGGTTCTTCGGGTGGAACTCTGGGCGCGCCAAGCGGCGCCCCTAAATCATCTGCAGGGCGAACACCTGCGGTTGGTGGTTCCCCGCCTACGGGGGGCATGGCTGCGTGATCTGCAACTACGGGACGCTCTCCCACAACCACATCACCAAAAGATAAAGTTTGATCCCCGCACCGAATGGTGCCAGGGGGATCACCAGGTCCCATCAAGCGAACACGCGCTCCGGCTGCAATTCTTTGACCATTAACATAAACACCTTCAGGAGGAAGGCCATTGGCTGTTAGAAACCAAGTGTCTGTGGCTGCTTCATAGTCGAGATTAATTTCTTCTGCAAAACGGCGCAAAGGGTCTGGAGTTCTGTAACCATCGTTATACCAATGATTTCTAAAAGCAGGTGGATCTCCCCTCACTTCCACACTTCGGTACATCACAGCCCCTGTACGAGAATCATGAAGCCAAAATGAGGTAGGGGCAGGCCCCTGTGCCTGCCCTGGGCGACCACGGGGGGTCGCCCCTACTTGACCAGGCGGAGGAGTAAAAACATGACGTCCACCACTCTCTCGTTGAGGTGGAACTTCCCCAACGTAAACATTTCTAACGCTTCCATCATTGCCAACAATTTCAATATGAGCAGGTTGCCCATCTGGTCTAAAAAGAAGTGTGCGTTCTCCCGCAACTAAATCTCTTCCATTTACTCTCACTGCCTGGCAAGGGGCTGGATTTGTTGTTCCTGGTCCACCTTCACCGGAATAAGTTGTGTAAGGCTGATTCCGAACTTGTTTCGTTGTTAAAAACCAAGCTCCTTGTTCAGGGTCAAATTCGATGGTTCCATCACGTATGGCGCTATACAAAGCTCCTGGCATTATTCTTTCACTAGGAACAACCGTGTAACCGTCACCTATCGATGCCAAGTGACTGTTAAGTACAACCCGATTACCATCTACAGATGTCAGGTGTGTATCACCACCATAAATTCCATCCCCAGAAAAAGACAACATTCTTTGAGCAGTAACAGGACGTGGAGTGGGGCTAGTTGAATAAAAAGGAACATCCGGACGAGCTGTGGTATTACGTGGACCCACTGTTCGGGGTGGTAAATAATCCCCATTCCTATCAGAGGTAGCTACTTCTAAAATTCGTAATCGAGTATCCCCTGGCCTAAAACCACACCAATAAGCTCTGTTTCCAATTTCAATTAAATCTGATCCCTCTTGTGCAGTTGATAGAGAAACACTCTCAAATACAGTGAGATTATGGCCATTAACACGGACAACAACCTGACCTTCCCGATGAACGATACTGGCTCTTCCACCATGAGCCTCTCCTCCTCCAAGAGCAATTCTTACTTCCCCCGAAGCAGCATGAGAGTCTTGGAGTTCCGGAGGGGCTAAAGAAACTTCATGATAAGCAGCTCCAACACCACTTCCAGCCCCAGGGCCTGTTTCAGCTCCTAAAACATAGGCAGCAGAATTTCCTGAATCTGCAACAGAAGTTGTAAAATCAGCTGGAACTCTGGGTGCAGGTGGCGAAGCCACTACATCAGCAGATGGAGGTGGACGAACCCCCTCACCCTCGCCCCGTTGGGGCTGCACTCTCTCAGGGAGAGGAGAAAGATCGGGTCTTGGAGGTGCTGCTCTCGCAACAGCCCGTGCAATAGCAGGTTCTCCCAAATGACCAGCCGTTGCCAAAGATGCACGTCTTTGTACCAGGGCTCCTAAAGCAACTGAGATATCATCCAAAACTTGCGGGCTTGTTTCTGCATCTCTTCTAGAATTTAGAGTACTCTCAACTCGTCCCAATAAATTTTCTGGAATGTTAAGAATATTTTCTCTAAAAAATTGAGAGGCATTCATGCGTAATTGGGTAGTGCGGCCTGAAGCTAAAACCGTAAGAAAGGTCATGGTAATCGTTTCTTGTTCTCCTGCATCTGCCAAAGCAAAGTGGTGCGTTAAAAATGCAGCTGCAGGCATACACACCTGATCTGTAGATTCTTGGGCAGCAGCCATAAACGCCCCTAAAGCCCGGCCACGTGAAGTTTCGGGCACTGAATCAAAATGACGACTTAAAAAAGTAATTGCAGCAGAACGAACTTCATCATCTACATCCCAAGCCCGGTCTAGCATTGCATTAAAAACACGAGTTCGATCTCCCTCGGGTAGGCCTTCCATCTGGCCCGTTAATCTTGCAATGGCTGCTAATTGTCTGGCTCTATCTCTGCTAGAAAGCCCTGAAACAATTTGCTCCATTTCACTTGCGAGAGGATGAGAAGTAGAAGCCGCCGCAGGAGGTTCTACCCTTGTAGGGGGTTCTACAGGTTCTACAATTCCCAAAAAGGTTCTGGCTCTTGCTGCAACATCTACATTTGTATCTTGCAAATAAGGACGAACATTTTCTGCATGAGCCGTACGAGCTTCGGGTGAAAGGGTGTTTAAAAGATCCAGTACCCAAATTCTTACATCAGGATTGTTGCTGCGTAAAAAATTTACTAAATCACCAGCACATAAAGCTAATTCTTCAGGAGTAAGAGCTTCGTAAAAAGCCCTGGCTGCAACTTGTAATTCATCTTCACCTATGAGCACCCTATAGCGAACAGTTGGAGAGTAAACAGCTCTTTGGCCTTCAGGTAGGCTTGTTAAAGCTCTGATCGCTGCCGCACGAACATGTGGGGGATTAGTAGCAGTTGCAACAAGAGCTGCTACATCCAACGCAACACTTGTCCTATCTGTCGCACTTAATCTTCCAAAAGCTTCAAGGCCTGCTAATTGGGTTGCTTCATCACCAGCTTGCAACTGAGTTACACAACGCGACAAGGGTGTTCCTTGTGGTAGAGGACGACTCCCTCTTGGGGGCGGAGGGGGTGCTCCAAGCTCATCGGGTGGAGGGGGTGGCTGTCCGGGTAGGGGCACGGCGCGCCGTGCCGCTTCAATAACAACAGGAATACTTGGATCGTTTAAAGCTGTATGCATAAACAAGAACGGAAAAACAGTTTGCCCATTTACACCATCACCATTGGCCATAAAACCTGTATTAGAAACATCAATTCCACGACGAGCCAACTGATAGGCCACTTCATCGTAATACATTTGCCTGGTAATAATTTGGCCACTGTCAGCCAATCGAGTTAAAACACCAATCGCATCTTCACTCGCTGCAGCAATTAATCCACCATAAGAAGCTGGTCCTGAAGGATCCATGCCAAAACCTAAATTGGGTATAGGTCTTCCCTCAGCATTTAAAACACGAGATGCAAATTGGGGAATACGGCCATCTTCTCTAAACCAGGTGGGGTTTTGTTCTACAAGAGCTACAAGCTGTCTCCACATCCATTCTTCATTTCCATTTTCAAAATACACCACACAGGCATCGGCCCTCCCAAAATCATTGGGATCGGTTGGCATTTTAAAACCAAAATTAATGCCTTGCCTTCGTGCCTCTGCATACACGGCCATAAGCGCCATTTGAACATCATTAGCTTGGCTTCCACGCACAGAAAGATAAAAACGTCCTAGGGGAGCACTTCTAGTAACCGCGGCACCTCTGGTTGCATAAGCAAAACCTGTAGGCAGATACACCATCCAAAGAGCACCACCATCACTAAAAGAAATAGGAGTGGCACCTCCCCAACTCCAATAACCAGCAGGCCGCATACCTATACGCTCGGCCACCTCTTGTTGAGACCCTCTTCCCGCAAGAGTCATTTGCGTGGCAGATCGATCTACGTTATTATAAGCTATATAAAAAGGATCTTGCCCACTTTGGATAGCTGCTCTCTGGTCAGCTGTGGTTGTCATTTCCCCCGTTTCGCCTTGGTCGGTTAATAAACTTCGATCAACTTTTAAGGTACGGGGATCAATAGCTTCTGTAGCCTCACCAGGACGAAGTCCTGTCATGGCTTCTACACTGCGTCTAAAACCAGGAACATGTGCAGCATCAGCTAAACCAGGAGGCAGGGTACTTGTAAAAGTATGAACTGTGCCCGCAATGGTAAGTTGCACAGTTTCTCCAACACCTGTTAAACGCACACCAGCTCCACTTGTACCCGTTGGAACTTCTCTTCCTCCAACCATCACCAAATGATGAGTTGGACGCATCACAAACCAAGCTCTTTCATTTGTATTGTAGTAAATGATAGCAGCATTCTGGCCATTGGCCTGTACCACCACTTGGTGAGTATTTGTCCAATTTCCAACAGAGCGGCCATTGGCGCTTAAACTACAAGTAGCCGGAGCTGCTCTATTACGTGGCTTAGGAACCAACCGGCCTATATTCCCATATTCAACTCTCTCATCGGGAAGACCGTAAGTTAAAGTAGAAACTAAAGTGCGTGATCCTCCTAAGCCACGAGGTACAGGAGGTGGTGGTGGTTCTGCTCCCGTAGGGGCAGGCCCCTGTGCCTGCCCTTGGCCGACGCGTAGGCCTGCCCCCTCGGGGTCGGCCCCTACGGGTTCTGGGCGACCACGGGGGGTCGCCCCTACATCTGCAGAAGCAACTTTTGGCCTTGGATCTGGATTTACTTCTACAATATGTAAACCAACAGTACCTGCTTCTGCTGCAAGAGTAGGTGCATCACCCACGCGTGTGACAACAATGTTTAAATTATCGGGAAGGTTTGGCATATCCGCCATGGCCGCTCTGTAAAGAATATCTCTGGCTTCTGCGGCGGTTCTGCAATTCTTGATCATGTTGTAAATGTCGGCACCATCAAATTTATCCCATAAACCATCACTGGCCGAAACAACCCAGGCTCCAGGAGGTAAATCTCCTCCATTAGGTAGGGCTTCAAATCCTCCTGCCACTCGATTGGCTACATTCACACCCCCTTCACGAATTTCAACCTCACCACCAGATCTCATTAAGGGGCCCGAAACAATATTGCTTTGTGGATGAGTGCGGGCTTTTGTTTCTGTGTCAATAGTCCCATTTTCCCACCAACTCATCACAACGGAATTATCTCGCGTGCGATATATTTCTCCTTGTGGGCCGAAAACCATGGTACGAGCATCGCCCAAGGTGTAAGTAGAAAGAGCCATGCCATTGGTGTTAGTAGGAGTTAACTGAGCCAAAGTTAAACAAACACCAGCATTATCATCTATGGCTCCATTAAAACCAGTAGGGTCGGCGGTTCTTGCTTCAGCTAGAGCATCGTGTACATTTTTTCCACGAGCTAAAGCCTCTTGAAAAACAGTAGCAGCACGACTTGTTGGATTTATTCCATCTAATTGAAGAGCAAGAAGGGCAGCACGAATGGCTTCTGGAGGAGTATCTCCTTGTGCAAACGCTTCGGTAATAGCCCTAATGGCAATTGTTTTGGCATGATTTCCATCTCCATGACCACCCATGCCATCAACGGATAAAACATAAAGTACCTCACCACCCGGCACATCGGCCATGGGAACACGAATGAGGGCACACCCATCTTCGTTATAACTAATTTTACCAAGATACCAATCTCCTGTAGCGTCTTTGTACTTAATCCAACCTGGAGAAACAACTTCTCTCTCTGTAGAACGCCTGGGTGGATCTCTGTAATTATCAAGTAAAACTGTAATTGTTTCATCACCACTGCCATCAGCCTTGGGTCTAGTAAAGGTGACTTCAAGAACTGCTTTAGGTTGGGCTGTATCCGAAACACCCGCAACTTGGTTTCCCTTCCAGGTGGCATTAAATTCTCCATGCTCTCCATCCACCACAATGGCCTGCCCCGCCGCGGCATCTTCATTTTGCACTACATGCACACCTGGCTCTGCTCTCACCCCTCTTTGATTAGTTCTATTCACCAAGTAGCGAACATTATTGGCCCAATCGCTTGGCCTTGCCGCCCTGCTCCCTCCTGATAAACGCACTCCTTGGGGAGGGCTCCCTGGCGCACCATCTGCTCCAAGAACCAAGGATAAAGAAACTCCTCCTTCTGTCCACATGGGATAACTTATATGAGAACTAGAACGAACCTGCCTCACACTTCCATTTGCAGCATTTACCATGCGAGGATTAAGACTAACATCCCCAGTATAAGAAATGCTCCAGCTTCTGGTACGAGAGTTATAACTTGCAAAACCAAGAACTTCGCCCAAGGCAGATGGATTACTAGCAAAAATAAGATTGGCGGAAGTTCTTTCTGTTGTTCCTGGTGCAAAACCAAAGGGCACAGGCTGATCAGCAGTTAAATCCATGGCAGAATTAACTGTGTTGGTAGCTGGATCAATAAATTCAACACGTGTAGGAATGGGATGAGTTCCAGCTTCTGCAACATAAGGAGGAAGGGCTTGTGGTCTAGGTAAAACTATTCCCCCACCACCCGGAGGAGGAGGTTCAGGCTCTACTCTAGGCCCAGGAACGGATCCATCGGGAGCCTGAGTAGCAGGTACTTCAACAGGAGACCTTCTTACAAACCAATCTCTCCATCCCGGATAAGCGGTACCCTCCCCTTGCGGGCCGACACGGGGGTCGGCCCCTACGTCGGATCTTGGTAGGGGCGACCCCCCGTGGTCGCCCTGAGCTTCATCATACAACCTTCCATAGTAGTCGGGATAACTAACAGCTTCATCTCCCCAACGAGCAATGCGTACGTTGGGATCATTTAAGTAACCATTTAGTCTTGCAAGAAAACCATCTGGATTCTCTCCATAGGCTTCATAAACATCCTGGGCAGTCATGCGCTGACCATCAATTTCAATATCCATTCCAGGATGTAAACCTTGTTGTTGCAGTTCGGCTACAATGCACAACTCTTCGATTAAGGCATTGCGCTCGGCACGCACCGATAAATCCACAAAAAGGGCGCGTGGCATGATGGCATCTCCATGTTCAGAACCCCACATTCGTAAACCATTCACATACACATCATCCGCATGCGTCATTTCATGAACTAAACGAGGAAGTAATTTTTCCGGGGTATTGAGATCGGGATGGTTTCTGCAGATGGTAATTGTGCGATTAGCTGGATTGTAAGTCATGCCATCGCCATCTACAAATTGAATACGCACATCGCGAAGATTGGAGTTAGAAAACCAGCGATCCAAACGGCCTGATGCCCTTCGTAACACCACTACATCGGGAATTTGAGAAATAACTTCATCAAAGGCCTGAGCTTCATTTCTGGTAATAATTCCAGCCCAGGAAGGGGGAACATCAACAGGGCCGACACGGGGGTCGGCCCCTACGTCGGATCTTGGTAGGGGCGACCCCCCGTGGTCGCCCGAATTATCACCGAGATGAGCTTCGGAATAAGCAACATCTGCAGGTGTATCTGGAGGTGCTCCAGAAGGCCTAGACCTAGGCGGCAACGTAGCTACAGCGGGATCAACAACATCATCAACAGGGCCGACACGGGGGTCGGCCCCTACGTCGGATCTTGGTAGGGGCGACCCCCCGTGGTCGCCCGAATTATCCCCTACAACTCTTGGTAGAGGCGAAACATCATTCGCCCCTACTGGTCTTACAGTTACTAAAGTATCTTCTTCATCTCCCGCGGGGGCCCGCACCACACCTGCTTCGCCTGTTTGTTTGAAAGTAAAAACCCGGCCATCATCCAAGGTTACAACTATCGTGCCTGCTTCTTGATCTTCAACAACACTTTTCGCTTTAACACGGCCTTCTCCTGGAATATCAAGATACACTTCGCTCTCTGAGTTGGCTCCTCTATCCGACATCACGAAAGTTCGGCCATCTTCTAATTCAACAACCACAGCTCCCTGTTTTTTATCGTGAACTAAATTTTTAACCGGCAAACGTCCTTCTGGAGTATCAACATAAATCCGACCATTTTCTCTTCCAATAGGAACTCCAGCTGCTTGCAAACTCACAACCGTTCTTTTGGTATTAAAGTGAATAACCATGCGGCCCAGGCCATGCATGCCCCCGGTAGCCCCCGCACCCACACCTGCCGAAATAGCTCCTACAAAAACAACACCAATAACGGCATCAGTTACGCCATAAGTTCCGGGTTGGCCTGTTTCTAGTGCTTGCTGCCACCGATTCATATCGATGCCCGTTACACGACCATCAACAGTACCAAAAACCAAACCTTCCATTGTGCCCTTCAAGGTTTCCCAACCTAAAACTTTAAGAAAAGGACTCGTAGGCCCTAAAACCGCCAAGGCAGAAACACTTCCCGTGGCAATACCTGTAACCCCAACAATATCCGCACAAGCCACACGATCGCGCATCAGCTCTACATAGGCTTGTGATCCAAAACCCTCGTTTTTTAAATCAGAAAGAACATTGGCATGAGCTACATCGCGCAGATGGGCCTCATGACTATGATCCAAATACCATCCCGCCCCACCACCCGCACAAGCTAGAGCCACACCAAGTACAGAACCATAAGCTGCGACAGATCCGCCTGCTGTTAAATGAACTGTGCCTGCAGCAACGGCCGCACCGCCAACCATAAGGCCAATGTTACGCACCATGCGAAGAGTTTCTGCCGTTTGATAAGAGCCCTTGCTTTCGGCAACCAACTGCGCAAATTCCCAATCTCTGTCCGACCAACCCAGTGGTCTGGCTTCGTCTCCTTCTTCTGCAGCTAAAACAAGGCTTTCAGGGATTCCCAAAACTTCTGTGTAAATTTTTTCTTTGGCTTCTGCTGTAGGAAAGGCTGCCAAAATATCGTAGATATCTTCGGGATCCTGCATTTCAGCAATGGCATCGTATTGATCATGAACAATGGTTTTGGCATTTTGGAAAAAGGGTAAAATTTCACTTTGAAAAAAATCTCCATCCTCAATGCCTTTTAAGTAGCCATTAACACTTACCTGGTAGCGATCATCATAATTAACTTTTCCATCCTGGTTTCGATCAACTCCTGGATGATAGAGAAATTTAAAAGCTCCAATTTCTTCCATCAAAAAAGGTTCATGCACTAGATTTAAATCGTTTCCAATTTGCTCAAGCACATCATAAGTAAGGGGTTGATCTGCGGGGATATTATATTTTTCACGAATGACAGCTCTGATTGCCGACTTGGTTTCATCATCCAAGCGATTATACAAATCACGAAATCGTTGTGTGAGAGTAGCCGAAACCAGCATAGCCGAATTAGCCACTCTCATACCCGTTTGAACATTTCCAAAATGAGTAAGCACAGCATCCACTAAATGTTCACCATGGCTTGCATTTCTTTGATCATAGGGCCATTTATTGGCCGAGGCTCCAATAACGTAAATTTCAAAAAGAGAAACAATCAGGTTGGAGTGGCCATAGGCATTTTTTCCATCCACCAAGTTATCCAGGTGGACATTACCTGCGGCATAAATTTCAAGAGCCATTTCTTTTACTTCGTCAAAGGCCTCTTGATTGGTAGCTGCCACATGGGTTTCTGGTTCCCGTACAACACTGGCTTGAAAATCAAGTTCGCCTGGGGTTTCCATATCCATAAGGTCTTCGGCTTCCAATTCTTCGCCTCTTAAAAAGCGATATTGAAGTTCTAAGCGTTGTCCATCCAGATAGTAGTCTGCCAAAATTTCACGAAAATCTTCCACAGTGGTGGGGATAATCATATCGCCTTCTTCCCCATCGGGATAAAAAGCGGGCTTTAAGTAGGGAAAACTTTCCACATAGGCCTTAAACACAAAGGTGTTGTCCTGCATGCCATCCGAAAAAAGATAGGTTTGCACAAATTGCTCACAGGTTTTTTCGGCCTCTAGTTCCTCATCTGTTAAAACGTAGGGGGTATCTGTTCCGTCTGTAGCCGCCACCTCAGCATAAGCAGCTTCAGAACTTGCCAGGGCTTCTAAAATTTTGTGAGGCAAAAAACGTTCTTCAATTTGAGCTAAGGCATAACGCTTGGGGGGAATTTTAGGATGGGCCTGAATTTCTTCTACAGTAGGAACTTCTGAAGGGTCTTTGGTCCAGTTAACAGCACCACCGGGATTGAACACGCCGCTTGTGCTGAGGAAGGTATTGTGAAGGGTGTAAAGCTCGGAACGAAGCAAGTCTTCGCTCAATTGAAAATATTCGCGGATGGTTTCAATGAATTCTTCGTAAGAGGCGGGGGTAACTAAAGCCTCTTCCCCGTTTCTTACTTCAACAAAGGCATCACGCAGGTAGGGAAAGCTTTCTAGGTAGGCTCCAAAGTTAGCTTCGCCACCTAAGTAGTTTTCTTCAAAATCACCAACAAGGTCATCTTCAAATTCCCAAGGCGTAGCCGCGTAATCTAGGAGCTTGTAAGGTGCATGTTCATCCCCAAATTCAATGGCCATAATTTAACCCACAAAATAGGACTGTTGAAAAATGCCTTTTTGTCATCTCCGCGCTTTTTGTCATCCCCGCGCAGGCGGGGATCCATCTTTGAATTTAAGATGGATTCCCTCTGGAGCCTGCCCTCGCGAAGGCGGGGGAGGGAATGACAGAGTAGGTGCCCACCAGATGCCAGGCACGAGTGTAAATATCGGAAACGGATGGGGAAAGTTGCTTAGAGATTGCATTTCCACCCCAACTGTTCTTTTATTTTTTACACTTTAACAACTCAAAGTGAAGCAAGCGGTATGCCATTTTGTATATTTCTTGTAAATTTTTAAATGATTGATTTTATTGATTTTTTATCAAAATATGTTTGAACTAAAGATAAAAAAAGGCCAAATCTTTGACATTATTGTCATTCTGGTCATTCTGGTCAGTTTGTAGAAGAATGTATGTTAAGAGCACGAGCCAGCAATATTTTCATATAACTTTGGTAAGGGACATCTTGTTTATTAGCTTGTAATTTTAATTCATTAAGCATGAATAAAGGCATACGCAAATTAACAGTAACTGTTGATGGTTTTAGTTGAGGCATATCCGGCGCCTTTTCTAGCTTAGAAAGGTCTAGACGCTTGGTACTGTTGGAAAGTTCCAAAAGAACATACTTATTTTTAATTTTGTTTTTCATAAATTTCCCTTTCTTTTTTATTCATAGGTCTGGCTGAAATCACCCGAATAAACTCCCCTCTCATCGTAAAACTAACAATTAATAACCGATTTGTATTGCTCCTTCCAAAGGCTTTCATTCGTAACTCGGTTTGTGAATGAAATAAGTCTTCAATGAACAGCAAGGGACGGTTAAAAAAAATTTGTTCAGCTTCTTCACAACTTACCTGGTGTTTATGAAGATTCTTTTTAGAATTTCCATAATCCCACTGAAAGCCTTGCGCTTTATTTAGTTGAAAACGTTCTTTCATTATTAATGTATTGTATATTACAATACATAAAAATCTGAGTCAAGCAAGTTTTTAGACCCACCCTTACGTAAGACGCAATGAATTGCGCCCCTACATTTTAGACCAAGGAATCATAAAAACCGCTCTAAATGCTCCGAATAAGGATTAATTTTTTCGTAACGCTTGTTCAATTTTTGTTTTAACACCCGAAGCTCGTACTGAATTTGCAAGTTCATCCAAAACTCAGGAGTTGTTTTAAAATAAACAGAAAACCGAAGAGCCGTATCTGGGGTAATACTCCTCTTGCTCTGAACAATTTCATTCACCCTCCGGTAGGGAACACCAATTCCCCTGGCCAAACGAGTTTGAGAGATTTTAAGCGGTTTTAAAAATTCCTCCAATAAAATTTCTCCCGGATGGATAGGGGGCATTTTTTTTGTTTCCATAAAAACTCCTTTTAAACATTCAGTGGTAATCCAAAATTTCAACATCAAACGCACAACCATTTTCAAAACGAAAACAAATCCTCCATTGGTCGTTAATTCGGATACTGTACTGACCCTTGCGTTCTCTTTTCAGAGCTTCCAAATGATTGCCAGGAGGATTTCTAAGATCCTGTAAAACCGCAGCCGCATCAAGCATAAGAAGCTTTCTTCTTGCGACACAAATTAAATCTGACGGAAACCCTCTTGGTTTCAAATCCTCAAAAAGTTCTTTGGCTCTTTTATCCTTGAATGAAACAATCATTTTTAGTTTATACCATATAATGGTATACCGTCAAATGGAATAATTATTTGTTGGATAAAATTATGTTATGTGTGAAAAGGTTCAAATAATTTTCATTTGAGGTTCTAAAGAAGAACGCAGGACAAAACCCAGTTTTTCATCTCTGGTTACTAACCCCAAGGTTTCTAGTAGTTCACAAACCACGGTAGAATCAGAAACTTGTTCGACTACTTCACCTTTTACTCCTACCTGAAAGCGCACTAAAAACATTCTATTGCCTTCTCGAAGCGAAATGCGTCCACCTCCAATGCCACGTTTTAAATGCGTGGTAAGCATGGGATGGGACAACTCTCCCATGCCATCTTGCAAAGTAGGGTCGCCATAAACTTCTTTCACATGAGTTAAAAAATCTCTTAAAGCAGGAATATTTTTTACAGTGATGGCCGTAGAAAAAGTTTGAAAATCAGAGAAAATTTTTCGTGAGCAGTTAAGCTCGATAGTAAGAGAATAATCTCCAACCGTTTGGGGTTTTAATGTTGTTTGATGCGGTGGAGTATATTCCGTTTTTTTTCTAGTATTGAGATCAGTTTCTGTGTGAACCACCGCGTGTTCCATTGGATTATCACTCTTCCTTTCAGCCAGAGGCTGACCAGCCTTTGGCTGGCAAAATATTTCCCACCCCCTGTGACTTCGGGAGGGGGGGGTGAAGTCACAGTGGGCTTGGTCTTATTCAAGCTTCCAAAAGAGGTATTATGTTGTCAAAACGCTCTGGAAATATTGAATGCAATAAGTGAACCATTTTTTTAAGATTCTTTCAAAAAGAAAAACTTTTTCTCCAAACGTTTTAAATCACAATTCTTTTTCAAATTTTTCTCAAAAAATCCGCTTCTTTTTTCTCACTCAAAAAAGCCTCTTGTCACACTTAGAGTGATCCACATCGGAACAAAACTGCTTTTGTGAAACATTTTGTGACAAGTTCATTCAAAGCGTTTTAACTTTTAGTTGATACATACAAAGAGTCTGTTGAAAAATGTAGTTTTCCATCAATTTTGTCATTCCCGCGGAGGCGGGAATCCAGTCTTTTCAATAAGTTCTGGATCCCTGCTTTCGCAGGGATGACAGAAAAGGGCTACTTTTCAGGCATAATACTCACAAAGTGTTGCTAATTTTGAGGTTATGGAAGTAGCAATACCAGTTGAGATATTGAACCCTATTTTGTTTTGTAAGG
>MGRJ01000003.1 GCA_001798135.1 Deltaproteobacteria bacterium RIFCSPHIGHO2_02_FULL_40_28 | reverse complement strand
TTATCCATTCCTCCATGACATTACCTATCCCCTTAAAGCGGACATCTTTAATTGTTTATGACCAGGACATATCTAATGTTTGTGACACAATTTTTAATTTTTCTTGCCATATCTCTAAGCTCATCATAGGGATCCCGAAAAGGGATCAGACAGCTATGGAAATTTATGGCCAATTTAGGTTCTACAGATATTTCTGCCTTACCTCGGTATCAATTACCTGATACTAACAATTTCAATAGATTAAGAAGAAAAGAAGGCGGTATTTCACTTCGGGAATTATCTTTTTATGCTGAAGCTGAAAGGCAATCAGCTTACATTGGGCATCTTTTAGGACGCTCTCTTTTAGCTCCACTCAATGGCCCCATTTTTTATTCTCCGGGGGGTGCTGCTGTTGTAGAGAGGGCACGTGAATTTCATGCTGATGATCCAGAAATTCAAAGAGCCTTTATGGATATGGCTACGGGTAAGTGGTATCGCGCCGTTGTGGCAACTCCCGCAACAGCTGTTTTAGGCTTGGGGGAGATGCCCTTATTAGATGGTACACGTTTGGCTGGAACTGCAGGTCCCATTATGATTGGCAAGGCCGCTTACTTTTTATGGACAGCAGGGGTTAATACCGAACCCAGAACTGTTCCCACGCGAGTAGAACGTCATCAAGAAGTAGAATTAGTTCAAGCACAAGTGCAAAACTTAATGGATTATGTGGTGGGAGTTGAAACTCTCAATACGCCACTTGACCCAAGACAACAGGGCTATCTTCGTACGAGACTTAATAAGCTTGCAACAGCTTTGGTTCCGCTTGATTTGGATAGAGGCAGTATAGCCTTGGGAGAAACTGAACGATCGGCTATTATCCAAGCTCTTATTGAAGATACCAATCGGTATTTAACCAATACAAGGCATGAGCCCCTTCATCCTGGGCAAAGAAATACTTTAGAAGCAAGGCTTACTCGTTTAACCAATGATGAAGTGAGAAAGTATCATGCTTATAATTTTGCTCGCCATGTTTATGAAATGCGCCACGATTATAGTTTTTTTAACGTAGAAGACGCGCAAGGAAAAGATTTGCCTCTTATTTTGGGATACCTCAAAGAAAAGAAAGATATGCGTGGAGTTGTGTGGTCAGATGATTTGCAGGGTACTGGTGTGATTGCTGCAGCAGCCACCCTTTCCTGGGCAGACCTGACAAATCGCATGAAAGGTTCTTCAGCCCCTCTGAAGGGAACCCGTGTGATTATTTATGGAGCGGGTGCAGGAGCCATGGGTGTTTATCAGGCGTTGGTGGATTTGGGTGTGGATAAAGAAGATATCCTTGTTTTGGATAGTAAAGGGCCTCTTCACCAGGGCCGCACCGATATTGCCTCCGATGATTTTAAAGTTGAAATGAGTCGTGTTATTCCTTCTGGCACAACTGTCGATACATTTTTAGAATATCCCAGAGGAGTTGATGCTGTTATTAATTTGGGAGCAGTAGAAACGGTAACTCGAAATGGAGGAAGAGATTTTGCCAGCGTAATAGAACGTTTAAATGATAACCCCCTCGTTTTAGCTTTAACCAATCCCGATCCTGGCATTACTCCAGAACAATTGCGTGCTATTCGCTCCGATGCCATTTATGGAAGCGGAAATCAAATCTACGAAAACACAGTGAATAATTTTACAGCCTTTGGATACATTGGTTTGGGTTCTATGTTAGCTCATGCCAATCAAGTGAATGCCTCTATGACAACGGCCGCTGCTTGGGGAATTCATCGCACCGCTAAAAAGAATGAGAATTATAGTATTAACCGTTTAGTGCCCATGCCCACTGATACTCGGCTTATTAAAGAAGAAGCAGGAGCTGTAGCTATGGCAGCTTTAGTTTCAGGGGCTTCACTTTTAGCAGGGTCTACAACTCCTGATGAATTCCAGATCTTTTTAGATGAGGAATTAGCTTTGAGAGAAATTGAAGTTCTTCGTTTACGACAAGAATCTGAAGCCAATGCAGAACGACATTTGAGAGCTAAATTTAAAGAACGCTATGCCCCTTTCTTTTGGAATAGGCCAGATATTGCCTACTACTACGTTGCTCCCGAAATTAGAGGAAATATTTTTGAAAGAATTCTACCAGCTTTAGGACTCACGCCATCTAATTATCAGGATCTTTTTATAGGTTCTGTTTTTAATCCACGTGCTTTAACGGATGTGCTGGAAACCAATCGCACTCATTTACTTGGAGTGCAAAAGGCCGATGCAGAATCTTTATCTGCTGCTGTAGCTGTTCAGGAAATGGGAATTATTTTATGGCTTTTTTCCATTAGTCCCGAGCTGGCTCTTTCTTTGGCCCTTTTACGGCGTCAACTGAATGTCAGTGAACCCAATAACCTTGGAATTTTTAGAGATGATGCAGTTGTGCGTTTAGTTACTTCTTTTGTTCCTGAAGCAATCGCTGATATTGATGAACTGAATTGGTACATTGCTCGTAGAAATGGAAGCCCTGCTGGCGGTGCCCCTTCAGGTGGTGAGGGGGATGCTGGATTATCAGGGGCAAGAAGCAATGTAAGCCCTGGTGATGAGTACCATACTATGCCCTTGCCTCTTGAGGTAGATCAAGCCCCATTGGAAGTTTCTGAAGCTGTAGATGAAGGGGATGTCATTGATGAAGGTGATGTAGAGTGGGTGGAAGAACAAGCAACATCGGGAAGAGATGATATAGTAGAATATACACTTTGGCTTGCAAGGCCAAAAGTTAGTACTATGGCCAGGTCAGCTCGTATGGTTGAAATGGTGGCGCATGCATAAAATTTCTACGTAGGGGCGGCCCCCTGTGGCCGCCCGAGCGGGCAACCACGGGGGGTTGCCCCTACATGATTTTCGAAAAAGTCTGTTTAACCAATTCAATAAAATTGGGGCGTTGAATAATTGAAACTTCTGCTGTTCTTGTTTTATCTTCGATTTTTGCAGGAACATCATTTCCAAAATAAATTCCAAACATCAAAGTTTGAGGTCTTTTTTCTTTAAACTCCACCTTGCGACTAAAAATTCCATCCCCTTTTTTAAGATCTCCCAAAATTCCCTCATCATTCATAGCCCAATGAAATTTAACAATTTGTGTTGTAGAATTTATTTCTGCTAAATTCACATTTTGTTTTTTTTCTACCGGCACTTTTGCTTCAAAAACAAGATCCCTGTCTTCTTTTACAAAAAGCTGGGTAGGGTTTACTTTTAAAAGGGCTTCATGGGCAGGTTTGGAACCTGCCCCTACTTTAAAAGGAAAGAAACTACATAAAATCCAAATGAAAACCATTTTTTTCATAAAATAAACTCTATCCTATTTGAAGATTTTGACCAATATTTTTTTAACCATTTGAAATTATTATGTTTTTATAAATATTGGGGGGGAGGGCTCCCCATCACAACTTACAAGGGGTATTTTTCCGATAATACAAGTGTTGGGTGGGAGATTTGTAACAAAAAGGAGAATTTTATGGAAACAAGTACAACCGCAAATACATCAGAAACTGCGCAAGTGAGTTCGGCTCCCTCAAGTGTCGAAACAGCTCCCTCAAGCACTTCAGGTACTACGAGTACTGCAGGTGCCACAAGTGCCGCAAGCACTACGGCAACGCCTTCAGAAGATTCCGATTTTTTTGGATCTATGGGAGAGATGGATGCAGGGCAATGGCTTGGAGTTATTGCTTTGGGTGCTGTTCCTATTATTGGGCCACTTCTTCAGGCTATGGAAATAACAAACCCAGGAAGTATTACTGGTAATAAAGGATCTAGCCCTACTCCTACAAGCACCGAGCCAGTTGCAACTGAGCAGCCCGTAGCAACAGATGCTACAACTGCACTAGTTGAAGCCTCAAGCAGTGCTACCTCTACTGTAGATGCTTCTGTCTCAGTTCCTCCAGTAAGTGGCATGACTGCCGAAGGCGCAGAATTTATGGCTGCTTAAAAGAAAGGGTGTGTGGGCGCTACAGGATTTGAACCTGTGACATCTGCCTTGTAAGGGCAGCGCTCTACCGCTGAGCTAAACGCCCTGAGAAATTCCCAAAAATAACCCATCTGTCCCAAGGGGACCCCTTCGGGGCTTCGTTTCTCACTTCGGGTCACTCCCTGCGGCGTACATTTAAGTACGCCTCGGTCGGACCCTCGTGAGGGCCTTGCATCTGGGCCATTTTTGGGAATTTCTGAAAAACCATTATTTTTTTACCTTCCCAGCGGGAGCGACGAGACTCGAACTCGCGACCTCCTGCGTGACAGGCAGGCGTTCTAACCAACTGAACTACGCCCCCGCTCGAAAGGTAAATGAGAAACTTTTCAAAAAACTTACCACCAACCACCTCTGGTTGGTTAGAACGCCAATGGCGTTCATTGCTTACTGGTCCGCCTGAGGCGGAACAACTGAACTACGCCCCCGCTCGAAAGGTACAGGGGCTGTTTGCACAGCCCCAACAAAAAAACATTTCTACTGAATGGTAGTTGAAAAGCCAACCGTTTTTTGAAAACTTAATGGTGAGCTATAATTTCTTCTTCTTTTGCTTTAACCGGTGGTATTTCCTTTTTGAGATAAATTTCTTCCATTACCAAATTAATATCCTTTTTTCTAAAAATACGCTCTGGATTTGGTAAATTAAGAGCATGCTTTAAAACATCATCTAAATGCTCGGCACAAAAGATTTTAAGGGCATTTTTAATTTTAGGAGGAACTTCCTTCAAATCTTTTTCATTTTCTTTGGGAATCACTACCGTTTTAATTTGCCCACGATGGGCTGCTAAAAGTTTTTCTTTTAAGCCACCAATGGGTAAAACTTTGCCACGCAAAGTAATTTCACCCGTCATGGCTACTTCTTTTTTAACGGGAATACGAAGCAGGGCCGAAACAATGGAAGTAGCCATCGTAATGCCCGCAGAAGGACCATCTTTAGGAATGGCTCCTTCAGGAACGTGAATGTGAATATCTACTTTTTGATAGAAATCTTTATCGAGATCAAACTGCAAAGCCCGAGAACGCACATAGCTCATGGCTGCCTGAGCTGATTCTTGCATCACATCGCCCAGTTTTCCTGTAATGATAAGTTTTCCTTTCCCAGGAAGCACTGTTACTTCGATAGAAAGAAGTTCACCTCCTACCTCGGTCCAGGCCAACCCCGTAGTAATACCCACTTCATCTTTTTCTTCCTTCATTCCAAAACGGAATTTGGGTATCCCCAAAAATTTTGCAATGGCACGAGCAGAAACCGTTACCTTTTTAAAGGCATCTCCTTTTTCTGCTACTTCTTTGGCTACCTTGCGGCAAACAGCAGCAATTTCACGTTCTAAGTTTCTAACCCCAGCTTCTCGCGTGTAACGCCTAATGATCATACGAATAGAAGCTTCAGTTAACAAAATATGATTGTCATTGAGGCCATTGGCTGTCATTTCTTTTTTAATGAGATATTTTTTGGCAATAGCTAGTTTTTCATACTCGGTATAACCAGGAATACGAATAATCTCCATGCGGTCTTGGAGAGGCATGGGAATAGACTGCAACGTGTTGGCTGTGGTGATAAACAAAATATCAGAAAGATCATAATCCATATCCAGATAGTGATCATTAAAAGTATTATTTTGTTCAGGATCTAATACCTCTAACAAAGCACTGGAAGGATCACCCCTAAAATCCATGCTCATTTTGTCGATTTCATCCAACAAAAAAACAGGATTACTTGAGCCTGCTTTTTTGAGGGATTGGATGATTTTTCCAGGAAGCGCTCCAATGTAAGTTCTGCGATGACCACGAATTTCGGCTTCATCGCGCACACCACCAAGAGAAAGACGTACAAATTTGCGATTGGTAGCTCTGGCAATGGATTTGCCAAGCGAAGTTTTTCCAACTCCTGGAGGACCAACAAAACATAAAATAGGGCCCTTCATTTTACCCACCAATTTATGGACAGAAAGATATTCGATGATGCGTTCTTTAGCTTTTTCTAAACCATAATGGTCTTCTTCCAAAATGCGATCGGCTTCTTTGATGGAATGGTTTTCTTCGGTGTGATCACTCCAAGGAAGAGAAAGTACCCAGTCGATGTAATTTCTAACAACGGTTGCTTCTGCCGACATGGGTGACATCATTTTGAGTTTCTTAATTTCTTTTTTCACCTTGTCTTGAGCTTCCTCAGACATTTGTTTCTTTTTTAATTTGTCTTCAAGTTCTTGGATTTCACTTTTAAATTCGTCGCGCTCGCCTAATTCTTTCTGAATGGCTTGCATTTGTTCGTTTAAGTAGTACTCCTTCTGAGTTTTTTCCATCTGCTTTTTGACGCGTGTCCGTATTTTCTTTTCTACTTGAAGAATTTCAATTTCGCCCTGCATGAGGGAATAAAGTTTTTCAAGACGCTCTTTGGGGGATTCAATTTCCAGGATTTTTTGTTTATCTGGAAGTTTTAAATGTAAATGAGCCACAATGGTATCTGCTAAACGAGCAGGATCATCAATGACAGAAACCGAGGCCAGCATTTCAGGAGGAATCCTTTTGTTAAGTTTCACATAAGTTTCAAATGTGGTTTTAATAGAACGCATCAAGGCTTCAACCTCGATATTCATAGAACGATCTTCAACAATTTCTTCAGCCTCCACCAAAAAAGAATGTTCAAATGAAAGGTAATTTAAAATTCTAGCGCGTTTTTTTCCTTCTACCAAAACTTTTACCGTACCATCTGGAAGCCTTAACAGTTGAATAATGGTACCCAAAGTGCCCATTTTGTAAATATCATCTGGCTTTGGATCATTTGTTTTGGCGTTGATTTGGGAAACCAAAAGAACATCTTTTTCGTTGTTCATGGCCTCTTCCAGCGCATTGATGGATTTTTCACGTCCTACAAACAAAGGAACCACCATGTGAGGAAAAATAATAATATCTCTTAAAGGAAGAAGAGGAACTTGTTTTACAATTTTAGGTACGGGAACTTGTGAATGCTCGTCCATTAAACACCTCGAATTCTTATCTTAATAGTAAACTGTGTAGTGTTCTTGTCAAGGTAAATAGAGGATAATTTATGCAGATTCTGCTCGCTTTTGATAAACAATAATGGGAGCAGTTTTTTTGAGCACGCACTCATCGCTGATGATAATTTCTTCTACATTATCCTGTGAAGGAATCTCATACATAATATCGAGCATCACGTTTTCAAGGATAGAGCGTAAACCCCGTGCACCCGATTTTTTCTTTAAAGCCTCTTTTGCTACAGCTTCTAAGGCTGGCCCAGTAAAGGCTAGTTTTACTTTTTCGAAATCAAACAGTTTTTGATATTGTTTTGTAATGGCATTTTTTGGTTTAATTAAAATATCGATTAAGGCTTTTTCATCTAATTCACTGAGAGTGGCAATCACAGGAAGGCGTCCTACAAATTCTGGAATTAAACCAAACTTGAGTAAATCTTCTGTTTGCACATCACGTAAAATCTCGCCAATTTTTTTCTCATGACGGTTTTTAATGTCAGCTCCAAAACCCATGGTTTTTTGATTTAAACGTTTTTCGATAATATTTTCTAAGTCGCAAAAAGCACCACCACAAATAAACAGAATATTGCTGGTATCAACCTGGATAAAATCTTGTTGTGGATGTTTTCTTCCACCCTTGGGAGGGACATTGGCAACGGTGCCCTCGATAATTTTAAGCAAGGCCTGTTGTACGCCTTCACCTGACACATCACGGGTGATGGATGGATTTTCAGATTTACGTGAAATTTTATCGATTTCGTCGATATAAACTATGCCTCTTTCAGCTTTAGCTTTGTCGAAATCAGCAGCTTGCAAGAGATTTAAAATAATATTTTCGACATCTTCACCTACATAGCCCGCTTCTGTAAGTGTTGTTGCATCTACAATAGTGAATGGAACATTAAGAATGCGGGCAAGTGTTTGGGCCAAAAGAGTTTTGCCTGAGCCCGTTGGACCAATGAGAAGGATATTGGATTTTTGTAATTCAACTTCAGGAGTTCCACCAATGCTCCTTACCTCGATGCGTTTGTAGTGATTATGTACAGCAACAGAAAGAACTTTTTTTGCATGTTCTTGTCCAACCACATATTCATCCAAAATGGTTTTAATTTCTTTGGGTTTAGGGATAGAAGATTTTGCTTTAAGACGTTCTTGCTTTAAAGTTTCTTCAGCAATGATGTCATTGCAAAGATCAATACACTCATCACAAATATAAACCGTTGGCCCAGCAATGAGTTTTTTAACTTCCCTTTGCGATTTACCACAAAAGGAACAAGAAAGATTCATTTGATCATTGTAACTTTTAGCCAAGGTAACCTCGCTTCACTTGCCTACCCCTAGGAGATCTTAGCGTTTCAAGGGTGTGGCCTATTTCGACTTTTTGTCTTTGACGCGGTATTCCACTACTTCATCTATTATTCCATATTCTTTGGCTTCTGGTCCAGACATAAAATAGTCGCGCTCGGTATCGTTTTGGATTTTTTTGGTTAGTTGTTTGGTGTGTTTAACTAAAATTTGATTTAATTCTTCTTTAAGACGTAAAATTTCACGTGCCTGAATGTCAATATCGGTGGCCTGGCCCTGAACTCCACCCATAGGCTGGTGGATCATGATACGTGCATGAGGCAAGCAATAGCGCTTTCCTATGGCTCCAGCGGCCAAAAGCAAAGCCCCCATGCTAGCTGCTTGACCTAGACAAAAGGTAGCTACATCGGGCCGGATATACTGCATTGTGTCATAAATAGCCAAACCAGCTGTTACTGATCCGCCTGGAGAATGAATGTACATAAAAATATCTTTTTCTGGATCGTCTGATTCTAAAAAGAGCAGTTGGGCAATAATGAGGTTAGCTAGATTATCGTCTATCCCGGTGCCAATAAAAATGATGCGGTCTTTTAAAAGCCTGGAATAAATATCGTAGGCCCGCTCTCCCCGGTGCGTGTTTTCGATAACCATCGGAATTAAATTAGAATGAGGTGCAATTATTTTTGTCATGATGTTTTTTTTAAGTTTGGAGTTATTCCTTGAGTGTAGCGTTGTCGACTACAAAATCAAGAGTTTTCTCCATAGTGAGTTGAGCATACAACTGAGGGATGAGTTGATTTTGTGAATAATATTGTTTGATGGTATTTACCGGCTGTCTGTAAAGACGTGATAAATACTGAAAACGAGCCTCCACTTCTTGCGGGGCCACTTTAATAGATTCTTTTTCTGCAATGGTTTGCAAAATGAATTGACTGCAAATATCTTTTTCGGCTTGTTCCTTACTTTTCTTGTTTTGATCTATTTCCATTTTTAAAAGTCCTTCTGGTACTTCTACTTTAATTTGTTTCATTAAAAATTCCATGGCTTCTTTGGCATATTCTTGGCGAGCTGTAGTTTCTTTTTGTTTTATGAGGTGATCCGAAATTTCTTTTTTAAGCGCCTCTAAAGTTTCTTTTCCCATATCTTTAGCTAATTCGTCATCAAGAGGAGGCAATTCTTTTTGATGAACATCTTTAACTGCTACATTAAACTGAGCTTTTTCCCCTTTGAGTTCGGGTTGAAAATAATCTTCGGGGAAAAGCACATCAATGGTTTTAGAATCGCCTTTTTTGGAACCTTTAAGGCCACTTTCGAAATCTTTCAAAAATTGTCCTTTACCATATTCTAACAGCACACCTTTCCCAGCACCGCCCTTAAAGGGTTTGCCGTCGATGGTGCCATCAAAATCGATGGTGGCAACAAGTCCATCTCCCAGAGTTGTCATCTCGGGTGCTGGTTTGAGAATGGCTTTAGAATCTTGGAGGCGTATTAATTCCTTAGTTATTTCTTTTTCATCAATGATAATTTTCTTTTTGTTGATTTGCACCTTTTTGTAATCAGGAATTTCAATTGCTGGTTTTACTTCAATTTCTACATGGTAGGTGTAAGCTTTATTTTTTTCAAGAGGGGCAAGATCGAGTTTAGGACGCAGGAGTGGAGTAATCTTATTTTCTTTAAAAGCCTCTGGAAGATAATGATCAACTAAATGATTTAAACTTTCAAGGTGAATGTCATGTCCGTAATATTGTTCTAAAACCTGAGGGGGAATTTTCCCTTTTCTAAAACCTTTGATAGTTGCTTTTTGTCCTATACGTTTGATGGCATGATTAAAAGCATGATTAACTTCTTCTTTAGTGTTATCGATGGTAAGTTTTTTTTTGGTAGCACTCAAGTTTTTTACATTTACTTTCATGATTTCTCCTTCCAATGATCAAATAGCTCGCCGTATAAACTTTGACAAGGGCCATCTCTTCATTCTAGTATAAACAAAATATGTCTTACAACCTTGTTTTAATTTTAGGGGGATTGCTAGTTCTTCAAGTTGTCTTTTTTTTAGTTTTTTGGTTTCAACTGCGTTCAAAAAAACCAGAAAATGAAGCCCAACATTTTTTGGTTTTGGGGCAAAGATTTGATGCCCTGATGCAATCTGTGAATTCTCAACTTTTCCAATTTGCTAAAACTGTTGATGATCGTCTTAATGCCTCTTCCCAGGTTTCAGCAGAGGCTGGTCGTCAATTTAATGAGCGTTTAGATAATGCCGGACGTTTTTGGGGTGAACTCCAAAAAGATCTTAACTTTCGTTTAGGACAATTGGGAGAGGCCAATGAAAAAATATTTGCTGTAGGCAAAGATTTAGTGGCCCTGGAACAAATTTTGCGTCATCCCAAAATGCGAGGTGGTTTTGGAGAGCATCTTTTGGAACTTCTCATTTCTGAAATGCTTCCCAGAGATTGTTTTGAACTTCAATATACCTTTAAAACTAACGATAAAGTAGATGCTGTGATTAAATTAGGAGAACAACTGATTTGTATTGATAGTAAATTTCCCCTCGAAAATTTTAGAAGAATGATGGAAGCCACTGGAGAAAAAAATAAATCTTTAGCCAAAAAAACTTTTGTGGGTGATGTTAAAAAGCATATTGATAGCATTGCTAAAAAATATATTTTACCAGAAGAAAACACTCTCGATTTTGCTTTTATGTATATTCCAGCTGAAAATGTTTATTACGAAGTGATTGTGAGAGATGACCAAGCTTTAGAAGCCACGTCGCTTCACTTGTATGCGCTGTCTAAAAGAGTGATTCCTGTTTCACCCAATAGTTTTTATGCTTACTTGGGAGCTTTAATGATTGCTTTAAAAGGTCAGAAGGTACAAAAAGATTTTCTTCACATGGCTACTTTTCTTCGTCAAATGGTAACTGATCTTGAAAAATTTAGAGGTGAGTTTGAAAAAATGGGGTTTCATTTAGGAAATTTGTCATCTAGTTACCAAACGGCTGAGAAGCGCTTGGCACGTGTTGAAGATAGGCTAGATCGCATAGGAGAAGATCAAGGTCTTATTTTGCAGTCAGACACAACTGAATCAAACTTGATTAATATTCCAAAACATTGAGGTGTCAATGGTTAACGATGAAGCAAAATCTGTTTTTTATGTTTATGCTGTTTCTGATGCTACGGGTTGGTTAGCCCATAACTTGGCTAAAGCAGCAGTCATGCAGTTTGAAGAAATTTCAGTAAAAATTGTACGTAAAAGCCGAGTGTCTACTCCTGATTTAATTCGCTCTTTAATTTCTGAAGCGGGAGGTAAACAAGCTGTTATTTTATTTACCATGGTTTCTAATGAATTAAGGCAGGTTGTACTTGATGAAGCTAAAAAAGCAGGAGTGGTAGCTATGGATGTAATGGGACCTGCTCTTGATATGCTTGCCCATTATTTTCATAAACTGCCTAGTGCCGAACCAGGGCTTCAATACAAATCAGCTAGAGATTACTTTACTCGCACTGAAGCCATTGAGTTTACCGTGCGTCATGATGAAGGGTTGGGCCTGGAAACCTTAAACCAGGCCGATATTATTCTTCTTGGAGTTTCTCGCACCTCTAAAACTCCTCTTTCTATTTATTTAGCTTATCAGGGGTACCGTTGTGCTAATGTGCCTGTGATGAGTGGAATTCCCGTTCCCCAAAAATTAGCAGAGGTTGATCGAAGAAAAATTGTAGGGCTTACCATTGCCGAGGAAAAATTAATTGCTTTTCGCAGTACACGTCTTAAAAAAATGGGACGGCCCGCATCAGAGGATTATGCCCAAAAAGAATATGTGGGTAACGAATTAAAATTTGCACATGATTTATTTCAAACATTGGGTGTGCGTGTAGTGGATGTAACGGGTAAATCCATCGAAGAAATTGCTAGCGAAATTATTAACGATTCTTATTTCATGCCTTAATTGGCACGGTTGATAATACCAAGCTGAATAGTTCCATTGATAAACCCCGTGTGGGTAATAATATTACTATTGGTGGGATGAAAGGTTGGAGTTAATCCCTTGCGTAGAGGAGATACTAGGTTAGTATTTAGATCAAGGAGATAAAGGTAATTATCATCCCAGCTTGCTATTCGTGCATTGGTATCATCTGTGTCATCTCCATTTAAATCATCATTGTTTACATCAACCTCCATCACCACAAGATTAGCTGTTTCGGAAACATGAAATTTATTAATCATCTTATTTGGCACACGTGTTACTAAGGTTTGGCTGGCCATAGTATAAACGCATAATTCAGCAAGCCCTTGGTTGTTTTCACAGCGAAAAATAAGGTTGTCGGTAGCTAAATGATGAACTAAATTACCCATTCTGTTTGATGAAGTAGCCCAAGTAGCAACAGTGGGTGTAAGAATAGAGGCATTACCTGATAATGAAGACAGAATATAATGTTGCAAGGCTGATGTACCATCTTTGTAATTTTTAATCACGGCCATATGAAGTTCATCGCCTAAAAATACTGGTTCAAGAGTGTTGATGTTATTGGTTTCACCTGCTGGGATAATCCCGTTTTTTTGACCTGTTCCAATTTTTGAGATGCCAACCATCATGACAGAAGTTTGTGGGCTAGAAGGGTCTTGATAGTGAGCAACCATTCGGTATTGACCATCTAATGAAATATCTACGTTTTGTCGATTTGGAAATGTTTCGCTGTCACTCACCGTTGTATTAAAATCATCATCAATTGATATGATGGTATCGATTTTTTCATGAATGCCGATTGTTTCATCGACTTGAGGAAAATAATGCAGAAATTTTACAATAAACTCATCCAGCTCTTCTATCACTTCCAAAGTTCCACCCGATAAAGATTGGCGTCCTAAGAAGGGTGTATTTTCTGAAAGCTTTGTCAGTGGAATTACAAAGTCGACTCCATTGTTACTAAGGGAATTTACGATGGTATAAGCTAAGCTTGAATCACTGATGTCCGCGCTGATATTAGAAGTAAATACATGAAGCACCACTCCTGCCTCTGCATCATTTTCCACTAAAAAGAGAATTGGTTCGCTTCCCGTTTCACAGGCTCCATCAGTACATACTACTAAAGCACCCGCGCTGCCAATGCTGGTAATAGAGAATTGGAAAGATCCACCAGCAGTTGTTGTAGTTGTTTGAGTTACAGCACCGTCTTCCACTAACGCAACAGTTGCCCCGGAGGTAGCATCAATGGTTTCGCCAGCCAGAGTCACATTTGTTGTTGCCATTAAACTTTCTATCGTGAGTGTTGAATTGATTGAAGAGCTTCCACTAATGTGCAAGGAAGAAGGTTCCACACCATTTTGACCCTTAGCCAAGGGGATGGGAATATCAACCGGGTAGCTACTATCTAAGGCGGTAGAGGAGGTACTATCTCCACTATCTCCACTCACATTGCCACCTAAATTAAATGAGGAACAAGAAGCTGATTCAACAATAGAAGTGCCTGATCCAAAGGCCTGTGATAAAAATCCTGAAAGTAGAAAAGGGAGCAACATCCCCATGAGCATGATTAAACGTTTGGACAGCATCCTTTCATGAGAATGCAAAAAATATGCCTCATATCAAATGAGAATAAACATCTAAATAATTGATATTGGATATGATTTTTTTATAAAAAACAGAGTGTCCAAATTAAAGACGTCAAAATAAATACTGATGCACCTTTTAAGCACACCTTATTACCTTTTCTTTTTAACCCAATGTTTGATTTGTTTTTGTTGTGTACGGGATAAAGCCAAGCTTTGGGATTCAACATTTTTGGTAATGGTGGATCCTGCTCCAATAAAAGCACCCGCGCCAATGGTGACAGGGGCTACAAATTGCGTGCTACTTCCTACAAAGACATCATCTTTTAAAATGGTTTGATATTTTTTAATTCCATCATAGTTACAAGTAATAGTTCCGGCTCCAATGTTAACGCGTTTTCCAATAAAAGCATCACCAATATAACTTAAGTGATTAATTTTCGAATTACGATCAACGATGCTTTTTTTAATTTCCACAAAATTTCCTACCTTTACATGGGCTCCTAGTTTTGTTTGTGGTCTTAAATGAGCAAAGGGGCCAATGATGGTTTGAGAACCGATAGAGGCATTGGTTACATAACTAAATGCTTTGATATGCACTCCTTCTTCAATTTGGGAATTATGGATTTGGCAACCCTGCTCAATGATGCAATTTTTTCCGATGTGATTTCCCTGCCCTAAAAAACAGGGGCCGTAAATTTTGGTGCCAGGTGCAATGGTTACATTATTTTCGATGACCACAGATTCTGGATGGATAAAACTAACACCTTCTTCCATTTTTTTTGTAATCTCTCTTGAAAAAAAGAGTTGGTTGGCTTTTGCTAATTCTTGTTGGGTATTAATTCCAATGGCTTCTGTTTCATGAATAGGAATGGCAACCACATCAAGGTTTTTGTGAGTTGCAGCCTGAACTAAATCGGTTAAGTAATATTCTTTTTGTTTATTTTTTGTTTTTACCCCTTTGATATTATTTTTTAAGAAAGATAGATTTGCCGAATACACCCCAGCATTAATTTCATGGGTTTGGAGTTGGAAGGGAGTGGCATCTTTAGCTTCAACAATTTGTGAAACCAACCCGCCCGTATGGCGCATGACACGTCCAAGCCCGGCAGGATTATGAAAAAGAGAAGAAAGAAAACCAAAAGGAGAAGCAAGTCTTTTTCTTTCCAGAAATAATTGACCAATGCTTTCTTTCTTAATTAAAGGGGTGTCACCATTTAAGATCAAAATATCCCCCTGAGTCTTTTTTATTTTTTTTAAGGCCATCATCACGGCATGAGCTGTTCCCAATGGTTTTTTTTGTTCTACCAAAGTTGTTTTGACTGAAATATTTTTTGGGAGAGTTAGTTTTTTAAGGAAAGGGCTAATGACGACATAAGCTTCTTTTATTTTTAATTCTTGGCAAAGCCTCAATGGATGCCAAATCAAAGGAATGCCACCTACTTCGTGGAGCACCTTAGGTTTGGTGCTTTTCATCCTTTTGCCGATTCCAGCAGCGAGTATGATTGCAATGGTGTTTTTCGTAAAGTTCCTCGTTTTTTTATTTGGGCCATGGTAGAGGGGATCACATGAAATGTAAATTGGAAATTGGTTTTTTATTATTTCTTATTTCCTGCCAAGCTACTTTAAAGGATTCGCTTAAACCTCCCGCCCAGTGTGATACTTGGAAAATAGAAAATTTAGCCTATGCTTCTCAAAAGGCTTCAGAAGACTCGATGAATGAACCCATCCCTCAGAAAAAAATGGAATATGCCAAAAAAGGAATTTTATGGGCCAACAGGTGCATTCATTCTTTTCCAGATTCTGCAGCTTGTTATTATTATCGAGCTGTTAACACAGGTCTTTATTACAAAGTAAAAGGTTTGGGCTACCAAGGTGGATTAAAAGAAATTATCGCCGATTGTGAAAAGTCTGTAAGCCTTGACCCTCGCTTTGAAGCGGGGGGAGCTTATCGTGTTTTGGGAAATATTTATCTTAAAGTTCCTTCCTTTGCACTTTCTAAAAATAGCATTGTAAAAGATAGTGAACGTGCCAAACATTATGCTAGAGCAGCTTTGGATGTTGATTCGTTTGATCTGGAAAATAGGCTTTTGTGGGCCCAAGTTCTTTTAGAAGAAGGAAAGTATGAGGAAGCCAAAACCTATTTTAAATCTCTTCAAGAAGATTATGCAAAAATTGTAAATCTCACGTCCCATCAGAAAGAAAATAGCGAACAAATCCAAGAGGGTCTTAAAAGGTCGGAAAAACGGAGTTGACAAACAAGAGGGCATTCCATAGCGAAGAGAAAGAGGGAGGTATTTATGGCCAGTGTTAATAAGGTAATTTTGATTGGAAACTTAGGAGGGGATCCTGAAATTCGCTATACTCAAGGCGGACAAGCTGTAGGAACCCTCACTCTTGCAACAAACGAGAAATGGACGAATAAATCGGGCCAACCTGAAGAACGCACTGAGTGGCATCGAGTGGTGGTATGGGGCAAGTTGGCTGAACTTTGCCGTGAATATCTCTACAAGGGACGCCCTGTTTATGTGGAAGGCCGTTTGCAAACCCGTAAATGGGAAAAAGATGGTCAGCCTCGATACACCACTGAAATTGTGGCGCAAACAGTACAATTTTTAGGTTCGGGAGGAGAGAGGGGTGCTACTAAACCACAAGAAACCAGCTTTGTACCAGCAGGTGGTGCTGTTGCTGCTGCTGCTGCTTCTGCAGAGGATGGGCCTCCCTCATTTAATACCGCTGAGGATGATATTCCATTTTAAATTATTTTGTAAATCCCATCCGCACATAGGTTGAAAAATCAACTGAGGGACCATTTGAAATGGGATCTTCTGAAAAAGTAACTTCATAGAAAAAAGAATGGAAGCCCTTTTTTAAGGGTACATCCCCTTTAATTCCAATATTTAAATCAAGAGCTGTTTTTGTAAGTTCGGGTACGCTTGTGTCTCTAAAAGGAGAAGTTTGCCCGTTAATTTGAGCAATCAGGGAAATACGATTAGAAAAATTAAATTCAACAGCCTGGCCATACAACATAGCTCCATGACGAGTTACATCTTGCAAATCAGGAGGAGTGCCAAAGGCAGCTACTCCAAGCTGGGTATAGAAATGCCAGCGGCTCAAACTTTTTTCTGCAAGAATAGAAAAAGCAACATCCACCTTATTGTTGCCTGTTCCTTTTTCAGCCTGGCCCGTTGGAAGTTTTAATGAAGTTTTAACTCCAATAGCGGGCCTTACTTTTGTTTCATCAAAGATTTTAAATTTGTCCCATAAAATAAAATCACTTAAGCCCAAACCGAGGGAATTTACTTGGTAGATGGTAGCCCCATTTCTTGTGACGCGGTACGAATAACGCCCATTATCAACGGTGCTTCTTCCTCCATCCGGAAGACCAAGAGCATCATGGTAGCCCCCAACAAAGGCATCTAGAAATCCACCAGAAAAATTAAGAAAGGGGATTTCGATTCCCGCTTCCAGATGATTGTTAATGCCGTAGGAAAATTGCAGGGCGGAACGAACCAGTTCCATATCAAGGTCAATACCCACACCACTAGTTACCAGATTACGTTCGAACAGATTTGAAAAGGTGGTATCGACAGAAAATTGATACTTCCCTTTTTCTAAACTGGTAACACGATCTAGCGGTTGATTAATCATGGTGAGAAAAAGGGGGTTTTGATTTCTGGCTTGAAAGGGCCCTCTGGGTTCTTTGTTTTGAACGTGTTTAATGGAGGCCTGGGAAGGGGCGATAAAAAAACAGGTTAAAAAAAAGGCAAGAGCCGTGTTTTTAATGAACATTAACAGCAATTTATATTATTTTTTTACTTGCTACAACTTTTGTTTTATCCAAAAATCACGAAAAGCTTTTAGGCGAGGGAGACTTTCACGATCTTTAACTCGATTGGATTTTTCTTTGCTTCGAATAATGTCATCTATATGACAAACAAAAAATCCAGATATCTCAATGTGTCTGGACCATGCTTTTTGAAAGCTATCAATTCCATCAGGAGCAAAAATTAAATCAAGATCAAAGGGCCCATTTCTTAATTGAATAAAATCCTTTCCTCTAATAATTTCTTGTTCTACGATTTTATTAAGTTTGAAGCCGATTTTTTTAAGTGCCTTTACAAGGGCCTTTCCATTTTCGGCAGTTTTTTCGATAAAAACATCCGCATCTTGAGTTGTATCCGGATACCCTAAAATAATGGCGCCAGATTTGCCCAAAAATAAGTAGCGTACATGATATTTCTTAAAGGTATCCCTAACCTTTTCTGCTTGTTTGAATTCAAAGTTTTTGGCCATAGCCTAGCCACGAAGGAAGGTTTTTTTTGCACCATTTACGGTAGTCATCGAGCGTGTTGAAAACACGATAAGGAGCATCATCGAGTACTGGTTTGTAGGTATGAATGAAACTATAATTCCAGCGCTTTCTTAAGGGGCGCCTTAAGGAAGCTTGAAAATCATTCAACCACTCCTTTTTTTGATTTTGATGTCTCAATATTCTTATCCTAATAAAATTAATCAATAAAAACAACCAATAAACTTGACTATGTCCGAGATCTTTTACTTAATTCTCGTGAGGAACAAATTTACTGGCTTTTGGAAGGTTGCACCAGCTCGTACATTATTTTCAATCCCAAGGAGGTGATTTTAAGGCAACAACTGCCCAAACTTAGCCCAACTCATGGAATAAATGGACTGTTTCCCAGGTGATTTTATTTTTTTGTAAAGATTTGTTTTTTTTGTGACGACGATGCAGGGAACTTTAAGTTCGTCGACAAAGCGGTAAACAGCACGTGAAATATCCGGAGCGCCCTCCTTTGCTTCCACCAATAACCAGGGCTGACCATTCTTACAGATTAAAAAATCAACCTCGGCCCCATCGTGTGTACGCACAAAATGGAGGGTCATTTTTTCACCAAAACGGTCTGTGTACAAGGTAGTGGCGCGCAAAAGAGAAGCGGCGATGTAGTTTTCAAACAAATTGTTAGTGCTGGCCCCCCAATCCATAAAGTACCATTTTTTATCCTGTTTGTAAGCCCGCCTAATTTTTTTAGAGTAGGGAGGAACTGAAAAAACAAGTTGGAGCTTTTCCAGCATTTCCAACCACCGGCGGATACTGCCATGGGTTGTTTCTAAATCTGTGGCCAGATTGCGGTAGCTGATTAATTGCCCTGCACAGGGATGGAGTATTTCTAAAAGGGTTTCAACCTTGTCGATTTCTGTAATGCGTGAAAGGTCTCGCAGATCTTCAGTTAAAATTAAATCATGATGCAGGATGGACCAGCGCCTCCAAAATGATTCTGAACCTGAAAAAAAAGGTTCAGGAAATCCCCCCAACGCTAGAAGCTCTGGCATTGCAGTGGCGTCATGTAAGTCGCTAGCCGCCTGGATAAGCTGAGAAGGGTCTTTGGGAAGATGAAAATTTGTTTTGTGAAAATCAGGAAGATTGAGAGGAAAAAGATGAGTGTGAAAATAACGGCCAACCAGGGAATCACCACTTTTTTTGAAAGTTTCAAGTTTTGCACTTCCTGTAATAACAAAATGGTAACGGTCTTTTTGCGAATCATAAATTCCCTTAAGGATATCTTTCCACCGAGGGCGTTTGTGAATTTCGTCAAAACAAATCCACTTTGATTGTGAATTGGTAAAGAACTCGGGGTCTTTTTGATAATCAAGGCGAATTTTTCGGTTATCCCAGTTGAAATAAGATTCTTTTGAAGGGCAAAGAGTGGAAGTAACCAGAGTTGTTTTACCAACCTGCCTAGGGCCGGAAAGAAAAAGCATGCGCTTTTGAAGCCAGGAGGGGGAATTCCAGTAGTTTTGAATGGTGTGGAAGATATTTTTTGGATCCATAGTAACCCATTTTACGCGTAAAATGGGTTATGTCAAGACCAAAATTATATGCAACTTTCTGTGTTTTCTTTCGATTAAAAAATTTTAAATACATATGTGGTCATTTTACGCGGCAATTTGAACATGTGTAAAATAGAGCTCTAAGTTCTATTTTACAAGTTTTTAATGCCCTAAACTTTCCAAATAACGTTCCGCATCGATGGCGGCCATGCAGCCAGAACCCGCTGCTGTAACGGCTTGGCGGTAATAATGATCTTGCACGTCACCACAAGCAAAAATCCCAGGAACGTTAGTGAGGCTCGATTTATCTTTGGTGATGATATAATCGTTTTTCATTTCCAATTTATCTTTAAAAAGTTGCGTATTGGGTTGATGTCCAATGGCTACAAATAAGCCTCCACAATCTAAAGTAGAAGACTGCCCCGTTTTTAAATTCTTAATTTTAACTCCTATCACTTGATTTTCGCCCAACACATCTTCTACCACCGAATCCCATACAAATTTAATTTTTGGATTTTTAAGGGCGCGATCTCGCATAATTTTAGAAGCTTTTAAGGTATCTCTTCGATGAATTACAGCAACCTCGGTTGCAAAGCGGGTGAGAAAATTAGCTTCTTCCATGGCTGTATCTCCCCCGCCTACCAGGGCCAGTTTTTCACCACGGAAAAAAGCACCATCACAAGTGGCACAGGCAGAAACCCCACGACCCATAAGCCGCATTTCGTTAGGGAGGTTTAAAAGTTTAGCTTGTGCCCCTGTAGCAATAATAACGGTTTTAGCTTGCCACACATCTTTTCCTACAAAAACCTCAAAAGGAGATTTTGAAAAATCAACATGAGTTACATCTTTAGAAATAATCTCAGTTCCAAAACGGGCTGCTTGGGCCCTCCAAAGCCCCATAAGCTCTGGGCCCATAACGCCCTTAGGAAATCCCGGATAGTTTTCAACATCTGTTGTAATCATCAGTTGACCACCCGATTGGTAACCTTCAATTAACACTGGTTTTAAATTAGCGCGGGCTGCATAAATAGCTGCTGTTAACCCTGCTGGGCCCGAACCAATAATAATCACATTGTGAATCATAAAACCTCCGAAGAATTTCTTAATTAACTAGATTGAACGAATTTTGCAAAGAAAAACGGGTCCTGCAATCTTATCCCCTCCCCCTTGAGGGGGAGGGTTAGGGAGAGGGGGAAAATTTTGAATTACCCCTCACCCTGCACCCTCTCCCCCAAGGGGAGAGGGGAATATTTTTCATTCAGGTTTGTTAACCTCCATTTTTCTTTGAAATGACTTGTAAGTTCTTATTCTGATTAGAAAAAATTTGCGTGGGTAGTTAAAATAATGTAGAATCCAAAAGATTTTGTAGGCTCATCAATTTTAAAAAAACGTTGGGGTTTAATGCATAAGTTTTTGATTCGAACACTGGCTCTTGGAGGACTTTTTCTAGCCTCCAATTTTGCTCATGCTGCTTTTTATAAACCTTCCACCCAGGTTTATACGGTTAAAACTCCGCATTTCTACATTCACTACGAAAAAAATGCCGCTGATGTTGCTCGTGACTTGATTGAACTTGTTGAACCTGTGCATAACGAGCTTGCAAAAAAATTTAATTGGGTTCCTAAAGAAAGAACCCATGTTGTGCTTGTAGATAAGTCAGATATGGCTAATGGTTTAACCACCGTTCTTCCTGCCGATTACATGCTTTTATTTGTAAGCCCACCCGATGCCGATAGCTCTTTGGATAGTTATAAAAACTATCTCAAACTTTTATTTACCCACGAATACACACACATGCTGCATATTGATCAAAACCATAGATGGGCAAAGCCTCTTCGTTTTTTATTTGGAAAAATTGTGGCTCCCAATGGATTAACTCCAGGATGGATGCGTGAAGGTATTGCTGTATGGGCCGAATCAGATGATACCGATATAGGTCGTAATAATTCAGCCTATGTTGAAATGATTATTCGCAATTCTGTTTTAGAAAATCAATTTCCACAGATTGACGAAATTGATTCAGGAAGGCTTGCCTGGCCTGCTGGTAATGCTTCCTACTATTGGGGAGGAAAATTTTTTGAATACCTGGGAAAAAAATACGGCGAGCCCACCATTCAAAAGTATGCAGAAAAATATTCATCTGGTCTTTGGCTTTTTTCTTTAAATAACAAAGCTAAAAAAATTTATGGCAAAAGTTTTTATCAATTATGGCAAGACTGGAAACTAGAGCTCACCCAAAAATACAGTCAGCTCAAAGCTGATTTAACTTCGAAGGGATTAACTCCTTTTGTTACTGAGTTAAAAGATAAAAGAGATGTTTTTGGAAATTACACACCCCACCCTTTGGGAGTAGGCGCTGCTTATACACGTGTTGGTAATGATGAAGATCCACAATTGATTCTCACCACTAAAATTGGAGCCCCCCCTACAGTTTTAAAGCGCGGAGTTTATGGACAAATGGCTTTTAGTCGTGATGGAGGCAAGTTGTTGGCTTTTTCTGGAATTTCTTTAGTAGAAAAATATGACACTTATGCTGAAATTTTTGTTTACGATATCGATAAACAAAAACTAAGCCGGGTTTATGATAAAAAAAATCCCAAACTTTCTATGCGGGCAACAGATCCTGACTTTTCTCCATTAGATGGAGGAAATCGTTGGATTGTGATGGTTAAAACCTGGATGGGTACTGATAATCTGTATGTGTATGATTGGAAAAATAAGGTAGGTTATTATTTAACAGATGCCACAAAGTATACGCAATTTTCTAACCCTCGCTTTTCTCCAGATGGAAAATACATTGTAGTGTCGCGCCGCTTGCATGAAAAAAATAGAGACCTGGTTTTGTATACTAAAGATGGGCAGGTGGTTAAGGAAATTACAAACGATTTAGCTTTGGATAATCATCCTATTTGGTCACATGATGGCCAAAATATTTATTATTCTTCTGATAAAAGTGGCATTCCAAATATTTATCGTTATGACGTTGCTAAACAAATTTCTACACAAGTAAGCAATGTTTTAACAGGTGTTTATCAGCCTGCACTTTCTGCAGATGGCAAGATTTTGTATGCAAAATATTACACTAGCCAGGGGCCAGCCATTTACAAGGTAAGCACTTCCCAACTTGAGCCTCGTTATGGTGATGCTAGTTTTGAAATTAACCAATCTTTAGCTTTTTCTGCATCTTTGCCAGATTTACCGAGAGAACCTTCAGTTGATTCTTATTTTTCATCCCTCACTTCAATACCAATAACTTCTTTGCCATTAGCATCAGCAAATTCTTTAACCAATTTTGAATCAGGAACAGTTAATCCAGCGGGAGATGTTGATGATGCCTATGTTCCTTTAAAGCATGTTCCTGTCCAGTCACAACCTTCCAGCTTTGAAATGAAGGATTTAAAAGAAACAACAAGTGGGGGTTACGAAAATGAACTCAAAGATAATCCCGTACCCCAAAGAGGTGTGAATCTTATTCCAGGTTCAAAAAAATATAATGCCTTTCCTCAAGTTTTAATTCCACGCTATATCGTGCCTACTTTTGCAACTTTAGATGATGCTTTTTTGTATGGCGTGTCTGTTGGACGGTTCGATCCCATGTATCGTCATTCTTGGTTTGCAGGAGCCAACTATCGCTCGGATGCTGGTTTTATCGGAGCTGCAGGAAGTTATTCTTACACGCGGTATGCTCCCACGTTTACCATTGGGGGGTCTCGTTATGCGGTGAACTGGGGAGATTTATTTGATGATGGCGTGAGCGAAGACTTTTTTGAGCAACGCCTGCAAGGATACGCGGGTATTTCACTTGCTACAGGTCATCATGCCATAGCCATGAGCTACTTTTTTGAACAAAGAGATAATTTAAGTGATATTCCCAGTGGGTTTTCACTGCCTAACCTGGATTATTATGCAGGTATTCATACGGCATACACATTTAACTTTGCAAAGACTTATCCCAATTCTATTGGTTTAGAAGAAGGCCCTTATTTAAAACTCATGTTTGATGTGACTGATGCTCTTTTGGGTTCGGCCCAGGTAAACGAACAAAAAGTGTTTACAGGAGATTTGCGTTATTATTTGGAAATGCCCTGGTCTAATCATCATGTTTTAGCTTTAAGGGCCGCTGGTGGTTATGTATGGGGAGATGAAGAGTTTAGTGGATCTTTCCGTTTTGGTGGACCTTTTGGAGAAGGAAATCTTGCGGGTTATAGTGCCAGACTTTTTCCTTTGCGGGGGCTTCCTGGAGTTACTTATTCGGGCGATCGAGTCATGCTTTTTTCTGGCGAATATCGTTTGCCCCTTGTTACTGTAGATGGAGGTATTGGAACGTGGCCCATTTTTTTACGGCATCTTCACATGGCTTTTTTTGGTGATTATGGGGATTCGTGGGCTAGAAATGCAAAGGTGGGAGGAAATATTTTTGATAATTTTTTCTTAGGTATTGGAAGTGAATTAAAAGGTGATTTTGTGATTGGCTATGGGCTTCCTGTTACAGCGCGTTTGGGCTATGCCATTATTGTTTTAAATCGTGATCAAATTGTGGGATTAGAAGACAGCCTTTTAGGAACCGATCTTCGCAATGGAACTGTTTATCTTCAGTTTGGCTCGTCGTTTTAATTAGCGTGTCATCCACTCTACAAGACGCTTAGGCGTTACAGGAGCTTGAGATTCTGCTCGGCACGCATACCAACAAACATCACAAGCGATGTCCCCAAATTTGTTGGGAGACCATTCTGTGTAGTGGCAAACGCGTGCAGTTTCGGAGCAAGGTTGAATGTAACCATCGGGAGTCACCGTTACCCAGCGTTGCCCCGCCTTACAACCACCTATTTTTTCGTGTTCAAAAAAAATAGGGACATGATCAAAAAAATATTCGGATGAAAGAATATTTTTTTGTGTGCGGCGTAATTCTTTTAATTCTTCAATCACATCTTTTAACTTTTGTTGATCATTCTCACCAATCACTTCGCTATCGTTGTCTGCTTTGTTGGAAGAATAAGCACTAAACGAAACTTTAACACCCATCTGATGGGCGTGCTTGGCAAGGGCAACAACCTGATCCAAATTAGAATCCATGATGATGGTGTTAAACACCACATTGTCGAAAACTTCTTTTTTAATCTGGGGCACCAGAGTCATAATGTGATTAACCAAATCAGGAACGCCGCGCACTTTGTTGTGACGTTCATCTAAATAATCAAGTGAAATGGTTAATTGATCGAGTCCATTTTCTCGTAATTTTTTTGCCTTATCTAACGTAAGAAGCCCCGCGTTGGTGATGATATTTGTATAAATGGTATGGGGCTTTACCTGGGCTACAATATCAAAAATGTCAGTGCGTAAAAGAGGCTCACCTCCATTAATAGAAACTACAATGGGTTTTATTTTAGAAATTACAGGGCCATAATCTCTTAACCTTGGTCCTGCTTCCATTTTCCAACAAACACAAAAATGACAAGTGGCGTTGCAACTTTTAATAACCTCCATATTAACTAACACAGGTCTGTTATTAATTAAAATATCAGCATAACGAGTTGTGCCTGTGATAAAACGTTTGAACGTGTTGTCTAGTAGGGTTGGCATGGGGTGTAGGGGTTGTTAAATGTTATGTTTGGGAATAACAGATCCAGAGCGGAAAAGCCCCATTTTGGTGTTTAATAAAACCATCCAAATCAAGTTGGTTCCAATAAGAATTGCCCAAAGAATAGCTTCAAGTTGATTAAAAAGAGCTAAACAGAAAAAAACAAGAGCAAAAAAATCTCTTTTAATCATGAATTGAATTTTACCAAAGAATTTTTTCACACTACTTTGAGAATCGAGTTTTTTAAAATCGTTTTGGAGTGCAATGAGGCTGCCTGAATTTGTGTTGCGAAGTAAATAAGTAAACATGATTAATAAAGTCATGGCTAAACCAAAAAGAGTGAGGGTTCCTAAAATCACAATGTGTGGATTGCCTCGATTGGCCACACCAAAAACAACACCTATGATAAAAACAATGTAGGTGAGGTTATCCGAGAGAGTATCAAGCCATTGTCCCAATTTAGATTCTGAAAATTTTAATTTTGAAATTTCTCCATCACAACCATCTAAGATGGAAGATAATTTAAATAATAAACCTCCAATTGCAACATTCCAATAGTCTCCCTTAGCAACACAATAACCTGAAAAGAGCCCTATTACCGAAACAAGAGCCGTAATTTGGTTAGCTGAAAGGGGGGTTTTCATCAATAAGCTGCTGACAAAGAGAGAAATAGGGCGATTAATATGGCGTGAGATAAAACCATCGCTGGGTTTGCGACAGGCGTTAAGTAATTGTTTTTGAGCCTCTTTTAAGGCGGGCTTGGTGTCTACATCTTGCCAAAATCCCCCTTCAATATCAAAAGTACCCATTTTCCCCTGATTGGCTAATACTTGAATTCCTTCCGATAGAGAACAATTTTGCTTTTGTTGATAGATGGAACCTAAAGCGTCAAAAAGGGCAGGACTCACCAAAAAAATACCCGTATCAATGGCATTATATTTTTCTATATTTTTTCCAATGGATTGAATTTGGCCTTCATTTGCCAACACTTTGGTGGCATCTTCAATATCAAAAACCTTGCTGGTTTGGTAATCGATGGCTAATTTAGCATCTGCTGCGCCAAGCCCTGCCTTGCCAAATCTTTCGAGGATTTTAAAATCAAAAACATGGTCGGACATCAAAAGGAAAAAGTTTTCTTTAAGAACATCCTTAGCTGCTAGAACTGAAACCCCATTGGACTTTTTCCAATCTTTGTTTTCAATAAATTCGATGGTTACTCCTAAATTGGCTTGGGTTAAGGCAGCTCGGATAGTTTCTTGCATATAACCCACAACAATCACGAAACGGGTTACCCCTGCTTTTTTAGCTGAAAGAATGGTTCGGTGGATCAAGGGCAGTCCACATACCTCTCGAAGAGGTTTAGGTATATCATTCCCTCTCCGCTGAAGACGAGACCCATTTCCAGCAGCTAAAATAAGAGCACATCGAACCATATAGATTTACACGACTACGTTAAAGAAGATGGATTGTCAAATCCATCTATAAAACCCGGTAGATTCTGCGATATCCAGCCAGCCTATTCAAAACAGTACCTTTGTACTGTTTTGAATGTACGGCTGCTGTCAAACCCCTTTACAGAACCTAAAAAGTGTGTAAGCCTTTCATTTCTTTACAACTTTTTAAAAAATAAGGGAAATTTTTGAAAAAAAAACTACCTCAGTTAGTCTCTCTTCTTTTTTTCTTTTTAGGTCTTTATCTTTTATTTGGGCTCATCCATAAGTTTGGCTATGCCTCCCTTAAAATAACCTTTCAACGCCTAGGCTATGAAGTGATTTTTGTCCTTTTTTTCCCACTTACTTGGTTTTGGGCACATACTCGTGGATGGTATAAAATTCTTGAAGAAATTCAAGAACATGTATCATTTTTTACTCTTCTTTTGATTCGATTGGCTGGGGAGGCAGTAAATACCCTTACTCCTATAAGCTGGATGGGTGGGGATCCTGTGAGGGTTTTTATGCTTAAAAACCGCATGCCCACCACTCTTTCAGCGGCGTCTGTTGTACTCGATCGAACTATGCAATCTTTGGCCATCCTTCTTTTACTTTTTTTCAGCCTTTTAGTAGCTACTATCCAACTCCAACTGCCACCCGCTTGGAACATGCTTTTTCCTCTTTTAACTTTGGGCATGGCTCTTCTGATTATGTGGGTGATTCATCGGCAACATCGTGGAATTTTTCTCTTTTTAGCCAAGGGATTGAAAAGAATAGGGGTTAAAAAGCCTTTTTCAGAAGCTTTAGATGAAAAAATTGGTGAAATTGATGAGCGCATTTCTCAGTTTTATCGTCATGATCGTAAACGTTTTTTTACGGTTTTAGGTTATCATTTTTCTGCCAGGCTGATGGGAGTGTTTGAAATTTACATGATTAGCCATTTTTTAGCGATTTCTTTAAGCCTTATTAACTCTCTCTACCTGGCTACCCTCACTGTTTTGGTGAACATGGTTTTCGTTTTTGTTCCTGGGAGTTTAGGGGTTTTAGAAGGAGCTTATGGAGCTCTTTTTCACCTTTTAAATTTAGAACCTGTTGCTGGAGTAGCCTTGCAGTTGGTGAGACGTTTAAGAACCGTTTTCTGGATTTTTGTGGGTTTGATTGTTATAGTACTTTATAAGCACAGGCATCCAGAAAAGGAAATTCCCTTGGAGGTTTTGTGAAAACAAGAACCAACCAATTTTTAAGAATTATTGCTGAAATTTTTCGTCCCCTTTTCTCGTTTTTAGCTAGGCACTATCCAGAAAGTTTTGCTCGCCTTCGTCAAACCTTTGCAAAAGATCTTTACTTTAGTGGCATGATTGCTCGCTTTAACGTGTGGCATGAGTATATTTTTAAGCCTGGTTTTGAACGCGTACGCATTGATTCTGTAGAACTCACTCAACTCAAAGAACTCTCTCAAAAAGCAACCCTGGTTTATGTGATGAAAAACAGGGGACAGCTTGAGTACAGTTTTTTTAATCATTTGTTTTTAAAGGAAGGAATTCCTCTGGCTCGATTTGCCAATGGAGCCAGAACTATTTTTTGGAGACCTCTTTCAGATTTTATCAGGGCCTTAGGTGCAAGGCTTGATTACTATTATCGCAAAGGGCTTTTAGAAGATCCCTTAGACAGTGGTTACATCGAAGAACTTTTGGGTCGTGGAGAAAGTATTCTCATTAATCTTAAAATTTATCATGAGTTTTTATTTGGAGCCTCAGAAGATGAAGTAAAATTTATCACACCTCTTTTAAAAGCTGTTGCTAAGCAAAATAAGCCAGTGCTTTTAGTTCCACTGCAGTTTTTGTACGATCGTCATCCCGAAAAAGCCCATAAAACTCTAATAGATCTTTTCTTTGGTGAAAAATCTAACCCAGGAATGTTTCGAAAACTGGCTTTATTTTTTAAAACCTATCGCAGGCAGGCCACGGTTAAATTAGGTGAGGCCATGGATTTAAAAAAGTTTGTCAGTGATAACCCTCAAGATGATCTCGATCTTTTATCTCATAAGTTACAAACTATTCTTCTCAATCAACTTCGTATTGAAAGAAAAAGTATTACAGGCCCTGTATTAAAACCTCGGCATGAAGTTTTAGATAAAATTTTAAGAGATTCAAAATTTAAAGAAGATCTTAATGCTTTTTGTCAAGAAAGTGGAGTCTCTGCCAAAAAAGCTTTGGAAGATGCAAAGCACTATTTTCATGAAATTGCAGCCGATGTAAATTATAATTATGTGGATGTTTATGTTTGGCTTATTCGTTGGCTTACCCAAAATATTTACGAGGGAATTGATTTAGACGTAGAGGGGCTTGCCAAAGTAAAAGCAGTTGCAGGTAAAAATCCGATTGTGTTGGTGCCATCACATAAAAGCCATATTGATGGTTTGCTTCTTTCTTACATTTTCTACAATTACGATCTCACCATGCCGCATGTGTGTGGTGGCATTAATATGCGTTTTTGGCCCGTGGGTAGGCTTATCAGAAAGGCTGGAGGGTTTTTTATTCGTCGTGAATTTGGAGGAAATAAACTCTATAAATTGGTTTTAAATTATTATTTGAGATACTTGGTTAAAGCAGGCCATTCTATTGAATTTTTTATTGAAGGCACTCGTTCGCGTTCGGGCAAATTATTAAAACCTCGTATGGGAATTCTTTCTATGTTGATGGATGCCTATTTAGCTGGCACCACCAAGGATATTTATTTTGTTCCCATTGCCATCAACTACGAACGTATTATGGAAGCAAAAAGTTATTTAACTGAAATGAAGGGAACTAAAAAAGAAAAAGAAGATGCAAGAGGGTTAATTAAAGCAGGAAAATTTTTTAATAAAAAATACGGGAAAGTTTTTTTGCGTTTTTCGGAACCACTTTCTCTCAAAGAATTTTTTGATCAAAAAAATATTAAGCCCCATGAAAAATCAGTTTCGGAGTTAAGAAAAGAAGTAAGGGATTTTGCCTATCAAATCACCTACCATATTAACCGGGTGGCTGTGGTTACCTCGTCAGCTTTGGCTGCAACAGCTCTATTATCGTACTCTAAGAAGGGAATACCAGAGGATCAAATTTTAAAACGTGTAGAGATCCTGCATCATTATTTGGCACACAAGGGAGTTGATCTTTCTGCATTAGTGCGTCAAAAACAAGAATGGGCCACCAGACAAGCTCTTTCTCGGTTTGCGCGCGAAGGTATTGTTGCTGTGTTCAATGATTTTAAGGAAAAGTTTTATGTTATTTTAGATAATAAAAGACCACTTTTAGATTATCATAAAAATAATTCCGTTCACTTTTTTGTTTCTTTAAGCTGTTTTTGTAAGGTTCTTTTGATGCACAAGGGAGATGCAATAGCTTTAAATTTAATCAAAAATTTTTTTGAAACTTTACGTGTTCTTTTGAGTCATGATTTTACTTTTTCTCAAAGAACCAGCTTAGATGAGCATTTGCAACGTATTGTTGATTTTTTTGGATCAGAAAATTTAATGAGCGTAGAAGGAGATTTGTTAAAAATAAATCATCAAGCTTATACTTCTGGCATACTTGATTTTTTTGGCAGTCTTTTGGATAATTTTTTTGAAACAACCTGGCTTGTTCTTCTTTACTGCAAGCATATTTCTTTTACAGCCATACCTCGTGCTACATTAGAGGCTGCTATTCGTGAGAAGGGTGAGGTCATTTTTATGAAAGGGGACTTAAAGCACGAGGAAGCTCTTACTGCTTGGAATATTCGTAATGCTGTGGATGTAATGATCGATTTGGGACTTATTCGTAAATTAGAAAATAATCTGGTGTCACGTCATTATGATGAAGAAGTAATGCATCGATGGGAAGAAACCCTCCAATCTGTTCTGGGATGGAATGTTTTAAAATCAGTACCAGAATCTATCGTAAAATCGGATTTGCCAATTGAATTAAACAAAATCACGTAAAAAAACAAGGGCTGGGCAAATAGTAATGTTTTGGGGTGACACGTAATGTTTTTTCCCCACAGCGGAAATTTGCCAAGCCTTACATTCGGGGTAACGTGTTTTAAATAACCGAAGCCCCTTGCCAATTTCATCATCATCCCATTTACATTCAACTGCCATCATGGGGACACCATTTTCCAAAACAATAAAATCAACTTCTCGCCCATCGACATCCTTAAAATATCTCAGCTCTATTTCCCTGCCTTGTGTGTCTTCTAAAAAATGAACCCACTTAAGTAAATGGCAGGCCACCAAATTTTCAAAACGAAACGATTCTTTAAGAACCAAACTCCAATCAAAATGGTAATGTTTTTGTTCTTTTTTAACGGCCCTGATTTTTGAACTTCCATACGGAGAAAGCCTGAAAACAGAATAAAGCCTTTCAAAAATAGTGAGCCAATTAGCTATTGTTTTATGGGCCAATTGTAAATCTTCACGGAGAGCATTGATAGAAAGAGGTGAGCCAACAAGATGAGGAAGCCTCAGCATTAACAGTTCTAAATTTCCAAAATCGTTAATTTGTTCCAAGCTTGCTAAATCTTCGTGAATAAAACGCTGTCTGTATTCACGTGACCATCTTTTAGCTTCTACTTTTTTGCCACCCCAGAATGGTTCTGGAAATCCGCCTAAATTGAGAAGTTCCAAAAAATCTTTTTGATGGGTGATTTTTAATTCAGGAACAGAAAGAGGGTGTAACCGCAAGTAATGATACCGTCCTTGGAGTGAATCTCCACCCCTTCTATAAAGATCAAGTCTGGCGCTTCCTGTTACTAATATTTTTCTTTCATTTTTTTTTACATCGTAGAGTCCTTTGAGATAATTTCTCCACCCCCGGTATTTATGGATTTCATCAAAAACCCAAATTGGGGTATCGGGTAATTCTCTTTTTAAAATTAATTCCCGATGATCGGCATTGTCCCAATTGAGGTAGGCTTGGGTTTGATTTGTTTTGATAAATTGCTGGGCGAGTGTGGTTTTTCCGACCTGCCGGGGCCCCCCAATAAAGACCATTTTTTTTTGGAGATCTTTTTTAATTTGGGGGAATAGATATCGAAGATGAGATTTCATTTTTTAAGGGTACGAGTTTTTTTGATAGGTGTCAAATAAAATCACTAGTTTTTTTGACTAGTGGTTAAAAAACTCGATTACCTTTTAGGATAGGGTCGTCAAAAATATGTCTTTTTTTATTTTTAAATCAAAAATTATTTAATATTATCAAATAGTTATAATTTAAATCCATGGCATAAGGCTTGCATTATCATTATCTTGGGAGATCCACTTACATTATGGCTGATACGGGGCGCATTCCCCCAGTTGGGGGTTTATTGTTTGATGAAGAGCTCGATACAGTTGATCCGGAGCGCTTGTCTTTTCATTTGGTACTTGAACCAAGAAGCTATGTTGCTCCAGAAAATTTAGTGAGCGCAGGTTCTAGCGTTGAAGAAAATATCCGAACTTACTTAAGGAATGTTCACGAAAAATTAAGTCTCACCACAGCTGAAAAAATTTCGGAAGAATTTTTTGTTTATTTAGGAATTGATCCCTCTAATTGGATGGATTTTCAAAAACAATTTGGAGAAACAGATCTTTCCCGAAAAGTAACTGATACTGCTTATGCCATTGCCTCTCATCTCTATGATCAGGGAATTTTGGTGCCCAATGATGAAAAACCTCTGACACGGGAAGCAGTTCTTTTTTTAACTCCCATTCTCCCTGTGGAAATTGAAGGGGAACTCTATGGTTTAAATGAAGCTCCTTTAATGCGTAGAGGAGGTAAGACTGCAACAATGCCTGCTAACGGTATGTTGACTTTGCAACCACCAGATGCTGCAGGAAAACTTCTACCAGAATATGAAACTATTGTAGGGCGTGAGCTTGTAGAACGCCTGCAATTAGATATTACCAATTCAGTTACAGGGAAGGATGAAGGAAGTTATTACAGCATAGAACAAGCAACGACCCCTTTTACTATTTCGGTTACCGGTGGTGGAAAAGTTGAAGAACAAAGTTCCATTACAAATATGGCCCTAGATTCTTTTACGGGCTTGGATGCTCACCCCTCTGTGGAATGGAAAATTGTTGCAGGAAATGAAACAAAAATTAAATGGCTTACCTCGCGGAATGTTTTTAACCCACAATTTGAAACTTTGCAGGTTTTTGAAGATGAAGACATCACCTTCGAGGTTATTGTTCGTAACCGCTACGGGCATTATCGAACGGGGTATGTTCACTACCTCATTGAAGACGCCAATGAAGCTCCTGAAGCGAGCATCAAGTCACACGTGCCTGTTTTTGAAGGGGATGCGGTAACCATAAAAGCCACGGCTACGGATAAAAACCCCCATGATGTGCTTCAATTAACGTGGGAGCAAACGGCTGGGCCTTGGGTTCATCTTATCAATCCAAATCAAATCAATTTACGCTTTATAGCCCCAGAGGTAGAAAAAGAAGAAACTGTTAGTTTTCGTTTTACTGTAGATGACGGGCGGGGTGGGGTTGTAAGCCAAGAAATAAGCCTTCTTGTTAAACCTCTTATTGTAATTACTCCACAAACAGAAAACACCAACTCTTATGGTTTAAAAGCTACAGCACAAGAAACAGGTGGGCAGCCCATTGCAGTAACTCATCCTGAAGAAATGAAAAACCCGATTAATCCCATTCTTGAAAGTCTTACCATCCCAGAGGCTCCACCCACCATTTACCAAGTGGCTTTTTGTATTGATGGTTCGGGTAGCATGCATTCAGTATCTGATTCTATCGCCGATGAAACAGTGGGAAATGCAGAAGCCATTATCGATCAAATGCTAGCCGAGGTACAAACAAATGGTTTTATTGAAATTGCGTTGATGGTGTATGGAAATACAAACACTCACATTTTACTTCCCTTCACACGCGCAAGCCTTAACGACCCAGCCTCTAAAGCTCAGTTAATTGCACAGCTTCGCACGGCAGCAGAACAAGCTTCTGATGTTATTAAAACGAAGGGTTATTACATTGAATCTCTGTGGCACACCATGGGAACTACCATGGAAGGAGACCAAAAACTTGCGTGGATTAATGAGCGCAAACTTTCACGAGGTTCTACTGTGGTGAAGCGTCTTATTGTTTTAACTGATTTTGAAATTAATAATCCTGAAAATGTGGTGATCTTGAGAGGAAGAAGTTGGACACGGGAAGAAGCTGTAGCTGCAGCAAAAGCAAGGCATATCGAATTTTGGCCTATTCAGTTTGGAGTAGAAAATCCCGATATTCCATTTGAAGAAGCATTTGCAACTCTTCAGGATAGTACTACAAATCCAATTTTACGAATGAATGCTGCAGAATCTCTGGTTACACACAGCAAATTTTACACAGATGATCAAAAAACAAAATTGGGAACTCTCGGCCAAAGTCTTTTTAGTAACACATCAGAACCTACCAACATAAAAGAAATGGGGCTTTTACTTACAGCGTTTTCACTTAATCCAACACAAGCACAAAGTTTTTTAACAGCCATTTTAAAAGATAAATCAAATTCAGAAGGTTTTAGGCTTGCAGCAGCTAGGGCTTTGATGACGATGAAGGCCAATGTTTCTGTTATAGTTGCCATTCTCCAAGACCCATCAGAAAAAAACGATTTTAAAGAAAAATTATTAAGTGTGTTTTTGGTTTTCCCTGGCCTTACCCCCTTTCCCAACAAGGAAAAGGAGGCCGATCAATGGGCCTTAAAAAAAGCAGAGTTTGTACGAGAATATGAACGTTTTAATTCCATGGGATTAATTGATGCAAGCTTGGCAGCTTTAAGTTCTCCAACTTTAAGTGATGAGGCAAAAATTAAAATTTATTATTTTTTGCGGGATATCAATTGGAAATGCCATCTTTTTGAGGAAACTTTAAGTGATTATCCAAGAAAATTTACCCAAGCAGCCCTTGTTGTTATTGCTGATAAAAAAAGCAACCCTGATCTTCGTTCCAAATTAATTTGGGAGCTGGAATATTTACTCCCTCCAGATCAAGTTTCTCTTGTGGTTGAAACTTTGACAAAAATAGCTCGAGATAGAAGTGATAATCCTCTTGTTAGAGGATCTGCCATAAATTTTTTAGGTGGGCTTTCTTTGGATCAAGCAACGCTTACAAAATTAGGAACTGCCTTTTTGAATTTTTTAAATGATCCTAATGAAAATATCGATGTGAGAGTTGACGCTGCAGGTGCCTTGAAGGAAATGATCAATAAGAATCCACAAGCCGATCCAAAACTTAAAATTTCTTTGCAGAGGAGTGTTGAAGCCATTTTAAAAAACCAATCTGAAAATCCTCAATTAAGATCAAATTTATTTTTTCTTGGAATAGCAGAACAAGATTTAGTGAGTACTCTTGCCATGGACACAAGTGAGAATTTAGAAGTGAGGTTAGCTGCCTTAGATGCAAACAAAAATGATGAGAGACTTCCCCGAATGGATTTTACTTCTGTTTATCAGAATATTTTAGGGAATCCTGAAAACCCGCAAGAGCTCAGGATAAAGACATTGGAATTCCTTTTAGACACATCCTTTTCCGCAGGAACCATAACCAGTAATCGAGGAACCCCCGTTGGTTCAGTGGCTTCCTCATTGGAACCCATTTTACTCAATCCAGGGGAGGATAAAGTTGTTCGTTTGGGCATCGTTGTTGCTCTTTGTATTCCTCGCTATGGGGGTGCAGGTCATAATGAAACAGATGGTTTGGAGTATCTGAAAGGCTTAATTGAAAAACATCCTGACTTTTTAGCCTTCATTCTCAAAGAGGTTTCAGATCCAAAATCCCCAGAACGCAGATCCCTTCTTTGGTACCTCCCCAAACTTGTGGGAAATGACAGAGCCATCCCCATCCTCAAAAAAGTCATTCAAGATGGCGAGAAAGATTTATTTGTGAGTGTTCTTTTGATTTTAAAAGAGTCTGGAAGCCCGGAGTATCCTGCGCTTCTTCACTTGGCTATTCAAAAATCAGAAGGCGATGCAGAGCCACTGGAATCTATTGTTAGGGTAAATAATCGGACCATGCTTCCCGATATTTCAGATGCAGATTTGTTAGTAATTCTCGAAGGAGCTGGTGATGCACAAGTGATTCAAAAAGTTTGTGAGGAATTGCTTAAACGAAACAAAACGAGTACTTTGCAAAAAATTTGTGAGCTTATGGAAGCGCAGCCAAGATTAGATCGAAATAGAATTTTTATAGACGAGCTTAAAAATTCTGACAATCTCGTTGTTTGGTCTAGTTTTTATCGCCTTTTAAATTCTGGGCATGCCGGTATTGCTAATGAAGCAGCCATCATCGCAAGCCTCTATTCCACAAAAAATTCTAGCTCTGTAGAACCTCTTTGCACTTACGTGGCCAACATCAATAACAATAAAGCCAACCGGGTAAGTGCCATTCGTGCTTTAAAGGAAATCAAGGATGACAGGGCTGTTTCAACTCTGACAACCTGTGCACGTGAAAATGATGCAGATATTAAAAGAGCCGCTATTGAAGCCTTGGGTAAAATAGGGGGAGAAAAAGCCATTGCAGCTTTGAGGCTTTTAAAAAAGGAGGCCAAAGAGAAAAGAGAAGACACTTACAAATACGATGCAGCTCTTAGAGAAGCAGGAGTGGATCCAAATTCTATTTTTGAATATTTTAAGTAAAAATTTTTCAAATTAAATCACATTGTAAAAATTACTATTATCATATATGATAATAACATCTATGGATGAATATCATCTTTCGGCAACCCTTAGAAAATTGCGTCTTGGTAAAGGATTATCGCTTTCACAATTAGCGTTAAAGGCCAATACATCTGTATCAGCTTTATCTCGGTATGAAAATGGGTGGGGGCGATTTGAAATTGCAACATTGAACAAAATTTGTACAGCCATGGGTTGTGAGGTGGTTATTCAATTGAAAGCTCTGTCAACTTCGTTATCGGTTGTGGGGGCGACACGGGTTATCAACCAAATAAAATATCTGTTTTGGGATCAGAAAATTAACAAACATCACTTGATGAAAAATCCTATATGGATAGTTGAACGGGTGATCGAGTTTGGAACACTGATGGATGTTTGGACGTTGATCCATTTTTATGGAAGACAAGTATTTTTAAATCATGTGTCCCTGTGTCGATTTCAATCAATCAAGACAAAACAATTTTGGTTGAATATTTTAGAAAGAGAAGGTGTGCCATGCATGAAAAGGTCCTTCCAAAGGGGAGTAAGATTTTATTAGAGAAAGCTAAAAAGTCATGTTTCGATTTTACAGATTGGATTCTGGCTGGAGGAACAGGCTTAGCCCTACAGCTAGGCCATCGACTTTCCGAAGATTTTGATTTTTTTAGGACTGATAAGTTTAATGTTCAACGACTTCACCCCGATTTAAAAAAAATTTCCTCCTACAGAACACTGCAGGAGGACGAGCACACTCTCACCATTTTTATGGAGGGGGTTAAAATTTCTTTTTTCTGCGTGGTAGATCCTTTTATTTTTAAAACTGTGGAATATCCTATTTTTTTTCTGGCTAATATTCAGGATATTGCCCTGATGAAGCTTATTGCCATATCGAGCCGAGGAAGTCGCAAGGACTTTATTGACCTCCAGACGATTTTGAGACACGGTTATCGTTTGCAGGATTTGTTGAACTTGATACCCAAGAAATACGGGAAAGAGCGCGGCAATACATATCACATTCTCAAGAGCCTTACGTATTTTGATGATGCAGAAAAAGAACCCATGCCGAGGATGTTAGAACCTTTTAATTGGAAAGAATGTCGAAATAATTTTATAAGATTGTCCCACTCACTCGTCTTGCCATAGTTTTTCAGAGGGTGTATCAAAAAACAATCTTAACGTGTAGGTATGGTGCGAGCCTTTCTGATTTGATCTCTTGGCGTTCTTTCCCTTTGGCCAGATGTGATGTCTGCGTCTCCTGTGGGAGAAACACCTGCTGGACAAGCAACTGTGCCATCATTGCTGGGGACATAAAATTTCCAGCGACTCATGGTTGAAGGAGTGATCCAGTATTTTGTGGTTCCACAATAACAGGCTGAACCAAAATTATGGCATATCTTTCCATCCTGATAGGTGGTTGCCCTTTGTATCTCAAAACTTCCCTCTTGTCCGGTTGTGCTCCCATCGCGAGAGGAACCAGTGGCTGCCACTCCCCAAACCTTGATGTCAGCCCTTCCTGTATCAATGTTTCCAGCTGTTAGAGGTGGTAGTGCCAAAGCAATGAGGGGTAACAACCACAGAACCGATACACATAAAAAAACTGCAATTTTTTTCATAAGCCTTTTCCTTTTTTTGTTGTTTTGTTACATCACACTAGTGGTCGCGTGTTATTCGTTCTTTTTGTCACAAAAACTAGGGGGTATCAATAATATTTTTTTTATTCTTCTGGATTTTCTTCTGGGTTAGATTCTTCGGAATTTTCTGAATTTTCGGTGGTTAAGGCTGCACTATTGCTACTTTCAGATTCTACACAATCAGCTGTTAAAAACTGGTTAGTTTCACATTCTGATTCGCTTCCCTCAGCTGATCCATCTGAACCATCTCCTTCCTCACTTTGAGTGCGATCATAGGCCCTATCTTCTACCCCACAAGCGTCAAGCCCTAAAAAAAGGAGGATCAATATTGAAAAAGCAAGTCTTTTCATCTCTCTCTTATTTTCGGCAAAATTTGAAAAAAGTTGTTATCTTTCGCAACTTTTTAGATGGTTTTCCGATAAGGTCCTGTTTATAGGAGTTTTATGGCTATTGATGCAGATCGTGCTTTTACAATTCTGATGGAAGCAGTGGATACTGTTACGGGCACATTTCAAGCCCTTGCCTACCTACGTACAACTTCGCCAGAAGCTATTCGTCTAACCCTTACAGGCCAAGTTTCTGAAGCTGACATGCGTTTTTTGCTCACGCAAGCACGTGAGCTGCAAGCAATAACGGGAGGTGCTACAGGCCCCAGTGTAGAAAGAAGTGTAAGACCATTAGCTGATATTCCGCCTGAATTTTCTGTTGAAGATTTAGATTCCACTCTTGCATTAACTCCTCTTCAAGATGTTTTTCTTTTGTTTCAAGCAGCTCTCGATTTTCACGAACAAAATTATTTTCAAGAGGCTTACAATGCCTATGCCCAGGCCTTTGGTGTTTTAAGAGATTGGCTTGATAGCCTAAATTCACAAACGAAGTGCAACACTTTTTGTATAAAGTGATGCAATGGGATCCAAATACAATCAAATATCAATGGAAGAACGAT
>MGRJ01000002.1 GCA_001798135.1 Deltaproteobacteria bacterium RIFCSPHIGHO2_02_FULL_40_28 | reverse complement strand
AAGCAATCCAGATTAAATCTGGATCGCCACGCTCCCCCTCGCTGTGCGCTCAGGGTCGCTCGCGATGACGATTTCTATATTAGTTTTTCCACCCGTCTTATTATCCTTTGTTCTCTGGCTCGCATAGCAAGAACATGTTTTTCCAAATGAGTGCCACCAGGATTAAAATAGTCGTTTAATAGGTCTAAAATATCACTTTCTGCAAGTTCGTTGTTTTGAACAACTTCAATGACTCTTCCAAGTAATTCTGGATTATTTTCTGTTAAGAATTCAAATTCTTCTGCATCTATTAAATCTTCTGCTGCGTACTCGTGTGCTCTGAGCAAGGCTGCAAAGGCATCATAATTTTGAGCGGGATCATTTTCCCTTTCGGTTAACCTGGTTCGAATGCCTTCTGGAAAAGGAGCTAAATAAGGAGCAAAATCCACACGATCTGTTCCAAATTCAAAAATATCATCAAAGGCCGAACGCTCTATTACAGGAATCATGGGAACCCCATCATTGGCTGTGGTTGTGTAAGCCCCTGCATCCATCCGATAAAATAAAGTAGAAAGATCAAAAAGCTCTGTAGGGCGTACTGTGAGACGTCCTGCAGCTCTTTGAATAACGCCTATTCCGCGCTGGGTTGCAAGTTCAGCTAAGCTGGCCATGGTGTGCTCATCATGAATTTCGGTAAGAGCTGCTTCTGCATCGACACCCCTAAAACCAAAACGATTTAGAATCATCCACTCATAACTTCCTACTAGGATCGTATTATCTCTTGCAATGGCGTCAAGCATGCGCACTCCTGTACGATAGGCTGCCATGCTGTTTCCAAAACCATCTGTAATGAGGGTAACAGCTACTTCTTGATGGAAATAATTATAACCTAAATGGTGCAAAATATTTCTGATAATGGCTGCTGTAAACTCATGTTCCCATCTTTTTCTTTCGTCTTTGTTTGCGTAAGCCAATGCGAGAGGTTTGCCTATATCATGAAGAGCAAAAACTAATCGCATAAAACCCGGAGTTAATCCCCATGGCAGTGGGGTAGACATTCCATAACGTTCATAATTGGTAAGCGCCATGAGAGTATGTCGCTCTAAAGTAAGACCATCTTCACGTTCTCCCACAAGGGTGGGCCAGAATGTAGCTAAAAGTGGATCGCCTTTTAAGTGATCAATTAAGCCTTGGGGAGTATAATCTTTTCCATTCAAGTATTCAGATTCAGGGGTGAGTGCATAAAGATTTTGGGGGCGATACTCTCGATTTAGAAAATTAACCCAAGCAGGCAAATCAGTGGGAAGTGGCAATGGATGTACAAAGGCTTTTTCCCAGGGATGACCGCTTGAGTGTCTGACTCTTTGAAGAACAACCCAAAGTCTGTGATGACTTTGTGAAGTGACTAATCCCAAGAGAGCCACTGCTCGTTGATAAATTCTTTGTTCTAAGCTGGGATCTTGAGGCTCACTTAAAATGTGTTCATAACTTGCAAATACTCTCACTAAGATGCGATTAAATTGTTCTACACTTAAAAGTGCATCCCAACCATGAGCATCTTCTCCTTCAGGGAGAGGAGGCATGAGGTTAAAAAATTCAGCGCCAAGCAAGACCACTTCTTCTCTTTCTGGGAGAGGATCTGTTTCTCCTAAACGGTACGCAATAGCTAGAAGGCGAGGTCTGTGAGTTTGAAAAATGGCAGGATCTGTAGCACGAGGTGCAAGAGCTATTTCTAAGGCATGCATGTCTCTTCCTGCTCTTGCAAAATATCCTCTCCAAGAATCCCCAAAAAAACGTGCCCAGCGTCTTAAACCATCATAATCTTCTCCAAGACCAACGGTAAGAGTTCTCGCAAAATAATCTCTTGCTGCTGTACGTGTAGCAGGAGGAATTTCTCCAAGTCCTGCAGCAAGAAATTGTACCTCAAAAGTTGCAACACTGGCATCAAGCACCTCTAAAAAACGGGGATCATCTGTTGATGTAATGGGATCTATGTTGGCCATAAAATAATGTAGCTGGTCTTACCCGCAAAATTGTAGGGGCGGGGTTATCCCGCCCGAAATGGTTTATGTTATTTTTCAATGGCTTGCAAGCGTGCCCGGCACCGATTGAAAAACCGTTAATCTTGCCCCATTGGTAGTTCTTACCATTCCTGTTTTTGGAATGGTATGTCCCTCTGATGCAGCATCCCCATAGGCTGTAAACCAATCATCAATGTGGTTTAAAATTTCTTCTGCTTCATCTTGATTTTGAGTTTGAATGGCTGCAACTAATTCTGCAAAAAGAGGATCTTCTTTGATCGTGTCAAAACTTTCTTCATCCCAATAATCCAATTGATCTGTAAACCCACGTTTTACAAGCAAGGTTCTAAAATCTTCAAAAGTTTGAGGTAACTCAGGTGGTGGCGTTGCGGCTTGTGCAATGGGAGGAGGCAACAGTTTTTCCTTTAAAGCAAGAGCTCCAGAAGTTATCTCATGTAGGGGCGGCCATCTGTGGCCGCCCTCTTGCATTAGGTCGGCTCCTCCCCAAACTATTCCATCCACCACAGAACCTCGTGGAGAACCATCATCAGGACTTGGAGCTGGAGTTTCTTCAACGTCTGGGGGAGTAGCAACTGCTACCACAGGACCATGTGGTGTTACTGTCGGTGGAGGTAAAGTTGAAAGGTGGCTCACAGAAACCGAAGGAGCCAAACCTAATTTATCTCGCAAGGCCAGTTCTACATCATGAAATTTTTGTGCGTTTTTAATAAAACGTTTGGCTAACTCTGTTGTGTTTTTAATGCGTTCAGTAAATAAATCAACCCAGTCTTGAGTGGCTTCTTGAAAAGCTTTAGCAGCCAGCATTAAATTTCTTGGAGGGATGCTTGGCGCATTTAAAAGTACATCCAAATTGTTGGCAATGTTGCGAATGGCTATGAGTCTTTGTGTAATTTCTGGAAAACGCCCAATATCTTCTTGAAGAGGCTCCAAAAGTTTGATGAATTCTTGCAGACTTTGCCTCATAAATTGGGCATCAGGCCGCATGGCAAGCGCAGTTCTCAAATTAAATTCCAAGGCCATTTGTTGAATGGTGAGATTGGTATAAGTAACCCATGGTTTGGGAAGTCCCCAAACAGGATCAACTTGTCTCTCAAGGCTAAGCGAGTTATAATTATTTGGCAAAACCTCAATTTTTTGTTTGCGTTGTTCTGCACGGAAATAAATTTCTACTGCACGAGGAATATGCCATCTTCTGTTAAGAAGATTTCTTGTTGGTGGGGTATAGGAAATTTTACGTTCTTCTGGAGCAGTAAAGTGAGCATGATAGGGAGCTGTGTGATCGTATTCTGCTTCGGCACTGTAAACCATTTTGGGAAGCACAATGGCATGTGCTCTTGCAAAAGCTAAAAGACCCTTAATTCCTTTTTCACCTTCTTGTACCCATTCTCTTGGATAAAAATCAGCATAAAAAGCTTCGAAGTTGGCATAGGGTGCAATACCAGCAGGATAGTAAGCCGGGCTCTCCCTACTAGCCCAAGCTTGGTAGGCATAACTGATAATTTCGGCAATATAGCCCGCTCGGGCATTTCTGGTTCCTTCTGCTACGGGCCCTCTGCGGGAGTCATTGAGAGATTCCTTATCTTTGATGCGTCGAATTAAGTTTCTTAAACCTTCTCTATCTTGAGCTCTAATAACATCAGCCAGGGTACCTCTGATGATAAACAAACCTTCCAAGCTGTTGGGTAAACAATTGCGATAATCATCCACCAAACCATCAGGAGTTTTTAAGTGATAAGTGCTCATCCCATAATGGTTTGCTACTCTTGCTGTAATTTCTTCCCCAATTTCCACGTTTTGTCTTTTCTCATTTTCAAGAACAGTATAAACCGCGGCTCGTTCGGGATCTTCTAATCTTCTACCAGGTTTTAAAATATCACGCATGATGAGGCGAGACGATCGATAGGTAAGAAAATTTTTATTAGCACCGCCTGCCATCAAAAAAGCAGCCATTTCCAAACTGGGGATTAATTCCAAGCCCAACAAACGTTGTTTTTCAACAGTACCATGATCAAGCTTATCAATCATCCAATTAGCTTGGCGGTGCCGCTCATCCATGGGCTCCATGGTCATGCCACGTGCTAAAATGCCGAGTGGACGAAAAGTAGGTGCTGCTACAGTCATGTTGACTTCTTCACCTTTTAAAATTTTAGGAGCTTCAAAAAATCCAGCCATCACACCCAAATTATTGGCCAAGGTGACATCTCTTCCTAAAAGTCTAAAGTACATGTCTAAGTAAGGAATAAGCCACTCGTAAGAATAAGCTTCTTCTTCATCAAGGGGTCCACGAGGAGTTGACATTGCTGGGCCCGTTCGATCAGCATAGGCTTTAGCGGGTGTAGCAATAACAGGATGAAAACCCCTGGCTGTTTGAATGAGGGCATCATCTAAGGCGGGCATTAAAGCACCGGCAGGAACATTTAATAAAACGGCATCGGGCCTAAACCGCCTCATCACTTCATCACGCTGGCGGCTATTGTAAACATAGATTTTTTTTCGCCCCATGGGATTAACTGGTGTTTGTTTCAAGGCATATTCATTGGTTCCTTTTTCATTAATTTCCCAGATGAGAGCTTTGGCTGGTTTGTAAAGATCGGTGGCAATCAGCCGATAATCGAGAGGTAGTTTTCCCAAATCCATGAGCTTTCTCGAAAGCTCCAAAGTGGCAATCATTTGTCCTGCACCTAAAGAGAGTCTAGCATTTCCCGAAGATGTATTGGCTGAGTGCGCTCGCAGAATGGTATCCACTGGATCCCAATAAAAAGCACCCGCAGGAACTTCTAAGGTGTGCTCTGAAGCTGCAATTTGAGCTGTTATGCGCAAGGTGGCTTTTAAATCTTCTAAAAGGGATAAAACTTGAGTGCGTCTATCCAGTGGAATACTTTGGGCTCTTGTAATCCCGGGAGCTATTGTGTTGTGTTCGTTAAAAACAGCTTCTAAAAAAACTCCCAGATTATCTTGCCCATGAGCATGGTCTCTGCCAACTCTTTGAATGGCTTGATAAAGAGCAAAGAGAGTTGGTGTTGTTTGTAATTCGGCTGCTAGGGCACCAGTAATTTCATTTTGTTCCCAAAAGGCCATGGCTTGTATGTTTGTTTCAGTTAAAGAAGAATGAATATCTTGTTTATCGATGGTGTAAACAGTGGCAGGATCTAGAGGATCACCTTGAACCACAAGAGAAAAAGCTTGGTTAGGAAATTGGTAAGTCATTCTTTGGGCAAGCTCCCAAAGCATATCGTGTGGAGGTTCCAGGGATTCAAAATTATATTGTTCTACAACTAATTCTACCGACCGCCCCTCTGCATTTTCTAAAGCTATTTCAGCAAACCGCTTTAAATCGTTCCAAGTATGAATGCCTTCTTGATGCAGTTGTCTTTTAACTCCACTGGGAGTTTCTACACGTTTAAAATCATCTCCAATTTTTTCATAACGCACCCAATTGGCGGTAGCCTTATCTGCCTTGTCTAACAAAGCTCTTAAGGGTGTATCTTCAATTTCCGCTACTCTTCCTTGGGGAAGAACAGTGCGCACCCCCTGTGCTCTTTCTTGAAAGGCATAAATACTCTGAGCTAAATCTTCAAGACCTCGTCCTGATGTAGAGTATTGCAAAGGATACCCTTGCATGGTTGTGCCAGAAGGTTGCAGTTGAAAATAACCTTCATGATTTATTCCATGCACGTCTAATTTTTGGCCCCAGACAAAACGGTATGTATAAACTTTTTGGCCTGCTATTTCTTTTTTTGCACCCCTCTCTAAAGTGACTGAAGGATATCCTGGAAGAGAAAGAGCAATAGTTTCATTTCCAATTTTGAGTTGAGCGGTTCGAGGATTGAAGTGATGGCGATCAAGAAGAGAGTTGGCCCAACTTTCAAAATCATCTCCTTGAGTTCGATGGCTTTCTCGCAAAATTTGAGCAAAGCGGGCTAAGCCCTCAAATCGCAAGGGATTGCCATTAAGCATTTCTCCTCGTGTTTGGGTGGTAACCTCACCTGTTGTGGTATTTACGGTAATATCGAGTTGTTCTCCCCATAAAATAGAAAGTCTTCGTGTGGGGTAGGTGGTACTTTGTGCTTGCTCTCTACGGCCAATAGTTCTTTGGCGTTCTTCATTGGTTACTTCAACAGAAGTGGGTTTTCTGCCTTGAAGAGATAAATCAACGCTTACAGGACGATAGGAATCAGATTCAAAAACAAGCCTGGCCGTTTCGGAATTGTAAACAGTAGGTAGTTGGTCGAAAAAAAATTCTAGATTGGGAATTTCAGCAATGTGATGAAGAGCTAAACGTCCTCTGTTATCAGAATACCAAGTTTGTCCTCCCAAAGATAAACTTTCTGGTGGATTAAACATTTCATCAGAAGAGCGGTAAAGAACAAGGGCATCGCCACCGCGGACACGAGATTGTTGATTGAAAATTTTATATCGACCCCAATCATCAGGGCGTGTACTTACCAAGTAATCATTGCCCAAGGGAGAATGAATGGTTTGAAAGTCACTCGTGCGCTTGAAAAATCCATGGTTCCATAAGCCTACAAGATGTGTCCCATCTCGATTAAATACCAGAGCATCTTCCCAAAACACTCTTTCACGACTTTCACCAGATGGAGTTACCCAAAATTGATGTGTACCAAACCTGGCAGGCAAACTTTCACCCGCTCCACGCAAAAGGTAGTGAGAACCTTCCACAAGAAAACCCGAGCCTCCTGTTTCAAGTACACGCAGAATTTCTGCACTGCCTGCATTTGGAAGTGTTACTCCTGCCTGTGCTACAGATGACGGACCTTCACCTTCGTCTGGTGGAATAACCACAGGCCCCGAAAGGGCAGGCCCAAGGCCAATTGGTGGTATAGGTGTATCTCCCATGGGATTTCCTTATCGAGGGGGAACTTGAAAAGTTGCCTTAAAATTCAGGACTTACTTGATGAGTTTGTATCCCCTGCGAAAGAGGATGAAACACCATAAATACACCCCTATGGCCAGCAAAAAAAGGAGGGAAAGGGAAAATACGGGGGAGGCATCAGAATGCCCTAAAAAGCCATAACGTATGAGATCTACACTATAAAAAATGGGATTGATGAGTGAAACTTTGTGCCAAAAAGGAGGAAGCATTTCCAGGGAATAAAAAACCCCACCAAGGTAAGTTAAGGGAGTGAGAACAAAATTGGTATACAGGGCAATTTTATCCCAACTTTCAGACCACAAACCACACACAATTCCCAAACCTCCAAAAAAGAGAGAAGAAAAAACAAGACTGGCCAGGATTAAAAAAGGATGAGCTACAGGAATAGAAACAAATGGCAGTGAGGCCACATAAATTGCTATTGCTACAACCAAGCCGCGCAGAAGGGCCCCCATCATGTAAGAAGTAACCAGCTGAAAAGGAGTTAAAGGCGCCACCAACATATTTTCGATGGAACGCTCAAAGCGTGACATAAAAAGGGAAGTGGAACTATTAGCGTAGGCATTGTTAATGACACCCATTTGCAAAAGGCCTGGGAAAATATAGAGGATGTAGGAAAAGCCATGAATCTCATGAATTTTAGTTCCTAAGGAATAACCAAAAATTAAAATAAATAAAACGGTGGTAATTAAAGGTGGAAAAATCGTTTGGCGGGAAAGACGCATGAAACGGTAAAATTCGCGATCAATTAAAGTGAGAAATCCAGTCCAATTTGTGTTCATAATTTTCCCCAGCATTTACAATTTTCTCCCTGTTACTTTTAAAAACACTTTCTCCAAATCGCCGCGCTGGGCTGTTAGTTTTTGGTCACAGTATTTTGCAATTAATTCCTGAGGGCTGCCCGTTTCTTTTAGTTCACCCTCATTGATAATACTAATGCGTTTGCAAAGTTCTTGGGCTTCATCGATGTAATGCGTAGTGAGAATAATGGTTGTACCTGCTGCATTCAGTTTTCGAAGATAATCCCAGAGGGCATGTCTTTGTTCTACGTCTACTCCTGCTGTAGGTTCATCTAAAATTAAAATTTTGGGTTCTGTGATCACAGCTTTGGCAACAAGGAGTCTTTTTTGCATTCCACCTGAGAGCTTGTAATATTGCGTATCGGCTTTATCAGTAAGACCAAAAAGTTCCAACATGTGGTCAGCTTTTTTTATACTTTCTTTACGGGGAGTACCAAAAAATCCAGCTTGGTAGGTCAGAATTTTTTTAATGGTAAAAAAACGATCGAGGTTAATATCCTGGGGTGAAAAACCAATCAGGGCATGAGCCTTTATGGCTTCTTTTTGGGAATCAAAATCAAAAATTTGAATAGAACCTTCAGTAAGACGGCAAAGCCCTACCATGCTGTGGATTAAAGTGGTTTTGCCCGCCCCATTGGGGCCTAACAAGCCAAAAAATTCTCCTTGACCCACTTCCATGTTAATGCCTTTTAAGGCCCAAAGGTTTTGAAATCTTTTTTTGGCATTGACGATACGAATGGCAACCATTAAAGCCTACTATCAGAAAGGGTAACTGTGGCAAGAAAAGACATAAACTCTACCATCCATCGCTTGAGATCCTTCGTCACCCTTCGATCTCTCTCCGGGTTCCTCAGGATGACATTCAAAATTCCACTCGCACCGAAGGGGAGAGGGTGCAGGGTGAGGGGTAATTCAAAATTGTCACCCTCCCCCAACCCCCTCCCCTCAAGGGAGGGGGGAATATCTGTCATCCCCGCGAAGGCGGGGATCCATCTTTGTTTTCTTTTTCTTTTTTCTTTTTTTTCATCCACTACGTTTGCAATTCAACCTGCTGTTGTTTCGGCTCATCCCGAAGCCAGTCAAGTTGGTCTTGAGATTTTAAAAAAAGGTGGATCTGCAGCCGATGCTGCTGTTGCTATGGCTTTTGCTCTTTCTGTTGTCGAGCCGCATCATTCAGGTTTAGGGGGTGGTGGCTTTTTACTTTACTATGTGGCCAAAGAAGATCGGTTTTATTTTATCGATTATCGCGAAGCAGCCCCACAAATTTTACAACCCAAGGTTTCTAAAAAAGCAATAAAACCCAATGCAGATTTTGAAAAAGGAGTGGCTTCTGTTGGTGTTCCTGGTTTTATTTTAGGTATGGAAACCATTCATAAAAAATGGCGCAAAGTTTCTTGGCCAGCTGTTATTGATCCATCTATCGAATTAGCCAAGAAAGGTTTTTTGACAGACTCTGAAATGAAACGCCTTCTTGGAGATGCTAGTGCCAGCCTTCCTCCCAAGCTTGATTTTACAGATTTAGCACGTACTCTCGAAAATATTAAAACAGGCGGGTCCTGGGTTTTTTATCAGGGAGAATTAGGAACACAACTTGTTTCGTTTTTAAAAGAGCAAGGTGGTTTGATTACCAGTTCTGATCTTAAAAATTATAAAGTTTATTTTCGTAAACCCTACACTTTTGATCATGGAGCTTATCAGGTGGTAAGTGCCGGTGCTCCTAGTTCGGGCGGGACCGGCATGGATATTTTATTTAAAAGAGCTGTGATTTATGAGCTTAAAAAACAAGCCCCCAATACAACACGTTTTTTTGAACTTCTCATTAAATCTTTTCACGATTATTTTGATTTTCGCGATATTGCCTTGGGAGATACTCCAAACAATATTATTTCTCACACAACCCATTTGTGCGCAGTTGATAGTGAAGGAAACATTGCTTCGATGACCAATACCCTTAATTCGCCTTTTGGTTCTGGCCTTATTCTTCCCCATACAGGAATTATTTTAAACAATGAGTTGGCCGATTTTAGTGCTCAAACAAATTCAGCTAATCGTTTGCGTGGAGGTTTTAGGCCGCTCTCGAGTATGGCTCCCACCCTTGTGTTTAAAGACAAAAAACCTTTTTTAGCTTTGGGAACCCCAGGTGGGCTCACCATTCCTCAAAATCTTTTTCAAGTTCTTTATCTTTTTTTGGATGAGCATATCCCTCTTAATCGAAGTGTGGCTTATCCCAAGATTTATTTTTCTCCCAAAACCAGGGAAGTTGTTTTAGAAAAAGGATTCCCCAAAAAAATGCTTTCTTGGTTCAAGGAAAATTATGAGATTAGAGAAGAAAATACTATTGGTAATGTAGAAGCCCTGGTATTTAGAGGGGATAAGACCACTGTGGTTACTGATCCTAGAGGCCAAGGGCGTGGACTCATTTTGAACTAGCGAATCAATTTTGAATCAATTATACAAGTTACAATAGGGAGGTAGAACAATATGAAAAACTTCATTTTCCTTCTTGTTTTTATTTTATCTTTTGGTTTTATATCTCAAATTCATGCCAATGAAAAAACCAAGTGTGAACTTAACTTTGATTTAAGTTCCTGGTCTGTTTTTTACAAATCAGGCAAGGGATCTGGAAAAATCTTTTGTGATAATGGTCAAGAGGCTGATGTAGCTATTCGTGCTCATGGAGGTGGCATTACTTTTGGAAAAAGTAAAATTGTGAATGGCCATGGTAATTTTTCTAAAGTGAAAGATATTCGGCAATTGATGGGTTCTTATGCAACCAGTGAAGCTCATGCAGGAATTAAGGGATCGGTTGGCGCCGAAGCGATGACAAAGGGCAAAGTTTCTTTAGCTATGAGTGGTCGTGGCCGCGGGTATAACCTAGGGATAGCCTTTGGGAAATTCAAAATTGCAGCCCTTAAAATTCATGAGCCTCTAGCCCCAGACGAAGATTCTAAAGAAGATAAACCCTCCAAGGTTACAGAATAAAAGCAACCTCAATAGGTTTAGAGCCGATGAAGGAGAGGTTATGACAGATGCAGCCAAATTTAATGTTGTGGTGGCTGGTATTCCCCAGGCTCATATTGATGCTTTTTGGTCATGGTGATTTTAACAAAGATGGTTGGGATGATTTTGGATTTCAATTGATTGATGGAAGTTTTACCATGGCCTATCAAGTTCCTTCTTGAGGTTTATAAGCCCGCTTTCGCTTGGTCTTCAGCGGGCTTGCCCGCCGAAGCCAAAGCTTCAGCGCGGCGAAGGCGGGAGTAGCTCAGTTGGTAGAGCATCAGCTTCCCAAGCTGAGGGTCGCGGGTTCGAACCCCGTCTCCCGCTCATTTTTTCTTATTTTCTCAATCTAATAGTCCAAACAGTCAAAAATTTGACGTATCTAGTGTGGGTCATTCTAGCATATTAAAATTAAATAATAATTTCATATAGTTACATATTATTATGGGGTGTCAAAATGGCATACATATTGCTGTAACACACAGATACAATGAGGAAAATACTGACATTTCTGGTTTTTGTTATCCTCCAGCTTGGGCTTGTTTGGCACACCCAAGTTGTAGCTATCAGTACTAGTTTTGATGCAGTAGGTGCTGTTGGTTCTTGTGCTAGTAATGACTTAAGTGGGGGCAATGTTGGTACTAACCAAGCTAGCGTTGATGATGACGGAGGAGCACTTTCAGATACTCCTCTTGATATTCCCGTAGGCATTGCCAAACTTACTCCTGCAGATGCCGCCTCTTTTGAAGCAGAAAAGGTGGGTTTAGTAGGTTCTGATTTAAGTGAGGAAAGTTTGGTTGCTGCTCTTGATAATGTAGAAATTCGTGGTCGATTATTAGAAGATGCTCCCGAACTTGAAGGGGTTAATATCGGAGTAATCTATGATGGTGTTGTTGTTAAAATTCTGCAAACAGATTCAGAAGGTGCTTTTGAATTTCAAACAACCGATCTTGGTATTACAGATCCCCATTTAGCTTTTATTGCCGTTGTTGTTTTAGAAAGTATTGAAGCAAAAAAAGGAAGTCCGCCTATTATTTTACGTTTAGTAAATGAAGATCCTCTCGATTTAGACATCACGTGGAATGTCCAAGTTACCAATACCACAGGTATTAGTAGCAGGGCCTATCCTATTATTGGTCCCGATGACCAAGTGTTTTTCACGGGAGAATTTACCAATGGGGAATCCACAGCAGCGCCTTACAAGGTGAATGTTAATTTTTATGGTGGTGAAACAGAAAATGTAGTGAAAACCCCTGCCCTTCTTGTTGATTTTCAGGTATCCAATGATGGTTCTTTTTTGGTTGGAGAAGGAGTCGATAGCCATATTTACAAAGTAGAAGGCAATGAAAGTACACAATTAACCAATATACCTGTAGCCAATAGGAGGTTTAGATTATCTCCCAATGATACCTGGCTGGCTTCTGCAGATAGCGTCAATGGAACTCTCTTTAACTTAGTTGTTATTCCAGTTGATGGAAGTAAAGAAGCCACAGTGATTAATCCTCATTTAAAAGAAAAATATATTGAAGTCGCCTGGAATGAAAACAACCAGCTTATAGTTTTAGTAAAAAGGCCGGATAATGTTTGGGAAGCAAGAATGTATGATATAACCCCCATTGTATCTGGTAATTTTTCGGATGATACAATTTCTATTGACCCAACTATTTTGTTTAAAATGCCTTCTTTGTCGCCTGAAGTGTCCAAAGGAAAGCCTAGAATGCGTAATCCACAAGTATCTCCCACTAAACCATTGTTTATCTTTGAATGCATGAGTCCCCAGGGAGTCTACGAAATTTGTGACCATGGTTTGACAGGAACCGGAGGATTTCTTAATTTCAATGCAGCTCGTTTAACAAATGCAAATCTGCTGGGCCATGTACTTATTGCTTCATCACGTTTTATGGCGAATGGTAATTTTATTTTAGCTGATATTTTTTTTCAAAGTTCAGAAGATGATGTTGAGAGTTATATTTTATTTTTCAATCGTAAAACAGGTATCCCCTTAGTGATTACCAAAGGCTTTCATCCGGCACCACATCGTGAGGAAGGTAATTTTTTCAGCTATTTAAGTTTTAGTGCTAAGGGTCAAGTGCAAGTAACAATCGGTAATATTAATAAATATTTAAAGTTTATCAATTAATCTTTCCAAAAAAAAGTTTTTAAGTATGATGCCCATTGCGAGGAGGTCCTTTGACCAACTCCGTCATCCCTGCGGCCACCTTCGTGAGGGTAAACTCCGGCGGGGATCTCCAGTTCTGTCATTCCCGTGCAAACGGGGATCCATCTTTTTCCCCTCCTTTGTAAGGAGGGGTTAGGGGAGGTAGAGAGTTTAGTAAGACTCTACCCCCTCCAACTCCCCCTTACAAAGGGGGAGAGTACAGATGGATCCCTGCCTCCGCAGGGATGACAGAGGGGGGGCAGAGATGACAGAGGGGGGGCAGAGATGACAGAGGGAGATATATGCGTTGGATCTTTTTTTGTTATTTTATTTGCACGTGGTTTTCTTCTGGTTATGCCAGCGAAGGTTTTACCTATACTTTAGCGGGTGATGTCATGCTGGGTCGCCATGTTGCCGAAGGGTTTCACCCTTTAAAAAAAGTAGAATCTCATTTAGCCCAAGGCGATCTTACCCTTGTTAATCAAGAATTTGTTTTTACAAATTCTACCCATCATATTGGGAAAAAGGCTTTTTATTTCAAGGCCCCCCCTTCCCATGTGTCTATTCTTTCAAATGCAGGCATTGATTTTGTTTCTTTAGCTAATAATCATTCTTTGGATTATGGAAAAATAGGTCTCAAACAAACCCTTGCAGTATTGCAAAAGAAAAAAATAACTTTTGCTGGAGCTGGCTTTTCTTTTCCCCAAGCGAGTGAGGCAGCCCTTTTTTCTAAAAAGGGAAAACGCATTGCCGTGATTGCAGCTACCGACAATATGCCAGAGTGGGAAACTTGTGAAAAAGCCTGTGTAAATTTTTGTGCCATGGATTCAACTTGTCTCAAACGGCTTACTACACAGATAAGTGATCTCAAAAAAAACGGAATTGATTTTGTGATTATTTCATTTCATTGGGGAGGTAATTGGGTGGATAAACCTTCTCCCGTTTATCGGTACTATGCTCATACTCTTTTAGATGCGGGAGCCGATCTCATTTTTGGTCATAGTGCACATACTCTTCAAGGAATTGAAGTTTACAAGGGGAAACCCATTTTTTATAGTTTGGGAAATGTGATTGATGATTATGAGCTAGATCCCAAATGGAGAAATGATTTATCCATTTTAGCCCATGTAGATTACAATAACTTAGGTCAGCTTAAAAAAATTAGAATAACCCCAATCCAAATCAATGCCCTTAAAACCCAGATTGCAGATCAAAAAAACAGGGATATCATTTTTAATCGAATTAAAAAATTATCTGCCCTATTAGGAAGCCAAATTTTTTCTTACCTGGAGATTTTTTAGATGTTTTTATTTCGCTTTTTGATCTTTTTGTTTTTTTTGTTTCCTTCTTTTTCTTTGGCTTCCAATCAGGTATGTCGTCCCTTTTTTAGTTTTCCTAAAAATAAAGTAAGTGCAGTGTATGCCATGAAAGCCATGCAAAATAATCTTGTGATTGTAGGTAGTGAGGGGAAGCAAAATTTAAAAAACACTTTTTTAATGCAACTTAATTCAAAGGGAGAAATTGATTCTCGCTTTGGGAAAGAAGGCTTACATTTTTCTTTTGGAAGTGATGAAGAAATTCATGGTTTAGGGTTAGATCACACAGGTTTTGTGATGGCTGGTTTTTTTAAAAATCACACCAGAGATTTTCTTTTTGTTAAAATAAATTCAGATGGGAATCTCAATTCTACTTTTGGAAAAAATATTTTTTCTGGTCAAAATAAAAAAGGGGAACTTCATTACATCGATCAAAACGATTCTGGATGGCTTGCAGCAGGATTTTCTCACAAGTTAGGAAAATCTGATTTCTCTCTTGTTCGTATCAATGCTGAAGGTGGGCCCGATCTTAATTTTGGTTATCAAGGTGTGGTTACTTTAAAGCATGGATCCAAAGATCATTTGTATGGAGTTACCACTCTTTCCGATGGCACAATTGCCGCTACAGGTTCTGCTTTAAATAAGGGAAAAGAAAATTGTGTTGTGGTTCGTTTATCAAAAAAAGGGGAACTTCTTTCCTCTTTTGGCGTGGGAGGTTTTGTTTTTCTTCCTTCTCAAGGTCAGGGAATGTGTGCTGCTGTTAAAGAAGATAACCAACACAGATTAATTGTGGTTGGATTTTCTGAAACTGCTAAACGCAACACAGATTTTTTTATTGCGCGTCTTGGATTAAACGGAGAACTCGATTCAAGTTTTGGTCATGGTGGAATTGTTTTGGAAAATATTGCCGGGATTGATTCAGCTCATGATTTTTTTATCCATCCTGATGGTAGCTTAGATGTTGCTGGTGAATATCAAGATGCGCGTCTTAAAAAATATGGTTTTGTTCTTCTACGCCTTGATTCAGAAGGTAAACCCCAATCCTCTTTTGGCAAGAATTTCATTATCACTTGCCCGCTGGCGGGCCCTTCTTTTGTGAATACCCTAGTTGAAACAGAAAATGGTATTTACTTAGGGGGTGTAAGCCAAAACCTGGGAGTTGTTTATTCTATTTCCCCCTAAAATAAGTTGCCTTCTTTACTCAGTCTGGTAATTGATGCCTTTAATCGAAAGGAGACTTATGTCACTCATAGAAGAATTTACAAATGCACAAGAAAGAGTAAAAGTTCTTGTGGAGAGGCCTGATAACCTTGCTTTGCTTCAGCTCTACAGCCTTTTTAAGCAGGCAACTGCGGGAGATGCGTCAACGGGTAAAAAGCCCGGGATGCTCGATTTTGTAGCAAAGGCCAAGTATGAGGCTTGGGAAGCCCATCAAGGAAAAACAAAAGATCAAGCGATGACAGAATACATTGCTCTTGTTGGTGAATTGGAAGGGAAAAATCTGAAGTGACGAAAGGTGCAGAAACAAAAAAAATGAAGGGCCGAGACATTATTATCCAGTCGCTTGAGCGGGAAGGTGTAGAGGTTATTTTTGGTTATCCGGGTGGTGCTTCCATGGAAATTCATCAAGCCTTGGCCCTTTCTAAAAAAATTCGTTTGATTCTCCCTCGTCACGAACAAGGAGGGGCTTTTGCAGCTGCTGGTTATGCCAGGGCTACGGGGAAACCAGGGGTTTGTTTGGCTACCTCTGGTCCTGGGGCTACTAATCTCATCACCGGAATTATGGATTCCAAAATGGATTCCATCCCCATGATTGCCTTAACTGGCCAGGTGCCCACTTCTGTGATGGGGGGAGATGCTTTTCAGGAGTGTGATATTGTAGGTGCTACCCTCCCTTGCGTTAAACATAGCTACATGGTGAAGGATATTGATGATATTCCAGCTGTTATTCATGAGGCTTTTGAAATTGCTATCACTGGCAGGCCAGGACCTGTGCTGATTGATTTTCCAAAAGATATTCAACAAGCAGAAACAGTCCCTGATTTTAAAAAACGTATTGATCGTCCAGGGTATAATTCTAAAATTGGTCTGGAGCCCTCTCAAATTCAATTAGATAAGGCAATTAAGCTTCTTTTAAAGGCTAAACGACCTCTTATTTATGCGGGAGGAGGCATTTTATCTTCTCATGCTACCGAAGAACTCCATGCTTTTATTAACAAAACGGGTATTCCCATTACAACAACCGTGATGGGTTTAGGGATTTATCCCGAAGAAGATCCTTTAAGTCTTCGGATGCTGGGAATGCATGGAGCTGTTTATGCCAATATTGCTATTAATAAAGCTGATGTTGTGTTGGCCATTGGGGTACGTTTTGATGATCGGGTTACTGGTAAATTATCTGAGTTTTGCAAAGAAGCTCAATTTATTCATGTGGATATTGATGCTAGCGAAATTAATAAAAATATCACTGTAGAAGTACCTATTCAGGGGGATGCCAAGCTTGTTTTGCAGGCATTATGTCAGGGCTTAAAAAAGCTTTCTATTGAGGATTGGGTGCATCAAATTCAAGAGTGGAAAAAGGAATTTCCACTGAATTATGAGCTTAATAACGAAAATATTGTGCCTCAACACGTTATTTGTGAGCTTTCTCGTTTAGCTCCTCGGGATGCCATTATCAGTGTGGGGGTGGGTCAGCATCAAATGTGGGCCGCTCAATTTTATAATTTTCATACTCCTAGAACCTGGCTTTGTTCTTCTGGTCTTGGTTCCATGGGTTTTGGTCTCCCTGCTGCCATGGGAGCTGCGGTTGCTTTTCCCAATAGAACGGTCATTGATATTGATGGGGATGGGAGTTTTTTGATGAATATCCAAGAGCTTCAAACCCTTGGAGAAGAGAAAATTCCTGTAAAGTGTGTTATTTTGAATAATCAATACTTGGGCATGGTGGCTCAATGGGAGGACCGTTTTTATGAGTCTGTCAGGGGGCATACCTTTATAGGAAAAACCAACTTTGCTGATATTGCCAAGGCCTTTGGTTTAGCCGGGGCCACTATTACAAAACCTTCTGAGGTTGAAGATGGTATTAAAGAAATGCTCAAATCAAAGGGAGCCTATGTACTGGATGTTAAGTACCCCTATGATGAAAGTGCTAAAGGGCATGTGATTCCCATGATACCAGGGGGTAAAACCTATCTTGATTCTATTATTCATCAAGGAGTGAGCTTAAGAGATTACTGGAAGAATAAAGGCTCATAAGGGTAAAAAATCTCAATTTAATCAATAAGATCCTTCGTCACCCTTATCAGGGTTCCTCAGGATGACATTTCAATGAAATTTAATTTTGTACTTTACTGTGTACATTTTATTGTACACTTTAATGTACATTTATGAATGAAATAGCATAGTTTTTAAAAACTTCGTATAATAAAATCTTAAATCATATAACTATCTAAAATTTAAATAGATCATGAAAGTCTAAAAATAAAAATAAACCTCATTTCAAAAACTAAAATATCTAAAAATATAAATACCATATTATTTAAATATTTAGATTTAATAAGTCGTATAATAGTATAAAATAGAACAAGCATAAAAATTAACTTCGTATAATTTTATAGAAATTTATCAAAGAAAAGAGACGGGTATGTTTCATGCAGATAAGCAAACAGGCTGTTAAGAGAGTGAAAGGATACCCTTTGCAAGTATTTTGAAGCAAAAATAATAAATCCTGCATTTTTTAAAAATCAGGTATTAACTATATAAATTATCTAATAATATTAAATAATTAAATGATTATATCTATTTTAAAATATAAAAATTTAAAAATCGATAAAGCAAGTCATCGCTTGAATGATTGAGGAAAAAAGAGTCAATTTTTATATTAAAAAAATGACGGTAGTGTCAAAAATATAACATTCCTCCCATCTTATTATATTATACGTCATAAAATAAATTAAGTGAGATGGTATATTGATAATATATTGAATTTATTTATTTTTTTATTCATATAAACAATTGCCTGATGTCTGGAGACCCTCATTTAATTTGTGACGTATAATCTCATCAAAAAACTATCTCCTTATTTAGCTTCCATAATGAAGAGTCGTATAAAGAATAAGAGGAGAACTCTACAACTATACTTGTATTGTAGCGTAGTGTTATTTTAAAGATAAAAAAAGGTTCTAAAGTATTAATTTTAAAAGAAAGATCATAAATTTAATTTATTAATAAATATAAAAATTTGTAAATCGATTAAAAAATGAGATTTTTATGGCTTTAAAAGAGGAGTTAAAATAAATGTTTAGAAAGTGGAAATATTGATTTTACTCACTTATTTGTCTATTTTTAAATATTATACGAAACTATGAAATATAGTCAATTTGTTTTTTATTGAGATGTCATCCTGAGGAACCCTGATAAGGGTGACGAAGGATCTCATTGATCAAATTGAGATTCTTCCCCTTTGGCTCTCAGGGTCAGAATGACAGAAGTTTAAATGTACCAACTAAAAGTTAAAAGACTATATTTCAAAACTGGTAAATTTATTACAATATTGATAATCTCTATGAATGGATCAGGAATTTCAAACAAGCTTCCAAACCATCCTTTCTCATTTTTTAAAGCGCTTAAGAAAAGAAAAGGGTTTTACCCAGTCTCAAATGTCTCAAGTACTAGGTATTTCCCAATCCCGTCTTTCTGAAATTGAACAAGGAAAAGGATCTATTGCCGCTGAACAACTTCTTTTTCTATTAAAGGAATTTAACTTAAGACTTGATGATTTCTGGAGCAAACCCCCTCAAAATATCTCAGCTCAATTAGAAAACTCCCTGCATCGGCTTGGGGCCTATTATCTTGTCCCCAATCCTAGTCTTGTGCCTTCTGACCGTCTTTCAGAAGTACATGATGTTCTTCGAGAAACCTTAATCGGAGTTCCTTCTAAAAACCATATTTTAGCCCTGGCCCCTGTTATTGTTCGTCAAATCAAATTAATTAACTTTGATACTCTCTGTATGAAACTCTATGATTTAGGTATTGATGCCAGGGTATGGTGGATTGTGGAGGGTACCCTTTGGGCTGTACGGCAAAGGCTTAAATGGGTATTACCCTTGGACATTCAAGATTTCTATCAATTAGCAGTGGAAATTCTGTCGCGTAAAACCAAGCCCGCTAATTATTTTTTCAATGTAAGAAAAGGCTATCCGCAAGATGTATTTGATTCAGATATTCTCTCGGCTAAAGATTTTGAAGAAGTAAGAAACAAACGGGATGAATTAGCCACTCGATGGAGGCTGATTACACGCATTCGAGTCGAAAATCTGGCAGGGGCTCTAGAAAAAAATGAAAAGACGTAAAGATAGGGACTGTTGAAAAATGTAGTTTTCCACCAATTCTGTCATTCCTGCCCCTGCCTTCGCAGGGGTAAACTCCGGCAGGGATCCATCTGTACTCTCCCCCTTTGTAAGGGGGAGTTGGAGGGGGTAGAGTCTTACTAAACTCTCTACCTCCCCTAACCCCTCCTTACAAAGGAGGGGAACCAAGATGAATCCCCGCTTTCGCGGGGATGACAGAACCCACCCTCTCCCTAACCCTCCCCCCTCAAGGGGGAGGGGACAAGAACCCCTCAGCGTCACCCGCGATGCTGTTCTCTATATTTTTCATCTTTTATCGATAAAAAAATCCTTCAAAAGCTGGGCACATTCGGCTTCCATTACTCCTCCTTGGATTAGAAGCTTATGGTTATTGCCAGTGATGGACGAAATATTTTTAAGGCTTGGAAAAATAAAATCCCCTCGCTGATTTTTTTCTATTACTTGAGCTCGTTTAGGGTCAGCACATCCAAAAACAAGCTGGTCAAGACGTGCTTGTAAAAGAGCTCCCAAACACATAGGGCAGGGTTCCGTTGTTACATAAAGGGTAGTGCCTTCAAGGCGCCAATCTTTCAATTGATGTGCCGCGATTTCTAAGGCCAGAATTTCTGCATGATGCAAGGGATTACGGCTTTGTTCTCTTGTGTTATGAGCCTCTGAAATAAGTGTATCCCCCTTCATCAGCACGGCTCCAATAGGAATTTCACCTAATTGATAGGCTTTCCCCGCTTGAAAAAGGGCTCGTTTCATTCCTAATTGCATTGTTATTTCTTCCATACCCCCTCCCTCAATTCGAGAATGTTATCAATTTGAAATAGGAAAACAAGTCCTATTATTCTAGGCTACCCTAATTTATCAAGTTATTTCAATAGTTTATATTGTATTTCCCTTGGCATGAATCATGCATTATTTCAGTTTGGGGTAGGGTAGGTACAACATGAGGGAAGAACATCAAGTTTTAGAGGGTATCACCCCCACAGAAGAAAAGCCAAGACCTTACGTAGAATCCCCTGCGCTATCTTATTATTTCCAGCCACAGGGGCTCTATGATGGCAAGGTTTTTTTTACACGTGTCAAGGTTACCTACACTTTTGTTTTTGAAAAAGAATTAGTTGTACTCCACTTTGATCGATCCAAAAAATCACTCTTTTTCAAAGGCCATAACTTGGAAAACATGCCTTTTGAAGCTTCTTTAGAGGAACATTTTTTAAGGTTTCAAAAAGTGATGGAATCTAAGCCCGAAACAAAAAAAATGCTCTCTGCTTTTAATGAAGCCTTGCACATCTATCAAGCCAAGAAAGTATAATCTCATTGAAACCTTCATGAATCCCTCTTAAAAAGGAGGCGTGTATACTTTAAGAGATTTATTTTCTCGTCCTCTTTTTTTCCCGCTCTTGATTATCATTTTAGGAAGTTTTATCTGGGATTTAAAAGAACCCAATGCAGATTTTTCTTTGCCTGATCAAATTTGTGAGGGGGTTCTTCTTAAGAAATCACGCACAACAGAAGGCATGCCTGTTCTGGACGTTTGGCTTACAAAATCTAAAGCCCTCATTAAGGTTTTTTTAAAAGAAGAATGGGAATCCACGCAGTGGTTAAGCAACAACTTTGCTACCATCCGTTTTCCATGCCGACTTAAAAAGCCGCAAGGATATCGTAATCCAGGAGTTTTTGATTATAGAAAATTTTTAGCACGCCAAAACTTTGTAGCCATAGCCTTTGTTGATAATCCCAATCAAATTGAAACTACAGGGCAAGATTCTCGGTTTATTTTTAAATTTAAAAATGTCATTCGCTCAAAAATAGATTCTCTCTTTGCAACTTTAGAAAATAAAGAAGTGGTTGGGTTACAAAAAGCACTTTTATGGGGAGATGAATCTAATCTTTTTCCTCGTATTGAGAAATTATTTCGTAAATATGGCCTTAGCCATCTTTTAGTAATCTCCGGGCTTAATTTTGGAATTTTAGGTTGGTTTATTTATAAAAGTTTTTTGGGATTAGGAAAAATAAAGCCTAGGTTTTTTCTTTATCGTTTTTTTTATCCTACTTGTGCCTTTGTTTCGGCTGTTCTTCTTTTTCTGTATTTTTTACTTTGTGAGTTTAATGCTCCAATTGCCAGAGCTGTTGTTTCTGCCTTGGGAGTTTTTTTAGCCATGGCTCTTTTACGAAGCAGGGATTATTTAAACCTCACTTTTCTTGCAGCTTTTGTTTTACTTTTGATAAATCCCACCGATCTGTTTCATCCTTCCTTTCAATTTTCTTTTTTAGCTCTTTTAGCTCTTATTCTTGTTTATCCGGCTTTAATAAAACCAACTCATGGATTTTTAATGCGTTTTTTCATGGCAAACCTGGCCATTTTAATTACCATGATGCCCGTTCTTGCTTTTTATTTTCATGAAGTTCAGCTTTTAGCCTTGGTTGGGAATTTTTTAATTACACCTCTTGTTGAACTGATAGTGATCCCACTAGGATTTATAGCAGCACTGGTATCTTTAATTTCCAATACAATTGGGATTTTTGTTTTTAAAATAAATCTTTTTCTTTTAAAATTAATTATCGGCATTCTTGATTTTTTTCAAAAAGATTTTCCAAATCCCGTCCCATTTTATCCACCCCATCCCTGGGAATTGGTCATTTTTTACTTATTGCTTTTAGTTTGCGTTTTACATTTTTCGAAAAAAATTAAACGAGGTTTTATTTTTATTTTATTTTTTATTCTTATGGTTGATGTTTTTGTATGGATTATAGCTCCCTGGAAAACCAATCAATTGCAATTAACTCATATTGATGTGGGGCAAGGAGATGCTCTTTTAGTAGAACTTCCAGGACGCAAAACGATGCTTATTGATGGCGGTGGTTCTACCTTTGTAGATATAGGCCAGAGGGTGCTTAATCCTTTTCTTAAATACAAACGAATTTCAAAATTGGATGTTGTGTGTATTACCCATGATGATGTTGATCATTTTTTAGGGCTTAAAAATTTAGATATCCCCATAGGAGAAATTTGGTGGCATCCTATTTCAAAACCATCACCAAATCTAAATGAAATTTTAGTTGCTAGAGAAATGCAAGGAGTAAAATTAGTGCCTGTGTCAAAAGGTGATGAAAAAATACTGGGAGAAGTTCAAATCAAAATTTTAAATCCTTCCTCTGATGGAAAAAATTTGTCAGATAATAATCAATCTCTTGTTTTACAAATCATTCATCCCAAGGGCAGGCTTTTATTTACAGGGGATATTGAAAAAGCAGCCGAACTTAATTTAATAGAATCTGAAGGTAAAAATTTATTTTCTCATTATTTAAAAGTAGCTCATCATGGGAGTAAATACTCTAGCCTCCCTGATTTTGTGAACTTGGTTCATCCTACTTTAGCTACTGTGGGTTCTAGAAAAAGTCGTTTTCATCATCCCCATCCTCAAACTGTGCACACCTTCGAGGAATTAGGGATTCCTTTTTTACAAACAGATCAACTTGGTGCCATTGAGGTTGAATTTACAGGAGATGTTATTCGTGTTAAAGGTGCCCCTAACGAATTTCTAAAACTTCCCATGATGTAATTGTCCATCCAAAAGGAGGGGAATTTTTAATGGTAAGAAGCACTCTGGCTACTTCTCCCTGCCTTAAATTTAAAAAAGCATCAATTTGAGCATAATGACGCGATTGTCTTTGTACCCGATTAATGGCTACAGAAGTAACTGGGTTTTGAGCCACAAAAGATTGCTTATATTTTTTAGAATACCGCTTAAAAAAACTTGTTGTAGAAGAATGAGCCGATTTAGGTGATGGCAGCCCCGGGGCACAGGCTACAAGAGCTAGCAAGAGTAAAAAAAATGCACAATTTGTTTTCACTCTTTTTGTCATAAAATTAACCCTTAGCAAAGTCAACTCCGATCCCAGTTTCCACACTTAAAAAATCTCTCATAATCCGTCCAGTGGCTCCCCAGATTTTGTAATCCTTGTAGATGTAAGTAGGATCATCGTAGGTAATGCCAAAATAAATTTTCTTCTCTAAGGAAAAGTTTTTTGCATCTAAAAGGTGATTCATAGGAACCCAAAACACTTCAGCAATTTCGATGGGGCTAGGATTTAAATCATGTAAATTTGTAATAGAACCTACAAACGGGGTAACACGAAAACCCGTAGGTGTAGTGATCACAGAAAGTTCTCTCCTAAAACTTACATGTTCTTTGGGCAAACCAATTTCTTCCCAGGTTTCTCTCAAAGCTGTGTCCCATAAAGTAGGATCATTTTTATCTTTTACTCCTCCTGGAAAACAAATTTGTCCCTTATGGTGAGCTACATTTTCTGATCTTTTAGTAAGCAGCAGGTAATTTTCCCCATTTTTTTTATGACATAAAACAAGAACAGCCGCATCTATAGGGTTAGAAATAAATTTTGGATCCATCATAGGCTTGAATCGTTTACTGGACTAAAGGCTATTCCTTCTTCACGTGGGATGTTCACAACGGTTCCTTCTGCTAATGTTTGCGTAGGTAAAAAGGCATTAGCACTTTCTAAAACCTTAAGAGGCATTGTATGTTTTTGTGCAATGAGCTCCAAGGTTTCCCCTTCTTGTGCAATATACCAACGTTCACGCCCTTTTTCTTCTTCATGTCTTTGTACAGCTGTTGCAAAAAGAGTAGACATTTCTTTGGGAACTCGCACTAAGTAGCCAGGAGGAAGCTCTTTTTTGCCTTCAAGAATTTCATCCTTTAAGGCGGGATTTAAAGCATGCATAACTTCTGGAGCTATATCTACCTCAACAGAAATTTGGGCCAGATTGATTTTATTTTTTGGTAAAAATAAATCATAGGTGAGTGGTGACATCTTTTCAATTTTACCAAAATATTTTTCTTGCTGATTATAAACTTCAAGAGCTGCCAAGAATTCTGGATAATAATTTCTTGAATAAAACTGGTAACCAGCATCTCCAAAATTTTTGATAATGGTGGCGATATCGGTTGTATTGTAAGCCTTCATGGCTTTTAACATGCGGCCAGGGCCTGTATTGTATGCATTAATGGTTAATGGCCATAAACCTAACATTTCATATTCTTTTGCCAAATGCTGAGTAGCAGCATAGGTAGAAAGAATAGGATCCCTTCGTTCATCAGCAATCTCATCAATTTTAAGATAACGTTTTCCTGTTTCAGGTATGAATTGCCAAAGCCCAACCGCTTGTGCCGATGACACCGCTTCGATATTAAAGGCCGATTCAACCAAGGGAATACGAGTTAATTCGATAGGAAGATTTTTAAGAGAGAAAATTTTTTCCATTTCATCCATGTATTGTCCCGAAAGTACAATGGCTTGTTTAAATCGATGAGCAAAACCACCTTGAATACGAATTTGAGAAGGTTTGTCTGCATCAGATAAATCAATGAGCTTGCTTTCAGATAAAAGTTTAGCAATGCGTTTTTCGTCTGGAGTTAAAGGTTCTTTATTTCCAGATCGGGTTCCCAAGATATGGCTAATTTTTTTCTTTATCCGAGTTTTTTCTTCAGCCAAGTATTGATTGATCAAAGCATCAACTTCTTCCTTGGAAAGCCCTGATACACTTGGATCTAAGGAAGAAAGATCAATGGATGCATACACAATACTTACATCATCTGCATTGTGGAAAATGTACTGATATTTTCCATAAACACCAAAAACAAAGGTCCAAAAATCAACCATGGGTTTTAATGCGAGAGGTACTTCAAAAGGTTGATGTACTTTAGGTTCATAGTTCCAAGGGTCATCGTAAGAATTCCCAAAACGTCTTTCAAATTCTTCTTTTACAGAAAGGTAATTATTAATAACCTCTGGGGGTGGTGACACTTCTTCACCACTGGCTTTAAATTGAATAACCCCTGAAGAAAAAGGAATAGGTTCTAGGGATTCTTCTTTAAGCGCTGAAGGTTTTTCTAATATGGAGTAAAGCACCTGATTGCTTGGTAAGTGGCGGGGAATCTCCCAAAAAATGAGGTAGATAGAAAAAATAGCACTTAAAATAAGCGAAATATTTTGCCACTTTTGCCGCGTATTGAGAGCCATTGTTCTATTTTAATGAGAAAGGGACCAACTGTCCATGAAATTGGGTTTATTTAAACAGCTGATATTACTTGATTTTATTCATGGATCTTTTTAACTTGAGGAGTGAGAAAATTTTTTTTTGTTTGTTTTTTATTTTTGTTTTTTTCTTGTCAGTCTTTTCATCATGATTCCTCCACTTTAATTGTTGGAGTAGAAAGTTTTCCAGAAAATTTAGATCCACGTTTGGCAACTGATGCTCTTTCTGCAAAAATTTCTGCACTCGTGTATCCGGGTTTGTTTGTCATGGGAACAAACATGCGCCCTATGCCATCTGTAGCCGAATCTTACAAATTTATTTCAGATACTGTACTTTCTGTTCATATCAAAAAAAATTTGGTGTTCCATAACGGAAAACATTTAACAGTTCAGGATGTTTTAAAAACATATCAGTCGGTTATTGATCCGCACTTGCATTCTCCATTAGCAGGTACTTTGGAAGTTATCGATCGTATCGAAAGTGTTTCTGAAGATGAAATTAAAATCATTCTTAAAAGACCTTTTGCCCCTATTCTCACAGTATTAACTCTTGGTATTCTGCCAGAATCTGTTGCTGCCCAAGGGTTTCTACCCATTGGGTGTGGCCCGTATCAAATTGAAGAAGTCATTGATCGACAAAAAATTGTGTTGAAACGTTTTGAAAATTATCGTTTGGGAGAAAAACCAAAAACTAATCGTCTTGTTTTTAAAACTTTTTGGGATGATACCGTGCGTGTTTTAGAATTTTTAAAAGGCAGAATCGATCTTATGCAAAATGCAGCTCCTCTTACTTTAATTCCTGCTATTGAAAAAGGAACAAAAAATAATAAGCCCAATGTTTTAGAAGAAGCTGGAATTAATTTTTCATATCTTGGTTTTAATTTGAAGGATCCTATTTTGAGTCATTCTCTTGTTCGCAAAGCCATAGCTCATGCCATTAATCGAGATGACATCATTCGGTATAAATTAATGGGCAAAGCGAGTCCTGCTACTTCACTTCTTTTTCCAGGCCATTGGGCCTTTAATGCCAGCTTAGAGCCTTTTGATTATAATCCAGAAAAAGCCAAAAAACTTTTAGATGAAGCCGGATATCCTGATCCAGAAGGGGAGGTCCCTCGATTTAAATTGGTGTATAAAACTTCTGCTAAAAAAGATCGTGTTGAGTTGGCTTTACTGATTGCTGATTATTTAAGGGCTGTAGGTATTGAGGTAGAGGTTTCTTCTTATGAATGGGGAACTTTTTTTAGAGATATCAAAAATGGAAACTTTCAAATGTTTTCTTTAACGTGGGTGGGAGTAACAGAGCCCGATATTTATTATTACGCTTTTCATTCAAGTCAAATTCCTCCAATAGGAGCCAATCGTATTTTTTATTACAATCCAACCCTTGATCTTTTTTTAGAACAGGGAAGAACAACCCTTGATGAAAATAAAAGACGTGAAATTTATGGGCAGGTTCAAAAAATAATTTATGATGATTTTGTTTATGTACCGCTTTGGTATGAAAACAATGTAGTAGCTGTTCAAGAAAATGTAGTGGGATACACTCTAAGGCCCGATGCGGGGTTTCAAAATTTGGTGAATACTTTTGTAGCCGAATAATCAGTAAAGTCTAAACTGAACTGAAAACCCCGAGCAACTTTTTAAATTACCAAGCGATACCAAGGCCCTATGGCCGATCGCATTCAACCTAGAAGGCTTGGGGAAGCCCCTCCGGCAGTTGCTCCCGCAAGGGATGAACCATTTTCCACAATTCGTGTTGATGGTGATGCAAACATTTCACTTGATGACTTGGTTCGCGTTTTACGCGACAGAGGACTTTTAGATGCGAGTGGATCACGTCGTCCCGTGGCTGTTTCCTTTGCGCACGAATCTCCTCTAGCTCCAGCCTCTGCGAGAGTAGCCGATACAGGTTTTTTCCCATGGTATGATCCAGAGGTGATTGTCTTGGTGGAGCAATTACCCCTACCCGTTCAACATGCCCTCATACGCTACGTTCTTAACAGTATTATTCCCATTATTGGCCAGGCTATGAGAGAAGGGGGAGCTTTTTGGAGCGAGTATTTGCGGAGCATCGACCCTTTTTATCAAGCTGTTTTGCATTGGAGGAGCGAGCTAGCTTACAACAGAATTAATACTTCCCAGGTGACTGCGGAATTGATCCGAGCTTTTCCTAGCTTAAGAGCCCACGATGAATTCTTAGCACAAAGACTTCAAACTCAAAGCCCCAAGTCTCCCAAACCCGTGGATTCTAATCATTCCTTATTTCGTGTTAGCTCTGATACCTCCCAAGCCTCCTCGGGAGTGGCCGTGAGTTTTGGTAGGGGTTCCCCCCGTATTTGGGGTGCCAAGATCGAATTTCTAAAAACTTTTTTAAAAACTCAACCCGCCATGACAGCAGTTGTGGCTGTGGATGCACTTCATATTCAGGAATTTTTAGAAATTCTCAATGTGGAATTTGATTCCCGGGAGCGCGAGCGCATCCGTTTGGTTCTTCTAAAACCCACAGCTTATTCTGAATACGATAAGGTTGAATGGCTGGCGGATCAGGTTCGTTTTGGTTTTGTTAATGGGCGGGAGCTGGCCATGATGGTGGCTGCAGGGTCAATAGCGTTACACCCAATTTTAGGTATGGGCCTTCTGGACTTTACATCTGCACGTCCCTTTGTTGTGGACGAGGCAAATTTTCCGGAAGGAGGGCAAGTTTTGGTGGGGGATGAAACAGCCTTAGTGGGTCTTAATTTTCCTTCTCAACATTCTTCGGGAGAGAAGCAAAGGATCGCGAATGCCCTGGGGCGAAGAGTATTTTTTGTGGGAGATGAAGTCCGCGGGCTTCCCGTGTACCACATTGATTTGTTTTTAATGCCCCTTCCCGGGCGTGAGGTAGCTGCCGCTAATTTTGCGGAAGGCTACCGTCTCCTCAAATCCATGACGGGGGAAGAGCTTGCCAGAGTAAGGTTGCAATATATGGCTTCTCTTGAAAAATATTCCAGTTATCTGGGGAATCCCGTCGGGGAAGAAGCGCATTTGCTTCTTTTTTTATTGGATGCCGTTGCCAATAAGGATGCGGGCAACCCTTTGATTCTTCTCCTGGACCGGTGGGTTTCTCAGCTCCAAAGGAATATTGATCGCGAAACAGCCAAATTAAAGGCAACGGGGCATCGCATTGTTTCAGTTCCAGCGATTCCCTTCATCGTTTCTTCAGGAGGTTTTTCCCCGCTGAATGGACTTCAAGTGCAAGCGACAAAAGGGGCCAAAACAATTTACTTGCCCAGCTTCGATGGAGGAGGGCGTTTTGATCAGGCGGTGACACAGGCTTTTCGAGGTTCCCGTTATTCGGGTTCCCTTCATTTTTTATCCGCCCAACAGGGGCTCATGTTTTACGAAACCGGTGGTCCCCACTGTTATGTGGCTACCATTCCCCAGGTACGCTTGAATTCTTCCAGCCGTTTTTTAACCAATCCACGTGAGTTACAAGAAATAGCCGCGCATGCACGTGACCTACCCGTTGATTTTTTAGATGTTTCCGTTTCAGATACCTTGTTGGTGGATGATGTTGGCTTACAGGCAGTTGATCAAGCTTTTATTGATTTGGCTAGGCTCTTACAGGGTCGAACAGGTAGGGATGTTACAGTTGATACGTCCCAACAGCAAGTGGCGTATTGGATCCATTCTTGGGCCATGGAGCTTTTTGAAGTTTCCGGGGAAACCACTCTTATCCGTGATTCCCAATACTGGGCTCCACTCGTATTAATGATTATGGCTTACCATTCTCGGTTGGAAGATCGTGAATTTCTCGCTTATGGTTTGTTTGCAGCTTTAAAAAACATGGAGGCTCTTTATCCTAATGAAATCACGGTTAGGCTTAAACCTTTGCCCGAAGGGAATCCACCTGGAACCCCAGCGTCACAAGGGAATCCAGATGGATCTGTAGGGGCGCACGGCCGTGCGCCCAATCATACGGGCGTGATGAATCACGCCCCTGCAACAGATTTGCGTAGCTTACTTCTTCAACATGGTTTTGACCCCGATGACTACGCCGATCTTTTAGATCTGGCTGATGAATCCGGTAGGGGTAACCCTCAGTGGTTACCCGTTAATGGGCAGGCACAGGGGCCTGCCCCTACGCTTGTTGAACAAGCCATTGCCTTACTCAGCCGTACCGACATTGATCCCGACCAAATGCAAATGGATTTACAAGATTTGATGAATGAATCTGTAGGGGCGGGTTCTAAACCCGCCCAATGGGGCGCAGTTTGTTCCGCCCCTACAAACCGCATGGCACGACAACCCATGGCTGCAAGATTGATGAGAGAAATTTAAGAGTTAGACTAATACCACAAAAGATTAAAAAAACGATTAGCTGAAACCAGCCACGATTTCTCACCAAGTTTTTTATAAACCCCTTCCTTTTCAGTGACACAAATGGATGGAATAGGGCCAAGTTGTTTTGAAAAATGTTCTAGGGTACGGTTATCTGTGTTAGAACCAGCTTTAGCTTCAACCAGTAAAACCGGCTTGAAGTTATGCGTTAATAAAAAATCCACCTCATTTTTTTGTTTATCCCGTAGATAAAATAAGTCCATTTGGGCCCAACCACCATCTGTTACAAAATCGCAGTAAGCTTTGAGCTGCATGGCCAAAAAATTTTCAAACCGCGCTCCAGTATCTGGTACATGGGTCCAGTCGTAGAAATATAATTTTGGCTCCTTGGACAAGCTATTCTTAATTTTTTTACTGAAAGGACGAACTAAAAAAATAACGGATAACTTTTCGAAGGCTTGAATTATGGTTTTTACGGCATCATAGGAACACAGCATATCCTCCCGTAAGGAATTAAATGATAGGGGAGAGCCAATTTTGGTTGGCAGTAAGTCAAAAAAGGCTTCTCCGCGTGTGAGATCGGCAATCCGGGTTAAGTCGCGTAAATCTTCGCGGATAACCCTTTGCGTGTATTCGCGATGCCAGAGATTCAGACTGCGGTGCGTGGCTTTTTGAACCATGTCGGGGAATCCGGAAAATTCTAAAAGAACCTCAATGCTATTTTGTGATAGGGGGGGTTTTTCCAGTTGAGATAGATCGGTTGGAGAAGTATACGCACGGATTGTTTTTTTCTCAAGCTCGTGTGGGATAAGCGGAGCCAGATGTAGCAGATGGTAGCGCCCTAGCATGCTGTCACCAGATCGTTGAAACAAATCCAGACGGGCACTTCCTGTCACGAAAAAACGAAAATCTTTTTTGAATGTATCGTAATATCCTTTGAGAATAGTTTTCCATCGCGGGATTTTGTGAATTTCGTCAAAAACAATTTTAGCGTGGGGGCCGCTTTGCCGTGCCTGTGATTCAAAAAAATGAGGGTCGTGCCTAAATTCCCTTCTTACTTTTTCATCATCCCAATTGTAATAAAGATTAACAGCTTTTTCTCCCAGCCATTTTTGGGCCAAGGTGGTTTTGCCCACTTGCCTAGGGCCGGCAAGCAGGATCATTTTTTGGGTTATTTCAGGGTCAAAAACAAGCTGTTCCAAGGCACGGGAGTACATATAACTATTTTAGTTAAATACCAAAAAAAGTAAACACTTTTTTATGTATATGCCAAAAAAAGACAGATTGGGCGTGACAAGCAGCGCCCCTAAGACTCCATTTTGATTTTAATACCTACTGCTTTGCAGAGTTTCATGAGGTTAGAAAGTTTAATATCTTTTCCTGATTTAAAATTATTTAAAGTCATGGGAGTGAGGCCTGTAAGTTCAGCAAGCTGGCGCATGGTTAAGGTTTTGTGTTTTGCTTTTTCAAAAATTTTCCGAGAAGCTTGATCTATTTTTTGAATTTCTTCTGATGAACGACTGTGTTGTTTTCCAAAAATTTGATCCACATAGGGTTGGTACCGAGAATCAAGTTCAGCAAGTTTAAGCATGTTATCTGCCTTAAGGCGGGTCAACAACAGGAATTGGGTTATGAGTTCAAAATCAAAATTAATTGAGATGCCTGACATGGAATAGGCATCTTGTTTTTCATTCCAATGGCCGGGAATTAATTTTTCGAATATCTCAAGCCCGGTATCATCTTTTACTTCCGAGTCAAAAGTAATAACAGCATCATTATCATTACCTGCTTGGGTGATTGAACTGATTTCACTTTTGATACAAAGTTGAAGTGCGTTGATGAATTGATCAAGGTCGCTCATAATTATCCCCTGTATAAATCGATAATGTCTTGAATACACCGTGCTTCACTAGTTTGTTCCAGTCGTCTTTTAAGAGCTATTTTCTCATTGTGTTCTTTTAGAGGCACAAGTTTGTTTAGTTTTTCCTCGGTTAAGCCTTTCAAGGTTTTGTGAAGGAGAGTAGTGATGGGTTTGGCCAATTCTTTGGAAAAACCAATTTCAAAATATTTGAGATAATCGGGAATACTACCGCTGTATTTTAAAAAAGAATGGGCCGAGTCTACGAGAATCACTTTGCGATCAACATAATTGTAAAGATAGTTGGCATCATGACGGTCAATTTGGCCGGTGAGCCAATCAAATAAAGCACAATTATAAACATTATCGGCTTGTAGTTCCATTTTCCCCTGGCTGGTGGCAAAGGTTCGTGCATCGGGATAATCGAGCCAAACTTGGACCGTGGTGAATTGATCAGCAAGCCAAAGTCTGGGCACGTTAAGTCCTATTTTTTGAGCAAGCATGTAAGCCCAGTATTCACGTTCAGCCAATGTTCCGTTTTTTGGATTTATTTGACAGTGTTGATGATTTTGAATGGATGATTTTTTACGGAAAAATTTTCCTTTTGAAGTTTGGTAAAGTTCCTGAACAGCCGTTTGTCCCCGTGATGGATAATTTTTTGTGGCCAAAGGAAGTTTAATGCCCGACTGAATGGCCTTCAAGATCGAGGAAGGAATGTTTTGAGAAAGAGGCATGTATAAAGTATACTTTATAAACTATACTTTATCAAGTTTTCTTTATACTTCTTCCCTACACAAAATAAAAAACCCAACGCGTTTGCCGTTTTTGGTAGCCTCGCCGATGAAAACATCACTGGATACACGACGCATGTAATCTTTTAAATTTCCATAAATAAGTTTTGATATGCCTTTATCATTGGATTTAAGTTTGGGCCAATCAGCTCCTTTTTCATGCGGTAATTGTGTGTAATCAATTTGCATCTCACCAGGTCGTGCCGTGTGATTTGAAATCATAAAGTAACCAGGACCTGTAATAGGGGAGAGGGTTTGATGGTTATAACCTAAAATGGTTTTTCCATCGCTTGATCTGGCCATTCTTTTTTGAAATCCACTAAAAGCAGGTAAAGAATTATGGCCATGAAAAATGACTGTTTTTTTGGGTTCTACACTTGATGGTAAAAAATCATCAAGGGTGACTCCTGTTTTTGCGATAGTAAAAAGTTTTTCCTGCAATCCCGCTCCTAAAGTTTTTACTTCGTTGAGGCGTTGGGGGAGGGGGAGGGAATCCAAGTGGGATGCAATGGCCTCAATGGGGGCGTTGGATTCAATGAGTTGGATGAGAGTTTGCATAGTAAATTTATAACATTTTTAACGGGCTCGGGGGAGTATTTCTTTCGTCCCTGCGGAACTCCTCGCCCGAAGGCTCGTCAGACAGTCCTCGCTCCTCAAGAAACACTCCCCCGAGCCTGCAACAAAGTTTTTTTGGTTTTACCCTTGAGATGCCCCTCTAGATAGACTAAAACTTTAAAAATTCGGGATGTAGCTCAGCCTGGTAGAGCGTTCGGTTCGGGATCGAAAGGTCGCTGGTTCGAATCCAGTCATCCCGACCAAATTAGCGGAAAAATAAGGTATGTATAACTTTTTTACATTGTTCTTGACAAGAAATTCTACATCACTTACAGTGGAAATGTAACTTATTCCTTTGGAGTACACATTTGGGAAATAATGAAATAATTATGTTTGGTAAATTTATCCAACAGCAACGTGCCAAGCGCAATATGACGCAGGCATATCTTGCGTCAAAGCTTGGTATTTCCCGTCCGACCTATATGCAAATCGAGCGCGGGGAACGGGAACCTAAAATATCTGAAGCCAAGAAGCTTGCGGCTCTTTTTGATATGTCGCTAGAGAGCTTTCTGACCATAAAAGAACCGAAGCGCAGTGTAACTCTTGAAAAAGAATTGGTAAAAAAATCAGATGATTTACAAATTCGGGTTACAAAAAAAAATCTTGATAAATTTAAGCAGGTTTTGCTTTATGTTTTAGGTAAAGTGGGTAGCAAGCCAAATGTAGGCGAGACCGTGCTCCATAAATTGCTCTATTTTATTGATTTTGATTACTACGAAAAATTTGAAGAAAACTTGATGGGCGCGACATTTATTAAAAACCATCATGGCCCCACTTCAGTTGAGTTTGGTACGATTGTTAAGGACATGCAGGAACAAGGAGAACTCGAAGCCGTAAAGAGTCAGTATTTTAAATACTCGCAAAAGAAGTGTCTGCCGCTAAAGCGCCCAAATCTCGAAATACTTTCGGCACGAGAGATTGGGCACATTGATGATGTTCTGGCACGTCTTTCCGATAAAAACGCTGCAGAGATAGAAAAATACTCGCACGAAGATATACCATGGAAATCCGCACAGGATGGCAAACCGCTTTCTTACGAAAGCGTCTTTTACCGTGATGAAAGATATTCCGTAAGAAACTATGACGATGAACTTTGATAAGCTGCCAGAATTTCAAAAGGAACTCAAACGGCTTGCCAAGAAATACAAATCACTTCCTGACGATTTGCGAGAATTTTGCAACGTAGTTTCTGCTGTCCCTCTTGGTAATAGCAAACATTTTAATGTCATCACGAAAACCGAAGTTTTGCATATTGTGAAAGCTCGGTTATTTTGCAAATATTTGAAAGGAGCGTCACTGCGGATCATTTACGCATATTTTGAACAAAACCAACGGATAGAATTTATTGAGCTATATTACAAAGGAGACAAGGAAAACGAAGCTTGTGATAGAATCAAAGAGTATCTAAGCCATTATCCAACTGCAATCTAATAGTACTACTGAAAAAATTAATTCCCTTAACGCCTTGAACCAATTGATTTTTTATAGAAATTTTGTCTTATGGGTGAAGTTGTACCCGTTGCGTAAATGAAAGTGGCGTGGTCAAATACCACCTATAAAAAAGGGGGAACATTAGTTGTGAGCTGTCGATACTGAGGTCAGTCGCTTTTTAAGCCCAAACGGTATGACAGAAAACATTTATTACTGGTCAGATGAAAGTGACCTGGTTTCCCAGGTTCTATCTCTTATTGATCAAGAGCCAAATATTCCCGAATGTAGCGAGAATTTATTTTCTCAGAACAATACCAATATTGGGCTCATTGACTTCGATTCTTTTTATGGAGCCGATAGTTGCAGCGATACAACTATTTCATCACAGGGGAATGAAATTCTTTTTTATAATTCTTTTTTGGAACTTTCCGAAAAATATACAAGCACTTCTCCTGCCACAGCTCTTGATTTGTTTTGGTCGATTGTTGATGAAAATTTATTACCGTCACTGCCTTTTGCTATTTTGCCCCCTCGTATCCAAGAGCTTATTTTAACAGATCCAGATGGTTATGCCAGGCATGATGATTTTTTTGAAACGGGTGCCACTCTTTGGCAAGATTGGAATCCTTCCATGGATTTTTCCAAGACTGATCTTCGTTTAGCAAGTTTTCCAGCGCATTTTTTAAGTTCTCTTCCAAGTGTTCAAAGTCTTTTTTTTCAATTAGAGGGCCTATCTTTGGAAGCTCGCACCAGAATTGAAAATCCAAGTGATAATGATCCACCAACCTTTAAACTTTTAGCTCAAATTTTAAATGAGTATCTAATAAAAAACGAATTTTCATTTGCACTCACTTGGTTTGATTGGAGCACTCAAGTAAGTCTTTGGAATAAAACTGCAGGTTCAGGAGAACAAATTAATTCTTATGAAAGTTGGATTGTTCTCCAAAAAATTTGGAGCGAGAATTCTTGGTTTTTTGAATGGGGAATTAATACAGAATTAGGCATTGCAGGCTGGATTATGAAGTGGACAGGGCCCAAAGCAGCACTGCCCTGGATGGCTACTCGTATCGATTTGGCCAAGGACGATCGTGTGATTACTTCGCAGTCTCTTGCAAAATATTTAAAAGATCCAACTTCTTTTGAAACTCCAGCTTTAGCTGATGCTGATAACGGTGAATGTTTAGATGAACCCAGCAATTTTCAATTAAGAAATTTTTTACAGTCTACCCGTCTTGTGGCTAACCAAGGTTATCAAGTTTCCTTGATTCCAGCTCTTTTATCCATCGAAGTAAAACAAGGAGCCACAGTTAATATGGGAACCTCTATGCAAGATGGAATTGTCTCCATTGATTCTGGAAACCCACTTTTAACCAGCCAAGGAATTTTTTTAAAATTTGGATTGCCAGGCATTTCAGCAGATATGGAATTAAAAGAAATATCGAGAAGGCAAGGCCGTTTAGTTGGTACCATCCATGTGCATGCTGCAGATCAAAGTGTAATGAGAATTAGACAAAAGGGCGTGCTTGATGGGTTTGAATGGATTTTTTACGATAGTCCCTGGTACGATTATGTAGGTCTTGATTTTACAGACCTTGCTTATGAAAAAACAAAAAAGGCAGACTCACAATTAGCTGCCTTGTTTTTTGAGAAGAGAGAAGGTCGTGTTTATGTAAAGCCATCGGTTTCAGATTCAGATTTAAATGAGCTTGTCACTTTAGTTTTAAATTTACCAGCCAGAGAGCCCGAACTGCTTACAAAAACTGCTCAGTTTGTATCTAAAAAATTCAAACAACAAGTTTCTCCAAGCCAATACACCAATGTTGATTTTCAAACTTCTGTTGATCGTATTGATTTAAGAATTCCTTATCTGGAAAAAACCAATGCCTATTTTCGTATTGATGATTTGCATATTAAAGAAGGAATGATAGAAACTCATGGAACTTTTCCAAAAATAAGTGCCCGAGGAATTTTGCCCCTTCATCTTGTGGGTGCTGTGATTGGCTTGGATGGGGCTCTGCATCCACTTGATTCAAATTTGGAAGTAAGATTTTATGCCGATTATGAAAGTAAAAGAATTCGTTTTGTACTTTCCGGGCCTCTGCCCATTGCCTTTTTTGGTGTAGAAGGAGAAAGTCAAACGGAGTTTATTTTAGATTCCCAATTTCCTGATCAGGGTCTTGAAAATTTTGATTTTAAAAGTTTGCTTCAAGCTCTTCCCATTCAACTTGAGGCTAGTCTTGCACAACAATCTGATGAATGGGCTCAAATTTATTTAAATGGAACTGTAGGCTATCAAGATCAAATTTCTGGAAACCTTTCTTCTCGCTTGCATGTATCAACACCAAATTTAAACGTCGATTTTGAAAACCTTTCCTTGGCAGCTACAGCAAATGGTGTGGTGAGCTCTATAGAAGATCTTAAAGGTCAAATTGATCTTTTAAAATTAGCATCCAGAGACGGCGCTCTTTCTATAGTTGAAGACGAGGATGGCAATTTTCATGTTAAAGCCAGGAAAATTTTTTCGGGCAAAACTTCTTTAAGCGGCAACCATTATCAAGTGCAGGCTGATTTTTTATCCGGCGAAATAATCATTCAACCCGATTTTACCCATCATAAAGCCAGAGTTACTTTTGATAATTTTGCAGTGGATATTAATCGCACTCAAATTAAATTCCCCGACGGAAGTGTGCGGGCTGTTTCTGGATTCATCCTTCATGGATCATGGGAGGTAAATGGAGTTGATTCTTTTGGAGAAATTTTTAAGAAAAAAAAATGGGAAGGAGAGGGTGAACTTACAGTTCAATTTGATCCAACAACTGTAAATTATCATAATACTGCTGGTACACAGGTTGTGGAAGCTAACCTAGGAGAAATTTCTGTTCAATTAGGAAATCTTAATTTTGATGAAGCTAAAAATTTAGAAACTACAGCTCAAATTGATATCGCTCGTTCCAGCTTTGTACTCAAAATAAACGGAGTAAGTTTGCAATCGAGTATCGAAGGATATTCTCTTTTTGAGGGTCCCATGGTAGTTGGCCAGCCCGAGAGTAACCCACCAGAGGTTGATGTAGAAAAAGTTGGTCTTGCCGATATTGGAAATGCCATTATCCCCTATGAGCCAGAACCATTGCACGATGCAAACCCAAATTTATCTCCTCCTAAAAAACCTGAGGGAGCATTTAATTTTTCTTGGATGCTAACCCATTATCTTGATGATGCTTTATTTCTTTCCGAACAAGTGCAAGATTTAAGCGGAAGCTTTCAGGGGCTTTTTTTAGGTGCTGGGGAAACAGCTGTGCCTGTTGTTAAACGAGACAGAGCTTATTTAAAATCAAAATTGAATGATTTTTTTAATATCTATTTAGAACCAGGTACTCGTATCGATGAAGGTTCAACCATTGAAGTAGAGGATGGCAAAATTAATACACTGCATTTGCTTTTAAATCGCAGTGTGTATGTGGGGCCTATTCGTATTGATGGTTTGGAGTTAGTAACGAGAAATTGTCTTAAACAAAGAGTGCGCAGGGAAACCCTTCAAGTACCATTTTCGGAAATTGTTGATGTGAGTTGGAGTGGTGGTAAAAAAGCCTTAGTTGAAATTAGGTATGCCAACCTAGAAAATATGGGAAATGAAGCAAGACAAATTTATCTCAAAGATTTATTTTCACAAAAAAATTGGGTGAATAATCCTCATCTGAAAATTCTGGAAATTGATGGCACTTCTGTTGATCAAGTTCGTCCAGAAATGGCTTTTGAAAATGTGAGATTAGCCCTCTTTACGAGTGACATTCAGGATGTGTCAGTTGGTTTGTATCCTGGTGGCAGTCCCTATGATGAAGTGGTGTCTTTAACTCTTGCTGATGGGGACATCGTGAAAATTTTACTTTCTGGATATGGGCTTATATCTAGAAGTCCAGAGGAGCAGATTGAAATTGTAAAAGTTGTGGTCAGTGGAGAAGGAAGTAGAGAAACTAATGCCTATCGTATTCTTGAAATTAATGGTGTTGAAGCCAAGGATATTGATTCGGACTTTGTGATGGATCAATTTATTCAAGATGTGTCACATCAAGAGCTTGTTGACACAGCTTTAATGCCCACAGCAGAAAAAGTTTTTGTAGATTTAAAAATTCCAAATGATCAAGAAAATGGTTTCGAACAAAGGAGAGCTGTTTTACTGGTTGAAAACCATAACCTGGCCCATATTAAAAACGTCTCTCAAAGACAGAAAATTCTTGATCAATTAATTGTCCAAGAAAAATTTGTGATTATTAGTTTTGATGGTGCTGCATTTCAATATCCACCTTCGGATGAAGGGAAAAAGATCATTGAAAAGATTAAAAATTCAAAAATAGTTCGACATACACTGGATACTGAAAATATTTATTTAAAGGGAAGACATGATTTGGTGGTTAAAACTTGTCTTGGCGATTTTAATGTTTTGAGATTGTTAAGCGGGTTTAATTCTTGTGAATTCTATGAATATTTAGAAAAAGAACACCATTTGAAACTTCCCAGAAATTCTGTTCCACTTGAAGTGGATCAGTTTGTTTTATTTATTGGAGAGCTTGCCAAATGGCTTGGTCAAAGAAAAGAAAATGAAAATGATCTTCCCATCAGCCTTCTTGTTTCTTCAGAAACCAGGTTTCATGTGGATGGCCAAGCTGAGCTTAAAGCAGGGAGCGCGCGGTATGGCGATTTTGAACTTTATGTAGATCAAGATGATGACAGGAGAAATTTTGGGTTTTCATTAGATGTTATTCCTTATGCAATGGAAGGGAGTTCTGAGTTTCATCCTGAAATTCATGGATCTTTTGCAGCCAATCCTCAAGAACACATAGAGTCCGTTAGGCTTAAGATGCAATCACCTGTTGATACATCTCTTACGATTAACCAAGTTGCTCAAGTTCATTTTGATTGGGCACAAGACAATTGGAATGTATCTTTTATCCATAGTGATATCGAGTTTGATGAATTTTTAAACAAAGATGCAGATGGACATGACATTTTTCATATTCGTTCTAATGGACAAATTAAGGGAGATGCCCATTTTAATGGATATGTTGATAGTACAGGGCGTCATGTTCATTCTTATTTCAATTTACATCCTTTACGTCCCGATCAAAATCCAGATGAAGTAGCTGCTACCATGGGGCCTGGTTTTATGGAATTTACAAGTGGTGAAGCAGATGCCACCAGAACCGGCCAAGCTCAGTGGACAGATATGACTGTAGAAGGTGGAGTGATCGATGTGACCACAAGATATTTTCCAGATGGAGAAGGAAAGGGTGAAATTGAAACCATGGATGTTAAACTTGCTCTTTCACATCAATCTCATCCAGAAACCGGAGCTGCTCTTGCCTTAAATATGGGATCATCGGCTCAACTTGTTTTTAATGTTTTAGATGGCACAAATGTAACCGTTGAGGCAGTTCAAAACGCGGGAGAAGATTATCCACGCATTGATTATAAGGGCATGGTTGTAGCCGAAATGAGATGGCCCTTTGATTCGAGGCTTGTGGAATTTATGGAAACAGGAGTCAACATTAAGGGGTTTGATTTGGGTTTGCAAATTGGAAGAGATTCCAAAATTAGACTAGAAGGGCCTGCCAATATTTTCCTCCATGGTCCAGAGGGTGGAATTAAAAAATGGACACTCAATGATTTTAATAATCCTCAACTCAATGTGATTATCAGTGGACCCATTGTTGTTCCTGTTACCAATGCAGAAGGTCAGAGGGCTTATTTTAAAATGGATCAAATGAAAGTTTCACTGAAGGATTTTGCTGTTTTAATGATGGGAGAAAAAGAAAACGGGGAAAAAGAAACACCACGTTTGGAAACCCTTGCCTTGGAACATGCAATGGCTTCTGGAATGGTTTATGGAAGCCTTCCTTATCAACTTCATGAAGTAGCTCCTCTTCCCGAGGAAGGAGCCCCTTGGCAAATGCATATGGGAGAAATAACTGTAGTTGGAGATCCCAGGCATAGCTTGGAGTTAACCGAAATGAGTGGCAAGTATGAGGACTTTGTTTTGGTTGTTAAAAACCCGGATGGCACAGATATGTTTCATTTGAATGCCTCTGGAAGTTTAGCCAAGGGTGGTACCATTACAGGCCAATGGCAGATTGATTATCAAATTTTTAATATATTGGGAGGCTTGCTGATGGGACGTTATGGAGGTGAACTTTCTACGTCAAGCTCTGACGAATAGTTTTTACAAGTTCTATGAGTTGCTCCAAATTTAGATCCTCGGCTCTTTTTTTTGACCATTCCTGATCCCTAAAATTTTTCCTTAAAATATTTTTGAGAGAAGCACCCAAGGTTTTTCTTCTTTGTTGAAAAAGGCGTGGAATGATATTCCAAAAAAAATCACTTAAATCATCCGGAATGGAACTTTTTTCCTTGATGGTAAAATGCACGAAACTTGATTGTACCCTTGGCCTTGGCTTAAAAGCCGTTGCTGGTAAATGGAAAATAATTTTTGGAATGGTATAACTTTCTGCCCACAGTCTTAAAAGACCATAATCTTTGGTTCCAGGCTTTGCCATAAAACGAAGAGCTACTTCTTTTTGAAACATGAGAAATAAATGATCAAATAAACATCTTTGTTCCAGAAGTTGGATAAAAATCCTTGCGCCAACATTGTAAGGCAGGTTTCCCACCACAGTAACGGGACTAAAATCTTTTAAAAAATTTAGATCGAGTTTTAAAAAATTTTCATGCATCACATGAATAAAATTTGTTTCTTTGAATCTTTCTTTAAGACTGGCAGCTAGCCCGTTATCTTTTTCTACCAACCATAACTGAGAGCAAAACTGAGACAAATAAGAAGTAATGGCCCCCAATCCAGGGCCAATCTCTAATATTTTTTTATTTTTTATTTTTTCTACGCTCGCAATAATTTTTCTTTGATAGTTTCCATCTATCAAAAAATTTTGACCCAAACTTTTTTTAGGAGTGTGGTTTTGTGTATTCACAGGTGTGATTTTATTTTTGAAGAGATCTGTTCTTGTTTCTTTTTAAGAACAGGATAAACTTTTAAAGTAACCAGGTAACTGATGATGGCAATAGGAACCCCAATGATAAGCGAACCCCACCAAAGCGGAATTAAAATATGTTTACCAAGATGAAAAAGATGATTGAGATTGCTGGTATTAATTTCAATAGCTGGTTTTGCACCAGTTACTAAAAGGCCTGCCTTGTAAGTCAAGTAATAGAAGGGAACAATGGTAATGGGGTTAACAACCCAAGCACCCAAAAGAGCTGCAATTTTACTTTTGTTAAGGATAAGTGCTAAAAAACAAGCAATGAGACTATGAAAACCAAGGGTAGGGGTGAACGAAACAAAAACACCAAGTGCCATACCAAAGGCGATCTCGCTGGGGTTGGTATGAGATTGCAGAAGAGTTTTGTAGAGTTCCTTGATTTTTTTCATAGTTTACCAAAGAGGAGATGTAGCAAAAGCATTTGCATTTTCTTTTCCAAAAAAACCTCTCTCTAATTGTTTAGCTCCTACATAAGCTACCATGGCCCCATTGTCGGTACAAAAACTGGGAGCAGAAATCAAAACAGGCATCCTTTTGTTTTTAGAAAAATTTTCGGCCTCTTGTCTTAACCTCGAATTCATAGCTACTCCTCCACTGATAAGCACTGCCTGAGCTGGATATTGCATGAGAGCTTTTTCTATTTTTTCCATCAAACTACCAACAACTTCTTCTTGAAAAGAGGCGGCCAGGTTAGCAATAAAATCATCACGCAACTTACTTTCTAAATCTTTTTCATGAGCCTTTACTTCACGAAGCACTGCTGTTTTAAGCCCACTAAAACTTAAGTAGAGAGGCCCTTTTTTTACCTTGGCCCGCGAAAAAGAAAAAAAATGGGGATCACCCTTTACTGCTAAGCGATCGAGAATGGGCCCCCCTGGATACCCTAGTTTTAATAGTTTAGCCACTTTATCGTAAGCCTCGCCCGCAGCATCATCAACGGTGTGGCCAACACAGGTAATGTCTTCAAAAGATTTTACGAAATATAAAGCTGTATGACCTCCCGATACCACCAAACCTAGAAAAGGATAAACCTCCGTGTGATCTACAAAAGGGCTAAACAAATGAGCTTTGAGATGATGGACGGGAGTATAAGGAATTTGTAGGGAATAAGAGAGAGCTTTTGCAAAACTAAGGCCTACTAAAAGACAACCAATCAGTCCTGGTGATGTTGTAACTGCAAGGCCAGTTAATTGATCAAATGACACCTGTGCTTCCTTCAGAGTTTTATTAGTAATAAAAACTAGATTTTCCATGTGAGCCCTAGAGGCCAACTCGGGAACTACACCACCATATTTTTCGTGAAGGCAAATTTGGGAAGAAATATGATGCGCAAGTATGGTTTTTCCATCTTGCATGAGTGCCAAAGAGGTTTCATCGCATGAGGTATCAATCCCCATAACGAGAGATGTAGGCTTTTGCTTCATTGAAGAGCTTTTTGTACTACTGCTTCTTTAGCTTTGAGTTCTAAGAGATGATTGATTTTTTCAATCACAGTTTGGGCATTAATGGCTTCGGTAGTGTTTGGATAAAGAGAAATAAGTTTTGTTAAAAAAGCTTTGGCTTCTACAAAAGATTGCATGTTAAAAAAAGAAAGCCCTTGTTTTAAAAAGGCTGCAGCAGCTTTAGTGGTTTTAGGGAATTTTTGAACCACTTTTTGAAATTCTACAACTGCTGCGGGATAATCTTGCATGGCATAAAGACTTTCAGCAATCCAATATTGAGCATGAGCTACATAATTACTTTTAGGATTTTGAGTCATGAAATCTTTGAAAGATTGAATGGCCACTTTAAACTGATTAGCATTAAAGAAAGTTAAACCGCGGCTATAACTTTGAAATTCTTTCCATTGAGAAGTTTGCCCAGGCGTAACAAGTCCTGCATTTTTAATTTCTTCAAATTGAGTTACCATCAATCCCACTTTGTCTTCTAAAACTTCGAGTCGTCTTTGACTATCAGTTAAAACACGAGATTGCTCCCCACTTTGATAAGAACTTTGATCTACCTGACCATGCATTCTTTGAAATTCATTTAAAATTTCCTGCATTTGATTCATGGCCGTAGCTAAATTTCTGGATTGAGCGTCTAAGGTTCTTTGGATGGTATCAACCTCTAGCTCTAAATCTTTTTGGGTTTTGGCCCAGGCAGGAAGAGTAAAAAGAACACTTGATAAAAAAATAATTTGAAGGAAAAACTTCATATTACTGCTTTAAAAACTCAGCACGTCGATTGCGCCACCAACACGATTCGTCACTTTGGGTGCATACAGATCTTTCTTCACCATAGCTCACAGCATTAATGCGACTAGGATCAACACTTAAATTAATAAGGTAATCTTTGGATGCCCTTGCTCTTCTGTCTCCTAAGGCCATATTGTATTCGTTGGTGCCTCTTTCATCACAATGTCCTTCAATGATAATTTGCAAAGAATTATTTTTTGCAACTGTAGCATTGTTTTCTAAAACAGCAACTTGGTCTGTACGAATAACAGATTCGTCAAAATCGTAGTAGACAGTTTTCATTCCTTCGATGGGAGCCGGAGTAAAAGAACCCCCAGAAGCTTCGGGAGCTTTTTTATTTTGGCAGGAAGAAAAGACACCAATGCCAATCATACAAACCAGAATTGTTATTATTTTTTTCATATGACGCTCTTTTTAAGTTAACTTTATTGTCGCTCAAACTCAGCCCTACGATTCATGTACCAGCTTGCTTCGTCGTGCCCGTTATCCAGTGGTTTTTCTTCACCATAACTCACCGTTCTTAAATGGGTAGAACTTACTCCTTTTCGAAGGAGGTATTCTTTTGTAGAATAAGCTCTACGGTCACCCAAGGCTAAGTTATATTCGTTAGTGCCTCTTTCATCACAATGACCCTCAACAACAACCTCTGTGTCTTTGTGTTTTTTAAGATAACCTGCATTGTTGTCTAAAATTTGAGCCATCTCTGGTTCAATGGATGAACTGTTAAATTCAAAATGGATTTTTTTCAGTCCTGATGCCGATGAATCAGCAGAACGTTTTCCCTGACAGGAAATAAGCCCCAGAGTTAAAAATAAAGCCACTGTTGCGTTGATAAAAATATAAGAATATTTCATTGATTTTCCTCCAAAAATTCTGAACAATCTATTAAGTTTTAAAATAAATAACGGAGAAACTCTATTACGAGACTTACGGCAAAGTCAAGTCAATCATTGAAAAGCGGGAGCAAACCTTCCTTAAAGCCTCGCCTTGCTCTGCTTCAATATTCACTAGGGAAAGATCCGATTAAAAATTGGCAAAAAATGTTGCCTCATTTGCAGGCCATTCTTAAATCGAAACCACATGTTGTTGTTTTTCCTGAGATGTTTTTAGGGACTGTCACAAAATTGTCACAAAGAAGGATCTTGGCTAAATTTTATCATCACTGTGAACAGCAATTAGCTATTCTTGCTGTGAAGCATGGATGTTGTTTTTTTTATTCCTTGCTGGAAGCCCAGAGAGGTAAATTTTACAACACAGCTCATTGGATGGATACTACAGGAGCTGTGAGTTGGAGTTATCGAAAAATGCACCTTTTTAGTTATGGTGGAGAAACAAAAATATATTCTCGGGGTCATTCTCTTCGCCCTTTTTCTACTCCCTTTGGCATTTGTGGTGGTGTGATTTGTTATGATTTAAGGTTTCCTGAGATGATGCGCTATCTAGCTGCACAGGGAGTTCATTTGCTTTTTGTTTCAGCCCAGTGGCCTCAAAGTCGCATGAGCCACTGGATTACCTTAATTCGTGCTCGTGCCATTGAAAATCAAATGTTTGTGGTGGCTGCCAATAGGTTTGGCACCTCTCTTATCGTAGATCCCTGGGGAGATATTATTTTAGAGCTTCCTTCTACGAAAAAGTATGGGTATGCTGTTCTTGATCTTAAATACTTGAAATCTTTAAGGAGAAAATATCCCTTTTTGAAGGAGAAAAGATTTTTCTTATGAAAAGAGTTATTTTTGTTTCTAAATCGCGCTTGTCATGGAACTTGCTTTGCACTGTTGTTGGGTTAGTTCCATCTCGAGTAGAACTTTTTTATGCTGAAGATCCAGAAACCTTAGCTTCTATGCCCAAGGGTGTTAAACCATTTCATCTTTTGTTAGTTGATTGGAATATTTTTGAAGGAGCCACTTCTTATGCAGCACGTTTTTGGAATCATCCCTCTTTTTCCAATGCCCATAAAATTCTTTTATATGCTCATAAAAAAAATCCTGATGAAAATAAACTGAGAGAAGTTGGTTTTATTTCTTTTCATGAAAAACCTCTTTTGGTTGATGAGTTAAAAGCTTTAATTATGCAAGAAACCAAACATCCCTTAAAAAGTACATGAAACTCAGACAAAAAAAAATTGACCAGCGTATTTCTCCTAGAAAACCTTTAAAGACTCGAATTATTTTTGAGGATGAGTTTGGAGAGGAATTTCTTTATTTTTTATCAACCAATATTAGTCTTTCGGGATTATTTATTGAATCAAACATAAAATTTGTTCCTGGTACTAAAATGTTTCTTAAGTTTTCTCTTCATGAAAATGAAGCTCCTATTCAAGTTACAGGCGAAATTACTCGCATGACAGATCCCAAGCGTACGAGAGGAAGACCAAACAAAAATCGTAAAATGGGCATTGGCATTCGATTTTTAGGACTTTCTACCTCTGATATTAAAAGAATTGAACATTTTGTCCGTGCCTAATTAAGAATTTTAATTTGGCTTACCGCATAACCAAAATAATCCTGGAAACGTTCAAAATAGGGCGCAAAAAGAGAAGGAATATCTTTTGCCAAGAAAGTGATTTGAAGGACGAGCGGATTTTGAGGGCTGGCAAGTACAGTATATTGCACATATTTATTACCCATAACTAATGTAGATATTTTTTCGGGTTTACCATTTACTACAACTAAAAAGAGTTTTTTGTGGGTTAAAATTTCAACTTGGGTAAAGGTTTGCAAAAAATTATTTAACTTGGCGCGTTCGGAATTTGAAATTTTAAGTTCAGTATTTTCGCTTGTATTTTGAAGGAGATTTGCCAGGGTTTTAAATTGATCTACAACTTCAAAAATATCTTTGGAGAGTTTAGTAAAATAAGACGAAGCCGGGCTTAAAAATCCAGGTTCAAAGGTTTTGGTTTCTGATGGAAGCCAAATCAAACTATTTTCTTTCAAGGAAAAAAAACCAGGTGACCACAGGTGAGGATGCAACATACTGCTGGCTTTTATATCATTTGTTTTTAAAATTCCTTTTTGAGTCATAATTTTATATTCGGGCCAGGGCTCCTCTCTTGTTAAAAGACGAATTTGAGAATACCACCTTAGAATCATTTCTTCTGATGATTTTCTGATTTCTACATTTTTAATAGAGGCTGATGAACCTTCTTCTTCTTTTTCAGGAACAATGCGCAAACTAAAGTGGGTTGCATTGCCAAGTGTTTGAGTAAGGTCACCGGCATAGGCGTGGGGGCTAAAAAATAAAAAAAGTCCCAAGAGGGTAATGGTTTGATAGAAGAACATTTTAAACATTAAACTTGAAAAGCATGATGTCGCCATCTTTAACCACGTATTCTTTTCCTTCGAGACGAATGAGGCCCTTTTCTTTTGCTTTGGCTTCCGTGCCACAGGAGAGAAGATCTTCATACGCATAAACGTCGGCTGCAATAAATCCCCGTTCGAAATCAGAATGAATTTTTCCTGCAGCTTGTGGAGCTTTGGTTCCTTTTTCAATTGTCCAAGCTTTTACTTCTTTAGGGCCGGCAGTAAAATAAGTAATAAACCCTAAAAGTTCATAACTGGCATGACTCAAACGATCAAGCCCCGATTCTTTTAGGCCGTAATCAGCCAAAAAAGCTTGTTTGTCTTCGCCATTCATTTGGGCAATTTCGGATTCAATGGCTCCAGAAATAACCACCATACCTGCATGTTCTGTATGGGCATGAGTTTTTACTTTTTGAACCATCTCCGATTTTCCATTAACGTCTTTTTCATCTACATTGCAAAGATAGAGAAGTGGTTTTGAAGTCATCAGAAAAAGAGGTTGGAGTAATTTTTTTTCATCTGGAGTTAAAGCCAAAAGGCGGGCTGGTTTTCCAGAATTGAGATGGGGAATTATTTTTTCAATCACAGCTAATTCTACTGCTGCTTCTTTATTTGCTACTTTAACCAAACGTTCGATGCGGGTCTTACGTGCTTCAACCGTTTGCATGTCTGCCAAAATGAGTTCGGTGGTAATAACTTCAATATCCCGAATAGGATCAACCCCTCCATGTACATGGACAATTTCTGAATTTTCAAAACAACGCACCACATGCACAATGGCATCAACACTTTTAATATGACCCAAAAACTGGTTTCCTAATCCTTCGCCTTTTGAAGCCCCTTGCACTAGGCCAGCAATATCAACAAACTCAACGGTTGTAGGAGTAGTTTTTTCAGGTTTAAAAATCTCAGCAATTTTTTTAAGACGCACATCATTTAAAGGAACAATTCCAACATTGGGATCGATAGTGCAAAAAGGATAATTAGCAGCCTGTGCCCCTGCATTGGTTAATGCATTAAACAGGGTAGATTTACCAACGTTGGGAAGACCAACAATACCGCAATTAAGGCTCATAATTTTTAATGACAGCGGGTCCTGTCACTGGGGAGACCCTTTCTGATGCTCGCCCACGTGACGGCTGCGCGTCATAAAGGGTCTCCCCGTGCCACCCGCTATCTCACTTTTCCCCATGATGAGGGGGTTCATACTTCCTGTATGATCGGTATCACCACGGGTTTGCGGTCTAAATTTTTTCTAAAAAAGCGACGCAACGAAACCCTTACTTCTTCCTGAATTTGAATGAGATCTGTTTTTGTTTCCAAGCCTAATTCATTGATATGAGCAAGAACAGCTTCTTTTGCTTTATCAAACAAAATTTTGTTTCCTTGCTCTTCAAGAAAACCCTTGGGAATTAATTCTGGGTCTTTTACCAAGGAACCTGTTGCATGATCAATCATGATAATACAGATAACTATTCCTGTTTGGGCTAAGTGTTTACGGTCGCGCACCAATACATCACTTACATCTCCAATGCCATCGCTATCAACAAAATCACGTCCTACAGATACAGTTTTTCCAAGAGATATTTTGCCTTTTTCTAGGTGGATGTTTTGTCCGTTTTCAATTACAAAAATATTTTTCTTTTTAATTCCGCATTTTTCGGCAAATTCTGCATGTTTAACCAAAAAACGATACTCTCCATGAATGGGAATAAAATGTTTTGGTTTTGTGAGTTTAAAAATATGTTTAATTTCTTTTTGATGGGCATGACCCGAGGCATGGATGTCGTGAAAAGATTCGTTAACAACTGTTGCTCCGCGTCGGCATAAATTATTAACCACATGTCCTGTATTAATTTCGTTTCCTGGAATAACTTTGGATGAAAAAAGAACCAAATCTCCTGGTCCAACCTGAAAGGGCCTAAATTCTCCAGCAGCCATACGGCTTAAAACAGAGCGAGGTTCCCCTTGAGTGCCTGTTGCCAAAACCATCACCTTGTGAGGCGGGAGATTGTTTGTATTTTCAATGTCCACCACATTGATGCCATCAAAACTGAGCTCCCCAAGTTGACGTGCAATGATTGTATTTTCGCGCATGCTTCGTCCCACAAGGGCTAGGGTGCGTCCTAATTTTTTTGCAATATGGGCCAAACCTTGCACACGTCTGATGTTGGAAGAAAACAAGGCAATGATAATGCGTCCTTCATGATGAGAACAAATTTTAAGGATCTTTTTATTAACCTCGGTTTCGGAAAGAGTGGCTCCCTCGTGAGAAGCATTGGTGGAATCTCCTAAAAGGAGCACTACGCCTTTTTCCCCGAGACGTTCAAATTTTTTAAAATCAATAATTTTATCGTTTAAGGGAGTTTTATCGATTTTCCAGTCAGTTAAATGTAAAACATATCCGCTTTGTGTGGCGATAGCCAAGCCCACCGCATCGATAATGCTATGGTTTACAAAAATAGTTTCAATTTCAAAATTTCCAATGGTGATTTTTTCTCCTGCTTTAAATGTTTTTAAACTGGGTTTAGAAGCAGGTGGAATTTCCCCTAATTTTTCTTTGATGAGTGCCATGGTAAAAGGGGTGGTATAAACAGGCATGTCAAATTTTTGAAGTAAAAAGGGAGTAGCTCCAATGTGATCTTCGTGCCCATGGGTTAAAACCAGGGCTTTTAATTTGTGACGAATAGATGCGAGGTAGGAAAAATCGGGAATGATGAGATCAAAACCCAAAATTTCCTGATCGGGAAACATGGTGCCGCAGTCTACCACAATGGCTTCCTTCTCACTTTCGTACACCATGCAGTTTAAGGCCCCGGTTTCTCCTACGCCCCCCAGGGGAGTAATTTTTAATTCATTAATCATAAACTCTTTTTTCACCATAAATGGAATGAAGATGCAAGGAGAGTCAGGAATTAAATCCATTTGGCCAGAAGCTTTATGGCAGGGTGGCAAGAAAGCTATCGGCACTGATAATTTTTATGGGGCCATTTTGCTGGCTGATTCCTTTTTTAGCTACCACTTGAATAGCTGGTACGGATAGTTTTTGGGAATAGTAATACAGTGGTTCTGAAACCTGGGTTTCGGCCAGTTTTGTTTCTACAATCAGCCAGGGTTTTTTGTTTTTGCAAACGCAGAAATCAACCTCACGGCGGTCGCGATCCCTTAAAAAGAAAAGTTCAAAATCACCATGGCCCAGATCACGCCATACATGGGTTGCTTTTAACAAATGGGAAGCTACCAAATTTTCGAACCGAGCCCCTTCGTTCTCAATTTGAGACCAGTCCCACAGATAAACCTTAGATGATTTATGAAGACTCCTCCTCATTTTTGTTGAATAAGGTTTTAATGGGAAGCAAATGTAGAGCCGTTCTAATGTTTGAAGCCATTGTCCCACCGTGTTGTAAGCAACCTGCAAGTTTTCCTTGATGGAATGGAGACTTAAAACTGATCCCACATGGTTGGGAAGAAGGAGCATCAAATGCTCCACAAGCCCCAGCATATGAATTTGTGTGAGATCACGAATATCCTGCCTGACGAGTAATTCACGTCGTTGAAGGGACCATCTTTCATGTTCTTTTTCGGTGGCTGTATAAAAGGGTTCAGGGAATCCGCCAAATTTTAGTAATTGTTGAAATACCTCGTTGTTTTCTTTGTGAGGTGTTTCCATGGACCATGAATTTTCAGGAGGTAAAATTTGTTTTGGGTTTAATACTTCTCCCACGCTTAAAGGATGGAGCCTAAAATGATAGTGACGGCCAAACAAACTATCCCCACCCCTGCGGTAAACATCCATGCGGGCGGAGCCCGTGACCATCATTTTAAGATTTTGGTGGTATTTATCGTAGAGGCCTTTGAGAAAACCCTTCCATCGTTCGTATTTGTGGAGTTCATCCAAAACAACAAATTGATCGTGAAGGAACCCTTTTTTTAAAATATGTTCGCGGTCGCCAGCATCGTCCCAGTTATAGTAATGGCCCAATAATTTTTTAGTGAGGTGCAAAGCCAGATGTGTTTTGCCCACTTGGCGTGGGCCCCCCAGGAGGACTATTTTTTTGCCCAGGTCTTGCTCAATAAAGGGCTGTAGGGAACGCATAGTTAACAATTACCATATAACTAAAAATTTGGATAGCCAATTTTTCAGTGTAGTGGAAATTAAATCCATTCTGCTAAAAGCTTGATGGGGGCAAATATGTTGTTCCCATGAAAAAATAAGTCGTGAAATTCTTGAGGGAATGTATTATTATGAATGGTATGTTTACCTCCCAAGAAAAAAAGTACTGGAAAGGAATTGCCAGGGCCCAAAATCAAATGCCACTCCCAGGGGGAAACATTCAGGAACGTCTTTCGTTCCTTGATGAAGCCTTTAATTTTACCTGCAAGATCAAGGGGGAAGTGGCCACTGCTCCTACAACGGCCATTGAACTTTACAAAAAATGGAGAAGCATTAAAAACCGCAATGGGCCCTCTGTCTAAACCCCTCTAGAGAATTCACTTAGGTTTTTATTGAACCAACTCCCCAATTTATGCTAGCGTGACCTACGGGAGTAGGTTTGAAAATCCTCAAAAAATTAATTTCTTGTGTTATTTTTGTTATTTCTATTTCTGTCATTCCCGCGAAGGCGGGAATCCATCTTATTTCCAATGTTCATGCTGCTGATTTTTCAGCTCATGGATACTATCGCATTCGTTTCGAATACACCCACGATTTAGACCTGCAGCGCCCCAATGCGGGTATTGTTCCTGGAGATCCCGAAAACGATTCCAATGATCGCTTTGGCACCATTGCCTTTGGTCAACAACGTTTTCGTTTTCTTCCTAACCTCAAAGTAAATGACCATATCTCCTTTCATGGTGGCATCGATCTTTTAGATAATATTCTTTTTGGCCAAAGTAAGGTGAATACTCTGGCCATTAGTAATCCCATCACGGGCACAGTAGCTTTGCCAGAAGCTAACGGTCCCTTAGGAGTTATTGGAACTAACGGCGGAGATGTAGTGGGTGGGGGTGGTGGAAATATCAATGTGCGGCAAGTGTATGTGGATCTCATTACTTCGGGTGGCAAATTTCGTTTAGGACGCCAACCTTCTCATTGGGGTTTAGGTATTTTAACCAATGATGGTATGGCAAAAGAAGGTGATTTTGGTGATACCTACGATCGTGTTTTGTATGCAGCAGGGGTTGATTTAAAAAATGGAGATCGTCTTAACTTTGCCTTGGCCTATGATTTTGCCTTTGAAGCCACTCGTGATCCTTCTATTGCAGGGCTTGATACAGGGGTTGAGTCCAACTGGCAGGATGTTTCTCAAGGAGGCTTGGCCCTTCTCTACCAAGGACATAATTATCAAATTGGTTTGATGGGAGCCCTTCGTTTTCGGGATGGAAATGATGGAGGTACTACAACCACAGCTACTTTTATTGATACCCTCGATGCCGATGGAGATGGGGACACCAGTGATGGGATTGAACTTCCCGCAGGAGTGGATGGTGACACTCTTTTGTATGTTTTTGATCTCTATGCAGAAGCAAATTTTAAAAAGAATTATCGTTTAGCTTTTGAAGGAGTTTATATTGGCGGCAAAATTGCCCCTGGAGTTGCCATTGATGCCATTATTTTAGATGATCCAGCTCAATCAGGGATTACAAATCCACTTGATTCCCCCATTCAGCTGCCATTGGATGGAGTTCAAAACGATGTACAAATTTTCTTGGCTGCTGCCGAATTTGATGCCGAATGGGATTTTGGTGGTGAGGTGCATATGCAAGCTGGTTATGCCTCAGGTGATGGAGCACCGCTTTCATCCAAAATTACCCAAGTTGGTTTTAGACCCGATTATGATGTTGCCTTGATGATGTTTGATGTTCCCCTGGGCACTTCGCCGGCTGTGCGCGTGGGAGGCATTACTGAACAAGGCCGCAAACCCATGAGCCCCAATTACATCAACAATGCTATTTATGGATCTTTAGAATACAAGCATGAGTTTGATATCACAAGCGGTGTACCCTGGGCGGATGATTTTAAAATGGGCATCAAGGGAATTACAGCCTATGCGCCTGCCAACAATATTGATATCGATTTTACTGAAATTACGGGAGTGTCTAATTTGCCGCGGATTCTTAATGCCAGCAAATGGTATGGTTTTGAAATTGATCTATCAGCCGAGGCTACTTTTTTTGAATTTCTTCACTGGAAAACCGTGGCAGGAGCGTTTTTCCCTGGCGGGCTCTACGATATTAAAAACGATGAACTCACTCGTTCTACTGCTGGTATTATCGATCCCATTCTTTTTGATAATGCCGACATTGCTTTTGCCTTTAAAACCACCCTGTTTTTTGAGTTTTAGCGCAGGGGCAATAACTTCGATTCATTCTCAGCAATCAAGACTTTAAATTCCTCAGAAATTTGTGGATGATGGTGCACTTGAGACCAAAAAACTTGAGCAGCAATCAAGGCATCGTTCCAGACAGAGATCTCAGAAAATTTTTTAGGTTCAGGATTAAAAAGTCTGGGGACCAATTGGTTTTGTTGGGGAGCGTACATCATGGGAAGCATGTCATAAACAGGAGCTAGTCCTTTAATTTTTTCTCCATCGCAAAAAAAAGAAATATTGCCGTGATTTCTATCGGTGTTGCCAATCAGCCTGCCGAACGTTTCGAGCCAAACGATTTTTTTATAAGTGATCTCATCAATTTTTTTTTGGCGAAATAAAGATTCAGATGTATCGGCCCAAGATTTGAGTTGCCCAACAAACTCTAGGTCGAGAGCGCGTAGCGATATAATCCCAAGGCGTCCGCCAGACTTATTTCGGTCAAAGCGTTCTATCTCTAAAAAAAGGCGACCTTCACCCCTGATAAGGCAGGACTGGGGGGCAGCATGTCCGTGTTTCTGTAAAATTTTATGAGCGATGTGTTCGCAAATTAGAAGGTCCGCGATGCGTTGACTGATTGCATCGCTAACAGGGGGAGAAAATTTTACAAGAACGGGAATGAGTTCGCCTTTTTTTTCACAAATTGAAAGAAATTTTGGGTGTTCCCCTGCGGCAGATGAACCTTCTTGGCCATGAGAGAGCACGAGATTTGCAACCTTAGGATAATGTTTGTTACGATGGTTGGCTAATATCAAGAAATTCACACAGGTGAGAGGCCTTCAAAGGTCCCGATTCAGACAGATGTTTGAGAAGCTTTTCAAGGACAAGTTGTTGGTTTAAAACTGATCTTTTTGGCATTTATTTAGAATAGATTATAGAATAAAAAATATCAATAAATATTAGTAAGTTAACTACAATAAAGATAATTTTTAGAATAGAATTATTGCTTAATTTACCAGGGGATTTTCCACTTTTAATCCTTCCATCCGGCTAAAATCTCGATCTGATGACCAAAGAAGGGAAACATTGTTTTGCAGGCACAGGGCGGCAATGCGGGCATCATGAATGCGGGGGCCAATAATTTTACCCTGGCGGGCCAGTGCTTTGAGAATGGGCCAGTAATCACCCAGCTCCCCAATCAAATGTAGCGTTGGGGATTCGAGCCAGGCTTCAATTTGTGTGAGGGCAGCATCAAGCGGGGTTGGTGTTTTGTAAATGCGAGGATGAGTCACAATGGCTAAAAATTCATGGATACAAGGCCAGGGAAGACCCCAAGCATTTACATTTTCTGCAAGCTCGGTTAGTTTTTGGTTTGCAACGCTATGAAAAGCAGAATCAAGCCTATGAGCATAGACCAAAATATTTGTATCAACGGCAATCACCCACCCCGCCCTTCGTAGGCGCGTTTACGGATAGAGCTCCAATCTCCTTCCTCAAGTCCCTCGGCTAATCCATTTCCCTTAAAGGAATTATTTTTCAGTTTAAAGTTCTTTGTCGTTTTTTTTTGCAGGCTTAAAAAAAGACGGAGTGAAGTTTCTACGATTTCCCGAAATGTGGTGTCTTTTTTCTGGGCCACGGTTTTAATTTCCTTAAAAAGAGAATTAGAAATATCGATGGTTGTCTTCATATGGATATAAATATACTATAACCCATAGATATTGTCAATAGGAGGGGTTTTGAGTTTTAAAAAATTATTTGGTCCATTGGTACGAATAGTAGGTTGATTTTTCTGCTGTTATCATCTTAAAATCAAGTTGATTGGAAGTGGCTTGCAGCCAACCAAAACCAAAAAAAGTTCCTGTCGATAACACTCTTGTATCATTCGAAAAATCTCCCAAATGCAAGTTGCCGCCGCCTGTTCCAATAATTACTTGCTCGATAGCGCAACTATCAAGAGTTTGTCTTAAGTGGGAAAAAATATGGTCATGTCCCGCAAGAACCACATCAATTTGATTACAAATGATGGGTAAAAGCTGGGAGTTAATCTGGGCGGCATCATCGCCATGAGCTCCATTGCTGATAATGGGAGTATGAACAACCAAAATTTTCCAATTGGCTTGGCTTGCAGCCAGGGCGGTTGTTAACCAAGTGGTTTGGGTATCTGTAAAATCGTAGGGGTTGATTATAAAAAATTGGATGACAGGAGCCTCACTGTTTTCAGGGAAATTAACTGAATAATATGTCCCAGGCATGTGCCAGGTTTCATCAATTTGTGAATAATCAATCTGAGCCTGGATATTGCCATCCAGATCATGGTTTCCTAGAGAGGCATAAAAAGGAAGTCCCACGCTGCTATAAATACAAGTATAGTTATCATACCATTGAGTGTCGGTAATGCTGCTAACCCCTGTTTCATAAAAATTATCCCCAAGAGTTACAACAAAATCACAATCCTGGGTCAAACAAAAATCATGCATAGCCCTGGCTACCTCACGCTGATTTCCACTGTTTTGTCCCCAATCGCCAAAGGTGATAAAAGACACTGTATCTTTCGCACTATCCACAATTGAATCGGTAAAATTAAGACAAACCAGTGATGGACCGCACGCAAATTGCAAGAGACTGAGAGTAAAAAATAATGGAGCCATGAGTTTCATATAAAATAAATTTTCTGTACTGTTTTTAAAAGATGTCAACAAGTGATTTTTTGGGGTTGCTGGTTTTTGGCTAGATTGTTATGTCCTGACTGATGAATCCCATTAAATTTGGTACAGATGGTTGGCGGGCGATCATTGGCGAGGATTTTATTCCCTCCAATGTAGAAAAAGTGATTCAGGCTTTTTGTGATTGGCAAACCCTTGTTGATCCCACCCACAAACAAGTTATTTTAGGATACGATTGTCGTAAGCAATCCCCTGAAACTGCAAAATTAGTAGCAGAAGTTTTAGCTGGAAATGGTTTTGAAGTTTTTTTATCAAGCCAATTTTGTCCCACCCCTTGTGTATCGTGGATGGTTAAAAATTCAAAAGCTTTTGCAGGAGTGATGGTGACAGCCTCTCATAATCCCTGGGAATGGAATGGAATTAAATTTAAAGAAGAATATGGCGGATCTGCTTCTCCAGAATACACGTCCTTTATTGAGAAAAAAATAATTGAAAACGAAAAAAATAAAACTCAAATCAAAAAGATTTCTTTTGAAGCAGGTAAAGCAAAAAAACTTATTCAGTTTTTTGATCCTCATATTGATTATATTGCTCAATTAAAAAGCCTCATTGATTTTAATGCCATTAAAAAAGCTAATTATCATGTTTTGTATGATGCTATTCATGGTGCCGGCAGCGGATTTTTAGAAAAAATTCTGGGAGAACAGGTTACCAGCTTTCGTGGCACACATGATATCCGTTTTGGGGGAGTAAATCCGGAGCCCATTGATAAAAATTTGAAAACTTTTTTGAACGAAATGAAAACAGGAAAATATGGTTTGGGTTTGGCTACCGATGGTGATGCCGATCGTATTGGGGCTGCAAGTGATGATGGCAGTTTTGTGAATTCTCACCAAATTTTTGCCCTTTTGCTCCAACACTATGTGGAAGACAAGGATTTAAAAGGTGTGGTTGTCAAATCTGTTTCTACCACCCAAATGATTCCTAAATTGTGTAAAAAATATGGCCTTACTTGTTTAGAAACTCCCATTGGATTTAAACATATTTGCGAGGAATTGGTAGCTCGTAATGCCTTGATGGGAGGAGAAGAATCTGGGGGCATTAGTTTTTTTAAACATGTACACGAACGCGATGGTTTGCTTAATGGACTCATGCTTTTAGAAATGATGAGCCAAAGAAAAAAATCCCTCAGACAACTCATTAAGGATTTGTATACAGAGATCGGGGAATTTTATTTCGACCGTATTGATTGTCATGTAAAATCAGATCAAATTGTACGTCTTAAAGAAAAACTTTCTACAGAAGCTATTTCAACTATTGCAGGACAAAAAGTTACTGCTGTAAATACATTGGATGGATTTAAATATCTTTTAGCAGATGAAAGTTGGCTTTTAATTCGTGCTTCCGGTACCGAACCACTGGTGCGTATTTATGCGGAGGCGGGGTCGATACAGAAGGTAAAAGATTTATTAAATTTTGGGAATAAATTCTTGATGTGAATTGCCCCCTCCCCCTGCACCCCCTCCCTCAAGGGAGGGGGGATATTTTAAAGTTTTCTTCCCTTCTCCCTGGGGAGAAGGTGCAGGATGAGGGGGTTAAATTCTTATTTTTTTACCCACTCCAAAATCATCTTAAAATGATCATCTGCCGCATCGCTGTGGGTGAGTAAAGAAACATGGTTATAATCATGTTTATTTCCAAATTTTTTCCCGATGATTTTAAATTCTGCTTTTTGGTTTCCACTTTCTTTCATAAATAATTCAACGTCCGTGGGATGACCTAAAGCGAAATCCCTGGTGCCCGTTATATGAAGAGCAGGGGGAAGTTTTACTTTCATAATGGCTTCTCGGTAATTAAAGCCATCTATTGGATCAATCCAATCGTTTGATTTAACCCAGATTACACCGTGTTCTAAGGAATAAATGGTTTCACTATCAGAACCCAAACCAAGTTTACCACTAGGAAGGTAACCACACAGGCGAGCTATAAGCCTTGCTGTGGTATTCCAGTAAAGATCAATGAGCACTAGTTTAGAAAAATTAAAAACAGTAATTTTTCTTTTTGTTCCAAAGAAAACCATATGAGAAACAAGAGGAATGTATTGGGGATGCCGAGCAAGACACGAAAGAGCTAAAACTCCACCCCAAGAATGTCCCATCCAAATTTGAGGAACATCACCTTTAATTTTTTTAATTTCGTTTATAAAGGCAGGAATGTCTTCGGTAATACTTTCGGTTTGACCATGAATGGCACCTTTTTTAATTGCAGGCTCACTCAATCCACGCCCTCTTAAATCTGCAACAAAAACATCAAAACCATGATGAGCTAAATAAGAAGCCAATCCCTTATTTTTTTCACTATAAAAAATTTTTCCATTTTCAACAGCACCATGAAGCATAAAAACAGGAGGTCCTGATTCGTTCTTAAAAATTCTTCGGAGATGTAGTTTGTGTTTTTTTGGTAAGGAGATAAAAAGCGATTGTTGTACAACGTCAAACATTATTCTCACCCCACTGTCATTCCCACGAAGGTGGGAATCCATCTTAAATTCAAAGATGGATCCCCTAAATTCACAAACGAAGTGCAACACTTTTTAGGTAAAGTGATGCAATGGGATCCAAATACAATCAAATATCAATG
>MGRJ01000001.1 GCA_001798135.1 Deltaproteobacteria bacterium RIFCSPHIGHO2_02_FULL_40_28 | reverse complement strand
CAAGCCGGATGTATGACAGCAAACCAAACCATTCCTATTCAAAAACTTTCCTCTTGCAAACGGGCGGGTCCATGTATGACATCTTAAAACTATCTTTTAAAAGTTAATTTTTAATATTTATTCCAAAATCGTTTCAAGAGGGACGTGGATGGTTTGATTTTTATGGAGCTTTAAAAGACTTTTCACTTTGCGTTCATTCACTTTTTTACCCTTGTCTAAATTTTCATTCACCACTTCTACCACATAATGAGCCAAATCTTTTTGTTTTTTGTAAATATCGGGATAAATCACAATATAATCGTTTTGGATCTTCACTAAATCGTAGGTTAAAAAAACGGGGACATCAAAATCGAGTTTGTTAAAAAATTCTTTGTGCGGAGTTTCGTTTGCTTTTTCCATCATATCTACAGCTAATTCTTTTGAGTATTCTGATAACAAAAGAGAAACAAGTCCAAATAAGTCTTCATAAACCATACGAATACATCCATGCGAAGCCCATTGGCCAATAGAAGCAACCTGCTTTGTTCCATGAATTAAGTAACTATTACCTAAAGGCATTTTGATCTCACCCAAGGGATTATTAGCAGAACGGGGAGCTATAGGAGTTGGATCTTCTACCCAATCACTTGTTTTAGGAGGCACCCACCAAGGATTCCATATAATACGATTTATAAAACGCTGACCAGTTGGCGTTGGATAACTAGGCATCCCCACAGCAATGGGATAAGTTTTTACCACATTATCTTTTTTTGCTAAAACTAATTTGTGCTGAGGAATTTGTACTTCAATCCAGTAGGATTTTTCTTTGCGCATTTGGGCAGCATAATCTTTATTGAGTGATACAGAAAACAAAGGAGGTTGTTTGATGGTACAAGCTAAAAGAAAAAAAATTAAAAAAGAACCCAAAATTTTTCTAACCACTAATAAACCCCCACAAATCCTATATCATTGGCTCAACCCATTGATGATGTGATTTAATCAATCCAATCAAACGATCCACAGCCTGTTCTTCTGGAATATTTCTTTCAACACATTCTTTTCCTACATAGAGACTTACTTTTTTAGGCCCAGTGCCTACATAACCAAAATCAGCATCAGCCATCTCTCCTGGTCCATTCACAATACAACCCATCACTGCAATCTTAATACCCTTTAAGTGATTTGTCTTTTGCCGAATACGATCGGTTGTTGTTTGCAAATTAAATAAGGTACGCCCACACGAAGGACAAGAAATATATTCTGTTTGCGACATGCGAAGCCGCACCCCTTGTAAAATATTGTAAGCTAAACTTAATCTTTCTGCCAAGCTCCCTTTCGATAAAACAAAGCCATCACCTAAACCATCCGTGAGTAAAGAACCCATAAGAGTGGCTGTACTCAAAACAGGAAATTTTTCTTTTTTAATCATGTATCGTAATTGAATTAAATAATCCCATTTTTTTTCGCCCAACAATTTTGCAAGACACCGATAATCGTAAATAGCTTCTGGTGACTTCAATGAAAAAAAAGAAGGTGTTTCATTTTGAGGATATAAATTTTTGATGGCCTCTACTAATTGATTTAAACGTTCTTCCTTGGCATGACTTAAATCCAAACACCATTCCAAACATGTTTTATTGTGAGACAAAAAATCCTTCCACTGATTTACCTCGCTTGCATTGCAAACAACAGCCACCACTTTATCAATTCCCTTTAATTCCTGTACCAAGGAAGGATTATTTGTTTGAAGAGCCACAAGGGGTTTCACCCTAAAGCCCCCTTTTTGATGAACGCCCTCTAAATATTCAAGCCAAGGTAGGATCTCAGTAGCCTTGGCGGCTTTAATTTCAAGACCTTCCAAGGGGCGATCAATTCCCTTTCGATCACTTAAATAAATTTGATATTCTGCTTTAAATTTTTCACACTCATGAGCCCCGTAGCTTGCCCATACACGAACGGGATGATGTCCCCCATGGGGGTGAGAACTAGGAATTTCTTTTGTGGCTCGCCTCTCATAATTCAAAATAAGCTCATGAGATTTTAATATAGAACCTGGATTCTTCGCCCCTCGACTTGTCTCAGGGCTCAGAATGACGCCATTGTTTAAAATAAAACGATTATTTGCTTCCCTCACTAATTCATACGCCACAGGAATTTCGTGAATAGAATCTTCGGTTAAGGAAACACGAATGGTATCACCCAAACCATCTTGCAAAAGAGATCCAATACCAATGGATGATTTAATACGGCCTTCTTCCCCTTCTCCTGCTTCGGTTACACCCAAATGAAAGGGATAATCCATTTCCTCTTCTTCCATTTTTTTATCCAAGAATCGATATGCAGCCATCATGATCTGCACATTGGAAGCCTTCATGGATAAAATAAGATTATGATAATTGTGATCTCTACAAATGCGCACAAATTCCAAAGCCGATTCCACCATGCCTTGGGGTGTATCTCCATAGCGGTTCATGATACGATCAGATAACGAACCATGGTTGGTACCAATGCGCATGGCAATGCCATATTCTTTGCATTTTAAAACAAGGGGGGTAAATTTTTCGCGGATTTTTTCGACCTCGGCATTGTATTGGGCATCGGTATATTCCAAAACTTTGAAAAGTTTTTTATCAACAAAATTACCTGGATTAATTCTAACCTTCTCCACATATTCTACAGCCTTCATGGCTACTGTTGGTGTAAAATGAATATCGGCAACCAATGGTACCCGAATATCCCGTTTTTTTAATTCGGTCCGAATGTTGGGTAAATTATCACAATCGGCTTGTGTTGGAACCGTAACACGCACAATTTCACAACCCACACCAACCAAACCCTCAATTTCATCCACCACTTTTTTGGTATCTTTGGTGTCTGAGGTTGTCATGGATTGAACCCGAATGGGATAGCTTCCACCCACAGCAATACCTCCCACCCACACAGTGCGAGTTTTTCGCCGGCGATATTCCGTAGGACGCTGATTGTAAGCCTTGAGCAACATGTTTAAAAAAATTCAGTGTTATTCTTTTGAAGGAGATTGTCAAGAGAGAGAAGAGAATGGAGGGTTGTCCTTACATGTAATTTTCATCCAAAAAATGCTGGATGCGAAAAACAACACGATCGGGAAATTCCAAAATGCAATAATGGGTTCCTTTGGTAACAACAAAAAATTGAGCATTTGGAATAAGTTCGGCCATTTTATGTGCTGTTTCTATGGGAGTAAGTACATCAGCATCTCCTGCTACAATTAAAGTAGGTACAGAAATTGTGGAAAGCACATGCGTTGCATCATGCTCCCCTAAGTGAGTCATAATTTCATGATACATGGTTAAATCAGTATTCATCATCCCGTGAGCTACCAGGCGAAAAAGTTTGGTATCTAAATCAGGGTGAACCAAACCAAGGCGAGAAATAATTTGAATAAACCCTTTCCAATTAATCACCTTCTTAGCCAAGGGACGAATATGGGGTTGCAAATGAGGCACTACTTTCTTAGCAAGCTCATTAATTTTAGGAAGAATAAATTGCGATAGTGGATTACGCAGAGCTGTTTTAAAAGGAGACCCAGAGGTACCATTTAAAAGTACCAGGCCTGCCACCTTTTTTTTATGGTAACTATAAAATTCCAAAGCGATTTGTACGCCCATAGACCAACCCACTAAAAAAATAGGCATTAAAATTTTTTTGTGTTTGAGGAGATCTTCTAAATCCTGCGCATGATTTTTTATCGTCATTTGAGTTGGATCTTTGGGGGGAGAAGAAGAAAAAAGCCCTCGATAATCCCAGATGATAAAAGTATATTTTTTGGAAAGTTTTGAATAAAGAGGCTGCCAAGCAATGGCAGTGCCCCCTAGCCCGTTACAAAGCACTACAATTTTTTTACCAGATCCAATAAGTTGGTAGCCAATTTTGGTTCCATCACGTGCAAAAAAAGTTTTATGTAAAAGAGAGTTTTTCCTCATCCAAATTCACCCTCCTCCATCACTCATAGGCTTTCACCATTTGAGTGTTCCTATAATATTTTTTCAAAATAGATTGATAAGCACCTTTTTTAAGAGCCATGCTTTTAGCTCCATACTGGCACAGACCCACTCCATGCCCAAAACCATTTCCAGAAAATAAAACCATTCCATCTTTTTGTTGCAGAATACGAAAACGCAGACTTTTTAAAGTCATAGAACCAAGTATATTCCGCAAGCCTGCCCCTGTGATGGTATATCCCCCACTGCTATCCTGGTAATACACAGAAATTACATAGCCACTCGCATCTTTTTTTTGGGCTGAAATTTTTCTTAATCCCACAACACCTAAACCTGCCTTGTTCATTTTATTTTCAATGGCAGCTAAACTCAGCCGAAAAGCCCAAGAACGAAAAGGGGAAATTTTACAACTGGCATCTGTAATAGAACAAGTAAGGGGAGAATCAGGATCCAAACCAGCATTTTGAGCTGAGCGTGTTTTTCCACCACAAGTGGAACTATAATAAGCTTCAACCACGGCTCCATCAGCCCACAAAATTTCTCCCCTGGTTTCAGCTACAATACCTGCCAAGTATTCATTTTTAACATCTCTTGCCCTAAACACTTGATCGGCCTGGCTTGCTACCACATCATATCGAGCCCTCCGCCCTGCTTTCATCATACGTGCCAAAGCATACGAACGAGCAGCAACAGATTGCGCTTTAAGTGCTTCACGCGGCCAGTTTTTTCCCATTTCATTACCAATCACTCCCGTAACATAAGATTCTAGAGGTAATTTGTGAATTCTACGCCCTGCTTTAACACGAATAGAGGGCTCTTTTTTCATGGTCCAAGGAAAAGTTTTGACTTTTGATGGTGCTTCAGTGGACAGAAAAATTGCACTTGGAGGGGTTACTGGCACTCCATCACTGGGATGAGCTGGAATAGGTCCAGGGGGCACACGATTTTTCGTTCGACCTAAAGCTTCGTTATCTGTTATTAAAACAAACAATAAAAGAAAAACTAAATAAATTTTCATATGTCTCCTTATTTGAGCATTTATAGAATCAACATGCAATCCCCATAACTAAACAAACGATATTTTTTTTCGATAGCCCTTTGGTAAGATTTTTTAACTAAATCTAAACCCATCAAGGCCGACACCATCACTAAAAGTGTAGAACAAGGCTGATGAAAATTAGTTAAAAGCTGATCAACACACCGAAACTGATAGGGAGGCTGAATATATTTTTTGGTACACCCTGTGCCTGTTTTTTCTTTCTCATCAGCCGACTCCAAAACTCTAACCGTTGTTGTTCCTACAGCAATGATCTTTCCTCCTTTTTTTCGAGTTAAGTTAATTTGATCAAAAGTGGTGCGAGGCATATGATAAAATTCACCATGCATGCGATGGTTTTCAATATGTTTCGTACGAATGGGAAAAAAAGTGCCAATACCCACATGCAAAGTTACAAAACCAACAGAAGCCTTAGAAGCTAAACTTTTCATCATATCTGCTGTAAAATGAAGCCCCGCTGTTGGGCTAGCCGCTGATCCATGATGTTCTGCAAAAATTGTTTGATAACGGCCCCGATCTGAAACTTCATCTTCCCTTTTAATATAAGGAGGAAGCGGCATATGGCCTATTTTTTCTAAACATTCTAAAAAATTTCCATGATAATGAAATTTTACCTGCCTTGTTTCATCATGAGTATTTTCAATAGTGGCTTTTAATCCTGCGGGAAAAATAAATGCATCCCCCTGATTTACTTGGCTAGACTTAGAAACAAGACATTCCCATACATCATTGCCCAAATCTTTCAGTAATAAAAATTCTCTCTGCTTTCCTTTAAAATTAACACCGTACAGGCGTGCTGGAATCACACGAGAGTTGTTAAAAATAACCAGATCATTAGAGTGTAAAAACTGAGGAAAATTTTGAATGTGATCATCCCAAATTTTTCCTGAAGATCTTTCAACCACCATCATCCGAGAATCTCCTCTCTTTTCTGGAGGATAAGTAGCTATAAGTTCTTTGGGATATTGATAATCAAAAAGGGAGGTCAGCATTTATTTGGAAGATGGAATGGGATATTTATCAATCATAATTTGAATTAAGGCTGCATAATTTTTCTCTCTTTTTTTCTTAGCAAAACTGAGAGCCTCTGAAAGAAAACTAAGACAAAGTTTGGGTTCTAATTTTTTTTTGGTCATCTCTTCAAAAAGTTTAAATTCAAAATTAGCAGAAGTTCCAAGACCAGCAAAAGAATTCCCCATAGATTTTTTTAGATAGTCTACGGCTTTCTTTGTATTGCCTTTTTTCAAATAAGCAACTCCTGTCAGAGTATAAATAACATGCAAAAAAGAAAAATCTTCACCTGCCAGCTTTTCTGCTTTTCCCATTTTTTTAATTACCGTATCGTATTGGGCAAAATATTCGATTAAAAGCCTGGCATTGATAATTTTAAGCGAGGGATCATCAGGAATTTTCTTTTCGGCTTTATCATAAATTTTCCAAGCCTTACGGTATTCTTTCTGCGCTTTATAAAGCAGCCCCAGTGTAGAGCACATAACCCCTGCAATCATTTCTTCCCCTTTTTTCTCGTAATCAGTTTCTAGTTTTAAAAGTAAACTTTCGGCTTCACTAAATTTTTTATCACGAATCAATTTAAAGGCTTTATAGAGATCGGGAATCTGGATTTTTTCATCCAAAGATATCATGAGGTAATTGTAGCACTATTTTGAAGCACTTCAAGCAGGAAGGGATGAAGCAACCGGTTACTGGCTAAAAGCTCCTTGCCATAAATAGAAAAATCTTTACTGACAAAATCTGTTATTTGGCCTCCTGCTTCTTTTACAATCAGCATACCTGCGGCTACATCCCATGGAAAAAGATTTTGTTCCCAAAAACCATCATAACGCCCACAGGCCACATAGCATAAATCGATAGCTGCTGCTCCATCGCGCCTCACAGCCTGAGCAGCAAAAAGCATATTTTTAAAATGTTCTAAATTAGCTCGGGTTGATTTTTTAAAATTATAGGCAAAGCCGGTTACTAAAAGACTTTCGATTAATATCTTGGTTTTAGAAACAGAAATGGGTAAATCATTTAAAAAACTTCCCTTGCCTTTTTCGGCTGTAAACATCTCATTTCGATTGGGTTCATAAACCACGCCTAAAATAATCTCACCACAATGTTCTAAAGCAATAGACACAGCAAAGAAAGGATAAGCATGTGCATAATTTGTTGTTCCGTCTAAAGGATCAATAATCCATTTATAATCTGAATGTTGGCGACTACCACTTCCTTCTTCCGACAAAATATCATGATCGGGAAACTCAGCGTGAAGGTAATCAACAATGAGTTGTTCGCAAGCCTTATCAACCTCGGTCACAATATTGATTTCACCTTTAAATTCCACCTTGTGTGCAGTGCCCAATTTCTGAATCTGAAGCTCTCCTGCTTTTTTAGCTATAGTGGTTGCTCGCTTTAAATAAGAGGTCATTTCTCTCTTCTGCCAAAAAGAAACCAAGCTGTCATTCCCAAAATTTCTTGCGGGGATCACTCAATTTATCTTTTAAAAGCATTTTAATTTGATAGATGGTTTTGCCATCTAATTTAGGCGGAATGTAAATCTGAAGAATAAGATACTGATCACCCTTCATTTTTGTTTGAAGATTGGTGATGCCCTTCCCCTTTAATCTTAATCGCTGGCCGCTTTGAGACCCAGGTTGAAGTGTAAGTTCCACTGGCCCATCCAGAGTAGGTACTTTAATCTTACTTCCCTCCAAAGCCTCTTCGATAGTGATAGGAACATCGAGTTCAATATGAGAACCAACTTTCCTAAAAAAATGGTGGGGTTCTACCCTGGGTTCAATATAGAGATCCCCTGGCCCTCCCCCATTAATTCCTGGTTCCCCCTTGCCACTCAAGCGGATTCTAGCGCCAGTTTCAACTCCTTCTGGAATTTTTACTTTAAAAGCTGTTTCGTTGGAAAGCCGAATTGTTTTTTCACAACCCTTAGCAGCTTCAATAAATCCAAGACTAATGGTAAAATGTAAATCCTTCCCTTTTTCAGGAAACCCACTAAAGTCAGTTCCATAGTTTCTTCTTGTTTTACGTGATCTAACCCCCCCACCCATACCTCCAAAAATATCCCCAAAAATATCCCCTAAATCAAAATTAGCTTCTCCACTCGGAGTATATTGGTAAGTATAAGAACTAGGACCACCTTTAAAACTAGAAGAGCCAAAACGATCGTACTGTTTTCTTTTTTTAGCATCAGATAAAATATCATAGGCCTCAGCAAGTTCCTTAAATTTTTCCTCGGCCTTTTTATCGTTAGGATTAACATCAGGGTGGTATTTCCGCGCTAGTTTTTTAAAAGCTTTGCGAATATCTTCGATACTAGTTCCCTTTTCAACACCTAAAGTTTTGTAATAATCCTTGGTCATCTTTCTATTCTACCTCGACACTCCTCTAAAGGCATGCTAATTTTTAGGCATGTATCGAAATCAAAAAATAGCCCAGGTTTTATGGATTACCCTGGGGCTTAATTTAATGGTAGCCTGTCTTAAGTTAATTTACGGGTATTTTTCCCATTCTTTAAGCTTGGAAGCCGATGGCTTTCATTCTCTTTTTGATTCAGCTTCTAATGTCATTGGATTTATCAGTTTAAAACTGGCCATCAAACCTCCTGATGCTGATCACCCCTATGGTCATCAAAAAATTGAAACTTTAGCTACCATGGGAGTTGCACTTCTCTTATTTGCAGCAGGCTATGAAATTATTAATGGGGCTATTGATAGGTTCAATCATCCTGTGGTGCCCATCATTTCGGTTAATAATTTTATCGTCATGATTTTTACTATGGTGGTTAATCTGTGGGTGAGTTCTTTTGAAAAAAAGAAAGGGAAAGAATTGCAAAGTGATTTTCTTTTAGCTGATGCAATACACACACGTTCCGATTTTTTTATTTCTCTTTCTGTACTCATTTCGTTTGTCGCCATTTTATTGCATCTTGTTTTTTTGGATATCATCATTGCCTGTGGAATTGTAATCGTGATTGGTTTTGTGGCCTATTCCATTTTAAATCGAAGTATTCATGTGCTTTTAGATACACAAAGTTTAAATCCAGACCATATTCGTTCCATTGTGATGAGTGTGACGGGTATGCGTTCATGCCATAAAATTCGAAGCCGAGGTTCTGGTGCTGGAATTTTTGTTGATTTACATATTCAGGTTGATCCTCAAATGACTTTAGATACCGCACACCGCCTAACTCACAAGGTGATTGAAACCATTAAAAAAGAATTTCCATTGGTGGTGGATGTGCTCATCCATACCGAACCTGCGTATCCAAAATAATCAGAGCAGCAAAAGGCGGGGCATTCTAATATCTGCGAGGAGACAGGGGGGAGTGTTTCTTGAGGAACCGAGGACTGTCTGACGAGCCTTCAGGGCGAGGAGTTCCGCAGGGACGAAAGAAATATTCCCCCCTGGCAACCTACACAAAAGCGGTTGTTGAATCCCATCCTCCAATTAGCTATGGTGTTTATATGTTTAACATGGGCTCAGGTGAATTGATTTTAATAGGCCTTATCGCCATCCTTTTGGTTCCACCAGATAAACTCCCTGAAGTGGCCATCAAGTTTGGGCGTTTCTTTGCCCAATTAAAACAAGGCTGGCGCCAAGTAGAAGACGGACTTAAATCGGGGCTTAATGAAGTAAAATCCTCTGCTACTTTAGATCTTTTAGACGAAGAAAAAAAATGCGAACCAAAACCCAAACAACCGGAGTAGTAGCCCACTTAACCGAGCTGAGAAAACGACTCCTCTATTCCTTTGCTGCCTTGGGCATTGCCAGTATTATTAGCCTGTTTTTTGCTAAACGGCTCTACCATTGGTTATCACTTCCCCTCCTTCCTTATTTACAAGAAGGAAGTTCTTTTATTGTCACCAGCCCCTTTGAATCCTACATCACTTATTTTAAAGTGGCCTTTACCTTTGGTTTTTTAACCTCACTCCCTCTTATTATTTACCAAATTCTGAGTTTTATTTTGCCTGCTTTAAAGCCCCATGAAAAAAAACTCATTCTACCCCTCTCCTTAATTGCCGGCCTTTTTTTTACAGGAGGGGCTTTTTTTGGTTACTCTTTTGTGTTTCCCGCCCTGTTTGCCTCTATCCAAATAATTTTAGAAGGAACCGGCATTACTCTTCTTCCTCGCATGGATAATTATTTTAGTATTGCAGTAACCATGCTTTTGGCTTTTGGATTTTCTTTCGAGTTACCCTTATTGATTTTTATTTTGGGAAAAATTGGTATTTTAAAGCATGCTAAAATTGCTTCTCTGCGTCGGATGATTATCGTTATTTTATTTATTGCAGCTGCTATTTTAACTCCCGGACCTGATATTATTTCCCAATGTTTGCTGGCTATTCCCCTTTGGATTCTTTTTGAATTGGGTGTTTTCAGTCTTTGGATTTTGGAAAAGAAAAGTAGGGGCGCAGCCCCGAAGGGGTCCTTTCGGGACAGCAGCGGCCCTACAGAATAAATTTATTAATCCCATGTTATTACAAAAAATTAAAAAAATTAAAAAAGAAAAAAAAGTAACACTGATTGCCCATTATTACCAAGAATCTGAGCTCCAAGATTTGGCAGACTACGTAGGCGATAGTTATGGCATGGCTCTGTTTGCAAAAAAACAAGACAACCCTTTGATTGTTGTGTGTGGAGTTAAGTTTATGGCCGAAACCATTAAAGTAATAAATCCAGGTAAGAAAGTTCTTCTTCCAGATTTAAATGCAGGATGTTCCCTCGCTGATTCTTGCACTCCAGAAGTTTTTTCTTACTTTCTTTCTAAATATCCTGGAGCTTTTGTGATGACCTACATCAATTCGAATCTTGTTATTAAAACTATGAGTGATGTGATTTGCACTTCATCCAATGCTGTAAAAATTGCAAATCAAGTTCCTAAAAATCGCACTTTTGTTTTTGGACCAGATCAACATTTAGGACGCTTTATTCAAAAAAAATTGGGAAGACCTTTAGAACTTTTTCCTGGAAGTTGTTTTGTACATATGTCTTTTTCGCTCAAAGAACTTTATCATCTTACGAGTCAACATCCTACTGCTGCCATTATTGCCCATCCCGAGTGTGATGAAACTTTGCTTAACCTAGCAGAGTTTATTGGTTCTACGAGTCAATTGTTGGAATACACTAAAACATCTCCTAAAAATAAATTTATTGTTTTAACTGAATCAGGAATTGCTCATCAAATGCAAAAAGCTTCTCCCAAAAAAGAATTCATCATGGGACCCAATTTAGAAGGCTGTGCTTGTAATCACTGCCCTCATATGAAGCTTAATACTCTAGAAAAATTGTTGACGTGTTTAGAACAAGAAACTCCAGAAATTACAATTGAACCTCACATGCTTCAAAAAGCAAAAATACCTATTGATCGGATGATTGAAATGACTCAAGCGTAAGATGGTGCCTAAAACCCGGCAGCGAATTGTCATTGCGATGAAGTCTTGTAGAATAAAATCCTCCTTGCCCACGTCGTTGTGATTCATTATATCTGTTGCATGGCTATCATTGTTCTTAAAAAGAAAAAGTTAACCTTCATTGAAAATCTTTATATTTTGGAGGTTTTTAAAGGTTTGATGATTACGCTTCATCATTTGATTCGTAATCTTTTAAAACCATCGGGAATCATGACGTATCAATTTCCCGAAGAAAAAAAAGCCATTCCTGCCACTTATCGTTCAGAACATCGTTTAATGCTTAGAGAAGACAAAAGCATTCGTTGCACAGCTTGCATGTTATGTGCTACTGTGTGTCCTGCTAAATGCATTCACATTGAAGCCGCTGAAGGTGAAACACCCAACAAAGAAAAATATCCCGAAAAATTCACCATCGATCTTTTGCGTTGTATCTATTGTGGCTATTGTGTTGAAGCCTGTCCTTGTGATGCCATCCGAATGGATACCGAAAAATTAGTTTCTGCCGAATATACCAGAGAAGCTTTTATTAAAAATATTAATTACCTTAAAGCCAATCATCCCAAGGGTAAAAACCCCATCTCTGAAGGGATTTATTGAGGTGATTATCTTTTTAAACCAACCCGCTTTTCCATCTCACTAAGGGGAATATAGTCTTTTAAAGAAGTTTTTTTGTTTCTTTCTTGGGCTATGTAACCGAGTACTGTGTCTTCAATTTGGTCCAAAAACTCTTCCATTTCTTGGAATTCTTTTATAGGGACTAAAACAGCTACTGGTTTTTGTCTTTTCCCCAAAAAAACTCGGGATTCTTTTGCGAGTTTCAAAACCTTATCAAGCTGAGTTCTCAGCTCGGATACACCTACTAAGGTAGCTGGTTGGTCGAAGTGATACATATGATACCAATGACATCCAAAGAGTCAAATGTCATAATTGGTATCATTGTAAACAATATAGACTAAATTAACAATACAAATAGTAATACAAATATTACTTTATTTTATAAATAAATTGACAGTTTAATAAAATTGAATTAATTTAAGTACTTATAGAAATTCATTATGTGGCAAATTTTAATCCATCCGCTTGTTGAAAAAGAAGATTTTAAGCAAATTTCCCGTTCCGATCAGCAGTTGATTATTAAAGCCATTCGTAAAAAATTAGTGAAAGCCCCTGAACAGTTTGGGAAACCTCTCTCCGGTTCCCTAAAAGGTTTTTGGCGGTTGCGAGTTCAAGATTATCGGGTTATTTATACAATTCAGAACCAACAGGTGATTGTTAAAGTGGTTAAAATCGGTATTCGGCGGGATTCTCAAGTCTATGAAGAGATGTTAAAAAGAATTCCCCACTTAGTTGGCGGTTAATCGAAAATAAGAAACTCTATGCATCTTTTGGTAAATACAGGTGGTGGTGACGCCGCCGGACTTAATGCTGTTATTCATGCCGCCACCGTAGCTGCTTTAAAAAAAGGGTGGAAAATTACAGGCATCAGAGATGGTTATGAGGGGCTTCTCCAAAAAGGACGCGTGGGATTAATCCCCCTCACATGGGAAAAGGTACGTGGCATTGCTCATTTGGGGGGCACCATTTTGGGTACGAAAAATTTTGGTCACCCTTTTGCTCATCCGGTAACGAGGAATGGAAAAACTCATACCATCGATGTTTCCAAACAAATTCTCCATCGCTTCAAAGAGCTTAAAGCTGATGCCTTGATTGTCATTGGAGGTGATGGTTCGCTTCGCATTGCTCACCGTTTTCATGAAATGGGGATGCCCCTTGTAGCTATTCCTAAAACTATCGATAACGATTTATGCGGTACTATTCAAACTTTTGGTTTTGATACGGCGGTCTCCGTTGCAACCGATGCCATCGGCAGGCTTCATACCACAGCAGAATCTCATAGTCGCGTTATGGTTGTTGAAGTGATGGGTAGAAATGCTGGTTGGATTGCTTTGTATTCGGGTTTGGCAGGCGGAGCTGATGTGATTTTAATTCCAGAAATTGATTACGATCTTAAAAATATTTTGAAAAAAATAAAAGAAAGAGAAAAATCAGGAATTAATTTTTCAATTGTGGTTGCAGCAGAAGGAGCCAAAACAAAAGGTGGAAATCTGCTTTATCAAAAAACAGGTGCTGGAAAAAAGAAAAGACTCGGCGGCCTAGGAGAAAAAATTGCTTGGCAAATTGAAGAGCAAAGCGGGAAAGAAGCTCGCACTGTGGTTTTAGGGCATTTGCAAAGAGCAGGAAGCCCAACCCATATGGATCGCATTCTCTCTTTGCGGTTTGGCACCTATGCCGTGGAATTGATAGCTCAGAAAAAATTTGGAAATATGGTAGCTTATATGCCCCCACAAATGCGTGCTTATCCTATCAGCAAAGCCATCAAAGGGGTTAATACTGTGCCCTTAGATTCTGATATCCTCACCACCGCTCGTGAATTAGGTATTTCGTTTGGGGATATATAGTTTATTTTAGTCTTGACCAAAGTGTATATATAGCTTACTTTGGTCATATATGGAAACCCCTCGTTATCTTGAATTTCCCATTCGAAAAGATTGCCTGGGTGACCACAAAATGGCTTTCATCAGTGGCCCACGTCAAGTTGGTAAAACCACGATGGCCCTTCATCTTGCCAAAAAATTCTCTTCCCACCTTTATTGTAATTGGGATGACTTCGATTTCCGTAAAAAGTGGGCAAAATCTCCATCGAGAATTATGTCTTCCCTTTCCGAAAAGGGCTGTCTTATTCTCGATGAAATTCACAAGGCCCCGCATTGGAAAAATGCAATCAAGGGCCTTTATGATCTTCACCATAAACAAAATTACATCATCGTCACAGGAAGTGCTAAATTAGATACCTACAAAAGGGGGGGAGACAGCCTCATGGGGCGATATTTTCATTTTCGCCTACATCCCTATTCTCTTGGTGAATTACACAGTCCCCAAAAAATAAAAACCCCCCATTCACTCAAAGTGTTTCTTAAAAATCCAAATGTCCACTCCGAAAAAAATTTGATAAACCTTCAGCAAAACCTCATTCGCTATAGCGGTTTTCCACAACCCTATGGCAAACAAACCACAAGGCATTTGCTGATGTGGCAAAAAAGCAGGTTAGATCAAATTGTCCACGAAGATTTAAGGGATTTAACCCGCATTCAAGAACTTAGCCAAATTGATCTATTGATTGCCCTTTTACCAGAAAGAGTGGGAAGTTTACTTTCCCTAAAAAGCCTTGCAGAAGATTTGGAAGTAAGTCAACCAACTATTAAAACATGGTTGGGACAGTTGGAAAAAGTTTTTTTTCACTATTCCATTCGGCCTTTCTCTAAAAATCAAGCTCGCGCCATTAAAAAAACACCGAAAATATATCTCTGGGATTGGTCACTCCTAAAAAATCAAGGCAAGCTTTTGGAAAATTTTACGTCTAGCCACCTGCTTAAAGCCATCGATTATTGGAACCAGTTGGGATACGGAAATTTTTCGCTGCATTACTATCAAGACAAGGAAAAACGAGAGGTTGATTTTATCTTGAACAAGGACAATATGCCTTGGCTAGCGTTGGAGGTAAAAAACTCCGAGTTGGAACCAGCCTCCAATTTAAAATACTTCATCAAAAAATGGCCCTCAATTATCGGGGTTCAACTCATCGAAAAACCCAATTTTTACCGCTATTACAAAAATGAAAGAATCCACGTTATTTCAATGGCGAATTTTCTTGCCGAACTTCCTTAATAAAATTTCGTTTGGAGATTAAATCTGGAATGTATATTGCCAAATTAAGCTAAATATGGAAGTATATATGCGTGATTAAAGAATATCATAGAATCATTAATCTTAACAAGATCTTAGAACATAAATCTTTATTCTTGTTTGGCCCCAGACAAACCGGAAAAAGCACTTTATTAACAAAAAATTACCCTTCGGCTCGATACTATAATTTGCTTGAGGCTCCTGTGTTTCGTGATTTAAGTAGCCACCCAGAATATTTGCGCCAATGGATTACTCCCCAAGACAAGTTAGTTATTGTTGATGAAGTACAAAAACTTCCTTCCCTGTTAAACGAGGTTCAGCGTGCACTCGAACTTAACCCCAACATTAGATTTATGCTTACTGGAAGCAGCGTTCGAAAACTCACAAGAGGAGGAGTTAACTTGCTTGCTGGCCGGTTGTGGACAGCCCATTTGCATCCGCTTGTTTCCCCCGAGTTGGATTATGCCCGATTAAATGATCGCATTAATCACGGTAGTCTTCCTGCTATTATTGATTCTCCCATGCCCTACGAAGATTTAAAGGCGTATGTAGGAACTTATTTGCACGAAGAAATTCGCGCCGAAGGTTTAAGCCGTTCTATAGAAAATTTTTCCCGATTTTTAACCGTAGCTGGATTATGTAACGGACAATTGGTAAATTTTACAAAAGTAGGAAGCGATGCTCAAGTACCTGGAAGAACAGTGAGGGAATATTTTCAGATACTCAAAGACACTCTTCTTGTTCATGAAATTTCCCCTTTCCAGAAAACAAAAAAACGTAAACCAGTAGCTACCTCAAAATATTATTTTTTCGATGTGGGTGTAGCAAATTATTTAATGAGTCGTAAAAATATTATGGAAGGTTCTGCTGAGTATGGACAAGCTTTGGAACATCTGGTTTTATTGGAAATAAAGGCGTATCTTGATTACAGCCGTAACGATACACCCTTGTCTTTTTGGAGAAGTCAGAGCCAGTTTGAAGTTGATTGTGTTTTAGGAGATTCAGTAGCTATTGAAATCAAATCATCCTCCAACATTACTTCTTACGACCTCAAGGGTTTAAGAGCTTTGTCCGAAGAATTGCCACTCAAACGAAAAATCGTGGTTGGTCTTACCCCTATGTCTCGTATCACTGAAGATAAAATAGAAATTATTCCTATCACTGATTTTTTAAAGCAATTATGGGCAGGAAAATTTTCTTATTAAGGAGTGGGAATTAAGCCTGAATCAACCATGCGGTAAGAAACAGAAGCCGCTGTCCAAAAAGCTAATGCTACCATGTGATCACCAGAGTTGCCTTGAACATAAAATGTGCTTACCTCGTGGGGAGTAATAGCTCCATCTGAAATATTTAAATGCTGATAAAAATCTGCTTCTGCAACTTGGAGGGCCCTTGCCTCAAAACCTGCTTCATCCCCATCTAGGGACCTAGCGAGAATAGCTGCCCCCACATAGTTAGGAGTAGCAGTAAATGTTGTGTCTCTTTCTTGCATCTTAAAGGCTGGAGCTGGTTGAAGCATTTGATTTATCATGGTTTGAGGAAGAGTAGGGTGAAGGATTTTTAAAAACCCACTTACATCGCTAGGAGCTAATTGATCTTGTGTTGCTTTAACAATCAGTTGATCATAACTTGCTTTTAAAACATCCCAATCAAGATCAGGATTAAAAACACGGGCTTCTTCAATTTTAAGTTGATCAGGAGAACGATCTTGATCCAAGAGCATCGTATGCCAAAATACAGTAGTGCCTAAATGTTGCTCCAAAGAATTTTGCTGGAACACATTCTTAAAACTAGAACCAAAATCGAGGAATTCGCCAGACATAAAACCTGTATCGCCCCTCAGAAACAGGGGTTGCTAACTTTCTAACACTTGATCTACCAAAACCGTAATAGAGTCTTTGGCTATGGTTAATACCCCGCCTTTTACTGTAAAGCCTTGGGCATTGGATCCATTTTTAAGAATGAGTCGGCCTTCGCCAAGTAAGGTTAAATAATCGGTATGATTGGGAAGGATTTCAACCTCACCCTGAATAGCAGGCGCCACAAGGGATTCTGCTTGGCCTTTTAAAAGCACCTGAGAAGGAGTTAAAATTTCAACGTTTAAAGTCATATTACGCAGCTAACTTCTGGGCTTTAGCCAAAGCCTCTTCGATAGTTCCCACCAGGTAAAAAGCCTGCTCGGGAATATCATCGTGTTTTCCTTCTACAATTTCTCGAAAACCACGAATGGTGTCTTCGATTTTCACATACTTGCCTTCCAGCCCAGTAAATTGGGCCGCCACAAAGAAGGGCTGTGATAAAAACTTTTGGATTTTACGAGCACGGCTCACAGCAAGTTTATCTTCTTCGGATAATTCATCCATACCCAAAATGGCGATAATATCTTGCAAATCCTTATAGCGCTGCAATACTTGCTGCACAAGCCTAGCCACTTTATAATGCTCATCACCCACTACTTGGGGAGCTAAAATGCGTGAGGTTGAATCTAAAGGATCCACAGCTGGATAAATACCTAATTCTGCAATTTGACGCGAAAGAACCGTTGTTGCATCCAAGTGAGCAAAAGCTGTAGCAGGAGCAGGATCGGTTAAGTCATCAGCAGGAACATAGATGGCTTGCACCGAAGTAATAGACCCCTTGGTTGTTGTTGTAATGCGCTCTTGCAAATTACCCATTTCAGTAGCGAGAGTTGGTTGATACCCCACAGCAGAAGGAATACGACCAAGCAGAGCCGATACTTCAGATCCAGCTTGAGTGAAACGGAAAATATTATCGATAAACAAAAGCACATCCTGACCTTCTTCATCGCGAAAATATTCTGCAACAGTTAGGGCTGATAAACCTACACGGGCTCTAGCGCCGGGGGGCTCATTCATTTGCCCATACACAAGAGCGGTTTTACTTAAAACTCCAGATTCCATCATCTCGTGCCACAAATCATTGCCTTCACGGGTTCTTTCTCCTACACCTGCAAAAATGGAAAAACCACCATGTTGCATACCCACGTTATTAATCAGCTCCATGATTAAAACGGTTTTTCCCACTCCAGCTCCACCAAACAATCCAATTTTTCCACCTCGAGAGTAAGGAGCTAAAAGATCCACTACTTTAATTCCTGTTTCAAACATTTCTACCTTCACATTTTGCTCAACAAATTTTGGAGCTTCACGGTGAATGGGAAGTTTTTTCTTGGCTACAACAGGGCCTTTTTCATCAACAGGTTCTCCCACCACATTTAAAATACGGCCTAACACTTCTCTTCCTACAGGCATTTGGATGGGCTTGCCGGTATTTTTAACTTCTTGGCCACGAATTAAACCATCAGTTGCATCCATAGCAATGCAACGCACTATGTTTTCACCTAAGTGTTGAGCCACTTCTACCACCAGGTTATCGGCTGTATTTCCTATGGAAGGGTTGGTAATTGTAAGTGCTGTGTAAATTTCTGGAAGCCTCCCTGCATCAAAGCGAACATCCACCACAGGACCAATCACTTGAGTTATTACGCCGTTATTATTTTGTGACATACTTTCTCCTTTAATAAATTATTTCATGGCTTCAGAACCATTTACAATATCCATCAAATCCTTGGTAATAGAAGCTTGCCTGGCTCGGTTATAAACAAGAGTAAGCCTACTAATCATATCCCGTGCATTTTTAGTTGCACTATCCATGGCCGACATGCGCGAACCTAATTCTGAAGCATGGGCCTCCAAATGAGCTCGATAAATTTGCATGGCTACAAATTTAGGAATTACATAATCTAACACCTCAGATTGGGAGGGCTCATAAAGATAATCCACGCCCTTCACTTCTTGGGTAACAAATTCAAACCCAATTGGTAAAATTTTTTCTATTTTTACTTCTTGCGAAATGGCCGATTTAAACTCGTTATAAACAATGTAGTATTCATCATAACTACCATCCAAAAAACCCTGAATCATCTGAGATGCTAATTCATCAGCCCTGGCAAAGGGAAATTTGTCAGCTAATTCTGGAAGCTCAGCATGTATGATTTTCTGACGAGCCCGATAAAAATCACGACCTTTTCTTCCAATCACATCCAAATCAATGGTATCCAAATTTTTTGAAGCTTCTGCCACATATCTTTCAACCTTACGCAAAAGAACAGAATTATATCCCCCACACAAACCACGATTAGAAGTGTAGAGAAGGAAAAGCGCCTTTTTAAGTTCTACTTTAGGAGTTAACAAGGGATGGTTGGTATTACGAGAAACTAAATCGGAAATTACATTCTTTAAAGCACGGGCATAGGGCCTGGCTTGTTGTACCGCCGTTTGAGCACGACGAAGCTTAGCCGCAGCCACCATTTTCATAGCCTTGGTGATTTTTTGCGTATTTTTCACCGAAGTAATGCGCTTTCGAATTTCTTTAAGTGATGCCATAATTTAATTAACAGGGGTAGCTTTTTAAGCTACAAAAAATTTCTTAAACTCCTCGAGAGTTTCACTGAGAAGTTTTTTCATCTCATCATCCAAAGCTTTTTTCTGACGCAAAGTTTCTAAAACCTGAGATTTTTTGCTCGCTAAAAACAGGTTTAATTCTTTGAGATATTTTGGAAGCACACCAACAGGATAACCATCCACAAAACCTTGCGAAGCTGCATAGATTTGAACCACTTGAATTTCCACTGGCATGGGTTCGTATTGCCCTTGTTTTAAAATTTCAACCAAGCGCTGACCCCTGGCTAACTGGGCTTGAGTGGCTTTGTCTAAATCGGAACCAAATTGGGCAAAAGCGGCCAATTCACGAAATTGGGCCAACTCTAAACGAAGAGTTCCAGCAACTTGTTTCATGGCTTTAATCTGAGCAGCACCCCCCACGCGCGAAACTGATAACCCCACGTTTACAGCAGGACGAACGCCCGAATAAAATAAATCAGCTTCGAGATAAATTTGTCCATCGGTAATTGAGATCACATTGGTAGGAATATAGGCCGATACATCACCCGCTTGGGTTTCGATGATGGGAAGGGCCGTAAGCGAACCCCCACCTTCTTTATCGGAAAGTTTAGAAGCTCTTTCTAAAAGACGAGAGTGAAGATAAAAAACATCTCCAGGATACGCTTCTCGGCCCGGAGGACGACGAAGTAAAAGAGAAAGTTGACGATAGGCCACAGCTTGTTTGGAAAGATCATCATAAATAATTAAGGCATGACGTTTTGTATCTCTAAAATATTCAGCCATGGTGCAACCTGTGTAAGGAGCAATAAACTGAAGAGGTGCAGGATCAGAAGCATTGGCAATAACCATGGTTGTATATTCAAGTGCTCCTGTTTCTCTTAATTTATCAACCACCCTGGCAACTGTTGATTGTTTTTGACCAATGGCTACATAAAAACAATAAACACCGTTTCCTTTTTGATTAATGATGGTGTCAATCGCAATGGCAGTTTTACCTGTTTGACGATCCCCAATGATCAGCTCACGCTGACCTCGTCCAATAGGAATCATGGCATCAATTGCCTTAATACCGGTTTGCAAGGGCTCGTTCACACCTCTTCTTTTCACAATACCAGGAGCTTTAATTTCAATACGGCGATTTTCCTTGCTTTGAATAGGACCCAAACCATCCACAGCCTCACCCAAGGCATTAACCACTCGCCCTAACAAGGCTTCACCAACGGGCACTTCGGCAATACGATTGGTTCTTTTAACCACATCGCCTTCGCGAATGGTGATATCCGAACCCATGATGGCAACACCTACATCATCTTCGTCAAGGTTTAAGGCAATGCCACGAATGCCACCAGGAAACTCCAAAAGCTCCCCGGCCATGGCTTTTTCTAAACCATGCACACGCGCAATTCCATCTCCAACCGAAATCACTGTGCCCACCTCGGCCCTATCAATTACTTTGTCGTAATTTTGAATTTCTTTTTTTAAAATTTCACTAATTTCTTCTGCTCGTATTTGCATTACTCTTTCCTCCTTAATTTTTTCTCATTTCGTTAGCCATATTGTTTAAATGCGCTTTAATAGTACCATCAAAGTATTCACCTTCAATTGAAACTGCAATGCCACCCAAAACTTGGGGTTTTATTTTCTTTTCAATAACCACTTCTTTTTTAGTAAGCACGGATAAAATTTTTTGAAGTTCACCATATGTTTTATCATTTAATTCTTTAGCTGAAACTATTTGTGCCAAGGCTCTTCCTTGAAGAACCAACACCATTTTTTCAAAAATTCTGGCAATAAAGTAAATCAATCCAAAACGACTTTTCCTGAGTAAAAGCCTTGAAAAGTTAGCAAAATCATCGGGGGAACCCATTTTTTGAAGCACTAAATCGAGCACCTTTCTTCTATCTCCCATGGGAATAAACCGATCATTCAAGGTATTTAAAAAACTGGGGGATGCCTGCATGATATCTACCAGTTGTTTCATGTTTGAAAGATAAACATCCAAGCTGTTTTTCTCCTTGGCTAAATCAACAAGGGCTTTGGCGTAGCGTCTTGAAATAACAAGTTCAATCATACACTTTATCGATTCCTTTTACGAAATTATGAGCCAAATTCATTTCATCTTCTGCTGTTATGTCGCGTTGAACAGATTTTTCGGCTAATTCAACAGCTAACCCAATGGCTATGTTTTTTAATTCTTCTTTTGCTTTTTTAAGTTCAGACTCTGTAATTTTTTTTGCATCCTCACGTAATTGGGAAACCAGGCTATTTGCTTGTTCAATTATTTTTTCTTTTTCACGTATTCCATCTTGATGAAAAGAAGTTAAAAGCTCTCGGCTTTCTTGTTCAATATTTTTAAGTTTGCGTGCAATTTCCTGATGCTCCTCTAAGGCCTTTTGATGAGATGCTCTATTGGCCTCTATTTTTTCTTTTAGAAGTTCAGATCTTTTTGAAAAATAATCCGCTACGGGTTTCTTTAAAACAAAACCTAAAACACCAGCAAAAATTGCAAAGTTAATCAGACGAAAAACTAACTTTAAGTCTGGAGCTTGATTTTCCTGATGAGAGGCCTCGCTAGCAAAAAGAGCACTCGCACTACTCATCACAAATAAAAAAATTAAAATGGAAAATATTTTTTTCATTTCTACTTTTTTGTCCTTTAGTTCATGCCACTGATTTTAAAACCTTGGCTACCATGTCTTTAGCTAAATCTTGCACATATTGTTTTAGCTTTAACTCGGCTTCTTTTTTTTCTTGAGAAAGATTAGCCCGAAATTCAGATAAAAAAGCCTCATTTTCACTTCTCACTTGAGAAAAAAGATCTCGTTCTTTTTCCCTTCCTTTTAAAATAAGTTTTTCTCTTTCTTCCGAAGCCAACAACCTGGCCTCTTCTATTTTTCTTTGATAGGTTTCTAAAAGTCGATGCGTATCTTGACTTAATCCTGCAATCTTTTCGCTTAGTTTCTCTGTTTCATAGTGCCTAGCCTCGATAAGAGAAATGGTTGGACGAAAAACCAGACGATTGAGAATAAAAAGCACCGTAAGGAATAAAGCCAAAAGGATTGGCAACGTTGCATTTGGATAAAGATCAATCATGAAAAATTGTGCGTTGCGTAACATGAAGACTAGCCCCTGTCAAGAGGATTGGATGACTTTTAACTTCTTGTAACAAAAGGGTTTTTTGGGTATTACCGAGGCTGATGAGAACAGTAAATTCAACTTTATTCATATGAGATTTAAAAACCTTTTTTTACTTCTGTGTCTTATTCCTTTGGCGTGTTTAACACGCAAAGAACAACCTCAACCTCCCGCTATTATTGCCTTAGTTAATGGAATTGCCATTAAGGAAACTCAACTCCGCTTTCGCATTAATTTAGAAAGTATGAAGTATGAAGAAAATCATGTTTTGAAAGGAAAACAATTTGAAGGACTTAAAACCGAAATTCTTAATCGCATGATTGATCATCGGATTATTATCGATTGGGGAGCCCAAAACAATATTCTTTTAACAGAAAACGAGAAAGCTGAAGGAATAAAAAACATGAAAAAGGGATATACTGACCATGAATTTGACATGATGTTAGAAGAACGTGGCATTCCTTACTCTTTATGGACAGAAATGGCTGAAGAAAATATAGCTGTAGCAAAAATCATCCATGAAACCTTGATGAAAAAAAATAATGTATCGAGTGAAGAGGTGTTGCAATATTATCAAAAAAACATCAAAGATTATGCCAAAAACGAGCAATATCGTGCCCGCCACATTGTTACCGACACTTTAGAAAAAGCCCAAGAACTCCATAAACGTCTTTTAAAAGGGGAAAATTTTGCAAAATTAGCTATTATGAATTCCCTCTCTCCCGACCGGGCTAACGGAGGTGATTTGGGTTTTTTTGAAAAAGGAACTCATCCTGTAGAATTTGATCAAGCCGTGGAAAAACTTGAAATTAGTGAACTTTCTCCTGTGATTAAAAGCCCTTATGGTTATCATATTTTTAAACTTATCGATAAAAAACCAAAACAAACTCAGCCTTTTTTAGAAGTTGGGCAAGAAATTCGAGCTACACTTTTCCAAAAAAAACTAGCTGCTGTTTATGAAAGCTGGATAGAAGAGCTTCGTATAAAAGCCCAAATTTCTATTATAGATGAGACTTTAGAAAATTTTAGTCTTTAATTTTTTAAGAACTTGATTGGGGATGCAAGGCGTTTTATAGGAAATTATGTTTAAAGTTCTTTTTTTAATCTCTTTTTTCTTCATCACAACCACTTCCCAAGCCACAGTGATAAACAAAATTACTGCTTTGGTGGATAACGAGGTGATTACTCAATCTGATATCGAAAATGCCCGTAAATTTTTAAATCAAAACTTGTTGGGGCAAATTTCTAAAAATCAACCACAGGGCATGGGAGACGATGCCATGCTCCAACACTTAATCAATCAAATTATTTTTGAACAAGAAATTGAAAAAAATAATATTTCCATTCCAGAATCAGACGTGGATCAATCTATTCAGGATGTTTTAAGACAAAAACATTTAACAGAAATCCAATTAAAAGAAGCTTTGGCTAAAGAAGGAATATCCTATTTGGAGTATCGAAAAACTGTACAAAAAGAATTGGGAAAAAATCAATTTTTACAAAAAGTGATTTATCCACGAATTCGCATTACCGATTATGATTTAGAAGATTACTATAAAAAAAATCCAAAACAATTTGTGGGTTATGAACAAATTCGTTTTTTTGAAATATTACTTACTGCTGAATCAGCACAGGGTCGGAGTGTGATTGATTTAATGGAACAAGTGTTGGCTCAAGCTAAAAAAGGAGAAAATTTTCAAGCGCTGGCTCGAAAGTATTCGAAGGGAGCCTTTGTTAATAAAGATGGGGATTCGGGCCTTGTAAATGCAAGTTCTTTAAGACCTGAGCTTTTAAATCTTCTTTACTCACTTAAACCCGGTGAAATTTCTCCTCCCATGCCTGTCCCCAATGGAGGGATTTTTATTTTCAAGCTCGTAGAAGCTAAAAATCCGTTTACCAGGCCCTTAAAAGACATTAAAGAGCCTATTCGTCAAAAACTGATTGATCAACGTGTAAGTGATGAGCTTGAAAATTACCTCATGGAAGCAAGAGGACGTCACTACATTGAAATCAGACACTCCTAAACCTCATTTAGCCATTACACTGGGTGATCCTTTGGGCATTGGATCAGAGATTGTTAAAAAGTGCCTTAGCGATCCAAAAATAAAAAAATTGGCCCATTGGAAAATTTTTGGAACCCAAGCTCAAAAAATTTCTCCTCGTCAAGCTGGGCTTTATTCGGCCTTGGCATTAAAACAAGCCATGAAAAGTGTACTACAAAAAGAATGCGATGGCTTAGTGACAGCCCCGGTTTCAAAAACTCACCTTCACCAAGCTGGCTTTCCTTATCCTGGTCAAACAGAGTTTATTGCGAGTCATTTTAAAAATAATAAGGCAAGGATGATGATATGGTCGCCCAAGCTTTCTATTGTACTCACAACCATTCATCTTCCGTTAAAAAAAATATTTTCTATGCTAAAACCAGCTCTTATTTTTGAAACCATGGTGATCACCCATCAAGCGTTAAAAAAAGATTTTGGAATTAAAAATCCACACATTGCTGTTTGTGGATTAAATCCCCATGCGGGAGAAAATGGACTTTTAGGAAGCGAGGATCAAAAAATAATTGCTCCTGCGATTAAAAAAGCACGTCAATTTAAAATGAATGTAGATGGCCCCTACCCGGCTGACACCATTTTTTATCAAGCGGTGAAAAAAAAATTTGATGTTGTGGTTTGTCTTTACCATGATCAGGGTTTAATTCCTGTAAAAACTCTTTCTTTTGATTGTGGGGTTAACCTCACTCTAGGGCTGCCCATCATTCGTACTTCACCCGATCATGGATGTGCCTTTGATATTGCAGGAAAAGGCATTGCAAATCCTTCAAGTATGAAAGAAGCCATGAAATTAGCGGTAAAGATTTGGAAGAATCGGAATCATTGACATTCATCCCCCCTCCCTTGAGGGGAGGGGGTGCAGGGGGAGGGTGACTTAAATTCTCACCCTCTCCCTAACCCTCCCCCCTCAAGGGGGAGGGGACAAGAGACTTCACATCATCCCCACACCAATTGTCATCCCCGCCTACGCGGGGATAACAGATAAATGCTTCAAATAATTCGCACGCAATGTTTCAAAAAATGGGAAATAGATTCCGGATTTAAAATCAGGGAAGGTCCATTCAAAGGAACGAAAGTGCCCTGTAAAATAATCCAGCACCATATCGGCATAAATACCATCACCCAAGGCTATTTTATGTCCACCTTTCTTGCCTGAAGCCAATACAATTTTTACTGCATCCAAGTATCCAGGATCCAAATTAGCAAGACGTTTTCCCTGTTTTGTGAAAAAATTTTTTTCAAGCTCTATAGAATGTTTTTTAAGAGTTAAAAGATGACTTGGATCCTCTAAGCGTTTAATTGCAAAAAAAATTTTCTTTAACCCCGCCCCCATTTCTTCTTTGTAATATTGCGTGTGATTAAAATCATAAACACTCGAAACCTCACCTAAAACACCCATGGCTCCAGAAAGTAAGTCGCTCAGTATAGCAACCTTCACTTCTGGTGAAAAAATAACCCCAATAAAAAATTGAACATACTCCATCCAAAGTGGTTTAACGATTTATCTTGTCCTTGTCAGTACAAATATTTAAGATAGGGGTATTCTATGAACGTTGAACAATCTCTTAATAACCTCGATGAGTATTTAGGAAAAGAAGTGCAAATTGTAGCTTATGGTGCTTCCTATATAGGGAGTATTTTAAACATTGATCACGAAAAAGGTTTTGTGCAAATTTCTGATGGAAAAGATACTGTAAAACTAGATCTCGATTTTGTTACTTCTTTTACAGTACTCGATACTGATTCTAATTAGAGCGTCTCTAAAAACTATCTGGCTTCTATCCCTACATTGCTCATTTGAATTTCGCGTGATCTCACTAAATCTCCAACTTGTGTTAAAATACGTGCTTCAATTTTTCCTGAAGATTCCAACTTTCCAACAACTGTTTTAAGCGTGGTAGAAACTAGAACTTTAACCTTAGAACCTTCTTCAATCATATCAACTGTTACCCGATAATAAGTACTATCGGTTAAACCATAATCTTTGCGGCCAAAAAGATTAAAATAATGAGAATCACTTTCCACTGCCAGCCAGCCTGTTACAAAACGGGCTCTGGATTCATCAGCTTCTACAATTTGATACCCTTGGTTTTTCAGGGTTTGTTCAACAGCTGAAAAAACAGAAGCCCTGTCACTTTGAAAACGTACTTTTTTGGGAGGGGTATCATAATTTTTTCCATACACAATAACCTTGGTGCACATTTGGCCTGTAAAAGAAAGCCATAGCCCTAAACCGGCCAATAAAATTAAAACTCGTGATGAAAAATAAAAACGCATCTCATTCCTTTCTAGGGAGTTTTTTCCAAAGGATTAAACAAATTAAAATCAAACCAAGACTGATCAGTTGTGAAGTAGATAAAAAATCGTCAATAACAAAACCTCTGATACTATCTCCTCTAAAAATTTCCAGAACCGAGCGCACTAGAGAATATAAAATTGCATAAATGAGAAAAATTTGCCCATTAAATTTTTTCTGTTTTCTGAAACTAATCAAAAACATAAAAATTAAAAAGAGAGCCAGTGCTTCATAAATTTGGGTAGCATAAAGGGGAATTCCATGGGGGGCAATACCTCCCTCTACTTGAGGGAAAATAATTGTATACCAATGGGTGGTATCTAAAGATCTGCCATAGCAACATCCTGCCGAAAAACAACCAAGCCTTCCTATGGCATGTCCCAAAGCAATACCGGGAGCAAAAATATCGGCAACCTCAAAAAAAGAAACTCTTTTCTTTTTACAAAATAAATAACTAACCAAAACAGCACAAATAAGACCACCATAAAAAACCAGTCCTCCTTCCCAAATTTTGAAAAAATCAAGAGGATGTTTCCACCAATCGGGGTAAGAAATAACAAAATAAAAAAGTCTGGCTCCTAAAACACTAGCGAGAACAATATAAAAAAATAAATCTGAAATAAATTCGGGATGATATCCTAAACGTTTACCTTCAGCACGAATCCAAAGATATCCTAAAAAAAATCCAAGGGCATAAAGCAAACCATAAGTATGAAAAAAATGAGTACCAAGAAAAGGAATCCAATCTGGCCAACGAATTAAAATGGGATGCATAAAGGCATGTTACTTTTTTTTGGAAGTGAAAGACAGAGGAAAAATGGGATTCATTTACTAAACCCGAATGGGTGTTCCTGGAGCTTCCGAGGACTGTCTGACGAGCCTTCAAGGTGAGGAGTTCCGCAGGAAGCGGAAGGAATACCCATTCGGGTTTTTACAATTTACATGATTAATTATTTTTAACGGTGATTGCACCTTCGGAAGCTTGCGACACCAGCTTGATGTACTTGGCCATCACCCCATGATCAAAATGAGGTTTGGGAGCCGTCCATTTGGAAAGACGAGCACTTATTTCTTGATCTGAAAGTTTTACCTCTAAAAGTCTTTTGTCGGCATTGATGGTAATTTGATCTCCATCTTGTAAGATGGCAATAGGGCCACCTATTTGAGCTTCGGGAGCAATGTGACCAACCACAAGACCATGCGTTCCACCCGAAAAACGACCATCAGTAATTAATCCCACAGATTCACCCAAGCCCTTTCCCACAATAGCAGCCGTCACAGCCAACATTTCACGCATGCCGGGACCACCCTTAGGGCCTTCGTAACGAATAACAATCACATCCCCTGCTTTAATTTTATCTTTGATGATGGCCTCATAACACTCTTCTTCTGAAGCAAATACACGTGCAGGTCCAGTAATTGTTGTATTTTTAAGCCCCGCAATTTTACAAACAGCACCACCTGATGCAAGATTACCATGCAAAATAACCATGGGCCCAGAAGGAAAAAGTGGATTGTGAAAAGACCGCACTACATCTTGATCTTTAGAAAATGGAGACAAATCTTTTAAATTTTCAGCTAAAGTTTTTCCTGTAACTGTCATCACATCTCCATGCATTAAACCTTCATCAAGAAGCATTTTCATCACTCCATGCACTCCCCCCACACGATCAAGATCAACCATCACATAACGACCGCCTGGTTTTAAATCGACCAAGTGTGGAACTTTTTTACCAATACGATCAAAATCAGAAAGAGTTAAATTGACCCCCACTTCTTTTGCAATAGCCATAAGATGCAAGACAGCATTGGTAGAGCCGCCCAGGGCCATAACAACGGTAATGGCATTTTCGAACGCTTTTTGAGTGAGAATTTTTTTAGGTGTAATGTCTTCTTTCACCAAAGAAACAATTTGGATGCCAGCATTGTAACAATCTTCTGCTTTTCTAGAAGTAACTGCTGGCATAGAGGCTGAACCAGTAAGGCTCATGCCTAAAGCTTCGATAGCTGAGGCCATGGTATTGGCTGTATACATTCCACCACAAGCACCAGCACCAGGAATCGAATTGCATTCGATTCCACGAAAATCTTCTTTTGTAATTTTTTTGGCACTATACTGACCTACAGCTTCAAAAATACTGACAATATCGATATCTTTGCCTTTGTAGGTTCCTGGCAAGATAGTTCCGCCATAAACAAAAATACTGGGAACATTAACACGAGCCAAAGCCATCAAGCTCCCGGGCATATTTTTATCGCATCCACCAATGGTAACAATGCCATCATGACGCAGAGCTTCAGAAACTACTTCAATGCTATCCGCAATCACTTCGCGTGAAACAAGCGAGTACTTCATGCCCTCATGTCCCATGCAAATTCCATCACTCACGGTGATGGTATGAAAAAGCTGGGAAACCCCTCCTGCAACACGAATACCTTCACGCACTTTTTCTGCTAGTGTATTTAAATGCATATTACAGGGGGTTACATCACTGCCAGCACTTGCCACTCCAATGATTGATTTGTTAAAATCTTCATCGGTAAAACCAACGGCCCGAAGCATAGCCCGGTTAGGAGCTCTAGCATCACCCTCTGTCATGATACGGCTTTTCTTTTTAAGATCACTCATGTTATATTCTCTTTATGACAACTCCAAACCGAATGCAAGACCACTGGGAATCAGTAAAAAAATTCATCCATCATGAATGGCCTCTTTTATCGGAAACAACGGTTGAAGACATCAATGGTGATTTTGATAAATTCTTAGAATATCTTAAGGAATATTACAATAATTTCCCTTTTGAAGAAGCCAAGGCCCGCAATAAACTACAAAGGTTTATTAATTCACTCGAATAATTATTTCTTCTCAATTTCCCGAAGTTCTTCATCGATAATTTGTGCAAAATTTTCAAAAGGTTGTGCTCCCGAAAGAAAAATGCCATTGATAAAATAAGCAGGCGTTCCACTCACACCCACATTTACACCATCCTGAGCATCTTTTTCAACCTCTGCAGTAAACTTACCAGAATCCAAACACTGATTAAACTTGACCGTATCTAATCCCAAACCCTTAGCCATCGTTTTAAGAGCATCTATTTCATGTTGCCCTTGAGTTTCCCAAAGCTTGGCATTGTATTCCCAATACTTGCCTTGATCATGTGCGCATTGGGAGGCCTCTGAAGCTTTGCCTGCTTGTTTATGGAAGGAAAGTGGAAAATCACGGAATACATAGTGCACTTTTCCCTTATAGGTTTCCATAATTTTAGAAACAGTTTCTCTGGCTCTTTTACAAAAGGGGCATTGAAAATCAGAAAATTCAATGAGTGTAATTGGTGCAACTTTAGGCCCTTGTGACGGATCATCATCCACAGAAACCTCTATTCTGGGCCGCTTCATTAAAACTTCTACCGTGGAATTTTTTTCTAAGCCTGCTAAAAAATTATCATAGAGAGTTTTTTCTCTGGTTGATTTGAGTTGCTGAATTAAAACGCCTTTTACTTCAGCGAGGGGTTGGTTTTTGAAACGATTTTTAAAAACAGAGTAATAAGTTTCTAAATCTTGCTGGCTGGGTTCTTCCACTTTGGAAGTAACTTCAGATTTTAAAAGATCGTCAATACTTACACCCCGTTTTGTTGCTTCAGTTTCTACCAACTTTTTCTCAATGAGTTCAGATAGACCACCGCGTTTAATTTCAAATATTTGGGATTCTAATTTTTTCAGGCGATCTTTTACATAATCGTACACTTGGGCATCAGTAATGGCTTCCCCATTCACCCGTCCTAAAACCCCTGCATCAGAAGTGGGAGGTATAACCTGCTCTGCCACAGGGGCTGCCTCGGATATAGGAGCTGCATCCTTTGTGGTTTCCACAAAAGGATCGGCCTTTTGATCACTTTTTAAAAATTTATTTTTGAGTTCTTGAATTTTTTGACATTGAGGAAGAACAAAAAGAAAACTTGTGAGGATAACAAATCCCAAAAAAAGACGCTTCATGACTACTCCTTTAGTTAAGATGAAGGGTGAGATTACCAGATACCTCACTGATTGTCAAAAGAGGCTATATCCCTAAGTTAGGAATATCACGATCCATCACTGTTTTTCGACCATCAGCCTTGGCATTTTCGATACCTTTTTCGATGAGTTTGTGGAGCCTCTCTGAAAGAGCTTCCATTGTAGAAGAAGAGGTATTGCAATCCCCCTTTTCTTTGATAAGTTTCTTAATTTTGGATGCAACAACTAAAACTTCTGCCATAAATCCCCTTTCATTTTTGTTTTAAAAAAGCCTTCTTGCATTCATAAAGAAAATACTTATTTCCTGCCAGTAAAAACTCCCCAATCTGCTTTTTTCTTTGCTTGCTTTGAGGTTTTAAGGCCCCATTTTTTTGAGTTTACCTTTTATAAATTTAAAATAATTAATAATTTCATATACTTAAAATATAGATTTTCATAATTTATTGGCACATTGATTGCAGTAACTTTAATTTGGGGCAGTTATTACAATTTTTAATTCATGGGGTGGACCATGTTTTCATTGCAAGAACTTCTAAAGAAAATTGAAGAAGCTATTCAAGATCCTGAAGGCCTTTCTGAAGATGATGGTTTTCATATCCTTCAAGGCAAAGATTATCCAAATGCCGTCAAACGTTTTGTAGTGGGCTTGGTATATGCCTTGAAAGATCATGTGATTGATTCAGATGAAGTAACCTATTTAGAAATCTGGCGCAAAAAATTCTCTCCCGATGAACCTATTGATTACGAACACCTTAACTTAATTCGTCGCGAATATCTTTTAAAACATCTCACTAAAAAACACATCCCCGATGCTAACAAAATTAATGCACTTCGAGAAATTGTAGTGCATTTTAAATCCAGACCCGAAGAAGTGCTTCCTTATCTCATTGAATCTTTTGAATTAGCCCCCACTGGGAGTGAATTAAAGGTAGAATCGGCCATGGCTATTGGTGAATTTGGTTGCTTGGCGGGAGCTGCCATTATTCCACTATTGATGTCTTTAGAACATCGCCATGAATCGGGGGATAAAAAGGCTGTTTATGATTATCAATACGCAGCGGCTCTTTCTCTAGGAAAAATTGGAGGCCGTTGTTTACTCAACCACCTACTGCCACTTTTGTATCGTTCCGATCGCCAAAAATACTTGGCAACTGTGGCCCTAAGCACCATGAATCCTTCCAAACTTGTAGAAATTTCTGATCAGCGCTTTCCATTCTTTTTAGAAGATTACAAAATGGCTTTGAAAAAAGTGGTAGAAACTGCAAACGAAGAATCCAACTCGGCCATTATGTCGTATGCACAAACAGCCCTCAGAAATTTTGAAAAATTCTTTAAAGAAAATCAAAATCAATCGAGACATTAAATAAATTATGTTCGGGCGGGTCCTGTCACTGGGGAGACCCTTTGTTAATTCTCGCCCACGTGACGGTCCCAAAAGGATCACGTTGGGACTGCGCTTAACAAAGGGTCTCCCCGTGCCACCCGCAAGAGTAATTTCTCAAGAAACACTCCCCCAGCCCCTACAATAATTATGCTATTAAACTGTTGTGAATGTTTCAGTTTCAAAAACCTCAATCATTTTTGAAGTGTTTCGTTTTTTATCCACATCCATCTACACCTTAAATTGTTAAATCGTTTTTTTTGTATCATTCCAAAAGGATTACTTCACCTTCGACGTGGATATTTTTATCCACAGCTGTGCATAACAAAAATGATGCAAAAAAAACTGTTTGATTCCAATAGTTTTAAAAAATGTAAATTTTCCTGTCTTGTGGAGAAAAAGATTTTGCAGTTTAATCACTCGTGTCGGGATACAGATCTTTTACAAGTTATTGTTTAGGGAAAACCTACCGGACTTTGAGATGGAAGTGACATACGCTTAAATCTTAAAACGGTACAAAGGTCAAAATGGGAGTTGTAGCAATATAAGCTAGAGCTAGGACAAAACTGATTTTCTCTCAAGATCAAAATTTCAGGGTAAACTTGAAATTAAAAGATCCGAAGAGGGGCACCCGGAAACGAAGTGCTAGGTTTTGGCATCAAAAACCATAAAGGCCATAAGGGAATTCCAAAAGAGGACAAGCGGCAAAAAAATTTGACCCTTAAAATTTATCGGTCGCTGATCTTCACCACAGGGCACAAATCCCTGAAGCTAAAGTCAGGCAAGACTAATAGCAAGAGGGAATGGGGGCTAAAAGGTTACCGTCCGTGGCGGAGGTTTTAAAACTCTATAGGAACGAAAAAAAGGTATTTTCTCTAAACGATATATCCACAGGGGCCCGGAAAGTGTCGTTGTTTCTGAAAAGGAACAACCCTTACCGGGCCTTTGTGTTTTTATGGAATTTTTGAATAGTGCCCCATACTTTATCTTGGGCATTCGTTTGGAAAAACAAACACATCGTTACGACCCCTTTTAACCTTACATTCCCAAACATTTTCAGTTTTCTTTATGGTTTTAGAAATAAAAATGTCCACGGGGCTTTTTAATTTGGGCGGGAAATATTCGACAATGCTTCTGGCCTTAATGGTTGTTGTATGATCCCCAATTTTAACCGTATAATTTTCTCTGCTATTGTTGATGAGCATCAAAAAAAGAAAAGCAATTGGGCCAAAATGTCTCATAACTTTAAGACTACTCTTTTCTCCTTGAGGATCAAGAAAGATTTGCATCAAAAACTCTTTAAGGATAGTTTGGCACCATGAACCGATTGTTTTGGCTAGACATGGAAATGACGGGCTTAGATGAAAACAAGGATCATATTCTTGAGTTAGCTGTGATCATCACTGATTTGGATTTTAATATTTTAGAAGAATATCAGCGGGTTGTTTTCCAACCCCCTGAAGTTTTAGAAGCCATGAATGAGTGGTGTAAAAAAAACCATGGAAAAAGTGGTCTCACACAAGCTGTTCCAAGTGGCACGCCCTTAACTCAAGTAGAAAACGAGCTTTTAGCTTTAACAGCCAAACATTTTGGGAGCGAAAAACGCGTTATTTTGTGTGGCAACTCTATTGGAAACGATCAACGCTTTGTTCTCCATTACCTTCCTCGTTTTGCACAAAGACTCCATTATCGTATGATTGACGTTACTTCCTTTAAAGAAATTTTTCGTACAAAATATAAAATAAAATTTACAAAACAAGAACGACACCGAGCCTTAGATGATATTAAAGAATCCATCGAAGAACTTAAAACCTACCTGGGTTACGTAAAAATAGAAGGTAAATAATCTATTTCTTGCTTGGTAGAAAAAGTTCTCTCTGGTATAAGGATTGAAAGGAGAATTTTATGGCAGCAGCTAAGAAAAAACCATTTGGTGGTTACACCATTTCATTCAAGGGTGTAGAAACAACATTAGAAGAAGTTTTTGGTAAGGGGCCAGTAACCCCCAGCGAAATGACCAAAAAACTCTGGGCAGTTATTAAAAAGAAAAAACTCGCCGGTAAGTAATACCCCCCTCATAGGGAGTATCATTCAAAAGGAACCCATTCTCCAAAGTTGGAGAGGTAGCTTTTAAGAAAACCTTCTTCTTGGTTTTTCTTTTCGATTTTCTTTTTGGCTTGTCCTACAAGCTCTTGTTCTCTTACCAAACCTAGTTGTCCCATCATAACCCTTGTTCTTAAAAAAACAAAGTAGGTATCAAGGGCATCACAGAGGCAATAATCATCAATTTGAAAAAATTCTTTAGCTTCATAAAGCTTCTCTACCATATCTCCCTTGGTTGTCATTTTGCCTGGTTTGCCTAAAAGTTTGGAAAAAAGATCCAATCCACCTCGATACCTGATAGCCCCGTTATTAGTTAAAAACTCGTGTAAATCGAGATGAAACTCATCAGAAAATCGATACCTGGGACCATATTTTGAAAAATGACGAGGATCAATGATAACACCTAACTGAAAAGCCCACAGCTCTAGTAAACGAATATCGTAACCTCTTCCGTTAAAATCAACTAATACAGGTTTTTTTTCATTATAGAGAGTCCAGAAATGTTTAACGATGGAAGCCGAGGTTTTTTGTTCCCCACCTAGAAAGCCCATATGCCCAATAGAATAATCGGCATTTACAGAAAGACAGGCCAAAGAAATGGGTTTATGAAAAGCAGGATTAATAAAAGTGCGACTGGGATCTTCTGCCTGCATCTCGGCTACATGTTTTTGATAAGCCTCATCATCACTTAAATTTTCACCTGCATAAAGCACCTTGTTTAATAAGGGCCTATTGATAATGCTCTCGATATCGTAAACCAGGTATTTAAACGTCATTTTTTTTCATGTAGCATTATTTTTTTTTCTTATCAATAAATACCGTGTAATCCCCTTCTGCATATCCATCCACCATGCGCACATGGGCTGCTCCTAAACTTTCACAAAAATGGAGTGCTTCCTTTGGGGGTAAAAAGAAAAAATCTTGAATGGGAACTAAGAATATATTGAACACGAGAGTTTTATTTGCCAAGGCAAAGAGAGTGGTAATCATTTCTTTAAAAAAATGAGGATTACCAAAGGCAAAAAGTCCGCAACAAAAAATATAATCAAAATGTTCAGTAAGGGGATTACTTAAAAGATCTTGGCATTCAAACCTGGCTCTGGGATATTTTTTTTTGTTATGATTGATAAATTCTTCTACAATATCAATGCCTAGATAATCGAGCTGAACTTTTTTTCTGAGAAGATAGCCATAATAGTCCCCCAAGCCACATCCCACATCGAGCACTTTCGATTTTCCCTTCCAAATAAGCCCTTCATGAAAAACATGGAATCTTTGTTCTTGTGCTTCTACACTAGACCAATGGAGAGCTTGATGAGTAGGACCAAAATCTTGAAAACGATTTTTATAAAGACTCTTTTGAATACTGACTGCAAAACGAAGAGCCTGCTTTTGATGAGAATAAGGCATTTAATCTTCTATCCGAAAACTTTTAACAGCATGCATCAGAATGTTTTTAGCCTTAGCGGCTCTGCCAGACTCCCCTACCCATCCAAACTTGTATACATGATTAAGAGTGGGAATCTCATAACCCATTTGTTGCAGCACAACACCAGCATCGTGAGAAAGATATGGTTTACTGACAAACCACCGTACTTGAGATCCATTAATACGAGTCATACCAGAACCCTGCAATACACTGGGAGGTTTAGGGTGATCGGACCCGCCAGGTTCACTTGATTGGGGAGGAGCTGTAGAAGTAGCTGGCAACCCAGAAGATTGCCAGGCAAGAGATGATTCTTGGCTTTCTTGTTCTGGAAGTTTAGATGCTTTTTCAGCAATCACGATTCCAATTTTTTCCTGGTAGGGATCGGCCTCAGATTCTTTAGGGCTGATGGCTTCCATAACCAATCGAAAAGGTTTTTGATCCCCTTTTTCTTCTGATTTAATAATATGAACTTCCCAAGTTTTTGGTAATTCCACCGAAAGATCTTTTTTGGCATCCTTATACCGTTTAAAATCCATTTCTATTGTTTTTTGGGAGGATTTTGGTTTTTGATGACCCAAATCACAGGAAATAAAAATCATCATTCCTACTAAGAGAAAAATTAATTGAGAAATATGTTTTTTCATAAGGTAACCCTACTTATTACTTTTGACATGAAACACATGTGCCGTATAGCTCCATCTTATGGTGGGTCATCTTAAAACCATGCCGTTTAGCAACTTGTGCTTGAAGTTTTTCGATAGTTTCATTTTCAAACTCGATAATTTTTTTACATTGAGTACAAATAAGGTGATCGTGGTGATGTCGGCCTTGTACCTCAAAAAGAGATTGTCCTTTGCCAAATTGCCGTTGCTGGGCAAAACCAATCTCCACAAACATCATCATGGTACGATACACTGTGGCATAACTAATAGATGCATCAAGCTTACGGGCATGCTCTAAAATTTCTTCAATACGATAATGATGATGGGGTCCATTAAAGAAAATTTCAGCAATGATATCTCGTTGACGAGTTTTTTTAAACCCCTTGCTAACTAAAAAAGTATCAAAATGTTTTTTGGTCTTGATTTGAGTAGGAATCAATTTCATGGGGGCATTTTATTTGAAAATAATATGCATGTACAACTAAAAAAAATCTTTACCGCATCCTTAAAAAAGGTCAAATAGATCTCATGCGCATGATGGGAATGGATTGGGGAGACAAAACAGTGGGTTTAGCCCTGTCTGATCCCTTAGGCATAACAGCCCAGCCTTTAATGACTATTCGCTTTCATGATCCAACCGAAGCTTTTGTGAAACTCCTGCATGTTATTCAACTACATGAAGTCCATCATCTGATTGTTGGTCTGCCCTTAACCTTAAAAGGTGAAGAAGGAATCCAGGTTGAAAAAGTGAAAAAAACAATGAAGGCCTTTGATGCATATCTTAAAAAAAGAGGTCGAAAAATAAGCACTACCTTTTGGGATGAAAGACTCACAACTTTTGAAGCAGAACGCACTCTTTTGGAAGCAGATATTTCAAGAGCCAAAAGAAAAAAAGTAATTGATAAAATGGCTGCCTCATTAATTCTTAAAGGATACCTCGATTCACATCAAGTATGAAAAAAATTTCATTCATCCTTATTTTTTTTCTTATTTCTCTCGGTATTGGTTTGATTTGGATTGCACAAGAAACTCGCTATCAAAACCAAAATTTAATGGTAGTTGATTTTGAAAAAGGACAATCTTTGCGTGCCTTTGCAAAAATACTTCAAGAAAAAAAAATTATCTCCAATGCCACTCTTTTTGAAATTTTAATTCGCCTGCAAAAGAAAGATCGTCTTCTTCATTCTGGAGAGTATGAATTTTCTAAAGGTATCATCATGGGTGAAATTATCAACATGGTAGTGGAGGGCAGGGTGCGTCTTTATCCTTTTACCATACCCGAAGGGTATAATTTAAAAGAAATAGGCCAAATTATTTTAAAAGAAAATCTTTTAGGCAAGGAAGAGTGGGAACAATTAGTAAAAGATGGAACAAAACTAAAAAATTTAGAAATTAATCCACCAACTCTAGAAGGTTTTCTTTTTCCAGACACTTATTTTTTAGAGAAAAAAACAACCACTGCAGAATTAGTAAACAAAATGATTGCTTTGTTTGACACCAAGGTAAATTTATCCTTGCGCAAAGAAGCCAAACAAAAAAAATTAAATCTTTTTGAATGGGTTACACTGGCTTCTATGATTGAAAAAGAAACTGGCTCACCCAGTGAGCGTCCTTTAATTGCCTCTGTTTTTTTAAATCGATTAAAATTAGGCATGCCCTTACAGTCAGATCCTACCGTCATTTATGGCATTCCCAATTTCAATGGCAATTTAACAAAAGTACATTTACAAACGGATACCCCTTACAACACCTATACTCGCCTTGGTTTACCAGTAGGGCCTATTTCGTCACCTGGAATAGCATCCCTGATGGCAGTTTTAAATCCCACACCCAGTGATTATCTTTATTTTGTGGGCAAGGGGGACGGAACCCATTATTTCTCTCACACCCTGGAAGAACACAATAAAGCCGTACAATATTACCAAGTAAAAAAGGGAAATCCCCCATAATGTATGTTGTCTTTCAATGTAAATTTGCTAGGTATCTTTTATGTTTTTTAAAATCTTCATTTTAGTCTTTCTTTTCTTTTCTACCAATATCCATGCTTACAATACCTTTCATCCTGAGGTTGATCCTGAATTAAATGAGGAAAACATTTGGGTCAATACGGCCTTCGATAAAAAAGCAACCAATGTACGCACCTCTTTTCGTGCTTGGATGCCTCATGAGGCGAAAATACTTTGGCCCATCATGATTGATACAAATAATTGGAAAAACATCAGCAAGGATTACAATGATAGTAGGGCCTTAGATGAAGGTATGGCAAAATTACTTGAAAATAAACAACCGCAAGACATAAAAGAATTATACAAACTTATCGGTGATAAAAAGATAACATCTGATCACGGACGCCTAACAGATGGCAAATGGACAAGTTATGCTCTTCAACGTTTTGCTTTTCCTTTTCCCTTAAAAGATCGCTGGACTGTTATTAAAATTAAAAATGATGAATCTAGTAGTTCTAAAAGCTATTACCGTTATGACTATAAAATGATTGTAAGCAATTTTAAAAAATTAGAGGGTTATTGGGAATTAACACCTATTCCAAACAAACCTGGCTGGACTGAATGGCGTGGATACTATGAGTCTGACCCAGGAATTAATATTCCCCATTTTTTAGCAAAATCAATTTACCGTTCTTCTCTTAAAAAAAGCGCAGAAACCTACAGTAAGGTAGCCAGCCCATGAAATGTTTTTTAACCCTTATATTATTTTTTTCTTTTATCATGCCAAGTATGGCTAAAGCTCCATGGGCCACAAATCAACTGCGTCAAAATAAAAAAACAGAAGCCTATGAAGCTGAGCTAGAAAAAATTCGCATCTATCGAGAAAAATTAGAGGGAGATTACACCATTTTAGGTTTTGTGCAGGGCCAAGATGCTTTTACTAATAAAAAGGATGCTGTGATTCACCAAATAAGAAAAAAAGCCCATAAAATGGGAGCTGATGCTATTATGGAATTTAAATGTAAAAAAATGGTGCGCTCCACACTTCAATCGTGTGAAGGTTTTGCGGTTCGACTTAATGAAATTCAAAACATTCCAGAATGAAAATCTGTCATCCCCACACTAATTGTCATCCCCGCGCAGGCGGGGAGGTGGATTCACATTTGAAGTGCAACACCTGGTTAATAAAGACCTCGGCAGGTGTTAAATAACCGAGGCACTTACGAGGTGTATGATTA